>NZ_JCAIUN010000001.1:0-1237386 GCF_059445525.1 Williamsia sp. Y712
AAGAGATTTTCAAATCCCAACCAAACAAAAACTGACACCACCACAGGACTCAAAACCTGCGATGGGATCAAAATATCTAACTAATGCCGGCACCACACACCTGCCACCAGACCAAACCCCGGAATGGGATTTCGTCACCGTGACAGACATACAGCACCTAAATTGGCACTAACAATCCATCGACACACTATCGAGTTCTCAAAGAACACACCCACAACCAACTTCGACACACACACTGTGGCGCCATCCTGGAAGGGATATTTTGTTGTATCTAACAGGCCGTCTCCGTCTCGGAGGCAACTTTTCAAGCTTACCCGACTCGCATCCGGTCCGCAACTCGCCGCTCTCGCAGTCCGTCACCACCCGCGTTTGAACCCTCCACCGAAAAGCGGAGCACATTCAACCTATGGGCGGTCAACGTTGTTCCTTCAGGAAAAGACTTCCCTGTCGGTGTTCTCGGCCCCCGGCTTCCTGCTCTCCGGCGCCTCACTCGCTGACTTGAAGAAAGTTACGGGAACCGGACACCTACCGTCAAATCGCCTGGTCCGAGCGGTGTTTGGATGAATCGCCGCAGACCAGAGGCACGCAGACGCTCGCGACGGTCGGCCACGAAGCTTCTGTGACCGTGACCACTGGGCCTCACGCGTGACTCTGGTTGCGACATCTGCCCTCATCCCACCTCCACCGGTCCCGCCCGGGCGCTCGACCGAGCATCTCGAAGTCCGAAAGCACCTATCTCCACTGCGACCTGGGCGGTGACCACGACGTCACCGCCCAGCACGCGGCACTTTTGCAGCGATGCAGACATCCGAGAAGCAATGTCTCGCGCGGCCCGGCACGGATCGGGCTCCCCCATCACCAACCGTTGCGCCGCGGCCAATGCCGCAAGGTCGGCGGCCGACTGCGACTGATGTCGGGCCGAAATCGCTGCTCCCACATACACAACCAGCACCACCACAGCGACCAGCGCCGCGATGACCATCGCCCCGATCACCGTCGCCGAGCCGCGCTCGTCGCGCACGAGGTTCACGGATCCGCCCCGATCGGCTCCATTGCGGCCACCGCAGTGGCGCCCACGTCGACCATCGTCAACAAGGGGACCGACACCCGGACCCGTGCCTCCACCACCTCTCCCTCAGTGCGAAGGGACACCGAGGCACCCCTGGGAGCCACCTGCCTCCCTACATCCCTCGCCTTGGCCGAATCTCCCTGTGCGGCAACGCGTGCAACCTCTCGGGCCGCATCGATACATCGAATATGGGTTGCCATTGCCGCCACCCCGACCACGGAGATCACCACAACCGCGACAATCGAAGCGATGGCGAACGCCGCTTCGACCGTCACCATCCCCCGGTCGTCTGCCGGCAACCCCCGCCGCCGCATGGATCAGCCGACCGCGGTCTGCAGCGCCTTGTTGATGATCCCCGTCAGCGCAGCGACGATGTTGTCGCCGGTGACGACGGAAGTACAAGTAGAACTGTCCTCAGATCGCACGGTCCCGGCTGGCGGTGCAACGCCCTCCGAGACCTCGACAACAGAACGGATGTACCCGTCGTGTGTCGTAGCTCAATTCTATCTGCGCCAGGTCGAACAACTCCCTGCGCAGCCCCTCTGTAGTGCCTTGTTCCGAACGCAACGTCTTCGAGGCACTTTTCGGTATCTACGTCCATATCGAGTGACGGCTCAGCCCCGCACAGATCGAAGGGGTATCTAGCGCAATCCTCGGGGCGTTCTTCTCAGTGCACCCGCCCCTAACCAGTGCACCCCGGTCATGTGCTGACAGCGCAAGGCGTCCGAACCGGCGAGACGCACCCACCCAAAACCTGATCAGCTTTGGGCCTGGGTCATACCGTGAAACCTTCCAGCTTCGAGCTGGACGGGCTACCGGTCGTGGGATGACAGACGGTCAGCGGAAAAATGGGCATGGGCCATGGGGGGTCATCTAGCAAGGCGGCCAGTAGTGGACCTCCGTCAACTCGACCACCCTCTTATGACACACCCATTCTCCGGGCGTAGTGCGTGCTACGTCTTCCTCTGTCTCACAATGGATCCCATCAAACGACAGAAGGACCACAGCCGATGACCGCACTGAGACACGCGCCGAGTTCGACGAAATGAAGTACCTGACCACCGCTCTTGCGGCTAAACGAATGGGTTGCTCCACGAAGACTGTTCATCGTCGGACACGGATGTATCTGGTGACAGGCGGTAAGCGCGGGTTGCGAGGATTTCAGCCAGCCGGTGTCCAAGGCGAATGGCGCTTCACCAAGGCCGACATCGACAGCTTCATTGAAACCGGAGTGAGCGAATAGACTTGGGCAATCACAGAAAAGCCCCCACCCATGCGCAGCCAGCAGGTGGGGGTCTCGTCGTCTTCAATAGGCTTCGTCCATCGCGCACGACGGTCGCAGGCTGGACCGAACCCTGCACGTAGCTCACATACATCTAGCCCTAGATTTGCGGCGCCAGTCGTCTATCGTGATGCGCTCGTTACTCTTCGTCTGCGGTCCTGTCCGGATGTGTGTGTTCTCCCTCGCGCTTGAGCCACAGAATGTTCGCTTCGACCGAAGATTCCTCGGCAGAAGCACGTTCGGTCATGCGCTCCACCAGCTCATTGAAGGTCGAGTAGAAAGGTCGACCCTCAGTAATCTCGTCCCAAACGGCGTTTTTGACGATGTTATGTGCGTATTTCGACCCGATTGGATCGTCCCCAAGCCCAGTGACAACCTGAACGTGATCTGACTCCAAAGCAATTTTCACTGGGAAGGAACTATTCTTCGCAATTCCCTTGCCATCCGAGATCTTCAAATCCATTCGAAACGCCACGTTAGCGAGGGGCCGGCCTTCCACGACGATGAACCGACATGCAGAGGCGGAGTCCAGGATGTGATTGCCTTCAAAGCGGACAGCCTTCAACCTAGGCTGGTTCTGGCCAGCTCCATCTTCCGAGTTGTCGAACTTGAACCGTGCCACAGTCGGGTTGACTGCAACAACACCAGCTCTAGGTAGTCGATCCTGAAGGATGCTCAAGAGGAACTCAGCGGAACCGTGGATCTCGCCGCCCACGCGATCCGCACCACTTCCCGCGTTTGGAACGTAGTCAAGCGTCCGCTGGCGTAGCGCCGAGGTCAACGCGAATACGGAAGCCTTCGCAGTGCGCGCCACAACATTTCCAACCTCGATTGCGCTGCGAAGAGGCATAACCAGCGCCGTAACGTCGTCACTCTTTGGTACAGATCGAAGTACGGCATGGTCTTTTGTTGGATCGACGTCGGCCATGAACCACATGTGCTTTCCCGCGACGCTGATTCCGTCGTCGGTGATGTCCGCGCTGTCGAAGACATACCAACGCGCGATGTCTACGCGGACATACCGCCCGATAAGTTCTTTGACCGTTAGGGTGATGGCATCGTCATTGACAAGATTGACCGGATCGAGCGAATAGAGCCGAGATCCGTGAGCAGCGCTCGTCTCTGACGGCTCCTCCTCGTGGTCCAACACAAACCTCGCGACAGCCTCAGAGTCCCAACCCAGAGCCTTTGCAACGGCGGTGGCGACATCTTCGGATGTCTTTGCGCCGGTCAGAGGAGCACCGATTTCCTGCGCGCCCTCCCTCAACTTCGCAAGCTTTAACCCGACGAGGGCCTTCTTCGCCAGCTCATGGTTGAGTTCAGTCTCATCGATGTAGCCGCCGCCGCTAGATTCCGGAACTGCTGGAATGATCTCGTCCTCGAAGTACGCCTTGAGATCGTCGCGCAAGAGGGAAGTGAAGTCAGGTGTACGGGGCTCTCTGTGCGAATCCTCGTCGTCACCGAAGTCCATAATGCTGTCAACACGGTTCAGCAACTCAGAGATGCGACCGTTCACGTCCTCGGATCGAACGATTCGCCGTGGACTCTTCCGTGTCATCGTCATGCTCTACTCACCTCCCCCTTCCGCAAGGGTTGTTCCCGAAAGTACGTTTGGACGACCAGCCAACCGGCCGCAGAACAGACGCCGTACCAACCTTCGGCATCCGTCGGGTAAGTCTGGTGGTTCCCTTCTATCCATTCGACCAGGGATTCCTCCCTATCGATAGACCTTCCGATCAATCCGGCCACCGCATCGAGTTCGTTGAGCTCCGCGTGTTCTATCGCACTGTCCTCATGCTCACCTGAACTCATCGTGATGTAACACTTGAAAACGTCAGGCACCCCTGCAATCATCTGCTCTCGGTGCGGGCAATGCTTGGCAAACCAGTCTGCCATTGCGTATTGCGTCACGTGGGCACGCAGGTGCGTGGGAATGACAACGCGATCCCGTTCGCGGGACTTCCGGCTCGCTATCACCGTGACTTCACGCCCAATGCCATCAACACCGCGATCACCGGCTGCACCAGCACCGCACACAGAAGGACTCCAGAAATGAGTACTTCTCGAACTGGAAGCCACGAGCCTCCTACGTAGATGCCACCCCAACACAACACTGCACCGAAGGCGAGTACGACTACGAATGCCGCGACACCGATTGCAAGATTCGCTGGCTTCAATGGCAACGCCGATACACGCTGACGCCCCGGTGACGACAGACTCGCTGTCAAACTCAACACGGCCAGCATAAACGACTCCACCGTCAAAAACGTGGAGAGCGCTTGCACATCCGTCATGTATGCGCCGCGATCAACCCGACGTGACCGGCGCAAACTCCGCATCCCGAACCCATGCGAAGACGATAGCAAGGCGCCCATCACGTCGGGCTGCCACATGGGATGACCGTCACAATCCAGTACCCGAATGGGCAGGACCACCGTCGCACTGTGCAACACACTGGGGTAGAGCGTCGTCGGATCGGACGGCATGAGCACCCGAACGTTGGTGCGCCGATCAGACTGGAGGACATTTCTCCACGTAGGACGCCAATATGCCGCGCGTCCAGCGTAGCCAGCGCACTCGCTCGCGAAGGTTCAAGTCGGGACTAGCGCCATGTCGTCGTGGCACCGCCAGTTTTTCAAGTTGCCGCAGCTCATTCTCGTCGATTGCAAGCGCTTTACGCATCGCAGACCATGACCGTCCGCGTGCGACTCGCGTATCCGCGCCGACCAGGAATTCCTGCCGCAAACACTCGATTGCTCGATAGCAATAGAACGCGCAATCGTCGGTAAGCGCCAGCGCAGACCTCAGGTCAGCCAGCGCGTGACGGAGATTCGCACTGGTCTCCATAAGTGTTGAGTACGTGTCAAACACGTCACGTGGCACTTCGTTGCCCTCAACCCGTGCCAAGTCTGGATAGACGGCGCGAAGTCCGGTGGCCGCCCGGAGTCCGATGGAGCCTGCCGTGAACTGGGGTTCCAACCTTCCGGCTAGGTGGAAGCCTAGGATGTCCAGCACTCCCCTCAGCACCGCCTCGGTATCGCCCCATAGCTCTAACAGGGACACCGCATCAGCGGACTCATCGCCGGTAAAGCGCGATTCCCCGGTACCCAAAGTGACTCTGACGTTGAAGATGGACTCGCGCAGCGATATATCGAACTGTCGCTGACCTACGACGACAGTTCTAACGCTGCCCAAGGTCCAAGCCCCGCCTTGCGGGTGCACGACCCCAGCGAACGTCACAGTGTTCTCATTCATGTCGAGAGGCTGGCACGGTCACTACCCGATCGCAGCCCGGACACACCGTAAGACGCCGAAGCATGATCCTCGAGTCGCACAAGCCGAGGCCACCACATACGCAGCCCGGGATTCGCAGGCGCCGCCAACCACACGCGGATGAATCTCGGAAGGTCTCAAAACGGTCAATCCGGAGTAGTCGGCATAGACCGAGCCGCTGGGGCACTATTCCAAAACGGCGATTGGTATGGCCGACACCCACCTTCCCTGGCGGCTATCGTCGGGAGCTATGCCTGATGACCAACCCGCACTGCGTCGTTGGTGGATTCTAGTCACCACGCTATCCGCACTAGCCGTCGTCACGCTCGTCGTCGCTTGGAAAGTCGGGGCGCACATGGGCGACACCGCAGCATGGGCAGCTGCTTTCGCGAGCACCGCGGCAGTCTTGTTCGCGGTCCGACAAGTCAGCAAGGTCGAGGAACAAGCAGCGCAGGAACGCGGCGCCGCAGATGGTCGGTTACGTGCCGAGTTGACGAGCCAACGTCAGTTAGTTGAGAAGCAGATTGAGGAGGCCGAACGACGCTGGAAGATCGATCGACTGCTCGAACTCGCGGAAGCACTAGATCTCTTCTATTCGCAAAGAGCCCTCCAAGACGGACGCGAGCAGCGAGCCAAGATTCGCGCCCTGGTGAGCGCGTTGCCAGGCGGCTACGCGATTCTCGCCGGCCACCACTTCAACATTCCCCGGGAGAACTATCCCGGGGACGCCCGTCAGATACTCGGAATCCCGGCTGTGGTGGCGACACTCGGGGACGATCTTGCTCGACTCGAAGTGGAGTGGAACCTACAGCGGATTCAACGGGTTAGCCGAGTCGAATCTGCGTCCACCTACATCATGACCCGCTATGACGCGGTCAAGCTTAGAGAAGAACAACAGCCCGATCCTGCGTGACTGCGGCAGCCCAGTAGATGAGTGCGATGAAGCAGCGGCTAGCCCGGATCGGAGGCAGAATCTGACCCACCAACTGACTAGCTAAGCCTTAAGGGTGGGGGTACCCCTGCTAAGCGCGCTTTGGTCCATATCTGCGACCCAGGGACCGCTTCTCCCTCCAGGGATTCTGCCGCTACGAACGGGGCAGAAGTGCCTTGACCAGCAATTATGTGTTGATCGATCGTAGCTAAGCTTGCGCCGCTACCTTAGCGCGGTAGGTCTCCCGCGCCTTAGCGTTGCGGCAATCCTGACACTTGGCCTCTCTGCGAGGTGTTCCGTCCTTCCGCACTTCGCCCTTGAGATGAAAATCGCTCAGCTGGCGGTTCCGTTCACACACCGTGCAGGTCCTGTGCGTGGTCTTTCGGACGCGGGATCGGGCCAGCCCGGCTTGCTTCTGCCAGTAGCTCGCGCGTTGCTTGGCTCGAACAAGGTCCTGATGATCGACGTAGTAGTGCCGCATCCGTTCCAGGACCGTCTCCGATTCCCGCTGGTAGTACTCCGCAGACTGCTTGGCGTCGCAAGGCTTGCAGTAGATCCGGTGTCCGTCGCTCCGGCTTCGATCCTTGCTGAACTGCAAGAGCGACTTATCGACATCGCAGCCGGTGCAGCGTTTCCAGTCGGGGTTCTCGAAGTGTGACGTTTTGATGGATGAGCTCAGACCCACGCGCCACCTGCGTAGTCGTAGTAACCAGTCAGTGTCGCCTTAGTTTCGCTCTCGTTCAGAAACTTGTCGATGAAGTCCTTCGGCGAAACCAGCGGGGTTGCCCCAGGTATTGGAGGTGCACCACCGCCGACAGGCTCTGATAGCTCGTCGCCGTTCATCAACACAGGTTGCTGTGAGACGCCTCCTAGGACGGGCTGCGTCCGCTCCTGCACGGCCTGGACCGTGACTGCATCCTCCGTTGGCGCCTGCACCTCGTCACGGACATCAGGCTGACGTTCGTTGACCGATGTCACGACGCACACGAGTTGCGGATCGAATTGCCTTGTCGCTGGCTCTCGTTGGTAACTCACAACGCCCCCTGTGCGTTCCGCGCGTTCCGCGCAGCCGTAAGTGTCGCATCGGCTTCTTGCTTGGACGATGCCGCATAGGGTCGGCAACGCGCAGTCAGAATCAGCAAAGCGCGTCCTTCATCCACAGGCCTGAGGTCGTTCGCAGCTTTGAAGTGGCCCAGCGGGTATTCGGTCCGAAGGTTCCATGCCCAGCCAACACCGCTGTACTCGTTTAGTCCGGGGATCAGGTTGTAGCTCCGCAGGTTCGTACGCAACATGGTCAGGGCGTTGAACTCGTTCTTGAGCACCATGAGCCGTTTCCATTCGACTGTCAGATCTGCATCGATCGCTTCCTGCGGCGTACCGACGATGCCCAGTTTCGCGGCGATCTCCAGCACCTCATCGGAAATCGAATCGAATCGGTCCGTGAGGAGTCGTGGCACCGTGCCGATGCTGCTGAACGCGGCTTTGCGAGCGGTCCTGAGGTTCTGTTGCCACGTCGCCATCAGGCAACGGTTGATCAAGCTAGCGTCCGGCAGAGTGTTTGCCTCCGCCACAGCTTCAATAGTGAGGTTGTCGAGGTCAGCCAAGGCCTCACCCGCTGTCGTAGCCGCAGCTAGTTGATAGTCGGCGTACTGCTTCGCCAACGCTTCGGCATGGTGTGCGCGGTCCGATGCTGCACGGGCAGTCTTTGCGTCCTTAGCGGTGACGACGCCCAGCGTTTCGAGGGGGTCAATCAGCGTGTCGACGGCTGCCAAGTTCTTCAGCACGGTGTCGTGAATCTCGAGTGCCATGGTGGATTTCCTGTCTTTAGGGTTTGTTGCCGTCGACAATCGCGACGGCAAGGGGTTCGTGGTGTACGCCCAGGCGCACACTCAGTCGGGCTAAGGACGCTAAGGACGCGCTGGTCGTGCAGCCGCCTTAAGCTCTGACAGCTGGCCGGCAAGGTCGGTTAGCTTCACCACCGCCGCCGCATGCGATCCGATCTGTGCCGCAACGATGACGAGGTCAGCTGCAACCCGCAGTGCTTCATCAGCGGACATCTCAAGACGGGTTTTGTCTGTGTCCGCGAAGCGCAAGACGACGAGCTTGCTTGGACCGTTGTGGTCACTCCATACGTTTCGGCTGGAGACCGCTGGCCGCACTTGCGTATTTGCGCGGGCCACCTTCATCGACCCTGCGCAGTGTGCAGGATCGCGTCAATTACGCGCTGACTATCTTGAATCGGGAAACTGATGTGGATACCAGCTTGCCGAAGGGTGACGCGCTCACCCTGGCTGTAGGTGTCCCGCGAAAACCGGATGGGCGGTGTGATGATGGAGCTAAGCACCGTTGGGGTACTTAAGGCGTTAGCGGGCATTAGAACAATCCTTAGGAATTAGGTTTGACGGGATCGGCACGATTTTCGAGTAGTTCAGCAATCGCGCATAGGGTGTCGGAGAATATATAGAGATCATTGGTGGGTAACGCGACTTTTGCACCAGCCTGCTCGATAACTAGGTGCGGGATATCGTTGTAGGCTTTGCCACCCATCAATTTGATGGACTTACCAACGCTGGTCGTGCAGATCAATAAATACCTCAATAATGCCGCCACATTCGATGCAGACGACACAGAACCGCCGAACGACTATTCGGGCATCAGATGCGAATAACCGGCTCACGCTTGCAGTGGGTGCCTAAAATAGCCGCAACACTTTCACTGATATTGGCAACGGTGAGTATTCTTTAGAATCGCCAGCCACCGATTGAGACGAACACCGCGGTTAGTCGAATATCGCGTGTCGCAAGCCAGTCAAGGCCACGCGCGACATCGAGGGTGTGGACATGTTACGTAGTAAGGCGATACCGGAAGGTTCTTCGGATCAATCGTGACCCTAAGCGGGCGGGATGTTTCCGGATACGGAATCTTTGCCCAACAGGTGTGGCCTTGAAACCAGAAACCTTAGCGTTATAGCTTCGGGCTGACCCGTTCTCCGAGCCTGCTGATAGCGCGATTTGCACCAACCATGAGCGTAAATGTGCATAGTGCAACCCTCGACAGCGCACACGGCTAACAAGCCATCCCCCCCATTGTGACGGACTCGCTAATCGTTAGTCGCTAGCGCCTCGACAGCAGCTCGCACTGCGTACCAGCGTCCACCGATCTTTCGTCCATCGATTTCTCCGGACTCGATCAATCGAATCGCCGACGGCCGCGTACATCCCACGATTTCCTGTAGCCCACTGACTGGAACGTAGGTCGAATTTCCGAGCATAGTCACCTCCTTTCATGTTTAGCTTGCGGATTAGATCGACTATTAAGACAACCTTCAACTTAAATATTACGGCCAGCGAGGCAGACAGCACGGTTTCATATCGAACAGCCGACTAAGCCCCTGAGCTTATAGCTCGATCTGATTACCCATCCCGCCAACCGTAATCAAGCGCGCTGGGACGATCTCCTGTTACCAATTCCGCCGCCGAGAAAAAGACTAAACGTTCTCTGCTAAGCAGCCCACCAATTCGCCCATCAATGGATCTCGCACGTCCAGATTCGTTCCGGGAGGACAGACGAAGATAGATCATAGAGAAGGTCCGACATAACCACAGGTCACAGAGTTATCTATAGGTCGCCTAATGACCCTCACAGTAGGTCACCTACTGACCCACATTCACGCCATTTGTAGGTCGTCTACTGACCTACACCTACCCTCTTGTCATTCCGGCGGCGAGCCTTTCTCGCATGAATTGGACACTCAGCTGTCGCACTTCCGATGCCGCCATGGATTGCGTGGGCCGGAACGATCAAGCATTCGGTACCCGAACCTTCTGCCAACCATCCGGCGCGTACCGCTGCGCGAATTGCCCGCTGCACATTAGACCTATCCATCGGCACCAGTTCACCCTCTGAACTCATCGAGCCGAGCAAAATCGCAATCATCCCGCGTTCAAAGGTGGCGTGCCCGTTTGCCTTGTGGCGCCCGTAGGCCAGAAATGCCACCCTGGCCCAACTCGGCAGCCCCTTGTCAAGGGCCCGTTCTTCCCAAACATGTTGGTAATGCATCGAATACGGGTTCTGGACGCTCACGCGGCAACCCCTCCGTTGACCGAACGGACAGCAAGTAGTGCCGAAATCCGGTCGCGCTGCTCCCCCGTCATCGGAGGTGCCTTCTCTACGACAGCCCGCACATGGGCCGCGTGGCGGTACATGCTCACAACATTCGCGACATCGTCACCACGCTTACTCATGCGTCGCCGCCAACATCGCCTCGCCAACCGGCATCATCATGTTCTCCAGGTCGGACTTTGCGAGCCGAATTAGACGCGGGCCAGCGCGCCGCGCCGTCAAACGCCCATCCGAGATCCATCGCCGGATAGTCTTCGAGCACACACCAACCTCTTGCGCCGCCTCAATAACACTCAGGTACTTCAAAATTGACTTCCGATCAGCGTGCGGGCAGGGTTCAACCCGCTAGATGTGTGGGGACAGCCACGGGGCCGGGGTCCGCTCTCAATTCAGCGGGATTCCTAGTCGGTCGCTCTACGCGGCGTTATGTCCACAATATTCCCCGCACCCGACAACTCTTCAGCTCATTAAGGCCCGCACATGTATACGCCGCGTTTTCCAGCTTGCGGATACCTAGCCCCTGCACGATCTCCCAGTCCCTCGCCTGAAGTACGGTGCGCGGTGTTCTCGTGAGGTTGCGGCTAACGGCTCGATCGAGTTCTCATCGGCGGCCAGCATTTCCTGTGGTCGATGCCAGCAAAACAGACTGGCGCCCGTTGCCAATTACCTGCACCTTGTGCATGATGCTGTTGACTTCTGCCACAAGTCGGACTTTAAGACGCCATGGACCGCTCTTTAGGGTTTCGATCTTCGGTCGGATCTTCTCATCAGCGTAGTTGAGGATGTAACCGCCCAGCATCACCTTGCACGCCATGTCGTTGCCACTGGGTTCGAGCGTCGTGATGCCCAACTTCTGGTCCAACTCGTGCCAGATGTTGTGAACACGTCCCCAACCGACCCAGTTACCGATGGTCTGTCCTAAGGGCTGTCGTCATCCCGTGACCGAGGATCGATCTCCATATCTAAACGGACAAGCGCCACCGCATTCCGAATGGTCTCGACCGCAATATCCGGCAGCTCATTGTCCATCAGGCTTTCCACTCGATACGGACGCGCTCAACGATCAGCCCGCCACCAACCGCTCGCTGCCCGGACCCAACGGGCAACACAGTGACCGTCATCAGCGCATCAATGACCTTGTTGCGAACATCTGCCGACATCGCATCCCACCGGCCCTGTACATCGTCAGCCGAAACAAGATCTGCGACAGGTGACGACTCACGCGCCGACGCCAACCTCTCATCCAATTTTGTGATCCTCTTTTGCAGTTCGTCACTCCCACGCCCCAACTGGGAGCCATCAATCGTGCCGCCAGCGAACATGGACGCCAACTCATCCTTGCGAGCCTGCAACCCGTCCCGCTCGACTTGCAACGCCCACGTGTCGACACCATCCTCGCTCGATGAGAAGACTTCGACGGCGTCCGGCTGCGTCAACCGCTCAATCACCACCGCACTAACGAACTCGTCCAAGGATTCCTTGCGTTGCGATAAGTGGGGCCGGTCCACACATCGATAGATCGGGCCGGAGCTAGATTTGAAGATCTTCATTGGCCCACCGCACTTGCCGCACATGTAGACGCCCGATCCCTGGTGGACGCGCTCATACGAGACGGATGTTCGCCGTGCAGGATCAGACAAGATTGCACGCACCGCGTGCAAAGTGTCCGCATCGAAGATTGCAGGCCACAGCGCAGGCCCGACAATCCGGCCTCCCTGCTCGACCAAGCCAGCATTGCGCGCCCGGACAAGCACCTTCCGTAGCGCGGTGACTGTCCACCGACTTTTCCCGCGTGCTGTCATGATGCCGTCGTTTGCCCATTGTTTCGTAACGGCCATGAGCGACCCGCCAGCCAGCACATGTTCTGCCGCCTGCCGCAGGGCATCTGCCTCAACTGACTCGATTTCCATTCCACCATCGCGGTAGCCGAATGGACGGGGTCCACCACGGAACTTGCCGTCGCGAGCTTGTTGGTCCTTGACGCTCTTGATCCGTTCCGCCGACCGTTCGACCTCATATCGGGCGATACTGGCGAACATTGTCGCGTTCAGCCTGCCGCTGGGTGTCGACAAGTCAATCCGACCAGCTTTGACGGTCCGAATGCTGACTGCGTTCGACTCACACACATCGACCAGTTCAGACAGATCAGGGATCGACCGGTACAACCGGTCAGTGTGCCACGCCAGAAGTCCGCCCAATTCGCCTGTGGACAGACGTTTCAGCATCCTGATGTATTCGGGTCTAGGCTTCTTACCGTAGGCGCTCACATCGTTGTCGGTGTAGACATGAACAACGTTCCAGCCCAACGAATCTGCGAGTTTTTGGCAGTCTGCGCGTTGCCGCTCCACTCCCCCGCCTTCGCCTTCGCGGTCCTGGGAGATTCGGCAGTAGATCACGGCATCTATCGGCATCGACACGCTCACAGTCTAACTTGACTCTCCGTCACCACTGTGTAGAGGATCGCGCCGAAGGCCGCGGCAGCGATCGTGCCGATCGCATATTCAGCGGTGCTCATTCCGCTGTCGTCGGTCATCAGAAGTGCCGCCCTGACCTGGGCCTCTCGAATCATCCTGTTGATCATGGTCATTTCCCTCCCCTATCCGTGCCGCGGAGTATCCGCGGCAGGTCTCACATCAGCCCGCCGCCGAAGACCGGTCCGGCAAGCCCGATGACCACCGGCACGATTCCCAGGCACACGAACGCCGGCAGAAAACACAAACCCAGTGGTCCGCTGATCGCCACACCCGCACGTTCGGCTCCAGCTGCCGCCCGGTCCTGGGCGTCGGCTCGTCTGCTCTCCGCCAGCTCGGCCAGCCCACGGACCGGGGATGAGCCGGCCCGCGCGGATCGCCGAGCCATTGAAGCCAGTGCCTGTACTGCTGGGTCTGCATTGTCGGGAACCGCCCATGCCTGCATCGGGTCAGCACCCAGTGCGAGCAGATCCGCAGCCTGGGCGAGTGCGCGTGCAAGTGCAGGAGGCGCCGATTGCGACACCACCCTCGCTGCCATACCGACCGGCAGTCCAGAGCGCAGGCACACCGCAAACAGGTCGTAACCTGCGGCTGCAGCAAACGGATCGTCAGCAGGGGTCTTGGCGCCCAGCCAACGCGGCTCCCGGTTGCGTTCACGCCGGGCCGGCGGACCGACAACCCGGTAGGTGATCCACTCCGGTCTGGGCCACACGACAATCGCCACCGCACAGACCAGAGCTGCCACCACCCACCCGGTCATGACCCCGCGACCTTTCCGACAATGCGCCTCGACCACAACAGTCCCGCGCAGACAAGACCGACGCCGACAACCAGGAGGATCCCTCCGAGGCCGCCCCCGAGCAGGACCGACAACGGCGAGGCACCAATTGCTTGCCCGAGACCGATACCCAGCACCGGCAGCAGGGCCAGCACCATCGCGGTCGCTTTGGCCCCGGCGAGGGAGGCTCGCGTCCGATCCCGAAATCTGCTGCGTGCGAGCAAGTCTGATCGCACGGAGGTCAACAGTTCGGCAATCGGCAGACCGTACCGTTCGGCTGTTCGCCATGCCACCGCCACCCGAGACCAGGCCTGCGGGTCACGGACGTGTGCCTGTTCGATCCCACCTGCGACGTCGCCGCCCAGCATGGACCGTCCGGCCATCGTCGACAACGTCTCGGCAACGGCCGACCGCGGTCCACCTCCGGCGTCTTCGGCTGCCTGCCGGCAAGCGTGCGCAGGATGGGCGCCGACATGTAGCTCGGCGATCATCACCTCGAGCGCAGCGAGTAGTGCGGCCAACTCGTCGACCACCTCCGCCTCGCGTCTCCTGGCCCGAAACAGCAGGTAGGCCATGCCCGACGCCATGGAAGTGGCAATACCGGCAGATATCCCGACAACCAGAAGAACTGCGACCGGGACCCCGAAGGCCGCAACGGCGACAACGTCTTCAGTGGACCTGCGGCGCCGAACGCCCCGGGCACCGTCCAAAGAGAGTGTCCGGACCTGCGCTCGAGTCCGCGGCCAGAGCAGCAGCGTCAGCGCCACCGCTGCGAGCACCGCGCTCATCGAACGAGCCTGCTGTCGAGGAGCGCGGCCAGGTCGGCGGCGGCAGCGGTGAAGCCACCGCGGCGACGCCACACCGCTTCGACGTGCACCAAACCGTCGGCACCGCGGCGCAGCATCCCGATCTCCCCCACCCCGCGGGCACCGTTCGCGTCGCGGAACACACCGATCACGACCGAGATGGCTGCCGCGAGCTGGCTGTGGAGCGCAGGCCGGTCCATGCCACCGAGCGCGGCGAGCGCTTCCATCCGGGCCGGGACCTCGGCAGTGGAGTTGGCGTGCAGCGTTCCGGCGCCGCCGTCATGGCCGGTGTTCATCGCGGTCAGTAGATCAACCACTTCAGCGCCACGCACTTCACCGACCACGATCCGATCCGGACGCATACGCAGCGCTTGGCGCACCAGCGCACGGACCGGAACCTCGCCCGCCCCTTCGACATTGGGGGTTCGGGCGACCAGTCGCACCACGTGTGGATGTTGCGGGGCCAGCTCCACGGCATCTTCCACGCAGAGAATGCGTTCGGCCGGATCGACGCGACCGAGCAGTGCCGACAGCAGGGTGGTCTTTCCGGCGCCGGTCCCGCCGACAACCAGGAACGCGAGCCGAGCATCGATGATCGCCTCCAGCAGAGTCGCGGCTTCCTCTGCGATGGCACCGGATGACACCAGTGCGTCCAGGTTCTGGGTTGCCGGCCGCAGGACTCGCAGCGACAGGCAGGTTCCGTCCACGGCAATCGGCGGGATCACCGCGTGCAGGCGAACGCTGTACCCACGTCGACCGAGTCCGGACAGCTGACCATCAACCCAGGGCTGCGCATCATCGAGTCGTTTGCCTGCGGCCAGGGCCAGCCGCATGGCCAGTCGCCGGACCGCATCGTCGTCTTCGAATTCGATGTCCGACAAGCGAAGTCCGCGCCCCTGATCAACCCAGACGGCCCGCGGACCCACAACGAGAATGTCGTTGACGCCAGGACCGGCCAGTAGATCCTCCAGTCGGCCTGCACCCACCAATTCGGTCTGCAGAAAGCGCAGCGCGTCGAGAAGATCGGTGTCACCGAGCACACCACCGGCCTCGGCCCGGACCACCGCGGCCATCACCTCGGGCGTCGGGTCCTGGGCGGTGGCGGCCAACCGTTCGCGGACCCTCGTCAGGAGTTGGCTGCGGTTGGACGCCGTCACCGGGCTCGGTTCACTCATCGCACAGCCCCCCGCAGCGTCTCGGCGCGCTCGAGGACCGTCGCCGCACAGCGCCGCAACGGCGAGCGCCGCGCCAACAGCAGTCCGCCGGACTCGAGGTCGCGGGCAAGCCGGGAATCCGCGCGGGTGGCGGTGAGCAGCGGCAATCCCACCACCTGCGCCACCTGACCGGCACGCAGTCCACCCGGAGACGGCCCGCGTACCACCACCTCGATCCGACCTGCCCGCGCCCGAAGCCTGGCCGCCATCTCACGTCCGGCGGCACATGCCCGGATCGAGGCGCCACAGACCAGGACAACCAGATCGGCCGCCTCCACCACGGCCGAGACCACCTCGTCCGCACGCCGCGGTACGTCCACGACCACGACGTCCCCGTTTGCTCGGGCAGCGTCGATCGCGGCAAGCGCCGACTCTGGCCGGACCGGCGCAGGCGTACCCCGCCGACCGGCCAGGATGGCCAGGCCTCCGCGGGCATGGGGCAATGCGGTGTGCAGCGATTCGGCAACAACCTGTCCGCTCTCCAGTGTGAGTTCCTGCCACCGCAACCCGGGATGATCCTCGACGCCGAGCAGCAGGTCCTGACCTCCGCCGAGTTCATCGAGGTCGAGCAGCAGAGCGCCGTGGCCGCGTTCACACGCGATCAACCCGATACCGGCGGCAAGTGTGGACGCACCGGCCCCACCGTGGCCGGCTATCACTGCGATGGCGACGCCCGCCGGGCCGGTGGGTCGCCGGATCCTCGACAACGCCTGAACCACCGCGTGCTCGTCATCCGGAAGCACGAATCCGTGGCCGGCCCCGAGCGCCAGCGCGCTCCGCCACATGTTCGGGCCGTCTCCGGTGACACCGACGACCATCAGCCCGTTGCGGCGGGGCAAACCGGCCGCGAGGGTCTGCTCAACGGTCGACGCGTCGACAAAAATGGCTGTCGCCTCAGCCCATTCGCGTCGGCAACGATCGGGACGTGCACGAATCACGTGATAGCCGGATGCGGCCGCGACACGCTCGATATCGTCGGCCATTTCGGGCGACACCATCGCCAGTACCCGGGGAGCTTCGGTCATGCCTCACTGTGGCGCTGGTTGCACCGTGACATCGCCCGAAACCACCGGTTCGAGCGGTGGTTGTGAATGGATCTCCGCACTGTGGACAATTGCCCAAAAGACGACAAAACCGCTGGTAGAGCAAGTGGTGAGCGTGTGGGTCAGATGACCGAAAACCCCCAGATATGGGGACGACCCCGGCCAGGGGGGGAGGAGGCCAGGGTCGTCGCGTTCAGCCCCGGGGGGTCGGGCTGAAAGCCCCGGATCTCGTCCGGGTAAGTACGACTATACACAAGAATCCATGATTGATTGCAACTTCAACCAATCGCCTTACTTCGTTCATCCCGCGGCGCGCGGACTTCCAATGGAGTAACCCGAACAATTGAATCTTCGCCTAGTGCGCGGCCCGGACGTACCCTCGACGAGTGACAGCATTCCGGCCGACCGAAGAGGGCTCGCAGCACTCGGCCAGCGCCCCGATCGCCGCCTTTTTCGACCTCGACAAGACGATCATCGCCAAGTCCAGCTCGCTGGCATTCTCGCGCCCGTTCTTCGATCAGGGTCTGATCAATCGGCGGTCGGTCCTCAAATCGTCGTATGCGCAGTTCATGTTCCTGCTGTCGGCGGCAGACCATGATCAGGTCGAGCGGATGCGCAAACACGTCACCGAGATGTGTACCGGCTGGGACGTCGAGCAGGTCTCCTCGATTGTCCGCGAAACACTGCACGACATCGTGGACCCGCTCGTCTTCGCCGAGGCCGCCGATCTCATCGCCGCTCACAAGGCGCGTGGCCATGACGTGGTGATCGTGTCGGCTTCGGGCGCCGAGATCGTCGAGCCCATCGGAGAGATGCTCGGCGCCGACTATTCGATGGCCAGCCGAATGAAGGTCGTCGACGGCAAGTACGCAGGCGTGATGGACTTCTACTGCTACGGCGAGGAAAAGGCGGTGGCGATGAACGACATCTCCAGGGCCGTCGGCTACGACCTCTCGCAGTGCTTCGCGTACTCCGATTCGATCACCGACCTGCCGATGCTCAGCGCGGTCGGCCATCCGACAGTCATCAATCCTGATCGGGGCCTGCGGCGTGAGGCCGCCGAACGCGGGTGGCCGATGCTGTCGTTCACCAAACCGATCTCACTCCGCGATCGGCTCCCATCAACCCCTTCACCAAAGGTGACTGCTTCTGCTGCAGTCGGTTTGAGCGCATTGGCGGCCGGCGCACTGACCTATACGATCCTGCAGCGCAAACGGCACTGAGTCCGGGACGGCGGTTGCAAATATGTTCAGCCGCAACGGATGAATGAATCCTCGAATTCGTGCCGGGGAACACTTGATGTGACTGTGGTCACGGTGTACAAAGTAGTTACGGAAAGCGCGGAACGCCAAGTGCGGGCCGGAAGAGAAGGTACGGACTCCTGACCGCGCACTCCCAGCACGGATAGCGAGCACCCACGCGAAGCACGCCGCGGGAGGCTACAGGTAGTGGACCTGCAAGATCCGCACCGAGTTCAACTGAGTTCCTTTGGGTGGGAGCGCATTTGGACAAGACGCCGGAACACTTGCCGAGGTCATCCCACACAACCACAAAACGCACGCATGTGTAACTCGGATCCGTGCTAGCGGGCGGCGATCTGACCCCACGTTCTAAAACGTCGGGCCAGAGAGCCGTCCGCAGCGCGTTGTCTGCCGCTTTTACTTTCTCGGACGCGCCGCTTCTGCGATCGACATCGCTTCGGCAGCACCGGCTTCCAGCGCTTCACAGCTGAGCAGCAACCACAACCTGATTGCCTCGGAATCACCCGTACCGAATCCCTTCGACAGGTCGCGGTACTCGGAAACCCGCTTGAACCACGTGACCTCGGGGACTCCGAGATTGTGCGGGTCCAGTCCGGTGCCGGCACAGACCAGCCGGGACGCGGCCCGGGCCACCACACCATTGGCGTGCTGAAAGGGTGCGAGCGCCAGCAGCTCGGCATGCACCACAGCTGCGAGCACCGGTGCCGGCGCCTTGGTTGCGCCGGTAACCAGTTGGGCGAGCAAGTCCAGCCTCTGCCCGAGTTCGGCATCGGCGCGCGGCCGACCCAGCAACTGCTGGTCGTCGGTGATGTCGGCGGCGGCGAGCACATGTAGTCGCGCGAGAGTCTGCAACGGCGCACGCATCCAGACCGCAACCATCTGCGGCAGGGAATCACCGTCGAGCGCCTGGGCGACCCTCATCGCGCCTGCGAGTACCGGATCGTCGAAATCTCCATCGCGGACGAGTTCGACACTGCCGCCGTCAATTGCGGCCGACGAACGGCCGGCCCGCCACGACGCCTCGGTGGCTGTTTTGTCCCAGCCGCGCAGGTTGGCGGGGTGTCGGTGTGCGGCGGCCAGCGCATCGCGCGCACGGTCGGCGGCCGTCGCGACGCCCGGCATCTCGAACAGTGGAGCCAGCGGATCGGTCACGACAGATCAGCGTACGCGGCCCACACTCCCGCCAGGATCAGTGCATCTCCCGGTGGTCAGGGCAACGCAAGAGCATGGCCCGCACTCCGCGCCTTCACCACGGCCTCGTGCCGGGTGTGCGCGCCCAGGCGGACCATCGCGGCGCGCAGATAGGTCTTCACCGTGTCCACCGTCAACCCCAGCCGGTCGGCCACCACCCGATTGCCAAAACCCATCGCCACCAGCGACAACACCTCGAGTTGGCGCGGTGTGAGCGGTACTGACGGTTGAGCGGCCGATCGTCCCCCGCCACCCATCTGGTCGACGAGTTCGAGGATCCGCCTGCGAGACTCTTCATCGGTCGACACCGTGGCGATATCGCGCAGCTCATTGCACCAATCGAGCGCAGACGCCTGCGCCTGCTCGGCCTGGGTGCGGGCGGCCAGAGCGGCAACGCGGCGATCGACCTCATCGCGTGTGCTCAGTTCGGTGGCAACCCGAGCCGCTTCGACGGTCAATGCGTTGATCACGTCGTCGCCCATGGGTCCCTGGCCACGCCAGCCGGCATACAAGAGCCCGCGCACCGAACCGTCGACAACTATCGGTGCCGCCGCGAGATCCGTGATGCCCTCACCGAGGATCTGGTCGTCGAAATCGTGGGTGATCTCGTCGGCCGAGCCGTAGTCGCGGAGCAGGATCGCGCGTTTGTTGAGCCAGATGAGTCCGCCGAGGCCGCGCTGCGGGGTCACCCGAATGGTGCGCAGTGCAGAGGTCTTGTGACCGACCGATGTCGTGACCGCGATGGTGTCCTGATCACGCAGGCCCGCGAAAACCACCGGTGTTCCGGTCATCCGACGAAAGCGCGCGCTCGTAGCCCGCACCAGCTCACGATCGCTGGGACGGAGGACCGCGTTGTCACCACTCATGCACTATCCACTTTCGGGGCTATTTCAGTTGATGATGCCGCAGACATGATGTGGTACACAACACAGCGGCAGCCGAACCCGCCCACATCACAGCTGATGACGGCACGCGAACCGGCGGCAAGCGAAAGGGAGACAATGAGCGAAGGCACTGCACAAGCGGTATATCCCCCACCAGCGGAGTTCGTCGCGCAAGCAAATGCGGGGCCCGAACTCGAGAAGGCCGCCGAGGCCGACCGCCTGGCCTTCTGGGCCGAGCAGGCGCGCCGCCTCCATTGGGACACCGACTTCACCGACGTCCTCGACTGGTCCGACGCCCCGTTCGCGAAGTGGTTTGTCGGCGGCAAGCTCAACGTGGCCTACAACTGCGTCGACCGCCATGTGGAAGCAGGCAACGGCAGTCGTGTCGCGATCCACTGGGTCGGTGAACCGGGCGACTCCCGCGACGTCACCTACGACCAGTTGCTCGCCGAGGTCTCGCAAGCTGCCAACTACTTCACCGAGATCGGACTGGTCTCCGGTGATCGTGTCGCCATCTACATGCCGATGGTTCCCGAAGCGATCGTCACGATGCTGGCCTGCGCCCGCCTTGGACTGACCCACTCTGTGGTCTTCGCCGGATTCTCTGCCGGTGCACTGCGCTCGCGGGTCGACGATGCCGAAGCGAAACTGGTGGTCACCACCGACGGCCAGTACCGACGCGGCAAGCCTGCACCGCTCAAGGCCGCCGTCGACGAAGCTCTCGGCAGCGGTGACGACGCCGCGAAGTCGGTTGAGCATGTGCTCGTGGTGAACCGCACCGACTCCGACATCAACTGGACCGACGGTCGCGATCAGTGGTGGCACGAGACGGTCGCCAAGGCCGATACCTCGCACACCCCGGAAGCTCACGACGCCGAACATCCCCTGTTCCTGCTCTACACCTCGGGAACCACCGGTAAGCCCAAGGGCATCGTCCACACCTCGGGCGGCTATCTGACCCAGGTCAGCTATACCTTTCACAACGTCTTCGACCACAAGCCCGGCCAGGACGTGTTCTGGTGCGGCGCCGACATCGGCTGGGTCACCGGACACAGCTACCTCGTCTACGGCCCGTTGTCGAACGGTGCCACCGAGGTCGTCTACGAGGGAACTCCCAACTCCCCCAACGAACATCGCCATTTCGAGATCATCGAGAAGTACAAGGTCAGCACCTACTACATCGCGCCGACTCTGATCCGGACCTTCATGAAGTGGGGCCGCGAGATTCCCGACGCCCACGACCTGAGCTCGCTGCGGCTGCTCGGCAGCGTCGGCGAACCCATCAACCCCGAGGCCTGGCGCTGGTACCACGAGGTCATCGGCGGCGAGCGCTGCCCGATCGTCGACACCTGGTGGCAGACCGAAACCGGGGCCATCATGATCTCGCCACTTCCCGGGATCACCGCCACCAAACCCGGTTCCGCGATGGCCCCGCTGCCTGGGATCAGCGCGAACATCGTTGACGAAGAAGGTAAATCAGTGGGCGCCGGCGAACAGGGATTCCTGGTCCTCGACAAGCCGTGGCCGGCGATGCTCCGTGGAATCTGGCGCGACGACGAGCGTTTCCGGGACACCTACTGGTCGCGGTTCGCGGACCAGGGCTGGTATTTCGCCGGTGACGGTGCCCGTTACGACGACGATCACGATCTCTGGGTCCTGGGTCGCATCGACGATGTCATGAACATCTCGGGACACCGAATCTCCACGGCCGAAGTCGAATCCGCGCTTGTCGGCCACCACAGCATCGCCGAGGCCGCGGTGATCGGCGCCGCCGACGCGACCACAGGTCAGGGCATTGTCGCGTTTGTCATCCTGCGTCAGGGCCAGGAAGACACCGGCGATCAGCTCGTCAAAGAGCTCAAAGATCAGGTCGCCAAAGACATTTCGCCCATCGCCAAGCCGCGCGAGATCCATGTTGTGCCCGAACTCCCGAAGACGAGGTCCGGCAAGATCATGCGCCGTCTGTTGAAGGACGTCGCCGAGGGCCGGGAACTCGGTGACACCTCAACACTGGTGGACCCGACGGTCTTCGACAACATCCGCCGCGGCAACAACAGCTGAGCGCACCAGTTGTGTCAGGCCCGGGCGACCTCAGGTGTCGTCCGGGCCCACCGCAGCGATTCACGCAGGTCATGGCGGCGACGAGTCCGTCGGATTTTCCGCATCTGCGCACTATCCGCTGCGTCGCGCCGTGCCATCGCAGCACGCACTTCACGCGCCCGATAGTCCAGGCCGTCGCCGCCACCGAACGGCCACGTCGAGATCACCACAACACCCACACACACCAGGATCCAGAACATCGTCGCTCTCCTTGGTTTCTGTCGGCATCAGGTGGGACACCGATCGGGTACCAAGAACGCTAATCAGAACAAATCCGCAGGTCAGCCACCTCGGGGACGATCTTTCACTCCTACCACCGCAGGTCCGGAGAATCCTCCCCAGGACGGAGGTTTTAACGGACCTCACCCGATAAGATCAACGAGATGCGGTGGTTGACTGCACGGTATGCGCGCACCTTCGCGCTGATGGGGTACCAGTACCCCTGGTACTACATGCTGATCACCGACGTCGCGATACTGGCCGCCGTGAGCGCCGCGACCGCACAACGGATCGCTGATCATCCGCACGGTTGGGAATGGTTGTACCTCTCGCTTGCGGTGTTCTTCGCAACAGCTCCGCACATCGCCTGCCTGTTCCTCAAGAAGCGGATCGTGTTCACCCCGTTACTCGTTGTGGGAACGGTCATCTCGGTGGCCTTCTTCTGGATGATCCCGGTGTACGCCGATGCCGCGCCACTGCTGCTGGTTCTGGGTGTCACCACCGGCGGGGCGATCAGCACGTGGAAACAGTCGGTCGTCAACATGATCCTGAGCGCCGGTGCCCTGGCGATCGGAATCGCGACCGGAGCGGTTGAGCAGGGATGGTTGATCGCCGCGATGCTGTGTTTCGGTGTCGCAGTGGGCCATCTGATGCAGGCACAGTTGGCGTTGTTGTTGCGGGAGCGTCAGGCCAGGGCCGCGCGACTGCAGCTCGACCGCGTCACCCTCGCCAGCGAAGTACACGATGTGATCGCACACTCCCTCAGCATCGTTCTGCTCAACGTCACCGGCGCCCGGCGGGCGCTGCAGGAGGACAACGACACCACCGAGGCCGTCGCCGCCCTCCTCGATGCCGAACAACAGGGCCGCGCGGCGATGGCCGACATCCGCCAGACCATCGAATTGCTCCGCGCCGACGCCGAACCCGACTCCCCGACACCGGGTCTGAGCGATCTGCACGAACTCGTCTCGACGTTCCGGCGGGCCGGACAGGACATTCGGTTCGACTACGACGATCCCGGTGCGCCCGCCACGAGTGCAACCGAACTCGCGACGTTCCGCATCGTCCAGGAATCCCTGACCAACGCATCGAAACACGCTCCCGGCGCCACCGTTGATCTGAAAGTGCGGCCCGATGCGGCCGGAAGTCTGCACATCACCGTGCGCAACAAGGTCACGCCCGACAACCGTCGCCGACCGGGTGGGTCCGGCCTCAGCGGGATGCGTTCACGAATCGAGCATCTGGGCGGCCGGTTCCATGCGGCGCCGACCGACGACGCCTGGGAGGTCAACGCGGTGTTGCCGTTTGCCACCGACCACCGGACCGGCAATGACCTGCGCGGCACGGCGGTACCCGGTGTCCACTGAGATGCCGCGGATCCGCGTACTGCTGGTCGACGATCAGGACCTGGTCCGATCCGGACTGCGTCGAATCCTGCGCCGCAAAGACGGTTTCGACGTGATCGGCGAATGCTCCGACGGCGACGAGGTGGTCGACGCCGTGGCAGACCACCGGCCCGATGTGGTCGTGATGGATCTGCGGATGAAGCGGGTCAGTGGGATGGCCGCAACCCGGAGGCTGGCGTCGACAGTCGATCCTCCACCGGTCTTGGTACTCACCACGTTCCGGGACGAAGAGTTGTTGTCGGACGCGCTGCGGGCCGGTGCGGCCGGGTTCGTGTTGAAGGATTCACCCGCCGAAGAGCTGATCCGGGCCGTGCGCATCGTCGCCGAAGGTGAGGCAGTCCTCGATCCGGCGATCACCGCGCGGGTACTCGACACCTATCGGGCTGCGCCGGGCCCGACTGCCGCCGGCGCCTCACTCGATCGCCTGACCTCACGCGAATCGGCGGTCCTGGGCCTGATCGGACGCGGGTTGTCGAACGACGAGATCGCCGCAGAACTGGTGATCTCGGTGGTCACCGTCAAGAGCCATGTCGGCAACGTCTTCCACAAGCTCGGTGTGCGCGATCGGGCTGCAGCGGTGGTCTACGCGTTCGACCACGGAGTGGTCAGTCCCCGCGCCCGCTGAGCACTCCTTCGCAGCGCTACAGCCTCGCGAAGTGTTTGACCGTGTCGGTCTCGATGGTTGCGAAGGTCTTCGCGGAGATCGGCGTCGCGAACTTGGTGGTCTTGGCCATCACCCCCGTGAGTTCGATGGCGAACGACCACGTGAATCGACAGCCGATCGGTGCGGGCTCGACCTCGGTGAGTTCACCGAACGCCTTGAGGCTCGGGACGTTGGCCTGCTCGACGTAGAAGGCGTTGCGGTATCGCCCCGCCTCTGGGTCCTCGTCCCAACAGAAGAATTTCTCCGACAACTTCACGTAGCCGGGGGCCAATTCGGCCGACCGCGTGGTGCCGACGCCGTAAGGTGGCGGCGAGGTGAAGGTGATCGATTTGATGATCCGGCACCAGTCGAGGGTGTTCTGCCTTGTCAGTTCGGCCCACGCCGTGGCGGGGCTGACCGGCAGGTTGACCGAGAACCGGTGGGTGAGCGGGGCGGTCTCGAAGAAGTCGAGACCAAACGGTTCGAGCGGGTACGCGGGCATGATTGCCTTTCGTGAGGCGTTCGTTCCCGGCGGGCGGTGAGGCGATTACAGGATTCGACCAATCGCGCGAGAACGGTCCGATGAGCCTGCGATCAATCCTGGCATGGCAACATAAGAGGCTACAAACCCCGGCGACAAGAAAGCCAAGCGTCCGGGTGGTCTCGGATACTTGTCCGAGGATGGAGGAGTAGCAGTGACTCTGGACGACCGCACCTCGGGAGATGTTCCGAACGTCTCATCGATCCCGTTGTCCGACCCCAATTTGCGCCCCGGTGGTGACCCGAGTGTTGGCGCGCTGGTGAAAGAAGCCACCGCACATCTGTCGACACTGTTCCGCGCTGAAGTGGCGTTGGCCAAGGCCGAACTGACCGGGGAGGCCAAGAAGGCTGCCATCGGCACGGGCCTGATCGTCGTGGCCCTCACTGTCGCGCTCTACGCCAGCCTGTTCTTCTTCTGGTTCCTCGGAGAGCTGCTCTCGGAATGGCTGCCGCGGTGGGCCGCATTCGGCATCGTCTTCCTGATCCTTCTCGTGTTGGCGATCATCACCGGACTTGTCGGGTACATCGTGTTCAAACGGATGACCGGGCCCAAGAAGACCATCGCGTCCGTCCAGCACCTCTCGGACGTGTTGCCTGCAGGCCCTGGTAGCCACGACGCACAGGTTCGCCCCGGCACCGACCTGCGCAAGCCCAGCCAGCCCGCCAAGGGCTGACATTTGCCTGCCCCGGATCCGTCGACCGTCCGGTTCACGGGATGGCACCACAGCGATGTCCGCGCCAACGGCGTCCGACTACATGCGGTTGAGGCCGCGACCCCGCGGAACGATCGTCCGCTGGTCCTGTTCATGCACGGTTTCGGTGAGTTCTGGTGGAGTTGGCGCCACCAGCTCACAGCGCTCACCGAGGCCGGCTACCGGGCGGTCGCCGTCGACCTGCGTGGCTACGGCGACAGCGACAAACCTCCCCGCGGCTACGACGGCTGGACACTGGCCGGTGACACCGACGGCCTGATCCGGGCCTTGGGTCATACCGACGCGACCCTCGTGGGTCACGCCGACGGTGGCCTGGTCTGCTGGGCCACCGCCGTCCTGCATCCCCGTTCGGTCAAGTCGATGGTGGTGCTCTCCTCTCCGCACCCGCAGGCCCTCAAGACGGCCACGCTGCGCGAACCGAGCCAGCGCAAGGCATTCCTCGGCGGGTTCCTGAAGTCCCAGATCCCCCGGACGGCGGAGCGCACACTCACCGAGGATGACGGCGTGATGGCCGAGATACTCCTGCGCAGACATTCCGGTCCCGCCTGGATCGACACCGAGGACTTCACCGACACCGCGCATCGGAACCGTTCCGCGATCCAGATACCGGGCGTGGCCCATTGCAGTCTGGAATACCAGCGCTGGGCCTTCCGGTCGCAGTTCCGGCCCGACGGGAACCGCTTCCTGGAGCTCATGGACAAACGGCTGCACATCCCGGTTCTCGCGATCCGGGGTGAACTCGACAACTACATCCAGCGATCGACGCTCACCGCGAGCGCGCACTGGTCGTCGAAGCTGGAACTGACCGAGGTCGCCGATGCCGGTCATTACGCACATCAAGAGCAGCCCGACGAGGTCAATCGCCAGTTGATCGAGTTCCTGCAGAACTGACCTGTCCCCCACCGATCACCCGGCCGCGCCTTCAGGACGAGTGGACACAGGACTGGGTGTCGACCGGCGCGCTCAGGCGTTCGGATTCGGCCAGACCCGGTTGAACCTGAGCCGCGGTCAGCACAAACCCCGTCTCGGTGGACGGATCCTCGGCAGCACCGAACACCACACCGAGCACCTCCCCATCTGAATTGATCAGCGGCCCGCCGGAATTGCCCTGTCGAATCGAGCCCCGCACGGTGTAGACCTCGCGGGTGACCGCTGTGTCGGGATAGATGCCCGGGCCCCGCAACTGGATGACCTCACGGATCCGTTCGGCGCTGGCGTTGAACGGCCCGCCTTCGGGAAAGCCGAGCGCAATCGCATCGGTACCCGTTTTCGCGAGCTCGTCCGCGAATCGCATCGCCCGGGCCGGTAGGCCGGGGACATCGAGAACCGCGATGTCGGTGAGCGGATCGAAGTAGACAACGGTCGCGTCGAAGGTGTCGTCGGAGGCCGACACCTGCAGCAGGTTGGTGCCTGCCACCACGTGCGCGTTGGTCATCACCCGTTCGGGCGAGACCACGAAGCCACTGCCCTCCAGAGCCTGCCGACAGCTCTGCGCGATGCCTTCGATCTTGACGACACTGCCCCGGACCTGTTCGACGATGGGCTGATCGAGGAGCGTTTCGTCGGGTGGGTCGACGCTGGTGATCGGGGTCCGGCCGAACGGCCCGATGGCCTCTTTGAGCCCCGAGTTGTCGAACATGTCCCAGAATTCGCGCGGGGCCCGCTGGAGCCACGCCGGCGCGATCTGGTTGATCTCCTCGATCACCTTGGAATCTCGGACCGCCGCAGCGATCTGCGGTTGCGCCGATGTGCTGATCGGTGTGGCCAGGATCCAGGCGGCCAACAGGACCGCGACCGCTTGCAGCAGCGAACCGATCACCGAATCCACCCGTCGCAATGACAGGGTCCGGATACCGCTCCGAGCCGCCCGGCCCAGCACCATGCCCGAGATCTCGCCGACGATCACCAACGCGACCAGCAGTAGAACGCCGGCGATCAGCCGCCAACGCTGGTCTTCGATGTTGCGGATCAGATGCGGCGCCAGCAGTACACCGGCTGCCGCGCCGAGCAGGACCCCGATGAACGCCAGCGCCGACGACATCGCGCCCTGGCGATATCCCGACGCGGCGGCGAGCAGTGCGATGCCGATGACGATCACGTCGACCCATGCGGATCCGCTCATCACTGACCCACCTTGGCGAGCTCCTCATCGAGGTCACGGATATCCGACTTGTCCCAGGGAATCTCCCAGCCGGCGGCCTCGATGACCGCGGCCAGCAGCCCGCCGGTGAAGCCCCACACGAGCATGCCTTCGACGCAGAAAGCCGGTGCCCGGTAGGCGCGGGTGCCTGCGATCATCCGTTCGACCTGAATCCTGTTGTGCGGATCGATCAGGTCGCGCAGCGAAACCCGGAGCACCCGAGAGGTCTCACCGACGTCGACGACACCGACGTCGGACAGTTCGGTCCAGTAGGCCAGCACGGGCGACACCTCGAAGCCGGAAGGCGGAACCGGGAACATGTCCAGGACCGCCAGTTGGCTGACACCGGAGGGATCGAGCCCGGTCTCCTCCTCCGCCTCACGCATTGCGGTGCCCACCGGGAAGTCGTCGCCCGGATCGCGGGCGCCACCGGGGAAGGCGATCTGCCCGCCGTGGTTACGCAGGGTGCTGGCGCGCTGGGTCAGGAGCACCGTGGCATCGGCGGGGACACCACCGTGATGGGTCGGATCGCCGTCCCAGTCGCCACCGATCAGAATCAGCACGGCAGCGGGCCGAGTGATCGGCATCTGCGAACGCATGAGCCGGGCGGTCATCCCTCCGCGCTCCTCGACCGATTGCGTGACGCCGGCAAGATTCGCGGTGAGCGCGCGCATCCATGGGGGCACCGACGCCGTCGGCACCAAGATCTCGGTCACGCGGCGACACCCAGGTATTTGTCGACGGCCGCCGACACCTCGTCGACGGTGTCGAAGACCGTCGGCAGCACCGCGGCGACCGTACCGTCGGCCCGAACCAGAACGGTCGCCGGATAGACGCGCGGAATGCCAAGGGCAGCAGCGATCTTCGCATCCGGATCGACAACGGTCGGCAGGTTCACACCGATTTCGGCCAGCAGATTGAGTGATAGGAAGACGTTCTCCGCCCCTTCTTTGCCCTGCACGGTCAGCACCCGGATCTTGTCGCCTGCCTGCTCGGCATAGTCGGCGATCACCGGGAGTTCGGCCCGGCACGGACCACACCAGTGAGCCCAGACATTGACCAGCATCGGGGTACCGGCCGTCGCAACCCCGAGATCGACGGTCGAGCCGTCGGCCAGGCAAGGCACCAGAACACCCTTGAGTGCGGAGTTCTCCGGCGCCGGACCGGGCGCGGCCGGGCAAGGCTGCAATCCGGCCTTTTCCCTGGCCTTCACCATGTCCTCGTCAGAGACTGCCGCCTGCAGTCCGGGGAGCTTTCCGGTTCCATCCGTCGACACCGCGGACGGCGCAGGCGAGGGATCGGGAGAGGACCGCGGCCAGATGGCAACGATCAGCGCGATCACGACAATCAGGACAGCCAGTGTCCAGCGGGCCGAGGTCGACAACGCAAAACGCGACCGCTCAGTGGGCCGGGCCTGGCCCGGTTCAGGTGAATCCGACATCGACTAGAGACCTGCCAGTGCAAGTAGATGGTCGGTCTCGGGCCCCTTCACCAAAGCGGCGGCCTCGGATTTCTCCGTGGGTCCCAGACCGTAGGACGGGCAGTCGGCGGCAAGCACGCAGACGCCGCAGGCGGGCTTGCGCGAATGGCAGACCCGTCGACCGTGAAAGATCACGCGGTGCGACATGTCGGTCCAGTTCTTGCGCTCGATGAGCTCACCGACAGCGTGCTCGATCTTGACCGGGTCGGTCTCCGCGGTCCATTTCCAGCGCTGCACCAACCGTCCGAAGTGGGTGTCCACTGTGATTCCGGGTACACCGAAGGCGTTGCCGAGTACGACGTTGGCGGTCTTGCGGCCGAACCCGGGCAGCGACACCAGATCACGCAGATTCGACGGCACCTCACCGTCGAATCGCTCCACGAGTGCCTGGCCCAGGCCGATGATCGAGTTCGCCTTGTTCCGGTAGAAACCGGTCGATCTGATCATCTCTTCGAGTTCGGTCCGATCGGCGCCTGCGTAGTCCTCGGCGCTGCGGTAGCGCTTGAAGAGTGCAGGCGTTGTCAGGTTCACCCGCACGTCAGTGCACTGCGCCGACAGGATGGTGGCGACCGACAGCTCCAGCGGATTGGTGAAGTCCAGTTCGCAATAGACGTGCGGAAACGCGACCTGCAGGGTGCGATCCATCCGTCGCGCACGCCGCACCAGACCTGTGTGGGTCTCGGTCCCGCGCTGCGCCGCGGTCTTGGCGCGTTTGACCCCTGCCTTCGAACTCACCAACTCAGAGTACGGGGCGCCCGTCAGAGTGCGCTCTCGACCGGTCGAGCTCCGCCTCCGGAAACGCACCCAACAACCGTTCCTATGGCGATTGTTTCACTTCTGAGACCTGGGTTGTGTTAACTACACCCCATGCACGGACTCGCAGTACTTCTCTTCCCAGCCGCACTCATGCTCTTCGCTCTGTCGATGGAGCGGCTCGAGAGCCGGCTCGAACGTCTCACCGTCCGCGGTGAACACGTCGAGGAATTCTTGGAGTCGGCAAAACCCGAACAGCTCGACACGCTGGCCACGCACGGTTTTCCCGCCGCGCTCGACGAGTTCCGCGATCGCCGGATGCCGGCGAACTCCGAATCGGACGATTCGATTCGTGTCAGTTAGCGATTGTGGACCCTCTCGCGACAGGCCATCGGCGTTAGTGGGGGTAACGGCCAGCTTTTCTTCCGGTTACCCGTAGACTGCATAACGGGTGACGAACACAACAGCATGATTTGTGTGAGCATTCTCAGGTTTGAACGTGGTCTGGCTGGACCCTTAGAAAGGGGCGTAAGTGGAGGAAGTACTGGCGCGGGCGGGCATTTTTCAAGGTGTGGAGCCCACCGCCGTCGCAGCACTGGCCAATCAGCTCCAGCCTGTTGATTTTCCCCGTGGACATGTCATCTTCAACGAAGGTGAGCCCGGAGACCGGCTGTACATCATCTTGTCCGGCAAGGTGAAGGTCGGCCGCAAGTCGGTCGACGGCCGTGAAAATCTGCTGACGATCATGGGGCCGTCCGACATGTTCGGCGAGCTGTCCATCTTCGATCCGGGTCCGCGTACCTCCTCGGCCACCACCGTGACCGAGGTCCGTGCGGTCTCGATGGACCGTGACGCTCTGCGCTCATGGATCGCTGACCGGCCGGAGATCGCGGAGCAGCTGCTCCGGGTGTTGGCCCGCCGTCTGCGACGCACCAACAACAACCTCGCCGACCTCATCTTCACCGACGTTCCCGGACGCGTGGCCAAGCAGCTCCTGCAGCTGGCCCAGCGCTTCGGAACGCAGGAAGCCGGGGCTCTGCGTGTGACCCACGACCTCACCCAGGAAGAGATCGCCCAGCTGGTGGGCGCCTCCCGCGAAACCGTGAACAAGGCCCTGGCCGACTTCGCGCAGCGCGGCTGGCTCCGTCTCGAGGGCAAGAGTGTCCTGATCGCCGACTCCGAGCGCCTGGCACGTCGCGCTCGCTGATTTCCTTTTCCTCAACCGCCAGTTCCGGCGCCCCATGTGGCGCGTTGGAACTGGCGGTTTTGGTTTGACCGAGGAACCTAGCTGGCTGACCTCACGCTGGTGAGTGCGTACTCGGTGAGGGTGATCAACGCTGTGCGTACCGACTGTGCCCGCCGGGCGTCGACTTCGAGGATGGGCACGGAACCCGAGATCGCCAACGCTTCTCGAATGTCGTCGATCGCGAAACGTGGTGCGTCGTCGAACTGGTTGATCGCAACGACAAACGGCAGACCGCAGGCTTCGAAGTAGTCGATTGCCGCGAACGAATCGTCGAGGCGCCTGGTGTCGATGAGCACGATGGCACCGATCGCCCCGCGCACGAGGTCGTCCCACATGAACCAGAAGCGACGCTGACCCGGGGTGCCGAAGAGGTAGAGGACGAGATCGTCCGACAGCGTGATGCGGCCGAAGTCCATGGCGACCGTCGTCGTCGATTTCGTTCCCGCCGTGTCGAGTTCGTCAACGCCTTCGGACTGGTCGGTGATCATCGCCTCGGTGCGAAGGGGCACGATTTCCGAAATCGTGCCGACCAACGTGGTTTTGCCCACGCCGAAACCGCCCGCCACCACAATCTTTGTCGATGCGGCTCGGCCTCTCGTATCAGAGTGCCTGTAGTCCACGAAGTGTCCTTCCGATGAGTTCGCGGCGCTCCGCCGCAGTCGCGTCGTCGCTGAGGGTCTCCGAAAGGCGCAGGCTTCCGGTTTCGACGAGATCCCCGACCAGCACACGCGCAACGCCGAGGGGCAGGTTCAGACGTGCCGATATCTCGGCCACGGACGGTCCGTTCCTGCACAGCGCAATGATTTTCGTGCGGACGTCGCTGGCAGGCCAGAAGTTCGGGATGGTGTCCGGGGTGGTGTGCACCGGAGCTTCGAGCGGGAGGTAGATGTCGGTGTTGGTACGCCCCGCCGTGAGCGTGTACGGCCTCACCAGATTGGGCGACGGCGCATCGATCTCAGAGAAATCGTCCTGCGGCGGATCGGGTGGGGGCATGAGTGCGTCACCGCTCTCGCATTCGGGCCGACGGTTCCACCATGTTGCCGACGCGCGAGACGAGCACGGCCATCTCGTACCCGACCTGGCCGATGTCGCACGACGCGGCGGTCAGTGTCGCCAGGTGCGATCCGTCACCGACGCTCATCAGTAGGAGGTAGCCGTTCTCCATCTCGACGACCGACTGCAACACCGGGCCGCCGTCGAACAATCGCGCCGCACCTGAGGACAAGCTCGCCAGACCAGATGTCACGGCCGCCAGCTGCTCGGCCCGTTCCTGAGGCAGGTCTTCGCTTGTTGCCATGAGCAGGCCATCGGCCGAGACCAGGACGGCGTGTACGACACCGACTATGTCTCTCGCGAAGTTCGACACGAGCCAGTCGAGCGACCGGTCCGGTGTTGGGGCCACGGAGTAATTCATTCGTTCTCATCCGTTCTGTGTCGGTGGGAGGCGTCTTCGGAACGGCCGGCGCGGACGCCGTCGAAATGGTTCGTGAACTTTCGCCGCACGTCCTCCGGATTCCTCGTCGGTCCGCTCGCCGGATCGGGGCGGTGCGGGAGGGGGGACGTCCGCGACGGGTTGACACCTCCTGGGATCAGGCGGGCGCCGGGCGTACGGGCGGGCAGACCGCTTTCCGTCCGTGTCGTGATCGGAGACTCGGCTGCGCTCGCCGCCGCTGCCCATCCGGCGTCGGCAGCGGTGAACCAGGAACCGCTCGGGCGCTGAGCCTCTGCGGGATCGAGCAACCACTCCGAGACCATGCGTTCATAGATGGACACCGGTGGGCCGCCCTCAGGCAACACAGTCTCAGGAGACATGGCCTCCTGTGCCGACGGCGGAGGTTCGGCCCAGTCCATCGATTCAAAGGCGGGGGTCTGGTCCTTCGGCGGCGGACGATTGTGGCCGTTGGTCGTCGGACCGTTCCCGGTGGCGTCAGCCGCCGCTCTGTCGGCGCGAGCCGCGGGCCGGGCACTGAAGAACGCAGAGGTATCGGAGGGCGAACCGTTCACGTTCCAGTCAACAGTCGACGAGACGGAGTCGGTGGGAGGGAAGACCGGCGCCGGAGCTTTGTCGACTCCGCTCGCTCCGGGCCGACGTCGTGGCAGCCTGGCCGCGGTGAGCTCGGTGTACGCGGTCGAGGAACCGGACTTCGCTGCGGGTGCTGCTGGTGAGGCGACCGCTGTAGGTGCACCTGCGCTCTGGGCACCCCTGTCTGAACCAGCCCCGTCGAACAGACGGTTCGCCGCCGTCCGAGACGATGCTGCCGAGTCCCGCCGGGCCGGCCGCCCGTTCCGACTATGCGACGGGAAGGAGGTGACGACCAGGTTCACGGGGATGTGCACGCTGGCGGTGACTCCAGACGTACTCCCCTGCGCCTGCGTCATACGAAGGCGAACCGTCACGTTGTGGCGTTGCGCAAGGCTCCCCACCACGTACAGGCCCATCCGGCGCGCCGTCTCGGGTGTCACCTCGCCGCCGACGGACAACCGGACATTCGTCTCGTCGATCTCCGATGCGGACATCCCGAGGCCACGGTCGGCGACCTCCATGAGGATTCCGCCATCGACGGCACGCGCGGCCGCGACGGAGACAAGGGTGTCGGGAGGCGAGTACCGCAGCGCGTTGTCGATCAACTCGGCGAGGAGATGCACGATGTCGGACGCCGCCGTGGCCACCACCATCGCGTCGGGTACCTCTTGCATCGACACGCGGCGATAGTCCTCGACCTCGGACACAGCGGCACTCAGGACGGTGTCCACAGCCACCGGTTGGTCGTTCTGGTTCCGGCGCGGCGCGGTGCCGGCGAGCACCATCAGGTTGGCCCCGTTACGCCGCATCCTCGTCGCGAGGTGATCGAGGCGGAACAGGCTCTCCAGCCTGCGCGGGTCGTCCTCATCGCGCTCGAGTTCCTCGATGAGGGCGAGCTGATGGTCCACGAGCGATTGACTCCGCCGCGAAAGCGTCTCGAACATGTTGCCGACCTGGAGTCGCAGTCGTGCTTGCTCGCCGGCGAGTGCCAGGGCTTCTTCGTGGATGTCGTCAACAGCTCGGGCCAGCTGACCGATCTCCTCTTTGGTGTGCACCGGGATGGGGACGACCTTGGGCGGATCGCCACCCATGCGGATCTCTTCGATCTCGTCGGGAAGAGCGCGGTGCGCAACATCGAGCGCGCCTTGTCGTAGTCGCCGAATCGGTCGGATCAGCGACCGCGCCACCAAAAGGGCGACCAGAGACGCGATCAACACAGCGGCAAGGACGATCGCCGACTCAATCCACGCGGCCCTGCGCCGATCGTCCGCCTGCGCGGTCAGCGAATCGATCGACTCTGCGAGAAGACGCTCGGTGATGGTGCTGTACACCTGCCCCGACCTCTCCGCCGATGCAGCCGCTTCGGCCAGGCCGGCGTTCGATCCGGTGGCGTAGATGGCGAGGCGGCTGTCGAGTTGAGAACGAAGCTCCTGGACTTCCGGGGAGTCGTCACCGAGCAGCACGGCCAACGCCGCGAGATAAGCGCTCTCGCGGCCCGCGGCTTGGTTGGCCAGGCCGAGCGTGGCCTTGTTCGGCTCGGACAGCAGGATCTGCTGGGTTTGCGCCGCCCGGTTACCGGAGAGCGCATCGATGATGCCGTTGCCGAGCGTTCTCAAATCCGTTTTGTCGTCGGCCAACCCGTTGGTGAGATTGGTCACAGAGGCGAGCCAGAGTTCCGTAGCCGCCGCTGTCATGCCCTCTGCGACGGCGATACGATCTGCGACCGGTACCGGCCCGGACTGTAGGCGTTTTCGCAGCTCACTCGCAGCTGCCAAGGCAGCCTGGAACTCGCCGGCGACGTTGGCCTGCAGCGGCGAATCTTTCAGTCGGTCACCGACGGCGAGTGACGACAGCACTTTGCCGAGCTGATCCTCCTGCCCCGGATCACCGGTGGTGGCGAGGTCACCCACCAGGTTGTCGATGACGAACAGCATCGAGGACGCACTCGACTTCTCGACATTCGCCGACAGGTCCGATGCGTCGGCAACCACGGACTGGATACGCAACGCACCAAAAAAGATGGCCAGCGCAAGCGGGAGCGCAACAACGGCCGCGACCTTGACGCTGACCGGCCAGCCGGAGAGGGACCAGATACGCGGCACACCTCTACGCTTCGATGACTCAGTTCCGATTTCGACCACGACTCGAATCCCACTTCGATTCGCCCGGGTGGGCTGGAGGCAAGGGCAACGGATGTTCCCCGGCAAAGACGCCTTGGCTTGATGTGACGCATAACGAAAGCTTGGGCATCTTCTGTGGGAGCAACTTATACCAACGCGTTGCGTGACGATAGTTTTGAGATTGCCCTGACTCGCTTAGGAATAAACGATCAGACGCTTGAGCTGCTCTGAATGCGATCATTTTGATCGTCGCGATCAGAGGCCAATATCGCCACGATCAAAGATTAATGACGAAGCCAAACCCGTTGTCGGACGGTACTTTTCAACGCTAACGAATTGTTCCCAATCTCGCCGATAAGATCCACGCCATTAAATCTAATCCTCTGCGAGATAGGCGAGTTGCGTCTTGACCGACATCTTGGCGGCAGGCCAGAGTTTCTTGTCGACGTCGGCATATACCTTTTTCACGACCTTGCCGGGCTTGGCATCTTTTGCACTCACCCCGAGTTCGGCCAGCGCTGCCCGCACCTGATCGATCCGCTGCTCGCGGTGCGCCTTGTAATAGCGGGCCACCGGGATCAGCTCGGCATGATCGGGGCCGTGGCCCGGCAGCATCACACATTCGTCGCCCTCGACGATGAGCCGATTGAGTGAGTTCATGTAGTCGCGCAATGATCCGTCCGACGGATCGAGAACCGTGGTGCCCCCGCCGAGGATGGTGTCGCCGGTCAACATGGCTCGCTGTCCCTCGTGCTCGACGAGGAAGCTGACCGAATCCCCGGTGTGACCGGGTGTGTAGAGCACCGTGATCTTCAATCCCGCCGCCTCGATGACCTCGCGGTCGGCCAGGGTCGAGGCGCCGCGGGTGTATTCGGCGCTGCGGGCCCTGATCGGGGCACCGGTCTGCGCGCGGAAGTACTTGATCGCACCGGTGTGGTCGTAGTGCCGGTGGGTGATCAGCCCGAGCACCACGTTTCCTTGCGCAGCAATGGCTTTCACGTGCTTTTTCTTGCCTTTGGGGCCGGGGTCGACCACAACACAATCCGGATGTCCGGGTGCCCGCAAGATCCAGGAGTTCGTGCCATCCAGAGTCATCATCCCGGGGTTGCGACACAGCAACACCGACGCGAAGTCGGTGACCGGGCGAACTTCACGGTATGCAGGATGCTGCAATTCACTCATGCGACTCAGGCTAACGTCCCCGGCATGACCCAGCTCACCCGCGATCGCGATACAGCGTGACGCGGTAGGTGTAGTGCTCGGGCAGGAAGTGACTGACCGACAGTTCACTGACCACCCCGTTGCTGTCGGTGTACAGCCGATCGATCCGTAGAACAGGCTGACCCGCTTCGCAATCGAGATGTGCGGCGTCGAGGTCATCGGCCTGCCCGACCGTTATGGATTGCGCCGCCTCGGCGATGGGCGCGGCAAGATGCCGTTCCAGGAGCCCGATCACCGTGTAGGTACTGACTGCGCCCTGCGCCATTTCCGGGGCATCGATGACCAGTCGGGCGACGTCCTCGGGCAAATGGACCGTTGTCAGCACGAATGGGATCCCTTCGTGGACCCGCCGGAACACCACGGTGTAGACGACGTCGCTGTCCAGCCGCAGCCGACTGGCGGCCTCCACATCGATCCGCCTGCGAAGCTGATCGACCACCTCCATCGTGGTGTCGTGCGACAGGTTCATCAGGTCCTCGATCGAACCCTGCTGCCGCACGTACCGCCCACCGGATTCATTGACGAATGTTCCGCGGCCCGGCACCCGATAGACGATGCCGGCTGCCACCAGGTCCACGAATGCGCGGCGCACGGTCTGCCTGCTGACCTCATAGAGCTCCGACAGTTCGGATTCCGTCGGCAGGCGCACCCCGTTGTCGTACCGGCCGGCGGCGATGTCCTGCCGCAGCTGGTTGGCCAACAATTGGTAGGCGGGCGCCGCCTCGCTCCTTTTCCCAGGCATGATCGCCACGATGCTACGCGGGCAGGCCTATAGCCCGCCGCGGGACACCAATTGTCCGGCAATGACATTGCGCTGGATCTCGTTGGTGCCCTCCCCGACGATCATCAGCGGGGCGTCCCGGAAGTAGCGTTCGACGTCGTATTCGGTGGAGTATCCGTAGCCACCGTGGATCCGGACCGCATTGAGGGCGATCTCCATCGCGACTTCGGAGGCGAAGAGCTTGGCCATACCGGCTTCCATGTCGCAACGCTCCCCCGAGTCGAACTTCTCGGCGGCAAAACGGGTGAGTTGCCGGGCGGCGGTCAGCTTGGTTGCCATGTCGGCCAGGTAGTTTCCGATCGACTGGTGCTTCCAGATCGGCTTGCCGAAACTCTCCCGCTGCTGGGCATAGGCCAACGCGTCTTCGAGTGCCGCCGCCGCGACACCGAGCGCCCGCGAGGCAACCTGGATGCGCCCGGTCTCGAGGCCCTTCATCATCTGGGGGAACCCCTTGCCCGGTGTACCACCGAGGATCGCCGATTGCCCGATGCGGTAGTTGTCGAAGGAGAGCTCGCATGACTCGACGCCCTTGTAGCCCAGCTTGGGTAGGTCACGTGAGATCGTCAGTCCGGGGCCATGTTCCACCAGAACAATGGAGATACCGGCGTGGCGTGGCGTGGCGGCCGGATCCGTCTTGCAGAGCAGTGCGATCACGCCGGATCGCCGCGCGTTGCTGATCCAGGTCTTGGCGCCGTTGATGACCAGGTCGTCGCCATCGGTCTTGGCCACGGTCGTCAGCGCCTGCAAGTCCGAACCACCAGCCGGTTCGGTCAGTGCCATCGTGGCCCGCATCTCACCGGTCGCCATCACCGGGAGGTACTTCTGCTTTTGTTCGTCGGTCCCGAACATGGTGATCAGTTTGGCGACAACGGTGTGTCCGCCCATGGCGCCTGCCAGGCTCATCCAGCCGCGGGAGAGTTCTTCGGTGACCGCCACATAGCAGGGCATCGACACGGGCGAGCCGCCGTATTCTTCATCGACCGCAAGCCCGTAGATACCGATCTGTTTCATCTGATCGATCCACTTGTCGGGATACTCGTTGGCTTTCTCGACCTCACGTACGGAGGGCTTCACCTCGCGGTCGACGAAATCGCGCACCGTCTGCACCAGCATCGATTCTTCGTCGTTCAAGTTGTAGCTCATGACACCCTCCGCGACAGTGAAACTTTGTACGGCCATATTCGGTGCAAAGCAGCTCCTTGTCAACCACACATTGCCCGGCTCGACCACACACTGCTTGACACCGCCGAACGTCGACGACCATGATTTGGCCGTACATACGCTATGCACCAGTCACCGAAAGGATGCGATGAGCCGCCGACGATCTGTGCTCGTGGCCCCGGGTTCTGACCGCCGCAAGTTGACCAAGGCACTGCAGGCCGGAGCCGACGAGGTAGTCCTTGATCTCGAGGACGCCGTCACACCCACGAACAAGGGTGACGCCCGCGCCCTGGTGGTCGAGGCCATCAACACGATCACACCGGCGTCCGGTACCACCATCGCCGTGCGCATCAACAGCATCGATTCACCATGGGCGGCCGACGACCTCGCGGCGCTGGCGCAGGCCGGACCCCAACTCTCCAGCGTGGTGGTCCCCAAGGTTCAGGGCGCCGCCGATCTCGAGACAGCCGCCGCCGGCCTCGCCGGCCATGGCGCAACCTTGCAAGCGCTCATCGAAACCCCCATCGGCCTGACATTTCTCGACGACATCTGTAGTGCCGTCGACGAATTGGACGGCCTGATCATCGGATACGCCGACCTCGGGGCCGAACTCGGTCGAGAACCGGGCCTGCCGCCGCACCGGTGGGCAGCCATTCAGGACCGGGTCCTGATCGCCGCGCGGACCGCTGGTATCGCCGCGATCGACGGACCACATCTCGGTACCGGCGACGACGACGATTTCCGGTTTGCGACGCGCTGGGTACGCGAACTGGGGTTCGACGGCAAATGGGTGATCCATCCACGCCAAATCGATTACGTGACCAACGAATTCACTCCATCGGCCAATGTTGTCGAACACGCACAACGCGTTCTGGCCGCACTCGAGGAAGCCGCTCTGCGCGGCGCCGGGGCCGCTCAACTCGACGGGCAGATGCTCGACGAGGCGGTTGCATTGTCTGCACGACGCACATTGGCCAAGGTAGAGGAGAGCATTGATGTCTGACCCGATCGCCGTCGGTGGACCATACTTCGACGAACTCGTGATCGGACAGGTCTTCGACTCCGCCCCGTCGATGACCCTGACCGAAGGTGCTGCCGCAGTGCACCAGTCGATACTCGGCGACAGGTTGCGCCTCTCACTCAACGCACACCTGTCACAGGCTGTCACCGGGAGGCCGACGCCACTGGCCCATCCCGGACTGGTCTGCGATGTGGCGATCGGCCAGTCGACGCTGGCGACACATCATGTGAAGGCCAACCTCTTCTACCGCGGTCTCCGCTTCCACCGCTTTCCCCACATCGGCGACACGCTCTACACCCGCACCGAAGTTGTTGGATTACGCGCGAACTCGGTCAAACCCGGACGGCGGCCCACCGGACTTGCGGCCTTGCGGATGGAGACCACCGACGCCGACGGGAACAAGATCCTCGATTTCTACCGGTGCGCGATGATCCCGCTGTCCGACTCTCCGGCCTCAGGCCGTCCCGAGGCGGCCGACGATCTCTCCGCGATCGGCCCCGCCGACGAACCTGCCTTTCAGATCCCCGCCGGCTGGGATCTGTCGGTATTGCCGAAGTCCCAGTCGATTCCGGCACCCGGTACGGTCTACGTATCCAGTGCCGATGTGGTGTCGAGTGCCCCTGAGCTGGCGCGACTCTCACTCAATATCGCGGCCACCCATCATGATGCGCGGATCGGTGGCGAGCGCCTGGTGTATGGCGGTCACACCATCGGCATCGCACTGTCTCAGGCCAATCGCGCGCTGCCCAATTTGGTGACGGTATTGGGCTGGCAGTCCTGCGACCATGTCGGTCCGGTACACGAGGGCGACACCATCGCCAGCCGACTCGAGGTGGAGTCGGCTGAATCGCTCGATGCCGGTGGAACCCTGTTAAAACTGCGGTCATTGGCCGATGTTGTTGCCGCCGACGGCACTACAACACCCGTGCTCGATTGGAAGTTCACCGCCCTGACGACTTAACCATCCAGTACCCCCGCGATCACCTCGCGCCCGAAGATCTCGATGGTCTCCGGGTCGGCGAGGTCGTGCAGCCGGACGATGCACAGTTCCACCCCGCGATCGATCTCGGCCTTGAACATGTCGACCAGTTCGCCGGGTGTACCGACAAGGGCTTTGCCCCAACCGGATTCAGGCAGCCGGCGAGCGGTTCTCTCGATCACCTTGGCGCGCAGCGACTCGTCGGTTACAACACCCACGGCGTACTGCACCGACAGGCGTGCACCACCGCTCAACGGACGCAGTTCGTCGAGCTGATCACGCGCGCCACCAACGCAGTTCCACCAGTCTGCGTATTCGGCGACCAGCGGCATCGTCAGTTGTTTGCCTGCTCCGCCGATGTGGATGGGGATCGAACTCTGGACCGGCGTCGGCCTACCGTAGGCACCGGACAGCGCAAAGTGCTTGCCCTGGTAGTCGAACGGCTCTCCGGAGAACATCAGGCGGAGGATCTCGACCGTCTCCCCCAACTGCTGCGCACGTTCCCTCCGTGACCCGTGTTCGATGCCGAACATCTCGAACTCGGCTTCGATCGATCCCCAGCCCAAGCCCAGATCGAGCCTGCCTGCAGAGATCCGGTCGACTGTGGCCGCCATCTTCGCCAGAACCGCCGGGTGCCGAAGTGGGTTGCACACCACCAGATGTCCGAGCCGGATGTCCGAGGTCGCCCCGGCGATCGCCGACAGCAATGTCCAACTCTCCAGCGCATCGAGGGACGGTGCGCCGGGCGCAAAGAGGTGGTCCATCACCCAGAACGAATCAAATCCGGCCTGCTCGGCGCCCCGCGCGGCGGCGATCACGGCATCGGCCTCCATCCCCAACTGGGGAACGAAGATCCCGAACTGCGGCAGATCTGTCATCTCTTCACTCCTCATCGGCCTATCAACCGTCCACCGATCACCGTGGCGGCCACAAGTTCTGCGTCGAGCTCGGCGAATACCACCTCTGGCGGTTCGGAGAGCAGGCACAGATCGGCCACCGAACCGGCGGTCAGCTCACGTGGCGTTCCCGGATCGCCGGGCTCGCCCAGGAACAGTTCTACGGCAGACCTGGCCGAAATACGCTCCGAGATGGACAGTTCCGATCCGCTCACCGTTGTGCGATCGCGCGCCGCGCGCATCGCCGCCCAGGGATCAAGATCCCCGAACGGGGCGTCCGTGCTGCCTGCCACCGGTATTCCAGCGCATTGCAGACTTCGCAGCCTCCAGAGTTCTTCGTGCTCGGCGGTCGGCACATCCTGTAGGTACTCGTCGCCGCGTTCGGCCACGAAGCCCGGTTGCGTCACCACGGTGATGCCGAGTTCCGCAAGGTCATCGATCATCGCCTCGGGCACCACTGCAGCGTGTTCGATGCGGTCGCCGGCGTGCACTCCGGCGGACCGCAGCGCGGTGGTGGCCACCACCAACTGCACGGTGGTGACGCAGTGCAAGGCCACCGTAGCGCCCCGGAGATGCACCGCCGCAATCCATTCGGCGAGGGCATCGAGGTCGAGGGTGGTGTCGTCGAGAATACGTTTGACGGGCCCGAACGACAGGTACGGATGGTCGCGTCCCGAATCGGCAGACATCACCAGGACCCGCTGACGGATCTGACCGCCGCCGACGGCGGCGTCGAGCGAATCCAGGTCGGACGCGGTCAGATCCGGGGTCGCCTCCGTGACGGCGGTGACGCCGTACGCACTCAAACGGCGGCTGAGCGGACCGAAATCAGTGGGATTGCCGGTGGTTGTCGCAGCCACCTGGGCGTCCTGCCGAAAGAGCTGTCCGGTGGGATGATCGCCCTGCCCGAGAGCAGCCAGACCGGCCGAGTTCACGAACCACATCGCACCGCTACGATGCTGAATCCGCAAGGGCACGTGCGGAACCAGCGTGTCGAGAGTATGCCGGTCGAGCTCTCCGGCGACGCTGTGGTGGTAGCCGACCGCACGGATCCACCCATCCGGTTGCGGGGTTGCCGTGATCAGCGCGGCCCTGAACTCCTGGGGGGTCCGGACCTGCGGGGGACCGACCCTTGTCGACTCGGCCGCGGCCGCGGTGGCCCGAAGATGGATGTGGTGGTCGCAGAGGCCTGGGATCAGGGTGCCTCCTCGTCCATCGAGAACTGTTTCTCGTTGTACCGCAACCAGTTCGGAACCGACCTCACCGATGCGGTCACCCACCGTGCGCACCGCGAGGGGCTCCCCGGTGAGTCGTCGCGCATTGACGATCAGCATGCCGCCCGACTCTCGATCAGACCTGCCACCCACTGCGCGTCCACCGCCGCGCCGGTGGCCTCCGCGATGACGGGCACCCGGGCGACAGTGTCGGCGTGATCGTTGCGACTCGGGATCGTCTGCACTGCAGCGTATTTTGCCGCAACCCCCGACATCACCAGGTCGATGATCTCCCCTCCGCCGCGACCGAGCGATGCGACCACCGCGCCTGCGGCTTCGAGCCCCGTCAACGGGTCGGCAATTGCGTCGCCACAGAACACCGGACCGGCACTCCCCTGTCCGACAAGTCCACCGGCGACCGCCGCGTCGTCACCGAACGCCACCCGGTTGCGCATGTCAGGGGCCGTGCCGTATCCGGTGATCCGAACCCAGACCCGACCCGCGCGGGGTGCACGTGTCGCGGCGTCCAGCCCCGCGGACTCCAGCGCCCGTGGTCGCGATGCCTCGATCACCACGTCGGCGACGTCGAGCAGATTCGCCAATTCGATGTTCCGGCTGGTGATCTCGGCTGGAAAGAGATGCTTCCCACCGTTCATCCACCGGAAGAAGTCGGGGTTCCCGGCGCGAGCGCCGTCCGGCCGGCCGGGACTCTCCACCTTGATCACCGTGGCTCCCAGGCGCCCGAGAAGTTGTCCACACAGCGGTCCGGCCCACATCGCGGACAGGTCGACCACCAGCAACTCGCTGTCGACTGCCCGCGGCTGCGACCGGTCCCAACCTCGCGTGATCACCGACGGTGGTGCGGTCGCCGATCCCAGCACCGATGCGGGGATCTCGAGCATCTGTGCGCGCTCGACGAGTTCGTCCGCCACCCAGGCCCGGGCCGCGACTTCCAGCGTCGACCACACGTCCTCGATGGGTTCATCGGTACTGAGCAATGCGCCCAGCGATTCGATGTCAGTGCTGCGGGCCAGGGAGAACGCCGCCCAGGTGTCGCTGCACCGGATCAACCGGGTGGCACCGCCCACCGATATCCGCCCCTGTCGCCGGGTCCCCATCAGCGCGGATCGGCCTGCGAGGAGATCGTCGACCGAGACATCAAAGGGCGCTGCGGCCTCGTCGGCCAGCGCCAGGATGCCGGCCCGGCTGAAATCAGGTGGGCCGCCGGGGTCACCGGTCAGATGAGCCATCCCGCTACTGGCCCAGCGCCTCGCCGGATCGGTCACCGATGCTCCTTCTGGTCCCCCGCATTTCGCACCAGCCTATTACCCAGCTCACACCCGCCTGTCATAGGCGGTAGGGGGGTCGATTCCATCGTCACGACGATGAGTTCGCCGGGATCTCGATGCCACAAGGCTTCAAGACAAGGGTGCCCAGGTCTCACTCATCAACACCGCCAACGGTTTCGGCGGGAAATGTCGTCTGGACCAGACGAATCCGCGCGCCCACGTGATTCGGAGTGAGCGCGCGGACCGGTGAAGGTTTGGAATAGTGTTACAGCTGGATCGATACCGCTGTGGTCAGACCTCGACGATGAGTTCGACCTCGACCGGTGCACCGAGTGGCAGTTCGGTTACACCGACTGCTGATCGGGCGTGGGCTCCGGCTTCACCGAAGATCTCACCGAGCAGGTGCGAGGCGCCGTTGATGACGACGGGCTGTCCGGTGAACCCGGGTGCCGAGGCCACGAATCCGACGACCTTGACGATCCGCTTGATCGAGTCGATACCCACCAGCGCGTCGATGGCGGCCAGCGCGTTCAGCGCGCAGACCCGTGCGGCCTCTGCGGCGGCGTCGGGCCGGACCACACCTTCGGCGCCCTCGGACACCTTGCCGTGCGCTGTGAGCTCTCCCCCGAGCATCGGCAGCTGACCCGAGGTGTATACGAGGTTGCCGGTCTGGACGGCAGGCACGTATGCGGCAAGGGGCGCCACCACTTTGGGGAGCACGATGTTCAGTTCAGTCAGTCGCTCCGACCAGGTCATGTGCAGATCAGCCTTTCGCGCGCTTGAGGTAGGCGACGTGCTGTTCGCCGGTGGGTCCGGGCAGGACGCTGACCAGCTCCCAACCGTCGGCACCCCACTGGTCGAGAATCTGTTTGGTGGCATGGGTCAGAAGCGGAACGGTCACGTATTCCCAGGCAGTTGGCTCACTCATGTGCCCAGCCTAACGGCTGCATACGCGCAAGCCAGGGGCAGCCGCGGTCAACTGTCGGAACCACAGTCGGGGCGAGCGACAAAACTTGGGCCCGAAGTCCGCTGCGCCATGTTGGTCACCGCCCTTGATGGATAAGGTGAGCCGGTGACGTCAGAACAACCTCAGGGTTATCACTGGCCGGAAGCAGCCAGGAAAGCACGGCTTCATTTCGTGTCAGGTAAGGGTGGGACCGGGAAGACGACCGTCGCGGCTGCGCTCGCGTTGGCTCTTGCGGCCGAGGGCAAGAAGGTGCTGCTCGTGGAATGCGAGGGGCGGCAGGGCATCGCGCAGATATTCGATGTCCCGCCGTTGGCACCGACCGAGACCAAAGTCGCGACCGCAGAGGGCGGCGGCCAGGTTTCGGCGCTGGCCATCGACATCGAGCACGCATTGCTCGAATATCTCGACATGTTCTACAACCTCGGATTCGCCGGCCGCGCCATGCGCCGGATCGGGGCGATCGATTTTGTCACCACCGTCGCGCCGGGGCTTCGCGATGTTCTGGTGACCGGAAAGATCAAAGAGTGCGTGGTCCGGACGGACAAGAAGGGCAACCGGATCTACGACGCGGTGGTTGTGGATTCACCGCCGACGGGCCGGATCGGTAACTTCCTCGATGTCACCAAGGCGATGGCCGATCTGACAAAGACCGGTCCGCTCCGCAATCAGAGCGACGGTGTCGTGAAGCTGCTGCACTCGGGCGAGACCGTGGTGCATCTGGTGACCCTGCTCGAGGCGATGCCGATTCAGGAGACCATCGATGCGGTGAACGAGCTCGAGGGCAAAGACCTGACGATCGGGTCGCTGATCATCAACAGGGTGTCGCCGCAGCATCTGCCTGCCGCTTCGGTCACCGACATCGCCGATGGCGTGATCGACGCCGGCCGGCTGAGGGCTCAGCTCGACGCCGCAGGCCTGACCGTCACCGAAGCCGACTTCGAGGGCCTGTTGACCGAGACCATCGAGCATGCCAGCCGGGTGCAGGCACAACTCGAGGCCGGGGCCGAACTGGAATCGTTGCACCAGGACAAGCTGCAACTCCCGGCCTTTGACGAAGGTATCGACCTCGGCGGTCTCTACGACCTGTCCGAGATCCTGCAGAAAGCGGGTGCCTGATGCCCATCGATCTGAAAATGGGTGCGATCCTCGTCGATCCGGGCACCAAGGTTGTGATCTGTTGCGGCGCAGGTGGAGTCGGCAAGACCACCACTGCGGCGGCGATGGCGGTCTGGGCTGCCGAGCGTGGTCGCAAAGTTGTTGTGCTGACGATCGATCCGGCGAAACGCCTTGCCCAGTCGCTGGGCATGGACGAGCTGACCAACAGCCCGCAGCCGGTGAAGATCGACGGTGAGGGAACGCTCGACGCGATGATGCTCGACATGCGCAGGACCTTCGACGAGATGGTCACGCAATACTCGCCGCCCGATCGGGCCGAGGCGATCATGAACAACTCCTTCTATCAGACGGTTGCCAGCTCGTTCTCCGGGACACAGGAATACATGGCGATGGAGAAGCTGGGACAGCTTCTGGCGCAGGATGATTGGGACCTCGTGGTGGTCGATACCCCACCGTCGCGCAATGCCTTGGATTTCCTCGATGCACCGCAGCGACTCGGTTCGTTCCTCGAAGGTCGCCTGATGAAGGTGCTCGTCGGCGGTGGACGCGGTGTCGGGCGCGTGGTCACCGGCGCCGTGGGCCTGGCGATGAAGGGCGTCTCGACGATCATCGGCGGCGAGACCCTGCGCGACGTGTCCGTGTTCGTACAGTCACTCGACACGATGTTCGGCAGCTTCCGCGAGCGGGCCAACAAGACTTACACGCTACTCAAACAGCCGGGGACCAAGTTCGCGGTGGTTGCCACGGCCGAGCCGGACGCACTGCGTGAGGCCGCATTTTTCGTCGATCGACTGTCGGAAGAGAAGATGCCGCTGGCCGGGCTGATCCTCAATCGGACCCATCCGAATCTGACCAGCATCAGCGGATCGACCGCCGAGGCCACCGCCGCGCAGATCGATGATCCACTGACCAAGGCGATTCTGACCATTCACGCGGAGCGGGCCACCATCGGTAAACGCGAGCTGCACCTGCTGCACAGCTTCACAACCTCACATCCCACGGTTCCGATCGTGGGTGTTCCGGCATTGCCGTTCGAGGTCGCGGATATGACCGCGTTACGTGCCGTGGCCGAACAGCTCACAAACAAAGGCTGAAAACATGGAAGGAGGCGGTCTCCCCGGCCGCCTCCTCTGGTGATTTATTTTTGACTACTCAACCAACGCCGACGATTTGACGCCTGCGCTGAGTTTCGAAGAATGTGCTCCACGAGGTGACCTCGGGATGCTGCCGCAGAAGTGCTCGACGCTGACGCTCCGTCATCCCGCCCCACACACCGAATTCGACGTGGTTGTCGAGTGCATCAGCTCCACATTCGAGTTGCACCGGGCAATGCCGACAGATGGTTGCCGCCTTGCGCTGTGCAGCGCCGCGGACAAACAGCTGGTCAGGATCCACCTCACGGCACCGTGCCCTGGCCACCCAGGCCAGTCTGGCTTCGTTTTCTACGGTCGCAGCTGCCGCTTTCGCCATGTGCATCCCCTGTCTAAAGCATATGAAGTACGCCTGGACTTGCATTTACGACTGAATGTTATGTGAGTCACATTCAAGTAGAACTAATCTATGGATCACAGTCATGGCCAGTCAAGAGCTGGGTTGAAAAAAGTGGCACTGACGTCCAAACAGATGAGGTATCGGGTCGATCTCAAGACCGTCGAACCCCCTCAAGGCACCGCGGGGTGACACGTATCGTGGCGGGCGTGTCGAAGTCGAAGTCTTTAACTCTGCTCGTTGGATCCTGTGTCCTGGCCGGAGTTCTGGTCGCCGGCCTGCTGTTTCCGATCGCCGGCGGTCTTGGCCTGGTGTCGAATCGGGCGGCGGACACCATGCAGAACGTGTCGTCGGAGCTCATCGAGGGGCAGGTCCCCGAGGTCACGACCATGACAGACGTCAACGGCAAGCCGTTTGCGTATGTCTACGACCAACGTCGCACCCAGGTCGGATACAACGACATCTCGCCGGAAATGATCCGAGCGATCATCTCCGTCGAGGACCGCCGATTCCTCGATCACGACGGCGTCGACTGGAAGGGGACCATCCGCGCGTTCCTCAAGAACCAGTCGTCCGGCGAGGTCCAGCAGGGCGCATCGACCATTGACCAGCAGTATGTGAAGAACTACCAACTGCTGGTACTCGCGCAGAACGATGCCGAGCGCCGCGCGGCCACCGAGACGACTCCGGCCCGCAAGCTCAAAGAGGTCCGCATGGCGTTGACCCTCGAGAACACGCTCACCGAGCAGATCAAGAGCGACCGGAACCTCAGTGACGCAGAGGCCAAGCAGGAGGCGAAGAAGGAGATCGTCACCCGTTATCTGAACGTGGTGCCGTTCGGTAACGGGGCCTACGGCATCGAAGCCGCCGCCCAGACCTACTTCGGCAAGCCGGCCAAAGATCTGACGGTGCCCGAATCAGCCATGCTCGCAGGCATGGTCCAGTCGAGCTCGGCCCTGGACCCGTACGCCAACCCCGAGGGTGTGATCGAACGCCGCAACGTCGTGCTCGAGACGATGGTCTCGAACTTCCCGAACCGCGCCGCCGAATACCGCGCGGCGATGAGCGCCCCGCTGGGCGTTGCCCCCTCCCCGATCACCCTGCCCAATGGCTGCCTCTCCGCCGCCGACGCCGGATTCTTCTGCGACTACGCACTGCAGTTCCTGGCCGCCAACGGCATGAACCGCGAAGCCATCAACCGTGGCGGCTACACGATCCGCACCACGCTTGATCCGGCCGTCCAACGATCGACGGATGCCGGCGTGCAGAAGATCACCGACCCCAACCTCGAGGGCGTTGCGACGGTGATGAGCGTGATCAAGCCCGGCACCGAATCGCACGACATCATGTCGATGGCCTCGAGTCGTGCGTACGGGCTCGATCAGAACGCGAACCAGACCGTCCAGCCGCAGCCGTTCTCGATGGTCGGAGACGGCGCCGGATCGATCTTCAAGATCTTCACCGTCGCCGCAGCCATGGAGAACGGGCTCGGCGCCGGATCGTCGCTGGTGGTCCCGCCATCGTTCCAAGCCCAGGGCATGGGAAGCAGCGATGGCGCCAACGGCTGTCCCCCGGCCAGCTACTGCGTCAAGAACGACGGCAGGTATCCGGCCCGGATGTCGGTGACCGACGCTCTCGCGCAGTCGCCCAACACCGCGTTTGTGAAGCTACTGCAGGACGTCGGCGTGGGACCGGCTGTCGATATCGCGGTTCGGTTGGGCATGAGGTCCTATGCCAGCCCCGGAAGCTCCGGTAACGGCGAGCAATCTCTGGCGGACTACTTCAAACAGAGCAACCTCGGTTCGTTCACCTTGGGACCGACCGCGGTCAACGCGCTGGAGTTGTCGAACGTCGGCGCAACGCTCGCCTCGCACGGCGTCTGGTGCCCACCCAATCCGATCGCATCGATCACGCAGCCCAAGCGGGACCGCTACGGCAACGAGGTGGTCGACGCCAACGGCGCCCCCGCGGTCCAGGAAGTCGCCTTCGAGCGACCGAAGTGTGAGAAAGCCGTCGAACCCGGGCTCGCGGACACCCTCGCCAACGCCTTGAGCGCCGACGATCGCGGCGCGGGTACCGCCGCCGGTGCCGCCAGTTCCACCGGTTGGAGTCTGCCGTTGGCCAGCAAGACCGGCACCACCGAAGCGCACCGCTCGTCGGCTTTTGTCGGTTTCACCAACAATCTGGCTGCGGCCACCTACACCTACAACGATTCCCCGACGCCGTCCGAACTCTGCTCGGGCCCACTTCGGCAGTGCGGCAGCGGAACCCTGTATGGCGGTAGTGAACCGGCACGGACCTGGTTCACCGCGATCATGCCGATCGCCAACAACTTCGGGCCAACCACGCTGCCGCCCAACGATCCGCGCTATGTCGCCGGAGTCGGCGGCGCATCCGTCCCGAATGTGGCTGGCATGAGCGCAAGTGCGGCCACCAAACGCCTCGAGGACGCCGGATTCCGGGTCGCTTCGGTCCAGACAGACGGTACTGCGACCGCAGGGACCGTCCTGTCGACGAGCCCTGCGGACACCGCGATCGGCGGCAGCACCATCACGATCTACGTCAGCACCGGGCGAACGCAGCCACCGCCACCGGCGACGTCACGTGCACCCGCTCTGCCGACGACGATCACCGTGCCGGGGATCGGTCCGATCGAGATCCCGCCACCCCCATAACCAAAATTCGCGCCACTTGCTTACGTTTGCGCCGGTTGCAACCGGTGCGAACGCAGGTAAGTGGCGCGAATTCGGGGTGCTGCGGTTACTGCAGTCGCGCGCGGACCGCAGCCGACAGTCGTTTGCCGTCGGCCCGGCCGGCTGCCAGGGCTGTGGCCTGTCCCATGATCTGGCCCATCTGCTTCATCGTCGGCTCGGCGCCCGTCTGTTCCGCGACGGCCGCATAGGCCTGGTTCACCACTGTCTCGAGCTCGGCGTCGTCGAGCTGACTCGGCAGGTAGCGGGCGATGATCTCAGCTTCGGCGCGCTCCTTGGCGGCGAGTTCCTCACGGTCGTTCTCGGCGAAGATCGAGGCCGCCTCGGCCCGCTTCTTGTTTTCGCGGGCAAGCACTTTGAGCACGTCGTCGTCGGTCAACTCACGTGCCGCCTTGCCGGAGACCTCTTCGGCACCGATCGCGGCCAGAACCATCCGCAACGTCCCGGTGACGAGGGTTTCCTTGGCCTTCGTGGCAGTGGTCAGATCGGCGCGGATCTGTTCCTTGATGGTCGACATGAGGTCAAAGCTACGCCGACGAGGTACCGCGTTCCCAACCTGTTTTCTCTCAGGGCATAGGGCGAGCAACCTGCGGGTTCGGGACCGGCGCGTATTCTGGGACCATGATTCAGGGACTACAAGGCGCTCCTCGGCGCGGGAATCAACTCTCACGCCCGACGCTGCAGCAGATCGCGCTCGGCGCCGTCGCCGCAGGCGCAACCGGCCTCGCCTACGCAACTCTGGTGGAGCGCAATGCCTTTGCGCTGCGCCATCAGACACTTCCGGTGCTCGAGCCCGGCGCCACACCACTGCGGGTTCTGCATATCAGCGACCTGCACATGATGCCTGGCCAGCGCCTCAAGCAGGCGTGGGTCCAGGAACTCGCCGGCCTCAAGCCCGACCTGGTGATCAATACCGGCGACAACCTTGCCCACCCCCAGGCGGTGCCCGCGGTGGTGCAGGCCCTCGGTGGACTGCTGTCGGTGCCCGGGTTGTTTGTTTTCGGCTCCAATGACTACTTCGGTCCGACCGCCAAGAACCCGCTGAAGTACTTCAAGAAGAACCACAAACGGTCCCATGGGGAGCCTTTGCCCTGGCAGGACCTGCGGGCGGCGTTCACCGAGCGTGGCTGGCTCGATGCCACCCATTCGGTCCGTGAACTCGAGGTCGCCGGGGTCCGCGTGGCCGCCGCCGGCGTCGACGATCCACACATCGGGCGCGACCGCTACGAGACCATCGAGGGACGGCCCAACCCGCTCGCGCACCTGCGCCTGGGCCTGACCCACTCGCCCGAGCCGCGCGTCCTGGACCGGTTCGCCGACGACGGCTACGACCTCGTCATGGCCGGCCACACCCACGGTGGACAGCTCTGCCTGCCGCTGTACGGCGCGCTGGTGACCAACTGCCACCTCGACCGGTCGCGGGTCAAGGGACCGTCCGCATGGGGCGCCTCGATGCGCCTGCACGTGAGTGCGGGCCTGGGCACCTCCCCGTACGCACCGGCCCGTTTCTGCTGCCGTCCGGAGGCGTCGTTGTTGACGCTCACACCGGTCTCCGATCACGACTCCGATTTTGACCAGGAAGGCTCGCTTCCGCCGATCAGCGCCGAGGCCAATTGAGGCCCTTGACCAGGCGATTTAATGCCTCGGGCGGACTGCGGTAAGCTATCGCAGGTTGATTGTCACGGGGTGTGGCGCAGCTTGGTAGCGTGCTTCGTTCGGGACGAAGAGGTCGTGGGTTCGAATCCCGCCACCCCGACTGAAAGACCGATTCGATCGGTCTTGCAAGATGTGTTGGTTGAGACACAAGCAGTGAGACCCCGGTTCGCAGAAATGTGAGCCGGGGTTTCCTCGTATCTGCGGTCCCCTCGCCCGCTGGTCCCATCGGTTCGCGGTTGCAGAAGTTTCGTGATGTCCGATCTGGGTAAAGAAGAAGTGCACCCCACATTTCTTTGTGGACTGACAAGCAGTCTCGACTGCACGATCAGCATCATGAGAGGTCGACCATGGCAGCCCAGGACCCACAGGAACTCCGCACGACGGAGGTCTCTTCGGAAGATGCCGCAAACGAGGTGTTGGCGCCCGCGACACCCGGAGCAGAGACACTGGGCTCTCCGGACGCCCCATCCGACGCATCCGGTGGTTCAACCGGAACTGACGACGAAGTACTGGCCCCTGCAACTCCCGGGGCAGAGGTCCTAGGCGTCGACGCGGATACCGCAGGGCCACAAGCCAACTAGGTCTCTGCGACAGCTACGATCCGGACGAAGACGGGGGCATCATGCCCCCGTCTTCGCGCGTACTGAATCTCTGGTGCCGAACAAGATCGGCAGCGTCCGGTCATGTCATCTGAAGTACCCGGCGACCGGCGTTGGGCAAGGCCTCTCGATGAAATCAGTTGCGTTGCGCCGCCGTTGCCAGAATCGCCTGGCGTTTGGCCTGGTACGCGCGAATGGCAGGCGCGTTCTGGATCAGTACGGAGTCGGAACAGGTCATCAGCCACATGTCGGCCAATACAAGTCGGTGCAGCGCCACACTCAGGGTCAGAACGCCGTCGTCGAGACTCCGGACGAGTTCCGGCAACCAGCGGCCGGGATCAGTGGTCAGCGATCCGTCGAGGCGGGTCGCCGTCTGCAGGCACCACTCGACGAGGTCTTGGAATCGGGAGCGCGCCAACATACGAAGGGCCTCGTCGATGTAGGCGTCTTCCAGACCCTCATCGCGGACGAGGTCTTCGAGGAGGTCATTGGCGAGCGTATCTCCACACGAGTACAGCCACGCTGCACACCAGTACACGCCGTCGGCACATTCGACGTCCTGCCAGCGCCGAAGAGTGGCAAGGAGCGTTGTTGTCTCAGGTCCTGATTGCTGCACAGCGCTCGCCCGCTCTCTGTAACAAAATGCCCTCGGGTTCGATAAACAGTTGAGTATCACCAAGCCGACCGGCCACCACCATTGTCCACCCTTCCACTAGAGCACTTCGATCCTAAACACATAATGGACGGCTTCGCCCGGCAACAACTGAAATCCGGCACGGAACTACACAACTGAATTGCCAAACCGGTCATTCCAAGTAAAACTCCCACAAGGGAAATATCTTTGGCAAACCGGCGGCCTCGAGCGGGTCAAGAAGTATTGTGACACCACCACTGACCTGCGCTGTAGTACAAACGTGCGAACTTTCGGGCACACCTACTTCATCGGATTCTGTTTTCTAAGTTCACAAACAACTAACGCGGATCGTATCGAAAGCGAGCACTCGCAAAGTTTGTGATCCACAGGGTTCAAAAAAGCGATCGAGAATTAGCAACGAAGTCCACCTACCCTTTCGGGCAAGTGGACCAATGATAATTTCATTGCAATCAACAAATATTGGACGACACAACGCGCTATCGCACGAAGCGATATCCCATGCCCGCTTCTGTCAGAAGGTGCCGCGGCCGGGTGGGATCGGGTTCGAGCTTGCGCCGCAGGCTGGCCAGATAAACACGCAAATAGTTTGTCTGGGTGCCATAGGACGGGCCCCAGACGTGGCTGAGTATGTCGCGCTGGCTGACGAGCTTTCCCTCGTGCCGCACAAGCATTTCGAGCACACCCCACTCTGTGGGAGTCAGGTGCACGGGCTCGCCGGCGCGCGTCACCTGTTTGGCTCGCAGGTCGACAGTGAAGGCGTCGGTCTCGACCACCGGAGCGCCGTCATCGGTGCTTGCACTCCCGCGACGTACCGCTGCTCGTAGCCTGGCCAGGAACTCTTCCATCCCGAACGGTTTCGTCACGTAATCGTCGGCCCCTGCGTCGAGGGCCTGCACCTTGTCCGCCGAATCGACGCGCGCGGACAGCACGATCACCGGCACATTGGTCCAGCCTCGCAATCCGGCAAGCACGGTGAACCCGTCGATATCAGGCAGACCGAGGTCGAGCACGATGACCTGTGGATTCGTCTGCCCGGCGGCAGTCAGCGCGCCGGCGCCGCTGGAGGCGGTGGTGACGTCGAATCCACGCGCGTTCAGGTTGATTCGGAGCGCACGCAGAATCTGCGGTTCGTCATCGACGACCAGGACCCGCACCCGCTCACTCATCGTCGCGCTCCGATGGAGGACCGACGGGAAGTTGGAATGACATCGTCAAACCCCCACCGGGGGTGACGCCGGGGACGATCTTGCTGTCCATGGCCGCAACGAACCCCTGGGCAACCGACAGCCCGAGCCCGACGCCCACACCGTTGTCGTGATCACCGAGTCGCTGAAATGCGGTGAAAATCTTGTCCCGATCATCGGCGGGAACACCCGGTCCGTGGTCGCATACCGAAATGGTGCACCGAGGCGGGTCATCGGCAGTGAGCCGGGCTCGAACCTGAACCGGACTCGACTGGCCGCTGTGACGCAGGGCGTTGTCGATGAGGTTGGCGAGAACCCGCTCCAACAGGCCCGGATCCGCGTAGACGAGGATGTGTTCGACATCGAGTTCGATGCGATTCGCGCCTGCCGGGTCAAGCCGCGATATCCCGACCGTCGCCCCGCTCACCACCTCGGTCAGGTAGACCATCTGTAGGTCGGGGCGGACGACACCCGCCGCCAACCGCGACGAGTCGAGCAGATTGCCCACCAGCGCGGTCAGATGATCGGTCGACTCCTCGATCGTGGCGAGCAATTCTGCGGTGTCCTCGGGGGAGAATGTGACGTCGGTACCCCGCAGACTCGACGCCGCCGCCTTGACCGCGGCCAGCGGGGTACGCAAATCGTGGCTCACCGCCGACAACAGCGCCCTGCGCAATTGATCGGTTTCCGCGAGTGCGCGTGCTTCGGACGCCTCGGCAGCCAGTTCACGGCGCTCCACGATCCCCGCCGCCTGCGTGGCGACCGCCGACAGCACCTTGCGTTCTCGTCCTCCGAGTTTCGGTCCCTTCAGCAGCATCTCGAACTCACCGCCCGGAACCGAACACACGGTGTCGGCCTCGGACGACTCCGTCGGCGGGTCATCACCGACCGCCCCCTCGACGGTGTTCGGGTCACGACCACCCCGACGCACCACCGACACCGCCTCCTGGTCGTATGTCTCCCGGACGCGTTGCAGCAGCCCCTCGAGGCCCTCGCCACTGAGGACGGCTCCGGCGAATGTTGCCAGGAGTTCGGCATCGCGGCTGGCACGTTGTGCCTGCGTCCGCCGCACCGTCGCCGAATCGACCAGGGCCGCAACAGCGATGGCAATCATCAACATCACGATGATGGTGATGAGATTCTCTGGCTCGTTGATGGTGAACGTGTGCCGGGGGGTGGTGAAGAAGTAGTTGAGCAGCAACCCGGACAGGAGCGCCGACAGTACCGCCGGCCCGATGCCACCGAGCATCGAGACCGCCAATATCACCACGAAGAACAGCGCCGATTCGCCGGCGATCCCCAACCATTCGTCCAGCAGCGCAAGGAAAGCCGCGGCCACGCAGGGAACCACCGCTGCGGCGAGCCAGCTAAGTGGGCGATGAAATCTGGTCTGCCTGATGTCCAGCGGGTTCCGTGCCGTGGCCTCTTCGTGAGTGACCATGTGCACGTCGATCTTCCCTGAGTTCCGGACCACCGTGGCACCGACACCCTCGTCGAAGATCCGCTTCCACCGCGGGCGCCGCGACGTTCCCAGCACGAGCTGCGTGGCGTTGATGCCGCGGGCGAACTCGAGCAACGCGACCGGAACGTCGTCCCCGACGATCGTGTGGATCTGTGCACCAAACCCTTTGGCGATCTCGGTCAGTTTGATGATGTCGACAGCCGTCGGGTCGGCCAGTCCGTCGGCCCGCACGATGTGCACGACAACCAGTTCAGCACTTGATCTCGAAGCGATCCGGCTCGCCCGACGCAACAACGTCGCCGATTCGGGGCCACCGGTCAGCGCCACCACCACTCGCTCGCGCGCCTCCCACGTCGCGGTGATGTCGTGTGCGGCACGGTATGCCGCCAGGTTGTCGTCGACCTGGTCGGCCAACCAGAGCAGCGCCAGCTCACGGAGTGCGGTGAGGTTTCCCTGCCGGAAGTAGTTGGCGAGCGCGCCGCCGACCCGGTCGCCGGGATAGACCTTGCCCGCAGCCAGTCGTTGTCGCAGCGCCTGCGGAGCGATGTCGACGAGTTCGATCTCATCGGCTTTGCGGACGACATCATCGGGAACCGTCTCGCGCTGCACGATGCCCGTGATCTCCTGGACAACGTCGTTGAGACTCTCCAGATGCTGGATGTTGATCGTGGACAGCACGTCGATCCCGGCGTCGCGCAGCTTGTCGATGTCCTGCCACCGCTTGGTATTTCGCGAACCGGGAACGTTGGTGTGGGCGAACTCGTCGACCAGCGCCACCTGTGGACGGCGCTCCAGCACGGCGTCGAGGTCCATTTCTTCCAGGACCGTGCCGCGATACTCGACCTTCTGACGGGGGATGATCTCGAGGCCGTCGGTCATGGCCGCGGTGACCGAGCGCCCATGCGACTCGACCACCGCGACCACCACATCCACACCTTCGCCGACCAGTGCGTGGGCTTGCGCCAACATCTCGTACGTCTTACCCACACCAGGTGCGCATCCGAGGAATACCTCGAGTCGTCCCCTGGTCTCTTTGCCGGCAGTCACTGCAGCGATCTTAGTCGCAGGCCGGAGCGGTCAGCCCCAGGTCGATGTTGACACCGAGAACGTTGACGGTCGGCTCGCCAAGGAATCCCAGCTGGCGATCGTTGGTGTTATCGGCGACCACCCGCTCGACCTCATCCACAGACTTCCCGTTCTCACGGGCCACCCGCGGTATCTGGAGCTGTGCGTAGGCCTCACTGATATGCGGATCCAGACTCGATCCCGATCCGGTGACGGCGTCGACCGGCACCTGCGCCGGTCCGACGTTCTCCCTGGCGGCGATGATCTGCCTGCGCTCGTCGACCCATCCCGCGAGCTTGGTGCTGCCGGGTCCCTGGTTACTGGCAGCCGAGGCGGCCGGGTCGCCGGGTGCCATCGGGTCGTCAGCAGATCCCAGCACGCGAGCATGGAGGAACTTGTCGGGTTGGCCCTCCTCGGCCTGCGGGTCGATTCCGATCAGACTCGACCCCACCACACAACCGTTGCTGTCCTCCACTTTTGAGCCCTCCGCAGAGGTCGAGGTGACTCTTGAAATCCCCCACACCACGGTGGGATAGGCGACGCCGAGGATCACCGTCATCGCCGCGAGGACCGCGACGGCAACCACACACTGCCGTATCCATGTCGACACAGAGTTCATGTTCAACTACCCCATTCCCGGGAGAAAGCGGACCACCAGGTCGATCAGCCAAATTCCGATGAACGGCGTGACCACACCACCGAGTCCGTAGATCAACAGGTTGCGGCCCAGCAACTTCGACGCCGAGCTGGGCCGGTAACGAACACCCCGCAACGACAACGGGATCAACGCCACGATGATCAGCGCATTGAAGATCACCGCCGAGGTGATGGCCGACTGCGCCGAATGCAAACCCATGATGTTGAGCTTGTCGAGCTGCGGATAGATGCCGGTGAACAGGGCGGGCAGGATGGCGAAGTACTTCGCCAGATCGTTGGCAAGCGAGAACGTCGTGAGCGCCCCTCTGGTGATCAACAGCTGCTTGCCGATGGCCACCACGTCGATCAATTTGGTCGGATCCGAATCCAGATCCACCATGTTGCCCGCCTCTTTTGCTGCCGACGTACCGGTGTTCATCGCCAGACCGACATCGGCCTGTGCCAGTGCGGGTGCGTCGTTGGTGCCGTCACCGGTCATCGCGACCAGTCGCCCGCCTGCCTGTTCCTTGCGGATCAGTGCCAGTTTGTCCTCGGGAGTCGCCTCGGCCACGAAGTCGTCGACTCCAGCCTCTGCGGCGATGGCCTTGGCGGTGAGCGGGTTGTCACCCGTGACCATCACGGTCCGGATGCCCATCGCCCGCAGCTGCGCGAAGCGCTGCGCCATACCGGGTTTCACAACGTCGGACAGGGCGATGACACCCAGGACACGCGCTTTTGTATCCCCGGCCCGCACTCCGACGACCAACGGGGTTCCACCGGCACCGGCAATGCGGTCGACTTCATCGGACACCTCGGTCGGCGGTACACCGCCGTTGTCGGCCACCCACCGGAGTACCGAATCAGTTGCCCCCTTGCGGATCTGACGCACACCTTCGCCGGTTCGCAGATCCATCCCGCTCATCCGGGTCTGGGCGGTGAAGGCGATGACCTCTCGAGAACCTCTGCTTTCGATATCGATCGACGCCGGATCGAGGCCGAACTCGTCTCGGCAGAGGTCGACGATGCTGCGCCCCTCTGGCGTGTCGTCAGAGAGACTCGATTGGCATGCGGCCAACGAGAGTTCCTTCGTGGTCACCCCCGGCGCGGCGACTAGCGAGGTGGCACGACGATTGCCAAAGGTGATCGTTCCGGTCTTGTCCATCAGCAGCGTGTCGATGTCGCCTGCGGCCTCCACCGCGCGGCCCGACATCGCGAGCACGTTGCGTTGCACCAACCGGTCCATACCGGCGATACCGATCGACGAGAGCAGAGCACCGATGGTCGTCGGGATCAGGCAGATCAGCAATGCGATGAGCTTGACCGCATCCGGGGTCTGGCCCGCGTACTCCTGCATCGGGCCGACTGCAACCACCGCCAACAGGAAGATGATGGTCAGGCTGGACAACAAGATGTCGAGGGCGATCTCGTTGGGTGTCTTCTTGCGCGATGCCCCCTCGACCAGCGCGATCATCCGGTCCACAAACGACTCGCCGGGCGAGGTGGTGATCTTGACGATGATCTTGTCCGACAGCACAACCGTGCCACCGGTCACCGCACATCGATCGCCACCCGATTCCCGGATGACCGGGGCAGATTCGCCGGTGATCGCCGACTCATCCACTGTGGCAATACCTTCGACCACATCGCCGTCGCCTGCGATCACCTCGCCTGCCTCGACCACGATCCGATCGCCGATGACCAGTGCGCTACCGGAGATCTCGGTGATGCTCCCGTCCGCCTCGAGCCTGCGGGCCATGGTGTCCTGCTTGACCTTGCGCAGGCTTGCCGCCTGCGCCCGGCCACGGCCTTCGGCAACCGCTTCGGCCAGGTTGGCGAACAGGACCGTGAACCAGAGCCAAAACACCACCGCGAAGGAAAACCACGACGGCTGCCACACCGCAAGAAAGGTGGTGACGATCGCGCCGATGTAGACCACGAACATCACCGGGTTGCGCGCCTGATCGCGGGGATTGAGTTTGCGCAGTGCCTGTGGCACCGAGGTGATCAGCTGCCGCGGATCAAATGCTCCGCTGCCTGCCAGATCATCGTCTGCGATGTCGACGGGTGTGGAACGCTCCGCCACCGATGCGGTCATGACAATGCCTCTGCTATTGGTCCCAGCGCCATCGCGGGGAAGAAGGTGAGCCCGGCAACAAGGAGTACGGTGCCGGTGACCAGGCCGCCGTAGAGGAGGCCATGTGTGGGAAGTGTTGCGCTACTGGATGGCCGGGGCTTTTGCGATGCCAGCAGACCTGCGAGCGCAAGAACGAAGATGATCGGCAGGAATCGGCCGAGGAGCATCGCGAAGCCCAGCGATGTCTGGAACCAGTCACTGGTCACGGTGAGGCCACCGAAGGCGCTGCCGTTGTTGTTGGCGGCAGAAGCGTAGGCGTACAACACTTCAGAGAAACCGTGGATCGACTCGGGCGAACCCGGATCGCCGCTGTTGCCCTGAAATCCGGTGGTTGACGACAAGATGACCGTGATCGCGGTTCCGGTCAGTACCAGCGCAGGCATCACGAGGATCGACAAAGCCGCCATGGTGATCTCGTGCTGACCGATCTTCTTGCCGAGGAACTGTGGGGTCCGGCCGACCAGCAGGCCACCAACGAACACCGCGATGATCGCAAGTACCAGCATTCCGTACAGCCCGGTACCGACACCACCTGGTGCGACCTCACCGAGGAGCATGTTCCAGATCAGCGCGCCGCCACCGGCAGCGGAGTACGAATCGTGCGCGGAGTTCACCGCGCCCGTGGATGTTCCGGTGGTCGAGACCGCAAACAATGCCGACCCCGCCACTCCGAATCGCTGCTCTTTGCCTTCCATCATGGCGCCGGCCGCCTGCGCCGCAATACCGTTGGTACGCGATTCGAAGGCCCACACGATGGCCAACATGCCGGTCCAGATCACCGCCATCACTCCGAGAATCGTCAGACCTTGGCGACGGTCACCGACGAGGGTGCCGTAGGTACGCGTCAAACAGACCGGAATGATCAGCAGTGCAAGGACTTCGACGATGTTGCTCAGCGGCGTCGGGTTCGAGAACGGATGAGCGGAGTTGGCCGACAGCGTGCCACCTCCGTTGGTGCCGAGTTCTTTGATGGCTTCCTGCGACGCGAACGGACCGACCACACTCGAACCACTCGACCCGTCGAGACCGATGAAGTCGAAGCCACTCTTGAACGACTGGATGGCACCCTGGGTGAGCAGAATGGTCGCGACGATGATGCTCAGCGGCAACAGGATTCGGAGCGCCGCACGGGTCATGTCGACCCAGAAGTTGCCGAGCTGGCCGTCACCCTTCTTTGCGATGATGCCGCGGATGAGTGCAACGGCAACCGCCAGCCCGACAGCCGCAGACAGGAAGTTCTGTACTGCCAGCCCGACCATCTGCGTCAGATTGCTCATCACCACTTCGGGTGAGAAGGACTGCCAGTTGGTATTGGCGACGAAGGAGATCGCGGTGTTGAAAGCCATCGCGGGTGAGACGGAATCACGGCCGTCGCTCCAGGGCAGGACACCTTGTAGTCGTTGCAGCAGGTAGAGGAACACGATGCCGACGAAAGAAAACGCGATCAACGCGGTGGCGTAGCCGGTCCACGTCTGGGAACGCTTGGGATCGATCCTGGCGATCTTGTAGATGAATCGTTCAGGCGCCCAATCGCGGGCGCCGGAGAACACCCGGGCCATGTAGTCGCCGAGGGGCACATATGCCGCCGCGAGTACGAAGACCACCACCCCGACCTGGAACGCGGCGGCCAAAGAGGAGTTCACGCCTTAGAACCTTTCGGGAAAGATGAGGGCGGCAAAGAGGTACAGCACGACGATCACGGCGAGGATCAGCAACACGACATTGGTTGCTCCGTCGGCGGTCACCGGCGTGTTCTCGCAGCGACGGTGCGTAGAACCAGCGCGCATATGAGAAACCCGCCGCCGATCGCCAGCAGGAAACAGAGATCTGACACGACCACTCCTGGAGAGATGCCGGGCTACTCCATCGAGCCCGGCGTGTGTCCTGAGCATGCGCCGACCAAAGGGCCATCGAACCCACCGTTGACGACCTTCATACGCCCGCATTCACGATCTTTACGCGATCTTTGCGCGGGGGGATTCGGGCGTAATCGAAGCCGTTAATACAACTCGTGTATTCAGATATCGCAATGCCGAATGAGCAGTTCAGCAACTCCGATGTACCAACAGCGGGAATCTACTGATCTAATGTATGCATGCGAAATAGACAATCGACTGCTGCTGATAAGGATGCTCCCGAAGTGTCCAAGGCACTCAGCGTTGGAGCGCAGGTCAACGTCACCACAGACGACAACACTCGCGAAGGCACCATCGTCGAGGACTTCGGCATTCTCCCCGAGGCCACGGTCGATCTCGGTGACGGACTCAAGGTCAGCCCGAAGCGCTTCGCTGTGTTGTTGAACGACGGAAGTCTTGTGTTCGTCGACGACGACAGCCTCGAGGCACTCGCGTAGAACGCAGCGCCGTCAACGACGGCGCTGCAGGACCTCCTGCAGCTCAGGACTCGGTTCACCCTCGAGTTGGCGGAGATAATTCTCGACAACCTCGATCATCTCCGCGTGCCCTTCGCGGACGCCGAGAGTGTCTTCCATGACCACAACCCGCGAGATACTGGTCATCAACACGACTGCCGCCACTGCCGGCATCTGGTCGAGATCGACCCCATATCTGCGCAGCACTTCCTCGATACCGGCGCTTGCCTCGCTGCGGAACTGTTCAGAGATCCGTACGATCTCGGCTCGAAGTTCTTTGCGATGGTTCGACAATGCGATGAATTCCATCGTGAATGTCGCACCGGCCGGATCGGTACTGAACACCCATAGCGCCCACAACGGCTGCTCGGATTTGAGCGCTAAAGCCTGTACCTCGAGGCCCTGCTCGGCCCGACGCCGGAACAGTTCCAGGAACAGCTCGTCCATGGTGCGGAAGTAGTAGTGCACCAACTGAGGTTTGAGGCCCGCTTCGTCGGCCACCCGCCGCGAACTCACTGCGGCGTAGCCGTTCTCCAACATCAGACGCTCTGCGGCAGCAAGCAGCACCGCACGATTCTTTGCGTCCGGGGCGCCCAGTCTGCGGGGCGATGCCATCGGGTTCGACCTCCGCATCATTGACAGCAGCCATTTGGCTCACGACATGTTAGCGCGCCGTTGTCCACAATATCGACGGATGCTGTGCAAATGCCTAGCACCGGTCGGTACAGAAACGCGAAATGGCCGCCCGGACAACCGGACGGCCATTTCGAACAGACGTGTCAGCGCTTGCGGTTCATGACCCGATCGGCGGCTGCCCAGTGCTCGTCGGCAACCCACAGGCGTGCGAACGCCGCAACCGCCTCATCGGGGGTTGCGCCGCCGATGACGCGCTTGATGTCACCCGACGAATTGTTGGCCAACGACCTGGCCACGGTCTTCCAGCCCTCATCGAACGACGCCCTTGGCAGCACCCGGTCGACCAGTCCGATCCGCTCGGCCTCGGCGGCACCGAGAAGTGCTCCACCCCCGGCGAGCAGCAGGGCCCGACTCTTACCGACCAGCTGCGCGAGTCGCTCTGCGCCACCCCAGGCCGGCATGATCGCCAGCGTCACCTGGTTGAAGCCGATCCTGATGTCGTCGGCAGCGATACGGATATCGGCGGCAACGGCAACCTCGGCTCCACCGCCGAGTGCGTGCCCGTTCAACGCCGCGACAACCGGTGCCGGGAACGCGGCGATCTGATCGCAGATCCCGCGCATCCGCCACGCCATCGCCTCGGCCTCTTCGATGGTCCGCAGGGCGCTCAGTTGTTTCAGGTCTCCGCCGGAGACGAACGCTTTGTCGCCACCACCCTTGATGACCAGGGCCTGAGCCCCTTTCGCCTCATCAAGAGCCGTCTCGAGCTGATCCATGGTTTCCGGCGCAATCGCGTTGCGGGCCTGCGGGCGATCGATCGTGATGACCGCCAGACCTTCGTTGAGTTCAAGTTCAACCATGGGAGATTCTCCATCAATGAGATTGGCATTCTTCAGTTGTGAGAATATCATCACCAACGTCGGCCGTTGATCGCCTCACCCGGCCGACCGCGCCCCCCGGCCGTCGTTCGGTACCCGGACTCGGATCAGAGCTGTATTGGAGTTGTCGACATGCGAACCATCCCCGCCGACCTGGTGGCCAGATACGAGCAGCAGGGGTGGTGGACCGACGAGACAATCGGAGAACTGCTCGCAGCGGGGCTCGCTTCCGCACCCGATGTCGAGTTCCGGATCCATTCGGCGATCCGACCGTGGACGGGGACCTTCGCCGATGTCGAGCTGGTTGCCCGACGACTTGCCGCCGGTTTGCGGGACCGTGGCGTGGGACCGGGTGACGTCGTCGCATTCCAACTCCCCAACTGGATGGAAGCCGCGGCAACATTCTGGGCATCGTCGTTCCTCGGCGCCACGGTGGTTCCGATTGTCCACTTTTATGGGCGCAAAGAGGTCGGCTACATCCTCGGCGCGATCAAGCCCAAGGTGTTCATCGCCGCAGAGAAGTTCGGTCGTCTCGAGTTCTCCCCCGAGCTCAGTGCCGACGTGCCGATCGTCGGGGTGGTTGGCCGGGACTTCGACGACCTCCTTGCCGAGGAGCCGATGCGCGGGATCATCGAGACAGACGCCGCGCTACCTGCACTGATCGCCTTCACATCAGGCACCACCAGCTCACCCAAGGGCGTGATCCACAGCCATCGCACCCTTGGTTTCGAGACCCGGCAGCTCGGTGCGTGGTATCCGCCCGATCGCGGCAGCCAGCTCACCGCCGCGCCGGTCGGCCACTTCATCGGGATGGTCAACGCCTTCCTCATCCCGGTCCTCGACGGCAGTCCGATCAACCTCACCGACGCGTGGGACCCCGTGCAGGCGATGGACCTGATGAAGACAGAAGGCCTGACCGTCGGCGGCGGCGCCACCTACTTCGTGACCAGCCTGATCGACCACCCCGACTTCACCGACGAGTACCTGCCCTTCATGAAATACGCCGGATTGGGCGGGTCGTCGGTACCGGCGGCGGTCACCACGCGACTCGAGGACCTCGGCATCACCGTCTTCCGCTCATACGGGAGCACCGAGCACCCGTCCATTGTCGGCTCGATGTACAACGCCCCCATCGACAAGCGCCTGTTCACCGACGGAAATGTCTTGCCTGGCGCCGAGATCCGGCTCGGCGACGACGGGGAGATCTTCAGTCGCGGACCCGATCTCTGCATCGGCTACACCGATCCGGACCTGACCGAACGCAGTTTCGACGAAAACGGTTGGTACCGCACCGGTGACGTCGGGGTGATCGACGAAGACGGCTACCTGACGATCACAGATCGCAAGGCCGACTTCATCATTCGCGGCGGGGAGAACATCAGCGCCCTGGAGGTCGAGGAAGTGCTGATGGGTATGCCTGCAGTTGCCGAGGCGGTGGTGGTCGCCGCCCCCGATGCCCGGCTCGGCGAGCACGCCGCCGCGGTCCTTCGACTCAAATCGGGCCATTCCATGCCAACGATGGACGAAGTCCGCGCACACTGCGATCAGATCGGCCTGGCCAAGCAGAAGTGGCCCGAGGAGTTGCATCAGGCCGACGATTTTCCTCGCACCGCCAGCGGAAAAGTTCAAAAGTTTCAGGTGCGCACGGATATTGCGACATCCAGATAAAGAGAATATGGTTCTCACAAGAGGAAATGGAGGATCTCATGCCCGAAGCATTGCCGTATCCGCTGTTCGACGCGGACAACCACCTGTACGAGACCCAGGAGGCGCTGACCAAGTTCCTTCCGGAGAAGTACAAAAATGCGATCCAGTACGTCCAGGTCAACGGCCGGACAAAGATCGCCATCCGTGGACAGATCAGTGAATACATCCCCAACCCGACGTTCGACGTCGTCGCACGTCCGGGTGCCATGGAGGACTACTTCAAGAACGGCAACCCCGAAGGCAAGAGCAAGCGCGAGATCTTCGGCAAGCCGATCAAGTCGCCTGCCGCGTTCCGCGAGCCGGCCGCACGTCTGGAGCTGATGGACGAGCTGCAGATCGACCGCACGCTCATGTTCCCGACGCTCGCCAGCCTCATCGAAGAGCGCATGCGTGACAACCCGGAACTGATTCACGCCGTGGTCCACTCGCTCAACCAGTGGCTGTACGAGACCTGGGGTTTCAACTACCAGGACCGCATCTTCACCGTCCCGGTGATCAGCTTGCCGATCGTCGACAAGGCCATCGAAGAGCTCGAGTGGTGTGTCGAGCGCGGCGCCAAGGCCATCCTGGTCCGTCCCGCTCCGGTCCCCGGATACAAGGGCCCGCGGTCGTTCGCCCTTCCCGAGTTCGACCCCTTCTGGAAGCGTGTTGTCGAGCTCGACGTGCTGGTCACCCAGCATTCGTCGGACAGCGGCTACGCCCGCTACAACCAGGATTGGGAAGGCACCTCGGACGAGATGCTCCCGTTCGTGACCAACGCCTTCCGCATGGTCAGCGAATGGCGCCCGATCCAGGACACCGTTGCCTCGTGGGTTTGCCACGGCGCCCTGTTCCGGTTCCCGGAGCTGCGCATCGCGGTCATCGAGAACGGTGCCAGCTGGTTGCCGCACGTGCTGCAGACCCTTGCGGACGTGTACAAGAAGGCTCCTGAGGGCTTCGGCATGCAGGATCCGGTGGCTGCGATCAAGAAGAGCATCCACGTCAGCCCCTTCTGGGAAGAAGACTTCAGCAAGCTCACCGCCCTCATCGGCGCCGAGCGCGTGCTGTTCGGGTCCGACTACCCGCATCCCGAGGGCCTGGCCGAACCGACCACGTACATCAACCACATCCAGCACCTGCCCCTCGAGGATCAGAAGCTGGTCATGGGCGGAAACATGGCGAGGTTGCTCAAGGTATGACCTGGGAGACCATCCCGCAGATGGTCCTCTCCGTCGGCGATCGCTTCGGTGACAACGAAGCGATCGTCGACGGACCGCTCCGGCTGACTTTCCGTCAACTCACACAACGGGTTCGGAAGGCAGCCGGAGCTTTTGCATCAGCGGGCATCGACAAAGGCGACCGGGTCGCCATCTGGGCACCCAACTCGGCAGAGTGGGTCATCGCTGTTTTCGGACTGCTGACCGCCGGCGGCGTACTGGTGCCGGTCAACACCCGCTACAAGGCCGACGAGGCGGACGACATCGTCCGGCGCAGCGGCGCCAAGCTCCTGCTGGTGCAGCAGGGCTTTCTCGGGGTGCAGTACGGCGGGCCCGAAGGTGTTCCCGTCATCGACCTCAAGTCCGATTTCCTGTCCAGCGGTGAGCCTTTCGAGCGTGAGGTGAGCGGCGACGACATCGCCGACATCATGTACACATCGGGTACCACCGGGCGCCCCAAGGGCGTCATGATGAACCACCGGCAGACACTGCGGCTGTTCTCCGAGTGGTGCGACCTCGCCGACCTGCGCGAAGGTGACCGCTATCTCGTCGTCAACCCCTTCTTCCACATGTTCGGCTACAAGGCAGGCATGATCGCGTCGATGATCCGTGGCGCCACCATCTTTCCCGTGCCGGTTCTCGACGTCGATGCGGTATTGGACCTCGTTGAGCGCGAGAAGATCACGATGCTTCCCGGTCCCCCGACGCTTTACCAGTCGCTGCTTGCGGCCAACGACGGTAGCCGCGACCTGTCCTCACTGCGGGCCGCTGTCACCGGATCGGCCGACATCCCCGTCGAACTGATCCGCCGGATCAAGAATGACCTCCCCTTCGAGACCATCATGACCGGCTACGGGCTGAGCGAGGGCGGCACAGCGACCGCATCACGGGCGGGCGACACCTTCGAACAGATAGCCACCACCGTCGGAACACCCTGCGATGGAATCGAATTGCGCATCGCCGACGACAGTGAAGTCCTGATCCGCGGGTACAACGTGATGCAGGGTTACCTCGACGATCCGGCGGCGACCGCCGAAGCCATCGATTCCGACGGATGGCTTCACACCGGAGATCTCGGAAGCCTCGACGATGGCGGCCGACTGCGCATCATCGGCCGTAAGAAGGACATGTTCATCGTCGGAGGCTTCAACGCCTATCCCGCCGAGATCGAAGGCTTCCTCCTCGAACATCCGGCGGTCGCACAGGTCGCGGTCATCGGTGTGGCCGATGACAGGCTCGGCGAGGTCTGTAAGGCGTTCGTCGTTGCCAAAGAGGCCGTGTCCGAGGCCGATCTGATCTCGTGGAGTCGCGAGCGCATGGCAGGCTTCAAGGTCCCGCGGTCGATCGAGTTCCTGACCGAGCTACCCACCAACGCAACCGGCAAGGTTGTGAAGGACCTTCTGCGATGACGTCCGGGTCGCTACTCTGACCTGACACGCCCCATCGCAAGGACCGCCCGATGGACACAGATCTGCCTTTGATCGACGAACACCGGTTGCCCATTGACGCACCCGTGTCGACAGCCTGGGAAGCACTGACTGCCTGGATTGCCCGCACACAACTCGGCACCAACACCCGGTTCGCGCGTCTGGTGGGTACCGATCCGCGGCGTGCTTCGGGCACGATCCCCGATGTCGGCGCCACGATCCCCGGATTCGCGGTGACCGAATCCGTACCGGGCGACCACATCACGCTGGCCGGTCGCCACCGCTTCTCCCGCTATCTATTGCGCTTCACGGTGAGCGGCGACGCGGATGGCTCAGTGGTCAGCGCCCGCTCCTATGCGACATTTCCTGGAGTGCTCGGCTGGGGCTATCGACGGTTCGTCATCAGCTCCGGAACACACGGACTGATCGTCAAACGCATGCTCAGACAGATCCGAAGCGGCATCCAGTAACACTTGCCGGACTCCCGACGAGCGTGCAATCGGACTGTTGACCGTGCGGAAGTTCTCACAACCCCTGCTCGATGAACGCGGCAAGCCTCGCGATCTGTTGCTCGTTTCGCTTGTAGTGCGTCCATTGGCCGATCCGTGTGGTGGTCACCAGATCAGCCGCATGGAGTGCGGCCATGTACTGCGACGCCGTGGATTGCGATACCTTCGCCCTCGCCTGAATGTGCTTGAGGCACACTCCGATCTCCTCGGCAGGCGCGAGCTGAGGGGGAAAGCTACCCGGGTCCTTCAGCCACTGCAGGATCTGCACACGCGCGGGATTCGACAGCGCCTTGAACGCTGAATCCCATGCCGTACCCGTCGATGCTTCGTCCACATGGAACAGCCTACCGTTAGATCGCAATATCCCGATACATGTGGTTGACTAGCCATATCGCAACATCGCGATATACCAATGGAGGTCGGGATGACGCAGAACAACAAAGTGGCGCTCGTGGTCGGAGCCCGGGGTGTGATCGGTGGAAACCTGATCGACCACCTCGCAGCAACCGGCGAATGGGACATCATCGGACTTTCTCGGCGAGGCGGCACGGACTCCGGACCGGTGAAACACATCGCAGTCGACCTGCTCGATCCATCCCAGACCACGGCTGCACTGAGCGGACTCGACTCGGTCACGCACGTCTTCTACGCCGCCTATCAGGACCGCCCGACCTGGGCCGAGCTGGTAGCGCCCAACCTGGCGATGCTGGTCAACACTCTCGACGCCATCGAACCGATCGCGCGTGGACTCGAGCACGTCAGCCTGATGCAGGGATACAAGGTCTATGGGGCCCATCTCGGACCGTTCAAAACACCTGCCCGCGAGAGCGATCCGCCGCACATGCCGCCGGAGTTCAACGTCGACCAGCAGCAGTTCCTCGAACACCGACAAGCAGGTAAGAGCTGGACCTGGTCAGCGATCAGACCATCCGCGGTATCCGGATTCGCACTGGGCAACCCGATGAACCTCGCACTGGTCATCGCCGTCTACGCGACCATCTCGAAGAAGTTGGGCGTCCCGCTGCGCTTCCCCGGAAAGCCCGGTGCGTACACCAGCTTGATCGAGATGACCGACGCCGGGCTACTCGCCGAAGCAACGGCCTGGGCCGCCACCAGCCCCGGCTGCGCCAATCAAGCGTTCAACATCAACAACGGCGATCTCTTTCGCTGGCAGGAGATGTGGCCCAAGATCGCGGCGTTCTTCGACATGGATGTCGCGCCCCCACTCCCGATGTCGATGGCTGTGGCAATGGCAGACAAAGAGCCGGTATGGGACGAGCTCGTCAGGGAACACAAACTGGCTCAAACCCCGTACTCCGACGTCTCATCGTGGGAGTTCGGCGACTTCGTATTCGGTTGGGACTACGACTTTTTCGCCGATGGATCGAAAGCACGACGGTTCGGGTTCCACCGCTACGTCGACACCGAAGCAATGTTCCTAGAGATCTTCACCGACCTCCGAACTCGCAAGATAATCCCCTGACAACCAGCAGTACAGGTTCGTCGCCCGTCCCCACATCGACTCGCGCCCAGAAAGCAGCCCGGCCAGGGACACCACTCCTTGTCAGACCACTTCGATAGACTGGCCGGTCGTGAACCTGAGGATCGCGAAAGGTATTGCAGTGGAACATTATTGGATTGTTCGAAAGCTTGTGCGAACAGGATTTGCTCCGTATGATTGAGTCATGGACTTCGGGGGAATGTTCGCCAGATTGTCTGATCTGGCAGGGGATGCGGCTTTGGTCGCCGGGGATGATGCACAAGTGTCATCACACACGGTGGCGGTTATTCGACTCAATCATGTTGTGGAGCAGATACTTTTTCGGCTGGTCGGTGAAGTCGATCAGCGTGGGTTGGCGCAGAAGTCAGGCGAGCGATCCACCGCGAGGTTGCTACAGAAGGAAGGGATGGCGCCGGTGGCGGCCCATCGCTACGTACGGGTGGGCAAGGCGCTCGGTGCCATTCCGTCGGTGGCGGCCTATGGTGTGGACGGAGCACTATCGGGTGAGCATGTCGACTCTATCGTGAAGGGGCTGAACCACATTGAACGGCGAAACCCTGACCTACCCGACATTGATCGTACCGATTGTGTGCGTGGACTCCTGACCGAAGCGCTGTTGGCGACACCGGCCGCGGTCTCTGCGCGGGCTCGGCATATGGCGATCGTGTTGTCGCCGCCGGACAAAGAAGTCCCCGATGCCGAGAATCACGATCTGAATGAGTTCTCGTTCACGACTGGCGACGACGGCCGCACCCACGGAGTGTTCGACCTGGACAACCTCGTGGGCGAGAAACTTGCCGTCGCGTTGAAACCACTATCCACACCAGTACCCGAACCAGACGGATCACCAGACCCACGTAACAACGCCCAAATCCGGGCCGACGCCCTGGAACGACTGTTGGATTCCTATCTCGGACAAGAAAACCGGCCCAGCAGCGGCGGTGTGAAACCCCACGTGACGGTGACAGTGACAGCCGAATACCTCCAAGCGCTACAGCTGCGCGGACTCGGCAACGCCACACCAACGGCAATAGCGCCTGCATTCGAATGGACCGGACCGGCCTCAGCACCCACCGCGCAGATGGTCGCCTGTGATTCAGTCATCACCAAAATCCTGCTCGACAACAATTCCGTACCGCTCGATGTCGGACGCGAGCACCGCACCGTAACCCCGGCGATCCGCAAAGCACTGATCGCCCGAGACCACGGCTGCGCATTCCCAGGCTGCGGCTGCCCCGCCGGCTACACCGATGCCCACCACATCGACTTCTGGCGCAACGGCGGAACCACCAGCCTGACCAACACCGTTCTGTTGTGCCGGCGACATCACCGATACATTCACCACCGCAGGTGGACAGTCTTCATCGGCCACGACGGACACCCCTGGTTTGTGTCACCCGACGACGCGAGCAAGACACCGCTGAGATCGCATGCCCGCCGCACCCTGACCTCCGAGCCCATCGCCGCCTAGAACGACCAAGCCCGGACCGCCAGACCTCATGACGGCATATTCCAAGTACCCCAAGCAGCGCAGATGGCTCTGCACTGCAAGCTCTTTGACAACTTCACAGCGTGGTGGCCGACACCTAACGGGACGAGTCTGGTCCCTCGAGGATCGTCACGGCGGCAACGGCGGTGGGTCCACCGAGGTTGTGTGCCAGGCCGACCTTGGCACCGTCCACCTGATTGATGGCGTTGCCGCGCAGCTGGTCGAACAACTCGACACACTGCGCCACACCGGTGGCGCCCGGCGGATGGCCTTTCGACTTCAGGCCTCCACTGGGATTCACCGGCATCGAACCACCGACGGAGGTGTCGCCGGCCTCGAGCAGCTTGTAGCCCTCGAACCGGTCAGCGAAGCCCAGATCCTCGTAGCTCATGATCTCGACGCCGGTGAAGAAGTCATGCAGCTCGGCGACGTCGACGTCGGCCGGTGTCATCCCGGCCATGGAGAACGCCTGCTTGGCCGCACGAACCGTGGCCGGGAACGTCGTCATATCTGTCTTGTGCTGGTGCATCACCGAATCCAGCCCGAGACCGACACCGCGGACCCACACGGGCCGGTCGGTGTAACGGTCGACGACGTCTTCGGAGACCAGGATCAACGCGGCAGCGCCGTCACTCTGAGGCGCGCAGTCGTAGAGACCAAACGGAGTCACCACCGTTGGGGCCTCGAGTGCCTGCTCCATGGTGATCTCGAATCGCAAGCGCGCCTTGGGATTGTTCACACCCTGGCGGTGGTTCTTCACCGCGACCATCGCCATGTGTTCGCGGGTCGCGGGCGACTCGTGGAGGTAGCGGCTCACGTGCAGGGCGAATCCCGCGGGGGCAACAAGACCGAGCGGGTAGTCCCACGCCATGTCCCGCGACGTCGCCTCCCACTCCCAGAGCATGTCCTTGGAGGCCGTCTCGCGGAGCTTGTCGGCACCCATCACCAGTGCGACGTCGAACGCGCCGGAGGCAATGCCGTACAACGCATTACGGACCGCGTCATTGCCGGTGGCACAGGAGTTCTCGATACGTGTGACCGGGATGTCGGGCAGGCCGAGGGAATCGGCAAGGATGCCGGACGGGAAGCCGTCGGTGGTACCCATCGCACCGAACCAGGCGGCCTGCAGGTCGTTCTTGTTGATGCCCTTGTCAACACTGGCCGCCGCCTCGGCGTAGGCCATCGGCAGCAGGTCCTTGATTCCGTGAGCGAAGTGTTCGGCGAACGGGGTCATACCCGCGCCGACAACTGCAACCTTCCTCATACCGCTGCTCCTTCCACAACAAGTTCTGGTTCAAATGCGTAGCCGTAGTCGGGAACTCCCGACCGCATGGCCACCCGGCGCAGAGCCAATCGTCCGCGATCACCGATCCCCACAGAACCGGGATCCGCGCCTGTCACCTTCACCAGTGCTCGCACATTCACGTCTTCGAGCTCGACGATCACCAGTGAATACGGCGTCTTCAGACCTGGCACCGGCACATACACCGTGACACCTGTGTAGACGGTTCCGGTCCGCGGCAGCGGTACGTGTTCGTAGTCGGTCTGCAAGGCAGAATCGTCGGAGACCTGGTAGCGAGGCGGGAAGTCGAGCTGGTCGGAACCAGCATGTCTGCCTGCCTCCCAACGCACTTTCGCCTCGAAGGCCCGTTCATACGCCGCCAGCGAGATCGGGATCTCGTTCCCTGGGATGTACGTTGTCTCGATCTTGGGCCGGGCAGTTGGCTCACGGCGGTGAAGTGCCACCGACCCGGCCGCAACTGTGATGCCGGAAAGGCTCGCCTGTTCAACGGCCGCCAAAGGACCGGTCGTCTCCGACTCGGCCATCGCCGCGAGGGCGAACAGACCTGAACTGGCACCCACCGTCGGCAGGTGTGCCGAGAATCCGGGGCTCAGTTCGGTTGCGTGCTTGTGGTCAACGCCGGCAACGGCTGTCGGATGATCCAGCCATGCCGCGGCCAGCGAGGCAACCAGACCGCGATCGTGCAGCAGTCGCGGATCACCGTAGTCATGGATCACGCCGGTGGAATTGCGTGTGCGGACCGGGAGGCTGCGCGCCACCCGGGCCGACGTACGTACGTGCAGACCACAATCGGAGGTCAGCGCGGCAGCCGCTCCGGCCGGATCGAGATCCACACCGATGACCAGCGTTCGCTGGCGCGCCGAGCTCAACGCATCAAGCGTTGCCGGCGCGCCACCGAGACGCTCGGTCACCTCGAGCTCGGGATCGAGATCAAGCCCGGCGAGAAGCACTGCAGCATTACTGCTTTCGAGCAAAGGGAGGTCACGGGTGACAAGGACAACCGAGTCGACCGCACCCCCTTTGGACAGTGCTGCCCGCCCCGCCTCCACCGCCATCGTGATGGCATCCTCATCGTCACCGGCGATGCGATGTTCCGAGGTACCCCACGGCGGCAGGTACGTTCCGATAGAGGCGATGTAAGGCATGTTGATCTCCCGATTTACCTAGGTGACCGCGCCGGCGGTCTTCAGTTCGATGATGCGATCCCAGTCGAGTCCGATTTCCTGGAGGATCTCATCGGTGTGAGCGGCGAACTCCGGGGCCGCAGTGGTTTGCGTGGCTTCCACGTCGAATTGCACCGGAGTGGAGACCAATTCGATCTCACCGGCCTGGACGAGGTAGTCATTGGCCCGGACCTGCGCGTCGGACGACACCTGCAGCGAATCCTGCACCGGAGCCCACGGACCGGCGAGCGTTCCGAAGCGGACGGTCCACTCTTCGAGCGTGCGACCCTTGATCGCCTCACGCAGGATCGCCACCGCGGCCTCGGTATTGGCGGAGATGTCCTTGCCCGTGCCGAATCGCGGATCGTCGATGAGTTCCGGCCGGTCGATATGCCGGCAGACATCCGCCCAGAACTTCGACGGCTGCATCATGATGAACGAGATGTACCGGCCATCGGCCGTCTCGTACACACCGGTCAGCGGATTCACCGGCGAACCGTGCACACCCGGAACCGGTGCGACCATCGGCTCCTTCAGATGAGCCGACAATGCGACGCCATGGCCCATCGCCCACAGGCCACTGCCCAAGAGCGACACATCCACCACCGACGGTTCACCGGTCCGCTCACGTTTGAGCAACGCGGCAGCGACGCCACCGGCCAGGTTGGTCCCGGAGATCGTGTCGCCGTAGGCCGGTCCCGGAGGAGCGATCATGCCCTCGGTCCCCGGAGGCGTGATGGTTGCGGCCGTACCGGCACGGCACCAGAAGGCGGTCATGTCGTAGCCGCCCCGATCGGACTCCTGCCCGCGCGGACCCAACGCACTGCCACGGGCGTAGATGATCTTCGGGTTGATCGCCCGGATGTCGTCGACGTCGATCCCGAACTTGGCACGGTGGTCGGGCAGGAAACTGGTCAGGAAGACATCTGCCTTCTTGACCAGCTCGGTCAGGACTTCCTTGCCCTCGGGCTTGGACATGTCCAGGCCCAGACTCCGCTTGCCACGGTTGGCATGCTCGATGTTCGGGTTGGGGTCGCCCACGACGACCATCGTGCCGGTCTGGCGCAGTCCGCGTTGCGGATCGCCCGTCACCGCGTGCTCGATCTTGATCACCTCGGCGCCCCAGTCCGAAAGAACCGCACCGGCGGACGGGACGAACCCGTACATCGCGACCTCGAGGACGCGAATGCCCTCTAGTGGCTTCATGCACTCACCACCGGAGCCGCGAACGCCTTGATCTCCAAGAACTCTTCGAAGCCGGCAGCACTCATCTCACGGCCGAGTCCCGACTGCTTGTAACCACCGAACGGGACGTCCGGGGTGAAGTAGTTGCCGCCGTTGATGCTGAAGGTGCCGGTCCGGATCCGGCGACCGATCGCGATGGCCCGATCCTCATCGGCACTCAGGACTCCACCGGACAGACCGAACTGCGAGTCGTTGGCGATCCGCACCGCATCTTCTTCGTCATCGAACGGGATCACGGCGAGCACGGGTCCGAAGACCTCGTCCTGGGCGATCTCGCTGGACGGGTCGACATTGGCCAGCAGGGTGGGCTTGTAGAAGTAGCCCGGGCTCACGGGCTCGCCACCGAAGGCCAGTGTCGCGCCGGCTTCGACGGCCCGCTTCACCATGCCGTCGACCTTGTCGCGCTGACGTTCGCTGATCAGCGGACCCATGTAGATCTTCGGGTTGGTCGGGTCGCCGTAGGAGATGTGCGCCATCATCGCCGCGACCGCCGCGACGATCTCATCCTGCTTGTGACGCGGCACCAGCAGACGGGTGGTCAGCGCACAGCCCTGACCGGCATGCGAACAGATGCTGAACGCCGCGAACTGGGCAGCGGTCTGCAGGTCGGCGTCCTCGAGAACGATCAGGGCCGACTTGCCACCGAGCTCCAGGAACACCTTCTTGAGGGTGTCGCCGGCGGCGGACATGATCTGGCGGCCGACCGGAGTCGAGCCGGTGAACGTGACGACGTCGACGTCGGGGTGCGTGGTCATGACCTGACCGACGGCGATATCCGTGGACGAGAGCACATTGACCACGCCGGCCGGGATGTCGGTGTGGTTGGCGATCAGTTCGCCGAGCGCCAGCGTGAGCAGCGGGGTGTCGGGGGCACCCTTCAGGATCACGGTGCAACCGGCGGCCAGCGACGGAGCCAGCTTCGCCAGTGCGAGCTGGGTCGGGTAGTTGTAGGCGGCGATGGCCGAGACCACACCGGCCGCTTCCTTCTCCACCCAACGACGGTGACGCTTGCCGTTCAGCTCGACCTCGCCGAGGTCTTCCGTGAGCGGGTAGGTACGGAGCAGGTCCGCGTAGTACTTGACGATGCCGATCGGCGCTTCGAGCTGGTTGCCGTGGGTCAGGATCCGGGTGGCACCGACCTCGGCCATGGTCAGCTCGCGAAGGTCCTCGAGGTTGTCGAGCATCGCCTGGTGCAGCTGATCGAGGCACTTGATGCGGAACTCGGTGTTGGTGGACCAGTCCGTGTGGTCGAACGCCTGGCGGGCGGCAGCGATGGCCGCATTCGCCTCGTCGACACCGGCATCCGGGGCATAGCCGTACACCTCTTCAGTGGCCGGGTTCAGCGATGGGAATTCTTTGTCCATCGCCACCAACTCTCCACCGATGAGCAGACGTTTGCGGACTCCGCCACCTTTCACGTCGAGTCCTCCATCGGTCGCCACTGTTTCCTGGGCTGGCATTGCGCCTCCTCAAAATCTGTGAAAACTTCATTCTCAAATATGACCAACGCCACATTCGTCTTAAACGGACTGTAGCAACATTTCCTGGCAACGCCTACCCCGAGGCAGCCCCATCCGGGACCGGGCAAACGGACAATAGCCGCAGCCCAAACGCATCAAACTCTTGCCGACTGCTACATTTCGAGAGTATCGTTCTCACAAATAGAAAGGGAGATTCTTGTGATTGAGACAACAGCCCTCGGCCCCGCCCTCGGCGTTCAGGTCCACGGCGTAGAAGACTTGAATGACCCCATCGTGACCGCCCAGTGCCTCGAGGCGCTCAAGTGGCGAGGTGTCCTCCTGATCCGCGGACTGGACCTGAGCGACGAGGACCAGGTCACGTTCAGCCGCAAGCTCGGACCGGTGCAGGCGCCGGCAGGCAAGGAGGTCTTTGTCGTCTCACTCAACCCTGAGAAGTCCCGCTCGGCCGAGTACCTCAAGGGCACTCTCTTCTGGCACATCGACGACACCTGCAACGACATCCCGTCCAAGGCCACGATGCTCACCTGCAAGCATGTGGCGATGGTCGGCGGCGGTACCGCCTTCTCCAATACATATGCCGCATACGAGGCACTCCCCGAGGCAGAGAAGAAGCGTCTCGAAGGTCTGCGCGTGCACCACAGCTTCGAAGCCGCCCAGCGGCTCGTCGATCCGGACCCCAGCCCCGAAGTGCTCGCCGGCTGGCGGACTCAGAAGACACACGACACGTCACTGGTCTGGGATCGCAAGGACGGCCGCAAGTCGCTGGTCATCGGTGCCACCGCCGAGTACATCGTCGGAATGGATCCTGTCGAAAGCCGCGAACTGCTCGACGAGCTGTTGACCTGGACCACCCAGGACCGCTTCAGCTACAGCCACGAGTGGCAGGTCGGTGACGTCGTCATTTGGGACAACACCGGAATGCTGCACCGTGCGCTGCCTTACGACCCCAGCTCCGAGCGGGAGATGCACCGGACAACGATGGGCGGATCTGAAGCATGGGCGTGAAAACTGCAGTGGTCACCGGCGGTAGCTCCGGGATCGGCCACGCCGTGGTCGAGCGCCTGGTCGCCGACGGCTACAACGTCGCCTCTTTCGATCGGACGCCGAGCGAAGAAAAGAACACGTACACCGTCGACATCACCAGCCGTGAGCAGATCGACGCCGCGCTCGCGGAGGTGCGCGACACCTTTGGTCCGGTCACCGTACTGGTCAACGCCGCAGGTATCGACAGCTTCGGCCGCTTCGTCGACCTCGACTTCGACGAGTGGAAGAAGATCCACGAAGTCAACCTGCACGGCACCTACCACTGCATCCAGGCCGCGTTGCCGGACATGCTGAAGGCCAAGTGGGGCCGCATCGTCAACATCTCCTCGTCGAGCGCACATTCGGGCCAGCCGTACATGGCCGCGTATGTCTCGTCGAAGTCGGCCGTCAACGGACTGACCAAGTCGCTGGCACTCGAACTCGGCCAGGTCGGCATCACCGTGAACGCGGTACCGCCTGGCTTCGTCGACACCCCGCTCCTGCGGAGCGCCGAAGGTCAGAAGCGTCTCGGCGGCACCGTCGAAGATCACATCCTGCGGACTCCGGTACGCCGGGTCGGACGGCCCGAAGACATCGCCGCCGCCTGTGCATTCCTGATCTCCGAGGACGCCAGCTACATCACCGGCCAGATCCTGGGCGTGAACGGCGGACGCAACACATAGGTAGTACGCACCGGCGTCACCCGCCGTTGTCGATGGTTCCAGCAGCAGAAGTAAATCGAAAGGGCAGTCATCATGGGTCGTGTAGAGGGCAAAGTCGCGTTCATCACGGGAGCAGCACGAGGGCAGGGGCGCAGTCACGCTGTCCGTCTCGCCGAAGAGGGCGCCGACATCATCGCTGTCGACATCTGCACCGACTTCGAGACCATCGGGTACCCGATGGCCACTCCGGAAGACCTCGCAGAGACAGCAAGACTCGTCGAGAAGCACGACCGCCGAATCGTCACGGTACAGGCCGACGTCCGTGATGCGGCCCAGATGAAAGCTGCGGTCGATCAGGGTGTCGCCGAGCTCGGCCGGCTGGACATCGTTGTCGCGCAGGCGGGTATCGCCGGCATGAAGGGTGAGCCCCGGTGGCAGTCGTTCACCGACGTCATCAACACCAACCTGGTCGGCACCATCAACGCGGTGACCGCAGCCCTGCCCCACCTCAAAGAGGGTGCCTCGATCATCGCCACCGGTTCCACCGCGGCACTGATGGACACCAGCAAGGTCGACGTCCCCGGAAAGGATCCGGGCGGAGTCGCCTACGTCTACTCCAAGCGCGCACTGACCGAGTTCATCCACAATCTCGCGCTGCACATCGCCCCGGAAGGCATCCGCGCCAACGTGGTTCATCCGACGAACTGCAATACGGACATGCTGCAGAGCGAACCGATGTACCGTTCCTTCCGTCCGGACCTCGAGCACCCGAAGCGCGAGGACGCAGAGCCGGCGTTCGGCGTGCAGCAGGCCATGAAGATCCCGTTCGTCGAGCCGCTCGACATCAGCAACATGGTCCTGTTCCTCGCGTCAGACGAATCCCGCTATGTCACCGGCACGCAGCAGCGTGTCGACGGCGGCGGTTACCTGAAGTGGTACGGCGTTCACTTCTGATCCGAAACCCCCAGCCCCAGCCCGCTATACAACAACTCTCGAGGAGACACACGTGAAGGTGCAGGTCGATTCAGACAAGTGCCAGGGACACACGCTCTGCGCGATGATCGCTCCCGAATCGTTCGAACTGAACGACATCGACGGACACGCGTCGGCGATCACCGAAGATGTACCGGCGGAGCACGAAAAGAGTGTCCGCGAGGCATTCGCATCGTGCCCGGAACGAGCAATCACCATCACCGAGTAGTACACCCCTCCCTGGTATTCGACTGCCCCGCACACCCGAAAGGACGGCGCCCATGACCGTTGAGGACGTCACCCAAGACGAACGCAAAACACCCCGCTTCCAGTTCGAAAGACATTCCCCCGGCTATCGCGATCAATTCGAGGCCGTCACCGAGAAGATGCAATCGGAGTGTCCGGTTGCGTGGAGTGACACCTACGGCGGCCACTGGGTTGCCGCGGGTAACAAAGAGGTCTTCGAGCTGGCCCGCTGCCCGGTGGTGTCAACCGACCACGACGTCACCGGCACCAGGTCCGGCTACAAGGGCATTGCCATCCCGACCATGGAGCGCGCCAACGGAATCCGTGGCGGCATCCTGGAGATGGACGATCCCGATCACAAGAACTACCGCGCCGTCCTGAACCCGTACCTGTCACCGGCTGCGGTCAAGGCCTGGATCCCGTTCATCGACGAGGTCGTGCACGCCTGCCTCGACGAGAAGATCGAGTCGGGGCGGATCGACTTCGTCGACGAGCTCGCCAACATCGTGCCCGCAGTCCTGACGTTGGGCATGATGGGCATCCCGCTCGAGAAGTGGACGCTGTACAACGAGCCGGTGCACGCCGCCGTCTACACTCCGCCGGACTCCCCGGACATCGCGCGGGTCAACGAGATGCACCGGACCATGGGCATCGACCTGTTCACCAATCTCGCCGAGATCAAGGCGAATCCGCGTCCCGGACTGATCAATGCACTGGCCGAGGCGCGCATCGACGGCGAGCCGCTGCCGGACATGGAGATCTTCGGCAACCTGGGTCTGCTCATCGGCGGCGGTTTCGACACCACGACCGCCCTGACCGCGCATGCACTCGAATGGCTCTCGGAGAATCCCGAAGCGCGTAAGACGCTCAGCGACAACCGGGACGAGCTGCTCGACTCCGCCACCGAGGAATTCCTGCGCTACTACACCCCGGCCCCCGGTGACGGACGTACCGTCGGCGCGGACATCGAGATCGAGGGCAAGGAGTTCAAGGAGGGCGACCGGTTGTGGCTCTCCTGGGCGATGGCCAACCGCGATCCCGAGGTGTTCGACGACCCCAACGAGGTCATCCTCGACCGTGGTGCCAACCGGCACTACAGCTTCGGACTCGGTCTGCATCGCTGCGCCGGTTCCAATGTCGCCCGGACCGTCTTCAAGCGGATGCTGCTGGCCGTTCTCGACCGGATGCCGGACTACAAGTGCGATCCGGAGGCGACCGTGCACTACGACACCATCGGTGTCATCCAGGGCATGCGTCATCTGCCTGCGGACTTCACCCCGGGCGAGCGGGTCGGTGACGGCTTCGACGCCACCCTCGTCAGGTTGCAGAAGCTGATCGACGACACCCGTCTGGCAGAGCCTGCGGTCATCGCGAAAGCGCGCGCCCAATCAGCCGGATAGTCGGCTCAGCACAAACGATCTGACAGCGCAGAACACGAAGAACGCGTACAGGGGCCGCCACGCTGATGCAGGCGTGGCGGTCACTGTCGTAGTTCCAACTAGGAGGCACAGTGGCCGAATCGACAGGACGTCCCCTGCCGTCACTCACCAGCGAGAACGAGTTCTTCTGGACTTCGGGTTCCGATGGCACATTACGTATTCAGGAATGTCAGAGCTGCTCGTCGCTGATCCATCCGCCACAGCCGGTCTGCCGCCATTGCCGCGGGCGGGAGCTCGCACCCCGGGTTGTCTCGGGCTACGCCACTCTCATCGGGTTCACCGTCAACGAACGATTCCCGCTGCCGGGCATGCCGACCCCATTTGTGATCGCCCAGGTCGCTCTCGAAGAAGACTCCCGTATTCGACTGACCACCAACACCGTTGAATGCGACCCTGCCGACCTCGAACTCGGCATGCGCATGGAGGTCGTCTTCGAGAACCGCGAGGACGTCTGGTTCCCGCTGTTCCGGCCCGCCGCCGAGCAGGCCGCCCAGCCCGCCGCGGCCCCACGCGACGAGATCGAACCCGAAGACTTCCACAAGCACGTCCGTCCGATGGCCACCACCGAGAAGTTCGAGGACAAGGTCGCCCTCACCGGCGTCGGGATGTCCGAGATCGGCAGGCGCCTGATGATTTCACCGCTGGCCCTGACCATCACCGCCTGCGAACGCGCAGTCGCAGATGCCGGTCTGACGATGGCCGACATCGACGGCATCGCGAGCTACCCGGGCTCAGGCAATGTCGGCGGATTCGGTGAAGGTGGCGGCGTGATGTCCGTCGAGGCCGCCCTCGGTATCCATCCGACCTGGTACAACGGCGGTATCGAGACCTTTGGTCCCGGCGGATCGGTCATCGCCGCGATGATGGCCGTGGCCAGCGGACTTGCCACCCACGTGCTGTGTTACCGGACCCTGTGGGAGTCCACCCACAGCGAATTGATGAAGCAGGGCAAGCTTTCCCACGCCGGTGGAGGTCGGGTGAACGGCTACATCATGCCGTTCGGCGCGATGTCCGCCTCGCACACGCTGGCGATGAACGCCCAGCGCCACATGCACCGGTACGGCACCACCCGCGAGACGCTCGGCTGGATCGCCCTCAACCAGCGAAAGAACGCCGCACTCAATCCCACTGCCATCTACCGCGACCCGATGACCATGGACGACTACCTGTCGGCCCGCACCATCACAACGCCGTTCGGCCTCTACGACTGTGACGTGCCCTGTGATGCGTCGATCGCCGTCATCGTTTCGGCCAAAGACGCCGCGGCCGACCTGGCGAAGCCCCCGGTGTACGTCGAGGCGGTGGGCACCCAGATCCTCGAGCGGATCGAGTGGGACCAGAGCACGTTGACGCACGAACCACAGGTCCTGGGCCCGTCGGCCCACATGTGGTCACGAACCTCGTTGCGGCCCAGCGATATCGATACCGCTCAGCTGTACGACGGCTTCAGCTTCAACTGCCTGTCATGGCTGGAAGCACTGGGTTTCTGCGAGATTGGCGAGGCGAAAGACTTCCTCGACGGCGGCAAGAACATCGCCATCGGCGGCGAGGTCGCCGTCAATACGCATGGTGGTCAGCTCTCACATGGACGTACGCACGGTATGGGTCTGATCGCCGAGGCGATCACCCAGCTACGCGGTGAAGGTGGTGCCCGCCAGGTGCCGGGTGCCAAGACCGCGATCGCCAGCAGTGGTGGCCTGACACCCGGCGGCGTGATGCTCTTGAGGTCGGCCCAATGACCATCACAGAGACGACGACCATCGCATGCGGCGACGTGCCGGTCACACAGATCGTCGACGTCGACGGCATCCCCTCGTCCGGTTTGCTTCTGGCTGCGCCTGATCCGCGTGGTGTCATCATCGCGCTGCACGGTGGCGCGTCCAAGGCGGCCTATTACGACTGCCCCGGGTTTCCGCGGCATTCACTACTTCGGGCCGGGGCCGCGAACGGCTATACCGTTCTGGCACTGGATCGTCCGGGTTACGAGGCGTCGTACGAATTCGGCGGCCGGTTCACCACCGCGGAGCAACGTGTCGACTGGGCTTACGCGGCGATAGAGGCGCATCTCGGTACCCGCCCGTGCGGAGCCGGCACCTTCATCTTGGCCCATTCGGTGGGATCCGAGCTGGGTGTCCGCATGGCTGCCGCCAACCCACGAGGAGACCTCCTGGGTCTCGAGGTCTCCGGAACCGGTCTCGAGCATCAGCCCCAGGCCGCCAAGGTGCTGGTGCCCCGACGCAACGGTGACAAAAAGCCCGATGGTGCCGGAGTACGCGAACTGCTCTGGAACCCCGCACGTCTCTATCCGGCAGAACTATCCGGTGGCGCCGCGATTTCGGCAGCAGGCCCCAAGTACGAGTACGAGGTGGTCCGGGATTGGCCGACGATCACGTTCCCGGACAGGGCCGCACAGGTCCGGGTTCCGGTGCACTTCACCTCCGGTGAGTTCGAGAACGTGTGGCGCCAGGATCCCGACGCGTTGCACGACATCGGCGCGCTGTTCAGCAACTCCCCCCGGGTGGTGGTTGAACAACAATTCGACGGCGGCCACAACCTGAGTCTGGGGTACACCGCGAGGGCCTACCACCTGAACATCCTGTCGTTTGTCGAAGAGTGCATCGACGATGCGAAACGTCCCGGACACTAGTCACTTTCGAACAAAAGGAGTATCGATGCGAGTCGGATTCATCGGCCTCGGCAGCCAGGGCGGGCCGATGGCCCGCCGGATCGTGGAGGCCGGTTACGAGACCACATTGTGGGCACGGCGGCCGGAATCGCTCGAGCCGTACGGCGACACCGCGGCGAAGTTCGCGGGTACCCCCGCCGAATTGGGTGCCGCCAGCGATCTGGCCTGCGTCTGCGTTGTCGCCGACGCCGACGTCCGCGAGGTCGTCGACGGGCCGCAGGGCATCCTGCGCGGGATGAGCGCCGGTGGCGTCATCGCAGTGCACTCGACGGTGCACCCGGACACCTGCCGCGAACTGGCGGACAAGGCTGCGCAGCAAGGTATCGCGTTCGTCGACGCACCGGTCAGTGGTGGTGGCATGGGCGCCGCCGCAGGCACACTCCTGGTGATGGTCGGCGGTGACGACGAGGTCGTCGCCCGCGTCCGGCCGGTCTTCGAGACCTATGCCGATCCCGTGGTCCACCTCGGTGGCATCGGAGCCGGCGAGGTCACCAAGCTTCTCAACAATCTGCTGTTCAGCGCGAACCTGTCGACGGCGTCGAGCACCCTGGCCCTCGGGGAAGCCCTCGGCGTCGACCCCACCCGGCTCGCCGAGGTCCTCGCGCGTGGGTCGTCGAACAGCTTCGCGTTGAACCGGATCACCGACACCGCGGGGTCACTGGACCGGATCGCCATGCACGCCGGAGAACTGCTCCGCAAGGACGTCACGCTCGTCGCCGACATCGCCGAGGCCGCAGGCGCGACCGTGGGTTCCGTCCTGACCGCGGCCGACGCCACGCTGGCCCAGATGAACCACCCACGACAGGAGTCATGATGCGTATCGGATTTGTCGGCACCGGCCGGATGGGACTGCCCATGGTCCGGCGTCTTGTCGGCGGCGAGCATCAGGTGCGTGCCCTGGTCCGCAATGACCAGGCACGTGATGACGTCACCGAAGCGGGTGCCGAGGCAGTCTCCGACATCAGCGAAGTCGGCTTCGATGCCGAGATCGTCATCGTCTGCGTCTTCACCGACGACCAGGTGCGTGAGATCTGCCTCCAGGGTCCGTTGATCGCCGCGATGCCGCCGGGCTCGGTGCTGGTTCTGCACACCACTGGCAGCCCGGTCACTGCAGAGCTGATCACGGAGCGCGCCACCCCCTTTGGCGTGCACGTCGTCGACGCCCCGGTCAGCGGCGGTCCACACAACATCGCGGCCGGAGGCCTCACGGTCTTCCTCGGTGGCGACTCCGAGGCCATCGACCGCATCCGTCCGGCCCTGCAGACCTATGCCGAACCGGCCCTGCATGTCGGGGCCATCGGCAACGGCCAGCGGGTCAAGTTGGTCAACAACGCATTGTTCGCGGCGCAGGTCGGATTGCTTCGTGAAGGAGTTCGCCTCGCAGCCGAACTCGGCGTCGACGAATCCACCCTGCTCAGTTCGCTCCCCCACGGCAGCTCCAGCAGCCGTGCGCTGGACGGGGTTTCGGCCCGCGGATCGGTGTCCGCGTTCAGTGAAGCGGTGGGCGCGTTCGTCAGCAAAGACGTAACCGTTGTCCGAGCCGTCGCCCTTGAACTCGGTGGACAGCTCGGACTGATCGACGAAGTGATCGGCGACCAATTCGGAGCCGTCAAACCCTGATCCGACCGCGTAAGGACCGTTTCGTATGCAGATGACGCCAAGCCATCACGCCGAACTGACACCGGGTGCGCCGGCCATCGTGATGGGCCGCAGCGGCGAGGTTGTCACGTACGCCCAGCTCGAGGACCGGTCGATCCGATTCGCCCGGGCCCTGCGTGAACGGGGCCTGCAGCCGGGTGACCACATCGCGATCCTGATGGAGAACACTCGCTCGTTCCTCGAGATCGCCTGGGCGGCACAGCGTTCTGGTCTCTATTACACCGCCGTCAATCGACATCTGCGTACCGACGAGGTGCAGTACGTCCTCGACGACAGCGGCGCGCAGGCACTGATCGCCAGTGAGGCCGTCGCCGATGTCGTCGTCGCTCTCGACCTGTCCCGGCTACGCGCGAAGGTCAGCGGCGCCGGGCAGATCGACGGCTTCGAGTCATACGAGGACGTCCTGGCCGCCACCTCCGGGGCACCCCTCGACAAGGAGCTCGAGGGCCGGGAGATGCTGTACTCATCGGGCACCACCGGTCGTCCCAAAGGGGTTCGGAAGCCGGTCGACGGCAAGTCATTCGGTGACCCATCGTCGGCCCCGGTGCTCATCGCCAAGGGCGTGATCGATCGCAGTTCCGGCGACAACGTCGTGTACCTGTCCCCCGCGCCGCTCTATCACGCCTCGCCCCTGGTCTTTTCGATGTCATGGCATCGTGGCGGAGCAACCGTGGTGGTGATGGAGAGCTTCGACTCACGACGATGCCTGGAACTGATCGAGCGCTACCGCGTCACCGACGCGCAATTCGTACCCACCATGTTCGTCCGGATGCTCCGGCTTCCCGACGCAGATCGGGAGCGGTATGACGTGTCGAGTCTGCGTGGTGTGATGCATTCGGCCGCACCATGTCCGGTCGCGGTGAAACGGCAGATGCTCGAGTGGTGGGGGCCGATCATCAGTGAGTACTACTCGGGTACCGAAGATGTCGGGGCCACCGCCATCACGGCCGCCGAGTGGCTTGCGCATCCGGGTTCGGTGGGTCGGCCGATGCAGCCCTGCCACATCCTCGACGAGCACGGCAACGAACTGCCTGCCGGTGAGGCCGGCGATGTGTACTTCGAAGGCGGGCGCCCGTTCGAGTACCACAACGACCCGGAGAAGACCGCGTCCGCGGTGGACGCCCACGGCTGGCGGACCATCGGCGACATGGGATATCTCGACGAAGACGGGTATCTGTACCTCACCGACCGCAAGGCCCACATGATCATCTCCGGTGGAGTGAACATCTATCCGCAGGAAACCGAGAACATCCTGGCATCTCATCCGGCGATCGCCGATGTCGCCGTCATCGGGGTACCCGATGACGAGATGGGCGAATCGGTCAAGGCCGTTGTGCAATTGGTTGATCCAGATGCCGCCCGCGACGAGTTGGCAGCCGAGCTGATCGCCCACTGTCAACGAGAACTCGCCACCTACAAGTGCCCGCGCAGTGTCGATTTCGTCGCCGAACTGCCGCGTGACCCGAACGGCAAGTTGTACAAGCGCCGACTCCGCGAAAGTTACTGGGACGGGCACAACAGCCTCATCCTTTGACCGACGACCCGAGCTAGTCCACAACAGAAGTTCATGAGGTGACCGATGCGCTACATCTTCCACTATCCAGAACCCAGCGGCCCCGACGCCGACCTCTTCGCCGCCGGACCGATGACCGATGTCGCGGTTGCGGTAGAGCAGGCCGGGTTCGACGGTTTCTCGGTGAGTGAACATCCGATCCCCGGAGCGAAGTGGCTCGCCACCGGCGGACATCAGACGGTGGATCCCTTTGTTGCGCTGAGCTTTGTCGCCGCCGCCACCACGCGGATCAAGGTCCTGACCTATCTTGCGGTCGCGCCCTACCGGAATCCGCTGTTGCTGGCCAAGTCTGCGTCGACACTGGACACGCTGTCCGGCGGACGATTGATCTTGGGCCTGGGCACCGGGTACCAGAAGAGCGAGTTCTTTGCACTCGGTGTCGACATCAACGAACGCAACGAGTTGTTCGACGAGGCCCTGGACGTACTCCCACTGCACTGGAGTGGCGAGCCATTCAGTTACCAGGGCAAGCACTTCAACGCGCGTGATGTGAGGTCCCTGCCCCGTCCGGTCTCTGATCCGATCCCGATCTGGGTCGGCGGCAACTCCAAACTGAGCCGCCGCCGCGTTGCAGAGCGGGCACAGGGCTGGATGCCGATGTCCGGTGGAGCAGAACTCAGCACCACGGCCCGCACCCCCGCGCTGGGATCCAGTTCCGAACTGGGCGACAAGATCTCGGAGGTGCGGGACGCCGCCGCGGCCGCCGGGCGCACCGAACCGATCGACGTTCTCTACTCCTACCAGGCCGATGGACTGACAACTCCCGCCGTCGATGCCGACCGTCACCGCGAGAATTTTGCCGAGCTCGAGAAGGCCGGCGTCACCTGGATCGTCGTCTCCCACCCGCCGGCCGGGTCCTACAGCGAGACAACCGAGTTCCTCGACGCTTTCGGATCGACATACCTGTCATGACCTGGTTCGAAGAACGCGCCCGCCTCGCAGGAAGCGTCGCGGTGATCACCGGCGGCGCCGGAGGTCTCGGGGAGAGTATCGCCGCCGACCTCGTCGCCAACGGTGTTCGGATCGCCGTCATCGACATCGATCCCAGCGCCGTCGAGGCGTTGCGTGAGACTCTCGCCGACGGCGGCCACGAGGCCATCGTGCACCACGGTGATGCCCGTGACCCCGACACGCTGGCGGCTTTGTTCACAGCTGTGGATGAACGCTGGGGACAACTGGACACCCTGGTGAACATCGTGGGCGGAACCTTCCGGACACCGTTCACCGAAAGCAAACCGAAAGGCTGGGACGCACTCCTGCGCACCAACCTTCACCACGTGTTCCACGCCTGCTCGCTGGCGATCCCACGGATGCAGGCCGGCGGTCGCGGCGGCAGCATCATCAACATCACCACCATCGAGGCGCACCGTGCGGCACCCGGGTTCGCGGTGTATTCGGCGGCAAAGGCGGCGGTCGAACAGTTCGCCCGCACCTTGTCGGTGGAGGTTGCCCCGGATCGGATCCGGGTCAACAACATCGCGCCCGATTTTGTGCCGACACCCAGCCTGGACAAACTCGGCGGTGGCGGGACACCAGCGATGGCCACGCCGATCGGCGCCCGGATCGCCATCCCGATGGGCCGGGTCGGCCATGTCACCGATGTCTCGAACTGCGTGGTCTTTCTCGCGTCCGGACTGTCGGAGTACATCACCGGAACGACACTGCATCCCGACGGTGGCACGCTCGCCTCGTCGGGATGGTTCAACTGGCCCGACCACGGATGGGCGAACTACGCCCCGGCTTCGGTTATAGACCAGTAGAACTCGGACTGATCACCTGTTCGGTGATCAGTCCGAGTTCGCACCAGCTGATTGTTCTTCGTACTATTTGATGTCGGCCATGGTCATTCCGACGTCAGCCAGCGTCATGGGTGTGCCGTAGTCGGTCGTGTACTTGTAGGCGGGGACGTCGCAGCGGTAGAGACCGTTGTCCGGCTTGAAATCTGCGGCCTCCCAACCATCGGGTGTGGCCTGCTCGACGTTGAAGCAGGGCGACGGCGGAGCAGGCTGCGCCAGGTTCTGTGGCGCGGTCAATCCACCGCCGGTCCACGCTGTTTCAGCCTTCGCGGCGTCGTAGACACAGGTGCGGGTCAGGTCGTCGCCACAGCTCGCGGCGGACTTGGCAAAGAGCAACCATGCCGACATCGCCCGAATGGCGGGCAACGTGATCTCGGCATCCGGGGCGTACTTCTCATACAGCGCCTTGAGCTCGGTGATGGCCGGCTCGTCACTGTCGAGCGGTGCCACGCCACCCATGTCGAGGTAGTTGTTCTGGAAGTCGAGGGAATCGGCTGCCAGCTCGATGAACTGCGGGCCATAGGCGTTGTTGTTCGTATCGATCCAGTCCAGCTTGTAGTCGAGTGAGGTCAACACACTCTCGAGCTTGGCCAGCTGCTTGAAATCGCCATAGAACTGGAGTCCCTTGACATTCTTGCTCTTGATCGACTGTGCGTACGGGGTCCAGTCCGAGACACCCATCGCGGGGTAAAGGTCGTTGTAGACGTAGGTGCCACCGGCAGCCTCTGTGGATTCGATGGCCTGGGCGCCAATGTCTTTGGTCAACGGCGAGTCACCGTTGATGATTCCGATTGCATTGGCCGAATCCGGGTAGGCATCCTTGATCAGCCAGGTCCGGAACTGGAAGTAGGGGTCGTAGCCCACGGTCTGGCTGGGCGAAGCACTGACCTGCAGCTCCGAACCGGTCACCGTTGGCTGCACGGTCTGGCCCGGGAAACTGGGCAGCCCACAGGTCAGCCGTTCTTTGACCCCGAGCCCGTCCAGTGCACTGCCACCACCGACGAGCGCGAAGTCCTCGCGGCAGGCGGCGATCATCTGCTGGCGGGTTTCCATCAGCTTCGAGTCACGGGTGTTCGCCACCAGAGTGCGACCGTTGATGCCACCGAGGTCGTTGCACCAGGACGTGAACACCTTTGCCGCCTCGACGAACTCAGGATTCTTGGTGAAGCCCACATCGGAGAACACCCCGACCTTGATCTCACTGTCGGTGACACCCTGCGTCGGCGATCCGGTGGCGGAGCCGTCCTGACAGACGTCGGACAGGGTGCCGAAGTCGCTCGACGCGGTCTCCGAAGACGCGGTCCCTCCACCACCACCTCCACCCTCGTCACCGTCGCCGCTTCCACGGTCACTACTACATCCGGCAACAACAAGCAGTGCGGCGGCCGACACGGCCACGAGCATGCGATGCGGTTTCAACTGTTCCTCCTCGATCGTGGCCCCCCGGTAGCGCGGAGCCTATCCCCGACGAGTACCGGAGCGGAGCAGTTTGAAACTTTATCCTTATAAGGTTAACCAGGAATGGTCGAACAGCCTGGCTGACCTGCGTCTTTTGGCCAATGATCGGACAGCACGTAAAGGTCAGTACAACCCGCCATCGACCCGGATCAACGACGACGTGGTGAAGGTAGACGCTGCGCTGGCCAGGTAGAGGGCAGTGGTCACGATTTCCGACGTCTCGCCCGGACGCCCAGCCGCACTGCGCAAACCGGTACGCGCATCGTCGCCCCACCCTTTCGAGATATCGGTCAGGAACGGTCCGGCCGAGATCGTGTTGACCCGTACATTCGGGCCGTATTCGCGACCGAAGACGCCCGCCAATGTGTTGAGCGCCGCTTTCGCCCCGGCGTAAGGACCGAATTTCGGTGCCGGAAAGAGTGCACCTGACGACGAGATGTTGATGATCGATCCACCGTCACCGTCAGCCATCCGACGACCGACCAATGAACCAAGTCGGAACGGCCCCTTGAAGTTCACGGCGACTACCTTGTCGAAGAGCTCCTCGCTCGTCTCCTCCGAAGACGGGGCCACCGGCGACAAACCAGCATTGTTGACCAGGATGTCGATCTTGCCGAAGTGCGCATACGCCGTCTCCACCAGTGCGTCGACGTCTTCCCACTTGCCCACGTGAGCACTCACCGGCAACGCCTTTCGGCCGAGCGCCTCCACTTCGCGAGCCGTCTCCTCACATGCAGGAAGCTTGCGACTGGCGATGACGACGTCGGCCCCGGCCCAGGCAAAGGCCAGCACCATTTCTCGGCCGAGACCGCGACTGCCACCTGTCACGAGGGCTACTTTGCCCTTCAACGAGAACAATTCAGCGAGATCGGCAGCGGGTTCCGGGGTTGCATTCATGCCATGAGAATAGCATTCTGATTACTTAGATCGTTATTCTCATGCGCATGTTCACAAGGGAGCCAGTTGATGCAGGGACTGCAGGACAAAGTTGTCGTGGTGGCCGGGGCCGCCACCGGACTCGGGGCCGACTCGGCACAGCGATTGGCCCGAGAAGGCGCGAAAGTAGTTGTCGGTGACCTCAACTCAGACGGCGCCGAGAAGACCGCCGCCGCGATCAACGCCGCGGGCGGCCAGGCGGTTGCCGCGCAGTTCGACATCGCCGACGACGTTTCGGTCAAGGAGCTCATCGCGTTTGCGGTGGCAACCTTCGGCGGACTCGACGCCGTACACATCAATGCCGGCGACATGGCATCGGTGACCAAGGATTCCAACGTCGTCGACATCGATCTCGATGTCTGGGACCGGACGATCTCCGTGAACCTCCGTGGCCACATGTTGGTCAGTCGGCACAGCATCCCGGAACTTCTCAAACGCGGTGGCGGCTCGATTGTCTACACGTCCTCGATCGCCGCGTTCACCGGCGATGCGCGCAGACCGGCCTACTCCGCAACCAAAGCCGGGATCAATGCCCTTGCCCGCCACGTCGCCTCGGGTTGGGGCAAGGACGGGATCCGGGCAAACGCCATCACCCCTGGCCTGATCCTGACCGACGAGATCAAGCAGGGGGCCGACCCAAAGATGCTGGAGGGCATGCTGCGTGGCAACCGCAGCACCCGGTTGGGTGAAGCTCGCGACGTCTCGAGCATGGTGGCCTATCTGATGTCCGACGACGGCTCCTGGATCAATGGCCAGGTCGTCAACGTCGACGGCGGCACCGTTCTCCGCTGATCCTCTCGCCACCACCCCCTCGGGCCGCGCGTGCCGATGATCACCGGCACGCGCGCAGGGGGTCAGAGTTTGATGGTCACACACTTGACCTGACTGTAATGATGCAGCGCCTCAACACCTTTTTCGCGCCCGTAGCCACTGTTTTTCCAGCCACCGAACGGAGTCTGGACCGACGCCGTAGACCAGGTGTTCACGAACACCTGACCAACCCGGAGACGGTCGCTCACCGTCAATGCGCGGGAGACGTCCGTGGTCCACACCCCGGCAACCAGTCCGTAGTCGGAATCATTGGCCAGCGCAACGGCTTCGGCGTCGTCGTCGAATGGAATCACCACGACGACGGGACCGAAGATCTCTTCGCGGGCGATCCGTGCCGAGTTGTCGACACCGGTGTAGATCGTCGGGTCGATGTAGAACCCGCCGGTCTCGCCGGCAACGGTCGATACCGTGCCGCCGGATGCGGTGTGGGCCCCATCGGCTTCGGCGACCTTGAAATACTCCTGCACCCGCGAGAACTGATCTCGGGTGATCAGCGGGCCGATATCGCGGCCCACTCGCACGTTCGCAGCGCGGTCGACCAGTCTGCGCACCACCTCGTCATGGACCGAGCGGTGGACAAGCAATCGGGTGCCGGCCGAACAGACCTGGCCGGCGTTGGCGGTGAAGGCCTGTAGCGAACCGGCAACGGCCGCATCGAGATCCGCATCGGAGAAGATGATGTTGGCCGACTTCCCACCCAATTCGAGGGTGAGCGGAATGATGCGTTCGGCCGCGATCTTGCCGATCGCCCGGCCGGTCGGAACCGACCCGGTGAAAGCGACTTTCGCCACCGACGGGTGCTCTACCACCGCGGCACCGGCATCACGCCCGTTGCCGAGCACCACATTGAACACTCCCGGCGCAAAACCCACTTCGGACGCCAACTGCGCCAGCCGCACAGTGGTCGACGATGTGTACTCGGACGGCTTGACCACCACCGTGTTTCCGGCAGCCAGCGCAGGAGCGCAGGCTCGCGCCGCCTGGTTGAGCGGCACATTCCACGGCGTGATCACACCGACCACGCCGAAGGGCTCACGCCGGGTGTAGACATGCTGATCCGGTGCCACGTCCAGCGTCTCACCGACCGGCATCCCGATCAGGCCCCCATAGAAATCGAAGTAGGTGGCCGAGCCCTCGACCTCGCCCAGTGCCACCGCCTCGGGTTTGCCGGTCTCGCTGATCTCCAGCTGCGCGAGCTCCTTTGCGTTGTCGCGCATCGCACGTGCGAGGTCGGAGAACAACCGGGCGCGGGCCAGCCCCGGGACCTGACGCCAGGCCTCGGCAGCCGATTCGGCCGCGGTGACCGCGAGGGAGATGTCTGCGGCGTTCCCGGCTGCGATCCGGCGAACCTCATTGCCGCTCGCCGGATCTGTGACACCAAGGTATTCGCCTGCCGACGGCGCCGCGTTGGCGCCGCCGATCCAGTGGTCGAGTTTTTGCACGTCTGTCAGGTCCTTCTAACTGGTCGGGGTGAAGACCGCACGCCGTTTGTTGAGAAAATCGTGCGGATATCCGAGCCGCACCCGGGTGGCCGTCTCCAGCCGATCGAGGTGGGTCTGTTCCAACCGTACCGCCAGGGCGCCCAGATTATCTCTCAGCTGCGCAACGGTTCTCGCCCCGATCGACGGCATCAGTCCCTGGCGCATCACCCACGCCAGCGCCACCCGTGCGGGTGTGGTGTCGAGTTCGGCAGCGATCTCTTTCGCCACCGACACGGCCCGTTGACCTGACGGCGACAACTTCGCCGGACCGTCGTCCGAGGATTTGCCCGCCAACAACCCACGCGCCAGCGGACTCCACGCACAGACCGCGATGTCCAGCTCACGCGCCATGGGCATCAGTTCCCGGTCGGGAGTCCGCGCAACCAGCGAATACTCGACCTGCATGGCGCAGAACGATGTCCACCCGCGCAGTTCACTGATCGCCGCCGAGCGAGCGACCACCCAGGCCGGGGTGTTGGTCACGCCGATGGAAAGGACCTTGCCGGACCGCACCAGGTCATCGAGCCCGCGCAGGGTCTCCTCGACCGGGGTGCACTGGTCCCAGGCATGCACCCACAACAGGTCGATGTAGTCGGTGTCGAGGCGTCGCAGACTTGTCTCGACACTGCGACGCAGGCTCTTTCGATGGCTGCCACCCGAGTTCGGGTCGTCTTTGTCCGTCGGCAGCGTGTATTTGGTGCTGAGCACCACGTTGTCTCGTTCGGAGGCAACCAGACGTCCGAGGATCTCTTCGCTGGCCCCGTTGGTGTAGACGTTGGCGGTGTCGACGAAGTTGCCGCCTGCCTCCCGGAAGACGTTGTAGATCTCGGCGCAGGCCTGCTCCTCGGAGCCGAAACCCCAGTCGGTTCCGAATGTCATTGCCCCCAGACACAGCTCACTGACCCGCAGGCCCGATCTGCCCAGGATCCGCACGGGCATCGCAGCGCCGGAACCCTCGACCCCGCTAGGCATCGTCGTCCACCACCCAGTTCACGAATCGATGCAACGGGTACATACCGTCATGGGGGCCACCCATACTGCCCTTCATGGCACTTCCGAGCTTCACCAGACGTTGCACGCCAGCAGTGGCCAGATCATCACGGATCTCGGCCTTTCGATTCGTCGGGTACACGCCAACGGTCTGCGTGGCCACTGTGGCCAACGCCGCAGCGTCGCGCATGCTGTCCACCGGGATGACGTTCACAGTCTTGTTGGTGGGATGGAAGTCGACCATCTCCGGCGATCGGACAACCAGTCCGCGGCCGTCGAATTCACCCCAGACCCGATATTCGGGCTCGAGGAAGCGCATCCCCTCCACGGCCTCCCGGATATCGGAGGCCGGCTTCGGTCCGACGGCCGACGCGAAATCGCGGTCAACACCGAGACGTTCATGGAGCAGCTCGCAGAAGCGATCCACCTGCTCGATGTCCCCTTCGACGCAGATGTGCCGGGCGGCGAGGCAGGCATCCTGATTGAAGATCGTGACGTCCTTGGCGGCCAGCTCCGCGACCTCGAGCAGGGTCTCCTCGGTTTCGAACGCCTCCCGGCCGATGACGGACATCGACACCTTGGGATCAAAAGAGATGAGCCCGAAACCGGGACCCACATATTTCGCCGCGTTCTCGATCGCGGCGCCGCCACCCCAGGCGACCAGCTTGTCGAAGTACTGCGACCGGTAGAGGACACTTTCGACCTTCTCGTCACCGCCCCTCCAGTACACCGCCGACATCGATTGGAGCACTGGATGATCGGGGGCGATGTCGGCCATGGTGCGCAATACCGCGACGGTGGTGAACGGATCGGCCGACGGCATCTTGAACACGTTGACGGCCTTGGTCAGTGCGGCGTCAGCGATCGACGTCATTGCCGCACTCGGCGAGTTGCCCGCCAACATGTGCACCAGACGTGGCGGGAAAGCCCTTATCCGGCTGACGCTTCCGTTCGGATCGGTGTTCTCCACCCAGCCGTCGAGCACCTCGAGGCTTCCGAAGGTCTTCTTCAGCCGGTATTCCATCGCCTCCCTGGTGAGGAACTGTCCCGGCCTGGCAAAAGTGTTCTCGATGATGCGCCGGGGCAGGGCACTGACCTGCAGGGTCATCTCCAGCGATTCCTGCAGGTACTCGTTCTTCTCCAGCGACAGGTGGGAGGCCGTCTCGACCAGGAAGTCGATGATCTCCGACACCGGCATGTCAAAGGCCGGTCCCTGCTCGGTACGTGGCACGAACAGTTCGTTGAACTCGATCTTCGGGGTGACGAAGGGAACGCCGAAATCCCTGGAGAGATACTCGTTGTCCTCACCCCAGATCAGCTTGCCCCGAACAAAGTGCGGTACCCGGATCTTGGATTTGGTCGGGCTCAATGTGGTGGTCACGTGATCGGTCCTCAGTCCTCGATGAATCCGCGCACGTAGGCATCCATGGTGCCGGCGCAGGTGATCTTGTCGTCGTCTTTGAGATCGGAGTAGCGGGCGATCTGGTCCAGGACCGTGGTGCCGGCGCGTCCACAGGGACAGCCATCGAGTTCGGCGATGATCTTGTCCCCGGAAATCGTTCCGCCCCAGCGCCCGTCGACGGTGGTGTCGAAGAACGCCGCACGCCCTTCGACCTGCCCGTCCGAGGCAGGCGCGAAGGTCTCACCGTTCTTGTCGAGCACGAACAGGACCACCTCGGCGGGCACGTGGTATCGCCCGGACAGGCACTTCGGCAGACGCTGATTGAGTTCTTGCATGGAGTAGTAGTGCAGGAAGCGGCTCGGATCGATGTTGAGCATCCGGTAGATCTGCTCGCGGTAGTCATCCGGCAACGACATCCCTTTGAGGCCACCACCGGTGGTCAGCGCATTCTCACCGGTGATGTCACCGTCTTTGCCGCCGATCTCCTTCAGGATCTCGGTCAGCCGGAACAGATTCGGGAACTGCGCGCTGAAGAAGAAGCGTTCGGAGCGACGGGCGAGAATCTGCTCGGCGAGGTAGTGCAACCGGTCTTCGTTCTTCTGCTGGCGCTGTGCGGCTTTCGCCTCGAATGCGGCGATCTCATCCGGCGCGGCGGTGCCGTCGGCCATGGCCCGGCGCATCGCCTGCAGCAGCGCCATGTACTTGTGGTGTCCGGCCGGGGCGGTGCTCGGCGGCATCGCGATACCATCCGGCCTGCCGTAGGCCGCGGCCAGCATGTCCTTGAGCGCAACGTGTGCGGTGAGGCTGGTCTCCGGACCAACCGGGATGAAGTTCCAGATCTGTTGCGGGGGTAGCCCGAGATCGGTCAGGCAGTCGAGCATGTTGGTCGCGTTTGTGTCGAGGTCTGTCTTGGTCTTGTTGAGGAAGGAACCCTTGCCGCTGGTGCCACTGGAACTCGACACCATGTGTCCGGCGGCTTCGAGGCGGCCGATCCAGCCATCGACGTCTTCGACCCCGTCGACATCGACATCTGCAACCCGGTGCGTCGACAGCGAGTCGAGCCACCGATTCATCTGCGACCATTTACCTTTCGCGATGAGCGATTCCGGGTAGCTCTTGTACGTCGTGTGCGGGAACAGCAGCGGGATGAGGTCTTCTCGGGCCCGGATCTGCGTGATGCCTTCGGCGTCAGCACGCTGCCTCAGAACCGGAACCTGCTCGCGGCGCTCCTGGAAACGGGCATCGAGTTGCTCGACGACATCTCGCGGACTCGTGGTCACTGACATTGCTGCCTCCGTGGAATGTGAAAAGTGAGGGGGTGTGGGAACCCGTTTCATTAACCATACCTGCGGGTAAAGTTTTCTGTCCAGGGCCAGAGGTGGCAGACTTTCCCTGGTGACGTCGACCAACTCCGACACACCACCCGGCGGCCCAACCCGCAGCCGCGGCGGCCGTCCGACAAAAGCCCAGGCAGGCGCACTCGATCGCAAAATTCGCGAGTGCGCACTCGAGGAGTTCCTGCAGCACGGCTACGAGGGCACGTCGATGAACGCGATCGCCGCCGCGGCCGGAACCACCAAGCCCTCGCTCTACGCCCGGTTTCCCACCAAGGAGGATGTCTTCCGGTCGGTACTCGGGTGGGCACTGCAGCAACGCGATTGGCCGGAGCCCGAGCCTCCGGCGCCCGATCCGGACGACCTCGAAGCGGCACTGACGGCCGTTGCCCGTGCAGCCATCCGCCGTGCGACGAATCCGTCGATGATCAAGCTGGAGCAGATAGCCATCGCCCACGCCTCGCGCTATCCCGAAATCGCCCGTCGCACATACGGAAGCGGCTTCTGGCCGCGCAAGCAGTTCGTCGTCGACCTACTCGTTCGGCACACCGCAACCGGTTCGATCGAAGCGGACGACCCGGGTGTGCTCGCCGAACTCTTCCTCGGCATGGTCGGCGGCCAGTCGCGACTGGCGTCGTTCGGCATCGTCCGGGACACCACCGAGCAGGACCGGCACATCCGTGCCGCGGTCGAACTATTCCTGCGCAGCCTGCGACCTACGCCGCAGGGGTGACCGCCCTCAGACAGAACTCGTAGATGCGGGCGATGTCTGCCTGCGTGGGTTCGACACGTCGCCACAGGTAGTCGGCAAGCATGCCGAGTGTGGCATGGGCGGCGAGCAACGCATCGAAATCGGGGTCGGTACTGCCGAGTTCGGCAAACGGTTCGGTCAGCAACGACGCCATCGGGCCGTTGGCCGACACCGCGCCCCCCATGCTGTCACCGGCCAGACCACTGGCATTCCAGGAGACCGCGCGGGTGGAATCGGCGGTATCCCCGATCGCCTGCGCGAGCACACCTTCGACCCAACGATGGACCTTGCCCTCGGGGCTCGGCTCCTTGCTCATCTGATGAGCGACGTACTGGCGCAAGCGTGCGGTACCGTCCTCCAGCAACGCCGCCACGAGCGCATCCTTCGACGAGAAGTGCCGATAGAAGGCCTCATTCGACAGACCGGCGGCAGAGACGATGTCGGCAACCCGTGGCCGGGACTCGGTACCCCGCTCCTGGATGACGCTGAGCGCGGCATCGAGCAACCGGCGCACCTCGGCCGCATAGTTGGCACCCCGCTTGGCCAGGCTGCGCTCGGCGATCCGGCTCGCCAGATCGTCGGCCGCGTCCCCGCTCATCTGTTTGTCCACAGCATCAAGATTAATGCCCATCCGTCGGTGGGTACTCGGTGGTGACCTCGAGCAGTCGCCTGGTCGGTGTCGGGTCTTTCTGCGAAAGGTCCGACAACGTGAGCGCACCCGCCCGCGCCGCGGCCATCATCGCCTCGAGAATCGTCGGCAGGTCATCGCCTTCCAGCTCATAGATCGCAACGTAGGGTCCGTCATCGGTGACCGGCGCAAATCGTCGGGCCGAGATGATTCCGTCGATCGCGATCATCTCGGGCAGATGGACCTCGTCGTACCAATGGTTGAACTCGGCGTCGACCGCCTGCGATGCCGGCCGGGATTCGACGTAGTAGATACCCTTTGCCATAACTTGTTACCTTTCAATTGTTTTCGACTGCGACGGTCAGCGCGAACCGGGACCGCGCACGGCGGCACACAGTCCGCCGTCGACAAGCAGGTCGGTACCACTGAGAAAGCTCGCCTCGTCCGACAGCGCGAACGCGACCACCGACGCGAGCTCGGCCGCCTGCCCGAGTCGACCCACCGGCGTCGTCCCGATCCACTCGGTGATCCGGGGATTGTCGGCCGCTTCCTGACGGCCCTGCGGGGTGTCGATGAGCCCCGGGGACACCGAGTTCACGCGACCGCCGAGTGGCCCCAAACGCACCGCTTCCTGTTGCGCAAACCGTTTCACCCCTAGTTTGGCCACGGCGTACGCCGCGCCCGGATGCTCGATCGTCGGCCCGAAGCTCTCCCGGATCCGATCCAGGAAGTCGTGCTCGAGCGGGTGGTCGAGGATCTCCGCGGTGGCGGCATCGATCTCGACCCCGCCGATGGCAGGGGCCATCGACGCAAAGTAGACCCATGCCGTCCCCGCCGTGGTCAGCGGCCGAAACACGTCGGCAAGCCTTGCGGTCGCAACCAGATCGACCGTGAAGATCCGGCGCCAGTCCGCCATCGTCGGGGAAATGCCCGCGACGTGGGCCACCGCCCGCAGGGTCCCGAGTTGGGCAACGCGATCGGCAAGCCGTTGCACACCGTCGGCATCGGTGATGTCGAGGACATGCGGTTCGACGACAGCCCCCTGGGCCGATGACAGTTCCTGCGCCGCGGCCTTCACCGTTGCCTCATCGAGATCGACGAGCACCAGCGTGTCGACCACGCCGGTCAACCGGCGCGCACAGTCCAGGCCCATGCCCCGTCCGGCACCGGTCACCACACCAACAGTGCCCATCAGCGCACCGCCCAGCACTGCTGCAACGACGGCTCCGCCAGGCGGGTCACGAGTTCCATCCGAAAACCGGTGTCACTGCGCAGGAATGCGAAGAAGGTCGAACCGTCCGGACCCTTGCGGGTCACCTCGGTGACGTAGCCGTGTCCCACCAGTTCGGCGACGTCGGCGTCCACATCATCGGACCAGTAACCGGCGTGGTGGATGCCTGCGCCTTCGGCCGGTTCCCAGAAGGTGCCCGGGATGCTGCGCACCACCTCCAGCCTCGGGGTGGTGATCGAGTAGGCGCATCTGACGTCCACCGTCACGTCCCCGGTGGGCAGCGTGACCTCGATGGGAGCCCCGATCTCCGGGCCCCACTGATAGCCGAGGAGCGACGACAACTGCGCCTGGGTCGCCTCCAGATCGTGCGTCACGATTCCGACGTGAAACAGGTCTTCAGCCTTCATTGGTGGTAACCGCCTTCCGTTTGGACACCCTATTCGGAACGATCTTCACACTAATAAGAATTGTGTTCCGTCTCGCCAGAATGATATTCTCACACGGAACGAGGAGGCCTCCATGGCATGGGATTTTGAGACCGACCCGCAGTACCAGGCGAAACTGGACTGGGCCGATGAATTTGTCCGCGAAGAAGTCGAACCACTCGATCACGCGTGGCCACATATGCAGTTCGTCCCGCTCGACGGGGGACGTCGCAAGGCGATCGACCCTCTCAAGCAGCAGGTTCGCGATCAGGGTTTGTGGGCGACCCACCTCGGCCCAGACCTCGGCGGTCAGGGCTACGGCCAGCTCCAGCTGGCCCTGCTCAACGAGATCCTCGGCCGCTCCTCGTGGGCTCCGATCGTCTTCGGCTGCCAGGCCCCCGACACGGGCAACGCCGAGATCATCGCCCACTACGGCACCCCGGACCAGAAGAAGCAGTACCTGCAGCCACTGCTCGACGGCGAATGTTTCTCGAGCTACTCGATGACCGAGCCGCAGGCCGGCGCCGATCCGACGCAGTTCAAGACCAGCGCGGTCCGCGACGGCGATCACTGGATCATCAACGGCTACAAGTACTTCTCGTCCAACGCCAAGACCGCGTCGTTCCTCATCGTCATGGTTGTCACCAACCCCGACGTGAGCGCGTACAAGGGCATGTCGATGTTCCTGGTCCCCACCGACACCCCGGGCGTGATCATCGAACGCAACGTCGGACTGTTCGGCGAGCCGATGGACGAAGGCACCCACGCCCTGATCCACTACGACAACGTCCGCGTCCCCGACAGCGCACTGCTCGGCGGCGAAGGTCAGGCATTCGCAGTGGCGCAAACCCGCCTCGGCGGTGGCCGGATCCACCACGCCATGCGCACGATCGGGTTGGCCCAGAAGGCAATCGACATGATGTGCGAACGCGTCCTCAGCCGCGAAACCGCGGGCAGCCTTCTGGCCGACAAGCAGTTCATCCAGGGCTACATCGCCGACTCGTACGCACAGTTGGCACAGTTCCGGCTGTTCGTCCTCAACACGGCCTGGAAGATCGACAAGTACAACGACTACAAGAAGGTCCGCAAAGACATCGCCACCGCCAAGGTGGTCATGCCCACGGTCCTGCACGACATCGCTTGGCGGGCAATGCAAGTACACGGCGCCCTCGGTGTCACCAACGAGATGCCCTTCCTGACCATGGTGCACGGCGCCGCTGTGATGGGCCTGGCCGACGGCCCCACCGAGGTCCACAAGATGACCGTCGCCAAGCAGGTATTGCGCGACTACAAGGCCACCGACGATCTGTGGCCCACCGAGTGGATCCCTCGCAAACAAGCTGCAGCCAAAGCCAAATACGCCGAATTTCTCGAACTCGAAGTGGGGAACCTCTGATGGACCTGACTAAGCTCGCGGACTGGATGGACCAGGCCGGACTCGGCAAAGGTGAACCGCTCGAGGCCAAGTTCCTGTCCGGCGGAACGCAGAACGAAATCTACAAGCTCACTCGCGGAGAACATGTTTCGGTGATCCGGATGCCGCCGCCCGCCGCGCCTGCCAACCGCGATGAGGGCATCATGCGCGAATGGCGAATCATCGAAGCCCTTGACGGCACCGAGGTTCCGCACACCAAGGCGATCGCTGCCTGCTCCGACACCTCGGTCCTGGGGCGCTCGTTCTACCTGATGGGCTACGTCGACGGCTGGTCGCCGATGGACAACAAGCAGTGGAAGGAACCGTTCACCTCCGACCTCGAATTGCGAAAAGGCCTGGCATATCAGCTGGCCGAGGGTATCGCGCTGCTGTCAAAGGTCGATTGGAAGGCCCAGGGCCTCGGCGATCTGGGCCGGCCCGACGGCTTCCATGAGCGCCAGGTGTCGCGGTGGACCCGGTTCTTCGACCGGATCAAAACCCGTGAACTCGAGGGTATGAGCGAGGCCACCGCCTGGCTGAACGCTCACAAGCCGCTCGACTTCATCCCCGGAATCATGCACGGCGACTACCAATTTGCGAATGTGATGTACAAAGAGGGCGCTCCGGCACAGCTCGCCGCGATCGTCGACTGGGAGATGGGTACCGTCGGCGACCCGAAGCTGGATCTGGCCTGGATGGTCCAGGGCTGGCCCGAGGACACCAATGCACCTGAGGCCGCCACGGCCAGCTATGTCGACCTGTCCGGGATGCCGTCGCGCGATGAGATGATCAACCACTACTCCAAGGTGTCGGGCCGCCAGGTCGACGATCTGGACTACTACCTGGTGCTGGCGAAGTGGAAGCTCGCCATCGTCCTCGAGCAGGGTTTCCAACGTGCCGGTGACGACATCAAGCTGCAGGCCTACGGTCCGGTCATCGAAACCCTGATGCGTTCGGCCGCCGAGTTCGCAGAATCGAGCGACTACAAATCATGAGCACAACAACCGACGAGCTCATCTCAGAGCGGCGCGGCGCCGTCCTGATCCTGCGGCTCAACCGCCCCGAAGCCCGAAATGCACTCACCGGCAGTCTACTTCGCGGCATCGGTACGGCGGCGCTGGAAGCCGAGGCCGATCCGGAGATCCGCGCCATCGTCCTGACCGGCACCGGCGACCGCGCCTTCTGCGCCGGTATGGACCTGCGGGCATTCGCCGAAGGTGGCGACTTCACATCCGAAGGCTTCAGCCGCCTCGCCTCCGGCGACCTCGCCATCCCGGTGATCGGCGCCGCCAACGGCACCGCGATCGGTGGTGGCCTCGAACTGCTGCTGGGTTGCGACATCATCGTCTCGTCGACGGCAGCGAAGTTCGGGCTACCCGAGGTCAAGCGCGGCCTCTTCCCCGGTGGCGGTGGCACCACGATCGGAACCCGCATCCCGATGGGCATCGCATTGGAGATGACTCTGACCGGTGATCTGATCACGGCGCAGCGTGCTTACGAGATCGGTTTGGTCAATGCTGTTGCACCGCAGGAAGACGTGCTCGACGTAGCGATCGGATATGCCGAGCGTGTCGCGGCCAACGCTCCGCTGAGCCTGACGGCCTGCAAGGAACTGGTCCGGCTCTCGGTATCGGACGCCGCGGCCGCAAAGGTCCGTCTGGCACGGCACCAGGAGATCGTCTTCAGCAGCAACGACGCCAAAGAAGGCGCCATGGCGTTCATCGAAAAGCGCGAACCGAACTGGCAGGGACGGTAGAACCAGATGCGCGCCGCCGTGTGCCGGGAACTTGGTCCTCCGGAAATCGTTGAGGTGCAGGATATTCCCGCGCCGACATTGCAAGCCGGCCAGGCCCGAGTCGCAGTTGCCTGCGCCGCGGCGAACTTCCCGGACGTACTCGTGATCGCCGGGGAATACCAGGTCAAGGTCCCCACGCCGTTTGTACCGGGCAGCGAATTCGCCGGTGAGGTCACCGAGGTCGCCGATGATGTCACATCGGTGGCCGTCGGCGACCGGGTGGCCGGGACAGGCATCGTGGGTGCGTTCGCCGAAGAGGTGTGTGCAAAAGCCGCCGGACTGAAGAAGATCCCGGAGTCGATCTCCGACGAGGTGGCGGCCGCCTTCGGTGTCGCACACCGCACGGCGTACCACACGTTGCGCTCGGTGGCCCGTGTGAAATCGGGTGACCACGTGATCGTCCTCGGTGCCGGGGGCGGCGTCGGACTGGCGGCGGTGCAACTCGCCGTCGCGATCGGCGCCACCGTCACCGCCGTCGCGTCCTCGGACGAAAAGCTCGCCGTTGCCAAGGATTACGGCGCCACCACCGTGATCAACCACCGAAACGCCGACCTGCGGACCGCGCTACGCGAACTGGTCCCCGGCGGCGCCGACGCGGTCATCGACCCTGTCGGTGGCGACCAGTCCGAACCCGCATTGCGGGCGCTGGGCCGAGGCGGACGTTTTGTCACGATCGGCTATGCCTCCGGCACCATTCCGCGGATCCCGCTCAACCTCATCCTCGTCAAAGGGGTGCACGTGCTGGGATTCCAGTTCCAGGATCTGCCGCCGGACGAGTACCGCCGCAATGAGGACGAACTCGCCGAACTCCTGGTCAAGGGCACTGCGGTCCCCCACATCGGCGCGACCTACCCCCTTGACGAGGCAGCCTCGGCATTGCGTCTGGTCGCCGACGGTCAGGCGATCGGCAAAGTACTCGTCAAGGTCACCCGGTGAAGTCGGTCATCGTTTCCGGCGTCGGTACCACCGCGATCATCGACATACCCATCCCCAGTCCAGGACCCGAAGATGTCCTGATCAAGATGCGGGCGTGCGGAATCTGCGGTTCGGACGGCTTCTACATCGAGATCGGCGGTATCCCACCGCTGCAGGGCAAAACCCCGCTCGGGCACGAACCGGCCGGAGAGATCGTCGAGGTCGGAGAACTGGTGGTCGGTCTGACGGTCGGCGACCATGTCGTGATCAACCCGATGGCCGACGGCACCGGCATGATGGGTGGTGGTGGACCGGTCGGCGCCCTGTCGGAATACGTCCTGGTCGAGCGGGCTGAAGTCGGAGGCAATCTCGCGGTCGTGCCACCCGAGGTCCCGTTCCACGTTGCCGCGCTCAATGAGCCGATGGCGGTCGCCCGCCATGCCGTGAACCGCACCGGCGTCAAACCCGGCGACACCGTCCTGATCTTCGGTGCCGGGCCCATCGGACTCGGCGCGGTGATCGGATACAAACTCAGCGGCGCGAAACACGTTGTGGTGGCCGATATTCTCCCGTCGCGACTGGAGAAGGCGCTCGCGGTTGGCGCCGATGCGGTGATCAACTCCGCCACCGAAGACGTCGGAACTCGACTACTCGAACTACATGGTCCGGGCACCACCGCAACCGGCAAACCCCGCGCAGGCACCGACATCTACCTCGATGCCGCCGGAGTTCCCGAGGTGCTGCACATCGCGATGCAGTCGGCCAAACAGAACGCCACCGTGGGCATCGTCGCCGTGCACAAAGCGCCTGTCGAGGTCGACTTCGGTTTCCTCCTCGGCGCTGAGATCAACATCGTGACCGCGATGGGTTACCCCGATGAGATTTTCCAGGTCGCAGCGGAGATCGCCGACCACTGGGAAAAGTTTGCGGTGATCGTCAGCGACCAGTTCGACTTCACCGATGTCGAGCAGGCCCTGTCCACCGCATCCACCCCGGGTGCCGCCGACAAAGTGGTTGTCATCTTTCCTTGAACCGGCTGCACCACAAGAACATCCACGAGAGGGCGAACCTTGAGCGACCAGTTGCGGGAGCAGAAACGCGGGCGACGCATCGCCATGACACCGGAGGAACGCGAGGTGTTCCTGAACGAGAACCGCACCTGCCGGGTGGCAACGAGCGGCATGAACGGCGCCCCGCACATCTCAGCACTCTGGTACGTCTGGGACGGCCAGGTGCTGTGGCTCAATTCTCTTGTGAAAAGTCAGCGCTGGACCGACATCGTTCGCGACCGGAGGGTGTCGGTGCTCGTGGACTCGGGCGACGACTTCTCCGATCTGTGTGGCGTGGAGATCATCGGCAACGCAACCCCGGTCGGCGAAGTGCCGAGGACCGGTGAGCCGGTCGAAGAGCTCATCGCCCCAGAAGCAGCATTCGGCGCGAAGTACGCCGGCGGCAGGTTCGGTTACGACGGACGGCATGCCTGGCTTCGAGTTGTCCCGGAGAAGATCGTCAGCTGGGACTTCCGGAAGGCCGGAAAGTAATGGCGGTGGCACCTCACGCCGATCGGACATCGAATCGGCGAAACCACAACCATCGAATCGGTTCGGTGGCCACAATGTTCTCGTGAGCGGAGCAGCCGGGCGGCCCACGCCGTCGTCGACACCCGTACGGGCAACGATGACGGTGGTGCCCGCCTTCGCCACCAACGATCAGCTCGTCGACGCTGTCCGGCTGGTGAAGCAGGAGCGCCTGCGAGCTCGAAGCCGCGACCTGCCGTACCGGCTGGCCGTCCTGGGCACCACCACTGCCGATCTCGTCGAGCATGCCGGCGGCCTGCTGTTCGACCACATCATGGCGGGCTGGGTTGTCACGGTCCTGGTTCCGCCGGAGGCCGATCCGCGACCGCTGCAGATACTCGGCACCCGGATCCTCGACGTGGACACAGCCCTTGCGATGGATCTCGAGCCGGCACTTGCGTCACGTCGCCACACGCCTTGGCCCCAGAAGGTCGTGATCGCCGGCGACCTGTGCGTCCGCAACACCCGGCTCCGCGAGGCCGTTCGTCAATCCTTCGACGAGGGTGACACCAACACCATGTTGTGGGGTCCGGCTCGGCCCGCGGTGGACCGCGACGACGTCACTGCGGTCGAACATCAACTCAGCAACGCGGCCCGCGCTTTCAAGCGGCATGCGCTCTCGGCCACGGCAGCCTCCGCAACAGATGTCGCGCACTCAGAATCCTTCTTGGGCAACAAGTTACGCACCAAGGCGCCACCGGCGCTACATCTGGCCTGAACAGAGTGCACTGAAACCGCGAAAAAACCTGGGCCCCAACACATACGTGTCAGGGCCCAGGTCAGAGTTCGGGGTTGTCAGGCCGGAACGAGATCCGACAGACCCTCCCACGAATGGGTCTTTCCGCAGCGGAACACCTCGGAGAGTCCAACGGCGTCGGCAGGCAGAGACGCTGCTGCGAGCGCCTGCGCCTTGAAGGCCCTGGCGGCGACGCTGAGGCGGTGCCGCACCGTTCCGATCCGGCTGTCGAGTTCCGATGGCAGGCTATCTCCCCACAGGGTCACCTCGGTCTCACCGTCTTCGAGGATCTGCTGCACACCCTGGCGCACCCGATCATCGCGCTCGTAGAGCGAACCCGCGGTGACCACGGCCTGCGGATGGAAGCCGAGTCCACGCCATTCGAAGGCCGCCTCGAAGTCGACCGTCTGCGCGCCGAGGATCTGCAGGGCCCGTGCGGTCGGATCGTCCTGCACCAGCACCGTGACGTCCCAGCCGGCCATACCGCGGTCGAACACCAGACCGCCCGCGTACTTGATGACCTCGTTCGCCGTGGGCGCAACGACCACCAGGCGGTACTTCACGAACTCGTCACCCGCTCGAAGTCCTTCGCCAGCGATCGTGCGTACTCCCTGAACACTTGCGTCAGTGGAATTGATTGATCCAGCAGCCATGATGTTTCCATCCCGTTGAGAAAGGCGACTATTTCGACGGCCTTCAAATCTGCATCGAAGTCCGTCCGGTATCGACCATCGACCTGCCCGCGCCGGATACCAGCGGCAACGGTGTCAATTGCGGCGTGATACCTGGCGAGCAGGCGATCATGCAGCGGCGCATCAGGTTCGAGGTTCTCCATCTGGAGAACCGCAAACGTTCCTATCAATTCCGGGGATCGTTCGAATCGCTCGGCGACCCTCACGATCCCATCCAGCAGATCGCCTGCGCGATCAGCATGTTGGTCGTCGTCGGCATCACGCATCTCGAGTACCGCATGCAAGAGCTGCGCTTTGGACTCGAAATGGTGGAGCAAACCGGCGGAGCTGACGCCGGCTTCGGTGGCGATCTGCGACAGAGTCGTGTTTCGCCACCCATTGCGGGCAAGCAACCGCTGAGCGACCTCGAGAATCTGTCGCTTGCGCTCCTCGCCTTTGACGAGAAGTGCCTCATACGGCCGATCGCGCGCCACTGATCTCCTTCGCTACAGCCAACCAACTGAACAGATAGTAGGTTGGATTCCGCCTTGTGACAAGGGTCTCATCAAATTTGATCTGGGTTGCAGATCACAGACCGAGCGACTTGGCGATTATCACCTTCATGACCTCGCTGGTACCTGCATAAATGCGTGCGACCCGGGCGTCGAGGTAGAGCCGTGCGATCGGATATTCGGTCATGTATCCGTAGCCACCGAAGAGCTGCAGGCAACGATCGACGACCCGTGCCTGAACTTCGGTACAGAAAAGTTTCACCCGTGCGGCGTCTGAACCGGACAGTTCGTCGTCCACGAGATCGAGGACAGCCCGGTCGACCATCGCCTGTCCGGCCTCGATCTCGGCCGACATGGCCGCGAGTTCGAACTTGGTGTTCTGGAACGACGCAACCGGCGTACCGAAGGCCTTGCGTTCCTTCACGTACTCGATGGTGGTCGCCACGGCCGCCCGCGCTTGGGCAATCGATCCGACGGCCACCGTGATGCGCTCCTGTGGCAGATTCCGGCCGAGATATCCGAACGCCTTGCCTTCCTCACCGAGCAGGTTCGCCACCGGCACCCGGACGTTGTCGAACGACAGTTCGACGGTGTCCTGGACTTTGCAGCCCATCTTGTCGAGCACCCGGCCGCGCTCGAATCCGGGCATGCCGTCCTCCACGACCAACAGTGACAATCCACCGCGACGGTTGTCCGGATCGGTCGATGTCCGGGCCAGGACGATCACCAGGTCGGCGAGCAAACCCCCGGTGATGAATGTCTTCGCCCCGTTCAGCACGTACTCGTCGCCCTCGAGGACGGCATTGGTGGTGACGCCTGCGAGGTCGGAGCCGGTACCCGGTTCGGTCATCGCGATCGCCGACAACAGGGTGCCCTTGGCGAGTCCAGGGAACCAGCGAGCTCGCTGGTCCTCGTTGGCGTACTCGAGGAAGTACGGGAGGATCACGTCGAGTTGGGTCCGGACGGTGCTCAGGGTGACGAGCGCTCGTGCCGCCTCCTCTTGGAGGATGACGTTGTAACGGTAGTCGCGAAGGCCTGCGCCCCCGAACTCCTCGGGGATCGCGATACCCAGCAGGCCCAGCGATCCGAGCTCGGCGAAGATCTCGCGCGGCATCTGACCGACCTTCTCCCAGGCCGCGTACTCCGGAACGATGCGCTTGCCGATGAAGTCGCGCGCCAGCGCCCGGAACTCCTCGTGGTCCTCGGTGAATACTCCGCGTCTCATTTCGCTTCCTCTCTCACGAAACCAATTCGACGAGGGTGGCGTTGGCAGTGCCGCCGCCCTCACACATGGTCTGCAGTCCGTACCGAATCCCGTTGTCGCGCATGTGGTTGATCATGCGGGTCATCAGGATCGCGCCCGAGCCACCGAGCGGGTGGCCAAGAGCGATCGCGCCACCCAGCGGGTTGAGCAGGGCCGGATCGGCTCCGGTCTCCGCGAGCCAGGCCATCGGGACCGGGGCAAATGCCTCGTTCACCTCGAACACACCGACCTCGGAGAGCTTCACGCCTGCCTTGGCGAGGACCTTCGCGGTGGCCGGGATCGGGCCGGTGAGCATGAGCACCGGATCGTCGCCGACAACGGCGCCCGCGGTGTACCGCACCAACGGCTTCAGGCCGAGTTCGCGCGCCTTCTCCGGGGTCATCACCAGCAATGCGGCTGCGCCGTCGGAGATCTGGGAAGAGTTGCCGGCGTGGATCACTCCGTCTTCGGAGAACGCGGGCTTCAAGTTCGCGAGCTTTTCGACCGTGCTCCCCCGGCGAATTCCTTCGTCGACGGTGACGACACCGTCGTCGGTCGGGGTCGCGACGATCTGACTTTCGAATGCACCGGCATCCTGCGCCACTGCGGCCCGCTCATGCGAGAGCACCGAGAACTCGTCGACCGAGGTTCGGTCGAAGCCCCACTTCTGGGCGATCTTTTCTGCCGAGATCCCCTGATTGAAGGCAAAACCCTCATAGCGGCCAAGGGCTTTGGGGCCGTACGGTGCGCCGGTGGATCGAGCCGCGCCCAGCGGCACCCGGCTCATCACCTCGACTCCGCCTGCCACGACCACGTCCTGCTGGCCCGACATCACAGCCTGCACCGCGAAGTCGAGGGCCTGCTGGCTCGATCCGCACGCCCGGTTGATCGTGACGCCGGGGATCGATTCCGGCCATCCCGCCGCGAGAACCGAGTACCGGCCGACGTTGCTGGACTGGTCGCCGACCTGCGAAACGCAGCCCCAGACAACATCATCGATGATCTCCGGGTTCACCCCGCTGCGCTCGGCCAGCGCAATGAGTACATGAGCCGAAAGATCCACGGGGTGGACGCCGGCCAGCCCACCGTTCCGCTTTCCGACAGCGGTACGAACCGCCTCGACGATGACAACTTCGCGCATCTACTTTTCTCCACTTCGGTGTTCTGACGATGACGGCCTGGGCACAGCCCACTGGCCGGTGAATTCCGGTGTTCTCCGCGCACTGAAGGCAGCAAACGCCTCCTGGGCATCGCGGGTGGCAAAGTTGGCCGCCTGCGCCCGGGCCTCGTTGGCCAACGCGTCGTGCAATGTGCGATCGGCGCCCTCGTTGAGCAAAGCCTTGGTCTGTGCCAGTGCAATCGGCGGGCCGGAGGCGAGTCGGCCGGTGAGATCGTCGACAAATCCGTCGAGCTCGGATGCGGCGACAACCCAGGTGACGAGGTTCAGTGCGCGGGCCTCTTCTGCATCGATCGTGTCGGCAAGCATCGTCAGTCGTTTGGCCTGTTGCAGGCCGACGAGTTTGGGCAGCAGCCAGGAACCGCCGAGATCCATCGACAGTCCGCGTTTGACGAAGATCTGCGAAAACGTCGATCCGGGTGTGGCGACCACGAAATCGCAGCCGAGCGCCAGATTCCAGCCCGCACCCACGGCCACCCCGTCGACCTTGGCGATCGTCGGCATCGGGAGGTTGTGCAACAACTCGGCAACTGCGGTGAGGTTCCGCAGTTTGTACGTGGGATGCGTCGGGTCCGGGGTGGCGATATCGGCGCCCGAGCAGAACGCCCCGCCTGCACCGGTGATCACCAGGGCCCGGACGCTGCGATCATCACCCGCGGCGATCAGCGCTTCACGCAACGCAATCCAGAGTTCTCGGCTGATCGCATTCTTGCGATGCGGTCGATTCAGGGTGAGGGTGCGGACACCGTCGCGGTCAGCGCACAGCAGTTCTGGCTCAGCGTTCATACGCCGGACCAACCGCACCCTGTGCTCGTAATCCGACCAGGTCGGCCTCGCCGACGCCCACATCGGCCAGGATCTTCTCGGTGTGCTCACCGAGACCCGGTACCGCGCCCATCGGCGGATCGAAACCGGAGATGATCGGCGGTGGCAGCAACGCCGCGATCGGTCCGTTCGGCGTATCGATGTCGCGCCACCGGTCGCGCTCGGAGAGTTGCGGGTGCGCGATCACCTCACTGGGCGTGTTATACCGCGCGTTACCGATCCCGGCCTTGTCCGCGATCTGCTGGATCTCGGCCAGATCGTGCTTCCCGCACCACGCCCCGACGGCCTCCTGGAGAATTTCCCGGTTCGCCACCCGGCCACTGTTGTTGGCGAAACGGGGGTCGTCCGCAAGATCGTCGCGCCCGATGATCTCCCGCGCCAGACGCTGCCACTCACTGTCATTGGTGGTGCCCAGGACCACGGTCTGCCCGTCGGCGGTGGCGTACGAACCATACGGCGACACCGCGGGCGAACTCATGCCCAACGGCTGCTGGTCGATCCCCGAATGGCGGGTGTAGTTCAGCTGATAGCCCATGACCTCGGCCGCGGTGTCGAAGAGACTCACCTTGACCTCGGCGGAACCCTTGCCCTGCGCAATGCGCCGGTCCCGCGAGTACAGCAGCGCGATGATCGACAGCGCGGCATAGAGGCCGGTCGAGACATCCGCCACCGGCGGACCGGGTTTCGCCGGTTGTCCCGGAAAACCGGTCACGGCGCAGACGCCTGCCTCCGCCTGCACCAGCAGGTCGTAGGCCCGCTTGTGCGACAACGGACCACCGCTGCCGTACCCATCGATCTCGACCGCAACCAGATTCGGATGGCGCTGCGCCAGCTCGTCCCCCGACAACCCGAGCCGTGCAGTGGCTCCGGGTGCCAGATTCGACACCAGCGCATCGGCTTGGTCGAGTAGCCGATGCAGTAGATCGATCCCGGCCTCCGACTTCAGGTCGAGGGTTACCGATTCCTTACCGCGATTGGCCCAGACAAAGTGGGCTGCCTGCCCTTTCACCACGTCGTCGTAATGACGGGCGAAGTCACCGCCCTTCGGGTTCTCGACCTTGATCACCCGGGCCCCGAAATCTGCGAGGGTCCTGGTGCACATCGGGGCCGAGATCGCCTGCTCGAGGGTCACCACCGTGACACCGGCGAGCGGGCCAACCGACTCACCGGCGCCCGGTTGGTCAGCTGCCCCCGATTGGTCAGGTGTCGCCGAAAGGTCAGCGTTTGTCATCACATCACCATGCCGCCATCAACCGGCAAGACCTGGCCGGTAACAAACGATGAGGCATCAGAGGCGAGGAACAGGAATGCGCCTGCGATCTCTTCCGGTTCCGCCCAGCGCCGCAGCGGGATCCGGTTGAGCATGGTCTCGGCGAACTTCTCGTTGGTGCGGATCGTCTTGGTCATCGGCGTCGCCGCCAGCGGCGCCAGCGCGTTGACGAGGATCTGCTTGCGGGCCAGCTCACGCGCGAGTGACTTTGTCAGACCGATGATCCCGGCCTTTGCCGCCGAATAGTTGACCTGCCCCAGCGTCCCGGTGATACCGGCGGACGATGTCACGTTGATGATTCGGCCGGTGCCGTCGGTCGGGAGGAACCGCAGCGCCGCCTGGGAGCAGTTGAACGCGCCCTTGAGGTGGATGTCGAGCATGCGCTGGAACGACTCTCCGGTGGTGTCCTTGAACATCGCAGGCGCGGTGACCCCGGCATTGTTGACAACGATGTGCAGGACACCGTCGGCGAGCGCGGCCGCAGCCGACGCAGCCGCATCGGCACCTTCGCGATCACTGACATCGAGCTCGAAACCCTCTGCCTTGCCACCGGATTCGACGATGCGCTTGGCAACCAACGTGGCCGCCTCGCCATTGATGTCGGTGACCAGAACAGCGGCACCGGCAGCGGCAAACGCCTCTGCCACAGCCGAACCGATGCCACCGGCAGCGCCGGTGACCAGGGCCGACCGTCCGGTCAGATCAAACATCCCACTCTTGACACTCATCAGTAGCTCCTCGGCATTCCCAAAGTATGTGAACCCAGATAGTTCAGAATCATTTCCTGGCTGATCGGGGCGATCTTCATCAGCCGGGCCTCGCGGAAGTACCGCGCGACGTGATACTCCTCCGAGTAGCCCATACCGCCGTGCGTCTGCAGGGCCCGGTCGGCCGCATTGAAACCGGCTTCAGCACAAAGATACTTTGCGGTGTTCGCCTCACGGCCACAGGGCTTTTTGTTGTCGTAGAGCCAGGTTGCCTTGCGCAGCACCAGTTCTGCGGCATCCAGGTGGGCCAGCGCGTCGGCCAGCGGGAACTGGATACCCTGGTTCATGCCGATCGGCCGATTGAACACGACCCGCTCGCCGCCGTACTTGACGGCCTTGTCGAGGGCCACGCGGCCGATACCGAGGGCCTCCGAGGCGATCAGCATCCGTTCGGGATTGAGGCCGTCGAGCAGGTACTTGAAGCCCTGGCCCTCTTCTCCGACCCGATCCTCGATCGGGATCCGGAGGTCGTCGATGAACAACTCGTTGGAGGTCACCGCGTTTCGTCCCATCTTGGGGATCGGCCGGATCGTCACCTTGCTGCGGTCGAGATCGGTGAGGAACAGCGTCATGCCGTCGGTCTTCTTCTCGACGTCTTCGTACTTCGTCGTTCGGGTCAGCAGCAGGATCTTCTCCGACTCCATCGCCTTGGAGATCCACACCTTGCGACCGTTGACGACATAGCTGTCGCCGTCGCGCTTGGCGAACGTGGTGATCCGCGAAGTATCAAGGCCGGCACCGGGTTCGGTCACACCGAAGCAGACGTGCAGGTCGCCGTTGACGATTCGGGGTAGCGTGCGCGCCTTCAACTCGTCGGATCCGTGTACGACCACCGGATGCATACCGAAGATCGACAGGTGGATCGAACTCGCGGCATTCATCGCACCGCCGGAACGCGAGACCGCCTCCAGTAACAGCGTCGCCTCGGTGATGCCGAGGCCATGACCGCCGTACTCCTCCGGCATGGTCATTCCCAGCCAGCCACCATCGGCGATCGCTTTGTAGAATTCTTTCGGAAACTCGTGCGCGAGATCCTTTTCCATCCAATACTGGTCATCAAAACGACTTGCCAGCTCGGATACCGACTTGCGGATCAGCTCCTGATCCTCGGTCAAATCAAAGTTCATTCCGGTGGACACAACGCATTCCTTCCGATTCTTCCGTGTCGAGCCGATTTCCATGTCGAGTCACCACGTCTGCGACGTGAAAGCAGAAGAATTCGCCGCTGCGGGAGGCCGGATTCCGACCCCCCGCGACGACGACCTTCAGCGCTCGAATACCCGATCAGTCAGAGGCGGGCAGCGGCTTTGGGCTCTTGATACTCAGCTCGGCACCATCGACGCTCAACGATCCGGTGCCTGCGGACGTGCAGAGCAGTTCGATCGTCTCGCCTGCGTCAACATAGCGTTTTCCGAGAAGTGTTGCCGGAGAGCCACCGTCACCGGCGATCTTCGCCGCGGTGGCGGCCGGAACCATCGGTGCGCCGCCGCAGGCAACCACGACGTCGCCTGCCGGCGCCTTCACCACCACTACGCGAGTGGCGCAGCTGGTACTGGCCAGCTGATCACCGGGGCGCAACGGCGTGCTTTGCTGTGTCATCGTGAACATCCTTTTCGACGAGAATCTTATCGTTGGGAGACAGCTGCTCGGAGAGGTTGCTGAAGTCAAATGCCTGCCGCGCCAACCAGAATCGCAGGAACTCGGTGAGCGAGTAGCGCAGGAACACCGCAGACCCCACGACGGCCAGCGAGATACCGATGAGTGCGATGACGATTGCGTCGCGCTGCTCGAGGGGATTCGCGGTGCCATGCGACATGAAGTACGCGATGATTGCCAGCACCGGGCCGATCACCATCAAAGCGAGGCCGATGCGCAGCCAGAGCTGCGACCGCCCGGTCGCCGGATCGGCGATCTTCAGCTCGGACAACTCGCGGGTGAAGCGATCGGCGCGGGATTCGGATGAGGTCATGAGGAACTTCCTAGGTAGAGGGCTGCCAGTTCTTTTCGGAATTCGTCGTCGGGACGACCCTGGTGTTCGACCCGTCCGCGGACTAGCACCGCGGCATGGTCTGCATAGTCGAGAACGGCCGCCGCGAACTGCTCGACAACCAGTACGGCGACACCCTGCCGGGCGATCTCCGCCACCTGCTCATAGAGCTCGGCGACGATCAGGGGCGCCAGCCCCATCGACAACTCGTCGAGCAACAGCACCGCGGGATCGGTTGCCAGACCCCGGGACAGGGCCAACATCTGCTGCTCACCACCGGACATCGTGCCGGCGGTCTGCGTTGCCCGCTTACCCAGAATCGGGAAGCGACTGAACGCGATCTCTTCGATCTCCGCGCGCGAACGCCCGGTGAAGGTCATCATCTGCAGGTTCTCCCGGACCGTCAGGTTCGGGAAGACGCCGCGGCCTTCGGGAATCAGGCAGACACCCGCACGGGCCACATCGCCGAGCGCCATTCCGGTGGCGTCTCGCCCACCGAGCACCAGCTGCCCCGATTTGACCGGGTGATTGCCTGCCGCCACGTTCAGCGTCGTGGTCTTGCCTGCACCGTTCGGCCCGAGCAGCGCGACGACCTGTCCGGCGGAGACGCTCAGATTGATGCCGTGTAGCACCGAGATGGCGTCGTAAGCCGCACGGACGTCTCTCAGTTCCAACATTGGAGTCATGCTTCCGTCCCCAGGTATGCCGCCAGAACTTTCTCGTTTTTACGGATCACATCGGGCGGACCCGATGCGATGATCTTGCCGAGGTCGAGCACGAACACCTGGTCACAGACTTCCATCACCAGTTCCATGTCGTGTTCGACCAGCAGGATCGCAGCGCCACGGTCGGCGATCGTGCGGAGCAGGAGCGCAAAGCGTTCCGTTTCCTCGGGATCCTGGCCTGCCGCCGGTTCGTCCAGCAGCAACAGGCTGGGCTTGACGGCCAGGGCTCGCGCCACCTCCACCAAACGTCCCATGCCCGTTGGCAACTCGTCCGAACTCACGTCGGCGATGTCACTGAGACCGAGTCGCTCGATGATCTCGTCGACGACCTCTGCCGCGTTGCGACGATGCGGACCGAGTTCCGCGGCAACCAGTAGGTTGTCGCGAACACTCAAGCGGCCGAACAGTTCCAGTCGCTGAAATGTCCGGGCCAGACCACGCCGGGCCCTCTTGGAGGGCCCTTCTCGCGTCACGTCATGGCCATCCATCACCACGGTGCCCGTCACCGGCTTGCGCAATCCGGTGACAACGTCGAACAGCGTGCTCTTGCCTGCGCCGTTGGGCCCGATCAGGCCGGTGATCTTGCCTGCCTCCGCGGACAGTGCAACGTCTTCGAGTGCCCGGTGGCCACCAAAGGCCACCGTCACACCACTAACCTCGAGTTGCAATGGCATGGTCCAACACCTCCTCGTCCTCGGCGCGCCACGGGCGCTTGAGCCCCCACCACTCGACCGGGATGTCCTCATCAACAATCGACCCATCGGAGCCCAAAGTGTCCGAGTTCGGGAAATCCGGATCGTCCGGATCGATGATCGGGGCGGGCTTGAGCGCCGCCCAGACCTGCAGGGCAACCACTCCGGCGACGATGCCGAAGAAGAAGATCCAGCCATCGAACACGTCGCCGAGGCGCAGTGCCCAGAGCAACACGAACCAGCTCAGGAATGCCGACACCGCAATGCGGTCGGCGAAGATCGGATCCCACTGCTTGCGCATCTGCGGGATCGCACCCGAACTCAGGACTCCGCCTGCGAAGGCGATACCCGCCAGACCCGGGATCACCTGGACGAGATCGGCGGAATCGGGCCAGATCATCACCACTGCGACAAACGGACCGGCCAGCATGAATCCGGTGAAGAACCCGGCACCCACCGAGCCCAGACCCGCGATGGTCGCGATCAGGAACAACGGCAGTCCGGCAACAAAATTGAACTGATCGGCGGTGACCGACTGCAGTTGCATTCCGTACAGGGCACCACCGAGGCCGGCGATACCGGCCCCGAGCGCGAAGACCGCAACCTTCGCCGTCAGCAGATTGCCGCCGAGCGTGGCGTAGGCCGCCTCGCTGTCACGTTGCGCGATGAGCCTGCGCCCGTACTTGCTTCGGCGAACCAGTGCCACGACGAGTGTTGCCAGGGCGAGGAATATCGCCGAGAGGATCGTGATCCTGGCCGTGGTGTCGAAATGGAACCCGAACAGGTTGGGCCCCACCAACTCGACCGATCCCTGATCGAAGATCGTGATCTCTGCACCGAAGACGTTGAACGCCGGGAGGGTGAAGATCCAGCGATCCATGATGACCGCGAACGCGGCGGTTCCCAGTGCCAGATACACCCCCGAGAGCCGTAGCGCCGGGATGGCGACGATCGCACCAGCGATCGCCGACACCAACACCGTGGCGATCAGTGCCCACCACTGCCCGCTGCCTCCGAAGTAGGCGCACGCAGCCGCGCCGATACCGGCCATCGTCAACTGGCACAGCGAGATCTGACCGGCAAAGCCCGCAAGCGGGACAAACGAGAGCGCGATGATACTCATCGGGAAGATCAATCCGAAGCTGATCAGATCACCCTCGCTGAGGACGGTCGTCAGCACCACCGCGAACACGACGATTGCCACACCGAAGATCACGGTGCCACGCACTGTCGGCAACGGAACCTTGGTCAGACGCCGGTCGCGACCACGCAGACGGCCATGCGGGAACAACAGCAGGGCCAACAGCAGCAGGAGCGCAGGCGCCGCGAGACGCAGACCCGGAAGGTACTCGTTCTGTGGCAGGTAGCCGGCGAGGTACGCCTCCATGCAACCGACCACGATCGCGCCGACAAAGGTCATCGGCAAACTCTTGAGCCGCCCGAAAATTGCTGCGGCATAGGCACTGATGATGAGCAATGACAGCTGCATCGCATCGAGGGCCACCATCGAGGCGATCAAGATGCCGCCGATCGCGGCCAGTTCGGTGCCCAGGATCCACGCCACGCGGTTGGCACGCACCGGATTTGCTCCGGTGAGGCCGACCAGTCCCCTGTCGTCCACGGTTGCCCGCATCTCGGTGCCGATACGGGTGTTGAACATCAACAGCCGCAGGCCGATTGCCACTGCAATCGCCACCAGCATCGTCACCATCTGATGCCAGGTGATGGTGGCCGAACCGATGTGTATCGGAGACTGGTCGGCAAAGAACCGGGGAATCGACTTGGCGTCGTTCGGATTCCAGATCCACCGTGCCAGGGCGATCAGACCGCTCAACAGAGCGATCGTCATCACCATTTTCTCTGCCTCACCCAATCGTTGGACCGGGCGCATCGCCAGTTCGACAAGGATCGCAAACCCCGGAGCCAGGACACCGAGGATAATTACCAGCGAGAGCCATACCGGCAAACCCCATCCGATGGAGATCTGCCAGAACGTGAACGCGGCAAACATGCCTGCCGCGCCATGCGCGAAGTTGAAGACACCGGTGGTCGTGTACGTGAGTACCAGACCACTGCCGATCACTGCATAGATCGCAGCGGTCGTCAGTCCAACGATTCCGAAGGTGAGGAATTGGTCCATTACTTCACATCACTCATGCTCTTACCCACATCGGCCAGGGTCATCGGGGCTCCGTAATCCTTGGTGTACTTGTAAGGCTCGCTGCAGCTGTAGAACTCACCGTCGGCGCTACCGATGTCCACGGATTCCCAGCCATCAGCGGTTGTCTTCTCGACGTTGAAGCAGCCGTTCGGGGGAACGGGTGCCGAAAGGTTCGTCGGAGCATGCAATCCTCCACCCGTCCAAGCGGTTTCGCTCTTCGCGTTCTCCACCAGGCAGGCACGGGTCAGATCGTCACCACAGGCCGCAGCAGACTTGGCGAACAGCAACCAGGACGACATGGCACGAACCGCAGGCAGAGTCATCTCGGTGTCCGGGGAGTACTTGGCCCACAGCTCTTCGAACTGCTGCATCGCCGGGACATCGCTTCCGAAGGGTGCGTTGCCCCCGAGATCGAGGTAATTGTTCTGCTCGGTGGCCGAGGTGCCTGCCAGTTCGACGAACTGATCGCCGTATGCGTTGTTGTTGGTGTCGATCCAGTCGAGCTTGTAGTCGATGCTCGTCAGCACACTCTCGAGCTTGGCGAGTTGCTTGAAATCGCCGTAGTAGATGAGCCCTTTGACGCCCTTGCTCTTCATGGACTGTGCGTAAGGCGTCCAGTCCGACACACCCATGGCCGGGTACAGATCGTCGTAGACGAATGTGGCACCGGCTGCGGTGGTGGATTCGACCGCCTGCGCGCCGAGTATCTTTGTCACAGGCGAGTCGCCGTTGATGATGCCGACCGCGCCCTTGGAATCGGGATACGCCTCATTGATGAGCCATTTCCGGAAGCCGTAGTACGGGTCATAGCCCGCTGTCATGCTCGGATCGGCGGAGATCTCGAGGTCAGCGCCTGCCGACTGAGTCTGGGCAACCTGAGCCGGGAAGCTCGGAAGTGTGCAACCCAGGCGTTCTTTCACACCGAGTCCGTCGAGCGCACTACCGCCGCCGACGAGGGCGAAGTCATCACGGCACGCGGCAATCATCTGCTGGCGCACCTCCATGAGCTTGCTGTCACGGGTGTTGGCAACGATCTTGCGCCCGTTGATACCACCGAGGTCGTTGCACCAGGAGGTGAACACCTTGGCCGTGTCGACGAACTCCGAGTTCTTCGTGAAGCCCACATCGGAGAAGACCCCGACCTGGATCTCCGAGTCCGTGACCCCCTGCGCGGTGGACCCCTTCGACGGCCCCGACGAGCAGACGTCGGACAGGTCGCCGAAATCGCTCGACGCACTGGCCGCCGCGGTGGTGCCGCCTCCACCGCCTTCTTCGGTCCCGGTGTCACCGCTGTCTCGGCCGCTACAGCCGGCAACGAGCACCGTGATCGCCATCAAGGCGATCAGCATGCGTTGTGGTTTCACATTGTTCCTTTCGACTACGTCCGTCCGTCTGCGGATGGGGAGATCCGAGACGGGTTGTGGACCCTGCCCACTGCGGATGGATTGCACGCTGTGGGCTGTGGCGCTTCCGCTAGTAGGAAACTAGCTTCTCCCATTTGAAGAATCAAGATTTTGTAGGATGCAGATCACACCTTACTGAAAAAGTGACCATCGGCAAACCGGACAACATACGTGCACGGCGCAGCGCCGGCCCGCTCGTTTATCCAGGTGAGCGGCCCGATGACCGCGACCCTCATCGGAGAGGCCAAGTCAAGGACCCAGGATGAGACCGAACTACGCGCCACAGTCGCCCACGGCATCAAAGTCGAGGAATTTTCCAGCAGGATTGACTAACCGAGCGGTTCATGGAAATCTAGGTATTCGAAAGTGAGAACGTGATTCTCCGACCGAACGAGAGGAGGTGGTGGATGCGTCTGCCCCCGCTACCCGCGGACCAATGGGATGAGACCGTCGACACTGCCCTGAAAGGCATGCTGCCGAGGTGGCGTAGGAATCCGGAGAACGCCGGGACAATCCTCGCCACACTGGTCCGTCATCCAGCTCTGACACAGGCGTACCTCGGCTTCAATGTTTATATCTTGTTCAACTCGACCCTGCCGGCGCGTCTTCGCGAACTGATGGTCCTGCGGATTGCACACGTCGCGAACTGCGACTACGAAGCGCACCACCATATTGAACTCGGCAAACAGGCAGGGTTGTCCGAGGAGGAGATCTCCGCAGCAGCCCGCGGCGAGGGACTCAATGACTTCGACAGCGTGGCCCTGCGCTCAGTCGATGAACTAAATCAGCACTCTCGAATCTCCGACGAGACCTGGACGGAATTGTCCGACCACCTCGACGAAAAGCAGCGGATGGATCTCGTCTTCACAGTCGGGTCCTATCGGATGCTCGCAATGGCCATCAACACTTTTGACGTACAGCTCGAACAGGAAAGGTAAATCATGGCCCACTTTGAAAAACCAGCTGCAGGCAGCTGGACCGAGAACTGGCCGGAACTCGGCACCGCACCGGTTGATTACTCGGATTCGACCGACCCCGAGTTCTACCAGGGGGAAATTGACGCCATCTTCAAGAAGAAGTGGGTCAACATCGGTCGCGTGGAGCGCATTCCCCGCAAGGGCAACTACTTCACCCGCGAGATCGCCGCTCTCGGAACCTCGCTCATCATCGTGCGCGATACCGAGGGCAAGGTCCGCGCCTTCCACAACGTCTGTCGTCACCGCGGCAACAAGCTGGTCTGGAACGACTTCCCGAACGAAGAGACCTCGGGTACCTGCCGCCAGTTCACCTGCAAGTACCACGCCTGGCGCTACAGCCTCGAAGGCGACCTGACCTTCGTCCAGCAGGAGGGCGAGTTCTTCGACCTGGACAAGAACGACTACGGCCTGGTCTCGGTCAACTGCGACGTCTGGGAAGGTTTCATCTGGGTCAACATGGATGACAACGCCCAGCCGCTGAAGGAATACCTCGGCCGGCTCGCCGAAGGTGTCGAGGGCTACCCGTACCACGAGATGACCGAGGTCTACAGCTACAAGTCGACGATCAACGCCAACTGGAAGCTGTTCATCGACGCGTTCGCGGAGTTCTACCACGCGCCGGTGCTGCATCAGAAGCAGGCAACCAAAGAAGAAGCCGAGAAGTTGCTGCACCACGGCTTCGAGGCTCTGCACTACGACATCGACACCCCGCACTCGATGATCTCCACCTGGGGAGGCATGTCGCCGCCCAAGGACCTGAACATGGTCAAGCCGATCGAGCGCGCTCTGCGAAGTGGCCTGTTCGGACCGTGGGATCGTCCCGACATCGAGGGCCTCGATCCGCTGCCCCCGGGCATCAACCCCGGCAAGGCAAAGCCCTGGGGCATCGACGAGTTCGAGTTCTTCCCGAACATGTCGCTGCTGTTCTGGGCTCCGGGCTGGTACCTCACGTACCACTACTGGCCCACCGCGGTGAACCAGCACGTCTTCGAGGCCAATCTCTACTTCGTACCCGCGAAGACCCCACGGGAGCGCCTGGCTCAGGAACTCGCCGCGGTCACCTTCAAGGAGTACGCGTTCCAGGACGCCAACACCCTCGAAGCAACGCAGACGATGCTCGCCACCAAGACGGTCAGCGACTTCCCGCTCTGCGATCAGGAAATCCTCCTCCGCCACCTGCACAAGGTGGTCAAAGATGAAGTAAGGGAGCACAAAAATGCCACAGCTACCAAGTGACTTCGCTGATCTAGAGAAGTTCTCGGACTGGATTCTGGCCACCGAGCAGGAGCGTTACGCCAAGCGTCTCGACTCCACGATGGACGAGATGCAGGTGTTTTACGACGCCGGCATGGACCGCATCGAAGCCGCGCTTGATTACTGCGACAAGTTCCAGCTCGACGACCTGCCCGAGGACGTCCGCGCCCTCATGCACCTGTTGTCGTCGCTGATCATGGTGTCGTTCCCGATCGAGGTCTGGAAGCAGCCCCGCGTGCTCGACAGCGGTGCGGCCTGGGTCGAGACCGTGAAGCAGCCGGTGTTCTGACATGCAAACACTCGTAGCGGCGGGCCTTCTCGACATCGATTCCGGCGAAATCGTCCGACCCGGAGTCATCCGGATAGACGGTGAACGGATAGTTGGAATAGGAGGTACTCCAGAAGGCGAAATCACCGATCTCGGTGACCTGATCCTGGTCCCTGGCTTCATGGACATGGAAGTCAACCTGCTCATGGGAGGACGTGGCGAAAAGCCCGTCGCATCCATGGTCCAGGATGATCCGCCGCTACGAATGTTGCGTGCGGTGGGTAACTCCCGCCGCACGCTGCGGGCCGGTTTCACCACCGTCCGCAACCTCGGTCTGTTCGTGAAGACCGGCGGGTATCTCCTCGACGTCGCTCTCGGCAAGGCCATTGACGCCGGCTGGGTCGACGGCCCCCGGATCATTCCCGCCGGGCATGCGATCACACCCACCGGCGGTCACCTCGACCCGACGATGTTCGCGGCATTCATGCCCGGCGTCCTCGATCTGACCATCGAAGAGGGCATCGCCAACGGTGTCGCCGAGGTCCAGAAGGCCGTTCGGTACCAGATCAAGCACGGTGCGCAACTGATCAAGGTCTGTGTCTCCGGCGGCGTCATGTCGCACACCGGAACTGCGGGCGCTCAGCACTATTCGTTCGACGAACTCTGCGCGATCGTCGACGAGGCCCATCGCCGCGGGCTACGGGTCGCCTCGCACACCCACGGCGCCGAAGCGGTCAAACAGGCCATCAAGGCCGGAATCGACTGCATCGAGCACGGATTCCTCGTCGATGACGAAGCGATTCAGATGATGGTGGACAACGGGACGTTCCTGGTCCCCACGACCCGGTTGATCGACGGCATGGACATCTCCCATGCCCCCGATGAACTCAAAGACAAAGCGGCCATCATGTTCCCGCAGGCCCGCATCTCCGTGAAGAAGGCCTACGACGCCGGCGTGAAGATCGCCGTCGGAACCGATGCTCCCGCAATCCCCCACGGCAAGAACGCCGACGAACTGGTCGCCCTGGTCGACCGCGGCATGAGCCCCCTGGCCGTGTTGCGTGCCGCCACCACCGTGGCCGCCGACCTGATCAACGTCACCGACCGCGGCCGGTTGGCCGAGGGTCTGCTCGCCGACATCGTCGGTCTGCCCGGAAACCCCTTGGACGACATCACCGTTACTCAGAACGTGAAGTTCGTGATGAAAGGCGGCAAGATCTATGTCAACAAATGATGATCTGCTGGAGCTTCAGCAACTGCTGGCCCGGTACGCGGTGCGGATGACCCAGAACGACGTCGAAGGCGTCGTGAGTGTCTTCACCCCCGACGGCACCTACAGCGCTTTTGGTGACGCCTTTCCCCTCGATCAATTCCCAGACCTGGTCGCCGCAGCGCCCAAGGGCCTGTTCATGACCGGTATGCCGTTGATCGAAATCGACGGTGATACCGGAACCGGTACGCAGCCATTGTGTTTCGTCCACGACGCAACTCACGACATGCGAATCGGCTACTACAACGACACCTACGTCCGCACCGAGGCCGGCTGGCGTATCAGGACCCGCAAGATGACGTTCATCCGCCGCAGCGGCGAACATGATTCGGGTATCCCGCACGCGTTCGAACGTCCGGGTGCATGAGTAGCGGTCATATGGACACCGGACACATGGACACCGGGCAATTCCGCTCGGCTGTTCGAGAATGGCTCGACGCCAATGATCTGACTCCCGGTCCCGACCATTCTCTGGATGGTCAGGTCGAGCAGTTGAATCGGGTGCGTCGGGCCCTTTTCGATGCGGGGTGGATGCGCTACGGGTGGCCCGCCGAGGTCGGTGGTCTCGGTGGACCCGCAGAACTGCGTGCGGTCCTCGGCGAAGAGGTCGCGATCCGCGACCTCGCCGAGCCGGGCCTGTATTCCATGATCGAAGTCCTCGTGCCGACGATGATGTCCTATGCGACACCGGAACTGGCAGCAGAGATGGTTCCGCTGATGCTCAGCGGCGCCGAGCAGTGGTGCCAAGGATTCTCCGAGCCCGGTTCGGGCAGCGACCTCGCATCACTGACGACCAAAGCCGTACAACAGGGCGATAACTGGGTCATCTCCGGGCAAAAGGTCTGGACCAGCCTGGCCCAGTACGCCTCCCGTTGCGTTCTATTGACCCGAACAGGTCCCGGCCACAACGGGATCACCGCGTTCTTCGTCGACATGGACACACCCGGTATCACCGTTCGGCCGCTGCGCACGATGCACGGGGTCGACGAGTTCGCCGAGGTCTATTTCGACAATGTCGTCGTCCCGGCCAACCGGATGCTCGGCAGGCCCGGCGACGGCTGGGGTGTGGCGATGGATCTCCTCCCCCATGAACGGTCGACGTGTTTCTGGCACCGCATCGCTTACCTGTTCACCCGGCTGGACCGTTTGCTGACCCAGTCCGCACCCATCACCACGGCCGCGGACGACGCCGAACTCGGCTCCGCCTACCTGGCATTGCACACGATTCGCTGCCGTTCGCGGATGACCCAGCAACGACTGGCCGACGGAGCCCAACTCGGGCCCGAGACATCTGTCGACAAGGTGCTGCTGGCCACCGCCGAACAGCAACTGTTCAACACCGCACGTGACCTCCTGCCAGGGGCCATCGAGCTCTCGGAGTCGGAATGGCGGATCGAATACCTCTATTCGCGTGCCGCGACGATCTACGGCGGCACCGCGGAGATCCAGCGCAACATCATCGCGCGACGACTACTCGATCTCGGCAAGGAGTGAAGATGGACGACGACGAACTCCTTTTGCTCACAGAGACTTTCCGCAAGGCGATGACCGGTGCATCAGGCCCTGATCTGGATGCCGCACTGGTCGCACTCGGCTGGAACGAGATGCTCGCCGAGATCCCGGAAGTCGCGGTGCCGATGGTGTTTCGGCTCCTCGGCGAGACCGGTGCGCACGCATCGGTGATCAACGACGTGATCGGCGAGTACATCCCACTGCCGTTTGCGGGCGGTTCCTGGGTGGTCTGGCACCGCAAGAGCAGTGCCACCTCGAGCACGCTCGATCCGGAGTTGCCACTGGAGGTTGTCGGATCATGCAGCGGGACACCACTGCCCGTCGCCACGCTGGCCGCCGCCCAACGCGCGATCGGATGGTGGCTCGTCGGGACCAGCCGGACGATGCTGTCGCTGGCCCGCGAACATGCACTCAGTCGCACCCAGTTCGGAAAGCCTGTTGCCGGATTCCAGTCGATCCGCCACAAGCTCGCCGAGACCTACGTCGCCATCGAGGGCGCCGAGGCGGCCCTGACTGTGGCCACGGAGACGCAGCGGAGCGGAGCTCGACCATCGAATACCGACGAACTGGGGTCCATTCTGGCGAAAGCTGCAGCCGGGCAGGCGGCGCTGACCGCGAGCAAGCACTGCCAGCAGATCCTCGGCGGCATCGGGTTCACCGAGGAACACGACCTGCAGCGCCACATCAAACGCGCACTGGTTCTCGACGGTCTGTTCGGCAGCGCCCGGGAGCTGACCCGTGAGGCCGGCGCCATCATTCGCGCACAGGGTCACGCACCCCGCCTCGTCGACCTGTAGAGGCAACACGCCAAACAAGAAGGGCCGGTATCTCGTAAGAGATACCGGCCCTTCTTGTTTCAGTTCGTCCGATCAGCAGCCCGGGATGGCTTCTCCGGAGCCCTGCACGGCCAGGACGGTGCAGAAGGTGACGCCTGCAACGACCCAGGTGCCGTCGACCAGCACGGCCTCGCCACTCTGGCCGGGCAACACGGGGTTGCCGTCCATGGTCAGATCCCAGGTGACGAGTGCCTTGTCTTCGCCGTCGAGGGTGACGTCCTGGACGACAGCTCCGGTGTTGGCGGCCTGGGGGTTTGCGACCATGCCCTGCAGCACCGGTCCGAAGACCGCGGAGTTCTCGACGTACTTGGTCCGCTCCTCGATCGGCGCCTGGCCGTTGAAGAAGGTCTCGTACGCGACGGTGATCGCCTCGGTGGTTGCCGGGTCGGCGGTGGCTGCGGCGGCACTCGAGGTGGCGGCGGCCGAGGACGCGGCGGCGGACGATGACGAGCTGTCGTCGCTGTCATCGCTACAGCCGGCAACGAGGCCGACCAGAACAGCAGCGCAGGCGCCCGCCGTGAGAGCCCTACGGACGATCGAATTACGCATGGCGTGAGTCCTTTCTCGTGGACAGAGGTTCCGGCCACTGAAATCAAAGCTGAAGTCTCCGGCCGATCAATGGGCACTTGCGATTTCGCATGTGCGCCCACTCACCCGCTACGACGACTGAGACTGATAATTGCATTCTCGGATGGATCGTACGACATTCTCGGATGCCCCTGAAGGGATTCGAAGAAATCCACGGACCAGTATCGTCGAGGAGATTTGACCGGCCTCACCTGCAATGATCGTTACGCTCTTAAGTGATCTTCGCCTTCATTTCGTCGAGGCGGGCGAGAACCGGATATCCGTTGACACTCAGCGCATTTCCGTGCCCGGTCTGATGTATGTCGAACACCGACTGGATCGCCGCGTAGAAGCCCTGTACGTCCAATGTCTGGTTGACCGCCCGTTTGGCCTGACGCAGACCGAATGGGGGCATGGACGCGATGTGCCGTGCAAGTTTCATCGTCTCGTCGTCGAGGTCGGCACGTGCCACCACCTTGTTGACCATGCCGACCTGCTCCGCCTCCACTGCGGTGACCGGACGGCCCGTGAAGAGGATCTCCTTGGCCTTACGCGGGCCGAGTTCCCATGTGTGACCGTGGTATTCGACCCCGCCGATACCCATCAGCACCACCGGGTCCGAGAACTGCGCGTCATCGGCGGCGACGATCAGATCGCACGGCCAGCACAGCAGCAGACCACCGGAGATGCAACGACCCTGAACCGCCGCGATCGACGGCTTGGGGATGTTGCGCCACCGTAGTGAGTACTCCAGGTAACGGCGGCTTTCGTTCTGATAGATCAACTCCAGGGTGATCTTGTCCGGGACCGGACCGCCGCCCTTGAGATCGTGACCGGCCGAGAAGTGCTTGCCCTCGGCACGCAGGACGATGACAACGACCTCGGGGTCGTTGGCCGCACGCATCCACGCCGCGTCCAGTTCGTCGAGCAAAGCGGCGTTCTGCGCGTTGGCCGCCTCCGGACGATTGAGCGTGATGGTCGCGATCTTGTCAGCAACCTCGTAGTCGATGTACGTCATTGGTCTCATCCCCTCGGTAGTCCGAGCACACGCTCGGCAATGATGTTGCGTTGCACCTCAGATGTACCGCCGGCGATGGTGCCTGCGAAGCTCCGCGCGTACCGGTCGAACCAGCTCCCGCTGAAATCGTCATTGTTCAAGGGCATGTGGGGTGAGCTGACTGCGGGATGGATGAGACCGTCGACCCCGGCCGCGTTCAGCGCCACCTCGGATGCCGTCTGAACCGCCTCGGATCCAAGCACTTTCAGCACCGACAATGCGGCAACGTCCTCTTCACCGCGCGCCGTGCGGGCCAACGCCGCCGAGCCGAGCAGGCTCAGGGCCTTGGCGTCCATGAGCAGGGTGGCGTAGCGGTCGCGGTCCAGTGGCGTGGTGGGCACGAAGTCGCCGATGAGATCTTGCAGGCGGTCGGCAAAACCCATCCACAGCAGATTGCGCTCGTGACCCAACGATCCGGACGCCACGCCCCAACCACCGTTGAGCGGACCGATGAGATTCTCGGCAGGCACTCGCACGTCATCGAAGAAGACTTCGTTGAAGTCGGTGTCGTCCGCCCGGCAGACCGAGGCGAACGGACGTCGCGTGACGCCCGGCAGGTCGGTCGGTATCAGCAGAACGCTGATCCCCTTGTGCTTTGGCACATCTGGATCGGTCCGAACGAACGTCAGCAGTACATCCGCGTGGTGGGCGCCGGACGTCCAGATCTTCTGCCCGTTGACGACGAAGTGGTCTCCGTCGCGCACGGCGCGGGTGCGCAGCGACGCCAGATCAGATCCCGCGCCCGGTTCACTCATTCCGAGTGCAGCGGTGATCTCGGCCCGCAGAATCCTTGCCGCCCAATGGTTCTTCTGCTCATCGGTACCGAACGACAGGATCGATGCCGCGATGATGCCGAGACCCTGGGGATTGAAGCTGTGGTAGATCCGTCGGCGCGACAGCTCGCGCAGATGGACGTACTGCTGCAGGATCGTTGCGTTCCGACCACCGAACTCCGGCGGGTTTCCGGGCAACAGCCATCCGTGATCGAACTGCACGCGCTGCCAGCGCCGAGCCCACTGCGGCATGTCCGCACTCGAATGTGACCGCTCGGTGGTCTCTGCCTCTGCCGGCACGTGCTCGTCGAGGAAGGCGACGAACTCCTGCCGGAAAGCCTCCAGCTCGGGATCAAATGTCAACTGCATGTCGCTCCTCGAAGATGCGGGCACGGTGATGCGCGGCACCACCGAGTAACAGTTCGCCGGACTTCGCCCGTTTCAGCGCGAACTGCAGGTCGTTCTCCCACGTGAAACCCATCGCGCCGAACAACTGCAGGCCATGCCGAAAGACCAGGGATTGGCATTCGCCTGCCGAGGCCTTTGCCATCGACGCCGCCACCGAAGCGGTGCGGTCGTCGCCGGACGCGATGGTCTGAGCCGCAAAATAGGCCAGGGCGCGCGCACGTTCGATGGCCACGTGCATGTCCGCGGCCTTGTGTTTGACCGCCTGGAACGAACCGATCGGAACACCGAACTGCTGCCGCGATTTCACGTGCTCGAGCACCATGTCCAGAACACGTTGGCAGGCACCAACTGTCGTCAGCGCAAGCCCGGTCAACGCCACCGGCATCGCCAGGGACACATCGACATCGGCACGATCACCAGCCTGCGCCCGAACTCCGGTGAACGAGACCTCGGCGATGTGCAGCGCGGGATCGAAGACCTCACTACGGGTGGCCACCACCTGATCGCCCCGGACAACAAACGTCCCGGCCGGGGTCACCACCGCGATCCGGTCGGCTCGATCGCCGTCGAGGATGTGCTTGGCGGTGCCGTCTAGCACCCATCCGGCTCCGTCACGGCGGGCGTTGACACCACCGAAGACTGCTGTGCCGGCTCCGCCGTCGAGCGCGTGGCCGGGAGCAAGTGGGGCGAACTGCGTCATCGTGGCCAGGTACGGGGTTGGGTCGGTCGCCCGGCCCAGCTCCTCGAGGACGATCGCCAGTTCGACGGCATCGGCGCGGTCGGAAAGTTCCGTCCACCCGAGTTTGTTGTAGAGCTTCCACAGCGGCGCCGGATCAACCCCGCCGTCGACGACACTTCGAATGAAAGCGGGTGAACACTCTTTCGCGACCACGTCGCGGATGGTGTCGCGCCATAGACGTTGGTCCGAGTCGAACTCCAACAACATGCCGACAGGCCTCCTTCTCCGTCGTGTTTCCACGACATTATGAGAATATCATTCTCACATACGGTTAGTATCGATCTCGGAAGTGTTGGTGACTTGCGTCCCGAACGGACTTTTCCGAGCCCAGGTCCGGTAGAGTGCCAGCCATGTTCTCCACAATTCGCCGCGGACCAGCGTCCGACAAAGGCCCAGGAGCGATCAGCTAGTGACCAGTCCCAGCGAAGAGCCGGCATGGAAGCAGCGCGCGGTCGAACGCTCGATCAAGACCGCGAAGCTGCGCGCCGAGCAGCGCGTCCAGAAGTTTCTCGACGCCGCACAAGCGATCATCACCGAGAAGGGCACAACGGAGTTCACGGTTCAGGAAGTTGTCGACCGATCGCGCCAGTCGCTGCGGAGCTTCTACCTACAGTTCGACGGCAAGCACGAACTCCTACTCGCCCTGTTCGAAGACGCACTCGGCCGGTCCGCCGATCAGATCCGGGCCGCCGCCGCCGGGCAGACCGATCCCTTGGCACGCTTGCAAGTTGCTGTTCAGCTGCTCTTCGAGCTCTGCCGCCCCGACCCCAATGCCAAGCGCCCACTGTTCAATGACTTCGCGCCCCAGCTGCTGCTGACGCATCCCGCCGAGGTCAAGATCGCGCACGCACCACTGCTCGCGTTGTTCACCGAATTGATGGAACTCGCACACGAGGCCGGCGAGTTGCGTCCCGACGCCCACCCCAAGCGAACCGCCGCAATGACGATGCAAACCGTCATGTTCATCGCGCAATCGAGCGCTGCCACCGACGACACCACGGTGCAACCGATCACGTCCGACGAGGTCTGGCAGTTCTGCGCCAAGGGATTCTCAGCTTCCGAAAAGTGAGAATGCTGTTCTCCCGTTCAAGAATTCTGCTTACAATCGGTAAATGGCCGATATGTGGAGTGACCTTCTCAGTTGTCTCGAACTACGCCCGCTGACCCCAGCCAACAGTTCCGAAACCCCTGCACAGGGCCCCGGAAACACCGCTGCGGTCTTCGAAGGGCAGAACCAGAATCTCGAATACCACCGCCTCTTCGGCGGTCAGCTCCTCGGCCAGTTCATCTCGGCCGCGCTGGCGACGTCACCAGGCAAAACGATCAAATCGATACACTCCGTCTTCAGCAAAGAAGGCCACGCGGACGAGCCCGTCACCTACGACGTGGTGCGTCAGCAAGAGGGACGTACGTTCGCCAGCCTGCTGATCACCGCACACCAATCACGCGGCGTGATCGCGTCGGCGGCGGTCTCGATGCACGTCTCCGAGGACGGACCTGAACTCCAGGAAATCGGCGCACCGTCGCCACTGCTCTCGGCCGACCACTACATCGACTTCAACCTCATCCCGTGGGAGACCCGGACCGCGGGCGACCTGAACTCCACCGCGGTCTCGGCTCCCGAGTTCGAGTTCTGGATGCGCACACCCACAGTGGATCCCGCTCTCGCACCCGCACTGGCGGCGTATGCCACCGATCTGACGCTGATCGGCACCGCCCTGCTCCCACTGGAGGGTTACAGTCAGATCGGCAACGGCACCGCGTTCCATTCCGCGGTCACCTCGCACACCATCTGGTTCCACCGGCCGTTCCGAACCGACGAGTGGCTGCTGCTGCGTCAGCACAGCCCACTGGTGGCACACGCCCGAACCTTCGGCCGCGGTGACATCCTCACCGAGAGCGGGCAGCTTGTTGCCTCATTTGCACAAGAAGCCATGGTACGCATCAGGTCCTGACCACGTCTGGTCCAAAAACGCAGAAGCACAACAGATCTGAGGGCACACATGGCGATCAATGCGGCACCGAACCGCGTTGTCCAATGGGCAACCGGCAATATCGGCACCAAAGCACTACGCGGGATCATCGAACATCCGACACTGACCCTGGCCGGGGTCTACGTCCACAGCGACAAAAAGGCGGGGACCGACGCCGGTGAACTCTGCGGTCTGGCACCGGTGGGCCTCATCGCGACCAACAGCATCGACGATGTGATCGACCTCCATCCCGATTGCGTGCTGTACATGCCGGCCGCGCTCGACGTCGACGAGGTCTGCCAACTGCTCTCCGCGGGCATCAACATCGTCACCACCCGCGGCGAGTTCCATCATCCGGCCCGCATGGAACCGGAAGTGCGCGCCGCCGTGGAGGAGGCCTGCCGGACCGGGAACAGCTCGATCCACAGCACCGGCAGCAGTCCCGGGTTCATCACCGAGGCGGTCCCGCTGGTGTTGTCGTCGATCCAGCGGCGCCTGGACAAGATCACGATCGACGAGTACGCCGATCTGTCCCAGCGTGATTCACCAGATCTGCTGTTCGGGATCATGGGTTTCGGCCAGGCACCCACCGAGTTCAGTGACCTGCGCCTCGAGCACGCCCGGACCAGCTTCGGCCCGTCGCTGGCGCAGCTGGCCGACGCACTCGGCATCCGCATCGACTCGATCGAGGCGGCCGGCGAGATCGCCGTGACCCCCCACGACACCGTCATCGCCGCCGGTGTCCTGAAGGCGGGAACTGTTGCCGCCCAACGGATCAGCGCGACCTGCATGCGCGATGGCGAAGCGGTGATCCAGTTCCGGGCAAACTGGTTCTGCACCACCGACTTCGACGCCGAGTGGGATCTGCTGGCCACCGGCTGGCGGGTCACGGTCGAGGGCGATGCGCCACTCGAGGTGGAGGTCAAGATGCCGATCTCGCTCGACGAGATGGCGGCAACCACGCCCGGATACACGGCCAATCGCGCCGTGAACGCGATCCCCTACGTGTGCGCGGCAGCCGCCGGAATCCGGACGACGCCGGAATTACCTCAGATCATCGCTAGATTGGGCTGACCTCTGCGGGCGCGGCGATCAATTGCTCCGCCGCGCCGTAGGGGTCGATCTCGCCCGCGGCCACCGCGTCGGCCAAACGTCCCAGATCCGGATGCATCTGCAGCAGCGTCTGGGCCAGCGACAGGATCTGCACCCGGGCCCGTGCTGATTTCCGGCCGGCGTTGTCGTCGCGGTGGTGTGCATCTATGACATCCACCAGCTCATCGATCCCCTCGCCGCGCACCGCGACGAGTTTGAGGATCGGCACACCCGATTCGGCCCGCAGATCACGGACGGTCTGGTCGGCACCGTCGCGGTCGGCCTTGTTCACCACCAGCACGTCGGCGACTTCCAGCAGACCGGCCTTGGCGGCCTGAATGGCATCTCCGGCACCGGGATTGAGAACAACGACGGTCGGGTCGGCGATCGCCGCCACCTCGACCTCGGACTGTCCGACCCCGACCGTCTCCAGGACGATCAGATCGTAGGAGATCGCACCCAGGAGCCGGATCGCCGCCGGAACGGCGGCCGACAAGCCACCCAGATGGCCACGGGTGGCCATCGAACGGATCAGCACTCCGGTGTCGTTGATATGAGCGGCCATCCGGATGCGGTCACCGAGCAACGCACCACCGGAATAGGGCGACGACGGGTCCACCGCCAGCACCGCAACCTTCAGACCACGCCGGCGATAGGCGGTGACCAGGGCTGCGACGGTGGTGGACTTTCCGGCGCCGGGCGGGCCGGTCAGGCCGACAACACGCGGCCTTGCCGACCCGATCACCGCCAGCACCTCATCGCGACGCGGGCCCTCGACCAGAGTGAGCAACTTGCCCGTCGCCCGCTCCGATCCGGCCCGCGCCGCGATGATCAGCTCATCAATTGTCATGCGAGGCAGTGATTGTGATTCCGCCAACTCACGCGTGGACCTCGACGACCACGGCAGAACCCATGCCGCCGCCTGCACACATGGCCGCCACACCGATGCCGCCACCACGGCGGCGCAGTTCGTGGATGATGGTGGTCAGCATGCGGGCACCACTGGCAGCCACCGGGTGACCCAAAGAGCAACCGCTACCGCTGGTGTTGACCAGGTCGGGGTTGAGGTCGAGCAACTTGATGGTCGCGACACACATCGCGGCGAATGCCTCGTTGATCTCGAACAGATCGACGTCTTCGATCTTCAGGCCCGCTCGCGCAAGTGCTTTGGGGATTGCTTCGACCGGGGCCAGACCCGTGAATGCCGGGTCGATACCGACCGAGGCCCAGGAACGTACGGTCGCCAGCGCAGGCAATCCGAGGTCGCTGCTGGCGACCGTGAGGATCGCAGCCGCATCGTTGCCGCCGCTGGAGTTGCCCGCGGTGATCGAGAATCCCTCGATCTCGGGGTGCAGAACCTTCAGGGAGGCAAGCTTTTCCATGGTCGAACCGCGACGCGGGTGCTCGTCGACCGAGAAGAGTCCGTGCACCGTCTTGATCGGCACGATCTCGTCGTCGAACCGGCCCTCGTCGATGGCGGCGATCGCGTTCATGTGCGAACGGTATGCCCAGGCATCCATCTCTTCGCGGGTGACGCCGGCCTTCTGCGCCGCGTTCCAGCCCACAGTGATCGACATGTCCTTGTTCGGGGCATCCGGACGGTCGGGGTGCGACGGCGACATCCACGGGTCGATCCAGTCCTCCCCCACGCGAAACCGCGACTTCGGTGAGGTCGAGGCGGAGTTCACGCCACCGGCCAGGACCAGCTGGTCCATGCCGGACTTGATGCTTCCGGCAGCCGTGGTCACAGCCGACAGGCTGGCCGCGCAATGCCGGTTGACAGCTAGTCCGGGCACCCCGGTCAGGCCTGCGGTGATCGCCGCGTGGCGGGCGATCACGCCACCGCCGTAGAGACCCTCGGCGAGGACCACATCGTCGATCAGCTCCGGATCCAGGGTGCTGACCGCTGCGTCGACCACATGGTGGGCCAGATCGTAGGCATCGGTGTCGCGCAGACTTCCCTTGACAGCAGTGCCGATCGGGGTGCGCAACGCCGATACGATGACGGCTTCAGGCATTGTTGTTCTCCAGTTCTGCCACAAGGTTGCGGCGCAATAGCTTTCCGGTCTCGGTACGTGGGAGTTCGTTCTGGAACACGATCACGTCCGGGGTCTTGGACGAACGGAGCCGGTCCCTGACGAACTGCTTGATCTCGTCTGCGTCACCGGTACCGACCACAACGGCAACAAGGCGTTGTCCCCATTCGGGGTCAGGCACACCGATGACCGCGGCCTCGCTGATGCCGGGATGATCATGCAGGACGTCCTCGATCTCGGCGGGTGCGATGTTCTCACCACCGCGGATGATCGTGTCGTCCGAACGTCCCTCGATGAACAGATAGCCACCCGAATCGAGATGACCGAGATCTCGGGTTGCGAACCAGCCCTCGTCGTCCAGCACACTCTGGCCGCCGTACTCGCCCGAGATCTGTTCGCCGCGAACGAATACCAGGCCGGTCTGGCCATCGGCCGTCGGGTTGCCCTCTTCGTCGCGGATCGCGATCTCGATACCGGGCAACGGCTGACCGACCGAACCGAGCCGATCCCTGACCTCGGGATCGGTAGAGGCAAAAGCGGTCCGATGGTCGTCGGGCCCGAGGACCGCGATCGACGAGGCGGTCTCGGTCAGGCCGTAGGCGTTGACGAAGTTGGTGTCGGGGAACAGCGCGAGCGCCCGTTCCAGAACCGGCCGCGGAGTACGCGCGCCCCCGTAGGCCAGACTCTTCAGGAACGGTTGGCCGGCATCGGCTTCCGTCGTGGCGTCCACGATCCGCGCCAGCATCGTCGGCACGACCATCGCATGGGTGACCTTTTCGCGCCGGACCGTGTCGATCCAGGCCCGCGGCTCGAAGGCGTCGATGTAGACGATCCGCCGTCCGCTGTAGAGATTCGACAGCAGATTCGTCAGACCCGCGATGTGGTACGGCGGCACGGCGACCACGGTCGCGTCCTGCGGTGCGGCAGAGGAGAACTCGATCGTGTTGAGCACGTAGGCCAGCAGGTGCCGGTGGCGCAGGATTGCGGCCTTGGGCGCCGCGGTGGTGCCGCTGGTGTAGATGATCACCGCGACGGCGTCTCCGTCGTAGTGCGCAGCGGGCCGGTCGGCGTCGTCCATGGGGACGTTGCCCTCGAGGGAGTCGATCCAGGAATCGAGATCTTCCTGGCCGAGCACCAACGCACCGGGATGTCGCTCGTGGAGCGCTGTCAACTGAGCCTGTCCGAGCCGGTAGTTGAGCGGCACGAACGGGACACCGGCCATCGCGGCGCCGAACAGGGCAACCGGATAAGCCAAGTGGTTGATCCCGGAGTACAAGACCGCCGGGTACTCGGTGAATCCCGTCGCCGCCCGGCGTGCGAGGTCCAACATCTGCCCGGCGGTACTCGTTCGACCACCGGCTGTCACGACGGCTCGATCGTCCGCCGACGCTGCCATTTCCAAGATCATCGTGATATTCATGAGAACATGATTCTCTCAGACTGAGATCGTCAATTGCAAGAAGGGAAACCCCATGGAAATCAGTGGCAGTTCCGCCATCGTCGTCGGAGGCACCGGTGGGCTCGGTGAGGCAACCGTTCGCCGCCTGCATGCCGCAGGCGCGAAAGTTGTCGTGGCCGACGTGGCCGACGAAAAGGGCAAAGCACTCGAGAGCGAACTGGGCATCCGCTACGTCCACACGGACGCCAGCGATGAGGCCTCGGTCAACGCGGCCATCGCCGAAGCCGAATCCCTGGGACCACTACGCGTATCGGTGGACTGCCATGGCGGCCCGGCCGGTGGCGGCCGGCTGGTCGGCAAAGACGGCAGCCCGATGGAGCTCGAGGCCTTCACGAAGACCATTGCCTCGTACCTGACCTGGACTTTCAACGTGACCCGCCTCGCCGCGGCCGCGATCGCCCGGCAGGAGCCGCTCGACGAGGGCACCCGTGGCGTCATCATCAACACCGCCTCGATCGCCGGCTACGAGGGCCAGATCGGCCAGCTCCCCTACGCTGCGGCCAAGGGTGGCGTGATCGGCATGACGCTGGTCGCCGCTCGCGACCTCTCGCCCCTCGGCATCCGCGTGATGGCCATCGCCCCCGGCACGATCAACACCCCGGCTTATGGCAAGGCCGCTGATCAGCTGGAGGCCTACTGGGGCCCGCAGGTTCCGCACCCCAAGCGCATGGGCCGTTCCACCGAGTACGCCGCCCTGGTCGCTGCCATCGTCGAAAACGACTACCTCAACGGTGATGTCATCCGCCTCGACGGTGCTCTGCGGTTCCCGCCGAAGTGACCGACAGCAAGCCGCTCGACGGAAAGGTCGCATTTGTGGCCGGCGCGAGCCGGGGCATCGGTGCGGCCATCGCGGTGGCGCTCGCAGACGCGGGCGCCTCCGTGGCCGTTGCGGCGCGGTCCGAGACAGAAGGCCGGGTACCGGGCACGATCGGATCGGTGGCGGAGAAGATCACTTCTGCCGGTGGCCGGGCGATCCCGGTGCCCTGTGACGTCACCTCCGAAGAATCGGTCGGTGCCGCAGTCGATCAGACCGTCTCGGAGTTCGGCGGCATCGACATCCTGATCGCCAACGCCGGCGTGCTCTGGCTCGGACCGATCGAGAAGACTCCACTCAAGCGGTGGCAGCTGTGCCTCGACGTCAACCTGACCGGCGTCTTCCTGATGACCCAGGCCGTCATCCCGCATCTGCGGGCGCGGGGCGGCGGATCACTGATCGCCGTCACCACCACCGGTGTCGACATGATCGATCGCGGCTCGAATGCCTACTGGGTTTCCAAGGCGGCGGTGGAGCGGCTCTATCTCGGGCTCGCATCCGACCTGAAGACGGACAACATCGCGGTCAACTGCCTGAGCCCGTCCCGGGTGGTGCTCACCGAAGGGTGGGCCGCCGCCGGTGGCGGACAGAAGATCCCGCCGGAGGCCATCGAACCTCCGGAGACCATGGGTCGGGCAGCATTGTTGCTCGCACAGCAGGATTCGACCGGGATCACCGGGACGATCCAGCGTTCCGAAACACTGATCCCCCGGTCCTGACACACAGAAATTCGCGCCACCTGCCGCGATTCGCACCTGTTGCAACGGGCGCGAATGGCGGTAGGTGGCGCGAATTTTGCTGTCAGTTAGGGATATTGGACGGAATCCAGCTCGGATCACGCTTCTCCATGAAGGCGCGCATGCCTTCTCGGGGTTCGGGCGAGGTCTCGAGTGCCCCGAACATCGTCTGGTAGTCGATGAGCCCGTAACGCTCGTTGAGCATGCGCTTGACCTGAGCCCGCGCCTCGGGAGCGGTCTGCAAGATCTCACGGGCCGCGGTCAGCGCCGCCGACCGGAGGTCCTCGTGAGGCACGACCCGGGAGATCACGCCGAGGCGTAAGGCCTCCGCCGCGTCGAACTTACGGGCGGACAAGAGAAGATCGCGTGCCGCCGCCAGGCCCACATGGGCGGGAAGTGCTGCGGCATAGGTGGCATCGGGGATTCCGCGTAGCAGTTCGGGGACCCGGAACGTCGCCCGGTCGCTCGCCACGGCGATGTCGGACATCATGGCCACCAGCAGTCCACCGGCCTGACAGATGCCGTTGACCGCCGAGATGACCGGCGCCCGGCTGTCCCGAATCGTCAAGAATGGCAGCACATCATGGCCGATGCCGTCCGGGAGATTGTCACCCGGTTCGGCCCGACCGCCGAGATCACCGCCTGGTGCGAACACGTCACCGGTACCGGTGATGATGAGCGCGGCCAGGTCGGGATCCGAATTCACCAGACGCACAGCTCGTTTCAATCCGTAGTACATCGCGGGGGTGAAGGCGTTGCGCGCCGCGGGACGATCGATCGTGCACCATCCGATCGGTCCTTCGCGTTCGAACTTCAGGCCGCCGGCTCCCAAATCATCAGTCATGAGTGCAGACTATCGGATTTAACACAATTGAGAATTGGATTGTGCGACATTGGGAATCATCCTCGCATAACCTGTGAGCATGAAATTCTGGTGCGGCACTGCATTCATGAACACAATCGAAATGCCCTCTGTGGCAAAGATGATGGACGAAGCTGGCTACCACGGCATGCTCGTCTCCGACCATCTGGTCTATCCACGAGAGCCCAAGACCCCCTATCCGGCCACCCCTGACGGAAAACCGTTCTGGCACCCGGAGACAGAGTGGCCCGATCCGTGGGTTCTCACCGGCGCGATGGCAGCGGTCACCACCAATCTCCATTTCGGCAACAACGTGTACATCGCACCCGCGCGTCCCATCATCGATGTGGCCAAGGTCGTCGGCACCGCCGCCGCAATCGCAGGCGGACGCGTCTCGATCGGACTCTCCGCGGGCTGGAATCGTCAGGAATTCGAGCTTCTCGGACAGGATTTCGACAATCGCGGGCCTCGGCTCAACGAGATGATCGAGGCGTTGCGAGTGCTGTGGAAAGGCGGTTGGGTCTCCTGGAAGGGTGAGTACTACGACATCCCTGAAATGATGATCGAACCTCATCCGCCGGAGCCCGTTCCCATTCTGTGTGGCGGCGAGTCCGGCCCGGCCCTGCGCCGCGCCGCGCAGCACTGCGACGGGTGGGTGGGCACCGCGTACACGCTGGAGGACGCCAAGCCGTGGATCGACCGGATCAACGGTCTGCGTCGCGAATACGGTCGCGAGAACGAGCCGTTCGAGATCATCATCGGGCTGCGCGATGCCCCGTCACTCGACACCTACAAGCAAGCCGAAGATCTCGGGATCGGCGCGATCATGGTGAATCCCTGGGCCAATTGGGAGCGTACGCATTCCGGGGACCACGACGATCTCCGCGCACCCGCCGAGCAGTACCGCGCTCCACTCGAAGCGTTCGCCGAGAAGTACGTATCCAAACTCTCGTAGTCGGCGAGGGCATTTCAGATCAACGTCGGCTGCGATAGGGTGGTCGCGATGATGACCAGTCAGGCCTCCGTTGGCCGCTCCCGGGACGGCAATCTGGTCGTGGCCTGATCCGTGCTCCTCCCTTGAGTCCGAGTGACCTCAGTTCCATCACTCGCGACTCAAAGGAGACTCATGACAGCACGTTTCAATCACACGATCATTGCCTCGACAGATCCGGCCGAGATGGCCGGGTTCTATCGCGATCTGCTCGAAGCCGACGAAGCCCCTTCATGGGGTCCGTTCACCAACGTGCAGATCGCAGACGGCGTACTACTACAGTTCGCCACTGCGCCGACGGATTTTTCGCCACAGCACTACGCGTACCTGGTCGACGACGCACACTTCGATCGGGCCTACGCGAAGATCACCGACCGCGGTCGAGATCACTGGGCAGATCCCCAGCAGACCCGGCCCGGCGAGATCAACCACGGACACGGCGGCCGCGGTGTCTATCTACTCGACCCCGCCGGTCACTATCTGGAATTGATCACACATTCCTATCTGTGAAACGCCCGCGGCCCGCGGAGAACCGATCGCTCGGGTCCTCCGCGGGCCGCAGGCCCAGCAATGTCCTCAGTTCTTCTTGGCGGTCAATCGTGCGATGTTCGCTTGGAAGTCGTCGGTGGTGAACGACTGATGCTCGGCGCTCATCGCGAAGTCGAGGGTCGCCAGCACCGCGCGCTCGAGGTGCAGGTTGAGTAGTCGCTTGGTCGCTTCCACGGCCTGCTGCGGTTGCTCAGAGATCCGCTTCGCACACGCCAGTGCCTCCGTGAGCGGATCGGCGACGATGTGGTTCACCAGTCCCATCTCGCGGGCACGCTCTGCGGTGATCCGCGCTCCGGTGATCGCGTATTCCTTGGCCAGCATGAGGCTGGTGTGCAACGGCCAGGTGACCGGCCCGCCGTCTGCGGCAACCAGCCCCACCTGGACATGCGGGTCGGCGAGGTAGGCATTCTCGCCGATGTAGGCCATGTCGCTGAGCGAGACGAGGCTGCAGCCCAGGCCGACCGCGGGGCCGTTGACCGCCGCGACGACCGGCACCCGGCACCTCGCCATTCCGAGCACGATCTCCCGGCCGTCGGCAATGGTCTGCGCGCGTAGTTCGTCGTCCTTGGCCAGTTCCGCGAGGTACGCGAAATCGCCGCCTGCCGAAAAGGCCTTGCCCGCTCCGGTCAAAACCGCGGCGCGCGCACCGCGGTCGGCGCTCAGCTGCGGCCACAACCGCGCAAGTCCCACGTGCAGCTCATGATTCACCGCGTTGAGCGCATCCGGGCGGTTCAGCGTGATGATGCGCAGAGACCCGTCGGCCTGGACGTCGATCTCGTCGGGCATGTCGTACATGGTCAAACTCCCAATCCTAGAATTCGCGATGCGATGATGTTTTTCTGAATCTGCGACGTGCCGCCCATGACGCTCTGCGCCCGGCTGTAGAGGTAGGCGCCGAGTAGTTCGGGATCGGTGGTACCGACCACATCCAGCGCGGCATGTCCCACCGCCTGTTCGACCCACGTCATCAACAGCTTGTCGAGCGAACCTTCCGAGTTGTGCTGGACGCCATCGAGCTGTTCCGAGAGTCGGCGTCGCACATGCAGTCTCAACATCTCGGTTTCGATTGCAGCCCAGGTCAAGTCAGCGGAATGCTTGCCTTCCGACTTCTTGGCGATCTGGTTGACCAGCTTGCTGTACCGCGCGGCGAAGCCAAGTGTCGACGGTTCCCGCTCATGCCCGACGACAGTCATCGCCAGCTTCCAGCCGTCTCCGGGAGCGCCGACCATGTTCTCTGCCGGAACCCGGGCACCGTCGAAGAGCACCTGCCCGAATTCGGTGGTGACACCGCTGATCATCTTCAGGGGTCGCTGCTCGACACCCGGTTGGTTCATCGGCACGATGAAACCCGAGATGCCCTTGTGCCGTGGCACATTCTTGTCGGTCCGGGCCAGCAGCAGACACCAGTCGGCGTTGTCGGAGTAGCTGGTCCAGATCTTGTGGCCGTGGAGGACGTACTCGTCACCGTCGAGGGTGGCCGTGGTGGTGAGCGAGGCGAGGTCCGAACCGGCACCGGGTTCCGAGAACCCCTGGCACCAGCGTTCGGTGCCGTTGATCATCCCGGGTACGAAGCGCTTTCGGATCTCTTCGCTGCCGTGGTGACCCAGGCCGAAGACCAGGTATCCCAGGCTCGGCCGTGCGGGGAAGGCCGCGCGCGCCAGTTCCTCGTCGAGGATGACGTCGTAGACCGCTGGCAGCCCTTGTCCGCCATACTCTTCCGGCCAGCTCAGGCCGAAGAAACCGGCCTCGTACAGCGCCCGGTGCCATTCGCCCATACGCGAAAAGTATTCGTCACCCGAGGTCGCGAACGTCCCCTTGCGCTCCTCCAGCCACGCGCGCATCCGCTCGCGGAACGCGGCCTCTTCGGTGGTGTCACGAAAGTCCAATTTGGATCTCCTCCAGACTCACTGGGAACAGTTCGGTGGATGTCAGTGCGCGGCGAAGGTAGAGGTGCACCACGCATTCCCACGTATTGCCGATGCCGCCATGCACCTGTATCGAGGTCTCACAGACCGTCCGGGCGGTGCGCGCACAGTAGAGCTTTGCGATTCGCGCAGCCTGCAACGCTTCGTCGGTCGGTAGTTCGTCGACGGCCCAGGCCGCGTGCCTGAGCACGCTGATCGAGCCCTCGATCAGCGCCAGACCTTCGGCCAGCAGATGCCCAACCGCCTGGTACGAACCGATTGTCGCGCCGTACTGCTCGCGCAGTTTGGCGTAGTCGACCGCGGTGGCGTGTGCCCCACGTGAGCAGCCGACCAGGTCTGCGGTGGTGGCGACCAGCGCCAAGGCCAGGTTCCGCTGCGCCTGCTCCGATGTCAGCTCGCCGACCGCGGCCGGTTCGCCCGTGACATCGGCGCGGAGCCTGGTCAGGTCGACACCATCGCGGGTTGGCCCGAGATCGACTGTGCTGACCTTGTTCTCGCCGCGCACCACACCCCGATCGAAGCCACGGGCGTCGATCGCCTCACCGCCGACCACAGCGGTGAACCGATGTGGCCCTTCTACGAGGTGACGCAGGGCGTCATCGGCGAGCACCGGACCCAGGAAGGGAACGTCCACCAGACCGCGCCCGAACTCCTCGGCGACGATGGCGACCTCCACCGCCGAGGCTCCGTCGGAACGCAGATCACGCCACCCGGTGCTGTCGACCACTTTCTCCAACCGCGCAATGCGGCTCTCGTCATCGAGATCGGAGACCGCGGACGGTCCCAGATCATCGGCCAATTTCGAAGCAGCATCACGCAATTGCCGCTGCTCACTCGTCAGACGAACGTCCATAGCGCTCCTTCAGCACTCTGCGCAGCACCTTGCCGGATGGCAGGCGCGGAATATCAGACACGAAAATGACCTCGCTGGGTCGCTTGTACTTCGCCAGCCGCTCACCAACCAATTCGATGAGTTCTGCGGCCTCGACAGGTTCGGCACCATTCACCAGGGCCACCGCCACGACGATCGCCTCACCGGAGACTGCGTCGGGAACTCCGAACACCGCACAATCGGCGACCGCCCGGTGGGCGTGCAACACCGCCTCGACCTCGGCCGGTGCGACCTGAAAGCCCTTGACCTTGATCATCTCTTTCGAACGATCGGTCAGCCGGACCCACCCGTCGGCGTCGACGGTTCCGATGTCGCCGGTCCGGTACCAGCCATCACAGAAAGCATCCGAGTTGGCCTCGTCAGGAAGGTATCCGGCCATCACCGACTCGGACCGGGCCTGAATCTCGCCGGCCTCACCGGGACCGAGGATCTTTCCGGTCTCGGTGGACATCACCCGGAGCGTCACGCCGGCGGCGGCGCGTCCCACGCTGTCCAGACGCGCACCCTCGATCGGGTTGCAGGTGATGACCGGCAGTTCACTGGCCCCGTAGGCAGGCACCCACCGCACGCCGGTTCGGCTCGTCACGATCTCGGCGATGCTCGGGGTCACCGGGGTGGCGCCCCACATGATGTAGCGCAGCGACGACAGATCGTGCTTCTCGAGATCCGGGTCCGAGGCAAGCGCCAATGCGATCGGAGCGACCGCCATCTCGATGGTGATCCGATCGGATTCGATGTGACGCAGCATCACGCCCAGGTCGAAGCGACGGTGCAACCGAACCCAGGCACCGGAATCGAGTGCGGTGATGACGTTGAGGATGCCCAGAATGTGTGACGGCGGGGTGAGGATCTGCAGGCGGTCAGCGGCGGTCAGCTCAAGCGCATCACGCCACTGCCGGACGGCCACACCGAACGACCGGTGCGTATGACGGACGGCCTTGGGCATCCCGGTGGTGCCCGAGCTGAATACCAGCACCGCATCGGCGTCGGGGTCTTTGTCCGGCCAGGTGACCTCGCCGACGCCGGACTCGACGGGTTCGATCCGCTCGTCGAGGTGCAGCATCGGCATCAGGCCGGCCAGCACCGCGTTGTCGCCGACCGCATGCGCGACGCCGGTGACCGCCAGCGCGTGCTCGACCTCGGCGCGCTTGTACGCAGGACTGATCAGCGCCACAGCGGCTCCGACCTGCCAGATCGCGCGCACCGCGACCACGAACTCCGGCCGGTTCGACGACATCAGGGCGACACGCTCGCCCGGGGCAACGCCGCGGTCGGCAAGCGTGGTTGCCAGACCAGCCGTCAGCGCATCGAGCTGCGGCAACGTATAGCTGCGCCCCTCGAATGCCAGGGCGGCGGGCCCGTTCATGTCCTTGTCCTAACCGGCGTCGATCGGCAGGTACCCACCGATCCACCTTCTACTGAATCAACTTGAGAGGATCCTAGCTCACTGGCGAGAATACTATTCTCATCTAGTAGAATCTACGTATCAATCTCGGTAGGATCGACACGACACGAAGGAGGTGGCTCATGGCGAGGCCCCCGTTATTTCAGCGCGCAACCGTGACGAGGATCGTCAAGGAGACCGCTGACGCCCGCACATACGTACTTGCACCACACGAGGCGCCGATCCCGTACCGCGCCGGGCAGTTCATCACTTTCAAGCTCCACGTCGAGGGCGAAGAGCTGTTCCGTTCGTATTCGATGTCCAGCGCACCGGAGACCGATTCCGAGCTGATGACCACCGTCAAGCGGGTCCCCGGCGGCAAGGCCTCGAATTGGATGCACGACAACATCAGCGAGGGCGACGAGGTCGAGATCACCCGAGCCGCGGGCCTGTTCTGCCTGAGCGACACCACTGTTCCCCTACTCGGCTTCGCAGGCGGCAGCGGCATCACACCGATTCTGTCGCTGACCAAGAGCGCCCTGGCGACCACCGACCGCCGCGTCCGGCTCCTGTGCGCCGACCGGGACCCCGGGTCGGCGATCTTCCACACCGCCATCGACGAACTTGCCGCCCAGTACCCCGATCGCCTGTCTGTGGTCCGCAGCTTCGATGTCGAGCACGGATTTCTCGACGCGGCAAAGGTTCTCGAGTTCGTCGGTGACGACGCCGATGCCGACAGCTACCTGTGCGGCCCCGACCCCTTCATGGCGGTCATCAAATCCGCATTGCCCGGGCCCGGCCGGGTCATCGCCGAGGAGTTCGGCGCGTCGGCCCAGACCATCCCCGAAGCAGAACTCGAAGTCGAGACCACCACAGCCCCCGTCGAACTCGGCACCGCGTTCATCCAGCTCGGCCGCAAAAAGGTCGAGATCGAGCGCAAGGCCGGCGAGACCATCCTCGAAAGCGCCCGCCGTGCCGGCCTGTCCCCGCCGTTTTCGTGCGAGTCGGGCAACTGCGCCACCTGCATCGGCGAGGTCCTCGAAGGTAGCGCCACCATGCGCGCCAACAACGCACTCGACGACGACGAGGTCGCCGACGGATTTGTACTGACATGCCAGGCCGTGCCGGATACCCCGACGATCAAAGTGCGGTACGAGGACTAGCCACCCCCACGCTCCATAAGCCGACGCCCGGTGGGCCGACACATCCGTGTCGGCCCACCGGGCGTTGTGGTTTCACCAGTCGACCTAAACCCAAAATGGTTGCTGCAACCAACTTTTCGGAAGGTCCGAACAAACGAGCCCCGACCTACGACGTCGCAACTGTCCGGCTTTCACTGCCGCTCCCACCAGGCGCCACATACGATTGATCGCCAAGTGCCTTTTGGTTCGGCAAATGTACGGCCATAACTTGCCATTTAGGTCCGTATTTCACTAGGATGTACATCACAGCCGCTAGTCAATGCGGCACGAATCACAGCGCGAGCTGACGGCGACGACGCATCGCCGGCCGCGGGCACAGCCCGTTCCGCGGCAGTCGCGAACCACATAACCATGGCATCTCGACTCCGCCTTCCGCCCTGTGCTGGACGAAAGTTGACACTCATGCTCCAAACGATCGCTTTGCGTCTCGCGCGCAGCATCGCGGTGGTACTGCTGGTGACCATCGCCGTGGTGAGCCTGCTGAGCCTCGCACCCGGATCGGCCTCTCAGGTCATACTCGGCGAGAACGCAACGCCAGAGGCCGTGGCCGAACTCGACGAGAAGCTCGGCCTCGACCAGCCCGCATGGCGCCAGTATGTCGACTGGCTCGGCAACGCCGTCACCGGAGATCTCGGAACCTCGCCCATCACAAACCAATCGGTGACAGACGCGATCATCGAACGGCTCCCGGTGACCCTCGAGCTCGCCGCGCTGGGTTTGATCCTCGCACTGGCGATCGCCATCATCATGGGCGTCGTGTCGGCCTCCCGTCCGGGTTCGGCACTCGACCGCGGGATCAATGCCCTCTCGGCGGTGTTCCTGTCGGTGCCTGCCTTCATCGCCGGACCGATCCTCATCTACTTCTTTGCCATCCAGATGCAGGTCTTCCCGGTTCTGGGCTGGTCCGACATCAGCGACGGGCTCATCGAAAACCTTCGCTACGCGATGCTTCCGGTGATCGCCATCGCGCTCACCGAAATCGCGTCCTTCCACCGGTTGCTGCGCACCGACCTCATCTCCACACTCAACGAGGACTACATCGCCGCTGCCCGGGCGAAGGGCATGGGTCGCACGTACGTCATGTTCCGTCATGCATTCCGGCCGTCATCCTTCTCTCTGATCACGCTGGCCGGCATGAATCTCGGTCGACTGATCGGTGGCACCGTGATCGTCGAAACCCTGTTCGGCCTACCGGGACTCGGACAGCTCATCGCGGTGTCGATCACCAACCGCGACCTGATCATGGTCCAGGGCATCGTCGTGTTCATCGCCGTTGTCTACGTCGCGATCAACACATTGGTCGACCTCAGCTACGGGCTCATCGATCCTCGGGTCAGAAAGGTGACGGCAACAGCATGACCGGCATCATCTCGAAAACCGCACATGACGAGACCCCGGTCTCCCCGGAAGTGCCCATCGCGCAGACACTGCCGGACGTCCCGACGGTCCGAAAGCCCCGATCGATACTGGTCTACCTGTCGATCTTTTGGCTCGCAGCCTTGGTCCTGGCCGCAATATTTGCCGGCCTGCTTCCCATCGCGTCCTATGAAATACCCGTCGGCGCACCGCGACTCGGACCCTCATTCGAGTCTGTGGACCTGTGGCTCGGCACCGACAACTACGGACGATCCGAACTGTCTCGGATCATCTACGGTGCGCGGGTCTCACTGGTGGTCGGAACCGTCGCCGGGATCATCGGATTCACGATCGGGTCCCTGATCGGTCTGGTCGGCGGATACTTCGGACGCAAACTCGACACAGGCGTCTCATTGCTCACCGACGCGATGCTCGCCTTCCCGCCTCTGATCCTGCTCCTGGCTCTGGCCTCGATCTTCAAACCGAGTGCCCAGACGTTGCTACTCGGACTGTCACTTGTGGTGATCCCGGCGTTCATCCGCCTCTCCCGAGCGAACACGATGGCGTGGTCGTCACGCGAATTCGTCCGCGCGGCACGCAATATGGGCGCCACCCACCCGAGAATCCTGTTCAAAGAAATCCTCCCCAACGTGCTGGCCCCGCTGGCGTCCTACCTCCCCATCGTCATGGCTGCCCTCATCGTCGCCGAGGGATCGCTGAGCTTCCTCGGACTCGGCATCCCCCCACCGACCCCCAGCTGGGGCGGCATGATCAGCGAAGGCAAGGACGCCCTGTCCACCTCGCCGCACCTCGTCTTCGTACCCGCCCTGGCGATCTTCTTCACCGTGTTTGCCCTCAACCAGCTCGGCGACCACCTTCGCACCAAGTTCGACAAGACCCTGCAGCACTGAGGCACGTCGGATAATCCGGCCCGGAATTCCCACCCGGTCCACCATCACGAGAGGTCAATCATGTTCCAACACAGACGCTTACCGAAGCTTCTGGCGGCACTTCTATCGCTGTTCGCACTTGCTTTTGTCGCCGCCTGCGGCGGAGGCAGTAGCAACAGCTCCGGTGGAAGCAACTCGGCCCAGGACGAAGGCGATCCGGTAGCCGGTGGATCTGCAGTTGTGCTGCAGAGTGGCGAGCCCCGCTCGCTTGATCCGGCCGCACTGTCGAATACCTGGGCCCACCAGCCCACGCTCGGCAACGCTCTCTACGGATCGTTGATGATCAACAACATCAACACCTTTGAAGTCGAGTACAAGATGGCCACTGACTTCTCCACCACCGACAACGGCGCCACCTTCAACCTGGTGCTGCGTCCGGGCCTGACGTTCACCGACGGCACCCCGTATGACGCCGCGGCGGTCAAGTTCAACTGGGATCGCCTCAAGGACCCCACCCTGGCCTCGACCTCGATCCGCCAGGCCGTTCAGATCGCAGACACCGAGGTTGTCGACCCGACCACGCTCAAGGTCACGATGGCCGCGCCCAACCCCCACTTCGCGCAGTCACTGCTGTCCGGTGCGCTGAACTGGATCGCCTCTCCGACCGCATTGCAAAAGGGCACACAGGCATTCGACGAAGCGCCGATCGGTGCAGGCCCGTTCACATTGGTCAACTGGACCCGGCAGGATTCCGTGGAACTGACCAAGAACCCCGATTTCTACGACGCGCCCAAGCCTTACCTCGACAAGCTGACGATCAAGACGGTTGCCGACAGCAATCAGCGTTTCAACGCCATCAGCACCGGCGCCGCAGATATCGCTTCAGAGACCAACCTCGAAAGCATCAACAAGATCAACGCGGCAGGCATGAACAGCGAGATCGTACCGACCGGCGGCGGTCAGTACATGGCCATGAACGAGCGCCAGGCGCCCTTCGACGACATCCGTGCTCGCCGTGCGATCGCGCTGGCCACCGATGTGGATGCACTGAACACCGTTGTCTACAACGGCGAGAACGAGATCCCGGAGACGCTGTTCCCCGAGGGCTCACCGTTCCACGAGAACATCTCGCTGCAGGAGACCAACAAAGAAGAAGCCCAGAAGCTTCTCGATGAGCTTGCCGCCGAAGGCAAGCCGGTCTCGTTCACGTTCCTCTCTTACCCCACCACCGAGAGCAAAGTACTTGCCGAGGGCCTGCAGACGCAGCTCAGCACCTTCAAGAACCTGGACGTCAAGGTCGAGGTCCTCGACTTCGCCGCCCTCACGGCACGGGCCGGACAGCGTGATTTCCAGATGTTGATCTCGTCCGCAGTCATCCAGGATCCGGACTACCCGCTCTGGACCGCGTTCCACTCCAAGTCGACCGGCAACTTCGTCGGCACCAACGACGCCCAACTCGACGCTGCGCTTGATGCCGGACGACTCGCCACCAGCGACGCGGACCGGAAAGCGGCCTACAAGACCGTGCAGGAACGTCTTGTCGAGATTGTTCCGGGCATCTGGTACACGAAGGCTGTTCCGGCGGTTGTCTACAGCACCAAGATCAAGGGCGTCGAGCTCTACACCCTCGGTTCGCCGATGCCCGAGAACTTCTGGATCAGCTGACCGAGCGAAGCGAAAGGGCATACCGAGCATGAACACTCACGACGATCCCCAGAGCAGTGGAACGACGCTTCTGAAGAAGGCACCTCTCCTCGAGGTCAACAATCTTCGGGCATACATCGGAACCGCACGCGGCACAGTCCGCGCCGTGGACGACGTCTCCCTGACCCTGGACACCGGGCAGGCTCTGGGGATCGTCGGCGAGTCCGGCTCGGGTAAGTCCGTGATGGCCCGCGCCATCATGGGCCTGATGCCCGCTCGTTCCGCACGATCAGGTGAGGTCTCCTTTCAGGGTCGAGATCTGTTGGCCCTGAACACAAAGGAGACCAAGGACATCTGGGGAAAACAGATCGCCATGGTGTTCCAAGACCCGGGACGATCACTGAATCCGGTCGTCCGGGTCGAACGCCAACTCACCGAAGGTATGCGAAAGCACCTCGGTGTCAGCCGAAGCGAAGCTCACGATCGGGCACTGAAACTTCTCCAAGAAGTAGGGGTGCCCGATCCTGAGCGGCGGCTGAAGAACTACCCGCACGAAATGTCCGGTGGCATGCGTCAGCGTGTGATGATCGCGATCGCTCTTGCCTGCGAACCAGATCTTCTCATCGCCGACGAACCGACCACCGCACTCGACGTCACCATCCAGCGACAGATCCTCGACCTGCTGCGTCGCGTCCAGGTCGAACGGGACATGGGCATGATGCTGATCAGCCACGATCTCGCCGTTGTCGCAGGCCGCACCGACCGCGTGTCGGTGATGTATGCCGGACGACTGGCCGAAACAGGTTCCACGCGCGAGGTATTCGACGCACCGCGGCACCGGTATACCCATGCCCTCCTCGGCGCGACCCCATCCATCGACCACCCTCGCCATGCACCACTCAACGTGATCACCGGATCCCTGCCCGACCCGACGTCACCGCCGGAGGGTTGCCGATTTGCACCGCGCTGCAGCGCGGTCCAGGCCAATTGCGTCACTCCGGGCCCCGAACTGACCTCCGTTGGCGACGATCACGACGTTGCGTGTCTACACCCGGTCACCCGCGAATCGTCCAAGACACTCACGTCCTCCGGAAGGTAATCACATGGCAGGCAGCGGAAACGCACACCTACGCGGCGAGGAAGCACTGCTCAGTGTTCAAGACCTCGTTGTCGAATACCCCACCCAGAGTGGAACGGTTCAGGCCGTCTCGAAGATCAGTTTCGACGTCCTGCCCGGCGAAACGCTCGGAATCGTCGGCGAATCCGGTTGCGGCAAGTCGACCACCGGGCGAGCAGTCCTGCGCCTCGACCGGGTCACCGACGGCCAGATCAGGTTCGGCACCGACTGGATCGAGAAGGCCGACGAGAAACAGATGCGCGGCCTGCGGCGCGACATGCAGATGATTTTCCAGGATCCGGTCAGTTCACTCAACCCCCGGCGTGCGGTCAAGGACATCGTTGTCGAAGGCATGGCGGTGGCAGGTGTCCCAAAGGCCGAACGTGCTGCGACATCGACCAAGGTCCTCGAATCGGTTGGCCTACCACCGGAACGCTTTTCCGACGTCCTGCCACGTGCCCTGTCGGGTGGTCAAGCCCAGCGTGTCGCCATTGCCAGAGCGCTGGCACTGAACCCTCGACTGCTGATCTGTGACGAACCGGTCTCCGCGCTCGATGTGTCCGTGCAGGCCCAGATCCTCAACCTCATCGAGGAACTCAAGGCCGAGTTCGATCTCACGGTTGTCTTCATCGCCCACGACCTCGGAGTGGTACGCACCGTCAGTGACAACGTGATGGTCATGTATCTCGGCAAGGTCTGCGAGTTCGGGGATTCGGCGGAGGTGTACGACAACCCCACCCACCCGTACACCAGGGCACTGCTCGACTCGGTACCTTTGACCGATCCGGACCGGGCTTTTGCCGGGCCGGCACTCGAAGGTGACGTTCCCTCACCCCTGTCGCCACCGACGGGCTGCCGGTTCCGCACCCGTTGCCCCAAGGTCGAAGATCGCTGTGTGACAGAAGAACCCGTGATGCGGGAGGTTCGGCCCGGCCAGTTCGCGGCCTGCCACTTCCCACTGACCGTGCTGGACAAGGGCCGACCTCCTTCCGAGGCCGCGACAAAGACGCCCGCATGAGAAAGGGCCCCGCGAAAGCGGGGCCCTTTCTTGTGGAACCGATCTGAATCTACTACTTCGCCAGCCACATCTCCTCTGGCAAAGGCGATCCCAGACCGTACAGCTGGACGCCCGCCGTCTTCTTGCCGAACATCGCCCCTGGCGTCGATCGGATGTAGAACACTCCGGGAACCACTTCAGCGAGCCGCTCTTGGACCACCGTGTAGGCCTCCTTGCGCGCGGCGACGTCGGTTTCGATTCGCCCGGCGTCAAGAGCAGCGTCGAGTTCGGGGTCACTGATCCCCGTCATGTTGCCTTTCGACTGGGAATGGAAGCCGGTCCAGAGTTCGGTGTCAGGGTCGAGGACATTCGATGACGTGATCACCATCTGGAAATCACGGCTGCCGATAACCTTCTGGATCATCGACGAGTCAACCTGTTTGATGTTGACTTCGACGTTGTCGAACGCGCTCAACTGGGTCTGCACACCTTCGGCAGTTTGCTTGTTCTCAGTGGTCGAGTACGCAATGAACTCGAACGTGACCGGCTTTCCCTCGGCGGCGAGTTCGTCGAAAAGTGCTTGCGCTTCATCCCGATTCGCCTCGCGAAGGGGCATGTCGACATAGAAGGGTGAGGATTCCGTGAAGAGTGTATGGGGGACATCTCCGGCCCCGTTGTAGACGATCGTGTTGAGGGCGTCCACGTCCAATGCGAGCGATACTGCCCGGCGAGCGCGAATGTCATCGAAAGGCGCGCGCCGAAAGTTCATCGCGAGGTACTGGCCACCGCCGGACACGACGAGATCGGTCTGGAAACCGGCCGCGTCGGCTTTGCCCATGTTCTCCGAGTCCGACTCCGAGGAGAAATCCGTGCCAACGGTGGTGACGGCATTGAACCGCTGAGCGCCGTCGGGAACGGACTTGATCGTCAACGTCTCCAGGTAAGGCTTTGGCGCATCCCAATACTTCGGATTCTTCTGCAGGACAATCTCATCCTGTCGCGTCCACTCGGTGAGAGTGAAGGGGCCGGCACCGATCGGGGCCGCGTCGAAGGCCTCGCGCCCCTTCTCCAGAGCAGCGGGAGATGCGATCCAGTTCAATGCGGACGTCACCACAGCCTGGCCGAAGAACAGATTGGGTGCGACCATGGCAACCGTCAGCGTGGTGGGGTCGACAACCTCGGTCGAGGCAATCTGTGGGGCGAACTTACTCGCGCCTGAGCCGAGTGTCGGGTCACGTAGGCGGTCCCAATTGTATTTGACCGCTTCTGCATCCAGTGGTGTGCCGTCGGAGAACTGAAGGCCGGGACGGAGTTCGAGCGTGAAGGTACTTCCGCTGTCAGTCGACGAAAAGTCCTCTGCCATCTTGTATTCGATGTCGAGTGAGCCAGGCTTGTTGATCATCAACGTGCCGTACAGCGCATTCCCCAACACCGGTTGACTGGCCCACACGTTGCCGAGGCCTGCCGGATCCATCGTCCTCGGCTCGCTCAGCTGGATGAAACGGCCTTGGCCACCGGCCACCGGATCACCGAAATCGGTTGCCGTCCCGCCGTTATCGGAGGTTGTCCCGCAAGCGGTCAGGACCAGCATGAGCGAACTCAGCGCAGCGACCGCTGCGGCATAAGAGCGTTTTCGTCGAAACATCGTCGGCCTCTCAGATGAGATACAGGGAGTACCCGGATGGGCCTTCAGAGACAGAATGACGATCCGGATTGGATAGAACTACGTTCTTTGTTTCACTAGAACCTAGTTTGCATTTCGCCGCGTGTGGGCTGAATCGAAAGAATCGGAAGAACTTTTCAGAAATGGACCCGGGGTCCAGAGAATGTTTGGCGTGCAGTTCTTTTCACCATCGCACCGAGACGATGGGTCAAGCGCTGGTGCTGCCCCCGAGGGCCCTCAGGCAGAAGATCCAGAGCCGGTCCTTCACGTCGCCCGCGTCATCTGATGCAAATGCGTAGTGGTGGAAAACAGACCGCACCAATTCCGCCACGAACCAGGCGTCGACTTCGGGTGTTTCAGACGTCAGCTGTCCCGTGTCAACAGCGGTCTGGATCTCCTTGCAGAGCAGATCGACCAAGGGCTTCTCGGCAGCTGCCAGTTCGTCAGGGAAGACCCGGTGTAGTCGCCAGTGTGTCGCGACCATGAACTGGGCGAGCGCATCACGCCGTGGCTCCTGATCGGCGCCACCCAGGATCGAAGTGATGAAGTAGCGTACCCGATCGAGAGGGTCGGGAATCCCGCTCGCACCGCGTTCCCACCGAGAGCACGCCTCGGTCATCGCGTCACTGATCACTGCGAGAAGCAGCTCGTCTTTGCTCGAGAAGTAGCGATAGAACGTCTGAAGCGCGACCCCTGCTTCCTTGACCAACTCCTGGGTGGTGAAGGCGTCACCCTTGACCTCGATGAGTCGGCCCGCGGCATCGAGCATCAGGCGCACCTGTTCTGCGATACGCGTCCGTGACCGTTGAACCGCCGCAGAACGTTCGACGGCGCGCTCCTCAGCCCATGACATATCCGGAATACTAGTGGGCGTCACCCGGGTGTCAGCACCACGACTGGAATACTTCTGTCGGTTCGGGATTGGTAGACGTCGTAGTTCGGCCACACATCAGTCAAGATCTTCCACAGCCGAGGCTTCTCGGCCTCGGTCGCGGTGCGAGCAATTGCCGTCATCGTGGTCGCTTTGACCTGGAGCTGGACCTGTGGGTTGGCGCTCAGATTCAGGTACCACTGGGGGTCATGTGGTGCCCCTCCCTTCGATGCCACGACCAGCAGGTCATCACCATCCCGGCCGAAGATCAGAGCCGACGTCAGATCGCGCCCGGACTTCCGGCCGGTGACGGTGAGCAGAAGTGTCGGAACCCCATTCCACAGATAGCCGGCGTCCCCACCGGTTTCTCGATACACACGAACGTGTTCTTCGCCCCGAAGGCTCAGGTCAGGTGCCGAGTAGCCAGATTCTGATGTGGACATGTTCACCTCACTGTGCGTCGAACAGGACAGGTATCGCCGTCGCGCCGCGCTCGTACATCCCGATGTATCTGGGTTGCTCGGCGTTCGGGTCAAGCCTCAGATTCGGGAGCCGGTCGAGCAGCGCATTGATGCCGACCGTCATCTCTGCGCGCGCCACATGCATACCCAGGCACATGTGCGACCCCTGACCGAATGCCAACGTCGGACGTGTCGGCCGGGTGATGTCGTAGGTGTCCGGGTCATCCCACCGAGCCGGGTCGCGGTTCGCGGCACCCACACATAGGTGCAAGACAGCACCTTTCGGGATGTCGACACCGAAGAACTCGACATCCTCGGTGACAAAACGAGAGAACATCGGATCGGTGGGGATCCACCGCAACGTCTCGTCGATGGCGGTTTTCAGCAGTTTCCGGTCGCCTCGCACCTGTTCGAGAACTTCGGGGCGCTCCAGGAGCGCGGTGAGGGTCAATCCCATCTGCTTCCACGTCGTACCCGATCCCGCGGTCAGCAAGAGCAACGAGAACGAGTAGATCTCGTTGTCGGAAAGACGTTGGGTCACACCGTTTTCGTCGGTGAGCTCGGCCGCGGCCAGCACACTGATCAGATCATCGGCCGGATTCTCACGCCGCGCAGCGACGATGGGTTCGAGGATGTCCACCACGCGTTGCTGATTCGTGTTCAGGCAGGCGCGGATCTCCAGGGCCTGCTCCACCGGGACGCCGAAGCTGCCGGTGATCGTCAGCACGGGGATCGCGGCGCAGAAGTCGACGTTCAGTTCGGCATGTCCCTGCCCGATGAATCCGTCGATCAGATCCCCGACGCATTCTTCGATCCAGTTCTCGATCCACCACCTGACGTTGTTGGGCAAGAAGGACGGCTGAACCAGGCCCCGGTAACGCTTGTGCTGTGCACCACCCATCGAAATCATGCTGGTGCTCGTCCCGAAGCCGCCTGAGCGCGTATCCACCGGCTCAGGCGACGAGGCGAACAACTCCGGATCCCGAAAGGCCTCGAAACACGCGTCGTAACCGAATGCCGAGTAGTGCGGGCGATCCGGAAACGGAAGCCCCTGGAAGTACAGGGCCTCGGAATGTCCGGTGAGTTCGTGGACGGTCCCGAGATGGACCGGGCCTTCCTCTCGCAGGCGATGCCAGGCCGGGTACGGATCGCCGTCGTACAACCCGCCGGTCAGCGCGTTGTACGAGCTACGCAGGTCGAAGAGTTCTCGCAATTTCTCCCGGTCCGGGATCGCGGTGGTCATCGGGCAACCAATCCTCCGTCGATGGGCAACGCCACGCCGGTGATGTTCCGGGCCCGGTCCGAAGCCAGGTACACGGACGCCTCGGCACAGTCCTGCGCGGTGATGAAGCGACCCAGAGGATGTTGCGCACCAAACCGTTCGGCCATTTCGGGCGTGGCCGTGGCGGCCGGGTCCAGCCCTCCGGCGGCCATGAACCCGGTCAAGGGCATCGCCGACGGACATATCGCGTTCGCCCGGATCCCGTGGGGTGCACCCTCGATCGCCACCGAGCGGGTCAGCGAGAGCACCCCCGCCTTGGTCGCGCCATATACCGAGCCGCCGCAGGCGACCAGGCCGGCCACCGAACCGGTGTTGACGATGACTCCACCGTCGCCCTGCTTCTTGAATTGCAGCACCGCGTGCTTGCACCCGAAGAACACGCCGCCGAGGTTCACACCGACAAGTCGGCCGAAATCCTCGACGGTGTGATCTTCGAGAAGTGCCCCGAGTCTGGGGGTCGGGATCCCGGCATTGTTGATCAGGATGTCGAGGCTCCCGAAGTGCTCAACAGCGGCGGCAACCATGGCCTCCACCTGCTGCTCCACCGAGACATCGACATCGACTGCGATTGCGGTGCCGTCGGCGGCCTCGATCATCCGCACGGTCTCTTTGGCCTGATCGAGACCGATATCTGCCGCAACCACTTTCGCGCCTTCTTCGGCCAGGCGCAGCGCGATGGCCCGTCCCACACCGGATCCGGCGCCGGTGACTATTGCGGCCTTGCCGCGAAAGTCAGACATTGGTCAACACCGGAGGCGATGCCGGGGTGAAACGGTACAGCCGCTCGGCATTACCCCGCAGGATCTTGTACTGCAATTCAGGGGTGAAATGCGAAATCCGATCCTTCACCACAGTGATGCAGTTCGGCCACGTCGAGTCAGAATGCGGGTAGTCGGTCTCGCACATGACGTTGTCCTCCCCGATCTCGTCGAGGCTCGCCAGTCCGTGAACATCGTCGATGAAGCAGCCGAAGATGTGCTTGCGGAACGTCTCTCGGATGTCGAGCTGATCGAGGTCGACGTCGGTGCCCGCATGGCCACCCCACCTCGCACCACGCTGAACCCAGTAACGCTGCTTGTCCAGCACCTGCTCCGCACGCTCGAGGAAGTACGGCATCCACCCGATCTCGCCCTCGGACAGCGAGATCTTGAGATTCGGGTAGCGCTGCAGGAAGCTACTGAAGAGCCAGGTGAGCATGGCGCCGGAGGTCCGGGTGGCACCCCAGGCCAGGTTGGCCATGAACGGCGAATCCTTCGAGATCTGCGGCACCGTCGACGACGAACCGACGTGCATCGACACCACCATCTCCAGATCGTTGGCGGCGGCCATGACCGGCTCCCAGTAACGATCCTTGTCGTGAATCGTCGGCAGCCCAAGAGGTTCGGGGTTCTCGGAGAATGCGAACGAGGTCGCACCCTTCGCGGCGCAACGCTCCATCTCCTTGGCGGCGAGCGCAGGATCCCACAATGGGATCAGGATCAGCGGGATGAAGCGTCCCGGTGCCGCGCCTGCCCACTCTTCGAGGTGCCAGTCGTTGTAGGCCTGCAGACAGGTGAATCCGAACTCCCGGTCACCGGCCTCATAGAAGAGTTGGCCACAGAATCGGGTGACGGTCGGGAACGACAGCGATGCCAGGATGCCTGCGCGGTTCATGTCCTCGACGCGGGCGAGGGGGTCGTAGCAGCCCGGCCGCATCTCGTCATAGTTGAGGGGTTCGGGACTGAACTCTTCTTTGGTCTTGCCTGCCACGGCGCTGAGGCCGCTACTCGGCATCCGCTTGCCGTCATACAGCCAGACGTCGATTCCCTTGTCGTCCTTGATCAGGCGTGGCGCTCGGTCGCGGTCCTTCTTCGCGACCCGGTCCAGCCACAGGTTCGGCGGTTCGAGGATGTGATCATCCACCGAGACAAGCCAATCCAGATTATAGCTACCACCGGTTCCGTTGGTTGTGTTCATTTGGCCAGCTCTCCAATCGACATGTGTTTGACTTCCTGAAACTCTCTGATCCCGTCTGGACCGCGTTCTCGGCCCAGACCACTCTGCTTGTAGCCGCCGCTGGGCGCGTAGGCACTGAAGACTGTGGTGTTGACGTTCACGGCGCCTGCGCGCAGCCTTCGTGCGATACCCACAGCAGCACTGGTGTCACCGCCATATACCTGTGCGGAGAGTCCGTACACGCTGTCGTTCGCCATCTGCACCGCCTCATCGATGTCGCGGTAGCCGAGGATGCCGATGACAGGTCCGAAAATCTCTTCCTGGGCAGCAGGATTGGCGTTGTTCGGCAGGTCGAGCACGGTCGGTTCGAAGTAGTATCCGGCGTCGAGACCCGCCGGCCTGCGGCCGCCGAACCGCACCTTGGCCCCCTGCTCTTCGGCCAGTGCGACAAATCGCTCGCACTTTTCCCGCTGCGCCGCGCTGATGACCGGCCCCATCAGCACCCTCGGATCAGTTGGATCGCCGACAGCAATGGATCCATATGCAGCCGAGACCTTTTCGAGAACCTCCTCCTTGTGTTCGGCCGGAACCAGCATCCTCGTCGCCGCCACACACGCCTGGCCGGCCGTGCGTGCGACCACCGCCATCGCGCCGATAGCCGTGCGACCGATCGCGTCGGGCAGGTAGATCTGAGCCGATTTGCCTCCGAGTTCGAGAGAAAGGCGCTTCACCGTCGGCGCAGCCTGCGCGATGATGTTGCGGCCGGCCACCGTCGACCCGGTGAACGAAACCATGTCGACCGCAGGGTGACTGGTCATCAATTGCGCGCCGGCGGTCCCCTCTTCCACTACCACGCTCAAGACACCGGGCGGCAACTCCGCGGCATCTGCGGCCAGGCCGAAGATGAGCGATGAGATCGGCGTCAGCGGGCTCGGCCGGACAATCACCGAATTGCCTGCCATCAGTGCTGGGATCAGCTTCTGCAGGCCCATGATGAGTGCCGCGTTGTAGGGCGTGATGGCGGCGACCACGCCGACCGGCTCGTGCCGCCGAACGCTGAGAGCGACCCGGCCACGGACGAGGTCGTCCACCGGGACCGGACTCGCCTCTTCATGCGACATCGACCGATAGAGGTCGATGGTCTGCCGTGCCATGGCAACCCCGGCGCGACATTGGGTTTCATCCGCGAAGCGGGTGGGTTGTCCGGCCTCGGCAACCAGGGTGTCGACGAGCGCTTCTCTGCTCGCCTCGATGTGATCGATGAAGGAGTGCAGGACGTCGGCCCTGTCGTCAGATGTGCGGTGCGCCCACGTCCCCTCGTCGAAAGCGCGTCGCGCCTCGTCGATCGCACGTTCCACTTGCCCGATGGGTGTGATGGTGACGTCGGCGACGTGGCTCTCGTCTGCCGGATTCTGCACGGCGAGCGCCTCATCCCCCACAACCCAGTGGCCGGCGATATAGGTCCGCTGTTCAGAAATAATGCTCAATGTGACTCCTTATTCGCTGGTAGCAGTAGAACATAGTTCTCGTGCGGGCGAGAGGTTAATTCTCAAATCCCTGGATACCGTCAGAATTGGTGATTCGAATATGCAACCGCCCCACCGAAATGCGGTGAGGAATGGCAGGCGAGAGCTGTTGTGACCCCGTCGCGCTGCCGGTCGCCGGCTCGGCCGGCAAGTTGCAGGTAACACTCGAGCATCTGCGGAATACCGTGCATCCGACCGTTTCCCAACGCGCCACCACCTGACAACGCCGGTACCGCTCCGGGATCGTCGCTGTCGATTCCCCCGGACTCGACAAATCGATGGGCTTCTCCGGGCGGACACAATCCGAGAACTTCGAGCCAGAACCACACGAATGGCGAAAACCCGTCGTAGACCTGCGGTAGATCGATTTCGGCAATCGGGATACCGATCTTCTCGCGCAGTCGACCGACCATCGCAGCGCCGCCGTCGAGGATGTCGTCGAGGGGCCAGTGCGACGGGAGACGCCGCCTGCGCGGAGTTCCACCGGACCAGCCGGTGATGTAGACCGGCCGATTGGGAAGATCGCGCGCCCGGTCGGCGGAGGTCAGCACGAACGCGGCGACACCGTCGACCGGGATGTCGCAGTCGAAGCGACGTACCGGGTCGAACAGCTCTGGCGCCGAGAGATATTCGTCCTTGCTCAGCGGCCGGTCATACCAGTGCGACCAAGGAATTCTCGCGCCGTTCTTCCGCGCCTCGGTGACCACGGCCGCCATCGACTTCGCATCGGCACCGTACCGCTGCAGATATTCGTTGTACGGCAACGCGATCATGGCAAGCGGCCCGAAGAATCCCTGTGGCGCCGTCCACTGCTGGATGCCGCGAACCTCCTGCATCGGGTTGCCGTGATAGACACCCGCGGGATTGTGCAGCGCACGGTGGACGACCACGTACTCGGCGGCGCCGCTGATCAGCGCATTGACCGCGATGGCCATCGAGCCGGTCAGCTGACCGATCCCGTCGAAGCCTGCGACGTAGTGCGGTTCGACGCCGAGGCGTTGGGCCAGCCATGCCGACGAGACAACGCTGACACCATCTTCCGGCCCGCGCCCACCCGAACTCGGCAGCAGACTGGCGCTGACGTAACCGTCGACCTGGTCGACCCGCAGACCGGCATCGGCGATCGCGGCCCGCACCGTGTCGACGGCGATCGCTCCGAGCGGCCGATCCGCATGTCGCACAATGGGGCTGTGCGCGAAGCCTGCGATCGCAATCTTGTTGCGCGCCAACTGCTCATCAATCATCGGCGAGCTCGAATTCCGGAACGGCGATACCGGGCGCCAGGTCCTCGAAGGCAACGACGACAGCCGTTCCGACCCGGAGCTGATCGGCGACACCATCCCGCAGCCGACCGACCATCCGCAACTCGGATTGTTCGACGAGTTCGACGTCGACGAGCACCATCGGAAGCAGATCGGCAAACCCTGGCAGGAAGGACTGCCGAGCCACCGTCCACGATCGGATGGTCCCGGCGCCACTGACCTCGGTGAACTCGAAGTGCGGTTCTGTCGATCCGCAATGCGGACAGACACTGTCCGGCGGGAGCGCGAACATCTGACATGCTCGGCACCTGGCCATGACAAGACGGTGCTCGGCCGCCGCCGCCCAATACGGCGCTGACGATGCATCCGGGATCGGTAGCGGGCGCCCGGTTTTCACGGTATGACGCCTGCGCCGCTCAGACCGCCGATCTGGCTCCAGTCATATCCGAGTTCGAGCAACACCATCTCGGTGTGTTCGCCGTGCTCGGGTGCTCGCCGCAATTGCGGAGCCCGTTCGTTGAACTGGATGGGGACGGCAGGCAGGCGATAGACCTGCCCGTCATCGAGTTTCACTTCTCCGACATAGTCATTGGCGATGACCTGCGGATCATCGATCACATCGTGCACTGATTGCACGGGCGCCCATGGCGCGTCCAGGTCCGCCAGAATGCCTTTCCATTCCTCGAGAGTGTGCGTGGCGAACACCTCGTCCAGCTCGGCGATGCAGGCGGCACTGTTGGCACGCCGCGCCGCCATGTCGGCAAACCGCGGGTCATCGACCAGGTCGCCCCGGCCGATGAGCCGGGCAAAACCCGGCCAATAGCGATCGCCCTGCAGGAACATCAGCTGGATGTGGCGCATGTCCTTGGTCCGGTAGGTCCCGGTCAACGGGTTGACCTGTGGCCCACGCCCACTCACGGCTTGGACATCACCGCCGTTGAGTGCTGCCAGCAGGTCAGACGACAACATCCACATCGCGGTCGCGAGCAACGAGACGTCGACCACCGAACCGGTTCCGGTCCGGTTGCGCTCCACAAGGGCCGATGCGATGCCGAAAGCCAATGCCATGGCCCCGTTTCGGTCCCCCATCGCACCTCGCTGACTGATGGGATAGTCGCGTTCGGTGGGTGTGAGGGTGTGCCCGACCCCGCCGCGGGCCCAGAATGCCGAACTGTCATAGCCGGGCTGATCTGCATCTGGTCCACGCACCCCGAAACCGTGTCCGCGCGCGTAGACCAACCCGGGATAGCGACTGCGCAGTGTGTCCGCATCGAGCCCGAGACGCGCCAGAGCGCCCGGTCGAAGACTGGTCAGAAAGACGTCAGCCGTCGCGAGCAGTTCGTGCAGAACCTTCAGTCCCTCTTCGCGATGCAGATCGAGCGCAACCGATCGCTTACCTCGATTGGCAAGTGCCATCGATAGATTCACACCGCCGCGTTCACTCCCGATCCCCTGTGTGGCCAGGCCCCGATAGGGGTCGCCGTCCAGTCGCTCCACCCGGACCACCTCGGCGCCACCGTCGGCCAGCAATGCACCGGCGACGGGAACGAACACCCATTGCGCCAGTTCCACGACCCGTATCCCCTCGAACGCACCGTTCCCGGCGCCTTCACCGACTGTCATCGGCCACCCTCCGTCTCGGCCGGGGCAACTCTGAGGTCAACGGCCGAAATGCGCTGGATCGCGTCCATGAGCTGCTGCAAGGCGTATGCGGGGTTGAACTCGAGGTGCTTGGTCGCCTCGGAATACTTCAGAATGTGTCCGGCGGGGAAGAAGTAGACCTCTCCCGGTCCAGCTGTCTCGTCGGGCCAGTCGGTGTTCGGGTAGGTCGCGGTGACCGCACCTTCGAGCACAAATCCGTAGTGGGGGCACATGCACACACCGCCGGGCAGGCCCGCCACGCGATACAGGTCTGTGCAGTCGCGTGCGCCCTCGGTGGCGGTGTAGCCGACCTCGAGATCTCCCCATTGAACTGAGTAGAAATGATCTTTGGCCGCCGGCCAGCGGCCGCCTCCGGCATTGGGCAGTTCATCAGGCTTCGCGTGTGGCACGGTTGCTCCGTTCCGATCGAAATCGATTGCAGTAGCGGGTATTTTGCATCCTCAAACCGGTGCCACGAACAGGTCCGGTGTCAACGCGTCGTGGTCGGCGGCGGCGGTACCGAGCCGTCTCAGAAGTATCTCGATCAACCGCGGTTCGACCTTGGTCGTGATGCCCCACAAATAGAAACCACGGACGATCCCCCGCCTGACCGCGCGCCACGCCACATCGAATGTGGGCGGCTCCACGCCCTGACCGCGAAGGCAATCGAGGTAGTGCGCCAGGAGTTCTCGCTCATTGTTCCGCCGGTCGTCGACGGACAACGCGGTCGCGATATGGGTACCGACGTCCATGTACCACATCCCCCGTTGCACCAGTTGCCAGTCCAACAGACTCGGCGCACCCTCGGCGTCCAAGAACAGGTTCCCGACGTGGGCATCGCCATGGATCACGCACCAGTCCGACGACGCGTGCTCAGCGTCCAGAGCGTCGGCGAGGCCTATGTACGCCGCGACCAACCCCTCGGCATCGCGCACTGTTTCGGGAACACCAACACCATTCGGCCCGGCGAAGTTCTTTTCGATGTTGGCGGTCACCCCGTCAACCCCCCACGCGCGCATCGCACCCTTCAATCGTGGTGCCAGCCACGGAACGTCGGCCCACTGCGACTTCCCCCAGGTCGCAGCATGAAGCCGGGCGAACTGGGCCAGGCTCTGCGCAGTCTGGTCAGGGGTGAACTCGGCTGCCGCATCGAGAAATACTGCGCCCTGCTCGACGATGTCCTCGGTGATCACCACGCCGTGGCGCGTCACCGGGTCGAGATCGGCATAGACACTTCGCAGCGTCCGGATATCGACCTCGCCGGCGACGTCACGATAGAAACAAGCCTCGGGTTCGCCGACGAATCGCCGGTCCCGACCCTCCTCGTTGAAATACCCCTTGACGCAGAGCGCCGCAGGGAGGCCATCCGGGACGCCTCCGACGCATTCGATGGTGAATCGAGCGTTGGTGGAGATCCGGTCCACGACCGGCCCCCGGGCCACGCCGGTCACTTCGATTCCAGGGAATCGGGGGGCGAGCGCAGACGTGAGCCACTCCGGGGACAGGGCTACGTCAAGGGTGTCGGGCACCGGGATCATGAGGCGCACACCGACGCAATATCGAACGATTCGCTACGGGAACCCAACACCGCGGCAGCGACGAATGCATATCGCCTGCATGACGTAGAACGTAGTTTCACCATGGAGCAGAATCTAATACTCACAACATGAGAATTGTGCGTTTTCAAAGAAATTCGCTACTGGCAATACCGCTCAACGTCACCCGGCAACGCGATAAGGAAACTAGCCGTGCTCTCCCAATGCAGGTGGCGCGCCGTATTCGGGTTCATACCCGGTGATCCGGATCGGACTGCCGACCAAACTGAATTGCCCGGCTTTCACCACCATTCCGGGATTTTCTGCCAATGCTTCGGGCAGGGTGCGGATCGCCGCGGCCGGAACCTGCAACGGACGAAGCCGCGCCTCCCAGGACTTCGCGGTGTCGGTGGCAAGGGCCGCAGATACGACGGCGAGAACCTCATCGCGGTTCGCGGCCCGCTCGGCCATCGTGGCGAAGCCCTCGATCCCGGCTTCGATGGAGAAGGTCCGCCAGAATCCGTCGTGCGTGATGAACAGTGCCAGGTATCCGTCAGCGGTCGGAAAGAGCTGTGCCGGAACGTAGTACGAGTGCGCGCCATTGGGCATCCGGCGCGGCTCGGTGCCCTCGTTCAGGTATGCCGATGCCCGATAGTTGAGCTGCGAGAGCATCACGTCGCGCAGCGACACGTCCACCTGTCCGCCTCGGCCGGAGATGATCTGGGCCAGCAAGCCAAGTGCTGCAGTCAGTCCCGTCGAATTGTCGGCGGCAGAGTATCCGGGCAGGGTCGGCGGTCCATCGGGATCACCGGTCAGCGATGCAACGCCGGTGACCGCCTGGATGACGTAGTCGAACGCCGGGTCGTCTCCCTGATCGAGGCCGTAACCGGTCAGTGCGACGCAGACAATCTTGTCGTTCCACTTCCGCAGTGCCTCATAGGTCAATCCGAACTTCCGGATCGCCGACGGCTTCAGATTGACGATCAGCGCCTGCGATTGAGCGGCGAGTTCGCCGAGTCGGGCTTGACCCGCATCAGTCGTGAGATCGAGACAGATGCTGCGCTTGCCGCGGTTGAGGCTCGCGAAATAGGCGTCGCTCACCTGCCTGGACAGATCGCCGGTGGTCGGTTCGATCTTGGTGACCTCGGCGCCGAGATCGGCGAGCATCATGGTCGCGTAGGGGCCGGCCAGAATGTGCCCGACCTCGAGGATGCGGATCCCCGCCAGGGGTCCAGAACTCATCGCAGATCCGCAACGAGCCCGGCAATCACGTCCCGGGTGCGGTACTTGGAAGCGATCAACTCGTCCCGGGTGTCACCGATGGGCAGCAGGCGCATCGACAGGTCCGTCACGCCTGCGTCCTCGAACTGCTTGAAGCGCTTCATGATCGCCTCTTCGTCGCCAACCGCACACAGGTCGCCGACGTCTTTCGCATTGCCCTGGTCGAGCAGTCGCTGATAGTTCGGAGAGACCTCGGCTTCGGCCAGGATACGGTTGGCCCTTTCCTTGGCCACCTCGACCTGCGAGGGCGCACACAGACAGACCGGAATACCGGCCACGATGCGCGGGGCACCACGCCCGGCCTTTTCGGCGGCAGCGGTGATCTTCGGAACCACGTGATCGGCCACCGCGCGCTCGTCGGCCATCCACAGGATGGTGCCGTCGGCGTGCTGGCCGGCGATGTCGAGCATGACCGGCCCGAGGGCCGCGATCAAGATCGGCAGCGGGGCCACCGGTCCGAGATCGAGTGGGTTGTGCACGTTGTACGTCGAGTTGACGACGTTCACATCACCCGGCGCTTTTTGCGCGGCGTTGAGAACCTCGAGATAGTCACGCGTGAGCCTGGCCGGCTTCTCGTACGGGAGGCCGAGCATGTCCTCGATGATCCAGTGGTGCGACGGTCCGACGCCGAGCGCAAGCCGACCCCCGGTTGCCGCATGTGCCGACAATGCCTGTCGGGCAAGGGCAATCGGATGCTGTGCCTGTAGCGGCACCACAGCCGTACCGATCTCGATGCGAGAGGTCTTGGTACCCATCAACGCAACGGTGATCAGCGCGTCGAAGTCGGTGGGGATCTGCGGCACCCAGGCCGTGTCCATCCCGGCTTCTTCGGCCCAGACGATGTCGGCCATCATCCGGTCGACCTTCTTGGCCGCGTCACCCCGCTCCGGACCGATCATCACCCCAACGCGCACGATACCTCCAAGTTTACGAAATTAGTTCTCCCACATGGCTTGCTGACTCATGTGGCAGTTTGGTCCTGGTTCTCCTCGGGCGGCCTAGCTCGGTGCCGTGGTACCCGTCAGTTCCCGCATACCGCTGACGAGCTTGTCGAGCGGGGTTGCCGTGGGGAACACGGCCGCCGCACCGATGTCGAGCAACTTCTGCACATCGGACTGCGGAATCGTCCCACCGACAATCACTTTGATGTCTCCGGCGCCGGCCTCGCGCAGGGCGTCAACCACGCGCTTGGTCAGACCGACATGGGCGCCCGAGAGAATGCTCAGACCCACAACGGTGCAGTCCTCCTGCAGTGCGATCGAGACGATGTCCTCGATCCGTTGCCGGATACCGGTGTAGATCACCTCGAATCCCGCATCACGCAGGGTGCGGGCAACGATCTTGGCGCCTTTGTCGTGGCCGTCGAGACCGGGCTTGGCGACGAGAATACGGGCGGTCATCAGAACACCACCGGCTGCGAGAACTCGCCCCACACGTCTTTGAGCGCGGTGGTCATCTCTCCGACGGTGCAATATGCGTTCGCACAATCAATCAAGGGTTGCATGAGGTTTTCCGTTCCTTCCGCGGCTCGCGACAGCTGCGCCAGCGTGTTCTTCACGGCCTCGTCATCACGCTCGGCCTTGACCTTCGCCAAACGCTTGAGCTGCAACTCGCGCCCTTCGGCGTCGAGTTCGTAGGTCGCGATGTCCGGTGCTGCTTCTTCGGATGCAAAGCGGTTGACACCCACGACGGGGCGTACTCCCTGCTCGATGTCCTGATGGATCTTGTATGCCTCGTCGGCGATCAGACCCTGCAGGTAGCCGTCCTCGATCGCGGCGACCATGCCACCGTGGTTCTCCAGGTCGCTCATGATCTCGATGATCTTCTTCTCGGTGGCGTCGGTGAGAGCCTCCACGAAGTACGAGCCACCGAGGGGATCGGCGACGCGGGTGACGCCGGTTTCGAGAGCCAGGATCTGCTGGGTGCGCAGCGCCATCGTCGCCGACTCCTCGCTGGGAAGCGCGAAGGGCTCATCCCAGGCAGCGGTGAACATCGACTGCACACCACCGAGAACCGAGGCCATCGCCTCATAGGCCACGCGGACCAGGTTGTTCTGGGCCTGCGGTGCGTACAGCGAGGCACCGCCTGCAACACAGCCGAAGCGGAACATCGCGGCCTTCTCCGTCTTGGCGCCGTACCGTTCCCGCACGATCGTCGCCCAGCGGCGGCGACCGGCCCGGTACTTGGCGATCTCCTCGAAGAAGTCGCCATGTGTGTAGAAGAAGAAGGAGATCTGCGGCGCGAACTGATCGATGGTCATCCGACCGCGCTCGACAACCGTGTCGCAATAGGTGACACCGTCGGCGAGCGTGAAGGCCATCTCCTGCACGGCATTTGCGCCCGCGTCACGGAAATGCGCGCCGGCGACGGAGATCGCGTTGAAACGCGGGACCTCGGCGGCACAGAACTCGATGGTGTCGGCGATCAGTCGCAGCGACGGCTCCGGCGGCCAGATCCAGGTGCCACGCGAGGCGTACTCCTTGAGCACGTCATTCTGGATTGTGCCCGTGAGCTTTTCGCGGGGCACACCCTTCTTCTCGGCGGCAGCGACATAGAGGGCCAGCAGAATCGCGGCCGTGCCGTTGATCGTGAAGCTGGTACTGATCTTGTCCAGCGGGATGTCGGCGAACAGGATCTCTGCGTCCGCGAGGGTGTCGACCGCACAACCCACCCGGCCGACCTCGTCGGTGAACTCGGGATCGTCGGAGTCGTAACCGCACTGGGTCGGAAGATCGAGCGCCACCGAAAGTCCGGTGCCGCCCTGTCCGAGCAGGTACTTGTACCGCTCATTGGACTCTTCGGCGGTTCCGAAACCGGAGTACTGCCGGAAGGTCCAGAGCCGTCCGCGATATCCCGACGGAAAGTTGCCGCGGGTGAAGGGAAATTCGCCGGGAGCAGGCGGGGACGCCCCATCAGGATTCGGTCCGTACACCGAGTCAAGAGGGATGCCAGAGGAGGTTTCCACGTTCTCGTTCATTGTTGAATACCGTACTTGCAAAAAATGAGAATGCCAATACCATTTATCGTGAATGGTCCTTGAGCTGCTGCTCAACGCAGTGGCACGGACCAATCGGAGAGAGGACCGCACACCAGATGACCACCGACGCCACCCGCCGCGAGACCTATGACGCAGGTATGAAGGTTCGCGAGGAGGTGGTCGGGGCCGAGTACGTCGCACGCGCGGTCGCCGCCACCACCGACTTCACCCGACCGATGCAAGAGCTGGTGACCGAGTATTGCTGGGGCGCGGTGTGGACCCGCCCCGGACTCGGGCGCCGCGAGCGCTCGATGATCAACCTGGCGATGCTCACCGCACTCGGCAAGCCGACCGAACTCGCCGCCCACGTCCGCGGCGCGCTCACCAACGGGGTGACGCCGGAAGAAATCCAGGAGGTCCTGTTGCAGACCGCGATCTATGTCGGAGTCCCGGCTGCGCTCGAATCCTTCCGAGTGGCAAACGAAATCGTTGCGGAGCACCTCGCATGAGCACCAGTGAAAAGAACAAGGTCGCGTTCGTCGGCCTGGGCAACATGGGCGCCCAGATGTCGATCCGGCTGCTCGACGCCGGTTACGACGTCATCGGATTCGACCCGACCGAAGCAGCTCGCGAAGCCCTCGTCACCGCGGGCGGCAAGTCCGCCACCACCGCGGCCGAAGCCGTCGACGGTGCCGAATACGTCATCCTCATGCTGCCGAGTTCACGTGTCGTCGAGGCCGTACTCGGCGACGAGGCGGTACTGGCCGCACTGACTCCCGGCACCACCGTCATCGACATGAGCTCATCGGAGCCACTATCAACGGTCGAACTCGCCAAGGCGGTCGAGAAGACCGGAGCAGTCCTGGTCGACGCGCCGGTCTCCGGCGGAGTTGCCGGTGCGCAGGGCGGGAAGCTGACGATCATGGCCGGCGGCACCGCAGAATCCGTCGCCGCGATCTCCGATGTGATGGCGCCGATGGGAACGATGACCCGTGTCGGCGACACCGGCGCAGGTCACGCCCTCAAATCGATCAACAACCTGATGGCTGCGGTTGGGCTCCTCGTCACCTCCGAAGGCGTGGCCATCGGACGGCGCTTCGGTCTCGACCAAGAGCTGATGGTCTCGATGCTGAACTCGTCGAGCGGCCAGAATGCGGCCACGGATGTGAAGTTCCCCCGGTTCGTCATTCCCGAGACCTACAACTCGGGCTTCCGGATGGAACTGATGCTGAAGGACATGCGGATCGCCACCGGACTCGCATCGGCGATCGGTGTCCCCACCCCGCTCGGCGAACGAGCTGTCGAGGTCTGGGCTACCGCCGACAAAGATCTCGGTCCCGGAGCCGATCAGACCGAGATCGCGAAGTGGACCACTTCCCAAACCCGATAATGTGCCCTTTTGGCGCACGTTTTCCCAGGTGGACGCCGCCAGAACCCCACACTATCGGGGTGCGGTGGGCGACTGGGCGAAGTGCGCCTCGATGATTGCCCGGACGGTGTGCCGGCAGCGACCACAGTCGCGGCCGGCACCACAGGCGTTCGCGACCTCTTTGGACGTGCGCGCCCCATCGATCACGGCCTGCTCGACGACGTGACTCGTAACCCCTTGGCACAGACAGACATACATCGCGGGTACCTGCGACTAACCGATCATCTGTAGTTCCATGACCCGCTCCAGCTTTCCGACGAACAGCGGCGGGTACACGCCGACACCGGCGCCTTGCATCCATTCCGCGGCCGCGTCAGGCCGCTCGACCCAGGCGATGGCATTTTCTTCGGTGTCCAGTTCCACCAGGATCATCACTTCTTGGCGATCGTCGAAGGCCTGGTAGATCCAGACCCTGCGCACCCCGGCGGCAATGAAACGCCGCAAACTGACGCGCACCCTGTCCAGCAGAGTCGTCACGTCGTCCACCGGCGCGATGGCTGCGACGATCACCCCCGAATCCCCGGACGCAGGCGATTCGAGTTCGATTTTTTCGACGACATCGCCTGCGAACATCGGTGGAATTTCTTCGACCCCGGCCGCGTCGTACCAATCCATCACCGCGGGGCTGCGCAAGAGTTTGTCGATCGATCCCCGATCACGCAGTCCCAGCGTGGCGAACACGCGTTTGGGATCATGAAGCGCCCGGTAGACAACGAGGTGGTGGGCACCGAGACGAGCCAGCGAATCATTGTTCACCGCAAGGCGTTCCAGGATCCCGGCTTCGTCGGACACGGAAAAGTCCGCGGCCAGAATTCGCGAATGCTGGGTCATTTGAGCCCGTCCCTGGTGTCTGAGGTCTGTCATTGCCGGTCGAATCGCCATGCTACCGGGTAAATTGAATTCAGCGCGTGGGTTCATACAGCCCCACCAGGACCAGCCCTCCCGGTGTCTGAAAACACCCGCTTCTTTTGACGTGAGGAGAAACCATGCAAGGAGATCCCGAGGTTCTCAAACTGCTCAACGAACAGTTGACCAGTGAACTGACGGCCATCAACCAGTACTTTCTGCATTCGAAAATGCAGGAACACTGGGGATTCACCGAAATAGCCGCAACCACCCGCGCCGAGTCCTTCGACGAAATGAACCATGCCGAAGCGCTCACCAACCGGATCCTGCTGCTCGACGGACTGCCCAACTACCAGCGGTTGTTCTCGCTGAAAGTAGGCCAGACACTGCGCGAGCAATTCGTCAGCGACCGGGCCATCGAGGTCGACGTCATCAACCGACTGAAGCCGGGAATCGCGATGTGCCGTGAAAAACACGACACCACCAGTGCAATTCTGCTGGAAGGGATTCTGGCCGACGAGGAAACACATCTCGACTATCTCGACACCCAACTGGAGTTGATGGACACGCTCGGCGAGGCACTCTATCTCGCGCAGTGCGTGGCACGCCCTCCGAAGTGATCCGGGGCGGTCGCATGTAGGTCGCCGAGGCGACTTCGACGCACCCATGCTCTGCGACTACCCTCGGCTCCAAAGGCTATGACACGAGGGCCTGATACCGGGTCCTCGTGTCTTGGCCATGGTTCACGTGAGGAATTGATGTTCAAGAAGGTCGGCACGGTCATCGCAGCCCTGTGCGCACTACTCGCACTCACCAGCCTGGGGGTGTCGACCGCAACGGCGGCCCCGGCGAAGGTCGACCTCGGTGGTGGGTCCGGTCTCCTGTTCCCGGAAGCTCGGGGCGGATTCAGCGCCTGCACACTGACCGCCATCGGACACGATCAGAACAATGCCCTGGTCGGCCTGACCGCCGGACATTGCGGCGATGCCGGCACGCCGGTTCTCGCAGAATCAGCCAGATCCGCAGGGCACATCGGCCAGATCACCTACACGAACGACGTCCTCGACTACGCGATCATCCGGTTCGATGCCGCCAAGGTCAATCCCGTCCAGCGAGTCGGCGGCGTGACGATTCGCGGACTCCGCACGCAGGAGCCGCAATTCCTCGAACTCATGTGCAAGGAAGGCCGCACCACCGGCAATACCTGCGGCGTCACCTGGTTCTCGGACGGTTTTGCGCACTTCAGTCAGATCTGCGTTGTCGAGGGCGATTCCGGTAGCCCCGTGGTCGTCGGCGACCGCCTGGTCGGCATGGTCAACGCTTACTACTTCTTCGGCTGCATCGGCCCGGAGACCGGCACCAACATCAAGCCGATCCTCGACGACATGCGCCAGCGCGGCGTCACGGACTTCCGGGTCGTCTGACCTCTGGCGGTCACGAACTTTCAGATTCCGCCCACCTCTGCGGCCTCCCCAACCCGATCTCGGTATCGGCACCGAAGGGAGCCCGTGGCAGGTGGGCGGTTTTCATTGCGTTCCGGTAGATCGCGACAAAGGCCGCGACCAGTGCCACGCCGAGTAGGGCTGCGATTATCACGGCTTCGATTTCCATGTCCGAAACTATGCGCCCGAAAAGATCAAGCCAACAGTGGCCAATTTGACGGCTATCGCAAATTTTCTGCCATAATGGTTTCGTGTTGAAATCAGTCGCGATCATCCTGCAAGAACCGGTGGCAGCGTTCGAGTACGGCGTCGTGTGCGAGGTCTTCGGTGTCGATCGAACTGACGAGGGCGTACCCCGGATGGATCTTCGGGTGTGCGGGATAGAACCGGGCAAACCACTGAACTTCACCACCGGCGCCCAGATCGTCCCGACCTACGGACTCGACGCCTGCGCCGACGCCGATCTCGTGGCGATCCCGGCCGGCCGGCTCAGCGCCGACTACCCCGAAGAGGTACTCGATGTCCTCCGCGCGGCCGACAAGCGGGGCGCCTACATCCTGTCGGTGTGCACCGGAGCTTTTGTGCTCGCCGCCGCCGGACTACTCAACGGAAAGTCAGCCACCACCCACTGGCGGTACGGCACGCAGATGGCCGAACTGTTCCCCGAGGTCCACATCAACACCGATGTCCTCTACGTCCAAGAGGACAACATCATCACCAGTGCAGGCACGGCCGCCGGTATCGATGCCAGCCTGCATCTGATCCGGACCGAACACGGTCCGGTCGCGGCAAACAAGATCGCCCGGCGGATGGTGGTACCTCCGCACCGCGATGGCGGGCAACGTCAATTCGTGAAAGAGCCTGTCCCCGAATGTGACAACGATGGATTCGGGCAGGTCCTCGGTTGGATGCTGACCAATCTCGACACCGACATAGCCATCGCCGACATGGCCGCAAAGGCACATATGTCGCCGCGCACATTTGCCCGCAGATTCCGCGACGAGGTGGGCACCAGTCCGCTTCGATGGCTCACGGAACAACGGGTGCTGGCCGCGCAGGGATTGCTGGAGTCGAGTGATCACGGCATCGAGGAGATCGCACGGCAGGTGGGATTCGGTTCGGCAACACTGCTGCGTCACCACTTCTCGACGGCTGTGGGCATCACACCCACCGCGTTCCGGACCCGTTTCGGCTGCGTCGGCTGACTCCGGCGTGCCTCTACGATGGGTCCGACCCCCGACCGGAAGCAGCGAAGACGATGACCAGCAACTCAGGCGATTCAGGTGACAACCGTCCAGATCTGAACAAGTATCCGGACAACACCGAAGCGACGCAATCGTTTACGCCCCCGGTCAATCCCTACCCTGAGCAGCCGACGTACCCGCCGTCGCCGTCCGATCAGTTCGCGCCGTATACCCCGCCGCAGTACGGGGATCCACTTCAGACGCAATACCCCTCCCAGCAATATCCGCCGCAGCCACAGCAGTACCCGACACCCCAATACCCGACGCATCTCAACCCGGCGCAGCAATACCCGGCACCGCAGTATCCTGAGCCCGGGTCTGCGATGGGTGGCCCTCCGGCGGTACGGCTCCAACCCGCCGCGGTCGCAGCAACTCGCGCCCTCGGGGCCGTGGCAATGGTGGGCGCATTGCTGTTCATCGCATACGGCTGGTTGACCTGGGCTTCGTTCGAGCCGAAATACACCGATGCAGCAAAGGGTTCCGTCAACGGCTGGGGCCAGGTGTTCCAGGATGGTTCGCAGCTCATCATGGATCCGGGAACAACCGGGACACCCTTCGCGGCAGTCTTCATCCCGTTCTTGGTACTTCCGGTGGTCATTTTGGCGCTGCTCGTCATGTGCAACATCGGCCGTTTCGGCAACTCGATCGCGATCCTCGTCCTGTCGGCCCTGCACCTGTTCGCGGCACTGGCATTTCTTGCCGTGCCCAGCACGTGCATCATCTTCGACAACGAAGAGGATTCGATCCTGTTCGAAGGGCTGAACAACTTCTCGACAGGGCCCGGCGCCATCCTGGCAACCGTGACGTTGGTGGTCATGATCGGGACGAGCATCGCGGGAATCGTTCTGGGTCGCAAAACGATCAACCCGGAACCTGCTGCACCAGTCGGTTACGGCCGATATCCCGGATTCTGACGCTCACCGGCCGTCGGCGTGCGCTGTCCCGTCATCGACGAGACCAGCTCGCAACAAGAGCCGCCACCGCAGTGTGAGCACCTGCCGCAACTCTCTCAGGCGTCAGACGGCTCCGGCTCATAGGAATCGGCGAATGAGATCCGCGGCAGCGTGGTCGCCGCGTATACCGTCAGCGCCAGGAAAACCACGAAGGTGAGCGCGAAACCGGCTGCCACAACCGCAAATCCGTAATGGACGGCTTGCTCGATGATGCCCTCGCCCGACACCCACAAGGAGGCAAACGCCGAGAGCACGGTACCCAGTAACGCCCAGGCGGCTCCTCTGGCCCGCGGACCCACGGTTGATACAAAGAACAACCGCTCGTAGATGGCGGTCTCGAACTCGTCGACAGCGGCCGCCCGCACCGGATCGTCCCCGGCGACCGTCCGCAACTTCACCGCCAGATCGACGTCCCTGTCGAGGCGCTGCGCCTCGGTCTGCCGATAAAAGACGTACAGGCCCACCCCGATGACCACCGCCAGAACGAAAATCCCTACACCCACTGCCGCCCACGATGTGTCATTCACCTGACACACGTTACAGAAAGCGTCCTATCACGCCAGTGCGCCGAAGGCCGCGGACGACACCGGTGATCATTTGAACTGTGTATGGGTCTGTTCACCGGGTCCGCCGATGCCTACGATAACGCGGTATCAAAAGTGCAAGTTTCGAACTCATAGGAAAATGGGTCAGATGGCCGAGTTGATCGGATTGACCAAGCGCGTTGTCGAAGCACGACTGAACAACACGTCAGTCAAGGCAGTGAGCGGATCGATGATCTCGTACCAGGGACAGGTCGAGTTCAAATCGGCCGGATTCGGTGGCGGATCAGGCGTTCTCGCCGGGCTCAAACAAAAGGCGACCGGCGAGTCGCTGAAGTTGATGGAGTGCACCGGAAACGGCATCGTGCATCTGGCGATCAACGCGCAGTACACGACCGTTCTGCAACTCAACAACGAGACCATCCAGGTCGAGTCACGGCAACTCCTGGCCATGGCGGGCAATTTGCAGACCAATGTCCAATTTGCCGGAATTGGTGGGATGTCCAGCGGTCAAGGACTTTTCACCACCACCGTGACCGGCAGCGGCCAGGTCGCGCTGTTGTCGGCAGGCGGACCGCTGATCCATCTCGAGGTCAACCCCAACCTCCCGTTGGTGGTCGATCCAGACGCATTCGTCTCTGCCAAAGGCCAACTACAACAGTCCTTTGTGACCGACGTCAGCTGGCGTTCAATGATCGGCCAAGACGGCGGGGAGGCCTTTTCGCTGCGTTGGCAGGGTCAGGGTGTCGTGTCCATCCAACCTGCGGAGCGGTGAGCGACATGGTTTTTGAGAAGATCAACTCGAAGGTTGTCAAGGTCGACGTCGGCCAGGCCGGTGGTGTGGTCGCCCGAAAAGGTGCCATGCTCTTCTACACCGGCCAGATCCATTTCTCTCCGCACCAGATCCCCGGGGCAGGCGGGATGCCCGGCCTTGGCGGTATGGGTGCCGTCGCCGGTATGGCAGGCCGGATGATGCGCGGTGAACACGAGGCCACCATGATGGCGCAGGGTCACGGCCAGATCCACTATGGATTCGGCGGGCTGGCAGTGCATGTCATCGACATGCCCCAGGGCGGCACCGTCACCGCCGATGCATCCAGAACACTGGGTTATACCGCGGGTCTGCAGGCCTCCATCGTATCGATGACGTCCCAGGGCAACGGCAGCGGCGGTGGACGCGGCGGAGGGCTGATGGGAGCGCTCCGCGGAGCTGCGACCGGCGCACTGACCGGCGACGGCATGTTCACCACTCAGCTGCAAGGGATGGGTTCGGTGGTCTTGCTGGCCCACGGTGAGGTGCTGGAGATCCAGGTCGGTGGTCAGTACCCGGTCATCGTCGATCCGCAGGCGTTTGTCGGCACGTTCGGAAATGTTCAGACCCAGCTGAAGTCGACCGCGGGCTGGCGCGATGCCGTCGGACGTGGAGCCGGCGAGGCGATGCAGTTGCTGTGCCAGGGGCAAGGAACTGTGTTCGTACAAGCGTCCGAAGAGAAGCTGTAGGGGAAAAACGATGAGCGACATACTCAATCCGTCAATGCTGCAGGGCGATGACAACATTCCCGGCAACAGCTACGCGTACTACATGCAGATGACCAAGCCCTGGATCATGTCCAAGGGCGCGATGATCGCCTACTACGGGCAGATGCAGTTCCAGGCCCTCATCCAGGGCATGCAGACCACGATGATGCAGCAACTCGCCGGCACCATCAGCGCCCCGCTGTACATGGGCGACTTCATCATTGCCCAGGGACAGGGCACGCTCATCATCGGCGACCGCGGATATGACATCAACTCCTACGACCTCGAAGACGGCAACCTCACGGTGCGGGCCGCGAATCTCCTCGCGTTCGAGCCGGGACTGCAGCTCAACCAGTCGATCGTCCCCGGATACCTCACGCTCATCGGCAGCGGTAAGTTCCTGGCATCGTCGAACGGACCGGTCATGTTCGCCGAACCACCGCTTCGCGTCGACCCCGAAGCCCTTGTCGGATGGGCCGACTGCCCCTCCCCCAGCCATCATTACGACCAAAGCTGGGTCACTGGGTTCATGGCCGCGGGCGCGGCCATGATGGGTGCGGCCAGTGGAGAAGAGCAGCAGTTCGACTTCACCGGATCCGGCACGGTCCTGATCCAGTCCAGCGAGAAGGTCATCAACGATCACAATCTGGTGCGAAGCCTGGAAAGTCAGATCCCGGGCCTGTCGTCGGTGGGCCTCACCCGGCTGAACCAGAAGATCCAGTCACAGATGGCTCAGCAACAACAAAGCTACTGAGCCCGAGCAATATTCGGGTACATCCGATGAACGGCCGGGTTCACAGCAGGTAGACCAGCGCGAGCCCGGCCGCACAAGCGGCCACAGAGAGAACCAACGAACCGGCAGCGTAGACCATTGCCGCACCACGTCGCTCTTGTTGGAGCAGTTGAACGGTCTCGACACTCGCCGTGCTGAATGTGGTGAAACCACCGCAGAATCCGGTACCGACGATCGACTGCAGCTCCGTGGCTCCCGCGTGGAACATCACCAACCCGGAGACCACACCGATGATCAGGGAGCCGGTCACGTTGATGACCCCGGTGCCCCACGGGAACGTCACCGAGATCCTGCGCTTGGCCTCCGAATCGACCACAAACCGGAGGACGGCACCCAGCGCCCCTGCCAGCGCCACCCAAAAGATCATCGGTGCCGCACGGTACTGCGGTGAACCGCTGCGGCCGCCGATATCCCGGCCCAGGCCATCAGACCTCCCACGACAACCGTCGTCGCCATATATCCCACTGCCGTACCGAGATTGCCGTCACGAAAGAGCCGCGTCGACTCCAGGGAAAACGCGCTGTAGGTCGTGAAGGTGCCACAGAAACCGGTCCCCAGGAACAACCGCGTGCGCTGACGCCACCCGATATCGGAGCCCGTGCGAACCAGCGCCTCCAACACCACACCCAATACGAATGCTCCGGCCAGGTTGATCAGAAACGTGGTCCAAGGCCATCCGGATGGGTCAAAGGGGTACGCCTTCTCGAGCAGGTAGCGGGCTCCGGTACCCAACAGGCCGCCGACGAAGATCGGGACCAGCGCACTGCGGCGCAGATGCAACGGGCGGTCGGACATCTGTACGAATCTACCGCCCGCAAGCGGTACAGGCGATATCACACGCAAAAGCCCCCCACGGCCGGGGGGATGGCCGTGGGGGGCTTTACGCCAGGCGATGCGGGCTGCGCATCACCTGCGGTCTCGGGTCAGGCGACCTGCGCCTGCCACATCCAGTGCAGTTGCTCGAGTCGTGCGGCAAAACCGATCAGCAGATCCTGGGTGACCGGATCGGCCTTTTCGGTGGCCTCGATACGGGACCGCAGTCCGTCGACAACGGTCTTGATGTTGGCGACGATCGCCTTCACCACATCGACGTCCTTGGTCCAGCCATCGCCGAAACCCTTGGTACCGGCAGTCTTTGCCACGGTCTCGGCCCGACCGTCCGGGCTGACACCGATCGCGGTGGCACGCTCTGCCGCGGCGTCGGTGAAGTCACGCGCAGCCGTGACCAGTTCATCCAGTTCGAGGTGAACCGAACGGAACTGCTGGCCGACGACGTTCCAGTGCGCCTGCTTGGCGATCAGCGACAGGTCGATCATGTCGACAACGGTCTCCTGCAGCGCCTTACCTGCCACAGCCTGCTGGTCTTTGCTCAGTGTGCTGGTGATGGGATTGGTCATTCCGCTACCTCCTGTGCGCGCAAAAATGCGATTGAGTCTGTTGGGTTCAACCCTGGCCGACAGACGCCTATTCCCCGTTTCGGACGCCCTCTTCGACCCGCTTGCCCAGGTCTGCATCCACGTTCTTCCAGTACTCGAACACACGCGAGAGAACCGGCTCCCGAACGCCACCGAGCACGTGTCCAACGATGTTGCCCACCAGTCGTTCCCGGGCCTCATCGTCGAGCACCTCGCGATACAGGATTCCCGCCTGCGTGAAGTCACCGTCTTCGGCATGTTCGATGTAGCCGGCACGAATTGCCCGTCCGTCGAACTCCCACAGTCCTTCGTCGCCGGCCGCCTCTGGATCAGCGTGCGGTCCGCCGAATGAATTCGGTGCATACACAGGGGTGTTCGGGTCACTGAAGGTGTAGGCCATCGCGCCTTCCTTCGAGTACGTGTTGACCGTGGCGGCCTTCGCCGCGTTCACCGGCAGTTGCGCAAAGTTGGTCCCGATGCGGTGCCGATGAGCGTCGGCGTAGCTGAAGACCCGGCCGAGCAGCATCTTGTCGGGCGAAAAGCCGATTCCCGGAACCACATTCGACGGCCCAAACGACGCCAGCTCGATCTCGGAGAAGAAGTTCTCCGGATTCCGGTTCAGCGTCCACTTGCCGACCTCGATCAGCGGGTAGTCCTTCTGCGACCAGACCTTGGTCAGGTCAAACGGATTGAACCGGTATGCCTCTGCCTCTGCGACCGGCATGACCTGGACCTTCATGGTCCACGTCGGGAACTCGCCACGCTCGATGGCCTCATAGAGATCCTGGCGGTGGTAGTCGGGATCGGTACCGGCAAGTGTGTCGGCTTCGGCCTGGGTCAGGAACTCGATCCCCTGATCGGACTTGAAGTGGTACTTCACCCAGAAGCGCTCACCTGCGGCGTTCACCCACTGGTAGGTGTGCGAACCGAAGCCGTCCATGTTCCGCCAGCTCTTCGGGATGCCCCGGTCACCCATCAACCAGGTCACCTGATGCGCAGTCTCCGGACGCAATGTCCAGAAATCCCACTGCATGTTGTGGTCACGCAAACCCGAACCGGGCAAGCGCTTTTGACTGCGGATGAAGTCGGGGAACTTGATGGGGTCCTTGATGAAGAAGATCGGCGTGTTGTTGCCGACGAGGTCGTAGTTGCCGTCCTCGGTGTAGAACTTCATCGCGAAGCCGCGCGGGTCGCGCCAGGTGTCAGGACTGCCCTGCTCTCCGGCGACCGTCGAGAAGCGGACCAGCGATTCTGTCTTCTTGCCCGGCTGCAGAAACTTGGCCTTGGTGTACTTCGACACGTCTCCGGTGATCGTCAATTCACCAAATGCACCGCCGCCCTTGGCATGTACAACACGCTCCGGGACCCGCTCGCGGTTGAACTGGGCGAGCTTCTCGATCAGGTAGTGGTCATGGAGCAGGATCGGTCCCTGAGTTCCTGCGGTCAGCGACTCATTGTCGCTCGACACCGGGATCCCAGCATTGGTGGTGGTCCGTGGGGTCATTTATTTACCTCCTGTTGAGTTCGCGCCGAGGGCTGCTCAATGCGTATTGAAAGGTGTTGCAATTCAAGAAGATATGAAGATGTCGGCGCCGACCCCAATGGCCGGCGACAGGGGTTCGAGAATTTACTCCGACTCAGGCCTTGCCTGGCATTGCGAGCACAGACCCCAGAACGTCACTTCGGCCTCGTCGATCATGAAACCGTTGTCGACATTCGGCTGCAGGCACGGCGCCATCCCCACCACACAATCGACGTCGCGGACATCGCCGCAACTCCGACACACGAGATGATGATGGTTGTCGCCGGTCCGGCTCTCGTACCGAACGGAAGAACCGGCCGGTTCGATGCGGCGCAGCAGTCCCCGTTCGGAACAGACCCGCAGCACGTCGTACACGGTCTGCGTGGACACGCCCCCGAGTTGCTCACGGACGCGGGCAGCAACGAAGTCGGCCGTGGAATGCGGATGGGTCTCCAACAGCCCGAGCACAGCCACGCGTGGCGCTGTCACCCGAAGACCCACCGCACGCAGCTGTTGCTGCGGATCGCTGGGGGGCTGCTGGAAACTCATGACACTGACCATACCGCCTTTTCTGGAATCAGTCCAGATAATCTCCCAAGTCTCTCCGGAAATCTCGAATCGGCAGCTAGCGGGCCCAGAACGTGTCCACGGGCCTGATTGGAAGACCGGTAAACGGGGAACAACTCCGTGGTGACCACCTCATCGAACGACCCCACCGAAAACTCACCGAGCGAGACCGGAGACCGCGGGCAACCGGACAGCACCATCTCGCTGACCGATGCCGTCCGACCAGACGGGGCGCGTCCGATCGCACGCGCACTGCTGGCAGTCGAGAATGTAAAAGCCGTCGATGGACCGGCGAACGCGCTCGCCGGACTCCTTGACGCCAAATTTCCTCCGGCAGCCCTGACATTCCTGCGCGGGCAGTGGCTGGGGCATCCGCTTCACCCCATCCTCGTGACCGTCCCCATCGGTGCCTGGATGGCCGTGCCGCTGCTCGATGCGACCGGCCAACGCGCCGCCGCCCAGCGCCTGGTCGCATTCGGGCTCATGGCCGCTGTTCCCGCAGGCGTCACCGGCCTCGTCGAATACACCACGCTCGACGCACCTCAGCGCCGTGTCGCGGTGTTCCACATGGCGACGAACACGATCGGCCTGGCCTGCTTCGCCCGATCCTGGCGAAAGCGTCGGCGCGGCAACGCAGTACGCGGATCGATCTGGTCGATGGCGGGACTTGCCGTCTCCGGTGTCTCGGGTGCGCTGGGTGGGCACCTCTCGTACGCCCAGAGCGCAGGCGTGTTGCGGGAACGGTGATCACGCGGCCCATGTCCGGCTCTGCGATCCGGACATTGACCTCAAGTCGGACATCGCCACCAACGGCGTCGGTGAGCACCTAAGCTGGGAACATCCGACTGGGCTGGGAGGCCATGATGTCGAACTTCTCACTGCGTGCTGCAGTACGTCTGATTGCGAGCGCCGCACTGATCACGGCAACGATATCCGTGGTGGGAGCCCCGGCGGCACAGGCCGCGGCGACCTGTCCAGGCGCCGGGCAAGCGCCGGTACTGGTCGCCCAGGTTCCCGGTGCCGCGCTCGAGGGGCTCACCGTCGATCCCGCTGGTCGTCTCTACACCACAGATCTGATCAGCGGCCGCCTGTTCCGCATAGATCGCCCGGGAGCCGGTGCCGTACCGGTGGCGACCGTCCCCAACGGCGGCGGTGGAGCCCTGGCCTGGACCCCGGACGGCACGCTTCTGGTCGGCTATGGCGCCGACGTACGGGTTCTTGTCGGCGATGTGTTGCGCGCAGCCTCCATCGCGAAGTTCTCGCCCTCCACCGGACAATTGACGCCGTTTGTCACCGGGCTGAGCGCGGCGAACGGTTTGGCCGTGGCGGGCAACGGGACCATCTACGCCACCAACGATTTCGGCGCACTGATCGGGCGGGTGTTCCCCAACGGAGCCGTGCAGCCGGATTGGGCGAGCCTGCCGAGCGCCAACGGTGCGGTACTCGGCAACGATGACGGATATCTTTACGTCTCACGCACATTCGTCAATCCGGGTGTCAGCCGGATCCCGGTCAACAACCCCGGCGCACCACAGTCTTTGGTCACGTTCGGCGGCGCCGATGTGATCGTGGCGGCAGATGGTCTGACGCTGGACTCCCAGAACCGGCCGATCGTGCCCACCGACATCAGTGGCGAGATCTTGCGGGTCGACGGACCGAACAGGTTCTGCGCCCTGGCATCCGGACTACCGGCGTCGAGCGTGGTCTCCTACGGCCGTGGCGACTCCGGGTTCTCCAACGGACGGCTCTTCAGGGCCGGCTTCGACGGCAACATCTACGAGATCCCCGGCGCCTTCGATCCCAACGCGAGCACCGCAGCGCCGTAACCCCGGACCGCGCCGATAGCGCCGATAGCGCCGATAGCGCCGTAATCGTGCCGGGCACGGTCAACGGAGTTGTTGGTCGATGGCGGCTCGGGCTGACGCCAGCAGGGCGGTTCTATCAGGCACGTCCGCAACCGGCGCCGGTCGGCGATCGATGACGGGTGCATCGGGTGCCTGGTCAGCGGCGGCGTGCAGCAACATCGAGCACTCGTGGTCGCCGAGTTCGTCGAGCAGATCGGCGAGATTGCGCAATGCGGCCCAGAGGTGCGTCCAATTGCCGGTGCCCGCAAAGTAGTCGATCACCTCGCGGTATCCACCAAGTGCTTCTCGAATGCGACCGCTACGGGACCGCACGGTCAGCAATCCGACGGTGGCCACGCCGATCAGGAACGTGGCACCGGTGGCCCGGGCCAGTTCGATCGTGCGGAGGTAGTGCCCTTCGGCGATCAGGCCGTTGCCTGCGAAGTTCTCGATCTCGCCGTCCACGTACTCGTTCCAGGCAATCATCGAGGGGAAGTTCGCGCCGGCGCGGCCTCGACTGTTCAAAGTCCGGGCCGCCTCGATGTCTCCCGAATAGACCGCCGCGAGCGCCGCGATTCCCAGCGGCTCAGCAGGCCGCGGTGTCACTTTTTCTGCGGCCAGGCAGTATTCGAGAACCTCCGGGTAGTCGCCACGCGCCAGCGCCGTCACCGACAGGGTGGCCAGGCACGTCCAGGTCTCGGATGAATGTGTGGCACAGCTCAGCCCGATGCGTGAAAGCTCCTCGGCGCGTGCGTGATCCCCGCTGTGGTACGCCGCCTCAGCGGCCACACCGAAGGTGAACGTCGCCCCGGGGTGCGTGAGCAGGCCCGGATCGGCGGCCAATTCCTGGGCCCACCCGCGCAACTCGATGAGGTCGCGATACGAGATCGCGTCGAAGAGTGAGTTGATCATCGATACCGCCGCGTCCATCGACCCATGACTCCGGGCCAGTCGCCATGCGGCTCGCACATTGCCCAGCTCACGGCGCAGATCCGCATCCGCCTCCGGTTCGCGATCGGTCATCATGGCCGCGCCGATGTCTCGAGAGCGTTCGATTGCCCAGTCCAGCAACAAGTTCTCCGCCGACACTCTTTCGTTCGCAGCGACCAGCCGATCGCCGCCGAAGGTACGAATCGTCTCCAGGATCCGGTATCGGGCGGTGCCTCCGGAGACGTCGACGATGATCATCGAGGCATCGACAAGCCGAGCCAGAATCGCGCCAGGGTCGCCAGGTATGTCCAGGTCTGCCGAGAGTCGTTCCGCTGCCGCCAGGTCGATGCCGTCGGCAAAGACCGTCAGGTGCCGGAACAGTCGTTGTTCATCGGGATCGAGCAGGTCATACGACCACTCGATCGTCGAACGCAGGGTGCGATGCCGCAGGTCTCCGGTCGGGCGTCCGCCACCGAGCAGGTCCAGCGAGCGGTCCAGCCGGTCATGCAGGTCCGTCAGCGTGAAGGTCGACAACCGTCCCGCGGCCAACTCGATGGCCAGCGGTATCCCGTCGAGTCGGCTGACGATCTCGCCGACAGTGTCCAATTGACGGGCCGTCGGTTCAAGATCCGGGTGGACACGGCGACCGCGTTCGACGAACAACTCCACCGACGGAGCCGTGGAACCGTCGTGATCACCGGTGGGCAGGGGTAGGGGCCACAGGCGCCACGCGAGTTCTATCGGAAGTCCCAGTGATTCACGGGACGTCGCGAAGATGGTCAGGCGAGGGCAGGCATCGAGGAGGCTTACGACCACATCGCGGGCCGCGTCGAGCAGGTGTTCACAGTTGTCCACCAGCACCATCTGCTCGCGATCGCCGAGCACCGCGGCACATGCACTGACCACATCTCCTCGAATCACGTTGACGTTCAACGCCGCCGCCAGCGCGTGCGGGACGGCTGCAGGGTCGGTCAGCGGCGCAAGCAGCAGGACCGTCACCTCCGGCGCACTGCGAGCGATCTCCAGCGCAATACTCGTCTTCCCCACACCCCCGGGACCGACCAGTGTGACAAGCCGTTCCTTTTTGAGCAGTTCCCGCAACTCGGCGACCTGCTGATCACGGCCGATCAGTCGCGTCCGCGGCAATCGGGGGCTCGTCGACATCACCGTGGACGGTCCCGCGGCGCCTCCGGCGATCTCACGTTCGAGCGTCGACAACGCCGGCGACGGATCCAGGCCCATATCGTCGGCCAACCGGGCACGGAATCGTCGTCCGACCGAAAGTGCCTCCGACGACTCGCCGGTGGCCGCCAGGGCACGCATCGCCAGCAACACCGCAGGCTCCCGCAGCGGATCGGTGGCCAGCCAGGAGGTGGCCAGTCCCACGGTCTGCCCTGCGGCTCCGGCTTCGATCGCACAGTGGATCAGGGTGTCGGTCACCTCGCGGTGCAACTGACGGCATTCCTCGACCGCGACTGCGATATCCGTGATGTCGGTCAGATCGGTGAGCAGTGGTCCACGCCAGAGGTCGTCTGCCTTCCGCAACAGATCCAGGGCCCCGGCCGGGTCGCGATCCATTCGACTTCTGGCCTGCGACAACAGCTGTCGCGCGTGCGAAACATCCAGCTCCTCCGATGACAGATCGAGGCGATAGCCGGCGGCGATAGCCTGTAGCCGCGCCGACGCCGGACCGAGATGTCCCCGCAGTCGCGAAATGTGCGCCTGGAGCGCCGATCGTCCCGACGCAGGCGCCTCCGATGACCACAGCGCGTCCACCAACTGACCGACCGGCACCGTCCTGCCCGCTGCAAACGCGAGCATCGCGAGAACCGCCCGGCGTTTCGGACCCTTCACATCCACGGCCGCGCCATCGACAACGAGTCGGAGCGGCCCGAGAACCTCCACCCGGACCGGTGGCGACATCGCATCGCCGACCATCGCCCACCTCCTGTCAGTGCCGTGCCTGCCGCTGTCAGCGGCGTGTCTGCCACCGCATCGACGCTGTTCAGTGTGACCGGTTGAACCGGTCCACCGCATCAGTTAGTCACTTGAAGGAGCAGTTGAGATGGATGAAAACAAGATCATGGAGTTTCTCGGCCGAGTCGTCACCGACATGGGCGCTGCCGGCGCCGCCGGTTCGATCACCGTTGGCAACCGCCTCGGTCTTTACCGTGCCCTCGCACAGGGCCCGGCCACTGCAGAAGCATTCGCACAGCGGACCGGCTACGACGAGCGGTACCTCACGGAGTGGTTGCGCGGTCAGGCCGCCGGCGGATACGTGGGGTACGAGCCGTCCACCGGCGAGTTCTCGATGACCGACGAGCAGGCATTCTGCCTCGCCGACCCGAACGGACCGAACGTATCAGCGGCATTTGTGGGCGTTCTCGGCTACTTGCGAGCCGAACCTGCCATCACCGAAGCATTTCGCACCGGTGCAGGTGTCGGGTGGCACGAGCACGATCACAGCGTGTTCACCGGTATCGACGCCTTCTATCGTCCCGGCTATGCCGCCGAGCTGATCCCGAATTGGATTCCCGCCCTCGACGGGGTGGAAGCGAAACTCACTGCGGGAGCATCGATCGCCGATATCGGTTGCGGTCTCGGTTCGTCATCGGTCTTGATGGCGCAGTCGTTTCCGCACAGCACATTCGTCGGTGTGGACTACCACGACGAGTCCATCGATCTCGCGCGCAAGCACGCCGCCGATGCCGGGGTCGGAGATCGTGCCACGTTTGAAGTCGGCACAGCACAGGACTTTTCGGGTCGCGACTACGATCTGATCACGATGTTCGACTGCCTACACGACATGGGCGATCCACTTGGTGCGGCCCGGCAGGTTCGCAAGGCCATCGCAGCCGACGGCACGTGGCTCCTGGTCGAACCGATCACGGCCGAGAAGGTCGAGGACACATTCAATCCGGTTGGGCGCCTTTACTACAGCGGATCGACGTTCCTCTGCGTCCCCAACGCCCTGTCCCAAACGGGTGGTTACGCACTCGGCGCGCAGGCTCCCGAATCGGCACTACGTCAGATCGTGGGCGAGGCCGGATTCACCAGGTTCCGGTTGGCCGCGCAGACCGCATTCAACAACGTCTACGAAATCCGTCCCTGACCCGTTCCATCACCGAGACCCCACCCACCCAGAGAGGCCGACATGGACATCCCGGTTGTCGCAGGCGCCGTCGCCACCGCGGTGTTCGCCTTCAGCACACTGCCGATGTTGACCAAGGCATGGCGCACCAAGGACGTGAACTCCTACAGTCCAGGCAACATCGCCTTGGCCAACATCGGCAATCTGATCTATCTCGTCTACGTCCTGCATCTCCCACTCGGACCGGTTCTGGTGCTGCACCTGTTCCACACGTTGAGCACCGGACTCATGCTGTTCTGGTACGTGCGGTACGTGGTGCTGCCGGGAGCCGGCGCCCGCCCCGCAGGCTCCGATCACGTCGACGACACCGTGCTGCCAACCGTGCGACGACGGTGAAAGGTCTCGCGTGATCATCCGAAAGCGTGGGAGTTTGCAGGTCTGACGGATATAGGGTGACCTCAACCAGTCGAGAAGGGGCTCTGCGGTGGCGGCAAAAACAGGCTCTGGGTTGGTCCTCGCGGTATTGGCATCAGGGCAGTTCCTGATGACACTCGACAGTTCGGTCATGAACGTCTCGATGGCAACGGTGGCGGACGACATCGGTACCACGATCACCGGAATCCAGACAGCGATCACGATGTACACGCTTGTGATGGCGAGTCTGATGATCACCGGCAGCAAGATCGGGACCATGCTCGGACGGCGCCGCGCTTTCGCGATCGGGCTGATCATCTACGGCGTCGGATCGACGATCACCGCCCTGGCCCCGAACCTGCCGGTGCTGCTCATCGGGTGGTCTCTGCTCGAGGGCATCGGCGCGGCGCTCATCATGCCTGCAATCGTCGCCTTGGTGGCCGCCAACTTCCCGCCCGACGGTCGCGCAGGCGCATACGGGTTGGTGGCGGCGGCCGGCGCAATGGCCGTCGCGGTGGGACCGCTGCTCGGCGGCGCGGTCACGACATTCGCCTCATGGCGTTACGTCTTCGTCGGCGAGGTCGTGATCGTTGTCGCAATCCTGTTGGTATTGCGCAAGATCAACGACGTACCACCGGTCAGCATCCGGCTCGACGTCGTCGGGTCCTTGCTGTCCGTCGCGGGCCTGGGCATGTTCGTCTACGGCGTCCTGCGCTCGAGCGAATGGGGTTGGGTGCAGGCCAAGCCGGGCGGCACCGAACTCGCCGGACTGTCGCCGGTGATCTGGCTGCTCCTGGGCGGCCTGCTCGTCCTCTACGGCTTCCTGCGCTGGGAGACCCATCTCGCCGAGACCGATGGCGAACCACTGATCGATCCGGCTATGCTCCGCAATCGGCAACTCACCGGCGGGTTGTCGATGTTCTTCGCGCAGTTCCTCGTCCAGGCCGGCGTGTTCTTCGCGGTCCCACTGTTCCTGTCGGTGGTTCTCGAATTGAGTGCTCTGCAGACCGGCGTCCGCATCTTGCCGCTGTCGATCGCTTTGATAATCGCCGCCATCGGGATACCGAAGATCTGGCCGAAGGCGAACCCACGCCGGGTCATCCGGATCGGATTGACGTCGATGATCAGCGGCATCGGAATCCTCGTTGCCGGAATGGATCCCGGGGCCAATGCCGCCGTCGTCATGATCCCGATGCTCTTCATGGGATTCGGGCTGGGCTCACTGTCCTCGCAGTTGGGCGCGGTGACGGTATCCGCGGTTCCCGATTCGCAGAGCGCCGAGGTCGGCGGCCTTCAGAACACCGCAACCAATCTCGGCGCATCGCTCGGTACCGCACTGATCGGCTCGATCCTCATCGCCACGCTCACCACGTCCGCCATTTCGGGCCTCGAGGACAACCCCGACGTCCCCGCGTCCGTCGCGCAACAGGCGTCAACCGAACTCGCGTCCGGAGTGCCGTTCGTGTCCAACACCCAACTCCAGGAATCGTTGGCGAAGGCAGGCGTGCCCGCAGACACGGCCTCTGCGGTGATCGACGTGAACTCCGATGCCCGTCTCGCGGCGTTGCGGGCGGCGTTTGCACTGGCCGCCCTACTCGCCGTCGCCGCACTCTTCGCGACCGGCCGGATCCCGCGAACACCGGCGGGCACGCCGGTGGCGGCAGTGGAGACGACGAACCAGCCGTGACGATCAGGGCCACGCCGTCCGCGACGGCCCTGATCGTCGCGCACTAGACCACCAGACCGAGCAGCAGGACCACGATCAAACCGGAGACCGAGAGAACGGTTTCCATGATCGACCAGGTCTTGATGGTCTGGCCGACGGACATCCCGAAGTATTCCTTGACCAGCCAGAAGCCGGCGTCGTTGACGTGCGAGAAGAACACCGAACCGGCGCCGATGGCCAGCACCACCAGGGAGAGTTCGCCACCGCTGAGTCCGTCGAGGAGTCCAAGGATCAGCGACGACGCGGTGATGGTCGCGATGGTCGCCGAACCGGTCGCCAACCTGATCAGTGCGGCAAGGACCCAGGCCAGCAGGATGACCGAGATGTTGGCCTCTTTGGCCCAGTCGGCCAGGAGTGTGCCGATGCCACTGTCGACGAGCACCTGTTTGAATCCGCCACCCGCAGAGACGATCAGCAGGATGCCGGCGATGGCCGGAAGCGCTGCGCCCGTGCACTTCGCGATGGTGTCGCGATCCATGCCGGAACCCCGGCCGAGGGTGAACATCGCAACCACCACGGCGATCAGCAACGCGATGACCGGCGTGCCCATCACGTCGAGTACCTGCCGAACGATCTGGTCGTCGTTCTCGATGAAGATCTCGGCAATCGCCTTGCCCAGCATCAGGACAACCGGGAGCAGCACGCTGAAGATGGTGATGCCGAAGGACGGCCGTTTGGTGGTTTCACCATCGGACGGGTCGGCGTCGAACGTGGTCGGGACCGGCAGCACAACCCAGCGGCCTGCCAGTTTTCCGAAGAGCGGTCCGGCGACGATGATCGTCGGGACAGCGACCGCAACACCCAGGGCGAGCGTGGTGCCCAGGTCGGCACCGATGACATCGATGGCGACCAGCGGACCCGGATGCGGCGGAACAAAACCGTGCATCGCCGACAGACCGGCCAATGCCGGGATGCCGACGGTGACCAGCGACAGTCCGGAACGTCGCGCGACGAGGTAGATGACCGGCATCAGCAGGACCAGGCCGATCTCGAAGAACATCGGCAGGCCGATGATCGCGCCGACCAGCGCCATCGCCCACGGCAGCATGCGCGGTGAGGCATGTCCGACGATCGTGTCCACGATCTCGTCCGCGCCACCGGAATCGGCGAGCAGCTTGGCGAACATCGCGCCGAGTGCGATCAGGATGCCGACGCCGGCGGCCGTGGATCCGAATCCTTTGGTGAATGAGTCGAGCACGTCCGGAATCGCTTCACCGGCAACAATTCCCACGGTGAGGCCACCGCCGACCAGTGCGAGGAAGGGATGGAACTTCGCGACGGTGATGAGGACGACGATCACCGCGATACCGGCCAGCGCCGCCAGGATCAGTTGCCATCCGGGCGCTACGGGTTCAGGCAACTCCGTATCGGCTGCCAGCACAGCCACAGATGCGGCGTTCATCAGTTCTCCTCCGTGATGCTCGGGTCGGCGCCTGCGGCGGCGACATAGGCCTCGACGATCTCGTCGATGGTCTGGTCGATATTGATCTCGTAACCGTGCTCATCGGCCCCGAGGGGCTCGAGGGTCTCGAACTGTGAGGCGAGCAGGGACGGCGGCATGAAATGTCCGGGCCGGCTGGCCTGCCGTCGTCCGATCACCTCGGGCGTGCCGGACAAGTGCACGAATCGCACCGTCGGGCAGTGCGCACGGAGTTGGTCGCGGTATTTGTGCTTGAGAGCCGAACAGCTCATCACGCCCCCATTGCCGTGCTCGGCGAGCCATCCACCGATCGTCTCGAGCCAGGGATACCTGTCGGCGTCGTCGAGCGGGTGGCCTGCCGACATCTTCGCGATGTTGGCAGCCGGGTGAAAGTCGTCGGCGTCGGCAAACGGGACGCGGAGCCGTTGCGCGAGTGCGGCGCCGACCGTCGACTTGCCCGAACCCGACACCCCCATCACAACCAGAGCTGATCGCATGCCTTCTCCTCGCCACGTTCTGCTGACTTACCGCAGATCAGTTCAATAGTCATACTTTTGCAAGCGTGTCCGTCATAAAACCATTTCTTTGGTACACGAGCAAGCGAATGAGAAGATAATTGCGTGGCATCTGACACAACCGCGGGTGAATTGCACAGCAGTGTTGTGACCGATCTCGGAATTCGGATCGTGTCCGACGACCACTCCGCCGGAGATGTGCTGACACTCGACGGCGTCGGCAAGCACTACGGGGTGTCGCGGACGGTCGCACGCGAGGCCATCCGAGTGCTGGAATCCATGGGCATGGTGGCCTCCCGCCGCAGGGTGGGGATCACCGTTCAGCCCAAAGAGATGTGGAACGTCTTCGACCCGCAACTGATCCGCTGGCGCCTCGACGCCGGCGAGCGAACAGAGTTCCTGCTGACGCTCTCAGAATTGCGCCGCGGGTTCGAACCGATCGCCGCGGCGCTCGCTGCCGAGCGCGCCGACGAGCATCAGTGCCGCATTTTGGCGGCCGCGGTGTCGGACATGGTGGTGCACGGACGCTCCGGCGACCTCGACCAATATCTACTCGCGGACATGATCTTTCATCGCACCCTGCTCGAGGCAAGCGGCAATGAGATGTTCCGGGCGCTCAGCGATGTGGTCAATGAGGTCCTCACGGGACGGACCCATCACGGCATGATGCCCACGCGCCCCAACCCCGCCGCGATCGACCTCCACGATCAGGTGGCGCGGGCCGTTCGGCTCCGGGATCCGGCAGATGCGGAACGGGCCATGCGCGAGATCATCGTCGAGGCCGCGGCCGCCGTTTCCGACCCGGACAGCGCTCAGTAACGGTTCCCGGGCCGGAAGATCTGCGACGGCTTCATCCGCTGCGACGACGGCAACCACTCATTGACACCCCGGCGCAACGCGAACAGCGCAGAGAACAGCAGCAGCACGAATTGCAGCCATCCGATGATCCGAATCGCCGCAGGCACCGACGGGTAGTCGAAGAGCAGGTCGATGCCCATCGGGATGCACAGGAGCATCACCAGAGCCATCGTCACGTAGATGTTGCGCGCACCGCGACTGCGGCGACGACCGACCGCAACCAGCAGCGGGTACTGGACGGCCAGCAGGACGAGGGTGGTGATCAGCATCGCAGGCGGGAAGAACCCGGCAATCGAATCGATCTGGTCAGCCGGTGCGGCGTTGCTGGGGTCGTCCCGGACACCCTCGTGAAGACGGTCTTTCAACAGATCGGTGGTCGAACCCAGATTCGCGAACCCGTAGATCACACCGATCAACGCCGCTGCTGCGGCACCGAGCCACAACAACCAGGCGTGGTACAACGACGCAGGCGGTGGGGTGTCGTCTTCGAGGTCGGCGTGGTCCTTGTCCTTGGATGTTCGGCCCTGCGCGATCCTGGCCATGTCGGCCGCGTCGAGTTCCGCCAGCGACGGCATCCCTTCCAGATCAGGCGGCACGATCACCGAGTCGTCCGGCCCGGCCTCTGATTTCTCGAGGTTCGGGCGGTCGCGCTTCGGTTCGGTCGGCTGATCGCCTGGGTCCTGCGTCACACTGTCGATTGTTGCACTCGCGAAGTCCTGCCCCTCCGCAGGCCATGTCCACAAAATGAAGCGAATTTGGTTTCACGGGAAACAACGAGGCCAGGCGGCGATCAGCCGATCTTCAGCATCCGGCCGATCGTTGCCTGCCACAGCGCGCCGTCGGCGCTGATGGTCCCGGTGAGCTGCATGGGTTCGTCGACGGGTGCGATCCCCACCTGGGTACGCGCCCGACGCTGCCCGGTGTGGAAGTCGACGGCGGTGTAGTAGACCGGGCCGACCTGCTGCACTCCCCCACCAGGTGCGAGCGGCCCGTAGCTCAGCGCATAGATCAGGCCGTCGGCGCGGGAGAGCTTGGGCAGGGTGGCCATGCGGTCGTCGCTTTCCCAGACCCGATGGCATCCGTTGTCGGACACATCGATACGCGTCATCCCACCGGTAAATGCCGCTGCCGGTGGGTCACTCGGTCCGGAGGTGGCAAACGGGGGATATCCGAAACCATAGGTACTCGGGATGACGATCGAGTTGCCCCACGCCATCGGCGAGTTCTCGGTTCCCTGACCGGATGTTCCGAACGCATCGGTGCTGCACACCGGCGAACCGTCGGCGGAACGGTAGACCAGCAACTTGGGCCGCGGAGCATCGTCGACGATTGCCACCCACTCGTCGCCGTTCGGTCCGAAATAGGTTGGCGTGGTGCCCGATCCCGGTGCCAGCTGGCCTGGTCGTCGAACACCTTCGGTCTCGTACGTGGCCCGCCAGCTGATCAGTGGTATCCCCTGCTGATCAGCCCGCATCTCGTACAACGCCCGGCTGGTCAGGATCGACGCCCCGCCCCGGCGGATGGTCAGACCGTTGGTGAGCTTCTCGCCTGCCGGCAATTGTGTGGACCCGACATGACCACTGTCATCGACGGTGCCGATGACACCGCCCGTGGTCGCAAACCAGATACGCCCGTCGAAGTCCGGCGCGAGTCCGGTGATCGCGTCGCCGGATGGGATCTGTTCACCGACATCCAGGCGCTCGTCGACGAACAGTTGCCACCGCCCGTCCGGGTTCTTACGGTGGGCGATCTTGAGGATCGAACCCGAACCGTCCGCCATCACGACCCGGTTGCGGCTGTCGAGATAGCCGTACACCCCGCCGAGCAGTCCACCTTTGGTGAGCTGCAACGACGCGATCGGTTGGGCTGTCGCGGGGTCGAAGAGCGCCACGGTCGGGACGGCGAATCCTGGCGGATTCACACCGACGTAGCCGGTACAGAGCGCGACCGGCAGACCATCGCTCCCGATGAAGGTCGCCGCGCAGGCACCGCCGGGCAGTGATGACGCGAGCAGCTTTCCACCGGCTCCGGGTCCGGCGTTGGGCGTCGAATCGGTCGACGCCAGATCTCCGTGGATGAGTGCGGTTCCGGCCGGGCCGACGTCAGGGGCACCCGGATCAGCCTGCGCGACCGGCGCTGTCATCACCAACGACAGGACCACCGCGAGAAACAACACCAACCGACTCCCAGAGCGCGTCACCCGCATATCCAAACATGGCGCGGCCTACTCGCCCCGAAAACTGGCAAATATCGGGATGCCGAGGGCTATATGCCCTCGGCGCACTGGTATTTCACAGTTTTCAGGGTGATCGAACCTGAACTCACCCGAATCCGTCTGATCACCATGGATTTCGGTGTCTATTCGACCAAAGAGCTGCACCGGCACGGGCTGAGCGCCTGGCAGATCAGGCGCGAGACCGACGCCGGTGGACTGATCGGACTGCGGCAGGGTTGGTATGCGACGCCGACAGCTGATCCGGACGTGGTCGAAGCGGTCCGGGCCGGCGGTGTGCTCGGCTGCGTGTCGGCACTGAGCAAACAGGGGCTGTGGGTGCCGCCCGGATACCGGCGGGTCCACACCCGACCGACCCGGCACGGCGAACTGACCAGCAACCGGACGTGCAGAGGATTCGGGCGGCCTCCCCCTGCCCGGACCGCTGTTGACCCAATCCCACCGCACTGCTCGCTGCGGCACGATGCATGAGCACCGAGCACTGGATCGCCACCTGCGATTCCGCACTGAACACAGCCGAGCTGACAGTGGCTCAAATGGCGTCGGAGATGGGCACGTCGTCCCGGCGGGTCGCCGGGCTCCTGGACAAATGCGATCCGGCATCCCAGTCGGGCACCGAATCGATCGTCCGCGTACGACTGCGGGCGGTTGGGTTCGCGGTTGTCGTTCAGCCTCAGATCCCGGGCGTCGGCCGGGTGGACCTAGGGGTCGGGCGGCTACTTCTCGAGTGCGACAGCGTTCGGCATCACACCAGCTTGGACAACTACCGCAATGATCGTCGTCGCGACCGTCGCGCGTTGGTCGATGGCTGGCTGACCATGCGCATCACCTACGACGACGTGCTCTACGGCTGGGACGGGGTGCTCGCCGACATCCGGGCGATCACCCGGCCCGATCGCCACCGCACGCCCCCACGGCCCTGAAGTCTGCCAAATAGAGGAACTCCGAGGGCTATTTGCCCTCGGAGTCCTGCTATTTGACAGTTTTCAGGGTGTCAGACCCGACTAGACCAGGAGTTCGGCGATCTGAATGGTGTTGAGTGCCGCGCCTTTACGAAGGTTGTCGCCCGAGACGAACAGTGCCAACCCACGGCCTTCCGGCGCACCCGGATCCTGACGAATACGTCCGACCAGGGAGTTGTCTTTACCGGCAGCATCGAGCGGGGTCGGAACCTCGGTCACGGTGACGCCGGGCGCGCCCTCAAGGAGCTTGGTGGCTTCCTCGACGGACAGCGGCCGTTCGAACTCGGCATTGATCGACAGAGAGTGCCCGGTGAACACCGGAACCCGTACGCAGGTTCCGCTGACCAGCAAATCAGGAAGTCCGAGGATCTTGCGCGATTCGTTGCGCAGCTTCTGATCCTCGTCCGTCTCACCGGAGCCGTCGTCGACCAGCTCGCCGGCCAACGGCAACACGTTGAAGGCAATGGGCGCAACGTATTTCACCGGAGCAGGCAACGAGACCGCGGATCCGTCGTGGACCAGCTTCTCGGCATCGTCGATGCCGGCACGCAACTGCGAGACCAGCTCTTCGACGCCGGCCAGTCCGCTGCCCGACACCGCCTGGTACGAGGAGATGATCAGACGCTGCAGACCGGCTGCCTCGTGCAGAGGCTTGAGGACCGGCATCGCGGCCATCGTGGTGCAGTTCGGGTTGGCGATGATGCCCTTCTTGGGATTGCGCGCCTCCTCACCGTTGACCTCTGAAACCACCAGCGGCACATCGGGATCCTTGCGCCACGCCGACGAGTTGTCGATCACCGTGACACCGGCGGCGGCAAAACGCGGTGCCTGCTCGCGGGACATGGTGGCACCGGCCGAGAACAGCGCGATGTCGAGCCCGGTGGGATCTGCCGTTGCGGCATCTTCCACCACGATCTCGCCACCACGCCACGGCAGCTTCTTGCCCGCCGACCGCGGCGATGCAAAGAACCGGATCTCGTCGGCGGGAAAATTACGCTCTTCCAACAACTTTCGCATGACGGCGCCGACCTGACCGGTGGCACCGACAACACCAACACGTACACCCATGGTTATCGCCCCGTTCCGCCGTAGACAGTGGCTTCTTCTTCGCCACCGAGATCGAAGGCGGCATGCAGCACGCGAACAGCCTCGTCGAGTTCGGTGTCGCGGCACAGCACCGAGATGCGGATCTCCGACGTCGAGATGAGTTCGATGTTGATCCCGGCCTCCGACAACGCTTCACAGAACGTCGCGGTGACGCCCGGGTGCGACTTCATGCCGGCACCGACCAGCGACACCTTGCCGATGAGATCGTCGTAGAGGATGGAGCTGAAGCCGATTTCGTCCTTGAGCTTCGTCAACTTCTCGACGGCCAGCGGTCCGACTTCCTTCGGACACGTAAAGGTGATGTCCGTCTTTCCGGTCGCAACCTCGGACACGTTCTGCAGAACCATGTCGATGTTGATCTCGGCGTCGGCGACTGCGCGGAACACCTTGGCGGCATAGCCGGGCTTGTCGTCGAGCCCGACGATGGTCACCTTGGCCTCGCTGCGGTCGTGGGCAACGCCGGTGAGGATGGCTTCTTCCACGGGAATGTCCTCCATCGATCCGGACACCATGGTGCCGGGCTTGTTTGAGTACGACGAGCGCACGTGAACGGGAACGTTGTAGCGGCGGGCGTATTCCACACAGCGCAGCATCAGGACCTTTGCGCCACAGGCCGCCATCTCGAGCATCTCCTCGAAGGAGACGGTGGCCAGATGCTTGGCGTTCGGAACGATCCGCGGATCGGCGGTGTAGATACCGTCGACGTCGGTGTAGATCTCGCAGACATCGGCCTTGAGGGCGGCCGCGAGAGCAACCGCGGTGGTGTCCGAACCACCGCGTCCGAGCGTGGTGATGTCCTTGGTGTCTTGCGAGACACCCTGGAAACCGGCGACCAGGACGATCTTGCCTTCGTCGAGCGCCGACCGAACGCGGCCGGGCGTGACGTCGATGATCTTCGCCTTGCCGTGGCTGCTGGTGGTGATCACGCCTGCTTGAGACCCGGTGAACGACTGCGCCTCGGCGCCCAGGGAACTGATCGCCATCGCCACCAGGGCATTGGAGATCCGCTCACCGGAGGTGAGCAGCATGTCCATTTCCCGCGGTGGGGGTGATGGGCAAACCTGCTCCGCCAGGTCGAGGAGTTCATCGGTGGTGTCACCCATCGCGGACACGACAACCACAACGTCATTGCCGGCTTTGCGCGTCGCGACAATGCGCTCCGCCACGCGACGAATGCGTTCGGCGTCGCCCACTGACGAGCCACCGTACTTCTGCACGACCAGAGCCACGCAGTTTCCTTTCTCTCGCTTGCATCGAGCTGCCAAAATCAGACAGCGGGAAGAACACAGGACCGCTACTGCCCCGTGCAAGGATAGCCACCTGCATCTTCACGTGCGCCGACGCATCGGACGCGGCCACTCGGTCGATGCCTGCGGCCGGTCCACACTAGGATCCGTGAGGTGCTGAGCCGAGCGACAATCGAAACCGTCAGCGACCGGCTGTACAAGCACCGCAGCTGGATCGAACCGATAGCGGCCTTCCTGGTGATTCGCCTTATCGGACTGCTGACCTTGCAGCGGTTCGATCAGCTCCGCAGCGGCGGCGGGCTCGGGTCGGTGTTGTCGGCCTGGGACGGCAAATGGATGTTGGCCATCGCAGAGCACGGCTATGGTGGCGTTCCTCTCACCCAGACCGACGCGCAGGGAATGCGCGACTCCGATACGCCCTACGCCTTCTTTCCTGGGTACCCGATGCTCGCCGGTGCGGTCGACAAGATCCCCGGTTTCAGCACGCTCGGTGCTGCGCTCACCGTCAATGTGTTCCTCGGGGCACTTGCCGCGGTGGGTGTGGCACGGATCGGCACCATCTGTTGCGAGCAGATGCAGAATCGGCCGAACCCACCACGGTGGATCCCGGCCCGAATCACCAGTTGGTTCACCGAGGAACGCGACGAGTCCGGTGAATCCCGCCTCTCCAAGGCCGATCCGGCACGGGCGGGCCTGCTGCTCTCGGTGTTTTTTGCCGCGGCCCCGATGGGCATCGTGTTGTCGATGGCCTACACCGAGGCGCTCTTCTGCGCGCTGGCCGCATGGACGCTGGTGGGTGTCCTGCAGCAGCGTTGGCTGCTGGCCGGTACCTGCGCGATGCTGGCCGGGCTCAGTCGTCCGACCGCGGTGGTCCTGATCGGTGTTGTCATCCTGGCCGCGGCACTGCGGCATCGCGACGGCTGGCGCGCCTGGGTCGCGATCGCGATCAGCCCACTGGGTTATCTGGGCTATCTGGCGGTGGTGTGGCACAAGACCGGTGAGCCGCTGGGCTGGTTCCGCATCCAGACGCAGGGGTGGAACACCGAGATCGATTACGGCAAAGCCGCTTTCGACTTCGTGAATTTCGCGCTGGTGAACTCCCCCGAAATCGCGCCGGTGGCGACCGCGTGGATCATCGTCATCACCATCGCGTTGGCTGTCTACAGCTTTGTGGATCGGGTGCCCTGGCCGGTGTCGGTGTACGGCGCACTCGTTGTCGTCTCGATCGTGGCCTCGAGCGGACTGATGATGAGTCGGCCCCGACTCCTGCTTCCCGCCTTTGTTCTGCTGATCCCGTTCGCCATCGGTCTGGCCAAACGCCGGACATCGACTCAGGTGATTGTCGCCATCATCGTGATCACCTCCAGTTCCTGGTTCGGCGCCCACATGTTGACGGTCTATCCGCACGCCATGTGACCGGCCATCCAACCCCCACGAATTCGCGCCACCTACCTGCGTTCGCGCCGGTTGCAACCGGCGCGAACGTCAGTAGGTGGCGCGAATTTGTGAGGTCGACGGGATCAGCGGGTGCGCTGGGCCCTGGCTTCGAAGCCGTCGCACAGTGCCTCGATGCCTTGATCGAGGAGATACCGCGGATCGGTCAGTTGCGGGTTGCCGGTTCCCACGAGTTCTGCCAGATGCGGCGGCGGCGTGCCGTCGGGTCTGCCGGCCAGCAATCGCATGAATCCGCTTTGTCCGCCGTTCTCGTCGGCCCGGTCGTGCAGCAGACGCTCGGCGACAGTACTGAGGACCGTGCCTGCGATGAGATTCCAGAGCGACAACGCCATCTCGGTCGCCTCCGCGGTGGTGATCTCCAACTCCAGGAAGGCGTCCACCAGCCAGTCCAGGCAGTTCAGACTCTGCGGCCCCATGCTGCTGCGCGGTGAGGCAAACGCCAGCAGGACCCAGGGATGGCGTTGGTAGAGGTTCCAGTCGACGTCGGCCGCGATCAATGCCCGCCGACGCCAGTTCGCGTCACCGGGAGGCGGATAGGGAAAGCGGACACCGATCTCGTCGGACATGGCCATGAGCAGGGCATCCTTGTCGGACACATGCCGGTAGAGCGACATCGTCCCGACGCCGAGCCGGTCGGCGATCTTGCGCATCGTGACCGCGCCGAAGCCGTCGGCATCCGCGAGTTCGATCGCAGCATTGACCACTGCGGCGCGGGTCAGTTTGACCCCTTCGGAGCCCTGTTCGGGATCAGCAACACTCATCGGGCAGACCTCCTTCGCTTGACCATTCTCCCGATGGTTCCGGAACCAGGGAATAAATGCTTTGCGTACAACGTACCCATATGCGTACGTTGTACCCAACCCTATCGACCAGGAGTAGTGCAGTGAGCATCACGGACCGCCCGGCCAACAGCGGAGCCGAGGCGAAAGATCATCGCCCCGACCGCCGCGCGTGGTTCGGGCTCGCCGTCCTCACGCTGCCCGTGTTCCTGGTCTCGATGGACTTCTCGGTCCTATACCTCGCCATCCCCACCCTGAGCGCCGAACTGGCGCCCTCGGCGGCACAGCAACTCTGGATCGTCGACATCTACGGCTTCCTGATCGCGGGTCTGCTCATCACGATGGGCAACCTCGGTGACCGTTTCGGTCGACGGCGACTACTCCTGGTCGGCGCGACACTCTTCGGCGTCGCGTCCGCAGTCGCCGCCTTCGCGCCGGATGCCTCATCGTTGATCGCCGCCCGCGCCATCATGGGTATCGGCGGCGCAACGCTGCTCCCGTCGAGCCTGTCGCTGATCGGCAACATGTTCCCGAATGCCGTGACCCGCGCCAAAGCGATCGGTGTCTGGACCGCGGCCTTTGCCGGCGGATCCGCACTGGGTCCGGTCATCGGCGGCGTTCTGCTGCACCACTTCTGGTGGGGCTCGGTGTTCCTCATCAACGTGCCGGTCCTGCTGATCCTCCTCGCACTCGCTCCCCGCCTGGTCCCCGAGTACCGCTCGGGCAGTACCGACCCGTTCGACGTGCTCGGCATCGCACTGTCGATGCTCGGCATCCTGCCGCTCGTGTACGCGATCAAACATGGTGCGGCAGAAGGCCTCGACAACACCACGCTGGTCTTTGCGGCGATCGGAATCGTCGGCATGTGGCTGTTCATCCGGCATGAACGTCGCACCCCGTTCCCGCTGCTTGAGCTGAAACTGTTCCGCAACGCGCGGTTCTCGGCAGCGATCGGCAGTGCACTGACGGGCATGATGACGCTCGGCGCCTTGAGCTACCTCACCGGCATCTACCTGCAGTCGGTGCTTGGACGAGATGTGATCACCGCGGCCCTCCTCGGTCTTCCGATGGCCATCGCCGTCGCGGTCTTCTCGATGAGCGCCTCCCGGATCGCGGCGCTTGTCACGGTCCGCTGGGCCTTTGTGATCGGCATCGCGTTCGCCGCCATCGGTAACGCCGGGATGATCTGGCTCGGTGTCTCCGAAGGTGTCGGGGTGTATCTGGCCAGCTCGGCGATCGCCGGTATCGGTTACGGCATGATCTTCTCGCTGGTCTCCAACGTCGCGGTGTCGTCGGTTCCGACCGAACGCAGCGGTGCGGCCGTCGGCATCTCCGAGACCAGCTTCGAGCTCGGGACCGCGTTCGGCCTGGCCATCCTGGGTTCGGTCGCCACCATGGTGTTCCGTCGCAACACCGAGAACACCGGGGCCAAGGACACCTTGTCGGAAACCCTCGATCATGCGCAGGACCTCGACCCGTCCGCCCAGACCACGCTCGCAGATACCGCACGCAGCGCATTTGTCGACGGCCTTCACGTCACAGCGGTGGTCAACGTGGCACTCTTGGCTGCGATGGCCGTCATCGTCGCGGTCTTGCTGCGCACCCGCACACCGGCCGCGCAACCGGTCGAGTAGGAGCCAAAGCGGCTCCATCACAAGGAGTTACAACCGTGCCCCTACATCCGATCCTGGCCGGACGGTGGAGCGCCCGCGGCTACGACAATGCCGCGGTGATCTCCGAAAAGCAGCTCGAAGAAATCCTCGAGGCCGGTCGATGGGCACCCACCGGCGGCGGCAACCAGCCGGTTCGTTTCCTGGTCGGGGTGCGCGGTGACAACACCTTCGCGGGTCTTGTCGACGGACTCAAGCGCGGCAACCAGTCCTGGGCCCCGGCCGCGGCCGCGTTGATCCTGTTGTGCACTACGGACATTCCGGACGAACCGAAGATGCAGGACTACGCAACCATGGACGTCGGTCTGGCTGCGTCGCAGATGATCACGCAAGCGCAGGCAGGCGAATGGAATGCTCATCCGATGGGCGGGTTCCGCGCCGAGGCGATGATCGAGAGGTTTGCGATACCGCCGGGCCATCGACCACTGCTGATGGTGGCCATCGGCAAGCTCGCCGCCCCGGACACATTGGCCCCCGATGTCGCAGAACGTGACCGGCGCGAGCGCACGAGGTTGCCGATGAGTGATGTCGCCTTCAGCGACATCTGGGGCAATTCGTATGGTCCCGAGCAGTGACGGGACCCTCTTTGGAGTTCGACAACGACGGGAGTAGAGTGCCAAACATGCAGCGCGTGCTCCTTCTCCTTTGCCGCGGCGGGGTCTGATCCAGACCGGCTTCCCGTCGCGGGATTTGTGACGCGCCGGTCTTGCCACCCACCACCCTCGGAGATTGACCCAATGCCTGCCGCAGATGCTTTCACTTCCAATGCCAGCCGAATCGTAGAACCGGCCGGACCCATTCCCGCTGATCAGCCCGCATGGAATCCCCAGCGCAACTCAGCGATGCCCGCGCACCGATACCGTCCGTTCGCCGACGAGGTCGAGCCGGTAACCCTCCCCGACCGCACCTGGCCCGACAAGGTCATCGACCGCGCACCCATGTGGTGTGCCGTGGATCTGCGCGACGGCAACCAGGCCCTGATCGACCCGATGAGCCCGGCCCGCAAGCGCCGCATGTTCGACCTGCTGGTGCGGATGGGCTACAAGGAGATCGAGGTCGGTTTCCCCTCGGCCAGCCAGACCGACTACGACTTCGTCCGCGAGATCATCGAGGACGGCGCCATCCCGGACGACGTCACGATCCAGGTGCTGACGCAGAGCCGCGGTGAACTCATCGAGCGCACCTTCGACGCCTGCCGTGGTGCCGCGAATGTGATTGTGCACTTCTACAATTCGACGTCCATCCTGCAGCGCCGCGTGGTCTTCCGCGCCGACAAGGACGCGATCAAGAAGATCGCAACCGACGCCGCGCACAAGGCCAAGACCGAAGAGCTCAAGTACCCGGACACCAACTGGCGCTACGAGTATTCACCGGAGTCGTACACCGGCACCGAGCTCTCGTTCGCCAAAGAGGTCTGCGACGCGGTCACCGAGGTCATCGACCCCACACCGCAGAAGCCGATCATCCTCAACCTGCCTGCCACCGTCGAGATGGCAACACCCAACGTGTACGCCGACTCGATCGAGTGGATGCACCGCAACCTGGCCCGCCGCGATTCGGTGATCCTGAGTCTGCACCCGCACAACGACCGCGGAACCGGCGTCGCCGCAGCAGAATTGGGCTACCAGGCCGGCGCCGACCGGATCGAGGGCTGCCTGTTCGGCAACGGTGAGCGCACCGGCAACGTCTGTCTGGTGACGCTGGGCATGAACATGTTCAGCCGGGGTGTGGACCCGCAGATCAACTTCTCCGACATCGACGAGATCCGCCGGACCGTCGAATACTGCAACCAGCTCGGTGTGCACGAGCGGCACCCGTACGGTGGCGATCTGGTCTACACGGCCTTCTCCGGAAGCCATCAGGACGCCATCAACAAGGGCCTGGACCAGATGAAATTCGATGCGGACGCAGCAGATTCCGACATCGACGACATCACGTGGGCAGTCCCCTACCTGCCGATCGACCCGAAGGATGTCGGCCGCAACTACGAAGCGGTCATCCGGGTCAACAGCCAGTCGGGCAAGGGCGGCGTCGCCTACATCATGAAGGCCGACCACGGCCTGCAGCTGCCCCGGCGTCTGCAGATCGAGTTCAGTCGCGAGATCCAGAAGATCACCGACGGCGAGGGTGGCGAGGTGTCGCCCAAGGAGATGTGGGACGTCTTCGCCGAGGAGTACCTGCAGCCGGTCCGCCCGCTCGAGCGCATCAAGCAGCGTGTCGATGCAGCCGAGATCGACGGCGGCGAAGATCAGATCACCGCCACGGTCAAGATCGACGGCAAAGAGAAGGAGATCTCCGGAGCCGGCAACGGTCCGCTGGCTGCCTTTGTCGATGCGCTGTCGACCGTCGGCTATCAGATCCAGGTCCTGGATTACTCGGAGCATGCGCTCACCTCGGGTGACGATTCGAACGCCGCCGCCTACGTCGAGGTCGAGATCAACGGTGAGACCGTGTGGGGCTGCGGCATCGCGCCGTCGATCACCACCGCATCGCTGCGGGCCGTTGTCTCCGCCGTGAACCGCTCGGTGCGCGCTGCCGGTGGTGCAGAGGTCGCCGAGGACAGCGAGCAGGCACCTCGGACCTGGGCCCCGTAACCGCGGACCAACACCCAGTAGCAATTTTTTGCGCCGTCCAGCAGTGATCACTGCTGGACGGCGCAAATTCAGGTAGGGCTCTAATCGAGTTCGCGCGCCTCGGCGACCAGGGCACTGACGAGTTGACGCACGGCGCCGCGGTCCTGCGCCCCCGGACGACTGAGCGCCTCGTACACCCGCGCCGCCCGGACGCCGGTGAGCACCAGACGGACAACGTTGGGGTCGAAGACGGAATACCGCGGCATCAGGGCAATCCCGTGCCCTCGCGCCACCAGCGCCTCGATCGCCCGAAAGTCGTTGATCCGGTGCATCACCCGGGGTTGAACTCCGGTGATCGCGGCCAGCGACAGCAGCACGTCGTCGACGGGGAATCCATCGCGGACACTGATCCAGTCCTCGTCGGCGAGTTCACCGAGCGTGACCTCGGTGCGTCCGGCATGACGATGGGCGGGACCGACCACCAGGTCGATGGGTTCACGCATCACAAACGTGGTTGCAACGCGGGCCGAGACCACCTGCGGCGCCCGCTCGTCACGATGTGTGAGAACCACATCCGAATCGGACAGCAACGCCGGCGCCTCCTGGTATCGCACATCCTCATCGCGGGCGATCAACGCAATACCGGCCTCACCCATCCGCTCCATGAGTCCGGGCAGGAGCAGGGCGGCACCCGACGGGAACATCGAGATCCGCACGGAACCGACCGCATCGTCGCGATACGACGCCATCTCTTCGGCCGCACGATCGACCGCCAGGACGACCTCGTCCGCCCGCAGGACCAGGGCCCGACCGGCCTCGGTCAGTCTCACCCGCCGGCCATCCTGCTCGAGCAACGCGATGCCTGCCTCCCGGCCGAGGACCTTGAGCTGCTGCGAGACCGCCGACGGTGTCATGTTCAACGCATGCGCGACGGCGCCGACCGTGCCGCGGTCGGCAAATTCTCGCAGTATCCGTAAGCGCTGCAGGTCCATACCCGCAACGCTAGCCGCGGTGCCGGTACTAACGGCGCCGGACCGCCATGCGCCCGCCGCGCCGCGGCGCATAGGCCACTCCGCGTCCGTGCCAGCGTTCTGAACGGGCATCGGTGCCGACGATCTCGAAGTCACGCAGGACATCGCGCAGCACCACGTCCATCTCCATGTTCGCGAATGCCGCTCCGATGCAGCGCCGGGTACCGCCACCGAACGGTATCCACGCAGCCGATGGCCGATTGCCGACGAATCGTTGCGGATCGAAGATCTTCGGGTTCCGGAACTGTTCGCTGTCGTCGTGCATCAGCGAGATCGCCACGAGAATGGTGGTGCCCTTAGGGATTTGCCATTGCCCCAGTTCATATTCCGCAGCCAGGACGTGCCGGCCGGCGAAGTCGATCACCGGACGGCTGCGTTGTACTTCCAGGATGGTGGCCTGCCGCAGCTCGGATCCACCCTCCGCGACCTCGGCGGTCAGGCGCGCCACCAATTCCGGGTGCCGGGTCAGCCGTTCAAACGCCCAGGCGAGGGTGTTGGCGGTGGTCTCGTGTCCGGCGGCCAGGAGTGTGGCCAATTCGTCGGCCATCTCTTTGGTGGTCATCGCCGACCCGTCGTCGTACGAACTGCGCATCATCAAAGCCATGATGTCCGTGCGGTTTTCGAGATCCGGGTCCCGCCGCGCCGTGGCGACCATCTCCGCGATGATCGAGTCGTACTCGGGCCGCAATTTCCCGAACCGAGCCCAGGGCCCGATGCGGCCCTTCTGCACGGAGTCGGGAATGGTCGCACACCGCGATCCGGTCTCGACCATCGGCGGAATGACCTCGCGCAGCGAGTCGAAATGCTCTCCCTGGGCACCGAAGACGGCTCGCAGGATCGCATTCAACGTGACCCTCATCATCGGGTCGACTGTTGCGAACTCCTCACCCTCGGGCCAGGTGGCGGTCTCCTTCGCCAGCTCCTCGGCCACGATCTGCTCATAGACCTTGATCGCCTTGCCGTGTAGCGGTGGCGTGAGCAGTTTGCGCCGGTTGCGATGCTCCTCACCTTCCAGGGCGAACATCGAACCCTCGCCCAGGATCCGGCTGAGGTTCGGCTGGACGTTGCACAGGACGTCCGAGGGCGTGGTGAACACCTGCTTCGCCAACTGCGGATCGGCGACCACCACCGATTTGCCGAACACCGGTATGTCGATGGTGAACACCGGACCAAATCGCTTGGCCGCCAATGCCATCGACTGACGTCTGGAAATCACGAACGGCAGCGCCTGCAGTGCCCGCGGTAACCGAAGCCCGGGCGGGAGATGTGCGACTCCGGCACGATCTTGGTCGATGGTCGCCTCGTGTCGAACTGCACTCATGCCGAACCACTCCCCGCCAGTGTTCTGAGTCACGTTTCACAAAGACGGTACGCCGACGTACCAGAGGTCGCAAGGGTCCGGAGCGCCGTATCGTGGCGATGTGCCGAACCCCGCCGCAACCCCGGCCCCGACGAGCCCCGCAGGCAACAGCGAGTTCCGACTCCGATTGCTCGAGGGCCTCGGCGAGTCCATCACCGAACGCGGTTACCGCGCGACCACGGTCGCCGACATCGTGCGCCACGCAAAAACGTCGCGGCGCACCTTCTACCAGGAGTTCACGTCGAAGGAGAGCTGCTTCGTCGAGCTCCTGCACGTGACCAACAGTCAGAACATCGATGCCATCGTGGCCTCGGTCGATCCCGATGCCGATTGGACCGATCAGATCCGGCAAGCCATCGGCGCCTACATCCGGTCGATGGATTCGCATCCGGCGATGACACTGTGCTGGATCCGGGAGTTGCCTGCACTGGGAGAAGACGCACGGCCGATCCAGCAGCAAGCCATCAATGACTTCGTCCGCACCATCATCGCCCTCACCGACACCCCGCAGATGCGCGCCGCCGGAGTCGATCCGGTGACCCCGGAGATGGCCATCATGCTGCTCGGCGGACTCCACGAGCTGACCGCCAACGCCGTCGAGAACGGCCGCCCCGTCGCCACCATCGAAGACACTGCATTGCGAGCCTGCTTTGCGCTGTTGGGACCGGCCAACTGACAAACCGACAACCCGCATTCCGCGTCAGCCGGTGGCGCGCCGAGGACGCGGGGAGAGCTCCCCGGCACAGTTGGGGCAGGCGTCGAGGCGGGAGCGACAGTCCGCGCAGTACGTGCATTCGAATGAGCAAATCCACGCCGCTGCATCCAAACCCAGTGCTGCTGAACACAGTTCACACTGACTCTTCATCTCGAGCATGCCTGAGCCTACCTCGTAGCCGTTTTGTCGGGAGGTCGGGATTTGCCGAAATGGCAAGATACTTTGCCACGATCTGCACCATCAGGAACACTGGGAACCATGGATGAAGCCTATTGGGACGCCCGGTACACCACCACCGATCGCGTCTGGAGCAACAACCCGAACCATGCACTCGAAGGCGAGCTCGCCGACCTCACACCAGGTACGGCACTTGACGTCGGATGCGGGGAGGGCGCCGACGCGCGGTGGCTGGCCGAGCACGGCTGGACGGTGACCGCCGTCGACATCTCATCCGCCGCACTCGCGCGGGCAAAAGAACTGAACGATCACCCGTCCATCACCTGGACCCATGCCGATCCGGTGCGCAATCCGCCAGAATCATCCGCGTTCGATCTGGTGTCGTTGCACTACTTCCCACTGCTTCGCACGCCCGGCGATGATGCCGCCCGCCGATTCGTCGACGCGGTCGCCCCCGGCGGAACACTGTTCGTGGTCAGCCACGATTTCTCCGAGGACCACGCCAGGAAGCACGTGGAAGCACATTCGGGCGAAGCGGATTTCAATCCGCTCGACTACTACACCTCCCACGAGTTCGCGGCATTCCTCGATGACAACTGGAAGATCCTTGTCGACCGAACCCAACCGCGTCACGTCGACCCGTCGTCGGCTGGGGCCGGCCATATCAACGACACGGTGCTCCGGGCAGTGCGAATCGCCTGAACAGTGAAGTCCTTCTACATTATTAGTCCACAATAATTAGATTGAACTGAACTGTTCCGCCCACTAAACATGGACGGGTGACTACTCGCGACCGCATGCTGGGCCTGACCGTTGTGCTGCTGTGGGGACTGAATTTCCTGGCGATCCACGTCGGCCTCGAACATTTCCCTCCGCTGTTCTTCGCGGCCCTGCGCTTTGCTGTGATGGCGGTGCCGGTGGTCCTGTTCGTCCCGCGCCCCAACGTGCCGTTGCGGTGGCTCCTGCTCTACGGAATCGGTTTCGGCACAGTCCAGTTCGCGTTCCTCTTCCTCGCGATGGACGAGGGCATGCCCACCGGCCTCGCCTCGCTGGTCCTGCAGTCGTCGGCACCGTTCACCGTGCTGCTCTGCGTACTGCTGCTCGGCGAAAGAATGAGCAGGCGTCAGGTGCTTGGCATCAGTGTTGCGGTCGCAGGCATGGTGATCATCGGCGTCGACCGAACCAGCCACGGCGCCAGCGCAGCCCTGCTGCCGGTCCTCCTGACTCTGGTGGCGGGCCTCGGCTGGGCGTTCGGCAACATCGGGTCACGCCTGGCCCGCCCGGACAACGCGCTGCACCTGACCCTGTGGATGTGCGTCATCCCACCGATTCCGCTGTACGCGCTCAGCCTGGCGGTCGAGGGACCGCAGGCCGGTTTCGACGCGATCACCACGGTGGGTTCGCACACCGGACTCGTCGCCGTCGCTGGTCTCGCCTACGTGGTGGTGCTCGGAACCGCGGTCGGTTCGGGTCTGTGGACCTACCTGATGTCGCGGTACCCGGCGTCACGAGTTGCGCCGTTTTCATTGCTGGTCCCGGTGGTCGGCATCACCGCCGCCTGGATCTTCCTCGACGAAACACCGAGGCCCTGGGAAATCATCGGTGCCGCCGTCGTAATCATCGGCTGCTTCGCGGGGTTGAGCGCGCGACGCGCACCGGAGTCGACAACCGAGACCCGGCCGGCGGCCGAGACCCCGATCCCCGCATAGCGCGAAGCTCACCGAAGAATCCCGGTCGGCCTGGTTGAATCTGGGACATGACCGGGTCGGCGGAACACGATGGACAGCATGTCGGCCGCCCACGCGATGACTCGATCGACGATCGGGTCTTTGCCGCCTGTCTCGAACTCCTCCTCGAGTCCGGCTGGGACCGAATGAGTCTGCGCCAGGTCGCCGCTCGAGCGGGGGTGAGCCGCACCAGCGTCCAACTGCGGTGGTCATCCAAGGCCGAGTTGGTGTTGCATGCGATCCTCGGCCAGGCACCCGACCTCGCGCCCTTCACCGGCACCGATCAGAGCGGCTGGATCGCGTGGGTGGTGGAAGGCAGCCACCTGTTGTTCGCACGGGACGAGGTGCAGGCGGCCTTGCCGGGGTTGCTCGTCGCATTGCAGAGTGACCCCGACCTGCGGGCGTCACTCTGGCGCCATTTCAGTGATCCGGCGATCGACCTGTTCACCGAAGGTGATCGAACCGCCCGCGATGATGCCCGGGCCATATTGATCATGGCCGCCGGTGCCGCACTCTTCTCGACAACCATTGCCGCCCAAGATGACACCGCAGCGCTGCGTACGCGGATCACCGGACTGCTGACCCTGGCCGCCGACCTCAAACCCCGATGATGTGCTGTTTTGGCGGGCGTTACCTGGGCGTTTGTTCGCCAGAACCGCACATCATCGGGGTTACGGACGGAAGGTGGCGACAATCGCATCCGCCGGGGAACGCCACTTCATTCCGAGATCGTTCAACGTGACGGTGTCGTCGGTGGGGACCGCAGCGGTCAGGAACTCGGCCGCTTCACCACTGAAGCCGCCGCTGACCGGAATCCATCGACCGATGGCATCGACCATCTTGCCCAGTCGGCGAAATATGTTCGGCTGCAGCGGGATCCGTCGGACCTTACGGCCCATCCCCACCTCGACCGCATCAACCATGCCGTCAAACGTCAGCATCTGGCCGCCACAGAGGTAGCGGCGCGGCCCCTGTCCGGGTCCGGCATCGATGATGCCTGCGTGCACATCGGCGACATCTCGGACATCGATCATCTGCATGCCGCCACGCACCCGCGGTGCCCAGCGGGAACGCACGATGGTGCCCCAGCCCTGCTCGGTGACACCCGGAGCGGTGTGCAGCGCAGGCCCGACCACACTGCTCGGATAGGTGACCACCACCGGAGCACCGCTTTCCTGCAGTACCCGGGCCGCACGTTCGGCATATCCCTTGCTCTTGCCGTAGGCACTGCGCGCCTGCGCTGTCGGGGTGTCGAGGGTGACGATCGGATCAGTGGTCGGGGTCAGCACCGCGTAGCTGCTCACCAGCACCACCGGATCGAGCCCCCGCTCGACGGCCGACCGCATCACCGCCTCTGCGGCATACGCGTTGACCTCCCACATCAGCTCGGCGCGCCGGTCATCCGTCCCGACCACCCCGGCGGCATGGATGACGGCGTCCGTCCCGGACAACAGCGCGTCCACCGTATCGGCGCTACGAACGTCACCGACCAGGGTTTCGACGGACCCGGCTGCAGTCAGGACCGCGAGCAACTCATCGATCTTCTCGTCGGGCGTGACCAGCAGACGGACCTGATGCCCGGCTTCCAGGACCGCACGAACCAGGTGGGCCCCGAGGTAGCCGGTTCCCCCGGTGACAGCGACCAGCATGTAACCACTCCTTTCACGCCGAACAGCCTCCCCGACGGCGTACACCGCGTACATTACTGTTCCGCTGGACCACTAATGCGAGAATCCCAACCCCCGACCGTCGAGGAAGTAATGCCATGGGCGTGTATGCCGTAACCGGAGCCGCATCGGGAATGGGCCGCGAAGTGGCCACCAAGCTTGCCGAAGCCGGCCACACCGTCATCGGGGTCGACCTCAAGGACGCCGACGTGATCGCCGATCTGTCGACGGCCGCTGGTCGCCAGAGCGCCGTCAAGGAGGTTCTCGCGAGGTCGGAGGGCGAACTCAACGGTGCGGTGCTCGCCGCCGGGCTCGGCCCCGGCCCGGGCAAAGACCGCCCGCGCTTGATCGCCGAGGTCAACTACTTCGGTGTTGTGGACTTATTGCAGGGCTGGCGAGAGGCACTGGCGACCACTGACGCCGCGAAAGTGATTGTCTTCTCGAGCAATTCCACAACTACGGTGCCGGCGGTACCGCGTCGCGCCATCAGAGCGTTCCTGGCCGGTGACAGCGACAAGGCCGTGCGATCGGTTCGGATGTTCGGCAAGGCCGCCTCGGTGATGGCCTATGCCGCATCGAAGATCGCGGTGAGCCGCTGGGTGCGACAACAGGCGGTCTCACCACAATGGGCAGGCGCGGGCATCCGACTCAACGCGCTGGCGCCGGGCGCGATCATGACACCCCTACTCGAAGCGCAGCTCGCCTCGCCCACGGAATCCAAGGCGGTCAAGAAGTTCCCTGTCCCCGTCGGCGGATTCGGCGATCCCGGCAAGCTCGCCGACTGGGTGATCTTCATGCTGTCGGACGCCGCCGACTTCCTGTGCGGCAGCGTCATATTCGTCGACGGCGGCACCGACGCATACTTCCGGACCAACGAGTGGCCACGCGCGGTCCCCCTCTACCGCATCGCGCCCTACCTCTACCGCTTCCAGACATTCGGGCGCCGTAGGAAGTAGACGCCTGCGCAGTGAGTCAGGCGTTTGCGAGGTTGACGACGCGTTGCAGATCGAGTCGGATCTGCCGCGCGACGGCGGCGGGACGCGCTTTCGGTTCCAACTCTGTGGGAGTTCCCATGACCACCAGAGGCTTTCGGTTTCCTGCCCCCTGATAGGACAGTCCCATGTTGACCAGGGCGACTCGGCAACCGGCATTTCTTGCCCGTACCGCGATGTGGGCGACTCCGCTACCGATCGGCGCCACCGTGGCGGGGTCGTCGAGATTGCACGTGCCCTCCGGAAACACCGCAATGCTGTCCCCACGGGACATCCGCTCGACGCAGGTGTCGATCATCTTCAGGCCCGCCTCGGCTGCGACCCGGGTTCCATGGTTCTTCGCCCGGAACACCGGAATGCCTCCCATGGAATCGATCTTCCGACGGAGTTCCTCGTCGACGAACAACTCATCCTTGGCCAGGATGCGCGTGCGGCCGATCAGCGAACGCAACGGAGACCGAAATGCCGCTGCCGCAACCGTGTACGGATCAACCTCGCTGATGTGATTGACGGAGATCACCAACCGCACGCCGGACTCGATCAGCCCGGTCAGCGTTGCCTTCGCACCGGCTTCATCGAAGCGAACCCGTGGACGGTACTTCAGCGCAAGGAAGCCGTATTTCATCAACGCGTTGCGGCGATCCTGCTGATGGTCCAGATAGTGGGCATACACCTGGTCGGCCTCTGCGATATCGATGTTCACCGAACCTACGGTACCGTAAGTTACGTGACCGTAGGTTGAGGTTCGTCAACCGTCAGTTCTCACCCAGCCCGGGGACGCGACGCCCTCAGGGCCAATCCGCGCAGCGCTTCGGTGACCGCGTCCGGGTATTCGAGCGGTCCGCAGTGGCCGCCGGCGAGTTCGACGAGTTCGATCAGTTGCGGAAGCCGGGAGGCGATCAGACGCGACCGTTCGATGGGCGCGATCTTGTCGCCGCGGCTGGCGATGACCAGCGTCGGCACGTTCACGGCACCGGCATCAACATGGTCGACCATGCCCACCAACAGCGCACCGTATCCACCACGCCCGCGAGCCGAGGTGGATCCGAACATCCCATCAACTTCGACACCGATCGCCACATCGGCACCGATCCCGACCGACACATGCGCCAACAACTTGCGCCGCAACGGTATTCGCCGCGGCATGGGCAGCCGGGCCAGGGGTACGACCGCGGCCGCGAGCTGTCGACGAATCTTGATCAGCCGCGCCGGGCCCCGCAGGAACCGCACGTTGTCCAAGATCTCACCCGAGGTCGTGTTCACCAGCGCAACAGCCTGAGCTCGGGCCGGAACGTCGTCGGGGTACCTTTCGGCCCACGCCATCACCGCGATTCCACCCATCGAATGCCCAGCAATCACCGCTCGGCGACCGACTGGAACGGTCGCGGTGAGCACGGCGTGCAGATCGTCGGCGAGATGATCGAGGCTGTAGCTGCCCGAACGCGGCGCCTCACTCTTCCCGTGACCGCGATGGTCGAACGCGACTACCCGGAAGTCGGAACTGAGTTCCTCTATCTGGTTGCGCCAGAATCCTATTGCGCACGCGATCCCATGTGTCAGCACGATGATCGGCGCATCCGACGGGCCGTAGATCTCGGTGTGCAGCCGGGTGCCGTCGGCGCTACGGACATCAAGAACCTCCACGCTCACGCCTCAGGAATTCCGGGCGAGATCGCGCTCGGCCTGCCGGATCGCCTGGCGGGCCTGCGGAACGAGTCGGACCAGCCGAGGGAGTCGCGTTGCGGTCATCTGGTCAAACCAGCGACAGAACCCCACCCAATCCTCCGGCATGTCCTGATCGCGTACGCCGTAGAGACGCCCGACCTGTCGCATTTCGAGATAGAACTGCTCGACCTCACCAGGCCGCCAGCCTCGCCCGAGCACTTTCTGCTGGGTGTAGACACCGTGGACCAGACTGGCGTGCACCCAGTGGAAGGCCTCCGGGTTCAGCGCACTCCACCGCGACCCGTCCGAGTTTGCGCCCTTGAAGTTCTGATGTAGATCGCGCAGCCGGCGAGCCGTCGCCAACGACTCGTCGCGCCCGTAGACAACGCCCATGATCATGTCGAGAGTGCGCTCGGCACGGCCGTACGGATCTGATTCGAATACAGAGAACTCGCGCACCCCCGCGGCGACAACCGGATGTGCCACGTCGATCAACAGACGGCGGGACGCACCCAAGACGAATGTCAGGTCCCCAAATACGGTCCAGGCGACCGAACCGGGCCCCAGCGGAGCGGACCCATCGATTGCCTGTTCGGGTACCTGAATCACTCGCCGGCTCGGACATGAGTCTATTACTAACAGATAAGTCTCAAGTGCGATACTGCTCCGATGCCACGTCCCGGCGCACCCCTGCCCCGATTGTTCGAACGAGCCGCCATCGCGGCCATATCCGACAAACCCGCCGATTCCGCTGATGGCGACGTGTTCGACGCCGCCTTGAGCGTTCTCGCCGAGCTCGGGACACAGGCAGCGACGATGGACGACGTGGCGGCGCGGTCCGGCGTCAGCCGCGCGACCCTGTTCCGGCGTTTCGGAAGCAAGGACGCGGTGTTCGAGGCAGCGATCGCACAGCTGCTCCGCACTTTCCTCACCGAGATCACCGCCACCTTCCTGCGGGTCACCGATCCCACCGAGCGCATCGTGGAGGCCTTCGTGGCCTGCCTACAGATGCGCAAGCGGTTCCTCGGCGACAACCCGAAACCGGGACACGGTGGCGAGGTCCTGGCGATCCTGTCCAGCGGCGACCCCTCGCCCATCGAGTTGGGCCGCCAGTTCATCGCCGCGCGCATCGCGATGGCGCAGGCAGACTGCCTGCTCCCGCCCTCTGATCCCGCCATCCAGGCCGACGCCATCGTCCGGCTGACCCTCGGGTATCTCGTGGTACCGGACGGTCGCTTCGACCTCAACGACAAAGCCGTCGCGCGCGACATCGCACGCCGCACGATCGCACCCCTGGTGACCGGAACCCTGCATTAGTCGCCCTTCCCGGGGCTCTGCAGGGATCGGTCCGCTCTGCATGAATGACTCATGCAATGAACTGAGCCACAAGCAGAACCAGCATGGACTGGGTCACAAATCACGCTCATGGTGGGAATTCATCCACGATTGAGGTATACCCGTGGGGGGTAAAATAGTCGTGGAAGTACGGCAGAATGGGAGGTGCGCATGTCGACGGCCGTGGACGCGGACTCGCGACCTCTCGTCGCCGCACCTTTCCGGTGGCGCGATCACAGCCGCGGCTTGATGATGGCCGGTGCGGCGTTCGCCGTACTCGTCGGTGTGCTGCTGATGCACTCGGTACCGATGGTGCATCCCCCCGGTGGACACCTGGTGACGGCCGGATCGATGACCGAGCATTCGACGCCGACCGCGTCGGGCATATCGCAGATTGTGGAGAGCTGCACCGCCAATTGCTCCGGACATACCGGGATGGCGATGTGCATGGCTGTCATCACCATCGCCTCGGGGTTGCTTCTCATTCGACGACTGTTGAAACACCGTTTCGGAGCACGTGCCCGCCAGTCAGGCATCGGCCTGTTCGGCAGGCATGCTTCCCGGGCACCACCCTGGGCAACAACCACTTTGGAGAAATTGTCGATTCTGCGGATCTGATGGGCATCTCACCGCCCTGCTGCGGTGACCGTCCTTCGGCGTGCCGTCAGGTACGCATCAGTCCATCCGATTTCGTGAACAATTTTCCTGAGGAGATCCCCGATGTCTTTGACCCATTCCATCCCGCCCAAAAACCATTCCACCCGTATCAAACTCGCCGTTTCCGGTCTCGGTGTTGCCGCACTCGTGCTGGCCGGCTGCGGCGACAACAACGACGATCACCATGACATGGATTCGATGTCGCAATCGTCGATGTCCAACGCTCCGGGTAGCGCCGGGTCAACAGCGAACATGGCCCAGTTCAACCAAGCGGACGTCATGTTCGCGCAGATGATGTATCCGCATCACGCGCAGGCTGTGGAGATGGCCGGGCTCGTCGACGGCCGCAGCACCAACACGCAGCTGATCGAGCTGGCCACGGCCATCGAGAATGCGCAGGGACCGGAAATGACGCAGCTACAGCAATGGCTGGCGCAGTGGGGTCAGCCGGCCCCCAGCACCGACATGGACCACGGCGCCGGCGGGATGAGTGGACTGATGACCGATCAGGACATGACCGACCTGGCCGCCAAAAACGGTGCCGATTTCGAACAGACCTGGCTGTCGATGATGATCGAGCACCACATCGGTGCGATCGAGATGGCCGACACCGTGATCGCCGACGGACTCAGCCCAGAGGTCGACCAGATGGCCAACACCATCGTGGCAACCCAGCGAGCCGAGATCGACACCATGAAGGCGATGCAGACACAGCCCTGAACAAACAGCACTTCCATCCCCCCACGCCGCGTTCCGTGAACTCTGGCGTGCCGCCCTTCCTGTTATCTGGAGGTCTCATGCATATCCGCTCCCTACTGCGGGTGTTGTTGCTGCCGCTCATCGTTGTGATGCTCGCGGCCTGCTCCTCATCCACCTCGCCCTCGGAATCAACCGGCGGGCCGTCTTCCGAAGCGGCAGCCGCCGCTCCCGTCATCACCTTCACTCCCGGTGACGGCGAAGTCTCGTTCAACCCCACCGACCCCGTCACGGTGGAGTCCTCACTTGGCACCTTGGAGTCGGTGGTCATGACCAACGAGGACGGGACCGTCATCGACGGCATCTTCACTCCCGACCGGGTTGCCTGGAAACCCGCTGAGTCACTGGGATACAGCCGCGACTACACCATCGTGGCCAGCGCGATCAACGACGGTCAGCGCACCGAAGAGACCGCCTCGTTCGCGACGATCACGCCGGGCAACCAGACCAAACCGACGTTCGTGACCACCGGCGGAAATCTGCTCGCCGACGGCGCCACCTACGGCGTGGGCACGGTGATCGTCGCGCATTTCGACGAACCCATCACCGACCTCGCTGCCGCGCAGCGCACGCTGTCAGTGCGCACCGACCCGCCGGTCACCGGCTCCTGGAACTGGGTCGACGACCAGAACGCACACTGGCGACCACAGGAGTACTACACCCCGGGGACCACCGTCACCGTCAGCGCGGATGTCTACGGAATCCAGCTCGGGGACAACCTGTTCGGTCAGGAAGACGTGAGCACCTCGTTCACCATCGGGGACGCTCACGTATCGATCGCCGACGACACCACCAAGCAGGTCAGCGTCTACAACAACGGTGAGCTGGTACGCACCATGCCGACCTCGATGGGCCGCGGCGGTACCGAAACGGTCAACGGCCAGACCATCCACTTCTGGACCCAATCGGGCACCTATACGGTGCTGGACAAGGCCAGCCCGGTCATCATGGACTCGTCGACCTACGGCCTGCCGGTCAACTCCCGCCTCGGCTACCGCGAAACCATCTACAACGCCACGCGGATCAGCAACGACGGCATCTACCTGCACGAGCTCGCCGACACCATCGCGCAGCAGGGCAACACCAACGTGTCGTCCGGTTGCCTCAACCTCAACCCCGACAACGCCAAATGGTTCTACGACTTCTCGGTACCCGGTGACATCGTCGAGGTGCGCAACACCGGCGGGCCACCGCTGGAGCTGTGGCAGAACGGCGACTGGAGCGTGCCGTGGGATCAATGGGTTGCCGGCAGCGCACTGGCCTGATCCACCGGCCTTGCGCACCCGCACTCCCAACGCCCGCGAACCCTAGGATCTTCACCATGACTGCCATCCCGACCACCGACGCCGACCACTCGGCCCCACACGGGTACATCAACGACAAGAAGAAGTACCTCGCCCGTCTCAAGCGCATCGAGGGTCAGGCCCGGGGTATCCACCGCATGGTCGACGAAGAGCAGTACTGCATCGACATCCTCACCCAGATCTCCGCCTTGACCAAGGCGGTCGAAAGCGTCGCCCTTGGTTTGCTCGATGACCACCTGCGGCACTGTGTGGTCGATGCCGCCAAGACCGGCGGTGAGGAAGCCGAACGCAAACTCGCCGAAGCATCCGCCGCCATCGCCCGGCTGGTTCGATCCTGATCTCTTTGGAGTGCCTCACCAGGCCGTGACCACTCTCGACACGGGTCACACCGGGACCTGTGACAAACTCGCTGCCATGCTCGACGACGACCGCCCACGCCCTTCCACCCGGCTCCGCCCACGCGCCAAGCTGGCCCTGCGCGCAGCGGCAGCCGCCCGCTGGGCCTCGCAGAAGACCGGCCGCGGCAAAGGCTCCATGATCGGTGGCCTGGTGGCCCTCAAGATCGATCCGGACCTGCTCGGCGAGTTGGGTCGCGGCAAGCGCAGCGTGATCATCACCGGCACCAACGGCAAGTCCACAACCACCCGGATGACCGCCGCAGCGCTCGCGTCACTCGGGGAGGTCGCATCGCAGGCCGACGGCGCCAACATGGACGCCGGCATCGTGGCAGCGCTCTCGCTGCACCCGAATGCGAAGCTCGCCGCCCTCGAGGTCGACGAACTGCACGTCCCCCACGTCGGCGACGCCGTCGAACCCGAGGCGATCGTCCTGCTGAACCTCTCCCGGGATCAGCTCGACCGCGTCGGCGAGATCAACATGATCGAACGCCGTCTGCGCGAGGGCATCGCCCGGCATCCGCAGGCCACCGTCATCGCCAACTGCGACGACGTGCTCGTCTCGTCCGCCGCCTACGACGCCCCGAATGTGGTGTGGGTCGCCGCGGGTGCGGGCTGGGCCAATGACTCGGTCAGCTGCCCGCGCTCCGGAGAGCCGATCGTCCGCGAAGGCGACCACTGGTACTCCCCCGGCATCGATTTCGCACGGCCCCAACCTGATTGGTGGTTCGACGAGACCCACGTGTACGGACCCAACGGCTTCTCTCACCCGATGGAACTCGCCGTGCCCGGCAAGGCGAACCGCGGAAACGCCACACAGGCGATCGCCGCGGCCACGGCGATGGGCGCCGACCCCGCAGCGGCGACCGCAGCGGCGGGCACGGTCGGCGAGGTGGCAGGCCGGTACGGCGTGCACCAGATCGGACCGCATCGCGTGCGCGTACTACTGGCCAAGAACCCCGCCGGCTGGCAGGAGGCCATGTCGATGATCGACCGCGACGCCGAGGGACTGGTCATCGCGGTCAACGGCCAGGTGCCCGACGGTGAGGACCTGAGCTGGCTCTGGGATGTGCGTTTCGAGGAGTTCGAGAACATCGCGGTGGTTGCCGCCGGGGAACGGGCCACCGATCTCGGTGTGCGACTTCTCTACGCCGGCGCCGAACACACCACGATCGCCGACCCGATGGCGGCGATCGCGTCCTGCCCACCGGGGCGTGTGGAAGTGCTCGCCAACTACACCGCATTCCGCGACCTCGGTATCGCAATGGACCGCGCGGAGAAGGGTATCCGCTGACATGAGCGAATCGACCTTGCGTATCGGCCTGGTACTGCCCGACGTGATGGGCACCTACGGCGACGGCGGCAACGCCCTGATCCTGCGGCAGCGCGCCCGGATGCGCGGCATCGACGCCGAGGTCATCCAGATCACGCTCGCCGACCCGGTGCCCGAGTCCCTCGACGTCTACACCCTCGGCGGTGCCGAGGACTACGCACAGCGCCTGGCGACCCGGCATCTGACGAAATACCCAGGGCTGCAACGAGCCGCCGAAGCCGGACGGCCGGTACTGGCGATCTGCGCGGCCATCCAGGTGCTGGGACACTGGTACGAGACGTCGGCCGGTGAACGGGTGGACGGTATCTCGATGCTCGACCTGACCACCACACCGCAAAAGACCCGCAGCATCGGCGAACTCATCACCGATCCGCTCCCGGAGTCCGGCTTGACCGCCCCTCTGACCGGGTTCGAGAACCACCGCGGCGGCACCACCCTCGGCCCCGACGCCCGACCGCTGGCCCGCGTCAAGCACGGCGTCGGCAACGGCGGCGGCGAAAGAATCGAAGGCGCCGTACAGGGTTCGGTGATCAGTACCTATCTGCACGGTCCGGCGTTGGCCCGCAATCCGGAACTCGCCGACCTGCTGCTGTCCCGGGCGCTCGGCGTGGACAAGCTCGCGCCCCTGGACCTACCCGAGGTCGAGCGTCTGCGTCGTGAGCGTCTGGCCGCCGGCCGCCGAGGCTGACACCGATGCCGAAATCGACTGCGCCACAACGGGGTGGCACGACACCACAGAACCGTGTCCCCACAAAGGCCCCGCTGGTGTTCGCGCTGGGACTTGTCGTTCTCGCCGTGGTCGTGACCGCCACCTGGGCGATCACCTGGTCGGTGACCGGCAATGACGATGCCGCCTCGGCGACGCCCACCACGACCGAGGCCGCGCCCCAGGCCTCAGCAGTCGACACCGTTCGGGCAACCACCGAATCGCTCTACAACTTCACACCGGACACCATCAACGCGACGGTGAAATCAGCACAGGCATCACTCTGCGGAGATGCCCTCGAGCAGTGGAACGAGACCGCAAAGACGTTGCCCCGCATCGTCGCCGACACCAATCGCAGTGTGGTGACCTCCAATGCCCATTACGGGATCGTCGAGCAGGATGAGAACACCGCCACGGTGCTCGCCTTCTTCATCCTCGACACCACCGAGAACAACATCCCGGCCGCGCCTGCCACCACGGCCATCGAGTTCACCGTGGACCGCACTGCCGTCCCGGCATGTATCAGCGCGATGGAGGTGCTGTGATGACCGAATCGCCCACACCCCAGCGCCCCGAGCGTTCCGGCCATCACATTCGCACCGCGATCATCCTGGCGGTGGTCGTCGTTGCCGTCGTGGCCCTGACCATTGCGCTGGCCACCCTGACCGCGCCGGACAACGACTCCGATGCCGCACCGCCCGCCCCACCCGTCCCGGTGATCGACGATCAGCAGGCCCGCGACATCGCCGAGACGGTCACCCGCAGCATGTTCGAGATCAGCCCGGCGACCAGTGACACCCAAATCGCAACGTTCAAGGACAACACCTGCGGCGAGTTCGCAGATTCGGCGCTACCCAATCTGATCTCGTTCACCGACGAGCTGAGGACCCAGAACCGCACCAGCACAGTCACATTCGAAGCACTCGCTGTAACACCTCACATCCCGAGCTCGCCATCGGCGCAGGTTCTGGTCGCAGCGTCCTGGCAATCCGGTGACGCCGTGAACCAATCCCGCATCGTGTACGAGGTGATCGTGCAGAATGGAAAGACCTGCATCACGAAGGCACAGTTCCTGTAATAGCCGGCGGAGGTGACCGGTCACGCGACAACCATGGAGCGACCGGGGTCATACGTTGCGAGATCGCAGCGAGGCCGGTCAGATGCTGGCCACAGCGCTGATCGCCCGCGATGCCGGTCTTGTCGACAATCCCGCGGTCACCGTCTTCGGCCTCGCCCGCGGTGGGGTACCGGTCGCGTGGGAGGTCGCCGCTGCACTGCACGCATCACTCGACGCCTGCATCATCCGCAAGCTCGGTGTCCCCAGCAATCCGGAGTTGGCGTTGGGCGCGGTGGCCTTCGGCGGTACTCCGGCCATCAGCCGACGCGTGGTCTCCGATTTCGGCGTCACCGACCAGCAACTTCGCGACATCGTCGATGCCGAGACCCACGAGCTCGCCAGACGTGAGCAGAAGTACCGCGCCGGCCGGCCTCCGATCGCCATGGCCGACCGGATCGCCATCCTGGTCGACGACGGACTCGCCACCGGAGCGAGCATGCGGGCGGCGATAGAGGCCGCCCGGTTGCTGGAGCCCGCACGATTGATCGTCGCTGTGGGTGTCGCACCGCAGTCGGCCATCTCCGAGATCACACCGCTGGTCGACGACCTCGTCTGCGTGAGCACGCCCGCCGATTTCCGGGCCGTTGGCCAGTGGTACCAACGTTTCGAGCAGGTCTCCGACGCCACCGTATGCAAGCTGTTGGCCCGTCCAACTGCCTGACAGACCCGCTACAGCCCGGAACCGGGCGTCGATGCGGGGTATGGATGTCGAGACAAATCTAGAGTTCACCGAATCATGGTTGCGCATCGTGAATTTCGGTGCGCCACTCCACACTTTCGCCAGGCTGTGCGATTCTTATGCTGGCTTTGCATCCAGTGATGAATTCAACGCTTATGCCGCGTGCGCGCTTGTGCGGGCGTCAACAGATCGGGGACCGTCTTGTCAGCTCGGCCACACAAGCCGTTGCGACGTCTTCTCCACGCCGGCGTCGCGACGTTGGTCCTGAGTTTGACGCTCGTGACCTTCGGCAGCAGCGGTGTGATCGGCCAGGTGGGTTCGGCGACCGCCGCGCCGGTGCAACCGTCGACATCCCCTCCGAGCGCCGCTCCGACAGAGTGTGTCGGCTCGAATTTTGCGACCCTCGGCGGAATCTACGATGCCGTCTTCGACTCGCTGCTACCCCAGATGCCCGAGCAGGTGAAGCGGGACGCCGCCTCGATCAAGGCCGACGCCCACCGTGACATGGACGGCCTGCGCGTGTCGTCGCTGGCGATCTCGAACCACCCGGTCGGGCTCGGCGCGTCCGAGGATTCCCCGAGTCTCCAATACCGGGACCCGCTGTCGCAGTACATCCTGACGCAGCTGATGAACATCCGGAACGGCACCGAGTACGAAGCGATCACCCTCGAGAACATGACCTTGTCGCAGGCCGTCGAGACCGTGTACCTCTACCTCTACATCACCGTCATCATCCCGATGACGCTGGTGGCAGGGACCATTCCGCCGATCATGCCTATCGGCCCCGTCAGCCTCGGACTGTTGATCTCTCTGCCGCTGAGCCTTGGTTCGATGGCGATCAACGTGGTCAAAGAAGCGTTGAGCGCCGCGCTCCTCGATGCCTGCATCGTCTCGGTCACCCAGGACCAGAAGGACCGGGCCGGTCAGCCCGTGAAAGACCTCCGCTTCCCGAATCGAGTGCCACAGATACTCACCGACATCGCCGGACAGGTACTGATCGCCGAAGACAAGACCTGCCCCTCGGTGGGATCGCTGCCGCTGTCCCGGATCGTCGACCGCACCTCCCATTATCTGCAGGCCACCACCGATGCAAAGACCGGAGCGCAGGTTACCGACCAGACCGCGCGGCTGCGGGACTTCATGAGCCGGGCGCAGGTGCCGCACAACCTCATCCCGGAAGATCCTGCGGACTTCGGAACCATCGAGACACTGATGGACTTCGGACTCGGTCTCGTCCCCTATGTGGGCGGTGCGCCGACCCAGGCCATCACCGGCCTGGTGGGCAACTACCTCGGCGGTGCAGATATGTCCGAGACCGTCCCGCTATCGGACCTCACCGTCACCAAATCCATGACCGCGGGCTATTACGCCTACGCGCTGAGCACCCACGTCTTCAGCCTGGCCTACACCCAGAGCAAGCCGGCCACGGCCTCGGTGTTGCAGCTACTGCTTCCCACGCTGACCACGGAGCAGTTGACGCAGCTGATACCGAACCCGGGCAGTCTGATCAACGCACCGAACACCTACGGACTCATCGTGTACCACAACGTACTTCGATCAGTGTGCCTGGCCGAGGACAACACCGGAGCCCCGGCGAGCTGATGATCAGGCCGCTCCCGGTCGTCGGCCGTGACAGCCGCCTGAGCCCCGCTCAGCTCGTCGCAGACCCCAGCACGCACTCGGGAACGACCTCGCAATAGTCGCGGGTGCGGTCGACGGCAAACCAGCCGCGCTCGAAATCCTGCCAGCGGCGTAGGTTTTCACGCTGCGCCTCGCCGTCACGCGCGACCCCACGTTCCAGTCGCTGCTCTTCCGTGCCACCGTCGAGCCAGAGCGCACGTTTGAGATGGCTGCGAACCGGCACCCGAGCACTCGACACGCCCTCGATGATCAGCAACGGTTCCCACCGCAGCCAGACCCGCGGACCGAGCTCGGGTTTGCCGTCACGCCACACCCGAGGGTGAAAACGAAAATCGTGCCCGCGCCAATACGACCGCAGCACTTCTTCTTCCAGCTCCGGCCACCATCCCACCGGGTCGTCCCAGGTGGCAAAGTCATCGGTACGGATCAGCACGACCCGGGTCCGCAGCTCTTCGAGCCTGGCCACCAGCGCATCGGCAAACGTGGATTTCCCGGCACCCGACGGTCCGTCGATCGCAACGATGCCCGATTTCAGCTGCCGGGCAAGGCTATCCGTCCAGGATTGGTCGACCATGCAGGCGCCTAGGTCAGCACACGACGACCGGACAGCGCCCGGCCCAGTGTCAGTTCGTCGGCAAACTCCAGGTCGCCGCCCATCGGGAGGCCCGAGGCCAGCCTGGTCACCGACAGCCCGGGGAAATCTCGGAGCATGCGTTGCAGGTAGGTGGCGGTGGCCTCGCCCTCCGTATTCGGATCGGTGGCCACGATCACCTCGCTGACGTCGACGCCGTCTTCCTGATTTCCCAAGCGGCGCAGCAATTCCCGAATCCTGAGTTGATCCGGACCGATACCGCCCAGCGGATCGAGAGCGCCGCCGAGTACGTGGTAGCGACCGGAGAATTCTTTCGTCCGCTCGATCGCCTGCACATCTTTGGGTTCTTCGACCACGCAGATCTTGCTCGCATCGCGGCGCGCGTCACGGCAGATGCGGCAGCGCGCCTGTGCGGACACGTTGCCGCAGACCTCGCAGAACACCACATCGTCACGGACATGGACCAGCGACGCGGTCAGCCGATCGATGTCGCCTGCCGGAACAGCCATCAGGTGAAAGGCGATGCGTTGAGCACCCTTCGGACCGAGTCCCGGCAACTTGGCCAGCTCGTCGATCAAGTCCTGGATCGGGCCTTCATACACCGGTGGTTACCCGCCCAGGCCGGGGAAACCGCCGCCGAGACCGCCGAGGCCTCCGGCCAGCGGACCCATCTTCTGCTGCGTCAGCGCATCACGCTTGTCGGCAAGGTCGGCGAGAGCTCCCACGATCAGGTCCTGCAGGGTCTCCACATCATCGGCGTCGACCACCTTGGGATCGATCGTCACCGAGGTCACCTCACCGGTGCCGCTACCGGTGATGGTCACCAGGCCACCACCAGCGGTGCCGGTCACCTCGGCCGCCGAGATCTCGGCCTGAGCGGCCAGCAGTTGCTGCTGCATCTCCTGAGCCTGTTGGAGGAGTCCGGCCATCGGGTTGTCTGGTTGCACTTGATCTTGTCCTTGCGTTGGATCGTCTGTTGTCGAACCTGTTGCGTCAGCGCCCACGGGCACTCACCCGCGCGTCATGCGTTCCAGCGCAGCGGCGATGTCATCGATGGTATCGCCGTCGGCGGGCTGCGCCTCGAATCGCAGTCGCGCGTTGCCCCCGAACATCCGCGACGCCAACGGGGAGAGGGCGAACTCGAACTCGTCACCGTCGCGTTGCCAGGCCACGATCCCCCGCTCCACCGCAGGCCCGGTACCCGTGCTGATCTGGTAAATCGCAGATTCTGGGGTACTCGACGGTGTCTGCGGCAGGTCACGCTGCACCTGAAAGCAGTCGCCGGACTCGTCGTCGAGAAAGACGACAACCTCACAGGCGAGGTCCTCGTAGCGGTCATAGGAAACGACAATGGCCATGGGCCCTCCCTTCAGTGCAGGTTGCGGACGCTCTCGAAGCGACGGCGCCGCCCGGTCAGTGGGTCGTCGAACTCCACAGCGTAGGCCAGCAGTTGCAAAGGGCTGGAGAAGTCACCGTGATCGGGTGCGGCCGCCACATCCGGCCGGACCTCGGGGTACAGCGGATCACCGTCGATCGGGATTCCGAGGCCGGACATGTGCAGCCGTAACTGATGGGTGCGGCCGGTCTGCGGGAGCAAACGGTAGACACCGTGGTCACCGGCGGTGTCGGTCAGTTCGATGCGCGAGATCGCGTTCACCTCACCGGGAACCACCCGGGCCCGCAGGTCACCGGAGTCCTTCAAGATGCGGTTCCGAACGGTCGCGGGCAACTCGAGGCCGTCGGCCAGAGGCGCCCGGGCGCGGTACTCCTTGTCCACCCGGCGATCGGCGAACAACAACTGGTACGGCGCCCGGGCCTGCGGCCGCAGACTGAACATCAGGACACCCGCGGTGAGCCGATCCAGCCGGTGCACCGGGCTGATCTGCGGATTGTCGAGCTCTCTGCGCAACCGCACCAGGGCGGTCTGCACCACGTGCGCGCCGCGCGGCATGGTCGCCAAGAAGTGCGGCTTGTCGACCACCACGAGGTTGTCGTCGATGTGGATGATCGGCATCTCGAACGGGATCTGCGTTTCGTCCGGCAGGTCGCGATAGAAATAGATCGGGCGTCCCACCTGGGCAGGCGCGGTCAGATCGACTCGATCGCCTGCGATGTCGAGCACCTCACCCTGCGCGGCCCGCACCGACAGGTCGGCCACCGAGAGGCCGGCGCAGGCCGGTGCCGCCAGCATGGCCTCGGCAACGGTGACATCTGAGCGCCGCAGCACCACTCGGGTCGGGTCGACACCGTCCCGCAAGGGCAGTGGCGACGGTCTACGGTTCCTCAACAGGGATTCTTCAGCGGGCCCGAATCTGACCGATCAGCCGCGTTCGACGTGCGACTTCAGGTTTCCGAGCACCTCGGCCTGGATGCGGCCCAGACCCTTCGGCGCGAAGGTCTTCTCGAAGAAGCCACCGATACCGCCTGCACCCTGCCAGGTGGTGACGGTGGTGACCTTCGAGCCCGTGCCCAGCGGCTGTACCTGGTAGGTGGTGATCATCGACGAGTTCGCGTCGGTCTCGGTGATCGTCGAACCCACCTGGTCCACAGAGGCCTGCACATTGCGCGAGCGCTTCGACGTCGCCTGCAGAGTCCACTTGGCGACGGTCCCGGCACCGACCCCACCGGCGACCACGGCGTAGTCGCGATACTGCGCGGGAAGGATGGCCGGTCGAACGGTCTGGTAGTCGGACAGTGCCGCCAGAACCTGCTCGGGCGCGGCATTGATCTCAATCGACTGTGATGCGGTTACCTGTGCCACGAAAAAATCACCTTCCGGTTTTATGATGCTTCAGACCCCTGAGCCTGCCAGAACCACATGCGGACCCTCCGAAGTGGCATGCGCTGGACGGTAGTCCTAGGCTCTTATGCGTGCCGAGGGTTATGGGTTCCGTGTCCGGTCGCGCCGCCTTCGATGAAGGAGTCGCGACGCTGCTGGCGAGTTACCGGGCAATTCCGGCTTCCGGCAGGGTCCGTCTGGCCAAAAAGACATCCAACCTCTTCCGCAAACGAGCCAAAAATCCGTACCCCGGCCTCGACGTCTCCGGACTCGCCCGGGTGATCTCCGTCGACGTGGCCGCGCGCACCGCGGATGTCGCCGGCATGTGCACCTACGAGGAACTCGTCGCCACCACGCTCAAATACGGACTTGCCCCGAAGGTCGTTCCACAGCTCAAGACGATCACCCTCGGCGGCGCGGTGACCGGCCTCGGTATCGAGTCGACGTCGTTTCGCAACGGTTTGCCGCACGAGTCGGTCCTCGAGATCGACATCCTCACCGGTGCGGGCGAGATCGTCACCACCTCGCCAACCAGCGAGAATTCGGATCTGTTCTTCGGATTTCCCAATTCCTACGGCACTCTTGGCTATTCGACACGACTGCGGATCGAACTCGAAGAGGTCGCACCATTTGTGGAACTGCGCCATGTCCGCTTCACCACGGTCGAGGCACTCCAATCCGCGATGGCACAGATCGTCGACGCCGGCGAGTTCGACGATGAACGCGTGGATTATCTTGACGGTGTGGTCTTCTCGGCCGCCGAGAGCTACCTGACCCTCGGCCGGCAGACCACCGCGGGCGGCCCGGTGAGCGACTACACCGGCGATCAGATCTTCTACCGGTCCATCCAGCACTCCGCGGACTCCACACCCATCCGCGACCGCCTCACCATCTCGGACTACCTCTGGCGCTGGGATACCGACTGGTTCTGGTGTTCTCGCGCATTCGGTGCGCAGAACCCTCGCATCAGACGGCTGTGGCCCAAGAAGCTGTTGCGCAGCAGCTTCTACTGGAAACTGATCGGTCTCGATCATCGATTCAACGTCGGCGACAAGCTCAATGCCCGCAAAGGTGAGCCCCCGAATGAGCGGGTGGTGCAGGACATCGAGGTGCCGATCGAGCGGACCGCCGAATTCATCGCATGGTTTCTCGAGAACATCCCCATCGAACCGATCTGGCTCTGCCCACTACGACTTCGCGAACCGGCGCTGCCCGGTGCCGACACCCAACGGCCGTGGCCGCTGTACCCACTCGAACCTGCCCGGACCTACGTCAACGTGGGCTTCTGGTCGGCGGTACCCAAGCGCGATGACCAACCCGAGGGCTACGCAAATCGCCTGATCGAGATCAAGGTGTCCGAACTCGGTGGTCACAAGTCGCTGTATTCCGAGTCTTTTTACGGCAAAGAAGAGTTCGATGAACTGTACGGCGGGGAGCCCTACCGCCTGTTGAAGAAACACTATGACCCAGGGTCGCGGCTCCTCGACCTCTACGCAAAGGCGGTGCAACGTCAGTGACGACATTCAAAGAAAATGACCTCACTTCCGGATCGGTGGTAGGTCCCAAGCTCAGCTTGGCCGAGGTCGTCGAAGCGTTTGCGGGTGGAGATCTGAACGTACGGGTGACTGCGTACGACGGCAGCTCGGCTGGTCCCGAGGACGCCGAGTACGGCGTGGAGTTGGTGACGCCCCGGGGAACTACGTATCTGGCAACAGCTCCCGGAGACCTCGGACTGGCCCGCGCCTACATCGCAGGCGACCTCAAGCTGCACGGTGCGCCCGGTGGCGACCCCTACGACGCCCTGCGTGCCCTCGCCGAAGACATCCACTTCGAGCGCCCCTCGGCCCGCGTGATGGCACAGATCACCCGCTCGATCGGTCTGGAACACTTCAAACTGATTGCACCACCACCACAGGAACAGCTGCCACGGTGGCGCCGGATCGCTGAGGGTCTGCGGCACAGCCGGACCCGCGATGCCGAGGCCATCCACTACCACTACGACGTCTCCAACGCCTTCTACGAGCTGGTCCTCGGACCGTCGATGACCTACACCTGTGCCTGCTACCCCGAGCGGGACGCAAGCCTGGAAGAGGCCCAGGAAAACAAATACCGCCTGGTGTTCGAGAAGTTGAAGCTCAAGGCCGGTGACCGACTGCTCGACATCGGTTGCGGCTGGGGCTCGATGGTCCGGTACGCCGCACGTCAGGGAGTCCACGTCATCGGTGTGACCTTGTCAGCCGAGCAGGCGCAGTACGCACAGCAGGCCATCATCGACGAAGGCCTCAGCGAGTTCGCCGAGGTCCGACACAGCGACTATCGCGACATCACCGAAGAAGATTTCGACGCCGTGTCGTCGATCGGTCTGACCGAGCACATCGGGATCGCGAACTATCCGTCGTACTTCAAGTTCATCCGGGCCAAGTTGCGCGATGGCGGAATCCTGTTGAACCACTGCATCACCCGCCCCAACAACAGATCAAAGGGCAAGGCGGGCGCATTCATCGACCGCTACGTGTTCCCCGACGGGGAACTCACCGGTTCGGGCACGATCATCTCCGCCATCCAGGACGTCGGTTCGATGGAGGTTCTCCACGAGGAGAACCTGCGCGAGCACTACGCGATGACACTGCGCGACTGGAACAAGAACCTCGTCGACAACTGGGATGCCGCCGTCGAGGAAGTCGGCGAAGGCACCGCCCGGCTCTGGGGCCTCTATATGGCCGGCTGCCGACTCGGCTTCGACCGCAACATCATTCAGCTCCACCAGGTGCTGGCCGTCAAGCTCGACAACGACGGCGGCAACGGCGGACTCCCGCTGCGCCCGTGGTGGCAGGCCTAACCTCCGCAGAAGCACCAGTTCCAGTCAAAGCCACACGTTCCAACGTGTGCTTTTGACTGGAACTGGTGTATTTGTCGCTTGCCTAGTTGATCGGCGTGGCGCCGAGTTCACTCGTCAGCAACGCGATCGCGATCTGCTCGGGGTCCTGACGCGGATCCGGTGTGGAATTGCGTGCGGTGGCAACCATTTCGTTGCGCTCGTCATCGGTGAGGTCTTCGTCTTTGACGGGCTCGGGAGCCGGTTCCGGTTCAGGCTCCGGTTCGGGTGACTCTTCGTCACCTGCGCTCGGGGTGGCCGGAGCGCCGCGGCTCGGCCGGGTGTAGGTGGCCTGTTTCGCCTCGGGCTTGCGGGTATCGGTTTGCGCGGTCTGGGTTTTCGGCATTGCCGGCATCGCGGACGCCGCATGCACCTGGACCTGCCAGTCGCCGCCGAAAACATGTGTCATCGCCGCGTTGATCACGTCCACCGCGTGCTGCGAACTCAACCGCTGAACGAGCGGTTGCGAGTCGTGACTCAGGATCAGGGTGCTGCCGTCGATTCCACGGACCGAGGCACCCGAGAGCATCACCTCGGTCACCTTGTTGGCGGCTCGGACCGCAGACCGTACCTCTTGCCACTTCGCCTGTACCGCAGCCAGATCGAGCCCGGCGGCTGCGACCTTGGGCTCCGGCTCGACCTGTGGTGCGGGCTCAGCGTGATGATCGGGCTCCGGCTCGAAATCAGGTTCGGGCGGCGGCGGGACATCATCGAACGGCGAAGCCGACTCGAGCTCCTGAGCGGGCTCCGATTCCTTTTCTGGCTCGGGCGGTGTCGACACTTCAAACATTGCCGCTGGTTCCGCGGTCGCTGGTTCCGGCGCGGGCTGCGGTTCCGGCGCCACCTCTGGCTCTGGCTCTGGCTCTGGCTCTGGCTCTGGCTCTGGCTCGACCGAAACCGGCTGCGGCGCAGGGATGAGCGCGGGCTCGAGTTCGAGTGCTGGCTCGGGCACAGGCTCGGGGGTCGCCTCGGGCTCGGGGGTCGGCTCGGGCACCAGCGCAAGCTCGGGCTCAGGGGCCGGCTCGGGCACCAGTGCAAGGTCGGGCCCGGGTTCAGACTCCGGAACCGCTGCAGGTTCTACGACCGGTGCAGGTTCCACAACCGGTGCAGGTTCCGCGACTGGCGCGGGTTCAGGTTTCGGCTGCGGCGCGGGAGTCGGTTCCGGTTCCGGGGTGGGGGTCGGCACGGGTTCTCGAGTGGGGACCGGAGTCGGTACAGGCGCCTGCGCGGCCTCCGGCTCCGATTCGGCGACGTCGTCCTGCGGTTTACGCTGCGACGGTCGGACAAACTTCGAGGGTGCCGCGTCGATCGGAGCCGCCGACGATACCGACGGAGACCCGGACACCGCAGACGCACCATCACCCGGAGTGGCGATCACGCCACTGGCGAGCTGGGACTCGATGCGCTCGATCCGTTGCAGCACACCGGACTCCGAATCCGACGAGGCCGGCAGCAGCATCCGGGCGCACATCACTTCCAGGAGCAGCCTCGGGGACGTGGTCCCGCGCATCTCCCCCAGTGCGTCGTGGACGGTCTCGGCGAAACGGGTCAGTGTGCCCGCTTCGAGCCGGGCGACCTGGGCGACCATCTGCTCGACCTGATCGTCAGGGGCTTCGACGAGTCCTCGTTGCGCGGCATCGGGGACGGCGTTCATCAGGATCAGGTCCCGCAGACGTTCGAGCAGGTCGACCGCGAACCGGCGGGGATCGTGTCCGGCGTCCACCACGGCCTCGACCGTCCCGAACAGCGCGGCGCCGTCGTGGTCGGCCAGTGCGTTGATGGCGTCGTCGATCAACGCCACATCGGTGACACCCAGCAGAGCCAGCGCCCGTTGATAAGTGACACCTTCCGGGCCTGCACCGGCGAGCAGCTGGTCCAGGACACTGAGCGAGTCACGCGGAGAACCGCCGCCCGCTCGGATCACCAACGGGAACACCGTCGGTTCGACGGTGACGTGCTCGCTCGTGCAGATGCGTTCGAGCAATCCGCGCATGGTTGCCGGGGCCAATAACCGGAACGGGTAGTGATGGGTGCGCGACCGGATGGTGGGCAAGACCTTCTCGGGCTCGGTGGTCGCGAAGATGAAGATCAGATGCTCTGGTGGCTCTTCCACGATCTTGAGCAGCGCGTTGAAACCCGCGTTGCTGACCATGTGGGCCTCGTCGATGATGAACACCCGGTAGCGCGACTCGGCAGGCGCATAGAACGCTTGATCACGCAGTTCGCGGGTGTCGTCGACACCACCGTGGCTGGCGGCGTCGAGTTCGATCACGTCCATGTTGCCCGGGCCACCCGGACCCAGCGCGATGCATGACGAGCAGACGCCACAGGGCGTCGAGGTGGGCCCTTCCACGCAGTTCAGCGAACGGGCAAGGATGCGAGCCGACGACGTCTTGCCACAACCACGCGGACCCGAGAACAGGTAGGCATGGTTGATCCGGCCGGAGTTCAGGGCGACACCCAAGGGCTCGGTGACATGCTCCTGCCCGACAACTTCGGCGAAGGTCGCGGGGCGATAAGTCCGGTAAAGAGCCACGGTGCGAGACTACCGGCGAGGTACGACGGCCGCGGGGTCGGCCAGTTGTTGCCTGCCGGACAATCGTGTGCTGATTGTTCACACCGACCACCGGTGTCCAGATCAGAAGCCGCCGCTAGTCACGCAAACTGTCGCGGACCGCGAGTTCGACCGGTTCAGGCGCAGGCTTCGGAGTCCGCAGCCTCCGGAACTCGGCAGGCCCCCACACGGCCAACGTCGCCACTGCCGTGACCCCGAAGACCCACAGATACGGCTCGGCCGAGAACCACCGCAGCCAGTCCGGGAACGGTGTCATGAACATGCCTGTCCCGTAGAACGGCGTGAATCCCATTGCGCCGCCCGGCAGGTGGTTGCGCCAGGTGAAGGCCGTGGTGAACAGCGCGGCCGGGAGCAACAGCGTCACCGGCAGCAGTCGGGTCCGCCCGGCGCGCCAGGCCGCGATGGGGAGATGGATCAAATAGACGAGCAGCGGCACGAACCACACCCAGTGATGTCCCCAGCTGAACGGGGAGACCGCAGTCGCCGTCATACCGGTCAGGCACAGCGCCAGGAGCTCCTGCCCATGCCGATGGGCGAGAAAGGCCGCGCTCATACCGATCACGACCGCGACGACCACCAGTAATGCCCACAACAGCTGATCGGGATCTACGGTTTTGAACGTTGTGGCGAGCGCGCCCTTGATCGACTGATTGCTGGGTGCATCGATCGGCCCGACGCGTTCGGAGTTGATCACCCGATCCGTCCAGTACTTCCACGACTGCCCGGGTGTCACCAGGAACCCGAGAGCAATCGTGCACACGACGGTGACAGCGGCGACCACGATTGCGCGCCACCGCCGGGTGATCGCGAGGTACAGGACGAAGAAGCCCGGCGTGAGTTTGATGCCCGCTGCCAGACCGACGCCGATCCCCTTGAGCCGACTGCCATCCGGCCGCAGCAGATCCCACAGCACGATCGCCATCAGGAAGACATTGATCTGTCCGTACCAGATCGTGGTCCGAACCGGTTCGAGCAACGTCGAGCAGCACACAAGCGCCGCGGAAACCACCAGCAACCGCCAGTCGACGCGGTAGCCCAGGCTCCGAAAGGACGCCACGATCACATAGAACAGCGCCGCGAAGATCAGTACGGTCCACACCACATCGGCCGAGCCGACCGCGAGCCAGGCAAACGGCTGGAAGACGATCGTGGAGAACGGGGTGTAGGTGTAGAGCAACCCGTTCGGCAGCATCGGGGCTTCGTACAGCGGTTGCCCGTGCAGCAGGTGCAGCGCACCTTGACGGTAGACATGCAGGTCGACCTGGTTTTCGAAGAGGCCGAAGACGTTGGTGTCCAACGGGATGAAGGTGACCTGGACGTAGACCGCGAGCACAGCGGCGACCACGAACCCGGCAAGCAGCCAGGGACTGGTTGGGAAACGCAGTCGCGTCGAAGAAGGCGTGGCGTCGTCAGTGGGCACTTTTCCGCCTTCCCCCAGCAGTGACTTCGCCAGGAATGTTAGCCTGCTGACACCCGTTCGGCCCTGCGGCTTGCCGTGAGGCAGATGATGCTGACCACAGCGACCACCAGGAACATCCAGTTGTAAGGGTCGTAGGTGAACCACCGGAGCCAGGTGATCCCGAACTTGTGGAACAGTCCGGTGAAGTAGCCGTTGGGTAGAACCCGCTCGATCTGAAGCACCGGATGGTCCAGGTAGGTGCGCCAGACGAAGGTGGTGAGCAGCATCGCCAGCGCACCCACCGCGGCGAGGATCCGGAGCGCAGGCGTCTGTGCAGACAGCACCAGGTGAACCACGATCACCAGCATCGGAACCACCCACACCCAGTGATGACCCCACGACATCGGAGACACCACCGTGCCCGTCATCCCGACCAGTGTGATCGCCAGCAGCTCGTGACCGGCGCGATGGGCAAGGGAGGCCGCGACCATGCCGAGTACCAGCGCCGCCAGCGCCAGCGTGCCCCACACGAGGATGTTCGGGCTGTCCGTCTGCCCCAGGTTCGCCAGGGCGCCGCGGATGGACTGATTGCCAACGGTATTGGGCGCGCCCACCCGCTCGGAGTCGATGAACGTCCCACTCCAGTACTTCCACGAGTCACGCGGCATCACGAGAAAGCCGATGACCACGGTTCCGACGAGTCCCGCGCAGGCGACGACCACCGACCGCCAGTTCCGGTTGATCGCCAGATAGAACACGAAGATCAGCGGCGTCAGTTTGATGCCTGCCGCGATCCCGACACCCAGACCGCGCAGCCGACTGTCCTTTTCGCGCAGCAGGTCCCACAGGATCAACAGCATCAGGAACACGTTGATCTGGCCGTACCACATCGTGGTGCGTACCGGCTCCATCAATGTGGAGATCAACACCAGCGACATCGCCATCGTCCGCACCGGCCAGGTGATCCGATAGCCGAGATTCTTGAAGCTGAGCGTCATCACGAAGTACAGCGCGATGAAGATGCCCGCCATCCACACGACCCGGGCCATCTCCACGGTCATCAACGCAAACGGGACGAACACGAACACCGACGCCGGGGCGTACGTGTAGTCCATGACTCCGACGAGCTTGGCCTCGTACAGCCGGTGCCCATCGATGACGGCCTGGGCACCCTGCCGGTAGACCTCGAGGTCGAGCTGGTTACCGAACAGGCCCCAATAAGGTTCGTCCAGCGGGACCGCCAGATGCTGAAGCCAGATCGCCAGCAGTCCGAGCACGACAGAGACCACCACGACGGCGGCAGGCCACGGCACGGTCCGTCCAGGATGGGATTTTCCTGCGGTTTTCTCTGCGTGCGACTCTGCGGTGACGGACTCGGAGTCCATCGGATTGTGCTCGCTCAACGACCTGTCCGGTCACCACACGCGTGCATGTCAGCCCTGCTGTTCGAGCAACTGCTCCGCCGACGCGAGCAGGACACAGGTCGCCACACCGTCCATGGCCACACGAAGCTCCTCGAGGCCGGGGAACGTCGGGGCCAACCGGATGTTGCGGTTGTTCGGGTCTTTTTTGTACGGGAACGCCGAGCCGGCACCCGTCAGCGAGATCCCGGCTTCCTTGGCCAGCGTGATGACGCGGGCCGCGGTGCCGTCGATGACGTCGAGGCTGATGAAGTAGCCGCCCTCGGGTTCGGTCCAGGACGCGACCTTGGCGCCGCCGAGCCGTTCTTCGAGGATCTGCAACACCATCGCGAACTTCGGCACCAGCAACTCGCGATGCTTGGCCATGTGGGCCCGGACGCCGTCGGCGTCCTTGAAGAAACGAAGGTGACGCAGCTGATTCAGTTTGTCCGGACCGATGGTCTTGATCGAGACGTGGCGCTGGTACCAGGCCAGGTTCTCCGCCGACGATCCGAAGAACGAGACACCGGCCCCGGCAAAGGTGATCTTGGATGTCGAGGCAAGGACCAACGGCCGGTTCGGGTTACCCGCAGCCGCGGCGAGCCCGAGGACATCGATCGGGGCCGGGGGCTCGTCGACGAGGGTGTGCACGACGTACGCGTTGTCCCAGATGATGCGGAAGTCGGGAGCTGCGCTCTTCATCGACATCAGACCGCGGGCGACCTCGGGACTGTAGGTCGCGCCGGTCGGGTTCGAGTACGTCGGGACGCACCACATGCCCTTGATCTGGGGATCCGATGCGACCAGGTCCGCGCAGAAGGCGACGTCGGGACCGTCGTCGTTCATCGGCACGGTGATCATCTCGATCCCGTAGGACTCGCTGATCGCGAAATGACGGTCGTAGCCGGGCGACGGGCACAGGAACTTGATCGGGCCGCGCCCCCACGGCTCGGCGGAATCGGGAGTGCCGTGCAGAAGGGCGAACACGACGAGGTCGTGCATGATCTCCAGGCTGGCATTGCCGCCTGCCAGGAGATTGTCGGTGGGGATACCGAGCAGTTCGCCGAAGATCGCGCGCAGCTCGGGCAGACCGGTGACGCCGCCGTAGTTGCGGGTGTCGGTTCCGTTGCCGTCGCGGTAGTCGTCGGCACCGGGCAGTGACAGCAGTTCGGCCGACAGATCGAGTTGCGCGGGGGCAGGCTTGCCTCGGGTGAGGTCCAACTTGAGGCCGGCATCGACGAGCGCTTGGTACTTCGCACGCAGCTCGGATTGGGTGGCGGTCAGCTGGTCAGCACTCATCGAGTGGAAATTCACTACGGCCTTTCCCGGAACGACCCCGCCCCGGAACTGTGGTTGCGCGGAGGTACGCGCAGAACAGCGGATCTGCTCGGAAACAAAGTAGGGGACCCCGCGCACCCGGCAGAGCCCGCTGACCCTTGCTGCCTTCCGGCCCTGGGGGAGTTCACAGGATGCTCGCCGCGCGGGATCCAGAATCGAGTGTAGCGGGCCGACCGCAGAGAGCGAAAACTTACCCTCTGAGCAGCCCGTTTTTGGCGAGTGCGCCTGGAGCCGGTAAGCTGCCGGACGGAGGATTCGCCTAGTGGCCTATGGCGCTCGCCTGGAACGCGGGTTGGGTTAATAGCCCTCAGGGGTTCGAATCCCCTATCCTCCGCCAGAAGGACGAAACATCGAGATCGCCCCGTATTTCCATACGGGGCGATTTCGTTTTTCAGCTCCCCTGCAAACGGGTCAGGTGTCGTCTCTGGCGCGTGATGGCTGCACCCGTTTGGGTTCACCCGGCATCTTCGGATAGCTCGGCGGATACGGCATGTCCCCCAATCCATCCCGTTCATCTCGCGCCACCATTTCGAGGAGCGGTTCGAGACCGCTGCGATGAGAGTCGATGTCGGACATGGGATCACCACGCCTGGCCAACAAGTCCGGGACGGTGGCGATGGTGCAATCCAACGGATCGACGTCAGAGAGCTCTTCCCAGGTGACCGGTGTCGAGACCGTTGCCGTCGGGGTGCGACGGGCCGAGTAGCCGGCGGCCATCGTCCGGTCACGCGCGTTCTGGTTGAAGTCGATGAAGATCCGTTCCCCGCGCTCTTCCTTCCACCACGACGTGGTGATCGCCGAACTGTCGCGGCGTTCGAGCTCTCGGGCCAGTGCGATGACGGCCCGCCGGGTCGAGATGAAGTCCCACTTCGGTTCGATCGGCACGAACACGTGTAGTCCGCGGCCGCCCGAGGTCTTCGGATAGCCGTGCAGCCCCAGCTCGTCGAGTAGCGGATGCAGGACGTCGATCGCCACCCGGCGCGCGTCCGAGAAATCGGTACCTGGTTGCGGGTCCAGGTCGATGCGGAGCTGGTCGGGGTGATCGTTGTCCGGTGCGATGGTGGGCCACGGATGGAACGTGATCGTTCCCAGGTTGGCGGCCCAGACGATATCGGGTGCGCTTTTTGTTCGGATTGCATCGGCCTTACGCCCCGACGGGAACGTGATCGACGTCGACTCCACGTGCTCGGGACGCTTGGCCGCGACCCGTTTCTGGTAGATCTCTTCGCCTTCGATCCCATCGGGGAAGCGCTGCAGGAACGTCGGGCGATCACGTAGTGCGGTCAACAGCGCACCCTGCAGCGCAACGGTGCGGTAGTACCCGACGAGATCGCGTTTGCGGCCACCGTTCTCACCGAGTTCCGGAAAGTAGATCTTGTCCGGATTCGACAGTCGCACAGGCGTTCCGTCGACATCGAGTTCCTCCGCCGGTGATCTGGCCATCAGTTCTGCCCCTCCAGTACGTCGAACAGGTCGTAGGTCAATGGCACCTCGAGTTGGTCGTAGCCGCAGCTCTCCGGTTCGCGATCCGGGCGCCAGCGCACGAACTGAACCGTGTGGCGAAACCGTTGCCCTTCCATCTGGTCATAGCCAACCTCGACCACGAGCTCCGGACGGATCGGAATCCATTGTGCCGAACCCTTTTCCTTCCACCGGCTGGGTTCACCTTCGGCGACGTTGTCCGGGTCCAGCCGCATCGGTTCGAGCAGTTGCTGCAGCTCGATCCGTTTGGCGTCGGAGAACGCTCCGGCCCCACCGACCATCCGCAATTCCCCCTCGTCGTACAGGCCGAGCAGCATCGAACCGAGTCCGGTTCCACTCTTGTGGACGCGATACCCGATCACCACGCAGTCGGCGCTGCGCTTGTGCTTGACCTTGACCATCTCGCGCTTGCCCGGAAGATAGCGGCCATCAAGGCGTTTGCTGACCACACCGTCGAGGCCGGCACCCTCGAACTCGGAGAACCATTGGTGCGCCAACTCGGCATCGGTGGTCACCCGGCTGACCCGGCAGCGACCGGCGCCGGGTATCGCTTCGAGCAGCGCCGCCCGACGGACCGCGAACGCCTCACTTGTCAGGTCCCGGTCCCCCATCGCCAGCGCATCGAAGCCGATGAACATTGCCGGGGTCTGCTCGGCAAGCATCGTCACGCGGGACTTGGCGGGGTGGATCCGGATCGACAACGCATCCCAGCTGAGGCGTCGGACGCCGCCCAGATCTGCCTGGACGCCGATCTCACCGTCGACAACAACCCTGTCGGGCAACTCATCTCGGGCCGCCTCGATCAGCTCCGGAAAGTAGCGGCCCAGGTCTTTGCCGCCGCGCGACCCGATGACCGCCTCGTCGCCGTCGCGGAAGATGATGGCGCGAAATCCGTCCCACTTGGGCTCATGCGACCACACTTCGGCGCCGGGCTCATCAGGGATCTTTACCGCGGCCTTGGCCAACATCGGCACCACCGGCGGCATCACAGGGAGGTCCATGACCGTCAATACTTCCACTTGTAGGCTCGTGGGGTGGACTATCGCGGGGGTGGACGGTACGCGCCGTCGCCGTCAGGAGACCTGCATGTCGGTAATCTTCGTACCGCCCTGTTGGCCTGGATGTTTGCTCGAACCACCGGCCGCACATTCCGGATGCGGGTGGAAGACCTCGATCGGGTGGCCGCCGGATCCGCCGAGCGACAACTCGCTGACCTGGCCGAACTCGGTATCGACTGGGATCCGCCGATCATGTGGCAGTCGCAGCGGCTCGCCAATTACAACAACACGATCGCTGAGCTGCATGATCGCGGCCTGACCTACAACTGCTACTGCACCCGACGCGAGATCTCGGAAGCGCCATCGGCGCCACACGGTCTCGCGGGTGCGTACCCGGGAACCTGCCGGAATCTGACAACCGCTGCGGAGCAGGCCCACATCGACGCCGGACGACGACCGGCGATCCGACTGCGCGCCGACGTCACCGAGTTCACCGTGTCCGATGTGCTCAAGGGTCGGTTCACCGGGCCGGTCGACGATTTCGTGTTACGTCGCGGCGACGGGATCCCGGCCTACAACCTGGCGGTGGTCATCGACGACAACGCCCAAGCCGTCGATCAGGTTGTCCGCGGCGACGACCTGCTGAGTTCGGCGCCCCGGCAGAGTTATCTCGCAACAATGCTCGGGCTGACACCTCCCTCGTACGCACACGTCCCGATGGTCCTGAACACCGAGCGCAAACGGCTTGCCAAACGCGACGGCGCCGTCACCCTGGCCGATCTGGAGGCAGGCGGCGTGGACGCACAGCGTGTCCTGTCGCTGATCGCGAACTCGTTGAATCTCGCGGATCCCGGCGAGTCGGTCTCCGCCGACCTGATGCTCGCCCGGTTCGTTCCGGCGAGCCTGCCATCCGAACCGTGGATTCTCGACCCTGCAGACCTCTTGCGCCACTGATACACACGGGCTGGTCGACGGTCATTCAATCGGGATATCTATCGGTTCGGCTCTCGTTTCAGCCGACACTCCCGGCTTAAGGTCACTCATCAAATCGACAACCGACGGGGGCATACCCCCCGCGAGAGGACGTTCCCATGAGTGGTCCCCAGTACCCCGGATCCGAGCCGTATCCCGGCCCCGGCCCGGACGCCAACCCTCCCCCGCTGCAAAAGCCGGGCTCCTACCCGCCGCCATCGAACGGTGGATCTCCCTACGGACAACCCGCGGCCCCCTACGGCGGGCCAGATCCCCAGTACGGTCAGCCCGGGCCGCAACCCGGTCCCGGTGCGCCTGCCGATGTGGGAATCCGCCTGGCCGCCAGGGTCATCGACTGGCTCATCGTCGCGATTCCGATGAACATCATCTACACGGCGCTCTTCTGGGTGGCCCCGTGGTTCATCGCACTGATCGTCGGTTTCGTACTGTCCTTCGCGGCGTACGCGTATTTCGTCTACTTCGAGACCCAGCAAGAAGGCGCCACCGTCGCCAAGAAGCTGCTGAAGCTCAAAGTGGTTGGTGCACAAGGCGGCATTCCGACCATCGACGAATCTGCCAAACGGAACGGCTGGATGCTCGTCGGCGTCCTGGCCTGGTTGCCGATATTCTTCCTGCCGCTGTTCCTCGGCTTCATCTGGATCGGTCTGGCCGTCTCCATCGCCGTCACGATCAACAGCGACCCCCGAAACCAGGGGTGGCACGACAAGTTCGCAGGCGGCACCTCGGTCGTCAAGACCGCCTGATCACTTGGCTGCGGCGCCCGCGTAGTACCGGCCGAGGAACTCGTCCCGGAACTCGAAATAGTTGCCGTCGATGATGGCCTGGCGCGCCCGCTCCACCAGCGTCACGATGAAGTGCTCATTGTGAATGGTGCAGAGTGTGGCCGCCAGGCCTTCTTTGGCCTTGAACAGGTGATGTATGTACGCACGCGTGTATTGCGTTGTGTAGTTCTGCATCTCAGGGTCCAGCGGCGTGAAGTCGCGGCGGAACCGGCTGTTGGTCACGTTGTAGCGACCATCGAGTGAATAGATCGCACCGTTGCGTGCCACGCGGGACGGTGAGACGCAGTCGAACGTGTCGATACCGCTTTCGATCGCGGTGAAGATGTCGTCGGGTTCGCTGATACCGAGCAGGTGCCGGGCCTTGTCGACCGGCAATTCCTCGTTGACCCACCGGACGATGGTGCCGAGATTCTGCTTCTCGAGCGCACCGCCGATGCCGTAGCCACCAAATCCGCGGCCGCCTTCGGCGACATCTTTTTCGCTCATCGTCACCAGGTCGCGGGCCGCTTTACGGCGCAGGTCCTCGTACTGCGCACCCTGGATGACACCCCACAGCGACTGCAACGGGCGGTGGCTGCGCTCGGAGGTGAGCCGATTGTGTTCGGCCAGACAGCGAATCGCCCACAGTCGGGTCCGCTCCAGCGAAGTCTCTTGGTAGGCGCGGGTATTCATCAACGTGGTCAGTTCGTCGAACCCGAAGATGATGTCGGCACCGAGCTGATGCTGGATCTGCATCGAGACCTCCGGCGTGAACCGATGGGTCGATCCGTCCAGATGTGACTTGAACGTCACACCGTCATCGTCGACGCGGGCCAGTCGTTCTTTGCCCTCGGCGATGACGTCGTCGTTCTGCATCCCGGTCAGGTCCATCGCGATGACCTTCTTGAACCCGGCACCCAGTGACATGACCTGGAAGCCACCACTGTCGGTGAATGTCGGTCCGGGCCAGTTCATGAACTTTCCGAGACCACCGGCCTCGTCGATGATGTCCGGGCCCGGCTGCAGGTACAGGTGGTAGGCGTTGGCGAGCACCGCCTGCGCACCGAGGTCGCGGACGGCTTCCGGCACAACGGTTTTGACGGTCGCCTTGGTACCAACCGGGACAAACGCCGGCGTCTTGATCTCCCCGTGTGGGGTGCTGATCACACCGGTACGGCCGAGGGTGCCGGGCAGGGTGGCCCCGACCGTGAAAGTACGGTCGGGGCCTTCGTCGATATTGCTCACCGCTGCATCCTCGCAGCCGGTGACCCTGCCCGGCAAAACAGACTCCTGCGCCGGGATCTGACGCGGGTCAGATCTTCACCTCGGCATCCGCCTCGCGGGCGGCCTCCTCGGCAGCCAGCGTCTTGTTCAGCTTCTCGCCTTCGATGTCGACGTCGGGCAGGATCTTGTCCAACCACTTCGGCAGCGACCAGGCCTTGTCCCCGAGTAGTGCGAGCACTGCCGGGATCACGGTCATGCGGATGACAAAGGCGTCGAAGAAGACCGCTGCGGCCAGCGCGAAGCCCATCGCCTTGATGAAGACCATGTCCTGCAGCATGAATGCGGCAAACACCGAGATCATGATCGCGGCTGCCGCAGCCACCACCCGGGCGCTGTGACTGAAGCCGTCAACGATGGAGTCCTTGGCAGACTTCCCGTGCACGTACGCCTCCCGCATACGACTGACCAGGAACACCTGATAGTCCATCGCCAGGCCGAACACGATGCCGATCAGGATGATCGGCAAGAAGCTGACCAGCGGTTGCGGATTGCCCACCAGCCCCAGGTCACCGTCCGTGAAGATCGCCACCGTGGCACCGAAGGTCGCGCCGATGCTGAGAAGGAAGCCCAACGCGGCGGTCAACGGCACCAGGATCGACCGGAAGACGATCATCAGCAAGATGAACGCCAATCCCACGACCACGATCAGATACGGGACGAGCGCCGACGATAGCTTGTCGGAGACATCGATCTCGATGGCGGTCTGGCCGGTGACGCCATAGGTCAGCCCGGTGCTCTCGGCGACGTCGGACTCCATCCCGCGCAGGTCCTTGACCAGGTCCGTGGTTGCGTCGTCTCCGGCAGCACTGTCCGGGATCACCGAGATGATGGCGGTTTCGGTGTTGCTGCTGATGTCTCCGGGGCTGATCACGGCAGCGGAGACATCGTCTACGCCGCGGATCTGGTCGACCAGACCGTCGAAAGCCTCGATCCGCTGCGATTCACCCTCGATACCGCTGCCGTCGACGACCACCACAAACGGATTGTTCACGCCCGGCCCGAAGCCTTCGGAGACCATGTCGTAGGCCTGGCGCTGTGTGGTGCTCGGATCACCGTTGCCATCGTTCGGCAACCCCAGTTTGAGTCCGGTCATCGGGATCGTGATCAGCGCCAGCAGCACAATGCCACCGATGGCGAAGACCGCCGGGCGCCGGACGACCTGATTGATCCAGCGCTGACCGTTGTGGCGGCGAGCCGGGTCGTGCGGTGTCACATCCGGCGGGTTGAGCGACTTGATGCGTCCGCCGAACACCTTCTCGCCGAAGATGCCGAGGATGGCGGGAAGCAGGGTCAACGCGACGAGAACGGCAACCAGGACGGTGCCTGCCGCGGCCAGACCCATCGCCGTCAGGAACGGGATGTTGACGATGAACAGCGCCGCCAGGGCGATGAACACGGTGGCACCGGCGAACACCACTGCCGATCCGGCCGTGCCGACAGCTTTGCCGGCAGCCTCGGCGCGGGTCTTGGACCGATGAACCTCATGCCGGTACCGCGACAAAATGAACAGTGCGTAATCGATACCCACCGCCAGGCCGATCATCGTGGCCAAGATCGGGGTCTCGGAGCTCAGATCGAAGAAGAACGTTGCTGCGGTGACGCCCATCATGCCGATGCCCACACCGATGATCGCGGTGATCAGAGGCATGCCCCACGCAACCAGCGATGCGAAGGTCAGGATCATCACGATGGCACCTACGGCGACACCGATCAGCTCGGACGTCATACCCATTGCCGACTGGGGCAGTGCGGTGCCCGACATCTCGACGGTCAGACCACTGGCACGGGCCTGATCGGCGATCTCATCCATCTGGGTGTGGGCGGTTTCGCTGACGTCGGCTGCGGCCTCGGCATCAAACGCGGCACCCAACTGGACCATGGTCGCGTCGGCATTGATCGGCGAGGTCACCTGCGCGTCGGTCTGCGCCTCCTGCGCCGGGGTACCAAAGGTCTGCTCGTTGAACTGCACCACCGCGTCACGCCCGGGTCCGGGGTTCTGCTGCGTCCCATAGGTGTCAAACGGGTTCGCGATCGACTCGGGCGCCTTCACGCCGTCGAACTGCTTCATCTGATCAACCATGGTGTTGATCGCAGACTGGTACTGCGGCTCGGTCAGCGTGCTACCGGCAGGCGCCTGCACCACGTAGCTGATCGAGATGTTCTCGGAGAACTTCGGCTTCTCCGGGAAGGCCTCGACCATCTCGTTCTGGGCCGTGACCGACGGGACACCGGGAATGGTGAAACTCTCTGACGTCGGCTTCGAGAGCGTTGCGGCGGCCACGCCCATCCCGACGAGCACAAGCAGCCAGATCGCCACCATCTTGAATTTGTTCAGATAGGCCCATCTGCCTATCCGGTAAAGATATGTAGCCACGTGCGGGGCTTCCTTCCATCGGGATTTTCGTTTCAGGAGGTTTTTGGGGTCAGGGTTTGGCGGGACCCGGCGCCGGTCCGGTAAAACCGGCCTTCGTCACCGCGAACGCCTCACCGAGGAATCGCCGCAGATCGTCGTGCGGAGCGGCTCCCTCGGTCCACATCTCCAGAGCCACGCGCAGAGTGCAGAGTGCGTTGGTGAAGACGAGCCGTTCGACAAGCCCGAGAGCAGTTGTCGGGCCGCGTGCGGTGACGACCTCGGTGAACCGGGCCTTCTGCACATCGGTCATGTCGCTGTGCTCCTTGTGCGCGACCAATGTCGGCTCGGTCTCGAGCAGCCGGATCAGGGTGGCGAACTGGCCCGGTACCGCGTCCGTATCACAGGCAATCTCGGTCAATCCGTATTCGACTGCATCCCACAGGGATTCATCAGCCGGTCGGGATTCGATGTGGTCGGCCATCCGCCCGAGGACAACACCGACAAAGTAGATGAGCGCATCCTCTTTACCGGTGAAGTAGTTGTGGAAGGTCCGCGCCGAGACGCCGACCTCAGCCGCCACGGTGTCGACCGAAACCGATTCCAAACCACCATCAGCGGCGTGACGGAGCACCGCGGTCGCCAAGGCGAGCCGCGTGGCGGCCTTCTTGGATTCACGAAGTCCCATTTGCTCCATGCAACCCACCGTACGGAAATTGCAGTGCTCTGAAAATTTTCTGACGGGTGCAATATTGACGGATCGGTCACACGCCAGGTGCGTTGGTGACCCGCGTCACCGACCGCGGAAGTGGGCCGGTCTCTTCTCCCGGAATGCCGTCACACCCTCGGTGAAATCGTCGCTCTGCCACAGAGCAACCTGATTCTCGACCTCGTCGTCGAGCACACCCGACCGATCGCGCGCGGACTTCCCCATCTGCGACTTGATGGCCGCCAGCGCCAGCGGCGGCCCCTGCGCAAGGCGATTCGCATCTGCCAGAGCAGATTCCAGCGACGTTCCGGGATCGACCACCGAGTCGACCAGCCCCAGGCGGCCGGACTCTTCACCACCGATGCGACGCGGCAACATCAGCAACTGTTTCGCTGCAGGCATGCCGATCCGGGCAGGCAAGCTGACGAAGATGCCCATGTCACCGGCGAGGCCGACAGCGGTGAAGGTCGTCCCGAATGAACTGTCACGTGCAGCCACCACCCGATCGCAGGCAAGCGCCAGCGCTGCCCCGGCGCCGAACGCCGGTCCCTCAACCGCTGCCACAACGGGTTTCGAGCCGTTCCAGATCGCCCGGACCACTCGCGCGGCCGCCTGACCACGGCTTCGGGCCTGGTCAGGGGACAACGGACCCATCGTGGAGATGTCCCCGCCCGAACAAAAGAAGCCTCCGGCACCGGTGATCACCACTACCCGGACACCGGAATCGTCCATGGCCGATTCGATGGCCTCGGCCAGTGCGATTCGCAACGGGAGGTCGATGGCGTTGCGGACGTGTGGGCGGTTGAGAGTGATCAACCGGACCGCGTCAAGGTGCTCGACCAGAACCGGTGCACCATCGATCGTCGACGAACCACTCATCGCGTGTTGTCTCCCTGCGTCTTCCGCTTCGGACCTACCTATTGATTCCTAGCAGCGCACGATCTGCGCCGGACCCCGTTCCGGCTTTCGGCGAGCAAGTACCCACGGTTCGCTACGGTTGGCGCATGCGCGCAGCGATCTCCAAACTCCTCGGGGCCACGATTGTTGCCGGAAGCCTGGCACTGGCACTGACCGCCTGCTCCGACGACGACTCCGCACAATCGGATGATTCGCCACCGTCGTCGGCACAGGTTGTCACCACCGACACCTCGGCTGCGATCCCGCCTGCGACCGGCAGTACGGCCGTTCAGAATTCGAACGCGCCTGCCGTCCCGGGGCCATCGTTGCCCCCGGCAACATCGATCCCGGAATCGAAACTGCTGCCCGACCTCGATGGCACCCGTTGCGACACCGTGAACGGACCGGACGGGGCGTTGCACGTCATCATCCTCGAAGGCAGCTCGATCGACTGCGCCGTGGCGATGCCGATCGCCGACGAATACGCACCCATGATCGCGACCGGTAAACCCCAGCAGGTCCAGGGGTGGGACTGCGGCCCCTCACAAACCCGCGGAGTGCTTTCCAACTGCACCAGTGGCGCCGACACCATCTCGTTTTCGATCGAGTAACCCACGGAGACTCGACCTTCACTCGAAGTCCAGTTCGAATCGGTTTAGAAATCCGATATTTCAGGAAACCCATCTACATCTGGCGTCGTCACGAAGCCCCTGTGCCCGCCAGAACGCACCAGATGAGGAGTATTTCCATGAATCGAATTGCGCGCACGACCACAGGTGTTCTCGCCGCTGTCGCAGGTAGCGCGGCATTGGCCTTTGCCGCTGCACCGGGGGCATCCGCCGCCCCGGTGTCCATCTGCCCGGCCCTACCAGGGCAATCAGCCACAGCCGAGGACTGCTCGGCCGCTTCCGGGCCGACCGGATTGACCCTGGCCATCACGCTTGACGATGGCACCGCCTATGCAATCGGAGACAACTTCGCCGGACCCGCAGCCATCGCCATCGGTCCCGGAGCAGAGGTAAACATGGAAGGCGTGAAACCGGGTCTCGCGATCGGTATCGCCGGCCCCGGTGGCCAGGTCACCGTGGACGGAGTCAACCGTGCCACCTGCACAGATGGCCCCGGCTTCGCGGGGGACTTCCAGACACTGACCGGCTGCTTCAACGACGGGACCATGCAGATCCCGCTGGGCTGACCGTTCACTTAGCCCTATCGCTCCATCCCCAGGTGCTCTATGTTCGAATTCGCCGCTGTGTGCTGTCGGATCTCCCGGAGCACGGGCATCTGGGGATGGAGGCACAGTGCTTCGGACAGTGTTCAACGAAGAACATGAAGCTTTTCGCAAGGTGATTCGCGATTTCATCAATCGCGAGGTCGTTCCGGTGCACCACGAGTGGGAGGTGCAGGGGCATCCGCCCCGCGAGTTCTACAACCGACTCGGCGAGTTGGGCATCCTCGGCATCGAAGCCCCCGAGGAGTTCGGTGGCGGCGGTTCGGACTCGTTCAAGTTCACGGCGATCGTCACCGAGGAGGCCGCCCGCGCCGGCGTCACGTTCGGCTCGTATTCGGTGCACTCCAACCTGATCCTGCCGTACCTGGTCGAATACGCGACCGAGGAGCAGAAGAAGCGTTGGCTCCCCGGATTCATCTCCGGTGAGATCATGACCGCCATCGCGATGACCGAGCCGGGCACCGGATCGGACCTGGCCAACATCGCCACCACTGCCAAACTGTCAGAGGACGGCGAGTACTACACCCTCAGCGGTTCCAAGACGTTCATCACCGGCGGCGCGCTCGCCGACCTCATCCTGGTTGTCTGCCGGACCGCATCCAGCACCTCGGAGAACCGGCGCTCGGGGCTGACCATCCTGTGCGTCGACACCACGTCGGAGGGTTTCTCGGTGGGTCGCAAGCTCGAGAAGATCGGGCTCAAGGCCTCCGACACCGCCGAGCTGTCGTTCGACAACGTCCGGGTGCCGGTCGCCGATCGCCTCGGTGAAGAGGGCGAAGGTTTCAACTACCTCACCCACAATCTCGCCCAGGAGCGTCTGACCATCGCGCTACAGGCTTCGGCCTCCGCCCAGGCAGCCCTGCAACACGGCATCAACTACGTCAAGGAACGCACCATCTTCGGTAAGCCGCTGGCGTCGTTCCAGAACTCCAAGTTCGTTCTGGCCGAGTGCGCCACCGACGTCGATGCCATCGTCTTGATGGCCGACCACGCACTCGAATTGCACGACCAGCGACAACTCAGCGTTCCCGACGCCGCGAAAGCCAAGCTCTTCTGCACGGAGGGCGCCGGCCGGGTCATCGACAAGTGCCTGCAGCTGCACGGCGGCTACGGATACGTCACCGAGTACCCCATCGCCCGCCTCTACGCCGACACCCGTGTCTCGCGTATCTACGGCGGAACCAGTGAGGTCATGAAGACCATCATCGCGAAATCCCTTGGTATCTAGCCAACTTCGTTCATCAATCAATAGCCCTCTCACCTCAGGAGACATACGCAGATGCGTGATGCAGTGATCGTCGATGCCGTCCGCAGCCCGGTGGGCAAAAGGAACGGCGGACTGGCCGGAGTCCATCCGGTTGACCTGTCGGCCCAGGTTCTCCAAGCCCTGGCCGCCCGCAACAACCTCGACCCCGCCACCGTCGACGACGTGATCTGGGGTTGTGTCTCGCAGGTCGGCGAACAGGCCGCATGTATCGGCCGATACGCGCTGCTGGCCGCAGGCTGGCCCGAAGAGGTTCCCGGTTTCACCGTCGACCGCCAGTGCGGCTCGTCGCAACAGGCCGTTCACCTCGCGGCGGCCGGTGTCATCGCAGGCCACTACGACATCGCCGTCGCCGGTGGCGTCGAGTCGATGTCACGGGTTGTCATGGGGGCGACGCGTGCGGGCGGACTCCACGGGGAGCCATACGGCCCGATGGTCCGGGCACGGTATGACAACTTCGCGTTCAATCAGGGCACCGGCGCGGAGATGATCGCCGACGAATTCGGGCTCAGCCGTACCGATCTCGACCAGCACGCCCTCGACTCGCACGAGCGTGCGGCCACCGCCATCGACGAAGGTCGTTTCACCGACCAGATCGCGCCGATCACGGTGACGGGCGAAGACGGGACCACCACGGTGGTGACCACCGACGAAGGCGTGCGCCGTGGCGGCACACTCGAAAAGCTCGGTGCGCTCAAGACCCCGTTCAAGGAAGACGGCGTCGTCTCGGCGGGCAATGCCTCGCAGATCTCCGATGGGTCTGCGGCACTGCTGGTGACCACCAGCGAGATCGCGGCGGCCAATGGTTGGACACCGTTGGCACGCGTGCATTCGGTGGCCGTGGTCGGTGCTGATCCGATCACCATGCTCAAGGGCCCGATCCCGGCCACGGCAAAGGTTTTGGCGCGCGCCGGGATGTCGATCGACGACATCGGGACCTTCGAGATCAACGAGGCGTTCGCCTCGGTATCACTCGGATGGCAGCGTGCCACGGGTGCCGACTACAAACTGCTCAATCCCGAAGGTGGCGCGATGGCACTGGGCCATCCGCTCGGCGGATCGGGCGCGCGCTTGATGACGACCATGATCCACCGCATGCGCAGCAACGGAATTCAGTTCGGTCTGCAGTCGATGTGCGAGGGCGGCGGCATGGCCAACGCGACCATCATCGAACTGGTCTGAGTCGTCCCGCATCCCTTGCGCGTGCAGGCTTTTCGTCCGCATACCGGAGTTGCACAGTGCCGGTGAGTGATCGGAAGAGCCTGCACGCCAAGGGGATCATTCTCCGGTGAAGTCCCCCACGCGTCGATCGTTGAAGGCTGCCAGCGCTTCTCGATGATCCTCGGTCGGATGCGACAGGGCCTGCAGGGCCGCCGACAGTTCCAGGAATCCGTCGAAATCCTGCCGACCCGATTCGCGCAGTAGCCGCTTCGTGGCGCGCAGTGCATGCGGCGGGTTCACGGCGACCCGCGCGGCGAGTTCCCGGGCGGTGGTCAGCAGGTCCTCGGGTTCGACGACCCGCGAGACCAGCCCCCAGTCCAATGCGGTCGCGGCATCGACGCGATCGCCGGTGAACGCCATCTCGGCAGCCCGCGCGGCGCCGACAGCCCGCGGCAACAGCCACGCGCCGCCGTCACCCGGGATGATCCCGAGCTTGACGAAACTCTCCGCGAAGAACGCCTTCGTGGAGGCGACGCGCATGTCGCACATCAGCGTCAGGTCACAACCCGCGCCAACCGCCGGGCCGTTGACGGCCGCGATGATCGGCACTTCGCAGGTGTACACCGCACGTGCCAAACGCTGGATCCCACGCCGGTAGCCCTGAAAGATCTGATGCGGCTTTCCGCCGAACATGCCGTTGCGATCGACCATGTCCTTGACATTGCCGCCCGCCGAGAACGCACTGCCCGCACCGGTGAGGATCACCACGCGGGTCTGCGGATCGGTGTTCGCGAGCTGAACCAACTCGACCAGCCGATCCACCACCTCGTCCCCGGAGATCGGGTTGCGGCTCTCCGGCAGGTTCAGCGTCCAGGTGGTGACGTGACCCTCGGTCTGGGCAAGGACAACATCGTTCGCGGCAGTCATCACGCGATCCTATCCACCAGACGATGGTCCGCTAACCCGCGCGCAGCCGAATATTCAGTAAGCACACTCGCCGAATTGGAATCACGTTAAAATTGGCCAGCTCTGATGCGTCGTCGCACCGCGCGGCGGGTCGCCTCACCCGGCGGCAACAAGTGGCCACCCGAAAAAGACAGACACGTTGTCAGCGAACAGGATTCGAATGTTTGCATTCATCGCACGCGTCGTTGTCGGTCACCCGTGGCGAGTGATTGCGGGTTGGGCCGTGATCGCGTTGCTCATCATCGTGTTCTCGCCCAGCCTCGGGGATCACACCAGCGGCAACAATCAGGATTTTCTTCCCAAATCGTTCGAGTCGGTGAAGGCGCAAAAACTCGCCGACGAATACTTTCCCGCCTCTGCAGGCGCCACCGGCACGCTGGTGATCTCACGGACCGATGGTGCTCCACTGTCGACCACGGATCAGCAGACCGCCCTCGGACTCGCCACCACGTTGCAGAACGAGAAGATCCCGGGCGTCACCGCGGTCACCGGCAGCGAAGAGTCCTTCTCGCCGGATGGAAAAGTGGCCGTCCTGCAGGTGTCCTTTGCCGGCCAGGCAGGCGCCGACGACGTCGATGACGCGGTGCCAAAGGTGCGCAAAGCCGCCGACAAAGCGCTGGAGGGCACCGGCCTTCGAGCCGGCCTGACGGGCAACGCCTCGATCCTGGTCGACACCGACTCGGCATACGACAATGCCGAGAACATCATCACCATCGCGACCGTCATCGTCATCGTGCTCACCCTGGGTCTGGTCTTCCGCAGCCCGATCATCGCGGTGGTACCCATCGTCGTGATCGGCATCGTCTACCTTGCGGTTCGCGGCGTGACCGCCTTTGCCACCGATCTGTTCGACTTCAAGGTTCCCAACACCCTCGATGCCATATTGCTGGTGGTTCTCTTCGGAGTTGGTACCGACTACATCGTGTTCCTGCTCTTCCGATATCGGGAACATCTGCGACAGGGCGCCAACCACCACGAAGCGCTACTCCAGTCGACCAGGGTGATCGGACGGGTGGTCGCTTCATCCGCCATCACCGTGATCGGCGCGTTCGCCGCCCTGTTCCTGGCCAGGCTCGGCTTGTTGAATTCGCTTGCACCCGGGCTGATCATCGCCGTGGCGCTCATGCTGATGACCGCCCTGACATTGATACCCGCACTCTGCGCCGTGCTGGGCAAGTACCTGTTCTGGCCGCTGGGTCCGGGCACCGAGTCGAAGCGGTCGCCCTATGGTCCCATCAGTCGATTTGTCGGACACCGCCCGGCAATTGTGGTGGTGATCGTCGCCGCCGGGCTGATCGTGTTGACGGTTTTCGCGCCGTCATACAAATCGACATACGACACGCTCAACGAAATGCCTTCTGACACCCCCTCTCTCGAGGCCTACAACACCCTTTCCGCATCTTTCCCCCAAGGTGCACTCAGTCCCACTCAGGTGTACGTCAAGACCGAGGGGCCGGTTCCACAAGACGAATTGGCGACGCTCAGCAGCAATCTCAGCAAGGTCCCCGGTGTGGCATCGGTGTCGGAACCCAGGATCAGTACGGACGGCACAGCAGCGGTGATGGAGGTCATCCTGACCGACGGGCCATATACATCCGGCGCACTCGATCTCGCCAAAGGTCCACTCAACAAGGCCGCCCAGAGCTCGATACCCGATGCCGAAGTACTCGTCGGGGGCGAGTCGGCGACACTCGCGGACGTCCGCTCGCAACTCGATTCGGATAGCAAACGGGTGTTCCCGGTGGCCGTGGTGATCGTGGGCCTCATTCTCGGGTTGCTGCTCCTATCCGTGCTCGCACCACTCAACCTGCTCGTCTGCGTGGGTCTCACCTTCGGTGCCACCCTCGGAGCGGTTGTCATCGTCTTCCTGTTCGCCGCAGGACTCGACGGGATCGACTTCACAACGCCGATCGTCCTCTATCTGTTCGTGGTGGCCATCGGGACCGACTACAACATCCTGCTGAGCGAGCGCATCCGAGAAGAGTTCCTGAACGGCCATCGACCTGCCGAGGCCGCCAGGATCGCCGTCGCGGGCAGCGGACCCACGGCCGCCGCAGCAGGCACCATCCTCGCGTTGACCTTCGCCTCGCTGATCCTCACCGGGCTGGACAATCTGCGGGAACTCGGGACCGGCGTGGCAATCGGTGTACTGCTGGCCTCACTGGTGATGGCGCCGATGTTGGTCCCCGGACTCTCGGTGTTGCAGAGGAGCGCATTCTGGTGGCCGACGAAACGATCCAAACCGCCTGCGACTGACGCCGATGCAGACGCACCCGGCCCGGGAGGCGACGGACCGAAGTCGCCGGAACCTATTGTTCATTGACCAAATCCGCAGGCTCCCCGACGAGTAGCATCGGCCCCGTGACCGAAACACCGGTACGCACCAACAATCGCCTGGATGCCAAACGTGTCCTCGTCTACAGCGACGACGCGAGCACCCGCAGGCAGATCATCGCTGCCCTCGGCGACTTCCCGCCTGACGGCCTCGACCCCTTCCTCTACGTGGAGGTGGCCACCGGCCCCGGAGTGATCCGCGAGATGGACGCCGGGAGCATCGACCTGGTGATCCTCGACGGTGAGGCGGCTCCGGCCGGCGGGATGGGCATCGCGCGGCAACTGAAGGACGAGATCGTCGACTGCCCGCCGATCATCTTGCTCACCGGCCGTGTGGAAGATCGATGGCTGGCGTCGTGGTCGCAGGCCGAGGCCGTGGTTTCCCGCCCGATCGACCCCTTTGCGCTCACGAAAGCCGTGGTTACGGTACTGCGTTCACGCCCGTAGACCCATCTTTTGACCTCTCATCGTTCCCGTTTCCACAGTTCACGCCGTCCGTCCTTTTATGAGCGATCCAGATAACTGCGATTACAAATCAGCACGGCCGTCCCAGCCCGTAACGGTGTCGCCGCAGACCCGGCCGAAGGTAGTGTGTGTCTCAGATCACACACGGTCCCCTGGGTGATCCGAGCACGAACATCGACCCCTGAATCGGCCCTGTCCGAGCGTCGCCGCCACTCCGCAACCACTCGCTGGGAAGGAGCAACTCGCACACGTGAACCTGTATGTGCCGATATTTGTACTCGGTCTGATCGCAGTGGCATTCGCGGTCGGGTCAGCTGTTCTCGCGGGCGTCGTCGGCCCCCGCCGATACAATCGCGCCAAACTAGAAGCGTACGAGTGCGGCATCGAACCTATCCCAAATCCACTGGGCGGCTTGGGAACCGACATCGATTCGGGAAGTGTTACCAGACAGCGCATCCCGGTGAAGTACTACCTGACCGCAATGCTGTTCATCATCTTCGACATCGAGATCGTGTTCCTGTATCCGTGGGCGGTCTACTTCGACTCGCTCGGCGTGTTCGGCCTGATTGCGATGGCGCTGTTCATCTTCAATGTCTCGGTGGCGTACGCCTACGAATGGAGGCGCGGCGGACTGAGTTGGGACTGACCGGCTCGAACCGAGCACGCTGCCCGAAAGAGAGTGTCCATCATGGGTCTTGAAGAAAAGCTCCCCAGCGGATTCCTGCTGAGCACGGTCGAGGGCCTGGCCGGGTACATGCGCAAAGGCTCACTGTGGCCGGCAACATTCGGTTTGGCCTGCTGCGCCATCGAGATGATGGCCACCAGCGGTGGACGTTTCGACATCGCCCGCTTCGGGATGGAAGCCTTCCGCGCCTCGCCCCGCCAAGCAGACCTGATGATCGTCGCCGGCCGGGTCAGTCAGAAGATGGCGCCGGTTCTCCGCCAGATCTACGACCAGATGGCGGAGCCGAAATGGGTTCTGGCCATGGGTGTTTGTGCATCATCGGGTGGGATGTTCAACAACTACGCCATCGTCCAGGGCGTCGACCATGTCGTCCCTGTCGACATCTACCTACCGGGGTGTCCGCCGCGGCCCGAGATGCTGCTGCACGCAATCCTCAAGCTGCACGAAAAGATCCAGGAGATGCCGCTCGGTGTCAATCGCGACGAAGCGATCCGCGCAGCCGAACAGGCCGCACTGTCGGCCACCCCGACCATCGAGATGAAGGGGTTGCTGCGATGACTCCCCCGACACCAGAGAAGGACTCCGGACGCGAGGTGATCGGCACCCGCCGCGGACTGTTCGGTGCGAGTGGCAGTGGTGACACCTCCGGGTACGGCCGCCTGGTCAGCCCGATCTTCATGCCCGAGCGCACATCCCGGCCCTACGGCGGCTACTTCGACGACGTTGTCGACCAACTCGGTCGGACTCTGACCGCACGGGGAGGACCGGATGCCGACGTGGCCATCGAGAAGGTCGTGGTGTTCCGCGACGAACTGACCATCCACGTGCGCCGCGAACATCTACCGGCGATTGCCGGTGCGCTCCGCGACGAACCCGGCCTGAGGTTTGAACTGTGCCTCGGTGTCAGCGGTGTGCATTACCCCGACGAGACCGACCGCGAACTCCATGCCGTCTATCCACTGCTGTCGATCACCCACAACCGCCGGATTCGAATCGAAGTTGCTGTGCCGGACGCCGATCCACACATCCCGTCCCTGTACGCGATCTATCCGACCTGCGATTGGCACGAACGGGAAACCTACGACTTCTTCGGGATCGTCTTCGACGGCCATCCGGCGTTGACCAGGATCCAGATGCCCGACGACTGGGAGGGTCATCCGCAACGCAAGGACTACCCACTCGGAGGTATCCCGGTCGAGTTCAAGGGTGCTCGCATCGCACCGCCCGACCAGCGGAGGTCGTACAACTGATGACCACCTACAACGCGACCGGACAGGATTGGGACGAAATCGTCAGCGCCGCTGCCGGCGCGGGCGAGGAGCGGATCGTCGTCAACATGGGACCGCAACATCCATCGACCCATGGTGTGCTGCGTCTGATCCTCGTGCTCGAAGGCGAGACCGTGATCGAAGCCCGCTGCGGTATCGGCTACCTGCACACGGGGATCGAGAAGAACCTCGAATTCCGCAATTGGACCCAGGGCGTCACGTTTGTCACCCGGATGGACTATCTGTCCCCGTTCTTCAACGAGACCGCCTACTGCCTCGGGGTTGAGAAACTTCTCGATATCACCGACGCGATCCCCGAGCGGGTCAACGTCATCCGGGTGATGCTGATGGAACTGAACCGGGTCTCGTCCCATCTGGTGGCGCTCGCGACCGGTGGCATGGAACTCGGCGCGGTGACCGCAATGCTCTTCGGTTTCCGCGAACGGGAATTGATCCTCGACGTCTTCGAGATGATCACCGGTCTGCGGATGAACCACGCCTACATCCGGCCCGGCGGGCTGGCCCAGGACCTGCCCGACGGGGCGGTCGAGAAAGTCCGCGAGGTGCTCCGCGTACTACCCGGGCGCCTGCGCGACATGGAAGATCTGCTGAGCGAGAACTACATCTGGAAGGCCCGGACCCGCGGCGTCGGCTATCTCGACCTCACCGGATGCATGGCCCTGGGTGTCACCGGACCGATCTTGCGGGCCACGGGACTGGCCCATGACCTGCGTCGGTCCTCTCCGTACTGCGGCTACGAGAAGTACGAGTTCGACGTCATCACCGATACCGCCTGCGACTCGTACGGCCGCTACCAGATCCGGGTCAAGGAGATGAAGGAGTCACTCAAGATCGTCGAGCAATGTCTCGACCGGCTTCGTCCGGGCCCGATCATGGTGGAAGACAAGAAAATAGCGTGGCCTGCCGAGCTCACCGTCGGCGACGACGGTCTGGGAAACTCCCCGAAACACATCTCCGAGATCATGGGTTCGTCCATGGAAGGTTTGATCCACCACTTCAAACTGGTCACCGAAGGGATGCGGATTCCGCCAGGACAGGTCTATATCCCGGTCGAATCTCCCCGCGGCGAACTCGGTGTCCACATGGTTTCCGACGGTGGCACTCGCCCCTATCGGGTTCACTTCCGGGATCCGTCGTTCACGAATCTCCAAGCGGTGGCGGCGATGTGCGAGGGCGGGATGATCTCCGACGTGATCGCCGCCGTGGCCGGGATCGACCCCGTGATGGGGGGTGTGGACCGATGAGCGCCGAACCGGTCTTCATCGACTTCGGTACACCGCGCGATGTTGCCGCCGAATCCCACCGATACCCGGACGATGTGGCCGCTCGCCTGACCGGTGACGCGATGCAGATCATCGCCCGGTATCCCAGCGCGCGGTCGGCCCTGCTTCCGTTGCTCCATCTCGTGCAGAGCGAGGACGGATACATCACACCTGCCGGAATCGGTTTCTGCGCAGACCAACTCGGACTCACCCCCGCCGAGGTCACGGCGGTATCCACCTTCTACTCGATGTATCGGCGCGAAGAGACCGGTGACTACCTCGTCGGGGTCTGCACCAACACGCTGTGCGCCGTGATGGGCGGTGATCAGATCCTTGCCGACCTGCACGAACACCTCGGAGTGGAGATCGGACAGACCACTCCCGACGGCTCGATCACGTTGGAACACATCGAATGCAACGCGGCCTGCGACTACGCGCCGGTGGTGATGGTCAACTGGGAGTTCTTCGACAACCAAACACCCGGATCCGGTCGCGACCTGGTGGACGCACTGCGCCGGGGTGACCCGGTGACACCCAGTCGCGGAGCGCCACTGTGCACGTTCCGCGAAACCGCCCGGATCCTGGCCGGATTCGGCGACCCTCGCGAGGGGGCATCGGATGCGGCCGAACCGGGTGCTCCGACGCTGGCCGGGCATCGCATCGCCAAAGAACGCGACATGCAGGCTCCGGAGGCCACGGCTTCTGACGACGTCGCAGGCCCCGACGACGAACAGGCGGCCGCGGAGTCGAAGGCCGACAAGCCTGCCCCGGCACCGTCTGCCGACGTGCCTCCCGGAAAGGCGAGCTGAGATGCCTTTGACACCAGTGCTGTCCCGCCACTGGGATGAACCCCGATCCTGGACCCTCGACGCCTACCGGAGCCACGAGGGCTACGACGCGCTCGATAAGGCCCTGGCGATGGACCCCGACGACCTCATCGCGACGGTGAAGGCCTCGGGTCTGCGCGGACGCGGTGGTGCCGGATTCCCCACCGGGATGAAGTGGTCCTTCATCCCCCAGGGGGACGGCAAACCGCACTACCTCGTTGTCAATGCCGACGAATCCGAACCCGGAACCTGCAAAGACATACCTCTGCTCCTGGCCACACCTCATGTGTTGATCGAGGGCATCATCATTGCGGCGTACGCGATTCGGGCCTCGCACGCATTCATCTACGTTCGTGGCGAAGTGATTCCGGTGCTGCGTCGCCTACAGACCGCGGTCGCCGAGGCATACGGGGCCGGCCTCCTGGGCAGCGATATCCTCGGGTCCGGATTCGACCTGGAACTGGTGGTCCACGCCGGAGCCGGCGCCTACATCTGCGGCGAAGAAACCGCACTGCTCGACTCCCTCGAAGGCCGCCGCGGCCAACCCCGTCTGCGTCCCCCTTTCCCGGCGGTTGCCGGTCTCTACGCCAGCCCCACGGTGGTCAACAATGTCGAGTCGATCGCCAGCGTGCCCCCGATCATCCTGCGTGGCAACGACTGGTTCCAGAGCATGGGCACAGAGAAGTCACCCGGTTTCACGCTGTACTCACTGTCCGGGCACGTCACCACCCCCGGCCAGTACGAGGCCCCACTCGGCATCACCCTGCGTGAACTGCTCGACTACGCGGGCGGCGTCCGAGCCGGCCACCAACTCAAGTTCTGGACGCCTGGCGGTTCTTCGACGCCCCTGTTCACCGCCGAGCACCTCGACGTCGCCCTCGATTACGAAGGCGTCGGCGCGGCCGGTTCGATGCTGGGTACCAAGGCATTACAGATCTTCGACGACACCACCTGCGTGGTCCGAGCGGTTCTGCGATGGACCGAGTTCTACGCCCACGAATCCTGCGGTAAATGCACGCCGTGCCGCGAGGGCACGTATTGGCTGGTTCAGATTCTGCGCGGGTTGGAGAACGGAACCGGCACCGGCGCTGATCTGCAGAAGCTCCTCGACATCTCCGACAACATCCTCGGAAAGTCGTTCTGTGCTCTCGGCGACGGTGCGGCCAGCCCGATCATGTCTTCCCTCAAGTACTTCCGTGATGAATACATCGAACACCTCCACGGTGGTGGATGCCGGTTCGATCCGGCCAGGTCAACCCTGTTCGAACCGGCAAGCCCCGCGCTGTTCGACCAGGTAGGTGCATCATGACGCTGACCAACAGTTCGGCCCCCGACTCAGCCGTGACCGACCTTGTGGCGATCACCATCGACGGCACCGAACTCAAGGTTCCCAAGGGCACGTTGGTTATTCGTGCCGCGGAGCTGATCGGTGTGCAGATCCCCCGATTCTGCGACCACCCGCTCCTCGATCCGGTGGGCGCCTGCCGACAGTGCCTTGTCGAAGTCGAGGGTCAACGTAAACCCCTAGCCTCGTGCACCACCACGGTCTCGGACGGGATGGTGGTCCGGACGCAATTGACATCGCCGGCTGCGGAGAAGGCCCAGCGCGGCGTCATGGAGCTGTTGCTGATCAACCATCCCCTCGATTGTCCGGTCTGCGACAAGGGTGGTGAATGCCCACTGCAGAACCAGGCCATGTCGAGCGGGGCGGCCGAGTCGCGGTTCGAGGGCGTCAAACGAACGTTCCCCAAGCCGATTCCGCTGTCATCGGAGGTACTTCTCGACCGCGAACGGTGCGTGTTGTGCGCGCGCTGCACCCGGTTCTCGGATCAGGTTGCCGGTGATCGGTTCATCGACTTCCTCGAACGCGGCGCCCAGCAACAGGTCGGGATCGCCGAAGACGAACCCTTCGAATCGTATTTCTCCGGTAATACGGTGCAGATCTGCCCGGTCGGCGCACTGACCGGGGCGGCATACCGGTTCCGGGCCCGCCCTTTTGATCTGGTGTCCAGTCCCAGTGTGTGCGAGCACTGCGCCGATGGCTGCGCGCAACGCACCGATCATCGGCGCGGCAAGGTGCTTCGACGCCTGGCCGGAGACGACCCCGAGGTCAACGAAGAGTGGAACTGCGACAAGGGCCGATGGGCCTTCACCTACGAGACGTCACGGGACCGGATCACCACGCCGATGATCCGCAACGCCGAGGGCATCCTGGTCGCCGCATCCTGGCCGCAGGCCGTTGCCGTTGCCGCGGCCGGTCTGAAGTCGGCAGGTACCCGAACCGGGGTACTGGTCGGTGGCCGCGCCACCGCGGAGGATGCCTACGCGTACGCGAAGTTCGCCCGAACGGCATTGGGTACCAACAACGTCGACTTCCGAAGCCGGGCACACTCGGCCGAAGAAGCGTCTTTCCTGGCCTCCCGGATCGCCGGCCGCCCCATGGCCCTGACCTATTCCGACCTCGAGAAGGCGCCGACCGTACTGCTCGCGGGATTCGAACCGGAAGAAGAATCGCCGATCATATTCCTGCGGCTGCGCAAGGCGGTTCGTAAACGCGGACTGACCGTGATCTCGATCGCGCCCTTTGCCGGCAATGGCCTGAGGAAGATGTCGGGTGGTCTGGTCAAGGTCGCGCCCGGCGGCGAACCTGCTGCGCTGAAACAACTCCAGGGCTCCGATCTGCTTCGCAAGCCGGGTGCGGTCATCTTGGTCGGCGAACGGTTGGCCCAGGTTCCCGGAGCGTTGACCGCCGTGGGCGCACTCGCCGACGCCACCGGGGCGTCGATCGGATGGGTACCGCGACGGGCGGGTGAACGGGGAGCTCTCGAGGTCGGTGCGCTCGGAAACCTCCTCCCCGGCGGTCGACCGGTCCACGACGGCATCGCACGCGCCCAGGTGCGTCAGGTCTGGGGTACCGAGCTGCCGCCTACGCCGGGGCTCGATACCGGTGAGATCCTCTCGGCCGCCGCAGCAGGCGATGTCGACGCAGTGGTGGTCGGTGGTGTGGAACTCGCCGACCTGCCCGATCCCGACGCTGCGCTCGCGGCACTTGTCGCCGTGCCGTTTGTGGTGAGCCTGGAGATGCGGGAAAGCGACGTCACCGCCCACGCGGACGTCGTGTTCCCGGTCTCGCCCGTGGTTCGCAAAAGTGGCACGTTCGTGGATTGGGAGGGACGTCCACGCTCGTTCGAGGCCGCCCTGCCCAGTGACGGTGCGATGCCCGATCAGCGGGTCCTCGACGCGATCTCGCGCCAGATGGGCCGCGACATCGACCTTCCCGACGCGGCCAGTTCACGCGACGAACTCGGTCGGCTCGGCGCCTGGGACGGCGCCTTCGAAACACCCGCTGCGACAGCAGTTGCCGACGTGGCCGAGACCTCACCGGGCCGGGCTGTCCTGGCCGCCTGGCGAATGCTGCTGGACTCCGGGCGCCTGCAGGATGGTGAACCGCACCTGGCCGGCACCGCACGCCGTCCGGTGGTGCGGCTGTCGGCAGCCACCGCTGCCGAAAACGGCGTTCATGACGACGACTTGGTCACGGTGAGCACCGAGCGGGGATCGATCACGCTGCCGCTGGAGATCACCGACTTGCCCGATCGTGTGGTGTGGCTGCCCTTGAACTCACCGGGCAGCTCGGTCTATTCGGCACTGGGCCCGGCTGTGGGACAGTCCGTTCAGATCACTCCGGCGGCCAGGGTGGAACGCTCATGACCGACCTGTCCGCGTTCGGCCACGACGCGTGGTGGCTGATCATCATCAAGGCCCTGGCGATCTTCGTCTTCCTGGTGCTGACCGTCCTGGTCGGCATACTCGCCGAGCGCAGGGTGATGGCCTGGATGCAGACCCGCGTCGGGCCGAACCGGGTCGGTCCGATGGGTTTGCTCCAAAGCCTTGCGGACGGGGTGAAACTCGCACTGAAGGAAGGGATCATCCCGGCCGGGGTCGACAAGCCGATCTATCTGCTCGCACCGATCATCTCGGTGGTACCGGCCATCATGGCGTACGCGGTCATCCCGTTCGGTCCGCAGGTGTCGATCTTCGGGCACCAGACGCCGCTGCAACTGACCGATCTATCCGTGGCCGTCCTCTACATCCTCGCGGTCACGTCGGTGGGGGTCTACGGGATCGTGCTCGCCGGCTGGTCGTCCGGATCGACCTATCCCCTCCTCGGTGGCCTGCGGTCGAGTGCGCAGGTGATCTCCTACGAGATCGCCATGGGCCTGACCTTCGCCGCGGTGTTCCTGGACGCTGGGACCATGTCGACCTCGGGCATCGTCGCGGCGCAGGACGGCACCTGGTACGTATTCCTGCTGCTGCCCTCGTTTGTGGTCTACGTGATCTCGATGGTCGGCGAGACCAACCGCGCACCCTTTGATCTCCCCGAGGCCGAGGGTGAACTCGTCGGTGGTTTCCACACCGAGTATTCGTCGCTACGGTTTGCGATGTTCATGCTCGCCGAATACATCAACATGGCCACCGTCTCGGCGCTGGCGGCCACCCTCTTCTTCGGCGGATGGCATGCACCGTGGCCGATTTCGCTCTGGGACGGCGCCAACTCGGGATGGTTCCCGCTGATCTGGTTCGTGGCCAAGGTCTGGGGATTCCTGTTCTTCTTCATCTGGCTGCGCGCCACCCTGCCGCGGCTGCGCTACGACCAGTTCATGGCGCTGGGCTGGAAGATCCTCATCCCGGTCTCCCTGACCTGGGTGATGGTCGTCGCCACCGTCCGCGCGCTCCGCAACGAGGGATACAGCAGCGCCACCGCCGTCATCAGCGTGGTCGGGGTGGTCGTGGCACTGGCCCTGATCGCGGTGTTGTGGAAAGTGTTCCGAGGCATGCGCGATCGCCGTCGCGCTGAACCCGAACTCGTCGAACGCATAGAACCCTTCGATGCCATGGCGGGCGGATTCCCGGTCCCACCGATCAAGGAGAGCAGCGATGCGTAACCCATTCGAGCCCCTGGCCGGTTTCGGTGTGACCTTCCTGTCGATGTTCAAGAAGAACACCACCGAGCTCTATCCCGAGGTCAAGAAACCCACTGCCGCGCGATACCACGGGCGCCACCAACTCAACCGGTACGCCGACGGACTGGAGAAGTGCATCGGCTGCGAATTGTGCGCCTGGGCCTGCCCGGCCGACGCGATCTACGTCGAGGGCGCCGACAACACCGACGACGATCGCTACTCACCGGGTGAGCGTTATGGCGTTGTCTACCAAATCAATTACCTACGGTGCATCGGCTGCGGACTGTGCGTGGAGGCCTGTCCGACACGCGCTTTGACGATGACCAACTTCTACGAGATGGCCGACGACAACCGGGCCGACCTGATCTATGACAAAGACCAACTCCTCGCCCCACTTGCCGACGGTATGACGCCACCACCGCACGCGATGGCACCCGGGAGCACCGACGAGGACTACTACCGCGGCAACGTCATCGGTGAGGTGATGCCACCGAGCACGCCCCGGTGACACCCCGCCGATGACACCCGAAGGAGAATCGCAATGAACAGCCTGTTGTCCGCATCGACACTTGTCACGCAGCCGCTGACCGAGACGTCAACCGCTGAGGCAGTGCAGTTCTGGATCCTCGGCACGATCGCCGTCCTCGGCGCCCTCGGCGTGGTGTGTTCGGCCAAAGCGGTGTACTCGGCGGTCTTCCTGGCGATGACCATGATCATCCTTGCCGTCTTCTACATTGCACAGGGTGCGATGTTTCTCGGCGTCGCGCAGGTGGTGGTGTACACCGGCGCGGTGATGATGCTCTTTCTGTTCGTCCTCATGCTCGTGGGTGTCGACTCGACGGATTCATTGGTCGAAACCATTCGGGGACAACGCCTCGGGGCAATCGTGGCCGGACTGGGATTCGGAATCCTCCTCATCGCCGGTGTCGGCAGCGCCTCGGTCACCACGTTTGCCGGAGTCGAGGCGGCCAACGCGGGTGGCAACGTCGAAGGTCTGGCCGAGATCATCTTCATCCGATACCTGTGGGCGTTCGAACTGACCGGCGCGCTGCTGATCACCGCCACCCTCGGCGCGATGGTGCTCGCCCATCGGGAACGACTCGGCCCCAAGGCAACCCAGAGGGAGATGTCCATCAACCGGTTCCGTGACGGTGAACGCGCCACACCCCTGCCCAATCCCGGTGTCTACGCCCGCCACAATGCGGTCGACATGCCTGCGCGCCTACCCGATGGTTCCTATTCCGACCTGTCGGTCAGCGACGTCCTCGTTCCCCGCGACCCAACCGGTCCGGGTCCCGGAATCCGCGACACGGAGCGCCGATCATGAATCCGGAGAACTACCTCTATGTTTCTGTGCTCCTGTTCACCATCGGGGCCGCGGGTGTTCTGGTCCGCCGGAACGCCGTCGTGGTGTTCATGTGTGTCGAGTTGATGCTCAATGCCTGCAACCTCGCGTTTGTCACCTTCGCCCGTATGCACGGCAATCTCGACGGCCAGGTGATCGCGTTCTTCACCATGGTCGTCGCCGCCGCGGAAGTTGTTGTCGGCCTGGCGATCATCATGATGATATTCCGCACCCGTCGTTCGACCTCGGTCGACGCCGCCGATCTGCTGAAACTCTGAGCCGGCCATGGACAAACTCATCTGGGTTCTTCCGGCACTGCCGCTCGCCGGGGCCGCGGTTCTGTTGCTGGGCGGTCGGCGCACCGACCGGTGGGGACATCTACTCGGTTGCCTGATGGCATTGGCGTCATTTGCGTTTGGCGTCGCCGCATTCATCGACATGCTCGGCAAGTCCACCGACGACCGGTCGATGGGTCAGACCCTGTTCACGTGGGTCCCGGTCGGAGAACTGCAGGTCGACTTCGGATTACAGCTCGACCAGCTCTCCATGTGTTTTGTCCTACTCATCACCGGCGTCGGGTCGCTGATCCACATCTATTCCGTCAGCTACATGGCGGACGATCCCGGAAAACGCCGGTTCTTCGCGTATCTGAACCTCTTCCTGGCGGCAATGCTGTTGCTGGTGCTCGCCGACAACTACCTCGGCCTGTACCTGGGGTGGGAGGGCGTCGGCCTGGCCTCGTACCTGCTGATCGGTTTCTGGCACGAGCGGCCCGCTGCGGCAGCCGCCGCCAAGAAGGCCTTTGTGGTCAACCGGGTCGGCGACATGGGTCTGGCGATCGGCATGATGATCATGTTCGCGACGTTCGGCTCGGTCGGCTTCTCCGAGGTGTTCGGTGGCGCCGGAGAGGCCGGCGAAGGAACTCTGACCGCGCTGGGACTCATGCTGCTACTCGCAGCCTGCGGGAAATCGGCCCAGGTCCCACTGCAATCCTGGCTCGGTGACGCCATGGAGGGCCCGACACCGGTCTCCGCGCTGATCCACGCGGCCACCATGGTCACCGCGGGCGTCTACCTCATCACGCGCTCGGGACCGATCTTCAACCTGGCCCCGAATGCCCAACTGGCCGTGGTGATCGTCGGCGCGGTGACCCTGCTCTTCGGCGCGATCATCGGTTGCGCGAAGGACGACATCAAGAAGGCACTGGCAGCATCGACCATGAGCCAGATCGGCTACATGGTCCTCGCCGCCGGGCTGGGGCCGGCCGGGTACGCGTTCGCCATCCTGCACCTGATCACCCACGGGTTCTTCAAGGCCGGACTCTTCCTCGGCGCCGGTTCGGTGATGCACGGCATGAACGACGAGACAGACATGCGCCGGTACGGCGGACTGCGGACCCTGATGCCGATCACGTTTGTCACCTTCGGCCTCGGATACCTCGCGATCATCGGCATCCCACCGTTCTCCGGCTTCTTCTCCAAAGACAAGATCATCGAAACCGCCTGGGCGGCAGGTGGTACCAAGGGCATCATCCTCGGTACCGTGGCGGTGCTCGGCGCCGGGATCACCGCGTACTACATGACACGCGTGATGTTGTTGACCTTCTTCGGAGACCGGCGGTGGGCACCCGACACGCACCCCCATGAGTCGCCGACGCTGATGACCGCCCCGATGATCGTGCTTGCACTTGGCTCGGTCGGGGCCGGCGGACTCCTGGTACTCGGCAGCTCGTTGCAAGACTGGCTGGAACCCGTTGTCGGGGAACACCACGAACATCTCGGGGTGCCGGTCTGGGTGATCACCGTCAGCACCCTGGCCGTGGTGCTCGTCGGGGTGGGGATCGCCTACCGCCAGTATGCCGGGCGCACCGTTCCCGAAGTCGCCCCTGACGACGTGACACCGTTGACCGAGGCCGCCCGCCAGGACCTCTACGGCGATGCATTCAACGAGGAAGTGTTCATGCGTCCCGGCCAAAAGCTCACCACCACATTGGGTGCGGTCGACACCAGAGGTGTTGACGGTATCGTCCGCGGCGTTGCAACCGCGGTGTCGGCGGTCTCGACGGGCGCGCGTCACCTCCAGACCGGTTTCGTCCGTTCGTACGCGCTGTCGGTGTTTGCCGGCGCCGCTCTGGTGGTCGCGATGATGATGGTGGTGAGGGTGTGGTGAGCGACGTTCCCTGGCTGACACTGTTATGGGCGGTACCCGCCGTGGGCGCCGTCATCATCCTCGGCTTGCCGCCACGGATGCGCGAGCACGTGAAGTGGATCGCCCTGGCCACCTCGGCGGTGGTACTCGCCATCTCCATCGGCCTCGCGATCGACTTCGACACCGGGGGTGCACAGTTCCAATTCGTCGAATCCAGATCGTGGATACCGGCTTTCGGAGCCACATACTCGCTGGGAATCGACGGGATCGCATTGGCCCTGGTCATCCTGACGGCGGTTCTGTTGCCGCTCTTGCTGGTTGCCGGCTGGCATGACGCCGATCCGGAGCGCAGGCGGGCCACACACCGCTACGTGGCACTGATGCTCCTGGTCGAGGCGATGGTGATGATCTCGTTCACCGCACTCGACATCCTGCTCTTCTACATCTTCTTCGAAGCCATGCTGATCCCGATGTACTTCCTCATCGCCGGATTCGGTGGTCCCCGCGAGGCCGGAGAACGCACACGCGCGGCGGTGAAGTTCTTGCTCTACAACCTCGTCGGCGGACTGGTCATGCTGGCGGCGGTGATCGGGCTGTACGTGGTCACCGTCGATCACGGCGGTGGCACCTTCGATTTCCGCGAGATCGTAGCCGCGATCTCGTCGGGCGCACTCGACATCGATCCCACCGTGGCCAAGGCACTATTCCTCGGATTCATGTTCGCCTTTGCGGTCAAGGCCCCGCTCTGGCCACTCCACACCTGGTTGCCCGACGCAGCCGTTCAGGCGACACCGGCCAGTGCTGTGCTCATGATGGCCGTTGTCGACAAGGTCGGCACGTTTGCGATGTTGCGCTACTGCGTCCAGCTGTTTCCTGATGCCACTAGGTATTTCACGCCGCTGATCATCACACTTGCCGTGATCGGCATCGTGTACGGCGCGATCCTCGCGATCGGGCAGACCGACATGATGCGACTCATCGCGTACACGTCGATCTCCCACTTCGGCTTCATCATCCTGGGTATCTTCGCGCTGACCAGTCAGGGACAAGCCGGGTCGACGCTGTACATGGTGAACCACGGGATCGCCACGGCCGCACTCATGCTCATCGCAGGCTTCCTGGTGACCCGGCGAGGCACCCGCAACATCGCCGACTACGGCGGGGTCCAGAAGGTCGCTCCGGTCATGGCCGGAACGTTCCTCGTCGCGGGGCTTGCCACCCTGTCACTACCGGGCCTGGGACCCTTTGTCAGCGAATTCCTTGTCCTGATCGGCACTTTCACGCGCTATCCGGTGGCCGCGGTCTGCGCCTCGATCGCCCTGGTCCTGGCTGCCCTCTACGTGCTGTGGATGTTCCAGCGCATCATGACCGGTCCGGTGTCGAAGGGCAACGAACAGATAGGCGACCTCAAGCGACGTGAGCTCATGGTCGTGGCACCGCTCCTCGCCCTGCTGCTGGTGCTCGGCATCTATCCCAAACCTGCCCTGGACGTGATCGATCCCGCTGTCGGCCACACCCTGACCGTCATCGACGAACAAGATCCGGCGCCCGCTGTCGCCGAACCCGACGGAGGACCACGATGAACTCCGCTGCAGACGTGTTGCCCGCACCGTCCATCGAATACGCCCAGCTCTCACCGATGCTGATCGTGTTCGGCGTGGCAGTGGTCGGCGTGCTGGTCGAAGCCTTTGCACCGGCCCGTCACCGCTATGTCGGACAACTGGTGTTGAGCATCGGCGGCCTGGCCGCGGCGTTCATAGCTGTTGTGGCACTTTCCGGTACCAATGCATCAGCAGCGGTGGGTGCGGTTGCCGTCGACGGCCCGGCGCTGCTGATGCAGGGCACCATCCTGGTCGTGTCGGCATTGGCCATCCCGCTCATCGCGCAGCGGACGTCGGCCGGAGTTGCAGCGGCCGCCGGGGTGGGCACCGCCGCATCGGGCGGACGAAGTGTCCTGGACGCGTTCACCTCTGCCGCCGCGACCGTACCCGGCAGCGAGAACGAGCACACCGCAACGCGGGCCGGGATCATCCAGACCGAGGTCTTCCCACTGGTCATGTTCGCGGTCGGCGGGATGCTGCTGTTCCCGGCATCGGACGATCTGCTGACAATGTTCATCGCCCTCGAAGTGCTGTCGCTGCCGTTGTATCTGCTCTGCGCGCTGGCCCGCCGGCGTCGGTTGCTGTCGCAGGAGGCAGCACTCAAGTACTTCCTGCTCGGGGCCTTTTCGTCGGCGTTCTTCCTGTTCGGCGCCGCCTTCCTCTACGGGTACGCCGGGTCTGTTCAGCTCGATGAGATCGCCGGAGCCGTCGACGCCGACACCGCCGATCGGACTCTGGCGCTGATCGGTGCCGGACTGGTGTCGGTGGGGCTGCTCTTCAAGATCGGCGCCGTGCCGTTCCACTACTGGATCCCCGACGTCTACCAGGGCGCTCCCACCCCGATCACCGCCTTCATGGCCTCCGCCACCAAGATCGCTGCGTTCGGTGCGGTCCTGCGGGTCTTCTACGTCGCGCTACCGGACCTCAAGGATGATTGGCGTCCGGTGATGTGGGCGGTGGCGATCGCGACCATGGTCCTCGGTTCCGTTGTTGCGATCACCCAGACCGACATGAAGAGGATGCTGGCCTATTCCTCGGTGGCCCACGCCGGATTCATCCTGACCGGCGTGATCGCAATCAGCCGAGATGGCCTGTCGTCGACCATGTTCTACCTGGTGGCCTACGGCTTCAGCACGGTGGGAGCTTTTGCGGTACTGACGTTGGTCAGGGACAGTGCGGGCGAGGTGACCGCCATGTCGCGCTGGGCCGGACTCGGTCGGCGTTCGCCGATGGTGGCAGCAGTGTTCGCACTGTTCCTGCTGGCTTTCGCCGGAATCCCATTGACCAGTGGATTTGTCAGCAAGTTCGCGGTATTCGAAGCTGCTGCCTCCAGCGGAGCCGTACCACTGGTGATCGTCGGTGTACTCAGCAGTGCGATCGCCGTGGTCTTCTACATCCGGGTGATCGGGTTGATGTTCTTCACCGAACCCGATACCGATTCCGATGCCCCGACGGTGGTGGCACCCAATCTCGCCACCACCGTGACCATCGGAATCAGCGCCGCCGCCACCGTGTTGATCGGCATTTTCCCGCAACCGCTACTCGATCTCGCCGACAATGCCGCGGTGTTCTATCGCTGACATCTCGGACCGCCGGAAAAAGTGGAACGTGTTCTATATTCTGGCCTGATGAGTAGTCCGAGCGCGGTCCGGACCGTGGTGTGGGGAACCGGAAATGTCGGGCGGGCCGCGATTCGCGCGGTTGACGCCCATCCCGATCTCGAACTCACCGCGGTCATCGTGCACAACCCCGACAAGGTCGGGCGAGACGCCGGCGACATCGCCGACGTCGGCCGCAGTCTTGGGGTGATGGCCACCGACGACGTCGAGAAAGCCCTGGCCGGCGCCGAGTCCGTTGTCTATGCGGCGTCCGGCGACGTCAGACCCGACGACGCTCTCTCCGACATCACCCGGGCGATCCGGGTCGGCGCGACGGTGGTCAGCCCGTCGCTCTATGCGCTCTACGACCCCACCTCTGCCCCCGCGCAGCTGCGCGACCCCGTACTCGCCGCCATCGACGACGGCGGTGGATCCCTCTTCGTATCCGGAGTCGATCCCGGGTGGGGCAACGACATCCTGCCGATCCTCGCGAGTGGTTTGGCGTCGACCGTGGATCAGGTCCGCTGCCAGGAGATCTTCGACTACACAACCTACGACCAGCCCGACTCGGTGCGTTATCTCATCGGGATGGGGCAACCCATGGACTACGACCCGCCGATGGTGGCGCAAGGTGTCCCGACGATGGTGTGGGGTGGGCAGATTCGGCTCATCGCCCGCGCCCTCGGGGTCGAGGTGGATGAGATCCGGGAAACCCTCCTTCGCCGGCCACTGGAAACCACGATCGAGACCGCGCAGATGGGGACGTTCGCCGCGGGCACCCAGGGAGCCCTGCGTTTCGAGATCCAGGGCATCGTCGACGGTGAACCGCTGATCGTCATCGAACACATCACCCGGATCCACCCCTCCTGCGCACCGGACTGGCCGATGCCGCCCGACGGTGGGGACGGCGCGCACAAGGTGATCATCGAAGGTCGTCCGCGGATAGAGATCAGTGTCGAGGCGACCGATGAGGGCGGCAACCGTGCCGCCGGTGGAAACGCCACGGCGGTGGGCAGATTGGTGAACTCGATCAATTGGCTCCGCGCGGCCGGCCCCGGCCTGTACGACGCACTCGACGTTCCACTCACGCCGGCTCTCGGCAAACTGAAGAGAAAGACACCGACATGAGAATCGACGTACCCGACGGCAAAGACCCGATCTCCTACGTGTGGGGTGAGATGGTGCCCGCGATCGGTGGTGCGGCGGCCAACTTCTCGATGAAGGTCTATTCGGATTCCACACTGGGTCTTCGGGAGTTCGAAGCGGCCCGCCTCCGGATCGCTCAGATCAACGGCTGCGTGTTCTGCCAGGACTGGCGGACCGAGCGGGACGGCGTGAAGGTGGAGCCGAACTTCGACGATGCGGTCGAGAATTGGCGCACCACTGACGCCTTCGACGTCCGCACCCGCCTGGCGGCCGAGTACGCCGAGCGGTATGCGGTAGACCATCACGGGCTTGACGACGAGTTCTGGTCACGGATGACCGCCGCCTACGAGCAGCGCGAAATCGTTGAGCTGAGCATGTGCCTGGGTTCGTGGCTGGCCTTCGGTCGCCTCAACCGCGTTCTCGGCCTGGACACCGCCTGCGTGCTGCCGAACCACTGATCGCAAGCCTTCGGCGTTCAGACCACCCAGGGAAGCCCGACTATCGACCGAAAGTCCGAACTCGCCAGCTTGATACGCCACCGATTTTTCTGTGACATGACGATGGCATGGAGCCTGGCCCCGCCCTCCCCGACAAGCGTCGAGGGACCCATCGGCGGATTCGAGTAGTACAGGCGTTCGGCCACTGCAACATCTCCTATGCGGTCAGTCATCACCAGGCGAGCAAGTCAGGGGTTGCACTGGACGAGAATCAAGCTGTGATTCAGTGCACCCGGCGTTGCTACTGTGATTCAGAGCACAAGTGTAACGGGAAATCGGACAACCGCAAGACCACGGCGATACGGTCCCCTGCCCGGCAACAGTTCGGCACCTACTTGATGTCGGCCATACTCTTTCCGACATCCGCCAGTGTCATCGGCTGACCGAAGTCGGTCGTGTACTTCAGCGGCGGGATATCGCAGCGGTAGAGGCCATCGACATCCGGTCCGAAGTCCGCGGCCTCCCAGCCCTGCGGCCGTGCCACCTCGACGTTGAAGCAGGGCGACGGTGGGATCGGCTCGGCCAGGTTGTGCGGCACGTGCAAACCGCCCCCGGTCCACGCGGTCTCGGTCTTGGCCGCCTCATAGACGCAGGTCCGGGTCAGATCGTCGCCACAGGATGCCGCCGCCTTCGCGAAGAGCAACCACGAGGACATGGCCCTGATCGCAGGCAGCGTCAACAGGGAATCCGGGGCGTACTCAGCCTGCAGGGCCAGCAATTCCTTGATCGCCGGAGCATCACTGTTCAACGGTGCATTGCCACCGAGATCCAGATAGTTGTTCTGCGCCTCGGCGGACGTGCCCAGCAGTCCGATGAACTCTTCGCCATAGGCACTGTTGTTCGTGTCGATCCAGTCGAGCTTGTAGTCCATCGAGGTCAGCACGGATTCGAGTTTGGCCAACTGCCGAAACTCGCCGTACCAGATCAACCCCTTCACACCCTTGCTCTTGATGGTTTGCGCATAGGGCGTCCAGTCCGAGACGCCCATCGCGGGATACAGGTCGTTGTAGACGAAGCTCCCTCCGGCGGCCTCCACGGCTTCAACCGCCTGCTCGCCCATCAGTTTGGTCACCGGGGAGTCCCCGTTGATGATGCCCACCAGGTTCTTCGAACCCGGATAGGCGTCGTTGATCAGCCAGGATCGGTAACCGTAATACGGGTCATAACCCGGGGTCAGGCTCGGATCGGCACTGATCTCCAGATCGGCGCCTGCGGACGCCACCTGGGCAACCTGAGCGGTGAATGTCGGTAGCCCACAGCTCAGCCGCTCCTTGACGCCGAGTCCGTCGAGCCCGGCGCCGCCTCCGACGAGCGCGAAGTCGGTGGCGCAGGCCTCGACCATCTGCTTGCGGACATCCATGAACTTGGTATCACGTATGTTGGCAACGATCTCGCGGCCATTGATACCACCGTTGTCATTGCACCAATCGCTGAAAATCTGTGCGGCGGCGACAAATTCCTCGTTCTTTGTGAAACCGACGTCCGAGAAGACACCGACCTGAATCTGATCGTCGGTCACCCCCTGAGTCGGAGAGCCCTTCGCGTCGCCTTCCTGACAGACGTCGGCGAGGTCGCCGAAGCTGCTGGAAACTGTACCGGCAGCAGCCGTTTCGCCTCCACCCCCGGCCTCCTCGGCACCGCCGCCGCCACGGTCGCTACATCCGGCCACCAGCAGCACGGATGCCATCAGGGCGATCAACATACGATGGGTTTTCACGTTCGTTGTTCCTTTCATGTACACGGCGCTCATGTCCTTCGACCACCATTGACACCGATGACCTGGCCCGTGATGTACGACGACTCGTCCTGGCAGAGAAAGACCGTCGCGTTGGCGATGTCTTCGGGCCGACCGGCGCGCTTGACCGGGGTGATCTTGGCGAAATGCTCCAGCGAGGCGGTGAAACGCCCTTCCGCGATTGCCTTCTCCAGTAGTGGCGTCACCACCATTCCCGGTGGAACCGTGTTGACGGTGATGCCGAACCTACCCAGCTCCAGCGCCAAACTCTTTGTCAGACCGATCAACCCGGCCTTCGAGCTGACGTAGGCCGCCATCTGCGACTGTCCGCCCTGCGCACTCGACGAGGAGATGTTGACCACCCGTCCCCACTGCGCCGCCTTCATGTCGGGCAGCGCTTCCTGCGTACAGATGAACGGTCCGCGAAGATTGATCGCCATCACTCGATCCCAGAACTCGTCTGAGATCTCGTCGAACTTCCCGAACTGTTCGATCCCGGCGTTGTTGATCAAGATGAGCACCGGTCCGAAGTCGAATCGCACTTGTTCCATTGCGGATTGGACCTGGCCGCGATCAGAGACATCGACCACGTAACCGTTGACCGTGGCTCCCGCTTCTCGCAGACGCTTGACCTCGAGTTCGAGCTGTTCGGCTTGGATGTCGAAGATGGCGACCTGAGTTCCGCGGGCGATCAGACCCTCGGCGATGGCCAGGCCGAGACCCGACGCACCGCCGGTCACAACCGCAGTGGTTCCCCCAAAGGGCATGATCTGTAGTCCTTTCAGACACTGAATCGGATGAACACTTTCTATTCCGCTGCAGCGGTGGACGATCCCGGCCGGATTGCCTGTTCCGGGCAATGACTCCGGGCCTGCCCCGCCAGTTCGGCGAGCTCGTCTGGAATCCGATCCATCACCACCTCCGCAAAGCCGTCGTCGGCGAAGGCGAAAACCTCAGGGCAGGTGGCAACACATGCCCCGTGACCGGCGCACCGATCGGAGTCGACATGAAGGATCACGAGCCGCCACCAGCCGGGCTGAACCCGATGTGCAAGTGGGTCAATCCACGCAGGACAAACGTCGGAAGGTAGCTGTACCGGCGATCCCCGGGGGGACCGTGATGCTCCTCGTCGATCCAGATGTCAGCAGTCCGGTCGAGAAGGCGCTCCAAACTCACCACGGCCTCGGCCCGGGCCAAGGGTGCGCCCGGGCAGCTGTGGATACCGCGGCCGAACGCAACGTGGCTCCGCGCGTTCGACCGATCGACGTCGAATACGTCGGGTTCGGGGAACTTTCGGGGATCCCGGTTCAACGCCGCGTTGATCAGCATCAGGGTGGTCCCGGCCGGCACATCGACTCCGCCGACATTCACCGGGACCTTCGACAACCGAAAGTCGCCACGCACCGGGCTCTCGTAACGCAGCGCCTCCTCGATGAATGCCGGGAGAAGGCTGCGGTCGGCGCGCAACCTGGCTTGGAGCTCGACGTCCTCGGCGATCATCTTCACGGCTGAACTGAGCAGACGCACCGTCGTTTCCTGGCCTGCAGCAAAGAGATTCGCTGCGACGGCCACTGCATCGGACACCTCTGGAACACTCCCGTCCGGGAATGTTGCCGAGGCGACACCGGTGAGGACGTCGCCGCGCGGAGCACTGCGACGGTCCTCGATGTACTCGGTGAACTTCTCGTAGAGGTACCCCAGCGGGGAATGCTCCATCGCGTCACCGGTGCTGCTCCCGATGGTCGGTCCACTGAGCAGCGCGTCGCGGAACTCGTCGTGCGAGGCCTCCGGCACACCCAGGAGATCGGCAATGACAAGCATCGCGAACGGTGTGGCAAATCCGCCGTTGAACTCACATCGGCCATCGACGAGCACCTCATCGAGCTGGCGATCCGCCAGTCTCCACATGAACTCCTCGTTCTCCTTCAACCGCTTTGGTGTGATCATCCGCAAAAGCAGTGCCCGGTGGGCGGTGTGAACGGGCGGATCCATCGTAGGCAGTTGATCATTCATGATCAGCTGGGGGCGATGCTTCTCGATCAGCTCCGAAATATCATCGCCTTCAAGGGGTACCGGGAAGCCGGGGAAGGGCCCGGCGACCGAGATGCACGACGAGAAGCGTGCGGGGTCGTTGTAGATCTCCAGGGCCTCTTCGTAGCCGGTGATCATCACCACGTCGTGGTGGCTCTCTCTCCGTACCGGACATTCATTGCGGACGGCCGCGAGATAGTCGTACGGATCCGACAGCAATTCGTTGTCGATGAAGAAGTCGACCTCATCGAGGTTCTCGGGTGCACTCACTCTGAAATCGTCACCCCCTCATAGCTACCGAACATGTCACCCTCCGGCAGCGCCATCTGCAGATACACGTCGATATGTGTGACCTTTCCCGATTCGTCGAATTCGTAGACCGACACGGAGTTGACAACGCTCTTGAACTCCCCGATCGTGCTGCGCTCCTCGAGCTCCAGGAATACGGTGCTTCCGCTCTCGGTGACCCGCTTGAATGAGCAGTCCCAGTCGGCATTGCCGGCCCAGGCGGTCAGAAAGTTCACATAGTCGGTCCAGTTCATGACCTCTTTGAAGTTGCCAACACGCTCGAAGACGTCAACCGCGATCAGGTCAGCCAGGGGAGCCCAACTATCGACCGAAAACCCGGGCTCCTTGGCTGCTCCCGCCACGATCTCCTTTGTGACGAGACCATATTCCAAAGCCTTGCGCGATAGCCCGGTGTAATTGTCGATAACATCGTTGACGTCCTTCAAAGACACTGTCATTTCTTCTCCAATTCGAGGCATGTCAAACTTCACAGGCCTGCGATGTGTTTGTTCAGAACAGAATGGAAGTGGGAGACGACGATTTCCTCTCGCACCAAGGACATGTACTTGAGCCCCTTGTTCTTCAATCCCCGCTGCTGCCTGGGCATCTGCTCGTAGTCCTGTTGCAGCGCAAGGAAGTACTTGTAACTGCCGGGTTCATCGACCTCGATCAGCTCCGCCTTGTACACATCCCGCAACTCCTCGGGCAACCACATGAAACTGGCCACGTGCCAGATGCACCAGTTGGGATCACCGTCGGGATCAGGGACTGCCATGACCACATGCGCCTCGCCGGCCCGAACTGTCATGAAAAAGTTCGGGAACAGCACCCATCCGTGGTTGTCACTCATCTGCGCTTCGGTGAGCCCACTGACGTCGAGACCCATGCCGGTGAAAGTGTCACGGGTGGCCTGCTGCAAGATCGTCCGGCCGGTCACCCCTTCAGGGAAGCTGACTTTCCCGTCCGCACCCTGATAGGCGCTGACCAGTTCATCGAAGCGCGGCAACACCGCCGCGGTTCCCGGGAAGGTCTCCGGAAGTGCCTTGATTCCCATGATCTCGTCATCCGCAGAGATCGAGTTCGCCACATCAAACGGCGCGCAGGCCACGCTGTGATTCTCGAAGAAGCGGTATCGGCTCGTTTTCGGGTCCAACGCAATGACATTCAGCAGTTCGGGATGGATACCCGAGATGTGGTAACCCTCCTCGAAGGCGTCCATGACAACTTTCCAGTTGCAATTGATCCGCTCTCGCACGTTCATGACCGTGGTCATCTCTTCGAGGGAGTACGGCTCCAGCAGCTTGGAAACCTCGGCACCGAGATAGTCCGACAGCGGCGCGGCGTCGGGGTCGGGATTGAGAAAGATGAAGCCACCGAAGGTATCCACCGGCACCGAGACCAGTGACAGGTCATCCTTGTCGACCTCACCCTGCGAATTCTCGCGGAGCATGCCGCGTAGCTTGCCTTCCAGGTCGTAGGACCAGAGGTGGTACTGACAGAGGAATCCGCGCTTGGCGTTACCGGCGCCCTGGCACAACACATTCCCGCGATGCCGGCATGCATTTACGAATCCGCGGATCTGGCCGTCCTTGCCGCGCACGATGATGTAGGTCTGGTCGAGGACCTTGTACTCTTTCCAGTCGCCGACATTGGGCAATTCGCTTACGCGACCGGCGAATTGCCAGACCTTCATCCAGATCTTGTCGCGCTCCTGCTCCTGGAACTCAGGAGAGGTGTATTCGGAATTCGGAATCTCGGTGGGAAACCCATGGGACTCGTACTCGGCAAGCCCGCGGGCCTCGTCGACCCATTCTCCGGTCCTCGCTGTTTCCATTGGTTCACGCTCTCTTCGTCGGTGGTGACAGCCGAGCGGTCCGAGCGACATCGATATGCGAGTGCGGTCATCGCGCGCCACCCGTTGACCGGTGCGCGCTGAGTGAACCTTCGTGGCGAGATGTCGATCGGAACATTGGCTGCTGTGTATGGCCGGGATCATGGGCTAGCTGTGATCCACAGCACTATTGTACAAAGATGTACATAAAGTGCAAGACCGTCTTTTTGGGAACATTTCCGCAGGTAGAGGGGTATTCAAATCAAAAAAAGGCCACCTGCGTTGGAACCGCAGGTGGTCTGGACTTCGAGTGAGGCCGATCGGCCGGGGCATCTACCCGCCGCTGGGCGGCACGATGCTGGAGACGACCATCTGCAAAAAGGGACGGTAGAGGTCTTCGTCGTCGACGCTGCTGTTGAGCGTCACGGCATCATTGGTCGCGATGATCACGTGCGCCAACGTTTCCGCCGGAATGGTCAGGGTGGCGCCGATCCGGGTGACATCCCTTGTGATGTATTCACCCAAGGACCGGATCGCCTCGAGCCGCTGGGCCGCAACGCGCTCGCGGGCATCGGGATTGCGCAGCAAGAACAGGGTGAACTCGTACCCCAGCGCAGCCCGATCCGGGCCGTCTTGACTCAGGCTCAGCTCGCGCCAACGGTCCGCGAGGACATCGAGATTGAGATCATCCAACCGATGCAGGGACGCGATCAGGTCGGTGAAGCCATCCAGGAACCGCTCCCGACTGCGCTGGATGACGGCGACGAAAAGCTCGGACTTGGTACCGAAGTGTGAATAGATCGCACTTCTGGTGTATCCCGCGGCTTCCGCGATGTCCTCCAGCGGCGTGGAGCCAAAACCCTTGCGCGCAAACAGCTCTTCGGCCGCATCCAACAAAAGACCGCGAGTGTGTTCGAGACGTCGCTCGCGTGTCCAACGTTCGACCATTCGCTCATCCTCGCATACGGGCAGGTGACGGATCAGAACCGCCACCCGCCACCCTTGACACGCCACAATGTGACCCGCATCATAGGCAACACGATTTGATCAATCGATCAAATCGTGTTGCCTCCCCTCTCCGACCCCCGCCAGTCGCGGGTCGATCAACAACGCAAAGGCATTCAATGGCAAAGAAATTGGTGATCGGGGCCAGCGGCTTCGTTGGCTCGAACGTGACCAGGAAACTGGCCGAGCGCGGCGAGGACGTCCGAGTGATGCTTCGCAAGACCAGTTCAGTGAAGGGCATCGAGGATCTGGACGTCGAGCGCTGCTACGGCGATGTCTGGGACGCCGAGGCCCTGCGCACCGCGATGGCCGGGTGCGACGTCGTCTTCTATTGCGTCGTGGACGCGCGGGCGTGGCTGAGAGATCCGGCGCCGCTGTTTCGCACGAACGTCGACGGATTGCGCAACGTTCTCGATGTCGCGGTCGACGCCGAACTCGAGAAGTTCGTCTTCATGAGCACCATCGCGACACTTGCGGTGCGCACCGACGGCACAGCCGTGACCGAAGACGATCCGTTCAACTGGTACGACGAAGGCGGCGCGTACACACAGTGCCGGGTCGACGCAGAGAACTTGGTGTTGGGCTATGCCGCGAACAAGGGACTACCGGCGGTTGCACTCTGCATCTCCACCCCTTATGGGCCCCGCGACTGGCAGCCGACCCCGCACGGCGGCATGTTGGCGAGGATCTCGGCCGGCAAGGCACCGTTCTACTTCCGCGGTCTGCGGCACGAGGTCGTCGCGATCGACGACGCCGCCGAAGCGATGGTGCTGGCGATGCATCATGGCCGTAACGGGCAGCGCTACATCATTTCTGACACATACATGACCTCGCGCGAACTGCACACCCTGGCAACTGCGGCCGGCGGGAAGCGAGCGCCGTGGCTCGGATTGCCGTTGCCTGTGGTCTTGGCAACTGCGTCAGTTCTTCAGGTGATCGGCAAACTGATCCGGCGGGACATCATCTTCGTCAGACGGGCGTTCAACATGTGGGACTACATGTGCGCACTGGACCACAGTAAGGCCGAACGTGAACTCGGCTGGAAGACCACGCCATTCGAGGATTCGGTACGCGACGCCGTCACCTTCTACCGCGCAAACGACATCGGCTGATCCCCGACCCCAAACACATCGAAACCAAGAATCCCCCCACCTGAGAGGTGGGGGGATTCTCATGGCGGTGGCGGAGGGATTTGAACCCTCGGTACGGGGTTACCGTACACAGCATTTCGAGTGCTGCACCTTCGGCCGCTCGGACACGCCACCGCGGAAGACATTACCGCAGCGGCGGCCTAGGACTGCAATCGGCTGGTCAGGGCCGGTTTTTGCAGTCTGCTCGACTTTTAGTGGCCGGTGAGCTTGTTCTTGAGGTCGTCAGCCTTGTGCTTGACCGCGTCGGCAGCGTCGGTGACCTTCTGCTTGGCGCTCGCGCTGGCCTGGTCGCCTTTGCCTTCGGCCTTCAGCTCATCGTCGCCGGACAGGCTTCCTGCGGCCTCTTTGCCGCGGCCCTTGAGATCTTCTGCCTTGTTTTTTGCATCGTCGCTAACACCCATGACAATCCTCCTTCAGGTTCGATCAGATGGCCGTGTTCTTCGGCATGCAAGTCGCATACCCAGCCGACCGGTACCCGTAAACACCTGGGTACCGAATTCCAACGTGCCACTTTCGGGGTCATCTGGCCACCGCCCAGCCGTCACAACAGGCCGCGGATGTGATCTGACCAGCCGACCGCGCCGGTTCGACGCCCGCTTCAGGAAGATCGCGTTCCGGGAACCAGGTCAGGAAGGTCTGTGGGAGGCGAAGAAATCGCGCAGGACGTCAGCGCATCTGTCCTCCAGAACACCGCCACGCACCTGTGGCCGATGGGTGTTGCGACGGTCGCGGACAACGTCCCAGAGCGACCCCACAGCGCCCGTCTTGGGCTCCCAGGCGCCGAACACAAGCCGCTCCAGCCGAGCCAGGGTAATCGCGCCCGCGCACATCGTGCACGGCTCGAGTGTGACTGCAATGGTGCATCCGGTCAGCCGCCAGCCATCGCCCAGCACTGCGACAGCCGCCCGGATGGCAAGGACTTCGGCATGCGCCGTCGGATCAGAGGTGGCTTCGCGCGCATTCGCCGCGGAGGCGATCACATGCCCCTGCGGATCAAAGATCACCGCGCCCACCGGGACATCCCGCGGATCGGCGTGTGCGGCTGCGGCGAGCGCGGCCTCGATCAACTGCTCATCGATGTTCATGCTCGCCCCAGAGGTCTAATGGCCCAGACCCTCAAGGGTTTTCGCGAGCTCGTCGGCAAAGCCCAACCGCGCTGCGATCATCCCGATCTGCTCATCGGCGTACAGGTCGGTGTCGCCGACGATCACACTCATCACCGAGTCGGGTAGTCCGAGGTCCGAGAGGATCGCGAGATCGCCCTCTTCCCACGGCTCGACGTCGGCGAGTTCGTCGGGATCGATGTCCGGGATGTCGACGTTGAGGACCTCGAGCACATCGGCGGCGATGTCGTAATCGATGGCCGCGGTGGCGTCGGAGATGAACAGCTTGGTTCCCGAGGGCGACGGACGCACGACGATGAAGAACTCGTCGTCGACATCGAGCAGACCGAACACCGCGCCCGCACTGCGCAGGCCACGCAGGAGATTCTCGGTCTCCGTCAGTTCACCGAGGGAATTGCTGTCCAATGCGGTGAGGGTCCACTTGCCGTCCTCTCGGACGACCGCAATGGCAAACCCATCTACTTCATCCGCGCGCGCACCAGCCATAGCGGTCACGGTAGCGGGCGGCGCGGGTAAACCCAACTCCCTTGACCAGCGCCACCCGGCATTGCCGGAAGCCGCGATATGCGAATCTGAACAGGTGACACACACCGCTCCGACACATCGGCCACAAATCTGCGTTCTCGGCCTCGGCCTGATCGGCGGTTCCCTGCTCCGCGCCGCGGCGGCCGCCGGTCGGACCGCCTTCGGATACAACCGGTCCCAGGAGACGGTGGACGCCGCCGTCGCCGACGGCTTCGACGCCTCGTCCGATCTCGTCGCGACGCTGCTGCGGGCCGCGGACAGTTCTGCTCTGATCGTGCTGGCGACCCCGGCCCCGACGATCGACGCACTGGTCGCGCAGGTGGCCGAGCATGCCCCTGACTGTCCGCTGACCGACGTCGTCAGCGTGAAACAACCTGTTGCCGACGCGGCGCGCACTCACGGCCTGGCCCACCGGTTCGTGGGTGGACACCCGATGGCCGGTACCTCCGAGTCCGGATGGCCTGCCACCGACCCCGAGCTGTTCACCGGCGCGGTGTGGGTGGTCGGAACCGATGACGGCGCCGATCCGCAGGTCTGGCAGACCGTCGCGCACCTGGCTCTCGATGTCGGATCACGGGTGGTCGCGGCGGCCTCCGACGAACACGACCGGGCCGTCGCCGGGATCTCGCACCTGCCACATCTGACGGCAGCGGTCACCGCCGCGGTGGGCGCGGGCGAGGGCGAGTTGGCTCTGCGATTGGCAGCCGGATCGTTCCGGGACGTCACCCGCGTGGCCGGGACGTCGCCGACGGCGCAGCGGGCCATGCTCGAGGCGAATTCGACAGAGCTGCTGATCGCACTCAGCGAGACCATCGATCGGCTGACGTATGCGCGCGACCAACTGCGCGACGAGGGCACCGTCGAGACGCTGGTGGCCGACGGGCATCGGGCCCGCAAACACTACGACAGGGTCAACGGAGTCGACGGACCGCCGGTGTCGGTGTCCATCGGGGCGCCCGGCTGGGAGGCCGAGCTGCGTAATGCGGCCCGCGACGGGGCCATCTGGACCGGCTAGTGCCGAGAGGGTGAAGTCTCGTGGCCGGTACTAGATGCGCTCGGCCAGGCCGGGGTAGTCACGGACGAAGCCGTTCTCGTCGACGGTGATGGTGGCCTGGGCCATCGGCGAGACGATGCCGATTCCGGTCTCGCCCGGGGTGTACTGCAACGATTCCGCCGAGAACTCGCCGGACGGAATGTAGAGGTATGCCACCGGCACCGTGGTGGGCGCCGTGGACGCCTCCTGCAGGCCGAGGCGACGGATCGGCAGCGCGTTCAAGAAGGGGCTCAACGCCAGATCGACGTCCTGGGCACCGCCGAAGTCGCTGCGCTGCATACCGCGAGCGGTCTGGACCAGCCACACGTCCTGCCCGTCTCGGGTGATGGAGATCTGCGTGTCGCCGCTGGCCCGCACCAGGTGAAGGGACAGTCGCTTGGTGAGACCGGCGTCCGTGGTGATCAGGTCGTAGGAGGCACTGAATGCCTCATGATCGGCGGTGGCCGCGGCGATGATCCGGCCATAGGCCTTGATCCGTTTGCCGGTCACCGTCACCCGGACCTGTTCCAGGCGTTCGGCACCGATGCCGCGCCAGGTCATCATGGTCTTGAAATCGCCATTGCCCGCCACCGTGGGCGCAGGCTCAGCGGGCACTTGGGACACGTCTGGGGAACTCACGACTCCACGGTAGGCGACCGGGTTGTCGGTTATCGACCCAACCGGGGATAAGTGCCGATCAGACCCTCGAAACTTTGCCCGCTCGTCCGCGCCGGCGGCATCGAGGGCAGCGTGCCCTCGGGGTACCAGACCAGGGGATGAATCCGGCGAACGCTGCTCGAGCGGTGCTCATGCCTGCGGCGGATTCAATTCAGAACGGTAGGTATGCGTGAGGTAGGGCAGGACGATGGTCCCGGACTCATCGGCCACCTGGTCGGCCAGCACTTCGACCTCGGACAGTATCCGGGCCCGGTCGGGGCCGGTGGCGGTGATGACCGCGCTACGGGAGGCCACCATGGCCATCAACTGTCCGGCGGTCAACGTGCGGTCCCATCGGGAGATCCGGTGTACCAACGGCCCGAATCCGCCGCCCAGTTCGGGGACGCCGGCGGCCACATACAGTTCGCCTTCGCTGGCCGCCACGATCCCGGTCAACTCGCGCACCCACGGCACGGATTCGTCACGGATGTTCCAGATCAACCCCACTGTGCCGCCGGGCCGCAGAACCCGCTCGGCCTCGGCCACCGCCTCGTCTGGACGGACCCAATGCCACGCCTGACCGAACACGAGGGAGTCAGCGATGTTGTCCGCCAACGGGATCTGCTCGGCCGTTCCGATCAGCGCGTGCACCGTCGGCAGGCGCGCCGTCAATTCATCGAGCATCCCCGCATCTGGCTCCACCGCATACACCGTGCGACCCGATTCGATCAGGGATGCAGTGAGTTTGCCTGTGCCGGCACCGATGTCAGCGACGACCCGCGCACCCGGGTCGAGCAGTTCGGCGACTGCCTCGGTCGGGTAGTCGGGTCGTCCCTGACTGTACGCACGCGCCTGTTCCCCGAAGGAGGTCGACATCTGCGCGCGCTTGTCCGGATCCGTCACGAGTTCGGTTGCCTCACCAGTCCAGACTCACGCAAGCCGCCAGCGGGCCCGTCTCCTCGGAAACCGTTTTCGAACCGACCTTGATCGTGCACGTGACATCGCTGCCATCGATTGCAATCGCACCGAGTACAAGGGGTTCTTCCGGATTGCCTTCGAACGACTTGGTCCACGGCAATGTCGGGTCGTCGTCCGTCTGCTCGACGCCTTCGGCATCTGTGTAGGTGATCACGAAGGCATTGCCGGTGACCTCATACGTAACGTCGCCCGACTGTTCTTCGCTGGTGGTTGTGGTTTCTGTTGTGGTCGTGTCGGTTTCGGTCTCATCGGCCGACGTCGTGGTCGATGTGGCGACCGACGACGATCCGGCGGTCGAATCGTCACCGTCATCGCCGGACAACGCCACCGCGGCGAATATGCCGCCAAGGACGAGCACCAGAACGGCAACAACCGCCGCAATGATCAGTACGGCCTTCTTGTTTCCGCCGTTGCCCGGGGGCTGACCACCGTTTCCGTAGCCGCCATACGGGGGTTCACCGTAGGGTGGGCCACCTCCGCCGTACGGTGCGTTCGGGTATTGCTGGCTGTAGTCGGGTTGCTGGCTGTAGGCGGGCTGGCCACCGACAACCGGCCGACCGTATTGATCGCCACCGTGTTGGGGGTCGCCGTACTGATCGCCACCGTATTGGGGTTGCCCGTATTGGGGTTGCCCGTATTGCGGTTGTCCGTACTGCGGATCCTGCCCGTATTGCGGTTGTCCGTACTGCGGATCCTGTCCGTATTGCGGCGCCTGCCCGTACTGAGGATCCTGCGATGGCATCTGGGTGGTGCCGCTCGGCCCCTGGCCCTGCGGGTCCGGTGGCGCACCCCAATACGGTTGCTGCGGTTGCGCAGGGTCCTGCCCACCACCCCAAGTCGGCTGGTCAGGATTCTCGGGATCGTTTCCGTTTCCGGGACCCATGCGTGCACTCCTCACGTCGGTGGTCTGGGTTCAGACATTACCGGCGCTTGACGTTTGTGCCGTTGCCCAGCCGTCGCGGGGACAACTCCGCCACCGGGATCAGACGGTGGCGCAGTTACCCTCGACCGGCAGTCCGGCCAGCCGGTCGCGTACAAACTGCAGTCCCGCGGGGTAATCGGCGACCACCGGGGCGAGGTGGTTGTTGCCGCTACCCGGATTGACCGCGGGGATCCGGTCGGTGTTCAGGACGACGGGCGCACCTCGGGCACACCAGTCACGAACCAGCGTGGCGGTCTGCGCATAGGGAATGAAGTCGTCGTTCTCCGCACCGGTGACCATGATCGGCGCGGCGGGCGTTCGGCGGCCGATCCGCTGCTCGTCGGCCACGGCCCTGGCTGTCGGCAGGTCTGCGATCACCTCGTCGAGCCTGCGCCCGTCGGTGGTCCACCCGGCGGTGCTCTGTTTCCCGTACTCATTGCGGGAGTCGAGCAGGCATTGTTGGGCGACATCGGCGAGCACCGCGCGGCCGTGGTCGTTCAAATGTGCATCAAGAGGGCCGCGCAATTCCGGATAGCGCGCCAGAAATCCGTTGATGGTGTAGCCGATAGCCGCCATCAGCCCGGTGCCGTCGATATACCGTTGCACCGCAAGGAGATCTGCCGGTGGCGAACTCGCATAGCCGGCAGCGATATTCAGGTCCGGCGCATACTCCGGCGCCAGCTCGGCCGCGGCCGCGGTGGCAGCTCCGCCCTGCGAATGTCCCCACAGCACAACCGGACCGGTCCCGGGAGACGCTGCGCGCGCCCCGTCGAGCATCGCGTGCGCGGCTTCCGCACGGTTTGCATAGGTATGTACGCCGGGAGTTCCCAGCCCCACATAGTCGGTCACGAAAACTCGGAATCCCTGCGCGAGGAAGCTCGTGGCGAAGAATCCCTCATAGTTGGCCTGAATACTGGTCGTGCCGCCGATATCGGTTGTCCCGAATCCCTTTTCGAAGTTCCTCGACGGTGCGCACTGATCGCCCTGACCCTGCGTTCCGGGCCCGATCACCACCAATGGCACTCGGCCCGGACCGGTCCACACCGCATCCGGTTCGAGCGAGGTACCGGATACGAGGATCGGTGCGCCGAAGGTGTCGGTGGTCGAATAGAGCACCCGATGCCCCGCGCCCAGCCCACCGAACGGCACCAGCGCCTCCCGCCGCACAACCGTCCCCGGTTCACCGGGCGTCACCGAGCTCGTGTTGTAGAAGTCCCCCGGCGCAGCGACAACCGGCGGTGCCGCGGTGATCACCCCGGCGGCTGCAATGGTGAGCAGGGCGAACAGGGCACCGAAACGTCTGGGCTGCGACACCCGGTGGACGCTACCGGTGAACACAGCCCGTCGTAAGAGAAATGTTCACGGTGATCAATTCGGGGCCACCAGACCTGCGAGGAACTCCACCAGCATCTTGGCGGTGACCTCACGCGGCAATGCCTCGACGGCAGCGAGCACCGTCGCCATGTCGAGCTCGCCGTCGCCCTGCGGGTCGAGCCCGGCCGCGGCCAGCGCCTCACCGACAGCAGCGCTCGGCAGCGCCAGAATATCGGAAACCGCCAGGTCGCCACGGTCGATGGCGGCGGCAAGTTCCCGCAACGCCTCCGGCGGCCCGGCAGCGGACTGTCCCCGCACGGCGTCGGCTCCGTCGGCAAGAGCCGCGACCAGCTCGTCGAGGACGGCTTCGGTCACCGGGGTCACCGTGAAGTGTGTGGTCGCCGGCAGCACCGAGCCATCGGTCTGGGTGAACGACGGCTGCATCTGCAGGGTGAAACCACGTTCACGCACCGCATTTGCCCATCGGTGCGGATCGACCGGCGCGACCGCGGCAATGTCCGCCGCGACCGCGAACACCGGACCGATAGGTTCACCGACCACACACAGTCCGTCGATACTCTCGATCGCCCCGAGCAGTGCGTCGGTGCAACGCCTGATCCCGGCCACCAGCGCGGCATAACCCTCGACGCCGAGTGTCTGGGTGATCGCCCAGGCCGCGGCCGTCCCCGCCACCGACTTCGAGCCCAGGAGCGTCGGATTGACCACCGGATAGCCGGGCCAGTCGGTGATTCCGAAGTACTGGGCCCGGTGTCGGTCACGATCACGGTGAAGCAGCAGTGAAGCACCTTTGGGTGCGTAGCCATACTTGTGGAGGTCGGCAGAGATACTTGTGACCCCGGGTACGCGAAAATCCCAGGGCGGCACCGGGATGTCATCGGTCTCCCACCAAGCCAGGGCGAATCCACCGAGGCAGGCATCCACATGCAGCGGAATGCCCTGCTGCGAGGTGACTTTCGCGATGTCGGCGACCGGGTCGATGGCACCTGTTGGGTAGTTGGGCGCCGAGACCACCACCAGGACCGTATCTTCGCGGATCGCTGCGGCGACGGCGGCAGCGCTCACCCGCGTGGTGTCGAGGTCGACCGGTACCCGGATCAGCTCCAGGGACAGCAGCGCTGCGGCTTTGACAAAGGCCGCGTGCGCCGTGCTCGCGATCACCAGCGAGCCGGTGCCGCGCGGACGGGCAACGCTGTCGCGGGACGCCTTGACCGCCAGCAGGCAACTCTCGGTACCGCCGCTGGTCACCGTGCCGACCATGGTGTCATCACCATGGAATACGTTGCGACCGAAGGCGATCAACTCGCGCTCCATCACTGCGACCGAGGTGAACACCGTGGGGTCGAGGCCGTTCACCGGCTGCACCTGACGAGCGGCGTCGGCGGCAATCCGGTCCAGTTCGGCCAGCCCGCTGTCGTAGACATAGGACAGGATCCGGCCGCCGTGGGTCGGTGCGTCGTGTGCCCGCAGGTCTTCCAACCGTCGTAGCACTGACCGACCCCGGTCCGCGATCGGTATTTCCGGCGTCATCATTTCCTCTCCTCCACGGCGGCGTCGCGATAGCCGCGGAGCACCCACAGACTTCCGGCGACCAACACGGTGGGTAGCAACGAGAATGCCAGCGCCATCGCCGTGACGGCCGAGTCGGGTTGCGGGGCCGGATCGTCCCCGTCCGACGAGACGAATCCGGATACCGCGAGCACTCCGAGGAACACGGCCGGGCCCAGTGCCAGGCCCGCGGTCTCGGTGGCGGTCCACACACCGGCCAGGGCGCCGCCCCGCTCGCGACCACTCCGTTGCGCGTCCTCGTCGATGACGTCCGGCAGCATTGCCAGCGGAAACGCCTGCATCCCGGCGTATCCCACCCCGGCGAGGCCGACCACCGGATACACCCACCAGCCCGGCGCCCAGACCAGCAACGTCAACAGCAGGGTGGCGCACATGAATATCGCTGAGGCCCAGACCAATCCGGCCGTCTTTCCGCGGGCATGGGCCAAGCGATACCAGAGCGGCATCACCAGCAGTGCGGGCGCGACCAGCGCTGCGAACAGGATGCTCAGAGCGCCTTCGTTGTCGAGCACATAGGTCGCCACATACTGCGCACCCGCCAGCATGACGGCTGTCGCCAGCGCCTGGATCACGAACACCGTCACCAGCACCCGGAACCGCCGGACGTCGCGCAGCGCATCCAGACCATCGCGGTAGGCCACGAAGGTGGCGATCATCTGCCCGGACTTCGCCGGTGGCAATGCTTTTCGGGCTGCGCCGAGCGTCGCGGCAAGCATGCCCGCGCAGATCACCACCGCGACCACGGCAGCCATCGCGAGGTAGCCCGCGGCGTCGCCGCCGAGACCGTCCCGGACCGCCGGTCCACCGGCGCCCACCAACAGAATTGTCAAGGCCAACACCGCGATGCGCACCGAGATGAGCCGCGTGCGTTCGTGGTAGTCGGCGGTGAGTTCTGCAGGCAGCGCGATGTACGGAACCTGGAAGAGGCTGTATGCGACCGCAGCGAGCAGAAAGGCCACCAGCACCCACATCGCACCCGCCGCTGGTCCGAGCACCGTCGGCACCGAAAAGATCGCGATGAACAGCAATGGCAGGGCAAGTGCACCGATGAGCATGAGCCGCACGCGGTTACCGTCGCGACCCACCATCCGATCGCTGTTCGCCCCGATCCACGGGTCGAGCAGCACATCGGCGATCTTCGGGATGATCACCACCAGCGAGGCCAACGCGGCGGCCACACCCAATGTGTCCGTGAGGTAGTACGCGAGTACCAGTCCTGGCAGGACACCAAAACCGCCTGTTCCCACACTGCCTGCGGCATACCCGGCAACCACGCCGCGGTCGAGGCCGGGCGCATGGGTCTCTGATCGCACGATCACGCTCACACAGTAAGCCCTGAAATCGCAATGCGGTTGCCTGATTCCCCTGCTGACCGGCGGAGGCGGCGGTAATATCGGGTGGCTCGACGCTCAGCCTTTCCCATTCATCTGCCAACGATGGAGTTCACTGAGATGTCAGACCTCGACCGCGGAGTCATCACTCCCGCCTATACCGGCCGCTTTGCGGTTTCGGGCATACCGGCCCTTCAGATGCCCGCCGAATCGATGGATCCTGAAGTCGCGTACCGATTCATCCACGACGAGCTCATGCTCGATGGAAACTCTCGCCTCAACCTCGCCACGTTTGTCACCACGTGGATGGACCCCGAGGCCGAGAAGTTGATGGCCGAGACGTTCGACAAGAACATGATCGACAAAGACGAATACCCGCTGACCGCGGCCATCGAAGAACGCTGTGTCGCCATCGTCGCCGACCTGTTCAACGCGCCGGGCCTCGATCCGGTCGACGCATCCAGCGCCACCGGCACTTCCACCATCGGCTCCTCCGAAGCGGTCATGCTCGGCGGACTGGCCCTCAAGTGGCTCTGGAAAGCCAAGCGCACCGCAACATCCGGCACGCCGAACCTGATCATGGGCAGCAATGTGCAGGTTGTGTGGGAGAAGTTCTGCCGCTACTTCGAAGTCGAACCCCGCTACCTCCCCATGGAGAAGGGGCGGTACGTCATCACCCCCGAGCAGGTTGTCGACGCCGTCGACGAGAACACCATCGGTGTGGTCGTCATCGCCGGTACCACCTATACCGGCGAACTCGAACCCGTCAAAGCGATCGCCGACGCCCTCGACAAGCTGGCCGCCGACGGTGGCGTAGACGTGCCGATCCATGTCGACGGTGCCAGCGGCGGCTTCGTGCTCCCCTTCCTGCATCCCGAACTGGAATGGGACTTCCGTGTCCCCCGGGTGGTGTCCATCAACGTCTCCGGACACAAATACGGCCTGACCTACCCCGGCGTCGGATTTGTTGTCTGGCGCAGCCGCGATTGGCTGCCCGAGGACCTCGTTTTCCGGGTCAACTACCTCGGCGGCGACATGCCGACGTTCACCCTGAACTTTTCCCGGCCGGGCAATCAGGTCATCGGGCAGTACTACAACTTCTTGCGCCTGGGCCGTCAGGGCTACACCGACATCATGCAGTCGCTGTCCGACACCGGCCAATGGTTCGCCGCGGAAATCGCCAAGGAAGACGAAATCGAGATCATCACAGACGGTTCGGCCATCCCGGTCGTGACGTTCAGACTCCACGAATCCTGCGAGTTCACCGCTTTTGACATCAGTCACGCCCTGCGCGCCTATGGCTGGCAGGTGCCTGCCTACACGATGCCCGACAATGTCTCCGACCTGGCGGTTCTGCGGGTGGTCGTCCGTGAGGGCTTCTCCCGCGACATGGCCCGGGTCCTGCACCAACACCTCGTCCAGGTCATATCCGACCTCCGCAAGCTCAAGGCCAGCGGCCACCTTCCTCAGAAAAAACACTTCGCACACTGAACCGGCCGGGGCGACCACCCGGGTCGCCACGGTCATACGCGGTCCGGCGGTGAAAGGCCCCCGCATATTCGGGTAGTGCGCTACTCGCGTATCGGACACGCCGCCGGCCCACGATCAGTGCATGTCCCGACAAACCGGTACCCCGCAAACGTCACTTCTGGTTCTCCTGAAGTCGTCGACGGTGACTCTCGCAGTGCTCGTCGCCGGCATCGTCATGATCGTCGCGGCTTGCTCCAAAGACGTGCCGTCCGAGGCGAATCAGGTTGTCCTCGAGGCCGCTCAGTCCAGTGGCGATTCGCCGTGGACCGAGTCGGTGACCGCGCCGGTGGATCTGTCCGCCACCGCCGACACACTTGATTCGACGACCGTTACCCCACTTTCCGGGGAAGACACCTCGCAGGTGTCCGGCGATGAGCCCGGCCTGTACGGCGGTTCCAGCGAATTGTCGGTCTGCGATCGCGCACAGCTCGAGAGTTTCTTGGCGTCCAATCCCGAGCAGGCGCAGGCCTGGTCCGATGTCGTCGGGACCGGCGACGCCACGGCCTATGTCGATTCGCTGACCCCCGTGGTCCTGACCACCGACACCAATGTGACCAATCACGGCTACTCCGACGGCCAGGCTCAGCCTTTCCAATCGGTTCTGCAGGCGGGGACCGCAGTCCTCGTCGACAGTCATGGTGCCCCCAAGGTTCGATGCGAGTGCGGCAATCCGCTGGCCGAGCCCGAATCCGATCGGGAGACCGCCTCCTACGTCGGCCAGGCCTGGCCGAAGTTCGACCCCGCGCTTGCCATCACGGTGACCCCGGCACCGTCCGCAGCGCCGAATATGACCGTCCAAGAAGTTGCCGTGGTCGACGGCGCCGTCGTCGCAGAAGGCCAGACGACGGACGTCGAGACCGGCACGGATCCCGCCGAACCCGAGGACGCCGCTGTCGATTCGGACGACTCCGGAGGTACCGACGATCAGGTGGATCCGGGTGCCGAACAAGACGCGCCCGCCGTCGAACCCGATGCCGAAGAGATTCCCGAAGAGATTCCCGGCGACGGTACCGAGAACGGAACCGGAGGCGGAACCGACGAGGGGGACGGCACCGGCGGACAAGAAGGTCAGTACCCGGACACCGGCGGAACCGACGGACAAACCGATGTCCAGGTCGAACCCGGACAACCACCCGCCACCGAATAGCAATTGCGTTCTTCGGAGAACACTTCCCGGACCGGACAAAGGAAAACCATTGCACGCCAACCGGATCACCGCAGTATCAGCAGTCGCCGCGATCACCGCCACGCTGAGCATGTTCGGGGGTGGTGCTGCTTCGGCAGAGCCCACCAGCACCCCGGAGACCAAAGCTGCTGCGGTGATCCGGCCCGCCATCGTCTACCTCGAGACCGCGGTGACGGCCAGCGGCTATCAGGCGGTGTCCCGCTGTACCGGGTTCGTGGTGAACTCCGGCGGGTACATCGCCACCGCCGGTCACTGTGTTGACGCCACGTTCCACGCCGACGACATCGCCAACGCCTCCGGCACCGACTCGTCCGCCGTCCTCCGGGAGATCGACCAGAGCGGCATCACGGTCTCGGTACTCGGCGCCGGCCAGTCCGGCGAGAACGTCGAACCCGTTCCCGCCACGGTGCTCGACGCACGGCCGCTGGGTAAAGGTGATGTCGCCCTACTGAAGGTCGAAGCCGACAACCTGCCGTCCGCCGAGCTCACAGACGGAAGCGACCCGTCGGTCGGTACCGCGGTGTTGGCGGTCGGATATCCACAGAGCACAGATGAGGTAACTGATTTCAGCCTGGAACCGACCGCGAAGAGCGGCACCATCAGTGCGATCAAAACCGTTGAAACGGCGCCTGTCTACGAGGTGAGCGCTGCCATGTCGAAAGGGATGAGCGGTGGTCCCACCGTCGACCTGGACGGGCGGGTGTTGGGGATCAACAGCTTCTCCCCCGCCGGTGAAGAAGAGTCCTTCAATTACATCGCCCCGGTCAGCGGACTGTTGGAAATGCTCGCCGACGCCGGAGTGGAACCCGAATTGTCTCCGGCAGATGCCAGTTACCGCGCCGGGGTCGACAACTACTATGCAGGCGACTACGCCGGTGCCGTCGAAAACTTCGACTCCGCACTCGAATTGGCACCCACTTACCCCCAGGCCTTCGACATGCGAACCGATGCAGTTCGGCAGCGAGAACAGGCCGGCGACACGACGTCTCGTGGCTTTCAACCCTGGATGCTGGTGGTCATCGGTGTTGTCGTGGCCGGACTCGCCGCCGCCGGATTGATCTATTACCTGCGCACCCACCGCACCGGTGGCCCCGACGCCGACATCCCCGGGGGCGCTCTGCCTGCCGGCGCGGCGCCCACACCTCCGTCCCCGATGGCAGGTGCCGCTCCGGCCGGACCGGCGCCTGGCGGTGCGGGATCCACTGCGACGCTTCCCCAGAGCTCCGGAATCCGCTGCACCAATTGCGGATTCGACCTCAGCCCAGGACAGACCTTCTGCGGTCGTTGCGGAAAGTCCCAACAATGACCACCCACGAGCCACCACAATCATCGCTATCGTCAGCCGGGAGTCGACACATGCAACATCGCATCCTCACCTACGTGTACTCGAACGACACCATCCTGCAGGCCGGAGTCGCCAGCCAACTCCACATGCGTCCAGAGATCCGATTGGTCGACGAATCCGACGTCGATTCCGCCGAGGTCGCCATCGTGGTCGCGGACTGCTTCGACGACGCCGTCAAACGCAACCTTCGCGCGCTGCAACGCGGCGGTATTCCGCGAACGATGTTGGTACTCGGCGTCCTCGACGACACCACCGTCGTGGCCGCCGCCGAGTCCGGGGTCAGCGGCCTGGTACGCCGCGCCGACGCGAACGCGGACGCACTGATCGCCCAGATCCGCCGGGTCGCTGCCGGCGGCGGCGTGGTCCCGGCGGATCTGCTCGGCAGCCTGCTCGATCAGGTCGGCCGGTTGCAACGCCAGGTATTGGCCCCACGTGGCCTCCGGTTCTCCGGCCTGTCCGAACGCGAGGTCGAGGTCCTCAAGCTGGTCGCCGAGGGTCTCGACACCACCGCGATCGCCCGGCAGTTGTGTTTCTCCGAACGGACCGTGAAGAACGTATTGCACGATGTGACAACGCGGTTGCAACTGCGGAATCGCTCGCACGCGGTCGCGTATGCGATGCGTGAGGGGTTGATCTGAACGGTGATTGCCGATGTCGACCAGGCGCTGCGCGCCATCATCGAAGACGATGCACTGCACGGTGCCGGCGTAGAGGTCACCTTCGACGCCCCCACCAAAGAATGGGCGGGCAAACGCACCGGACCCACCGTCGACGTCTTCCTCTACGACATCCGTGAGGATCTGCGGCGCCGGGAAAGCGGCATGGTCAACGAGTATTCGGGCAATCACGTCACCGCCCGCCACCTGCCGCCCCGCTACTTCAAACTGTCCTACCTTGTGGCGGCATGGACTCAGCGCGCCGAGGACGAACACGGCCTACTGGCCCGGCTGCTGACGTGTTTCCTTCAATACCAATCGATTCCGACCCGGCACGTGGAAGGTGTGCTCGCCGAGACCGGGCTGCCCGTCCCGATGTCGGTGGCGCTGCCGCCACCCGAGGACCGGTCGTTCGCCGACGTGTGGAGCGCGCTCGGTGGAGAGCTGAAACCGTCACTCGATGTGGTGATCACCGCACCGCTGGCGGTACCGCGCCCGTTCCCGGTCGGACCGCCGGTGCTCCACCCCACCGTTGTGGTCGCCGAAGGCCTCGGTGGCTCGCCGGCCCGCGAGACCCATCGCCGGTCGCCGTGAACACCGAAAGCGCCCGTTACCTGCTGGCCCGGGCGCGGCTGGTGGAGAACCGGATTCGGGAGGTCGTCCACCATCGGCGCAGTAACGACCCGACACCCGACGATCCGTTTCGTGGCCTCTATCTCGGTGACGACGCGGTCGATCGACTACTGAGCCCCCACCCGGATCCCGGCATTGCCGACGACGGGACCAGGAGCGCCGCCGAAGCGGCCGCGGTGGCCGCCGAGAAGTCCGGCGCGGTGATCCGGCTACGTGAATTGTCCGCGACCGCAGGCCTGTCCGAACTCGACACCGAACTGCTCGTCATCTGCCTGTTGCCCGACCTCGATTCACGATTCGAGCGTTTGTACGGTTACCTCAACGACGACGTGTCACGACGGCGGGCGACTGTTGATCTGGCTCTCACCCTGGCCGGGGTCTCGGCAATATCGGTGTCGGCCCGGATGCGCCTGACCCCCGGTGCGCCGTTGATCGACCACGGCCTGATCGACGTCGAAGAGATCGACCGGCCGTTCCTCACCCGTGCGTTGCGGGTTCCTGATCGTGTCACCGCACATCTCCTGGGCAACAACACTTTCGAGCCGGTCCTGCAACACGTGGCCTGCGACTACGGCCACTTCTCGACCCCGATGGCCGACACCATCGCCACGGCCATCACCGGCGGGTGCTCTCTCATCTACATCCGCGACCAGACCGGGGGCGCCGGTGCCGCGGTGGCCGCAACCGCTGTGGTTTCGGCAGGCCGCAGTGATCTCGGGATCGACGCGGAACGTTTCGGGTCCGAGGACCTCGCCGAAATCCTTCTCGCGGTCCGGCGGGAGGCCCTTCTCCGTGGCGCGGTTGTCGTCTTCGCGCCGGCCGATGCGCTGGGCGACAACATCGCAACGGTCGTCGGACAACTCTCGCAATTCACGATCCCTGTCATCATCGTGGGGCGGGCACCATGGAATCCGTTGTGGTGCGGAAAGGTTCCACTCGTCCTGGATGCACCCCGCCTGACCGAGTCGGATCGGTTGTCGCTGTGGACAGCTGCCCTCGGAGACACGTCCTCCGCGGTTCCCGCCGAGGAGGTGGGCGGTCATTTCGCGTTGACGCCGGTCCAGGTCCGTCGAGCGGTGACATCGGCACAGATCGCTGCCCGCGCCACCGGCGACGCTGTCTCCGCAACGCACCTGCAGGCCGGGGCCCGTGCCCAGAACGCCGCCGGGCTCGAACGTCTGGCCCGCCGGATCACGCCCGCCGTCGGATGGACAGATCTGATTGTTCCTGCGCTGGTGGAAGACTCGCTCCACGACCTCGCCGCCCGGGCCCGGCACCGCGACCGCGTCCTGACCGAATGGGGCATGCGCCGAGGCGGTGCCCGCGGTCGCGGGGTGATCGGTTTGTTCGCCGGCGAATCCGGAACCGGGAAGACCTTGGCCGCCGAGGTGATCGCGGCCGACCTGGGACTCGAGATGTACACGGTCGGGTTGTCGAGCGTGGTGTCGAAGTGGATCGGCGAGACGGAAAAGAACCTCGACAAGATCTTCGACGAGGCCGAATCTGTCAACGCTGTACTGGTTTTCGATGAGGCCGATGCATTGTTCGGCAAGCGCAGTGAGGTTCGGGACGCGCAGGACCGGTACGCCAACATCGAGACCGCGTACCTGCTTCAGCGGATGGAGTCGTTTGACGGTCTCGCGGTGTTGACGACCAACCTGCGGTCGAACCTCGATGATGCGTTCACCCGCCGACTCGACGCCCTGATCGATTTCCCGCAACCGGATTGCGACGCCCGCCTCGATTTGTGGCAGCGGTGTCTGCAGCCTCCGGTGCCGGCGTCCCCGGATATCGACCTGGACCATTGCGCGCGGGCATTCACGTTGGCGGGCGGCAATATTCGATCGGCATCGGTGACGGCGGGCTACCGCGCGGCTGCGGAGGATCGCTCGATCACCACCGCCGACGTCGTGGCGGCGATCGCCCATGAATATCGTAAGCTGGGGCGTTTGATCGGTGAACGTGAGTTCGGCGGGTACCTGGCCGACCGAGCCTGACCCGTTCAGCGATTGCGGATGCAGAGTCCGCCGAGCCCGCCCAGGACCGCCCCGGCAACCACGAGGATGGCACCGTACATCGGTCCACCGGTGCCGTACTGCACCGTGAGGTAGACCAGGTAGCCGATCACCGTCGTGGCCAACAGGATCGCCGAGGTCCGGGTCAGCTTGCCGGTCTTCCCGGTGATGCCCCACATCATCAGTCCGGCGAGCACGAGGACGGCGAGGCGTGCCGCGGGTTGTGACTGCTCGACGAAGTCCGCCTCGGCGCTCGGGTTCAGGAGTCGGTCGAAGTAGTAGTCGGGCAGGTTGATCGTCCAAGGGGCAAGCGCACCGATGATTGCGGTGAGACCACCGAGAACGGTGAGGACAACCCGCGCCACCGGCATCCAGTCCGAAGTGTGTTGCACGAGTGTGCCTTCGGCGGATATCCGGTCCCTGCCGTCCGAGGCCTCCACGGTCAGCGATCTCTCGATCTTGCCTCCCGGCTCCGGTTGACTCGCGTTCACCGACAACCACGCCCACATCGATTGGCCGGCAGGAACTTCGAAACGTGCCGGACTGAAGGCGAATCGCACTTCCGCCTCGGGATCGGATCCGGCGAGTTCGACATTGAGCGGTCGACTCGATCTGGCGTTGTCCACGATGACCTTGAACCGTGCCGAGCCGCTGTTCCGACGCTGAACTCTGGCCGGATGCAGCCGCAACGATGCGGTGGTGATCGAGGAGGTCGAGGTGATCAGCGTCAGTGTGCCGTTCGCCTCCAGTTCCTCGTTCTCATCGGCGGCCATGACGGTGAACGGCTTTGAGACTTCCTCGCCCTCGGGCGGTGGTGTCGATTGCACACTCAGACGGACAGCCGCGATCTCCCCGGCAGGCACATACAACGATGTGGTGGCGAAGTTGAATCGAACCTTGTTCTCCGGGTCCCGACCACCGAGGGTGAGTTGCCGGTCGGCGCTGCCCCGCCGGTTGTCGATGACCACGTCGAGGTCGGCCGCGGGGTAGTCGGTGACCCGTAGGACGCTGGGTTCCAGACGCAGTTCCGCCGGTACGTCTTCGGGAGCCGGTGATCGCTGCTGGTTCACCGTGATCTGGGTATCGGTGGAGTCCTCGCCGCTGGTGGCGGTGACCGTGAGCTGTCGCGAGGTCTGGGTTCCGTAGTCGAGTACCGGGGTCTCGAAACGCATGTCGACACTGGATGTCCCCCCGGCTGGGACCTCGACCGAGGGGGGTGTGAACGAAAATCGCACCACGCCTTCGGCATCGGTGCCGCCGAGTATCACCGTCTGCGGGTAGTTGCTGGCAGTGTTGTCGAGATCGATACGGACGGTCCCCGCTGTCTCGTCGACCAGACGTACCAGCGTGGGGTGTGCGCCGGCGGCCACCGGCCGACCGGCCCGCGGGATGACGAGTTCGATCTCGGCATCGGTGAACTTGTCCGGATCGGTCAGCGACCGCACCCGCAGCGGCACACTGACCGTTTGTGCCACCACCACACTGCCCTCGGCGAGTGTGAATGTCACCGGGATCATCGAATCGGTGTGGGGCATCAGCCGGATCTCACCATGCTCGACCATCAACCACTCTGGTGCCGTGAGTAACTCGACGCGATAGCCGTCGACGATGGGAGAAGGGTTGTACATCCGAAGCTCCACTGTCACCCCGACATCCGGTTCCAGAGTTGCGCAGGTCGTGCTGGTTTCGACAGTCGGGACAACAACTCGGCCGGCGTCCGGCGAGGTCCGCGGCGCCGTCGTGGTCCCGGCGGGCGGTGCTCCAGACGATGGCGTGATCGCTGCCCGCGCCGACGGTGCCGTCGTCCAACCCAGGTAGGTGTCACACTCCACACAGAACTGGGTGCCGGGCGCGTTGCCGGATCCACATTCTGGGCAGGCCAGGGTGCTCATGGCCCACCGTCGGCGTCGACTCGGTATTCCGTTTCTGCACATCGCATAGGACAAGCGTGCCTGGCGTCGGCGAGTGGTCCCATCACGAAAGAGCCAAGACACGTTGCCCTTACGGGCAGGGTTCTCGGCACTGATGGCAGGAGCCATCCCGACGTGCGGCTTCAGACGCATGGCAATTACCGGACGTCGTTCTGCCGCAACACAGAATCAAGCCGGCAGCCTGCCCGACCTCATCTGGTCGTGAAAAGTTCGCCCAAGCGAGCGAGATCTGCTTCCACCAACCGACAGTCACGGTCGAACTCGTCGTCGCTCAACTCGATTTGTCGGATGGTGAACACGACCTCGGACCCTTCGGGATGGGCCAGTACCCGAATGGGATTGTTGACCGTCGTCCCGGAAGGCAGTATCACGTCATGGTCCAGGATGCCGTACTCATTGTGGGGTACGAAACGGACGGCCACCGTGCCCATCGGGGAGTCCGCGAACAGCGTGTCACCGTCACGGGTCACTTCGGACTTCGCAAGTCCGGCCGCCCATTTGGGCAGATTGTCCGGATTCGCCGCAAACTCATAGACATCGGCGGCCTGGGCCGGGATCACCCGGCTGAGGTGGCGACTACGCACTGCGAAACCCCTTCATCTCTGTCCGGTACTGGGCGGTGTTCTCCAACAGCTCTCCCTCGCTGCCGGTGAACGGTCGACCGGGGTCCAGGGCGCTGGTCATTTCCTCCTCCTCTGTACCTCTGATCCGCTCGGATCAGGAAAGCGGAACGACGTAAGAGTCCACCCGGGCGATGAGACCGTCCCGGAAAGTGAACATGTCGTTGAAGGCGAACTGAAACGGGCCGTGCTCAACGGACGCCCCGCCACCTACGCCAGTCGTCACCACCACCTGCCCGTCTTCATACACGCGTTCGAGGTCGAGTGTTGGGCTGCCCGTGAACGCCGGGTTCTCAATCTCCCCGTCGAACTCGGACTTGCCTCGGGTGGTTCGGTGACCGTGGATCACCCATTCCACATCGTCGGTGAGAGTTGCCAGGATGCGTGGGTGGTCGCTCTTGCGAAACCCTTCGAAATATTCGGCAACCAGGTCTCGTTGGCCGGTCTTGGTCATTTTGTTATCCATCATCTCGTGATCGATCCGGGGGACAAGTACACGGCGAGCGCATCAAGAATTGAAGCGAGCCCCTGTGCCGCCTGTGCGGTCTGAAGCTCTGCCGGGAGACGCTTCTGATGAATGGTCAGGTCAGTTCCGGTGGCGGTGACGCCCATGCGGACGGTGGTCCGGAGCCCCGTGACGGGTTCGTCGAACACGAGCTCCGAGCGGTCGGTGACGCTGACATATGTGAAGCGAAGTCGACTGGCCGTCCCGCCCGATCCGCAGGTGTCCATTGAGAACTCACCCCCGACGCGTAGGTCGATGATCACCGAATCGACTGGCACCGTGGCGTGAGACCCACCCCAGAACGCCGCAACGCCCGCCGGTGACGTGAAGGCCTCCCATACCCGGTCAACGTGTACCGGCAGGCTCCGCTCTGCGATCAATTCGTCGCCGATGAGTTGCGATGTGGCGTCGGTCAACGGACCTCTCCCTCGTTCACCAGGTGCGTCTCGAGCACGTTGAGTCTGTCGTCCCATATGCGGCGCTGGTCGTCGATCCACGTGCTCATCGCAGCCAGGCGGGCGGTGCTCAAAGTGCAGGGCCTGCGGGTGCCCTCGCGCCGCTGCTCGACCAGGCCGCACTTCCGCAGGACACCCACGTGGTGCGAGATCGCCTGCTGGGTCAGGTCAAAGGGCTCCGCGAGTTCGCCGACCGTGGCGTCACCGAGCGCCAGACGGGCGATGAGCGCACGCCGCACCGGATCCCCGAGCGCGGTGAAAGCGGAGTCGAGGTGTTGAACCGCCATCGAGGAACTCACGTCGCCACGTTAACACAAACCATTATTTGCACAAAGGTTTATTTGTTGAATGACGGTTCGCCCGTCCGCTCGGGCATGCCGTGTTCGCCAGGGTCGAAGATCTGGAGATCGTCCCCAACCCGACGACGGCGAATACCCTCGGAACGGGAGGTTCACATGACGAAGCCGACTGAACGGATCGACTCCTCCGGAGCCGGCCAGAGCGAGAGCTTTCTGACGGTGCTCATCGCCTTCATCTCGAACCTGCTGGTCGCCATCGCGAAAACCGGCGCAGCAGTGATCACCGGATCAGCTTCGATGGTGGCCGAGGCGGCACACTCCTGGGCCGACACCGGCAACGAAATCCTGCTGCTGATCGCCGAACGCCGCTCCCACCGAGCCCGGGATGTCCAGCATCCACGGGGATACGGCAACGAAGCTTACATCTGGTCGATGTTCGCGGCGTTCGGGCTCTTCACGGTCGGTTCGGCAGTCTCCATTCAGCACGGTATCTCCGAGCTGCTCTCACCGGAGCCGGCACGCGACTACGGGGTGGCATACGTCGTTCTCGCCATTTCCGCCGTGCTCGAGGCCATTTCGTTCCTGCGGTCCTACCATCAGGCCAAACAAGGGGCGGAGAAACGTCGAATCAGGTTGCTGGACCAGGTCATCCGGACATCAGACCCGACATTGAGGGCCGTGTTCGCCGAGGATTCGGCCGCGTTGATCGGCCTGGCCATCGCATTTCTCGGCGTATTCCTGAATCAGGTCACCGGTTCACCAACCTACGACGCCCTTGGCTCTGTCCTGGTGGGAATCCTGCTCGGTGTGGTCGCCGTGGTCCTCATCAACCAGAATCGTCGGTTCCTGCTCGGTCAAACCGTCGACAACGCAACCCGCCGGCGGGTGCTCCGCAGGCTCCTCGCGCACCCCGACGTCGATCGGGTCACCTACCTGCACATCGAATATGCCGGGCCCGCTGCACTATTCCTGGTGGCCGCGATCGATATCACCGGCAACAACGACGAATCCTCGGTTGCCATCGCCCTACGGAGAATCGAGGCCGAACTGGAGAACGACCCGCGTGTCATCGAAGCGGTGTTGACGCTCGCGACACCCGACGAGCCCGATCTGATTCCCGATTCCTGACGGTCTCATTCGCTGTCGAGGTCCGCGCGCTGGTCCTCGGCACGTTGTACCGGCGGCGCGTCCGCGCCGGCCACCCGATCGGCATTCGCGACTGCTTCCTGCTCGAAGCGATCTGACGGGTCGGAGATGCTGATCCCGTCGGACGTCGGTGTCCCGTCGACGGGTCCGTTGCGCTGTTGCACCACATGGGTGAGTTCATGGGCCAGCATCACCCGCCCATTGGTCGAGCTCGGGTCGTAGAGGTCTCGCTGGAACACAACGTCGGATCCGACGGTGTACGCGTGGGCATCGACCGCCGCCGCTGATTGATGCGCAGCCCCGTCGTCGTGTATGCGAACATCCCCGAAGTCATGCCCGAGCCGCGATTCCATGTCGGCCCGCACCGCAGGCTCCAACGGTCGGCCGCCTCCCGCACCAATGACACCGTCGATCGGCGACCGACCCTCGAGCATCTCGGTGACGGCCGCGTTACCCGCGGTACGTTGCAGGTCTCGTAATCCTTTGCTGCCCAGTACTTCCTCACGGCTGACGCCACCTGTCCGGATCGGATCGGCCCGCCGCTCCGATCGGCTCGCACTGGCCGGTCCGACACCCGACACGTGTTCACTGTGGTGATCGGCCATCACTGCTCCAGTCGTCGAAGTCACCTTCTATCACCAGATTACGACCGGACCGGGCAACATCCGACGTCGTCGGGCAACTCTGCCCTTTTGTGCACACCGCCCTGCCTTCATGGGAGTCCGAAGGCCACTTATGCCATCGATCCGGCGCGGCAATGATCAGGACATCAACTGCCCAGCAAGGAGTCGCAATGCCTTCCTACCTCTCCCCCGGTGTGTACGTCGAGGAAGTCGATTCGGGATCACGCCCCATCGAGGGGGTGGGGACCGCGGTTGCCGCCTTTGTCGGTCTCGCCGAATCCGGTCCCTTCGACACACCAACCCTGGTGAGCAACTGGACACAGTTCACCAACACGTTCGGCGGATATCTCGGCAATGCTGCACTGGCACAGTCGGTTTTCGCCTACTTCCAGAATGGCGGCGGCAACTGTTACATCGTCCGCATCGGAAGATCGCTGTCCGAGGGCGACGGATCCGGCAACAGAGCACTGGAATCGCCTGTGCCACAGGCAGAGATCGGGAATCTGAAGGTGACGGCAATCGATGCCGGCGCGGTAGACGGAAGTCTGCGTGTCGACATCGTCGAAGCCGACGGTGAATCGCCGCCCGAGGGGAGCATGAAGCTGCTCATCCGGCGCGGCAACGAAGTGGTCGAAGAACACAATGGGATCACCGCCGGTCGCGGGCAGACCAGCGTGAAAACCGTGGTCAACGCCGCGTCGAAACTCGTCAAGATCGATACTCTCTCTGGAAAGTCCTCCGACGAGTTGTCCCCCGGCCAGAGCGCAACTCTTGTCGTGCCTGCACCCACCGCAATCGTCCCGTCGACGCTGTCCACCGACGACTACGTCGGCGATGTGGCCGCGCGCAGCGGTTTCTCCGGACTCGAGGCCATCGACGAGGTGACGATGGTGTGCATCCCGGATCTGATGACGGCCCATCAGCAGGGAGCCATCGACGTCGACACCGTGAAAGCCGTTCAACTGGCCATGATCTCGCACTGTGAGTTGATGGGCGACCGGATGGCTATCCTGGACACCCCGCCGGAACTCACCGCGCAACAGGTCAAACAATGGCGAGTGGATACCACCGGATACGACTCCAAATATGCCGCCCTGTACTGGCCCTGGGTCAGCCCAGGCAAGGGAGTGTTCCTCCCGCCATCCGGTTTTGTTGCCGGGATCTGGGGTCGCAACGACGACACCCGCGGCGTCCACAAGGCGCCGGCAAATGAAGTTGTCCGGGGTGCAGTAACCCTACAGACCCAGATCACCAAAGGTGAGCACGATCTGCTCAATCCAGTGGGGATCAACTGTATTCGGGCCTTCCCCGGACGCGGGATCCGCGTCTGGGGTGCCCGAACGATGTCGTCGGACCCGGCCTGGCGATACCTGAACATCCGCAGGCTCTTCAACTACCTCGAAGAGTCCATCCTGGACGGCACCAACTGGGTGGTCTTCGAACCCAATGATCCCGCGCTGTGGGCAAAACTCCGGCGCACGATCAGCGCATTCCTGGTCAACGAGTGGCGGCGCGGCGCCCTGTTCGGTGGGACACCGGACGAGGCCTTCTTCGTCAAGTGCGATGCGGAGACCAACCCCGCCGAGGGCATCGACGCGGGCGAGGTGGTCTGCCAGATCGGCGTCGCGCCCGTCAAACCCGCCGAGTTCGTGATCTTCCGGTTGTCCCAGTACTCCGGCGGCACCAGCCTTGTTGCCGAATAGCCCAATCCACCACTGCTGAAAGCGAAGTGACACCATGGCCCTCCCCGAATTCGACAGCTCCGTCGGCCACTCCTTCGGGCTCGAATTCGATGGCATCCAGATCAAGAGCATCACCGAGGTCACCGGCCTCAAGATGGAACAGGATGTGATCGAGTACAAGTCGAACACCGCCGCCGACGGCAAGTACACCGTCAAGAAGCTCCCCGGCCGGTGGAAGGCCGGGGAAGTCACACTCACCCGGCCCCTCACCGAGGACAACAGCTTCGACAAGTGGGTCAAAGACTCACAATTAGGCAAGATGAGCGACGTCCGCAAGGGCGGGGCGATCGTGGTCTACGACTACGAGGGCACCGCGGTCAAGCGCTACAAGGTCACCAATGCCTGGCCAAAGAGCCTGGAGATCAACTCCCTCAAAGCGGGCGACACCAGCGTGCTGACCGAAAAACTCGTCCTCACCTACGAGCGCGTGGAGGTCGACGGTGCGTAGAACCAATGCTGTCGCGGTGATCGATCGCTCCGACGAAAACTCCTCGGATGGCGATGAATTGCGTACCGAGTTCGCATTTGTACTGCCGAGGGGTTATGTCGATTCAGCGGGGACCATCCACCGTGAAGGAACAATGCGACTGGCAACCGCTCGCGACGAGCTCGTCTCCCAACGCGATGACCGCGTCCGCGAGAACCCCGGCTACCTCACGGTGATCCTGATCAGCCGCGTGGTGACCCGCATCGGTGGCATCGATGACGTCCACGCCGGACTGGTGGAGAACATGTTTGCCACAGATCTGGCGTTTCTGCAGGACATGTATCGCCGGGTGAACCAAGAGGGGCACACCCGGGCCGGCGTCATCTGTCCGAACTGTAACGCCGAGTTCTCCGTCGACCTTTCCGGTGGGCGCCTGGGGGAATAGCGACGTACGGGATCGAACGACTCTATGCCGAGGTCTCGTACGTTGCCTACCACTTCCATTGGGCCAGAGCTGAACTGTTCGATCTGGAACACGCTGAGCGGGCGAAGTATGTCGCACAGATCGCTCAGCTGAACAACGACGAAGGGACCCGATGATGCCGACCTGGTGGCCTTGGGGGCGCACTGCCCACACCCCCGCAACACCCGCGACATCCGTGTATGCGGTCCCCGTGCAGCGCGCCCGGCACCTGCCGCCGCCGGTCCGGACGACAACATCACCGATCGCCACCACCACCGACGTCGGCGGGTTCACCTCGTCACTGACGACGTCGGCAGATCCATGTTTCGGACATCCGCTGTGCACCACCGTCGATCTGGCGGACGATCCGGCCATGCTGGCCCCAGAGACCACACCGGAACCGACTCCCCCCGCGGCACCGACAGCTCCCGCACTCCGCCCTCCCCCATCGGCGAAGCCTGCATCTGCCACTCGAGGGCCCCTGCAGCGCATGGCCATTCCTACACCGGCCATCACGACCAGGCCGCCCGTCGAAGGCCAGGCAGCCCGAGAGATGCCCGTGGTGACCGATCTCCCCTCGCACAGCGACAACACACCACCGGTACTTGCAGGAGTGATCGTGGACGACATCGCCGCACCGGCCTCACTGCCGGTGAGCGCCGCGCCCGTGCCTCGTGCGGCACCCCTGCCCATCCAGCGCTCAGCCCAGACATCTTTCACCACCCCCATCCCCACCCCCACTGCCGACCGCGTCGCAATCACCACCGACCGTGCCGAAAAGACCCTCCAGCGCGCCCACCAACCCCTCGAACGTGCCGAGCGCACCGTTCAGAGGGTCGAAACGACTGCCAAGCGTTCTGAGCCACCCACCGAGCGTGCCGAAGACACCATCCGGTGGGCCGAACCGACCTCCGAGCGTATCCATCAGACCATCCAGCGTGCTGGTGTTGACACCGCGCGGACCAATCCGGTCAGTGGACATATGACCAGTCCGCGCCATTCTTCGGCGGTCCAGAAAGTCCATCGAGGTTCCGCCGATGCTGCCCCGCCCGCGGTCGTACCGACTACGCCTCAAGCCAATGGCCTCGCTCCCCGACCACCGGCGTTTGTGCCGAGACCAACGAGCGCGAATGACACGGCGCATCCCGAATCCCCTGATGTGCACAGCACGGTACGCACCATTGACACGGTGCCCAGTGATTTCGGCACGGTCAGCGGCACTTTGGGTGCCGCTGACGGTGATTTGCGCATGGTCGACGGTTCACCGAACACCACACCCGCCATCTGGCGCGCAGTGGGCAGCGCGATGCAACGAACTGTGACCGACGCACCATCGCCGTCCGGAACCCCTTCATCCCCGGCCCCCGAACCCGCGCCTGTGTATCAACCCAGTTGGACGCGTGCCACACCCCGGCCGTCTTCGAATACGTCCCTCCATCCACCCGACAACGCGCAATCTGCTCAAAACATCCGCCCGACAACAACTCCGGTCAAACATGCAGACGCCATCGCGTCCGTTCAGCGCGTGACATCATCACCGGGTCGTCGAAGCGCTGTCGGACGCCCGGTATCCCGGACTGTCGATACGGCACCTGAGCACACATCAGGTCCTGCTCCCAGCGTGCAACGCTCGATGTTCCCATCGCTACCGTCGCTGCCATCGAACCCGGTCCCACTGGCGGAGATGTTCTCACCGGCCAATCGATCGGCCGGCGTTGCAGATCAGGTGAAGCGCACTCTCCCGGACGTACCGACAATGCCGACCGGTCTGCCCACCGCAATTCCGAACCACCCGGAAATGCCCCGGATCCCGGGTCTCCCGGGCATTCCAGGTATCCCAAACATTTCCGGTGTACCGGACATCCCAGGTATCCCAAAGATGCCCGAACTCCCCGGGGCTCAGTATCTCCCGAATCTGCCCGACGTCTCAGACCTGCCAGGAGTCCCCGATGCCGCCGGAGTACTCGATGGGTTGATCGATCGCGCGACGCAGGCGACCTCCGATGCCTCGGGTGTACCCGCATCAGCGCTGTCCGCAGCCCGATCGGTGGCGCAGGGTGCGGGAGCGGCCGCTGCTCCCGCACCCGCACCGGCAGCCGCACCGGCAGTCGCGGCACCTGATATCGAAGAGCTGGCGCGGCAACTCTATGAACCCCTCACCGCACGCCTTCGCGCCGAGCTCTGGCTCGACCGTGAAAGAAGCGGACTGCTGACCGAACGATGACCATCGAACACTGACATCCAGCACGGGACAGGAGAATACGACGATGACCGACACCGATCCGGCGGTGAGCGTCTGCTTCACCGTCGACGTCGACAGCGCACCACTCGGCGACTTCGCGAGTTGCGAGGGGCTCGGTCTGGAGATTGTCGTGGAGCAACGTGAAGAGGGTGGCAACAACGGCATGGTGTGGCAGCTCCCGACCCGTATCAAGTTCACGAACATCAAACTCACCCGGCCGGTCTCGAACGACAGCCACAAGCTCGTGAAGTGGGTGACCGATGTGGTGAGTGGCTACACACCAGGGACCGCAACGATTGCGGCCCGGAACTCTGCCGGGGAGATCGTCGCGGAGTGGGCTCTCGAAGGCGTCCTGCCGGTCCGCTGGACGGGACCCACTTTGAACCCTGACACCCCCAAGGTCGCCACCGAGACCCTCGAGCTGACGCATCGCGGCATCACCGGAGTGAAAGGCAGTGCCGCATGAGTGATTCCATCGCATTGCGGTCCGCGGCCCCGGCATCCAAAGACTCGGCCGGTGGTGGTTCGCCGTCCGTGGTACACGCCGAACTCGAATTGTTCGAGGCCAAGAAGGCGCCCGGCGGCGCCAAACCGGGCGGAAAGCTCGGAGCGATCGAGTTCCAGTTCAATCCCAAGGAGGTGACGATCGCGAAATCGGCGAAGTGGGAGAGCAAGCCCGCCAAAGGCGCTGCCAAAGCCGGGGCCGCAGAGTTCATGGGTGCCGAACCCTGCAAGCTGTCGCTGGAGATGTTCCTCGATGCCGGTGCAAAGCAGGACAACTCGGTGATGGAAAAGGTCGACAAACTGATGTCGTGCTGCGTTCCCACCGCCTCGACATCGGGTACGGCCACCGCCATCCCACCCCTGGTGGTCTTCAAATGGGGTGGGCTGACCAGTTTTCCGGGTTTCATCACCAAGGTCAGTGCAAAGTTCACACTGTTCTCGACGAGCGGTACCCCGCTACGCGCCGTGTGCACCGTCGAGCTGGAGGAGATGCCCGGTGGCAAAGGTGGCCAGAATCCGACGTCGCGGGCGGCCTCCGCCCGCCGCACCCATGTCCTCGTTGCCGGGGAGACCTTGGCCGGCTTGGCGTTCTGCGAGTATGGCGACCAACATCTCTGGCGGCGCATCGCCGATGTCAACCAGATCGACGACCCGATGCGGGTGCCCAGCGGTACCGTGCTCCGCCTGCCCGCCAAAGACGATCTCGCCGCGGCGCGGGGGTGACGTCAATGGCCACCACCGGCGGGTTCACCATCACCATCGACGGCTCGGTACTTGCGGCCGACCTGAGCACTTCACTGGTATCCGCGCACGTCGACACCAGCACCACGTTGCCCGACGCGTTCACCCTGAGATTCCGCGATCCGGGACGCACGGTCCTGTCCGAGGCCGGGGCGAAGATCGGCGCAGTCGTTCTGATCTCCGTGGTCACCGACCACAACCCGGAACCGGCGCCGTTGATCAGCGGCGAGGTGACAGCGGTGGAGGCAGACTTCGAGAAGTCGGGCACGTTCACCACAATTCGTGGCTACGACCAGTCCCACCGCCTGTTTCGCGCCCGGCACACCGCCTCGTACACGCAGGCGACGGCTGCGGATGCCGCCACACAATGTGCCCGGCGGGCCGGCCTGAAGCCTGGCCGGATCGAACCCTCACCAACGGTCTTCGAACACATTTCACAACGGGGCCGGACAGATTGGGAGTTCCTCAATGCGCTGGCCCGCGACATCGGGTACGAAGTGGCCGTCCGCGACGGCGCGCTTGACTTTGCGCCACCGGCACACGCCGACACGGCGCCGTCGGGCGATCCGGAGAATCCTCTGGTCTTGCAGTACGGCACCGACATCACGCGGTTGCGGTCCACCCTGACCGCCGGCCAGCAGGTCAGCAAGGTCGAGATGCGTGGCTGGGACGTGGCCACCAAACGACCCATCGTCGGGACGGCAGAGGCCACCACCACCAGCGCACAGGTCCCCGGCATCGACCCCGCACAACTCGCGTCGACCTTCGGCGGTCCCGTCTACGTCGGCAACGACTCCGGTCTGCGCACCCAGGCCGAGGCCGACACGGCTGCCTCGGCCCGATCTGCCTCCATAGCAGGAGCTTTCGCCGAGATCGATGCCGTCGCATACGGAAACCCGAAGCTCCGTGCCGGCAGCTCGGTATCCCTGGAGAACCTGGGCGAGCCCTTCGACGGCAAGTTCGTGGTGAGCAGCGCCCGCCACCGATTCGATCCCGCAACCGGATTCACCACCGCGTTCACCGTCTCGAGCAGCCACGACCGCAGCCTGTTGGGACTGACCGCCACGCCCGGCAGCGGAGTCGGCAACGGCGTCGTCATCGGCCAGGTGACCGACGTCAACGATCCGATGTCCGCGGGCCGTGTCAAGCTCACCTTTCCCCAGCTCTCCGACGACTACGTGAGCGGCTGGGCCCGCACAGTCCAGGCCGGAGCGGGCAAAGACCGAGGGGCGCTGATTCTTCCGGAAGTCGGAGATGAGGTACTGGTCGCCTTCGAACAGGGCAACGCCGACCATCCCTATGTACTCGGTGGCCTGTTCAACGGAGTCGACACCCCGGACGCCAAGGGCGTCACACTCATCGACCCGGGATCAGGAATGGTCAATCGGCGGTCATTCGTGTCACGCCTCGGCCACCGAATCGACCTGAACGACCAGGCTGGGCGAACCGAAGGCGTGGTCCTGTCCAGCGCTTCGGAATCGGTGCGAATCGAACTCGACGCCGTCGGTTCCGCGGTCACCGTGCACAGCGACGGCAAGGTCCACATCGAGGGCAAGACCGGTGTGGTCATCGACGCCGGTGCCGGTGAACTCGAACTCCGTGGACAGCGAGTCTCGGTGAAGGCGGGCGCCACAGCAGAACTTTCGGCGTCAGGCCCTCTCACCATCTCCGGCACCCCGATCAAGCTGAACTGAGAGGACCGAACATGCCACCTGCAGCACGGGTTTCAGATCCCACCGGACATCCCGGGGTCGTCGGGCCACCCGGAGTGCCCACCGTCCTCATCGAGGGCCGCCCCGCCGCGACCGTCGGAACACCCCACATCTGCTCGTTCCCGCCACCGGCGGTGCATCCGCCCAGCGCCATCGTCCCGCCCGGATCTCCGACGGTATTGATCGGCGGCCGCCCCGCGGCCCGGGTCGGCGACATGTCCGCGTGCGGCGCACCCATCGTGGCCGGCGCCCCAACCGTCCTGATCGGCGGGTGATCTCGGATGTCCACGACTGGTGCAGATTTCATCGGCGCGGGTTGGGCTTTTCCGCTCCGCACCGACCCGACCGGAGCGTTCGCGCTGGCGACCGGCGGCACCGACATCGAGCAGGCCATCGAGATCATCCTGCGAACCTCACCTGGCGAACGCCCCATGCGCCCGGAATTCGGCTGCCGCGTCAACGATCACATCTTCGCGCCTGCCGGATCGGCGACCGCCGCCGCCATCGCACGCGATGTACGTACCGCACTCGAGGACTGGGAACCGCGCATCGACGTCGAAGACGTGATCGTCGATTTCGACGGGACCGACTCGGGGACGTTCTACATCGACGTCGGCTATCGCATCCACGGCCGCAACGACATCCGGAACCTGGTTTTCCCGTTCTATGTCATCCCCGACGAGCCAGATCACACCCCCGCCGTCTCCCCGGAGACTGGCTCCAACAGCCAGAAAGCCAGGTGACCGTCATGCTCCCGGCCCCGAATCTCGACGACCGCGGATTCCAGAACCTGGTGGACGATGCCCGCCGATTGGTGCGACAGCGATTCCCCGAGTGGTCCGATCACAACATCTCCGATCCCGGCATCACGCTGATCGAAGCGGTCGCGCACATGGTCGACCAGCTCATCTACCGCCTCAACCGGGTCCCCGAACGCAACTACCTCGAGTTCCTGGATCTACTGGGCCTGGAGATGCGTCCGGCGTCCTCGGCCCGGACCAGGGTGACGTTCTGGCTGTCGGCACCGCAGACACAAACCGTCACCGTACGGTCCGCGAGCGAGGTCAGCACCGACCGCACCGATATCGCAGAGCCCGTTGTGTTTTCGACCGACCGCGCGCTGGACGTGGTGCCCTGCTCATCAGAGCAGGTCTTCTCGGCGCCATCGGGCGGCGAGGTCATCGACCGCACCCTGTCGTTGGGACACGGCGGGTTCGACTGCTTCTCCGCCTCGCCGACCCCCGACGATGCACTGCTCGTCGGCCTGAGCAATCCGGTGCCGTCCTGCGCGGTACTGCTACGGATCTCCTGCCGGGTTTCCGGAGTGGGTGTCGACCCCCGTCGGCCCCCACTGCGATGGGAGGCACTCACCGAGCGGGGTTGGGTCGACTGCGACCTCGACCGTGACGACACCGGAGGATTCAACGAGCCCGGGGATGTCATCGTCCATGTGCCAGAGGATCATTCGAATGCCCTGATCGCCGGCCACCGCGCGGGGTGGCTGCGTTGCCGTCTCCTCGAACCGCTTCCCGATCAGCCGACCTATTCCAGATCGCCGCACATCGACGCGATCTCGGCGTGCACCGTGGGCGGCACGGTTGCCGCGGCTCATTCACGCTCGGTGACCGGCGAGGTCCTCGGCCTATCGGACGGCACTGCCGCACAACGGTTCACGCTGCAACAACAACCCGTCGTGCCCGGCACCCGGCCAGGGGTGCTCACCGTCACCGATGGGCAGGAGAGGACCGAATGGCATGCGGTGGACGACTTCGCTGATTCCGGTGACGACGACCGGGTGTTCCACCTCGATGCCGTATCCGGTGAGGTCGTGTTCGGACCGTCGGTCCGCAACGCCGATGGCACGGTGCGCGGGTTCGGTGCGATTCCTCGAAAAGGTGCGGTCCTGGGGCTGCGCGAGTACCGGATCGGCGGCGGAACGCGAGGAAACGTGGGTGCCGGCCAACTTCGGGTTCTCAAGACAAGCGTCCCGTACATCACCCGCGTGGAGAACCGAACCGCCGCGGTCGGTGGCGCGGCGCCCGAGACGGTCGAAGAGCTCAAACTCCGGGGACCGGTGGTGCTGCGATCACGCGGACGTGCCGTGACTGCAGAGGATTTCGAGGAGCTCACCCGACAGGCGGCACCAGAGATCGCCCGGGTGCACTGCCTGACCGCCGATGCCGCGGCCGGTGAGGTGCGGGTGCTGGTGGTGCCACATGTCGCCTCGGACGAACTCGGCCAGATCCGGCTCGGGGATCTGACGCCACTGCCGGAGACGATGGATCGGATCGCGGAGTATCTCGACCGCCGACGACTGATCGGCACCCGTTTGCTTCTCGAGCCACCGCAGTACATCGGGCTCACCATCGTCGTGAGTGTGTCGGCACTGGCCGGATTCGACAAGCAGACGGTCCAGCAGGATGTGCTTCGCGCGCTGTACCGGATGTTGCATCCACTCGTCGGCGGCCACGCGGGCACCGGCTGGCCCGTCGGACGACCGGTGGGCATCCCGGAGATCAGCGCAACACTGGCAGCGGTCCCCGGCATCGACATGGGCGGCGAGGTGACCGTTCAGCTGTTTCCGGTGGGCCCGGCGACGGGCCGACGCGGTCAGCCGACCGACCGGCTGCAACTGCCGGCGAACGGGCTGGTCCATTCACATCAGCATCAGGCCAGGGTGTTGTAGATGCGCGGGCGGCTCGCATCTCTTCAGACCCCGATCCCCGTTCTCGGGACCCTTCCGGGGATCTATCACGACGACTTCTACGCCCAGGGACTCTGCGAGTCGTTCGACGACATGCTCGCGCCGGTGTTCCTGGTACTCGATTCCTTTCCCGCCTACCTCGATCCGGCAACCGCACCTCCCGACACCCTGAACTGGCTGGCCGGCTGGATCGGCCTGACCCTGCAGGGCCACGAAAGTGCGGACCGCAAACGCGAGCTGATCTCGGCAGGTGCCGAGGCGCTGCGCTGGCGCGGGACGACCACGGGGCTGCGCGATTCCGTAACCGCCGCGTTCGGGGTGATACCCGAGATCGACGAGACCGGAGGCGTGGTCAGTTCAACGTCTCCCACCTCGACCGGCACCCCGGCCGGGGAAGTATCTGTGACTGTCACAGTGCGGGTCGACGACCCGTCGACTATCGATCAACGTCGTCTCGACGCAGTCGTTGCGATGGTGAAACCGGCTCACATACACCATCGCGTCCAAGTGACCTCGGAGTCCAACTGAACAACATTTGTTATTCACCATACTTTTGGACATGGTGACTATTAACTCAATGAACGCTCATCTGTGTTTGCGCGCACTAAAACTCCGTCAATAGTGGCTTGACCTGCAACGAACACACCCCTCCCGTGCGACGGTCAGTATGTTGGCCAAGCGGCCAACTCCCATCGCACAGGAGAGTCCCATGCATTCGATCACCTACCCGCCATCAGCCGCAGATCAGCAGACGCCCGTCCAGAAGCTGGATGGCGTACCCGGAGTCAAGGATCCCAAAGAAGTCCTCCGGATCGCGAGCGCCATCGACGAGCATGGAGATTGGACGCGGACTATCCAGGGATGTTCGATGGGGATGTGGTTTGCGGTCGCGGTGCGACCGGGGGCATGCGGTTCACTGCTGAGCGGATTGGCCTCGATGTACTTTCCCGACACCAGGGTCTTCGGCGGGCCCGGCCGCGAGTTCGCCGCGGCGGTACAGGCAGCTCTCGTGTCCAGCTGAGCAACGTTCAACGCATCGGGATGTCAATCTCCACGCTAACGTGGAGTGCACTTGCCCACCAGATTCAGATGTGAGGAAACAGAACTCGATGAGCACTCATGATTTCGCCGCCACCACTGCCGATGGCGGCACACAATCACTGAAGGACTACGAGGGCCAGGTTCTTCTGGTTGTCAACGTGGCGAGCAAGTGCGGGTTGACCCCGCAGTACGAAGGTCTCGAGGCGCTCTACCGCGACAAGAAGGACAAGGGCCTGCAGATCTTGGGCTTCCCCTGCAATCAGTTCGGTGGCCAGGAGCCCGGAACGGCAGACGAGATCGCCGAGTTCTGCAACGTCAACTTCAACGTGACCTTCCCGATCTTCGCCAAGGTCGAAGTCAACGGAGAAGATGCCGATCCGCTGTTCACCTACCTGCGCGCCGAGGCTCCCGGAGAATTCGGCCCGGATGCCGGCTTCCTCTACGACCACGTCAAGAAGTCGCGTCCCGAAGCAATTGGAACCGACGAGGTCAAATGGAACTTCACCAAGTTCCTCGTCGGCCGCGACGGCGCCGTCATCAAACGCTACGAACCCACCGTCACGCCCGAAGAGATCAGTGCGGATCTCGAGAGCGTGCTTTCCTGATCGAAAGTGTCACCTGACACCCAACTTCAAATCCGAAGCCACCGCGGTCAATTGAAGACCGCGGTGGCTTCGGTCTTTACGTGGTACGGGACTACCCGGCCTCAGCGTCCTCATCGAAGTCGTCTTCGAACTCTTCGTCACCCTCATCGAAGACCCCGTCCGAGGTACTGAGTTCGAGATATGGCCGCCCGAACGCTCCCGGTGTCACCTCATTCGGATCGTCCTCGGTGATCTCCACAAACGCCACCTGCCCCCAGTTGATGACAAACGCGGCATCGGCGGCATCGAGTGCGATCACCAACGGGGGCACGACCTCCTCGAAATAGTCCGTGGTCCCCGGCACCTCGATCGTCTCCGTCGCACCGACGATGCTGCGCTGGATCTCGCGGGCGACCTCATCGCGGTCGACATCCTCGAACGTCAGGATGTAGGGAATCTGCGGACTCGAGACATAGATGGTCATCGCCCAATTGTTGCTGACATCACACCAATTCGCGTATCGACCCACCCCGTTGCACATACAGAAAATCCCGGTGATGATCATCACCGGGATTTCCGTTGTGCGCCCGAAGGGATTCGAACCCCTAACCTCTTGATCCGTAGTCAAGTGCTCTATCCGTTGAGCTACGGGCGCGTGCTGTGTTCAGTTGTCCAACGGTCTAACTGGTCGTGCATCCATTCGGTCGTACTGGCGGAGGCGAGAGGATTTGAACCTCCGGTCTCGTTTTAGCGAGACAACTCATTAGCAGTGAGTCCCATTCGGCCGCTCTGGCACGCCTCCTGGTGGAGTCCTTTCGAACTGCCGGACCAAAGATTACACACGCTTCACCGAACGGAGCAAACCGTCTGATCAGCGGCACTTTCTGGCGACGTGACGTCGCAGCGCTAGATTGGATCGGTGACCCCGCGTATTCGTCCCGACCTAGCCGATGTGCCCGCCTACGTCCCGGGCAAGAACATCCCCGGCGCCCTCAAGCTGGCGAGCAACGAAACCACGTTCGGTCCGCTGCCCAGTGTGGCTGCGGCCATCGCCGAAGCGGCGTCGCGCGTCAACCGCTATCCCGACAACGGCGCGGTCGCGTTGACGGAAGAACTGGCCAAGCACCTCGACGTCGCCCCCGAGAACGTGCAGACCGCTTGCGGATCGGTGACGCTCTGCCAGAACCTGATCACCATCGCCACCCGCCCCGGCGACGAGGTGCTCTTCGCGTGGCGGTCGTTCGAGACTTATCCACTGGCAACCCGGGTGGCCGGGGCCACGCCGGTGCAGGTGCCGCTGAACGACGATCTGGTGCACGATCTGCCTGCGATGGCTGCCGCGATCACAGAGCGCACCCGGCTGATCTTCATCTGCAACCCGAACAACCCGACCGGCACCATTGTCGACACCGCCAGCCTGATCGCCTTCCTGGACCGAGTCCCCTCCGATGTCCTGGTCGCCCTCGACGAGGCCTACTTCGAGTACATGCGGCCCGACGAGTCTCTACGCTACGACGCCATCGAACTGCACCGCCGTTATCCGAATCTGGTTGTGCTGCGGACCTTCTCGAAGGCCTACGGCCTTGCCGGCCTCCGCGTCGGCTACGCGGTCGCCGACCCGTCTGTCACCAATGCACTGCTGAAGGTCCACGTGCCGTTCAGCGTCAACTCACTGGCGCAGGCCGCTGCCATCGCGAGCCTGCACGCCAAGGAAGAACTTCTCGCGCGCACCGGTTCGGTCGCTCTCGAACGTGACCGTGTCACCTCCGAATTGCGGTCGGCCGGCTACCGCATCCCGCCGAGCCAGGCCAACTTCGTCTGGCTCGATCTCGGCTCCGACTCGCTGCCCTTTGCCCGGGACGCAGCAGAGGCCGGCGTCATCATCCGGCCGTTCGACGGCGACGGCGTGCGGGTGACCATCACCGAGGAAGGCGAGAACAACACATTCCTCGACTTCGCCCGCGCTCGAGCCGCACGCAGCTAGCCGCAGCCGCCGTCGGAGGCCCTAGGGCAACCTCGGGGATGCACAGGCAACCTCCGGCGCCGCAGCGGCCGACTCAGGCGCACGAGTAACGACCTCCGGTCAGAGCCCGCGGGCCAGTACCGGCCACATCGCTTTGAGATCCTGCTTCCAGTACGGCCACGAATGGGTGCCGACGGCGCGGAACTTCGACGTGGCCTCCACCCCACTGGCCCGCATCAGCACCGCGAACTCAACCGAGCAGCGGTAGGCGCCGGCTTCGAGAGTCACGCCTGCGGCGATCATCTGTTCCCGGGTCAGACCCTCGTCGAGCTTCGTCGTCTGATCGAGCGGACCCGGGATCCCAGAGCCCGCGGAGATGAAGAGGTTCTTGCCGCGCAGCGCGTCGAGCCGGTGCGATGGGTCGTGGTCGGTCCATCCCGATGAACCGAATGGCCCCCACATGTTGGTGGCGTCGGCGCCGTCCTTGGCCAGCGTGGTGCGCACATAACTCTCGTTTACCAGGCCCGTCACCGGCGGGCAGCCACTGAGCGACCCGGCACCGGTGTACAGATCCGGCTTTCGCGCGGCGAGCGCGTAGGCGGCCTGCCCACCCATCGACAGTCCGGCGATCGCGTTGTTGCCATTGCCGTTGAACGTCGCGTCGATGAGCGGCGGGAGCTCCTTCGTGAGGAAGGTCTCCCACTGGGGTTGGCCGAACACCGCGTCCCGACTCTGCCAGTTCGTATAGAACGCGCCTTCACCCGAGGGCAGCACGGCCGTGACGTCCTTGTCCGCGAAGAACTCCTCTGCACCGCCCTTGGTCAGCCAGTCACTGACGCGGTCCTTGGCGCCCGCACCGTCGAGCAGATACAGCGTGCCTCGCGGACTGGTCAGATCGGCGGGTGTCAGCACGCTGATCTTGACGTCGCCACCCATCGCCGGCGAAGCAATCGTCAGGTCTTGTCGCTGTGGACCGACCTGCGTTACGGTCTCGATCTCAGCCGTCGCCGGCGCCGCGGTCACCACTGCAGCCCCCGACGTGGCCAACGCGGCAGACGCCACCAGTCCACCCATAGCCTGAATCACACGTGCAACGCGCTCCATGAATTGACCACTCCCCTGTTGTCGAATCCCCGGACCGAAGGCTACCGAGGGTACAGAACGATGGAAAACTCTCAGCCAACTCACAGAGCCCATTTTCGGGCGAGGGTTCCAGTTCAGAAATGCGGCATGGATCATGTGGGATATGGAAAATCCGACGAATACCTCAAATGCCGCAGACTCATTCGCCTATGTTGCCGAGGTCCCCGTGCGGTGGTCGGACATGGATGCGTTTGGTCACATAAATCACGCCCGGATGGTCACCCTGATGGAAGAAGCCCGGGTGGCCTGGCTGATGAGCGCCGGTGAACAGTATGCACCGCTCATCAAGAGCGCGATGATCGTCACCGTCGAGATCCGCTATCAGGCACAGCTCCGACACGAGGACAGCCCGTTGCGGATCAGCATGTGGATCAAGGGTTTCCGCTCCGTGGACTTCACCATCAGATACGAAGTTCGTTCGGCACACGCCGAAGCCACCGGCAAACCGGCCTGCGTGGCCAGCACCCAGATGGCAGTTGTCGACGTGGAAAAACAACGCCTCCGCCGGCTCACCGACGTCGAGAAGGACTACCTCAGGCAGTGGTCCCGGGACTGAACATGCTGCCCGCGTTCAGTTTTCGATCTGCTTACGCGGACCTGCCGCCCGCGGCGGCGCCGGGATGGGCGGGACCGCAGCCGAGGAGCCTTCGTCGGGAAACGGAGTCACGTTTCCCTGCAGGATGTTTCGGTAGTCACGTAGATGCTCCCGTCCGGCACCGAGCTGCTCACCGAGACGCCGTGTGTTCTCCGCCGACAACTCCCGCTCACCCGACCGGGCGATGAGGTGGTCGATGCGCTGGTCGATGGTTCCGGCGTAGTTCACCTGATCGAGAACCTTCAGCTCCACCGCCGCGGCGGCCACCGCATCGGCAACGTCCCAGAGCGCCGCCACCCGATCGATCAGTTGCGACCAGACGGGCCGCAACTCGGCCTCCCGCGACCGCAACTGCTCGGCAAGACGTTGGTCCGAATTGGCCACGGCCCGAACACGATCGAGTTCGATACGAACGGTTCGCAGGTTGATGACATCGGTTGCGATCTCGGCGATCTCGGCATGCACATTGATCTGGCCGCGCTGAACCGCGAAATGGTCACTGTGCCAGACCGGCGAACGCACGATCCGGTCATACGCGTTGCCCGCAACGTAGAGCAACGTCTCGTATCCATCGACGAACCGAGAACTGCCAGAAGATGTTTCATCTTGTTCGGCGTCGTCGAAGGTTGCTGCTTTCCCGGCCACCCATTGGCCGGCCTTCGACCGGTTGTCGGTCAGCTGCCCGATGACGCCCGCCGCGGTACTCGCCGCCATCGCGGTGGCACGCCGCAGGTAGTTGACGTCGAGCGCGTTGGGGCAAGGTGTGAACAGCAGCCCGTTGAACAACCGCTCCCGGTCACTCAAGTCAAGGTGAAGGCCCTCCCGGCGTTCGCGCCGGATGCCGCGGACCGTTCCGGCAAAAACCGGTTTCGATGCCGTCACGAGGTTACGAGCGGCATCCCGCCGCCGCGTGAGGGCCACCACCCGCGAGCGCACCACCAGCGCCGCGACCCGGGGGACCCGGGGATTGCGCAATTGATCCTCGAGCTGTCCGAGCTCACGCTGCAGACGCCGCAGCTCACCGAACCCACCGATCCCCGGGACCGCCAGACCGGCGGTGCTGCGACGGACAAGTACTGCCCGGGCCTGGTCGGACAGGAATCCGGACGCGATCAGGATGGCCGCTGGATCGGACAGATCGGGTTGCCTGCCCGGTATACGAGAGTTCTCGCACCAGCGGCGAATGTTCGCGGCACCGCCTGAGGCGGCAAAGGCAGAACTGTCGACCATCGGGGCCTCCGGGAGTTGCGGGCTTTCAACCAGTATTACCGGATGCGCTCGAGCGGGGCCGTTTCCCGACGCCAGAGCGGTGCGGTCACCCGATGAAGCGCCCAGGCAACCGGGGTCGACAGGACCGACGTGACGATGAACACGCCGACCACCGAACCGCTGAAGAGCGAATATCCGAGCAGATCCATCGCCAGTTCCATCACGATGACGTGCACAAGAAAAAACTCGTAGGAGATCTCGCCGAACCAGACCGCCGCCGGCTGTGACAGCGTCCGGTCCCACCAGTGTCCGCGCGGGCCGATCGCCAATGGCGCGAGCAGGGCCAACGCCACGATCAGGTAGAGCACCGACTTCACGATCGTCGCCGAGGTGGATGCCGGGGTGATGGTCGGTTCCCCCGCGATCGACATACAGGCGATCTCGAACGCGACGATCCCCACCAGCACCGACAACGTCGGCGGCCAGATCGTGACCACCCGGGCGAGCACGGCCAGCAGCATTCCGCCGGCAAACCACGCGAGGAAGGCAGGTGGCCACAATCGCGCGGTCACGTCGATACCCCCGCCCGCCGTGATGAGCGCCCACACAGGGGTGATCATCATCAGCCCACCGATGGCCACGATCATCCGGCCCGGATGCCAACCTCCACGGCAGATCAGATGTCCGATCAGCCACGCGAACACCGGGAGCATCAGGTAGAAGGCGACTTCTACGACGAGGCTCCACATCTGCGTCAAACCCGAATGGAGATAACCGAATCCGTACGTCTGCGTGAGTGTGAGATTGCGGAGGAGCCCGGTCGGCCCGTGCCCGACATCAGAGATGTCGTCACGCCACACGAAGATGAGGTAGACACCGAGAACCGTGAGCCAGTAGGCGGGCAGAACACGCACCGCGCGGCGCCAGAAATACCGCAGCACATCAGGTTTGGGCACACCTTGCTGGAGTGAGCGCACCCAGGGCGTGAACAGCAGGTAGCCCGACAACACGAAGAAGATCGTCACACCGACCTCGAGGCGGGCGAAGAACCAGCCCTCGAAGTCGTTGGTGTATTTGCCCGTCCAGAATGCGGCGTGAGTGGCGCACACCAGCATCGCGGCCAATCCCCGGACACCCGTGAGTGACGGGGTGAATCCGGGGCGCGGTGTCATCAGGCCTGGATCAGAGGGCTGACAAAGCGTCGGCCACCCGCTCGAGGGCCGCGACGCGACTTCCCTTGACCAGGACCGCATCTCCGGATCGCAGATCTCCGAGGGCGGCAACGGCTGCGTCGACGTCGTCAACGTGGGTGGCATCCGGTCCGTAGTCGGGAGCCGCCACTGCGATCACCTCGATACCCAGCCCCCGGGCCCGCTCGGTGATGGCCAGGTGTTCGGCCGCTGCCGATCCACCGAGTTCTGCCATCACGCCGAGCACCGCAACCCGACGCCGGGCATCGAGGGTGGCAAACGAATCGAGTGCGGCCGACATCGATGTCGGGTTCGCGTTGTAGGCGTCGTTGAGGATCTGCACCCCGGCGTCGGTACGGCTCAGTTCCATCCGGAGTCCGGAGATGGCCGCACCGCCCAGCCCGGCGGCGATCTGCTCGATGCCCACGCCGATGCCACCGGCCGCAGCAGCGGCGGCCAGTGCATTGGCGACCTGGTGTTCTCCACGGGCCTCCAACGCGACCTGCGTGGTGCCCCACGGTGTGTGCAGCGTGAAACGCGCCCGCAGTTCGGCGTCCATCACGATGTCGTCGGCGTACACATCGGCGCTCGACGACAGCCCGAAGGTGAGCACCCGGGCTGCGCTGCGCTGCGCCATCGCAGCGACCACCGGATGGTCGGCGTTCAGCACGGCCAGTCCGTCGGCGGGCAGCGCCTCGATCAACTCGCCCTTGGCGCGCGCCACCGAATCGAGATCTCCGAACAATTCGAGGTGCACACCTTCGACGCGGGTCACGATGCCGACGGTCGGGCGAGCGATGTCACACAGCAACTCGATATGACCTATGCCACGGGCGCCCATCTCGACGACCACCGCTTCGGTGTTGTCGGGGGCCCCGAGCAGTGTCAGCGGCAGTCCGAGCTCGTTGTTGAACGAACGCTCGTTGGCCGCGGTCACGAACGTGGTCGCCAGGACCGCCGCGAGCAGGTCCTTGGTCGATGTCTTGCCCACCGAACCGGTCACGCCCACGACCGGACCCGTCAGCCGGGCCCGAGCAGCGCGGCCCAGGTCAGCCAGGGCCAGTGCAGTGTCGGCGACCTTGATGGCTGCGGTCTGGGCATCGCCCTGGTCAACCGCCCGCGCGGTCAGGTACGCCGTCGCGCCGGTCGCAAGCGCGCCGGGGATGAAGTCATGTCCGTCGCGTTCGGCAACAATCGGCACGAACAGCTGGCCTGGCCTGATGCCGCGAGAATCGATACTCGCGCCGTCGATCTCCAAATCGGGGCCGAAGAGTTTTCCACCGGTCGCCGCTGCCACGTCACTCGCCTTGAATCGCACGCATCGACGCTACCGGGCGGGCGGGCGTGACCACCAACCACCGGCGATGTCCGGTTCGGCGCTGGCCTATCGTGGCCGCATGGCCAATCCCGCATCATCCGACCGCATCCGTCTTGTTGTGCTGTTCGGTGGTGTCTCCGCGGAGCACGACGTGTCGTGCATCACCGCGGCACACGTCCTCGCCGCGGCCGACCGTTCGAGGTACGAGCTGATCCCGGTGGGCATCACCCGCGACGGGAAGTGGATCCGAAACGACAAGGCGATCGCGACACTGGCCGACGCCACACTGGAGTTGCCGGGCGTACTCGAGCCCGAAGGCACTGAGATCGACCCGCTCTCGGCACTGCAGCGCGCCGACAACGAGACGGTCGTGGTGTTGCCACTGCTGCACGGACCGCACGGCGAGGACGGCACCGTCCAGGGCATGCTCGAGTTGGCCGGCGTCCCCTACGTCGGCGCCGGGGTTCTCGGCTCGGCTGTGTGCATGGACAAGGCGATGGCCAAGGTCGTCACCGCGCAGTCCCAGATCCCGCAGTGCAAATGGGTCGAATACCGTGCCGGTTCCGGTGATGTCGACGACCTGATCGAACGGGCGATCGACACCCTCGGCCTGCCGGTCTTCGTCAAACCTGCCAATCTCGGTTCCTCGGTGGGCATTTCGAAGGCCACCGACCGCGCCGGGTTGGCCACCGCGATCGAGCTGGCGTTGCGCTACGACGAGGTCGTGGTGATCGAGGAGGCGGTGACCGCCCGCGAGATCGAGGTCGCCGTCCTGGGCAACCGGGAGCCGAAGTCGTCGGTACCCGGCGAGATCCTCCCCGGCGCAGAGTTCTACGACTACGAGGACAAGTACGTCACCGGTGCAGCCGGTCTGGTCATCCCGGCGGAACTGCCCGATCACCAGATCGCCGAGGTCCGCCTGCTGGCCGAACGCGCATTTCTTGCGTTGCGGTGTTCCGGTATGGCCCGCGTCGACTTCTTCTATGAGGAGAACGGTCGCGGCTGGCTTCTCAACGAGATCAACACGATTCCCGGGTTCACCCCGGCGTCGATGTATCCGAAGCTCTGGGAGGCCTCCGGCCTCGGCTACAGCGACCTGATCAACCGGCTCGTCGACCTCGCACAGCAGCGACACCAGGTGCGGTCGGGGTTCTCCACCGACCACTGAGGTAGCCCGGATGGCACGATGAAAAGTGTGATCGAAAACGTGCGCGGCCGGATCTGGCGAAACGGCAAACTCCAGGACGGTTTCGACATCGAATCACTGTCCGACTGTCTGGCCGACGACACCACGCTGGCCTGGGCCGATCTGGTGAATCCCAGCCACGAAGCCCTCTGCAAGCTGGCCGATGAACTCGATCTCAACACCTGGGCCGTGGAAGACGCCCTCGCTGATGCCGAGCGCGTCAAAGCGGTCAGCTATCCGCACCACAAGTTCATGACTGTCTACGGCGTGGACATCCACGAAGATCCGTCGCTGTCCACCAACGGCGCCTTACACATCCACCGGATCTCCATGTTCATCAAGGAAAACGTGTTGATCACGGTGCGGTTGTCGGAAGACTTCGATATGGATGTGGTCACACAGCGCTGGGATGCGATGGATGACGAGAAGCTCGGCATCGGGGTGCTGGTCCATGGACTGCTCGACGTCGTCGTCGACGGTCACTTCGACGCGGTCCAGATGCTCGACGACAGCATCGAGGATCTCGAGTCGTTGCTCTTCGAGGAGAACAACAACAGCCAGGACCTCCAGCGACGCACATACCGGGTACGCAAGAACCTGGTCAAACTCCGCCGGGTGGTGCTCCCGATGCGCGAAGTGGTCAACCTGATCCAGCGAAACCGACTCGAGAACAGGGCCAATCCGGCGCTCGATGCGAGCTTCACCGACCTCTATGACCATGTTCTACGCGCCACCGAGTGGACAGAGTCGTTGCGCGACATGGTGACAACGCTGTTCGAGACAAACCTGTCACTGCAGGATGCCCGGCTGAACTCGGTGATGAAAAAGTTGACCTCGTGGGCCGCCATCATCGCGGTGCCGACGGCGGTGACCGGGTTCTTCGGTCAGAACGTCAGATTCCCGGGATTCGGCAACACTTTCGGCCTCACCATCAGCGTGGTCATCATCGTCGCCTCCGTGACGATTCTCTACATGCTCTTCCGGCGTAAGGACTGGCTCTAGTCGGAGCCGCCGGCGGCTCAGCGTGTTCGGTAGCGCGCGTAGATCAGTCCGCTGTTGTCGAAAGCGCGCTCCTCGACCAGCTCGAGATCCAGTCGCACACCGTCGGGGAAGAACCGTTTGCCACCGCCGACCACGCTCGTGGTGATGAACAGGTGGTATTCGTCCACCAGTCCGGCCGCGATCGCCTGGGCCGCGAGGTTCGGGCCGTCGACGGTGAGGTCCCGATCAGCCTCGGCCTTGAGCTTGCGCACCGCGTCCGGGTCGAAGGTCCGCTCGATCCTGGTCTTCGCGCTGGACACCGATTCCAGTGTCGTGGAGTACACGATCTTCTCCGCGGCCTGCCAGTCGCGGGCGTACTGCACGATGTGCGCAGGCGCATCGGGCTCGGTATGCGCGGTCTCCCAGAAGACCATCGTCTCGTACATCCGGCGTCCGTAGAGATACGTGCCGACTGGGCGGAAGAGGTCGTTGATGAAGGTATGCACCTCTGGGTCGTCGGCGGCCCCGACGCCGAGGTCGCCCTCCGCCGCCTCGGCGTAGCCGTCGAGCGAGGTGAGCATCGAGTAGATGAGCTTTGCCATGCGCCTCCTTCAGGGTTCTGAAGGAAAGTCTGTCCTGCGCGCTCCCGATAGTGTGCCCTTTTGGCGAACAAACGCGCAGGTGGCCGCCGCCAAAAGACCACATCATCGGGGTGCGATCGGGGTCAAGTCGTGGCAGAAGCCCGGACGCGGGCGGCCTCTCGTTCGGCCGCGGCATTGGCCACCCCGGCACGTGATCCGGCGAGCTTCGCCGCGAGGTGATCGGCCACCGTCACCGGCTCGTATTTGCTGCCGTCGCCGATGCACGACGGCAGGGTGCTGATCGTCGCGTCGATGTTGCCGTCGTGGAAGAAGGCCGCCGAACGTCGACGTTCGATGACGCCGTTGACAATTGGCGGTTTCACCCGGTGCAGCGTGGACATCCAGCGTTCGTTGGTCCAGCGCGCCATCAGATCGCCGAGATTGACCAGCAGCGCACCGTCGGCGGGTGAGACGTCGTGCCAGATCCCGTCGTGGCCGAGGACCTGAAGACCTTTCACCTGGTCAGCCCACAGGACGGTGACGATCCCGTAATCGGTGTGCGCACCCATCCCGGTCAGCTCACCGTCGACGTCGATCTCGCCGGGAGGCAAGGCGTAGTTGTTCATCCGCAATACGTCGAGGGAATGGTCGGTGAACCCGGCGAAGAAGTCAGGCTCCAGATCCAGGGCATCGGCAAAGATCCGGGTGAGCGTGCGTGCCACCCTGGCCGCCTCGGCATAGTAGGCCGATACCCCCGCCTCGAACTCCGGAGCTTCTGTCGGCCAGAGGTTTTCGGCGTAGTCGTCCTGCGGGAGGTGATGATCGGGATAGTCGGCCGCACAGGACCCCACGTTGAAGGCCTCGAAGAAGTCGTTCATTCGATCGGCGGACTCGACACCGAGACTCAGTGACAAGGACTCCGACTTCGGCGCGGTGTAACCGCGATTGATGCGCGGAGGTGTCCGATACGCCTTCTTGACGTCGAGCGGCAAGGCGAAGAAGCCGTCCATCGCTGCAGCGAAGGCATCCGCCACCGCGGTCGAAATACCGTGTCCGACAATCTGAATGAAACCGACCGCCGAGCAGGCCGCGTCGATGCGCTCAGCGACGACAGCCCGCTCGGCGGCAGTTCCCCCACTCACGTATGCCGTGATGTCGACAGTGGGGACCACAAAATCAGATGTCATCCGAACTCCTCCGCAGCGCTTGCGTCAACGTTAGTTCAGCGCCCACGGAGCCCGCATGTCGAGCGACGATCTCTGGCGAGTTGTCAGCCGCTGGACTCGATCGAGCGAACGTTGTCGGAGTGTTCGATCTCGATGCGGCGAGGCTTGGCCTTTTCTGCGATCGGGATGGTCACGGAGAGAACACCATTGTCGTAGTGCGCGCTGATTCCGGCGGTGTCGATTCCGTCACCCAACGACAGTTGGCGACGATAGCTTCCGAAGAACCGTTCATTGGTCAACCACTGCACGCCGTCATCGGACCGGGCGGTGCGCTGCGCCGAGAGCGTCAGGACACCGTTGTCGACGTTCACATCGACCGAACCCGGATCCACGCCGGGGAGATCAGCCGTCAGCAGATAGTGCCCATCGAGTTTGCACAGATCCATCGGCATGAACCGGGGAGTTCGCGAAGATCCCGCCCCCTCGGTTCGGGCACCCAGCAATCCGCGGGTCAACGCATCAACATCACTGAAAGGATCGAATCGAAGCACAGCAACCCACCTCCTACGTCGCTCATGGCCCGCCACCCTGGCGGGCGACCAAATCACTGTGCCCGATAGTTTTAGCACTCCACAGGCGGGAGTGCCAAGCCCTTCCGCGCAAAAATTTTTCTGCCGGGAGCTGCTGCCGCACAGACCTATTGGCCATATTCGGCAGAGGGGGTGCATCGCGGGAACCGGCCGTCAGCGAGCTAATATCGACAGCCGGAATTCGTGCAGCGCGAAGGATGGCCATGAACGAGAACGTAAAAACCCTCCCCGTGGATCTGGCCGCGATCGCTCGGGAACTCTACGCAGAACGCGGTGATATTCGTGCACTCGCGGAGGCTATTTCAACGAAGGCGAAGCATCTCATGCCGACCGCCGACGGTGTCAGCATCGTCATCGCGAGCAAGGAGACGATCGAGCGAACCGTGGCGATCGACGGGTTCGCAGGCACCTGCGACAGTCTTCAGGTGAGCCTCGAGGAAGTGCCCAGCCTGCACTCGGTAACCCAACACGAAAACCGTGCTGATCGAGGATGTCTCCCGCGACGCGCGGTGGGGCCGATTCTCTCGATCGGCAACCGCGGCCGGTTTGGGTGCCATGCTCTGCCTGCCATTTGACGCGGGCGTGAACAGGATCGGAACCGTGAACATGTACAGCCACACCGGCGGTGGATTCGATGCCGATTCCAAGCTGATCGGCGAGTTGTTCACGGCCCACGCAGCTCTCACCTTCGCCGCCTCACGCGAGAACGAACAGTTACAGCTCGCGGCCGAGAGCCGAGACGTGATCGGGCAGGCCAAGGGCATGATCATGGAACGGTTCGGCATCGATGCCGATCAGCCCTTCGCACTTCTCCGGAGGTTCTCGCAGGATTCCAACATCAGACTTGCCGTGCTCGCTCGCCAAGTGGTGGAGGCCGGTTCCGACATCCTCCTGCCGGAGGCAGACTCATCCGGCGTGTGACACACCGGACGACGCTCACCCGTCGGTGACCGCTGTGACCCGTTCGGCGATCAGCCCCAACGCCTTGTCGGCCGCGGGCAGGATTCCCGGGAACTGGGCGAACCCATGCATCTGGCCGTCAAAGATGTTGAGTTGCACCGGCACTCCCGCGTCTCCGAGGGCCACGGCGTACGCCTCACCCTCGTCTCGCAGCACATCGTATTCGGGTATCAGCATCAGCGCCGGCGGCGATCCGGCCAGAACTCCCCGCAATGGAGACGCGTCCGCCTGGCTCCGGACGTCCGGGTCGGGTGCGTAGTGATTCCAGAACCAGATCATCGAATCTCTGTCCAGAAGTAGTTGATTCGCGGGATCGAGGTAGCTGACCGTATCCAGATCATGATCGGCGATGGGATATATCAGGACCTGCAACACAATGAGGGGACCGGATTCACGGACAGCGCGTTGTGCGACGACGGTGGCCAGGTTGCCGCCTGCGCTGTCCCCCGCGACGATCAGCGGCAGACTGGGCCAACTCGCTGCCGTCCAATTCGTCACGTCCCACGCGTCATGTGCAGCAGTGGGATATGGATATTCAGGCGCCAGGCGATAATCAGCCGACACCACAACACAATTGGCGACCGCGGCCAGCCGCCTGAGGGTGGAGTCATATACCGCGGTGGATCCGAGCACCCAACCACCACCATGGAAGTAGACGATCACCCCACGAGGCTGCTCGGTCGCGCTGTAGACGCGCACCGGAATCCGGTACCCGTCATCGGCCACCACGGTGTCCTCGGCAACCGCATATACATCTGGCCCCGGCTCCAAGTACTCGGCGAGTGCGGCGAAGACCTCGCGCGCCTGCGGCACCGCCAGTTGATCAATCCGCGGTTCACCGGCCTCCGCCAAGCGAGCCAGTAAGGCCGAGGTCGCATCATCGACTGCCATCGGCCCAATGTACTGCGCCGCGATGAACCTGCACGTGAGACCAAATTCCGCGGTGCGGGATGTTTTGCGACCACCGTGAGCGGGCACGCTGCAGGCATGAGTATCGAAGACGGACCCGGAGACACCCTGAGCCCCAGCGAAAGCCTGGACCCGGACGAGCGAAACCTCGACGACGACGGCGTCGTGGACCCGCCGGACAACTGGCAGGACGCCGACAAGTTCGGCACCACACCCAGCGAACAAGCCGAGGGTGAGTCTCTGGACCAGAAATTGGCCGAAGAGGTACCCGATGTCGAGATCGAAAATCAGCCCGACATTCCGGTGGCCATCGCGCCAGAAGACACGCTGTCCGAAGAAGTCGTCGACGCGGAGCTCGAGGAGGACGGTCCCGAGGTGATTCCGGACATCGATCACGGGAGTGAATGAGGAAACCGATCTTTGCTGATCAACAACCTGTGGGACCAATTTATGTAAACCGGCATTCTCGGCTGCGGAGCATGGCACACTGACGTCGATTGCAGACCCGCATCGCAAGGAGTTCGATCATGACCCGTGCCGCCGAGGCCGTCCACGTCAGTTCGCTGTTCATCGACGGCAAGTGGGCCACACCCTCGACCACAGATCGAATCGAGGTCCTCTCCGCGAGCACGGGCGCACCGATCGGTTCTGTTCCACATGCCGGCCCGACCGATGTGGACGCCGCCGTGGCTGCTGCCCGCCGGGCATTCGACGATCCCACCGGGTGGCGCACCTGGGAGCCGGCAGCGCGCGCCGATGCCCTCGACCGACTGGCCACCGAGATGACGGCGCGGGCAGGACAGATCGCCGCGCGGGTCTCCGAGCAGAACGGCATGCCGATCTCGACGGCCGGCCAGCTCGAAGGCGGTTTCCCGATCGCAACGGTGAGCTACTACGCGTCGCTGCTCCGCGAGTCGATCGCAGAGGAGACCAATCCGCACATGCTGGGCGGCACCTCGACCACCCGCAAGGAACCGATCGGCGTGGTCGCGGCAATCGCTGCGTGGAACTTCCCGCAATGCCTCGCCGCGTTCAAGTACGCGCCGGCCCTGGCCGCCGGGTGCACCGTGGTTCTCAAGCCCTCACCGGAAACCGTTCTCGACTCCGAGTTGTTGGCGCAGGCCGCCGAAGCTGCCGGTTTGCCTGCCGGCGTGCTCAACATCGTGACCGGCGGCCGCGAGACCGGCGCCTATCTGGTGCAGCATCCCGACGTGAACAAGGTCGCATTCACCGGTTCCACCGGTGCCGGCCGTGCGATCGCGGAGGTCTGCGGGCGGCTGCTGCGGCCGGTGAACCTGGAATTGGGCGGCAAGTCTGCCGCCATCGTTCTCGACGACGCCGATCTCGACCTCACTGTCATCGGCGAGAAACTCTTCGGCGCGACCATGCTCAACAACGGCCAAACGTGCTTCCTCGGCACCCGCATACTCGCGCCGCGGCGCCGCTACGACGAGGTCGTCGGCGCCTTCGAGGCGCTGGTCAGCACCCTGGTGGTCGGTGATGCACTCGATCCGGCGACCACGTTGGGCCCGATGGTGAGCGCGCAGCACCGCGACCGCGTCGAGGGTTACATCGCCTCGGGCAAGCAACAGGGTGCACGGCTGGTCACGGGCGGTGGCCGGCCCGCCGGTCTGGACGACGGCTGGTTTGTCGAACCCACCGTGTTCGCGGACGTCGACAACAGCTTCAAAATCGCGCGGGAAGAGATCTTCGGCCCCGTCTTGTCGATCATTCCGTTCGACGACGACGCCGACGCGATCCGGATCGCCAACGATTCGCCGTACGGCCTCGGCGGATCGGTGTGGACCACCGACGAAGACCGCGGCATGGATGTCGCCCGGCAGATCCAGACCGGGACGATCGGGGTCAACACCTACCTGATCGACATGTTCGCACCATTCGGCGGGGTGAAGGACAGCGGCTTCGGTCGCGAACTCGGCCCCGGTGCGATGTCCGCCTACCAGAACATCAAGACCATTTTCCGCTGATCCCCCAGACCAGTGCCTGGTCGGGCGGGGAGGCCCGGCCAGGCACTACCCAAGTGCCGCCGCAGTTATCGCTCAGGCATAGTCCCAGAATTGCAGCCACCGTACGTTGGCAAACAACGTGAGGGTGGCGGCGTAGAGCACAAGCACCGCGAGGACACCGACGAGCGACATCTTGAGTGACGATCCTCGAAAAGGATCCAGCCAGAACGAGAACGCCGCGGTGGCCATCGGCATGAAGAGATACGTCAGCAGTGACACCGACAGAATCTGGCTGAGCCACATGGACAACCAGGGCTCGGCGCCCCACTGGTCGAAGTACGGCCCCACGAAACGCGACAGCACCATCACTGTCGGGTAGAGCACCAGCAGCACCATCATCCCGACTTTCCATTCGGGTGTTGCCGCCGATCGGCCGTCGGCGACCCGCACGATCGAACCGAACGAGTTCGCCTCGAACGACGAGGAGAAGTCCTCCTCGAGACTCGACCTCAGTTCACCAAGGGCCTGCGCGCGTTCCGGAGCATCACGCCACCGGTTCAGCAGAGCGTCGGTGCGGAACTTGACCACGGCGGTCCACTCTTCGATTCCGTCGGCGGCGAGACGTGGTCCGGTGAGAATCGAGTACTCGAAACCCGGTGCGGCTGCACTCAGATCCATCAACTTGCTCTGCGCTGCAATAAATCCGGCCAGGTTATCCGGTTCCACCCGGTGGACGAAGATGCCCACACCGGATGGCGGTTGCTCACCGTCGACGGTGACCAGATCACTGAACTCGCGGCGGATGCCACGGCTTGTCCCCACCTTGAGCAACCGGCACCACTCCGGTGAGTCCAGCCACGCCTGCAACACTGCCTCGTCGGCAAACGTCAACGCCATCGCCGGTTGCCGTTCCTCGGCCACCGCGAGATGCCGATAGCCCACCGCATTCTCCGCGACCGCCCGCACCTGCCCGGACCAATCCGCGAAGTCGTTGTCGGAGTCCGGGTGAAAGGCAACAAAAACGGTTGCCTCACCGGATGTATCGATCATCTACGGAATCAGTCCTCGTCGATCTTGCGACCCTGGACGTACACCGTGGCGATGGCAGGTTCACGCAATTGCATGAGGAGCGCAAAGAGCAACTGATCCCGGGCCAATTCGGCGTCGTCAGCACGAACACCGTGGGTGACCGCGTTGTACAGCGGCGGCCACCGCTCGGGATCGATCACGATGAAGTCGGCTTCCTTGCCGATGTCGAAGTTGCCGAACCGGTCCTCCATGTCGAGCGCGCGGGCACCGGCAAGGGTTGATACGAACAGCATCTCCGCCGGATGCATCGAAACGCCGGCATCACCGGGCTCGGTGATGTGAACCTTGAAGGCGTCGTTGACGACTCGCGAGATCAGCCATTCGTCGCCGCCACCGTGATCGGTTCCGAGGGAGATGTTCACTCCGGACGCCACGGTCCGCAACCACGGCATGGTGCCCGACCCCAGGAACAGCTGCGAGGTCGGGCAATGCGAGATCGAGGTTCCCGTCTCCGCCATGCGGGCCAATTCCCCGTCCTGGCAATGCACCGAATGCGCCATGATCGTGCGCGGTCCGAGGAGCGAGTCGCCACCGATCTTGGAGCCCGGCAAGAACTTTCCGTCATAGGTGTCGAGATAGTTGTCGACCTGATAGACAGCCTTGGTCGCGTCGACCTCACCGGTACCCGGCCGATTGTTCTCGTTCAGGTGCGTGTGGACGTACACGCCCTTCGATCGCAGGTCGGTGTACAGCTCACCCAATGCAGCCAGCGTTGTCGGTGTCACCGACAGTGAAAACCGCGGCACCAGTGCGACATGCAACAGTGCGGTCGCGACGTCTCCGGTGTCGGCGCCATGCCACTTGTCGACCTCTGCCGCGGTCAGCTCGATCGCCTTTTCTTCACTTGTCAGCAGAGGACCCGCGGAATCGGGTCCACGGGTTTGGATTCCACGACCGCTGACGATGCGGAGCCCCCGTCGCTGCGTCTCTTCGAACAACGCGTCTTGCGCGTGGGGGTACGCCGACCCGAACACCATCGCAGCGGTGGTCCCGGCCCGGACCCGCCTGCGCGTGAACTCGGCGGCGGCCAGCTGCCCGAACTCGGGATCACCGAGTTTCGATTCGGAGGGAAAGATGCACCGCTCGAGCCATTCCAGCAATTGCCCACCGCCATACGCGTCACCGGCGAATGTCTGCGGGAAATGAATATGGGTGTCGACGAAACCAGGGAGAATGAATCCGGGCCGATGGTCGACGACCACCGAATGATCGTGTTCATCTGGGAGCGAGGAGAATTCACCGCACCAGGAAATGGTTCCGTCTTCTTCGACCACAAGAGCACCGTCTTCGATGAAGACAAGTGCGTCGTGCGCTGCGGTCACTTTCGGCGAACCGGCGATATGAAAGATCTGTCCGCGGTAGAGGTGTTTCACCGAATCACTAAAGCACCCCGGCGCCATTCGCGCTCGGCGGTCACCATAATTAAATGTCGTCAATCACTCACCAACGTCTGATCGGTAGGGTTGAAAAGGTGCAACGCACCAACGCAACCCACCAGGAACAGGAAGAGGCGATCCTCACGGCGGCAGTCGCGGAGTTCGCCTCCATGGGCGTCCGCGGCGCCAACGTGGAGCGGATCGCACAGCAGGCCCAGGTCAGCCGGAGCACCCTGTACCGCCGGTTTCCCAGCAAAGAAGATCTCCTCACGGCCGTCGGAGCGCGGATGCAAGCAGACTTCATGCGCGGTGTGGCAGCTTCGGTTGAGGGCCTCGACCCCCGCGCTGCCGTGGTCGAGGCCTTCACCCAGACCATCGAGGCTTTCCGGACCAACCCGCTTGCCCGGCGACTGATCGCGGACGAGCCCGAAGCGCTCGACCTGTTGATCGGATTCGAGCGGTCGCAGTCCGACGCGGTCATCGACTCGTTCAGCGATGCCATCGCGCACACATTGCGCAAGGCCGGTGCGTCCATGCCGGCCGGTGACCTCCGACTCGCCGCCGAGTTGCAGATGCGCCTCGTGGCGTCCTTCGCGATGTCCCGCTCCCGCGCACTCGATCTGTCCGACGCCGCCGCCACCCGTCAGTTCGCAGAGAAGTTTCTTGCACCGATGATCTGGTGACACACTTCGCGGCTATCCGTTCCACACCCGTCGCACGGCCACCCTAGTTTGCTCGCACGACCGCCGATACAAACTGCTATCGTCACTTCAGTTGGAACGTATTTACAGATTTGTGTCAGCACAGGGGGCGTCGCCATGACAGCATTCGACAGCGCGGTTCGTGAGGCCGCACCCATGCCGATCGATGATCGAGACGCCACCTCGGCGCCGCCGCTGGGGCCGGACTCATTGGTCTGGAAGTTCTACGGGGACATCCGCAGCGCCTTCTGCTTCCAGCGCACCGCAGGCACCGAGAACTGCATCGAACAGCTCGCCAAAGGCGTCGAAGACCACTCGGTGATCTTCTCCGATTTCACCGGCCGCGCACAGCGCACGGTGCCCCCGATCATGAACACCATCTACAGCGCGAACCCCCACGAGTGGGGCCGCCGGGTCCGCGACTTCCACAAACCGATCAAAGGCACGATCGACAGCGACGGATCGCGCTATCACGCACTCAATCCCGAGCTCTTCTATTGGGCGCACGCAACATTCATCGACCAGGTCATCTACACGGCAGACACTTTCATCCGTCGACTGACAGACGCCGAGAAGGCGCAGATCTTCGAAGAAGGCAAGGCCTGGTACCGCCTCTACGGTGTCAGCTCGCGCAACGAGCCCGAGACCTACTCGGAATTCTGCGAATACTGGGACTCGATGCTGGACCGCTTTGTGCCGACGAAGACGATCACCTACGCCACCGGATACCTCCGCAAAGGCCTGCCCCGCCCGAAATCGATTCCGGCGCCCATCTGGATGGTGCTGTCACGTCCGTTGAACGCGGTCGTCCGCACCGTGGTCATCGGCACCGTGCCCCAGCAGATGCGCGATGTCTGTGAGCTGGAGTGGAACCCGAAGATGCAGAAGCGCTACGACCGCTTCACCGCAGCCCTGCGCGCGGCGAATCCGATCTTCAACCGCCTTCCGGTGCGCCGGCTGTACATCAAGTACGCGGCAGCCGGTTGGGAACGCGAAGGTGTCGACCCGCGCCGCATCCACAACGGCCGCTGAGTCACCGAAAGCCTCAGACCGCAATACCCATCGATGCTGCCAGCGTGGGCCAGGACTTGCGCAGGTCCTCTTCCCAGTAACCCCAGGAATGGCTGCCGGGCTGATCGAGATCGGTCACCGCCGGAATCCCGAGTTCGCTGAGCCGGTCAGCGACCTGCCGGGTGCACAGGCCGGTCGCGGCCTCGATGCCGCCGCCGAGGATGATCTGGTCCGTAAGGCTGTCGACCTGGCCGTTGAGCCGCACGTTGTCTTCGTTGTCGTACTTGCCGGGCAGCCCGTTTCGGCTCGACAGATAGATCGCCTTGCCGCGGAGCTTGTCTGCGTTGAGGTACATGTCGTGCTCGGCCCACAGTGGGTTCTCCGGCTCGCCCCACATGTTCGTCATGTCGCCCTTACCGCGGGTCTCGACGACCAACTTCATGTATTCGCGTCCGACGACATCGGTGGTCCGGGCGCACCCACTGAACGATGCGACGCCCTGGTAGAGGTCGCCGTTGAGCGCGGCCAAGAACAACGAGGACGAGCCGCTCATCGACATACCCATGATGGAATTGACGCCCGTGGTGCCGAGTTCGGCGTCGATGACCGGCGGCAGTTCCTTCGTCAGGAACGTTTCCCACTTGTTGTGACCGAGTTCCGGGTCATCTTTGATCCAGTCGGCGTAGTAACTGAATGTGCCGCCCCGTGGGGAAACCACGTTGACGTCCTTGTCGGCGAAGAAGTCGACAACGTCGGTGGCCTCGAACCAACCGGACTTCTCCACCGCACCCTGGCCGGCGCCGTTGAGCGCGTACAGGGTTGGGCTCGGCTCACTGCGGTCGGCAGGGACGAGCACATCAAGCGCTTCGATGGAGTCCATCGAAGGCGAGTACACGTTGATCACCCAGTGCTGATCTGTGAGGGTTTCGATGCTGGTGATGTAGGCCTGCGAATCGGCATCGTCGGTGTCCGCCGAGGCGGTACTCGTGCCGAATGTTGCAGTTGTCAGAGCGACGAGTGAAGTCAGAGCGAGAGCCCCGACTGTGGAGGTGATGCGCATCGAGGTTGGTCAGCCTTTCGAAATGCTCGATGCACTACGCACCGAACCCCACCCCTTTGCAGAATGTAGCCGACGGGTGGGTACGTCTCCACCCAGGCGCCCTACGATGACAGTTGGCGCGCAACCGATCACATTTGCTTCGACAGGAACTGAAAGGCGTAGCGCCTCCCCCGCACAGGCACTGAGAGCGCGTACCCTGCGAAAAATCGATGAACTCGGTGAACCGATCGAAGGGGCTCGGATCAGGCATGAACATCGCGGCAACCACTGGCCATCGCAACGTCTCGATTTTGGGGATCGGCGCGTACCGACCGAAACGGATCGTCACCAATGACGAGGTGTGCGAGATCCTCGACTCGACGGATGAGTGGATCTTCGAACGCAGCGGTATCCGGAGTCGCCGGTGGATCAGCGGAGACGAGACCGCACGATCGATGGCCGTCGCAGCTGCCGATCGTGCCATCAAGAACAGTGGCATCGACCGCCAGGACGTCGACGCCCTGATCCTGGCGACCGGCAGCTGGAAGACAAAGATTCCCCATGGCGGCCCGGTGGTGGCTCTCGATCTCGGGATCAACGGGATCCCGGCCTTCGACGTCGCTTCGGGCTGCGGTGGTTTCGGCTATGGCCTGGGCTTGGCGACCGACATGATCCGGTCCGGCTCGGCCCGGCACGTACTGGTGATCGGGGTCGAGACGATGTCGGTGGTGATGGAACCCACCGACCGCAACACCGCCTTCATCTTCGGCGACGGTGCCGGAGCGGTCGTGGTCGGTCCGAGCGCGGAGAATGGCATCTCCCCCACCGTCTGGGGCAGCGACGGCGAGAACAGCGACGCCATCTCGCAGAACTACGACATCCCCGAGTACATGAACCGCGCCGAAGAGTTCCAGTCCAAGGACCCCGAGACCGACCCGATCGGGCGGATGGTCGTCGAGATGCAGGGCAGTCGCGTATTCCGCTGGGCGGCAATCACTCTGCCCAAGGCACTCGGCAAGGTCCTCGAACAGTCCGGAGTTGCGAAGGAAGACATCGAGATCTTCATCCCGCATCAGGCCAACGCCCGGATCAACACGCTGATGAAGGCCAACCTCGGTCTGCCCGACGACGTTCCCGTCGCGAACGACATCGAGACCACCGGAAACACCTCAGCGGCATCGATCCCGCTGGCCATCGAAGAGATGCTGGTGACCGGGAAAGCCAAAGGCGGCCAGACTGCATTGCTCCTGGGCTTCGGTGCCGGCCTGAGCTACGCCGGCCAGGTCGTTACCCTGCCCCCGGCGCCGGTCGAGGCCAGCTTCTAGCCGGAATCGGTGGCTTTGGCGAGGCCCACCCGAACTCTTATTCGCCGAAAGCCACCAATTCCGCGTGTGATTCGAGCCGACGCGAGGCGTCATCGCGGGTGTCGCGGATGTGCTCGGTCAGCAACGCGGCAGCGTCCTCTGGTCTGCGATCACGAATTGCGGCGAGGATGGCACGGTGCTCGGACACAGAGTCGCCACGCCGACTCCCAGCCGCAGGCAGATAGAAAAAGCGCACCCGCTTGTTGAGGTCGGTGACCATCGACGACAACACTGCGTTCTGTGCGCAGGACGCCATGGCGACATGGAACTCCGCATTGATCGCGGCCAGGACTGCGGGATCTTCGGCGACGGCCTGCCGTGCCACGATCTCTTCGAGCTCCGTCAGCTGTTCTGAAGTACGGCGCTGCGCCGCCAACCGGGTCGCCTGATGTTCGACGATGAGCCGCGCCTCGAACAGGTCGGCCATCTCATCGCGGTCCCGTTCGCGAACGAACGTGCCCCGATGGTGGCGCCGGACAACCCACCCATCGGCCTCCAGCGCACGCAATGCCTCCCGGACCGGGATGTGACTGACCCCGCGAGCACGAGCGAGCTCGTCCGCATTCACCTTGCTCCCCGGCGTCATCCGGCCGGTGAGAATCTCTTCCTCCACGTCCGCCCTGATCAGGTCGGCGACCGGCACCGCGTCGGCAGGCGTCTTCGATGGCATGCCGCGAATCCTATATGTAACTGCGGTCACCCGCGGGCTTCGCAGTCGGATAAACCACGACCCCGAAACCCGGCAAGAACACCCAAACGCTGCCCGTACTCGGTTTAACAACCAGTTCACAAACGTGAAACCAAAGACGACAGCAAGGGCTGTTTCCTATAGGAAATTGCACGCACCGTCTCGGAAGGATCTTCATGACCCCCCACGCGAGCACGGTTGACGCCCATTCGGGAGCCGACCTGCCCAACGACACACTCGAGACCCCGCCACCCATCGATCCCTTCGAGGAGTACGAGGACCGACCGGTTCCGACCGCAGCACGAAAGTCACTGTTCTCCGTGTCGGCGGTATGGCTCGGCTTCCCGATGATCCTGACCTGCGCGGTCTTCGGCGGCATGGTGGTGTATTCGCTCGGCTTCTGGCTCGGCATGGCAGCCATCCTCACCGGAAATCTGATCCTGATGGCCTACGTCGGCATACTGAGCCACCAGGCAGGCAAGACCGGCGAGAACTTCGCACTGATGGCGGCCCGCACCTTCGGTGCCCGCGGCTATCGCATTCCGGCCGCCTTCTTGGCCACGGTCGTGATCGGCTGGTTCGCCTTCCAGACCGGCCTGACCGGGTCGACGCTCGAGAGCGGCATGGGCTGGAACGCCACCCTCATCGCGCTCATCGCCGGAGTCGGCTATCTCCTGGCCACACTCCTCGGCATCCGCGCACTGACGGTCATCGGGATCATCGCGGCGCCGCTGTATCTCGTGTTGGGGATCGTGGCGATCGTCAAGGCGTCCTCGACGCCGGGTGCCTCCGATTTCGCCTCGTACTCAGGTGGGGCCGGTGCAAGCGCGCTCAGCTTCGGTGCCGCCGTCACGCTGGTTGTTGCGCTGTTCGCAGACTCGGGCACGATGACCGCCGACTTCACCCGCTGGTCGAAGAACGGCCGTGAAGGTTTCCTCGCCGCATTCAGCGCTTTCCCGGTGGGCAACACCATCGCATTGGCGATCGGCGGAGTGATCGTGGCCATGGGTGCCTCCGACGATCCCGGTACCGCCGGTGGCAGCTTCCTGAACATCCTGATCGATCACGGCGGCGTACTCGTCCCACTGGCCGTGGCATTCGTATTCATCAATCTTGGGTCGGTGTGCACGCATTGCCTGTACAACGGCGCAGTCGGCTGGAGTCAGCTGACCGGTGTCCGCATGCGGCCGTTGACCGTGCTGCTGGGTGCGATCGGCGTCGTCCTCGCGGTGGCAGGAGTCTGGAGTCACTTCGAGGAATGGCTGAACCTGCTCGGTGTCGTCGTGCCGCCACTCGGCGCGGTGTTGATCACCGATCAGATGTTGCGCCGCAAGGCTTCCCGCAGTTCGGACCGGGCCTGGGAGGCCGGCGCCTTCATCGCATGGGGTCTCGGCGCGGCCGCTGCTCTCGCCGCGCACTACCTGCTACCCGAACTCTGCGTGGTCGTTGTTGGCATTGTGGTCGCCGCCCTCATAGCCCTCGCGCACGATCGCATCGTCCGGAAGACGACCGTCCCGTCCACCGTGTGACCACCGATCACACCACCCGATCTCGTCAAAGGAACTCTGTGACAACCACTTCCACTTTCCCCACCCTCCCCGGCGCCACCCCGTACGCCTGGCCGTACAACGGTTCGTTCCGACCGGAGTCGACCGCCCTGCTGTGTATCGACTGGCAGACCGACTTCTGCGGCCCCGGCGGGTACGTGGACGCGATGGGCTACGACCTTTCCCTCACCCGCACACCACTGGAGCCGACGGCCCGGGTGCTGGCGGCCGCCCGCACCGCGGGACTGACCGTCATCCACACCCGTGAAGGACACCGCCCCGATCTCTCCGACCTGCCGGAGAACAAACGCTGGCGGTCCGCACAGATCGGGGCAGAGATCGGGGCCGAAGGCCCATGCGGCCGGATCCTGGTGCGCGGTGAAGAGGGTTGGCAGATCGTGCCCGAAGTCGCACCCATCGACGGCGAGGTGATCATCGACAAGCCGGGGAAAGGCGCGTTCTACGCCACCGATCTCGACCTGGTGTTGCGCCGCAACGGAATCACGCACATCATCCTCACCGGAATCACCACCGATGTCTGCGTGCACACCACGATGCGCGAGGCCAATGACCGCGGTTACGAATGCCTTGTCCTCTCCGACTGCACCGGAGCAACGGATCCGTCGAATCACCGCGCGGCCCTGCAGATGGTGACCATGCAGGGTGGCGTCTTCGGCGCGGTCGCGTCGTCGGACGATCTTCTCGCGGCCCTGGGTTCTCAAACCGCCGCGGCGGTCGCTCTGTAGGGCCAACGGTGGTGGCTTTTGGCCAGGCCCACCTGGGGCTTTTACTCGCCGAAAGCCACCATCATCGGGATATTATTTCCTTCTTCGTGCGCGCGGCCGGTCGGCAGGCGCCGGCTTCGGGTTGGCCGCTTCCTTGCGAACCTCGATCTGGGTGGCACGCTCGGCCTCGAGCCAGTCGGGCATCTCGGACAGGAGGGTGTTGATCTGCTCAGTGGTCAGCGCCTCGGTGATGCCGTGGCGCACCAGAGCGCCCTTCGAGATCCCCAGTTTCATCGCCACCAGGTTCTTCGGGTGAGGCCCATTGACGCGCAGATCGCGCAGCCATTCCGGCGGGTCCGCCTGCAGCGCATCGAGTTCCGCCCGGGTGATGAGGCCCTCCTGGAACTCGGCGGGCGTCGCCGGCAGGTACACGTCCAACTTCTTGGCGGCGGTGGCCGGCTTCATCGACTGCGAACTCATATGTCGAGGGTATCGGGCGGTAGCCTCTTGGCGTGACCACACCCGACGACGCCCCCTCATTTCGGCTGGCGTACGTGCCCGGCGTAACACCCGGCAAGTGGGTGCGCACCTGGAGTGAACGAATCCCGCAGACGCCTCTCGAACTCATCGCGATGGACGTCGCCGCGTGCGCTGACGCAATCCGCGACGGGCGGGTGCAGATGGCGATCACACGTCTTCCCGACGCACTGCGCCACAGCGATCCGGGGCCGCACCACACGATCGAGCTCTACGAGGAGACGACCGTCGTGGTCGTGCCGAAAGACCACGTCTTCACCGTTGGCGATGAGATAAGCGTTGCCGACCTCGCCGACGAACAACTCCTGTGGCCGCTCGACGAGCCCATCGTGATGTCGAATCGGCCGGGAACAGCTGTGGACCACCAACCGGAAACCACCGGCGACGCAATGGAACTCGTCGCGGCGGGTACCGGCATCATCCTGGTCCCGCAGTCGCTGGCCCGACTGCATCATCGCAAGGATCTGGTCTTTCGTCCGGTGACCGACGCACCTGCCGGATCCGTCGGCCTGTTGTGGCCGGCCCCGACCACCGAGCTCGCCGACGAGTTCATCGGCATCGTGCGGGGTCGCAAATCCAGCTCGTCGCGGGGAAGCTCTGCCCCCGCCCCCAAGCGCTCTGCCAAGGAGAAGTCATTGGCCAAACAGGCCCGCCGCGAGGCCACCGGGAAGAAACCCGGCAAGGGCCGACGCCGCTGATCTCACCCCTCGCTCGCGTCACAGCCCGAGCGAGGGTCAGTCCTCCGAGCGAACGTCGTCGTACTCGACGATCAGCGGGGCGTGATCGGAGAGCCGGAGTTGGGGCGTGAATTCCTTGTCGACGGTGACCCGACGTGCGCGCCGGGCCAGGCCAGGGGTGGCCAGCTGGTGATCGATGCGCCAGCCGACGTCCTTCACGAACGACTCCCCTGCCCAGCTCCACCAGGTGAGCGGGCCCGGACGGTCACCGTGCAGAGTGCGCACCACATCGACCAGTCGGCGCGGTCCGGTGATCTCATCGAACCAGGCCCGCTCCTCCGGCAGGAAGCCTTCCATCTTGCGAGCGGCGCGCCAGTTCGTCACGTCGTGTTCGGTGTGCGCCACGTTGAGGTCGGCCAGCAGCAAGAACTCCCGTCCGGCCTGCCCGGCGGCCCGCCGGTTGCGCTGGAGCTCGCGGGCGAACCCGGCCAGAAACCGTTGCTTCCGAGCATATTTGACTCCCCCGTCGGGTTGCTCACGCATCGATCCGGGGCGCTGGAGTTCGGCGGGCAGGCCGCCTTTGGGGAGGTAGAGATTGCCGATGGTCAGTGGCCGATCGGCCAGATCGACCTCGATGTAGCGACCCTCGGCGGCGAACTCCGACAACCCCCGGGCCTTCGGCGGATGCGTCAACCATGTGCGCACGGCGGCGGGTTCGTGCCGGGTCAGGATCGCCACCCCGTTGCGTCCCGGAATCGAACCGACGTCGATCGACGCGATGTGGTCACCGAAGCCGCCGACGTCATCGATGCCGCACCGCAGTTCCTGCAACCCCACCACGTCTGGGGCGCATTGAACCAGCCAGTCATCGAACCCGCGGCGCCGGGCCGCACGGATGCCGTTGACGTTGAACGATGCGACGGTGAAACCACCGGTGGGTGTCACTGTCGCCTCCTCGATCACATCTGTCCCGCAGTCGCGGGGCGAGAATACCGCGAGAGGACTTCAGCAACGACGGCCCACCTCACACCTCGACCAGCAGGGCGCGGTGGTCGGAAACCTGTGCGTGGTGATTTTTCCCGTGTGCGCCCGAAACCAAAGGGACCCCGGCATCTGATCTGATACCGGAGCCCCTTGAACTGCGGAAGCGGAGGGATTTGAACCCCCGGTGGTTTCACCCACGCTCGCTTTCAAGGCGAGTGCATTCGGCCGCTCTGCCACGCTTCCTTCGGCACAGAGCCTACTTCACGCGGGCCTGAGGGTTCTCACGCAGCCACGTATCGACCTTCAGGAAGGTTGTCGCCATGGCTTCGCGCTCGTGATCTTCGAGGTGATCGAGTAGGTAGGTACGAACCGCGACAACGTGACCTTTGGCGGCGTCGTGGAGTTTGATCCGGCCCGACTCGGTGATCCGGCAGACGCGATTGCGCTGGTCCTTGTCGTGATCCTTGGCCATCCGCTCGACCCAGCCGGCTTCGGCCATCCGGTCCACACGTCGCGAAATGGTGCTCTTGCTGCTCAACGCACCATCGGCGAGAGCGCTCATCCGCATCGATTCCGACTCCGACAGCAACACCAGAATGCGGTAGTCGGCAAAGGTGAGACCAGCGGTTTCCACCAGGGCGTCATTGATCGCGTCGAACAGGCGCTGCGATCCATTCATGAACGATCGCCACGCAAGTTGTTCAGAGTCATCGAGCCAGGGCACAGCTGTATTGTCTGTCATTTCTCCCCCGGACTACGACTTTTGACCCAACAACGCCAGGATTGAGCGTTTACAAATCGGGACCTTACCGCCATTAAATGCGCGGCTTACGGACACCACCTACCGCCCAACGGCATCCGCCGAGTAAAGGTAGAGGCATGACCTCAATGCGCGCAGTCAACGTGACCGAGTTCGGTCCGGCCGAGAACCTCACCGTGGCCGAGGTCGACAAACCCCGCCCAGGCCCGGGAGAGGTGCTGATCAAAGTGGCCGCGGCCGGCGTGAATCGGGCCGACCTGCTGCAGCGGCAGGGCAACTATCCACCACCTCCCGGCGCGAGCCACATCATCGGCATGGAGGTCTCCGGGACCATCGACGAACTCGGCCCCGGTGTGGCCGGCTGGACCACCGGTACAGATGTCTGCGCGCTGATCGCAGGTGGCGGCTACGCCGAGTACGTCGCGGTCGCCGCCGAACACCTGCTGCCGATCCCGGACTCCGTGAATCTGATCGAGGCCGCGGCGCTACCCGAGGTGGCCTGCACCGTGCTGTCCAACCTCAAACGAACCGCCCACTTGGCGCCGGGTGAACTCGTCCTGCTCCACGGAGGCGGAAGTGGCATCGGCACCCACGGGATCCAGTGGGCCAAGGCGTTGGGCGCAACGGTTGCCGTGACGGCAGGCTCGGACGACAAGCTCGAACTGTGCCGCGACCTCGGCGCCGACATCACCATCAACTACAAAACCGACGACTTCGTCGAGGTGATCAAGGAGCAAGGTGGTGCCGACGTGATACTCGACATCATCGGCGCAAAGTACCTGGGCCGCAACGTGTCTGCGCTTGCCAAAGACGGCCGCCTGGTGATCATCGGCATGCAGGGTGGTGTGAAAGCGGAATTGAACATCGCCGAACTGCTGAGCAAGCGCGGTACCGTCCACGCCACCGCGCTGCGCGGCCGGGACCAGTCCGACAAGGCCGCCATCGTCGCCGACACCGTCGCCACCACCTGGCCGCTGATCGCCGACGGCAGGATCAAACCTGTTGTCGGAGCGACATTTCCGCTGGCCGAAGCCGGCGCCGCCCATGTCCTGCTCGAGTCGGGTGAGGTGTCGGGCAAGATTCTGCTCACACTCTGAGCGCCCGCCGATTTCGTCCCCTGCAGAGGTGCCCAAGGGAGCAATGTTCCCTCGGGCGCCCACTGTGGGGGCCGAAAAATGGCGAAAGTCAGCCCAGCGATCCCAAAGTGCGCACCAGCTGGTCGATTTCGTAAGGCGTCGTGTACGGACCGAGGCCGATGGTGACGGCACCGCCCACGTCGTTCACGCCGATGCCACTGAGCACCCGGCTGTTCACGTCGGCGAGTGCGCAGATTCCGTTGTCGGCCAGCCGTCGAACCACCTTGTCGGCGGTCACCCCGGTCACGGTGAAGCTGACCACCGGAATCCGTACGGCGGCCGATCCGACCAGATTCACCAGGTTCAACTGCCCCAACGATCGCAGCAGGTACTGCAGCAGTCGCTGTGAGTATTCACTCAGCGCCGTCATCGAGGTGACCAACCGCTCACGCCGGGTACCGGTGGCCGATTCGTCGAGTCCGGCGAGGTGTTCGATCGATGCGACCAAGCCGGCCAGCAGGGCGTGCTGATGTCCGTCGACCTCCAGCCGGGACGGACCTTGCGCGTCCGGGTCCAGCGACATCGACCGCACCCGGGACAACATCTCGGGGTCGCGGAAGATCAACGCTGCCGTCGCCGGTCCACCCCAGCGGTCGGCACTGACCACCAGGACGTCGGCGCCGAGCGCCTCGATGTCGAGCAACGTGTAGGCAGCCGCGCTGGTCGCGTCGACGACCACAAGTCCGTCGATCGCGTGGACCACCGCGGCTGCGGTGGCGACGTCGACCACAGAGCCGATCGTCGACGACGCCAGGGGCATGGCCACCACGCTCGTCGACCGACTGACCAGCCCGTCGTACTGCCAGACCGGCAGTTCACCGTTTTCGATGTCGACCTCGGCCCATTTCACCTTGGCGCCGAAACGATCGGCGGCACGCAGCCACGGCAGTACGTTCGCCTCGTCGTCGAGCCGGCTGACCACCACTTCCGATCCGAGCCACACCCGGGTGTTGAGACTCTCGGCGAGCACGTTCAGCAGGTGTCCACGGGACGGTCCGAGCACCACTCCGCGGGGATCGCCACCGACCAGATCTGCCACCGCCGCACGAGCGGCATCGATGATCCCCGCCGACTTGCGGGCCGCGGGGTAGATGCCACCTGGCTGGGAGACCAGGGATCGAAAACCCTTCGACACGGTTGTCGCCACCGAGTCGGGAATCTGCATTCCTGCCTGCGGATCGAGATGTATCCAACCATCACCCAGCGACGGGAACAGTCCCCGAACGCGGGCGACGTCATAAGCCATGGCAGCCACCATAGACGGTCCCCGCGACACCGCAATGCCCCTCGTCTGGGCAACTGCGTGCAATCGCCGCTCAACATCAGGAGAATGAACGGATGACCGATGAAAATCTCAACAAGCGTCCGATCGCGGGTATCAACGACGACGACGGCATCCTTGTGGTCCCGTCGGCCGATTCAGAGGGCACCGGCGATGACGACGAGGGCATGCGCGCCATGGTCGAGCCCGCGAAGGTGATGCGGATCGGCACCATGATCAAGCAGTTGCTGGAAGAGGTACGGGCCGCACCGCTCGACGACGCCAGTCGCGCCCGGCTCAAACAGATCCATCGGTCGTCGATCCTCGAGCTCGAGGACGGACTCTCGCCCGAGTTGCGCGACGAGCTCGAACGGCTCGCACTGCCGTTCACCGAGGACGACGTCCCCTCCGATGCCGAATTGCGGATCGCTCAAGCGCAGCTCGTCGGCTGGCTCGAAGGCCTGTTCCACGGTATCCAGACCGCGCTGTTCGCCCAGCAGATGGCCGCGCGTGCCCAGCTCGAACAGATGCGGCAGGGCCAGCTGCCCCCGTCGGGCCCCTTCGCAGGCGGTGGTCCCGGCGGACCGCACGGGGCGGCCGGTACCGGTCAATACCTCTGACGCTCGACCCCATGGGAGCGAGAGCCCCGGTGCGGTGACGGTAGGCTCGACTCTCGTGTCAACAGCAGCCGACGAAGTACCTATGCGGCCCCCATCAGCGGAGTCCGATTCGCGGTCGCTCAGGCGGGCCTTCGGCGACCTCTCGTCCGGCTTCAAACATTCCGAACTCTGGCTGCTCCTCGGCTGGCAGGACATCAAGCAGCGTTATCGCCGGTCATTGCTGGGTCCGCTGTGGATCACCATCGCCACCGCGGTCACCGCCGTCGCGATGGGTTTGCTCTACTCGCAGCTGTTCGGCAACGAGATCCACGACTTCCTGCCGTACGTGATGCTCGGATTCATCTTCTGGAACTTCATCCAGGGATCGATCCTCGAAGGCGCCGAACTCTTCTCCAGCAACGAAGGCCTGATCAAGCAGATCCCGGCTCCGCTGAGCGTGCACGTCTACCGGCTGACCTGGCGTCAGCTGATCATCTTCGCGCACAACATCCCGCTGTACCTGGTCCTGCTGATCATCTTCCCGCAGCCGGTGACCTGGACCGTGATCCTGGTCATCCCCGGCATCGCGCTGCTGGTGGTCAACGCGATCTGGGTGGCCATCGTGTTCGGCATCCTGTCGACCCGGTTCCGCGACATCGGTCAGTTGCTCACCACCGCTGTTCAGCTCATCTTCTTCATGACACCGATCATCTGGAGTGCCACCGACCTCGAGAAGAACGTCGGCGCCGACTCCAGCCGGGTCAAGCTCGTGCAGCTCAACCCGATGTTCCACTACCTCGAGATCACCCGCGGACCACTGCTGGGCGAATCGGTAGCGCTCTATCACTGGCTGATCGTCATCGCATGCACCGCCGCCGGATGGGCAGTGGCGTTGCTGGTTTTGCGTAATTACCGTGCCCGCGTTCCGTATTGGGTGTGAGGTCATGAGTCAAGTACGAGTCGATACCTGGGATGCCTGCGTGGATTTCCCGATCTTCGACGCCAAGACCAGGTCGTTGAAGAAGTCAGTCCTCGGTCGGGCCGGCGGTGTGATCGGATCCAACGAATCCAACGTGATCGTGGTCGAGGCCCTCAAAGACATCAACCTGCACCTGTCGCATGGTGACCGGATCGGCCTGGTCGGGCACAACGGTGCCGGCAAGTCGACACTGCTGCGGCTGTTGTCCGGCATCTACGAACCCACCCGTGGCGCCTGTGCCATCAAGGGCCGCGTGGCACCGGTCTTCGACCTCGGCGTCGGCATGGATCCCGAGATCTCCGGCTACGAGAACATCGTCATCCGCGGCATGTTCCTCGGGATGAGCCGCCGCGAGATGCTCAAGAAGATGGACGACATCGCCGAGTTCACCGAGCTCGGCGACTACCTCTCGATGCCACTGCGCACCTACTCCACCGGCATGCGGGTGCGGGTTGCGCTCGGTGTGGTCACCTCTATCGACCCCGAGATCCTGATCCTCGACGAAGGTATCGGCGCCGTCGATGCCGAGTTCATGAAGAAGGCCCGGGTCCGGTTGCAGGAGTTGGTGAAACGGTCCGGGATCCTGGTCTTCGCCAGCCATTCCAACGAGTTCCTCGCCCAGCTCTGCGATCGCGCCCTGTGGATCGACCACGGAGCGATCCGGATGGACGGCGGCATCGAAGAAGTGGTCGGCGCCTACGAAGGTCCCGAGGCTGCCCGGCACGTGCGTGAAGTGCTGGCCGAGGTCGAAAAAGATGCCTGAACCCAAGGTCATCGCCGTGGTGGTGACCCACCGTCGGCTCGAATTGCTCGAGCAGTCGCTGATCGTGCTGACCAACCAGACCCGCCCCATCGACCACCTGGTGGTCGTGGACAACGACAACGACAACGACGTCGCCGACCTCGTTGCTGCCCAACCGGTTCCGGTGACCTATATCGGATCGGCCCACAACCTCGGTGGCGCAGGCGGTTTCGCGCTCGGCATGCTGCAGGCCCTGGCGCTGGGCGCCGACTGGGTCTGGTGCGCCGACGACGACGGCCGCCCCGAAGGCCCCGAGGTGCTGCAGAAGCTGCTCGATTGCGCCACCACCCACCAGCTCGACGAGGTTTCGCCGGTTGTCTGCAACATCGACAACCCTGAAACCCTGGCGTTCCCGCTGCGTCGCGGCCTGGTGTGGCGCCGCAAACGGTCCGAACTCTTCGCCGACGGCGAGACCTCAGATCTGTTGCCGGGCATCGCATCCCTGATGAACGGCGCCCTGTTCTCGGCTGCCGCCATCGACGCGGTCGGCGTGCCAGATCTGCGCTTGTTCGTCCGCGGCGACGAGGTCGAGATGCACCGTCGCCTGGTGCGGTCCGGACTGAATTTCGGAACCTGCCTGACCACGGCATACCTTCATCCGGACGGCAGCGGCGAGTTTCGCCCCATCCTCGGTGGCCGGATGCACACCCAGTACCCCGACAACGAGACCAAACGCTTTTTCACCTACCGCAATCGCGGCTATTTGATGAGCAGGCCCGGGATGCGGAAACTCCTGCCCCAGGAATATGCCCGATTCGGATGGTATTTCCTTGTGCAGCAACGAGACGTGGCCGGGTTCAAAAACTGGATGCGACTGCAATCACTCGGACGTCGCGAGCGTTTCGGCAAGCCCTGAAACCCGGTGACACAGGGGCGCAAGCAAGGCATCCTCACCTATTCTCCGGGTGCCACACCGTTCACAACGTCCCTGGCTGTTACGGCCGGCGACCGGAGAGGTTTCACAGAATCCGACTCAGGAACTGCTTGGTCCTGGGGTGTTTCGGATTCGTGAAGAACTCCCCCGGAGGGGCGGCCTCCACGATTTTGCCGTCGCTCATGAAGACCACTCGATCGGCCGCGGCCTTGGCAAAGCCCATCTCGTGACTCACCACAACCATGGTCATGCCCTCGTCGCGCAGCCGAACCATCACATCCAGAACCTCTTTCACCATTTCTGGGTCGAGCGCGGAGGTGGGTTCATCGAACAACATGACTTTGGGCTTCATCGCCAGGGCCCGGGCGATGGCAACTCGCTGTTGCTGACCACCGGACAGCTGGGACGGGTAATTTTCTCCCTTGTCGCCGAGCCCGACCAGCTCGAGCAGTACCTGAGCTTCCTGCCGCGCCTGCTGTTTGGGGATACCGAGGACATGACGTGGCCCTGAGGCGATGTTGTCCAGCGCGGTCAGCATCGGAAACAGATTGAAACTCTGAAAGACCATGCCGGTGTTGTGGCGCTGCTTGGCGATGCGGGCTTCCGGCAGTCGGCGGCGCTTGTCGTCGTCGGTTGTCCCCATCATCTCGCCGCAGACGCGTACGGCGCCCGAATCGATGGTCTCAAGACAATTCAGCGTACGCAGCAACGTGCTCTTGCCGCTTCCCGAAGGCCCCAGCAACAGGACCACTTCACCCTGCTCGACCACGAAGTCGATGTCGTCGAGTACCACGAGGCCGTTGTACGACTTGGTCATGTTCTTGACGTCGACCATGATCGAGGTCTCGCGCGTTGTTGTTGTCATCGATTCACCATCTCTGCTTCGACGGAGCTTTCTTCCAGACCCTTTGGTTGACGCGCACCCTTACGTTGATAGGTGCGGTCGTAGCCCCTTCCGACGCGCGCTTCAATCACCCTCTGAATCAGACCCCATACCGTGGTGAGGACCAGGAAGTACAAGGCTGCCGCGCAAAGCCCCTCCAAGACACGGAAATTGACCTGCACGAGGAACTGGGTTCTGCGAAGGAGCTCTTGCACCGAGATCACCGACACCAGCGTTGTCGTCTTCAGCAGTCCGTTGAAACTGTTTCCCAGCGAAGGAATCATCACGCGAAGCGCTTGTGGCAGAACCACCACGCGAAACACCTTTGCCGGGGACATGCCGAGTGCACGTGCAGCCTCGGTCTGTCCCGCCGGAACCGACAGGAGTCCCGCACGCACGATCTCGGAGAGATAGGCGGCCTCGTTGAGCACCAAGCCGAGCAGGGCGGATTCGATGACCCCCAGCCTGATCCCGACCTGGGGCAATCCGGTGTAGATGATCACCAGCTGCACCAGCAGAGGAGTGCCTCGCATCAGCCACACGTAGAAGCCGGATACCGCGCGCAGCAGCAGGAACCGAGAGGAGCGCGCGGCGGCGACGACCACGGCCACAACCAGGCCGAGCCCCATGCTGACGACCGTGAGCCAGACCGTGACCCATGCACCTTCGAGCAGTTGCTTGCTCGTCAGAGTGGAGAAGAACGCGTCCCAAGACCACACAAGGATCCCTTTCCGTTTGTGCCAACGATCAGCTGTTGAGCGGGCCCGTGCTCACTGCGATGTCACCTTCGTATCCGGATACCTCGTACTCGCCGAACAGCTCTTGCAGGTATCCGTCCGCCCGCATCTCGGAGAGCACCCGTGCGACCTCGACCGCAGCCTTGCTGCTCTTGGCGAAACCCATCGCCAGGGGTGCCTCGTTGAGTCCGCCGACCGCAGTCTCGAAGCGTCCGTCCTTCTGGTAGAAGGATGTCACCGAATCCACGATGGCCGTGCCTTCGACCTGTCCCGCTGCCAGAGCCTGGTAAGCGTCGGCGTTTGTTTTGAACGTCTGGACCTTCAATGCGGGTTTGCCCTCATCGGCGAACTGTTTGGCTAGCTCGGTCAGGGTGTCGAACTCATACCCGGGCGCTTCAACAGCGATCGTTCTGCCGGCCAGATCGTCGACAGAAGAAATCGAATCCGGGTTACCCGAGGGCACCGAAATAGACACCGCCTGAACCTCATACGGCACGAGGTCGATGGTCTCGGCGCGTTTTTGCGTATAGAACAAACCGGTGTCGATCATGTCCCACCTTCCCGTCTGAACCCCTGGAATCTGGGCCTCGAACTCGATGTTCACGAATTTCGCTGTCAGGCATAGGCGTTCGGAGATCTCCTTGGCAAGATCGATACGCATACCAATCACCTGACCGTCGGCGTCCACGTACTGCATGGGCGGCAGCGTGGCGTTGGTTGCCACAGTCAGCGCACCTTCTTCGGTCAAGTCCCCAGCACCCAGCGTCGGGGTGCAATCCTTCGGGGCTGCCCCTTCGTCGGACGACGAGCCACATCCCGTGACAACAGCGACGGCTACCACGGCCGTAGCCGCGAATCCGATGATCTTGCGCATTGGAAAACCTTTCGAGACCAACTGCAGTGCAGTGGACTTGGACGGTGGTGATCGAGATCGACCGCGAGGAATGGGATCGATTCCATAACAGTTGCAGAGTCCGCGGATGCCGTCAACGCGGTTTAACGCATCCGACATGCCGGAAACGAAGTGTTAACGAGAGAGCGATGCGATCCACGTCCGAGCATTCTTGACACGCGTCACAATTCGCGACACGACGCCCGATCGATCAAGCGTGCCCCCACCCGGTACGTTCTCGCCTCCGGGGCCGCAGAGGCGTTGATCTGCTGAAACAGCAGGTCCATGGCCAGGTTGGCGAGCTGAACCGCGCCATTGTCGACCACGGTGATCGGCGGCTGCCACATCGCAAGCCACGACATGTCCTCGTGACACACCAACGACAGCTCGGCGGGCACCGAGACGCCTCGGGCAATCAGCGTGGGCAGTATCCCGAACACCGCTTCGTGATTGGCCGCATACAAGGCGGTCATCGGCTTTCGTTCATCGAGTAGGGAATTCACCGCCTCGGCACCGAACTCGGTTGTGAAGGGACCGCGTCGTACCAGCGCATCATCGATGTCGATACCTGCGCCCTCGAGAGCTAGCCGATATCCCTCGAATCGTTCTCGGCCGGACGTCGCCTCCGCGGTTCCGCCGATATAGCCGATCTTCGTGTGCCCGAGTGACAACAGGTGGTCGGTGGCGTCTCGAGCGCCGTCCAGGTCGCCGGCCAGCACGGTCGGGGCCTTGCTACCGCGAACCGATCTGATCAGGTTCACCACCGCGCGCCCCTGCGACAGCAGTGCGTTCGAGGCGGTCGCACTGCCACCGCTGCCAATCAGGATCGTGCCGTCCACCCCGTGCTCGCCGAGCATTGCCAACACGTCGTCTTCTCGGTCTGGATCGGCATCGGTGATGCACAGAATCACTTGAAAACCGCTGTCAGAGGCACGTTTCTGCACAACCTCGGCGACTTTGTGAAAGGACGCGTTCAGCAGGTTGTTCATGACCAGACCGACTAAATGAGAACGATTCGATCGCAGAGCACTAGCGGTGCGGTTCGGCCGGTATCCGAGTGCGAGCGCCGCGTTCTCGACAGCGGCCCGTGTTTCGGCCGAGATCAATGGAGATCCACTCAACGCACGTGATGCAGTACTGCGGGACACACCCGCAGCGGCTGCCACGTCGATCAAAGTGACTGACATCGACTACCATCCCTCAATTCCATGTACGGACACCCACATTCGACAGTGTCCGCGTTACAACTACGTTGCCGGGCTTGACCAACCGGCCGCCTGACGGCATTCTATGCAATCGATCCCATTGCTGATCTTCATTCTCCTCATCTCCCGTGTGCACCCCTTTCGAAAGGCACCATGACATGAATCGCGATGACGTCGCGTGGTCTGGCTACTGGCCCGCAGCTCCCACACCGTTCACCCCGTCGGGGGCCGTCGACACCGACGCACTTGCATCGTTGATGAATCTTTACGCAGACATGGGAGTGAGCGGCGTACTCATCAACGGCAGCACCGGAGAGTGGTTCAGCCAGACCGACGACGAACGTAGAACCGTTGCGGAGGTGGCGGTCGACGCGGTTGCCGGACGCTTTCCCGTCGTCGTCGGTGTCAGCGGCTATACGGCTGCGCAGTCGTCGGCGCTCGCACGCCACGCGGCGTCCGCAGGCGCAGACGGTGTCTTGGCCACCCCGCCGCCGTACGTTCACACCTCACCGGACGAAACCGTCCAGTTCTTCGAAACCGTGTCCACAGCCACATCACTTCCTTTCATGGTCTACAACTGGCCCCGCGGGGTGTCCATCGACATGGGCACAACTCCGGGGTTATTCGCACGACTGGCTGCCCTAGACAGGGTCGTGGCAATCAAAGACAGCACAGGCCAATGGCTTTCAATGCTCGACACCGTCGAAGCCGTGTCGAGTCAGGTCCGTGTATTCGGAAGCTTTTTGCATCGGCGGGGACTGGCGACACTGCTGGAACTCGGCGGTGACGGCAACATCGACGGTGGAGGCGTCGGAGCGCCCTTCGCAGTGCCCTTCTACCGGGCCGTCGCGGCGCGCGATGCCGAGACGGCGCGTGGATGGGTGGACAAGTACCAACTGTTCTCTTCTCGCCTGATCAACAGTGACTACAGCGGTGTTCACGCCTCACCGATCTCCCAATTGAAGGCCGTCATGAATCTCTTGGGCCAGCCCGGTGGCGCGGTGCGTGAACCACTCCTGCCCGTTACGGAGCCGCAAACGTTGGCAGCTCTGCAGGCCGTCATCGATGACTCCGGGATCGCTGAGGCATCCGCACTCGTCCTAGGAGCCGGCCATGGACGCTGACGTCGACGTCGTCATCATCGGTGCCGGAATCATCGGTGCGGCAACGGCGTTGGCGCTAACACGGGCAGGATCACGGGTCGTTGTCCTGGACCGCACCACACCGAACACCGCGGGCTCGGGGACCACCGCAGGAAATCTGCACATTCAAACGCTCCACGCGCGCCGCCCGGGTCAGGGAATTGCCGTGGATGTCGAACGCCTCCTCCCCTTGCAGAAGGCAACGAGTCAACTGTGGGACGACCTCGCCGAGAGCGTTCCGGACCTCGGGCTCGTCCGCTGCGGCGGGTTCATGGTCGCCGAGACAGACGAACAAATGCGCACGCTGCATCTGAAACAGACGTGGGAACACGCGGCCGGGATTCCGACCGAGGTGTTGACCGGGCACGACGCCCGTCAGGCACTCCCCCTTCTCGGTCCCACCATCCAGGGTGCCACCTGGTGTCCGTGGGACGGCTTCGCCGAACCCGACATGGCTGGTCCGGCCCTACTGCGCCAGGCCGTCGCCGAAGGCGCGGTGCTGTGCACCGGAACACCGGTCACGACGCTGGAACGTCACGGGGACGGCTGGGCCACGATCACCCCTGACGGCACGTGGCATTCATCGGCGTTACTAGACGTGGCCGGGCCTTGGATGGCCGACATAGCTGCGATGGCAGGAGCGCACCTCGACCTGACGCCGAAGTCTCTGCAGATGCATTCTCTGGAAGCCGCCCCGAATACCCTGGACATGCTGGTCCAGCACGTCGGTGAAGGTATGTCGATCAAGCAGGACCGCCACGGTCGCCTCATCGTCGGCGGAGGTTGGCCGGCAGGCCCTTTCAACGGTTATGATGCCGCGCTCACCGACGAGGCCAGCACCACGGGCAACCTCGGGCAAGTGGCCCGACTATTACCCGGCCTCAATGGTTCGCCATTGCTCGACGTGTGGACCGGGCCGGTGGTGACGACTCCTGACGAGATGCCGGTGATCGGCGAATTGGATGATGCACCTGGCATATTCGTTGCCGGCGGGACCTACTCCTTCACCTTCGCCCCCCTGTGGGCCGAGGTCCTCACCTCCATGGTTCTCGGCAAATCGACGCTGGTCGACGTCTCCGCGTTCTCCCCATCCCGGCTTGTCCAACATTCACATCAGTAGAAGGAAGTCGAATGGCAAAGGTCACGATGTTCGTCAACGGGCAGGCCATGTCCGGCGGCACACTCAACGACGCACTCAGCAACGCACGATTACTCGGCCCGGCGGAGACCGCACCCAGGTACCGGTTCTATTCGGTCCGTGACGAGTTCCCCGGTCTGCATCCGGTCGACAGTGGCGGCGCTGCCGTTCCCGGCGAACTCTATGAAGTCGAGTACGACGTCTTACGCGAGGAGCTGCTTCCCCGCGAGCCGGCCGAACTCGAGTTGGGTGTCATCGAACTGGCCGACGGCAGTGGGTCGTTATCGATGCGTATGCGAGAACGGGCTTTGATCGCGCCCGGAGTGACCGACATCAGTGATCAGGGCGGGTGGCGAGCTTACCTGGAGGCCCGGAAATGAAAATCATCCGTGGAGGGACGGTCGTCGAATCGAATTGGTCGGCACCGGCGGACCTCTTGATCGACCAGGGCAAGATATCGGCCGTGCTGGCGCCGGGAGCACCGGTAGATCCGACCGCGGAAACAATCGATGCCACAGGGAAACTGGTCATGCCCGGCGGCGTGGACCCCCATTGTCACGTCGGCTTCACCTCGGGTGAGTTCACGTCCCTGGACTCCTACCTCGAATGCACTACGGCCGCGGTGTTCGGGGGCACGACCACCATTGTGGACTTCGCGATCCCCCGCCCCGGGCAGAAGCCTCTCGAAGCCGCCGAAATACAACGCGCGAAAGCCGTTGAGGGGCTTTGCGACTCGGCTTTGCATGCCTGTGTCGTCGAGTGGGATGACACAACCGCAGAACAGTTGGCAACAATGGCCGACGCCGGGATCCGCACCGTGAAGATGTTCACCACGTACGCCGGTGAGACGATGGCGGACGAACACACGATCTTGCAGACGATGCAGACCACCCGTGATCTCGGGGGAATGGTTGTCATCCACTGCGAATCTGACGCCATTGTCACCGACGCACAGAATTTCGCGGCTTCTTCCACCGGAATCGATGCCGCCCACATGCCCGACACGCGTCCCGAACTCGCCGAGACGGCCGCCGTCGCGGCGATCCTCGCCATTGCCGAATCTCAGCACGCCCCAGTCTATTTTGTGCATCAGTCCAGTTCAGCGTCAGTCGAGTTGGTCGCCGACGCACGCAAACGGGGATTGGTGGCCTTCACCGAAGCTGTCACACATCATCTCTCGCTCGACGAAACCGCCTATGAGGGCGCTGAACCCGAGCGTTATGTCTGCTGCCCGCCGCTGCGGTCAGCCGACATCGTCGAGGGGCTGGGGCGTCACCTTTTCACCGGTCACATCACGACCATCGGATCCGATCACTGTTGCTATGACACCGCGCAGAAACAATCACATCGGCACGACGTGCGCCATATGCCCAATGGGCTCCCGGGCGTCGAGACACGCCTTCCGGTCATATTCTCCCAGTACGTCAACGGCCTGGGTTTGACCCCGAGCAGATTTGTGGAACTGACCGCGACAAACCCTGCGCGCACCAACGGGCTCTACCCGAGAAAGGGTTCGCTGATGCCCGGATCGGACGCCGACATCGCGATCTGGGATCCCGCGGTCGAGTGGACTCTCACCATCGGCGACCTGCACATGGCTACCGACTACACCCCCTACGAGGGTCGCTGCCTGCGCGGCAAGCCCGTCACCGTGCTGGTGGGTGGTTCCGTCGTCATCGATGAGGGCCGCCTGGTCGACGCCACCCCTCGCGGGCGACACCTGCAGTCGGAGCCTCTCGACTTCAGGGGTGCGTTCAGCATGTGAAGAACACGGCCGTGGGGAAACGCACTTCGGCAAAACCTGAAAACCAGGTGACACCGGGGTTCGACACCCTGATATCACCTGGCTACCTTTCGGTGTGGCGTGATCAGTACCGCTCGATGGGCTTACCGGTACCGGTTGTGATCAACTGCGGCAGGCTTTGGGTGATGTAGAAGCCCCATCCGCGCGAGCAGGCCTCGAAGCATTCGGAGTCCTCGGTCAAACCTTCGTGGGTGAACTCGAGCGTCGCACCGCCCGGTGTGGGGGTGATATCGAAGACGACGTTGGTGTCGGTCCACTCGTTGGTGTCATCGATGAAGGTCAAGACCGAATCCAGCACGTGCCAGACCATCCGCTTTCCGGGAACCACGTCGGTCAGATGGAACCTACAGAATCGGATGCCCTCTTTCGAAGTGAGGGCCATCTCTCCCGCAAACTTGGTGTCGTCGGTGAAGATGAACTCGTCGCCGAGGTCGGCAGTGCCGCCGACGATGTTCTCCGACCACCATCCGCGCACGTTGGTGATCGCATCGAAGACTTCCTCCGGCGTGCGATCGACGGTCATCGTGGCGCTCAAATACTCTTTGTTCGACATTTTTGTTCTGCCTCTCTATTCGGTGGGTTACATCCCACCGACGAAGCACGCGGCCCCAGATCGACATCATCCGAGAATTCTTTTCACCGGCCGTGCCGAACTCCGCGACTGAAGCGGTCTAGAGATCCCGCAGGCGTCGGTCCAGGTAGCGACGTTCGGCATCCGTCGGCGCCAACGACAACGCCTCGCGATACGCCGACGCGGCCTCGGCCGCTCGGCCGTCACGGCGGAGCAGATCGGCGCGAGCCGCGGGTAGGAGGTAATACCCGTCGAGCTCTCCCGCCTCGGTGAGTTCGTCGATCAGGCTCAGGCCTGCAGGGATGTTGTCGGCCATGGCGATGGCAACCGCACGATTGAGTTCCACGACCGGAGACGGTGTCATGCGCGCGAGTTCGGCATAGAGCGCCGCGATCTGCGGCCAGTCGGTGTCGGCGGTGTCGGATGCGGTCGCGTGACAGGCGGCGATCGCGGCCTGGACCTGGTACGGGCCCGGCCACCGCATTGTCAGCGCGCCGTCGAGCACGGCAACACCGTCTGCGATGAGCGCAGCGTCCCAGCGGGTGCGGTCCTGGTCCTCCAGCGGGACCAGTGTGTCGGCCTCGAAACGCTGTTCGCGTCTGGCCTCGAGCAGGAGCATCAGCGCCAGCAGTCCACGCGGTTCGGGTTCGTCGGGCATCAACCGGACCAGCATCCGGGCGAGGTGGATGCCCTCGCCGGCCAGTGCCCGGCGCCCATCCTTCTCGTCGTAGCCCTGGTTGAAGATCAGGTAGAGAACCGCGAGCACCGCGGACAACCGGTCCGGAAGACTTTCGACCGGCGGGATCCGGTACGGGATGCCCGCCTCCGCAATCTTGCGCTTGGCCCGTACAAGTCGCTGCGCCATGGCCGATTCGGAGGTCAGGAACGCATCGGCGATCTCGGCCGTGCTCAGCCCTGCCAGAGTGCGCAGCGTGAGTGCGACGCGCGCCGCGAACGGCAAGGCGGGATGACAGCACGTGAAGATCAGCCGTAAACGCTCGTCGGGAATCTCCTGCGGCACAGCCGGTTCCATGGGCAGCGCCGCGACCTGGCGTAGTTTTGCCGTTTCGGCGGTGGCGTGACGCAGCCGGTCGGTCGCCCGGTTGCGCGCCACCGTGGTGAGCCACGCTCCCGGGCGGCGTGGGACGCCATCGCGCGTCCAGGTGGCCACGGCGGCGGCGAATGAGTCCTGCGCGCATTCCTCGGCGAGGTCCCAGTCTCCGGTCAACCCGATCAGGGTCGCCACCACCTGACCCCACTCGCGTCGATATGCGTCTTCGACCGCGGCACGAACCTCGTCGGGTGTGGTCATTCCCAGACGGGTCGCACTTCCACACATCCTCGACGTGCATAGGGATGTCCCGCCGCAATCTCGATCGCCTCGTCCAGATCTGCGCATTCGATGATGTCGACACCGCCGACGAAGTCTTTCGTCTCCGCGAACGGGCCGTCGGAGATGAGCGTCTCGCCGTCCCGGACGCGCACCGTGGTCGCATCTGCGGTGGGACGGAGCCGGGCACCGCCGTGTTGGACGGCTCGTCGCGCAACCTCGGCGTCCCACTCCTGATATGCGGGATCGGCCGCGATCTCCTCGTTGGAGGGAGCGTCCTTCTCGTCGTCGCAGATCAGAAGCACATATTTCATTTGCCACATATACCGCAACGACCGAGGCGCAACAAGGGTGACCGATCTCCACCAGAGAAATAGAACTCGTTCTAGTATGGGCGCACGACGATTCTAGGAGGATCATGCGGTTCACGTTCGCGGAGGCAATGACCGATCCGAGCTACTACCTGCCACTGGCGAAGGCGGCAGAGGAAGCCGGCTACGAGGGATTCACGATCCCCGATTCGATCGCCTATCCCGAGGAATCGGACTCGACGTATCCGTACACCGAGGACGGCAATCGCGAGTTCCTCGACGGCAAAGCCTTCATCGAGACGTTTGTGATGGCGGCGGCGATGGGTGCGGTCACCGAGAAGATCCGGTTCAACCCGTTTGTCCTCAAGCTTCCCGTGCGGCCACCGGCGTTGGTGGCGAAGCAGGCGATGTCGGTGGCGGTGTTGACCAACAACCGACTTTCGCTCGGCGTCGGCACCAGCCCCTGGGCCGAGGATTACGACATCATGGGCGTCGACCCCAAACGCAAGGGCCGGCGGATGAACGAATGCATGGACATCATCCGCGGACTGAGCAGTGGCGAGTACTTCGAGTTCCACGGGGAGTTCTACGACATCCCCAAGATCAAGATGAATCCGGTTCCCACCAAACCGATCCCGCTTCTGGTCGGCGGACACGCCGATCTCGCCCTCAAACGCGCGGTGATCCGCGGCGACGGCTGGATGCACGGCGGCGGGCAACCCCAGGAACTCGATGCGCTGCTGGACAAGATCACGGCCATCCGCAAGGCGGAAGGAAAACTGAACGACCCCTTCGAGATCCATGTGATCTCGATGGATGCCTACACCCCGGACGGCTGTAAACGCCTCGAGGACAAAGGCATCACCGACGTGATCGTCGGCTTCCGGATCCCCTACATCACCGGCAACGACACCGAGCCGCTGCAGAAGAAGATCGACAATCTCAACATGTTCGCCGATTCGGTGATCAGCAAGGTCAACGGCTAGCTCAACTCACCAAGCCGGCCCGAAAAGCCACCAGCGCCGCCTCGACGCGATTCTTCGCGCCGAGTTTCGTGAAGACCGCCGACACATGGGTTTTCACGGTCGTCTCACTGAGGAACAGCTCCCCGGCGATGACGGCGTTGGGGGCGCCCGTGGCCATCGCGCGCAGCACATCTCGTTCACGGCCGCTCAACTTGTCAACCGCGGACGGGACCGCGGCCACGGGCTGCGGCCGACCGTCGACGATGCGACGCAACGACTCCTGACTGAACAAAGTGTTGCCCGCCGCGACCGCGCGTACCGACTGCTGGAACGTCTGCGGCGGTTCATCCTTGCTCAAAAAGCTGTGCGCCCCGGCGTAGACCGCCTGAATCACAAGGTCGTCCACATCCATGGCGGTCATGGCGATGACCCGCGGCGGATTCGGCATGGCCATCAGTGCGCGGGTGGCGTCGAGTCCACCCATGCGCTTCATCTTCAGATCCATCAGCACCACGTGTGGCCGGAACTGCGTGACTGCGGCCAAGACCTGGTCGCCGTCATCGACATCGGCGACCACAACGATGTCCGCGGTGGCGGCAAAGATGTCGCAGACACCGCGCCGAACAAAGGGATCGTCGTCGGCGATCAACACGGTGATGCGGTGTGGCCCGGTCATGGTGGCCCAGGGTATTACCCTGCACCGACAGCAAGACTCGCGGCACCAGCAAGACTCGCGGCCCTAGGAATACCAGGGCAACCAGCAATCGGTCACGAACTCGCCTCGCACCACGCCCGCGTGGAACGTCCCGCCGATGTCCCTTGCCTGTTCGGCGAGCCCCCGCAACCCGGACCGCGAGCCCACCGGGACCAGCGGCGGACGGCTGCTGAGCTGGTTGCAGATGTTGATGCGGATCCCGTGTTCACCGGCACCGACTATCGAGATCCGAATCGTCTGATCACCGGCGTATTTCTGCGCGTTCGTGAGCGATTCCTGCACCACCCGGTAGGTGACGTGACCGGAGACCGTGCCGACGTCGCCGGGCAACAGGTCCGTGTAGAGGGTGGCGTGCAGGCCGGCCGCCCGCGCGCCCTGCACCAGCTCGGCGACTGCATCGATCCCCTGATGGCCGCTGTGTTGCGGAGCCGAACCGCGCAGGACCCCGACGATGTTCTTGAGGTCGTCGAGGGCATCGTGCGCGGTCGACCGGATCAACGACGCATTGTTGACGATCTTCTCCGGATTGTCGGTGCCACCGACCTGAACTGCCCCGGCCATCAAGGAGATCCGGCTGAGGCTCGCCGCCAGGGTGTCGTGCATGTCGCGTGCGATGCGGGTCCGCTCTTCCGTTCGGATCATCTCGTCGCGCATCACATCGGTCTGCTTGGTCGCCCGGTCTCGGCTCAGTTTCACCTGGGCCAGTTCGACCTGGGCATGTCGCAGCAACGCGACGGTCACGACGATGGCCACCAGAACCGCCGCGACGATCCACGGGATCCACAGCGGAACATCCCAATCCGGGCTGGGCGCGCCTTCTTCGGGCCGCGGGGAGCTGATGGTCAGAATCGAGTTGTCTCGGGTCCGCATGGTGTCGTAGATGAGCGACACACTCGAAGCCAGGTAGACGGCGAACGCAGCCAGGACAAGCCTGATCCCACGCTCGGCCTGCGCCAGTGCATAGAGCGCGATGAGGGCCGCGGTGGCATCGGTCGAGAAGAACATCGGCCCGATGACCGAGATCGCCAGCACGGGTATCGGGTACCGGTGTCGCCAGATGAGCGCTACGGCCGCCACCAGGTTCAACAGCAACCCGATGGTGGAGTTCCACACCGGGACACTCCCCGATTCTTCGGTGAGCGCCACCGCCAGAATCGAACCGAAGACGCTCAAGCTCACCGCGCCGGTGGTCCACAGCCGGCGCCGGATCGTTTCGCCGGAAGTTGTTGTCACGGTATGGAGGCTACGGCGAACCTCTGACGTTGCACGATCCACCGAACGGTCTGCATCGGCCGAACCTCCGTCCGAACGTATGAGGGGTGCCGTCCCTTTGGAGGAGGCGACCCGATGTCCGGTTGCGGTCTGCTGTTCTCACCACGCCAACCCCCACCCCCCTCAGGAGGATCTGCCATGACCAATCCCGGCCTGCCAGGCGACAACAACCCCTACAACCAGCCCTACAACCCCACCCCGGGTCCGTATCAGCAGCCGCCGAAGAAGAAGCGCAAGGTCTGGCCCTGGGTCGTGATCGGTGTGCCGATTCTGTTGATCGGCGCCTGTACCGCGATCGTCGCCGGCAGTGGCGGCAACAGCGAAACCAGCGTCACCAAAGCCTCCGGCGAGACCTCTGCAGCGGTCTCGACAACCGCGGGCGCCGAGACCGAAACCGAGAGCGAGGCCGGACCCCAATTCCCGGGGAAATTGGACGACGACACCGCAGCAACCGGTGGCGATACGATTACCCGCGACGACCTGGCATATACCGTTTCCGCGTTGGAAAGCGCCAATACCGATTTCGGCAATTACCTCTGCAGCAGTGTGACGATCAAGAATGTCGGTTCGAAGCAGAATGACTTCAACGGCTATATCGATTGGAGTCTGCAAGACGCCAGCGGAACCATTCGGAACGCCACGTATGCGCCCGAGAAGCAAATGCTGAATTCGGGCAAGATCGCACCCGGCGGCCAAACAGCGGGTGACATCTGCTTCGACGCACGCGACGGCGCAGCCCCCGGCACCTACGTGGTGCTGTTCGAAGACACGTTCTCGCTGTCGTCGGACCGCCTGGCGTGGGTCAATACCCTGTAACGCAGCTGGGTCATGGTCAGCGGATCTTGAAGATCACCATTCGTTGCACCACGAAGTTGATGACGGTGGCGGTGCCCTGGGCGACCACGAAGGCGGCCAGGCTCCACACCACGGTGTCGTCCCAGATACGCGACAACACGGTGTAAATCCCCACCTGAACCACAAAGGTCAGCAGGTAGAGCAGTGCAACGGCCACAAATCGGGCCACACTCGGTTCGGCCCGGAACGTCCATCGCCGGTTGATGAGGTAGGCCATTGTGGTGCCGAACACAAAACCGATCGACTTGGCGGCCCATTCCGGGAAGCCCAGCACATGCTGGAAGAGCAGGGTCAACCCGAAATCGAGGACTCCGGACGCCGCGCCGGTGATGACGAAACGGACCATTTGGGTCTTCAAATCGCCACCGGCCGGCTTCGGGGTCTCGACTGCCGCGTCCAGTCCGGTTGTCCGACCCCCCTGGGCCTGCTCTTCTACCACCCAGACACCCTAGCGGCTGGCCGGTTCGGCCACACCCACGGCTCGACACCTCGGCCCAGAACCCGAATGAACACGGCGTCGAATAGTAATTCAAGAGAATTGCAAAACCGAACAACTCCACGTGGTTTGCGAATTGTCCACGGGGGGCCTATCGTCCACATTCGGGCGTTTTGCACAAAGACGAGCAATTGCAATACTGTGCATCTCACCTTTCAGCCCCATCAATTCTCGATTTCCTTGGTTTCCGATTTCGTCCCCACGTGCGTTTATCACGCGCGCGTCGAAAGGCGCCCTTGTTTTCGCTGAACGATCGAGTCGTTCACGCCCGCACCACGCTGACCGTGGTCTGCATCGGCGTGTTCATGCTCCTGCTCGACATGACGATCGTGTCGGCCGCACTCGCTGACATCCAATCCGACCTCTCCGCAGACCTGAGTGGACTGCAGTGGGTCGTCGACGGATACGCACTTCCGATGGCCGCATTCCTCCTGACCGCGGCGACGCTCGGAGATCGGCTGGGACGCAAGCGGATCTTCCAGATCGGCCTGACGATCTTCGTCCTGGCGTCGCTGGGTTGTGCGTTGTCGGAGAGCATCAACACCCTGAACCTCGTTCGCGTGGTCCAGGGTTTCGGTGGCGCGATGATGCTGGGTGTCTCGCTGCCGCTGATAGCCGCGGCCTACCCGGCCGGCCGGGGGCGTTCGTTCGCGATCGCGATCTACGGGGCCGTCATGGGTGCGGGCAGCGCGGCAGGCCCATTGTTGGGCGGCGCGCTGGTCGACGCGTTCGGATGGCCGGCGATCTTCATGATCAACATCCCACTCGGGATCGTTGCGCTGGCCGTCACCGCTTGGAAAGTCCAGGAATCGCGCGGCGACGTCACCCGCGCAATCGACTTCATCGGCACGGCGACACTGAGCGTCGCCCTGTGCGCCGGTGTGTACGCGATCATCGAAGGAAATGTTCAGGGGTGGACGTCGCCGCTGATCCTCGGACTGTTCTCCATCGCAGCGGTCTTCGCCATCGCGTTTGTGCTCTGGGAAGCAAAGACCACCGATCCGCTCATGAATCTGGCCGTGGTGCGCAGGCCAGGTTTCGCCGGCGTCTCACTTGCCGCCTTCACCACCTCCGGCACAGTCATCGCCGGCACGAATTATCTGGCCCTGTATCTGATGAACACGTTGGGGTTCACTCCCTTTGAATCCGGTGTGCGCGCACTCCCCCTCACGATCGCCTGCATTGTGGGCGCACCGATCGGAATGGTGGTCACGCGCTGGCTTGCGATGCGCCACGTGGTGCCCCTGTCGACGGCAATGATCGCCGCCGGGCTGTGGACGATGATCGGCATCTCCGGTGATACCGGATGGACACACTTCATTCCCGGTTCGATCATCGCCGGCCTCGGCGTGGGAATGATGAGCGCCATCGCCTCGGACGCAGCGCTGTCGTTTGTCCCCGAATCAGAATCCGGGATGGCGACGGGTGTGGTCAGCACCGCCCGCCAGATCGGCACCGTGATCGGCATCGCCGGAATGGGCGCGTTGTTCACGCAGTACGCCGCCTCGCACGCCCGCGAGGAACTCGACTCGTTGACGATCGCCGGAACACCGGTCGATGTCTCTGCCGAACAGACTCTTGCACTGACCGATGCTCTGGGATCGGGTGCGGGTCTGGCGATCCTCGACTTCATCCCGGACCAGTTCGCTCTCGCACTACCCGAACTCGCCCGCATCGCCCGTGAATCCTCGGCAGCCGGTCTGCAAGCGGCCGTGCTGGCCGCAGCCACGGCGGCGACCGTCCTGACCGCAATCGTCTACGCGTTGATCCACCGCGACCACGCATCACAACAGGCTGCCGCCGAGCAGCCCCGAGAGGAGCCACATGTCCGTCACTGACACGTTGCTGATTCCCCCCGCGTCTGCGACCGGCTACTCGATCAGCCTGACGACCAACCCGGCGGACATCGAGGCAGCCCAGCGTCTGCGGTACCAGTCGTTCGCGGACGAGATGGGTGCATCGCTACCGAATGCGGTGCGCGGGCAATACACCGGCGAGATGATCGACGTCGATCGATTCGACCCGTACTGCGACCACGTGGTCGCGCGCGCGGAGAGCACCGGAGAAGTGGTGGGTTGTTATCGGCTCCTGCTTCCCGAAGGTGCCAAGGCGGCCGGCGGCATGTTCACCGAGACCATCTTCGAGTTCGGTGAGGGTATCGAGGCGCTCCGACCCAATCTCGTCGAGCTGGGAAGGGCCGCAGTGCAACCCGAGCATCGCAGCGGCGCGGTGATGGGCATGTTGTGGGCCGGGATCTTCAAATACCAGCAGATGACCGGACATGAGTACGCCATCGGTTGCGCCTCGGTGCAGATGGAAGACGGTGGCCCGCGTGGATCCCTGGTCCGCAAGGTTCGCGACTTCGCCTACAAACGCAGCGTCACCCCGCCCGAACGCCGGGTCACGCCCAAGAACCCGGTGAGCGTCGACGGGCAGTCGCTGGACGAGATACCGGCGACGCCCGGTCGAGTGAAGATCCCACCGATGATGCAGGGATACCTGCGAATCGGCGCTGCCGTCTGCGGTCCACCGTCGTACGACCCGGATTTCGACATGGCCGACTTCGCGGTCTTCCTGTCGCACTCCGATTTCAACGTCCGGTACCTCCAACGGTTGACCGAGGCCCTGGCGGCCCGCCAGTCCGCAGATGCTTCTTCACGACCTAAGGAATGAACCATATGACGCGCGATTCCGCGATAGTCGATCTCGTCGGAATCGGCTTCGGCCCGAGCAATCTGGCGTTGTCTCTTGCCGTCAACGAGCACAACGAGACAGCGCCGGATGCACCACTGCGGGCACGGTTCTTCGAGAGCAAGCGCTCGTTCCAGTGGCATCCGGACATGATGATCCCCGGCGCACAGATGCAGGTGTCATTCCTCAAGGATCTGGTCACACTACGTAATCCGTTGAGCCAGTTCACGTTCATCAACTATCTGAAGTGCCGGGGTCGACTGGTCGACTTCGTCAACCATCAGACCTTCTTCCCCTCCAGGGCGGAGTTCGCCGACTACCTCGCGTGGGCGGCGGAGCAGGTCTGCGATCAGGTGACCTTCGGCTCGACGGTCTGCGGCGTTCGCGCGGATGGCGATCATTTCGTGGTCGAGGTTCGCGACGCCGACGGCACCACTGCCGAGGTGACGGCCCGCAATGTGGTGGCAGGCGGCGGGATCACCGGTGTCCTACCCGATTTTGTGACACCGTCGGTGCGCCAGTGGCACAGCCACAACCTGCTCGCCCGTCTGAGCGACCTGCCGCCCCTGACCCATCAACGATTCGTGGTGGTCGGAGCCGGGCAGAGTGCCGCCGAGGTGGCCGCCTATCTCCACGAGACCTACCCGGCCTGCGAGGTGCACGCGGTCTTCGCGAAGTACGGTTACACCCCGGCCGACGACAGCCCCTTCGCCAACCGCGTGTTCGATCCTGCGGCCGTCGACGATTTCCACTTCGCGCCGCCCCAGGTTCGACAGCAGTTGATGAGCTACCACAAGGGCACCAACTACTCGGCTGTCGATTCGGATGTCATCAACGACCTCTATGCGCGGGAGTACCAGGAAAAGGTCAGCGGCCGTAGGCGTTTGTTCGTTCGCGGCGCATCTCGACTCGACCCCAGGACGACCGTGGAAACCGACAACGGTGTTCAGGCCACCATCAGCCATCTGCCGACGGGCGCCTCGGAGACCGTGACCGCCGACGCGATCGTGTACGCCACCGGATTCCGGTCCGTTGGCCTCGCCGACCTCCTGGGCGATGCCACCGACGACTATTGCTTCGATGAGGCCGGACTGCCTGTGGTCACCCGCGACTACCGCGTCGAGCGCAAGGGCAATCACCCGGGCAATCTGTATCTCCATGGCGGCGTGGAACATTCACACGGTTTCACCTCGACCCTGCTGTCGAACATCGCCATTCGCTCTGGCGACATCGTCGAATCGATCGTGAACGCTCCGACGTCCTGACTGGCAGCCCGACCCTCAGCCGGCACCGCAGAGCTTCTCGAGCTCTTCCAATGCGGTGTCGAGGTGGGTCAGGATCCGCTGCAGGCTCGGGATCTCCGCTCGTGCGCCGGTCACCCCGAAGTTCACCATGTCAGCGTTGGTGGCAACGGTGATGTTGAGGGCTTGACCGTCCATCGCGATCGACGCCGGATAGACACCGGCGAGCCTGGCGCCGTTCCAGTACAGATCATGCGGCGGCCCAGGAACATTCGAGATGATGAGGTTGAACGGCGGCGGGGTCAGCCGAACAAACCCCGGCACCGTCGAGAATGCGAGCGGGGCGGCGATGACGGCGCCGTACCCCATCGCCTGCAGCGGGCTCAGATCCCGGATCACCTGCTTGCTCGCCCTCGTCGAATCGATCACGGCCGCCAGCCGGCGTTCCGGATCGGGTTGATCGGTCGCGAGGTTCGCCAGGATCGCGGTGATCGCGTTGCCCTCCGAGGAGTCGTCGCCCTTGGCGTGCATCGACACCGGCATCATCGCGATCAGCGGGTCGTCGGGCAGGGCGTTCTGATCGATCAGATACGAGCGCAGTGCGCCTGCGCACATCGCCATCACCACATCGTTCAGCGTGATCTCCAGCCCCGCAGCCAGCGCAAGCAGACGAGTGGTCGACCACTGTTCGCCCGCGAACCGGCGGGCGCCTCCGATCGGCACGTTGAACATCGTGCGCGGCGCCTGCATCGGCACCATCAGGTTGGCGTCTCGCATGGCCCGAAGTCCGACCCGCGCGGAAGCCGGAAGGAAACCCACGAGCTCACCGGCGATCTTGAACCCCTCGGAGAACAGACTCCGGGACTCCTCCGAGCCCGGCTCCGGCGCTTTGGGCCGGGGAATGAACAACTCCGGATCCCACGACGCCCGGCCCGTCCGGGAATCACAGTCGGGAGACAGCGTCTTCTCGAGCAGCTTCAGGGCGGAGACCCCGTCGACCAGCGAGTGATGGATCTTCGTGTACATCGCAACGCGCCCGTCGGCGAGACCCTCGATGAGGTGTAGCTCCCACATCGGACGATGCCGGTCCAGGAGCGCGCCGTGATTGGCCGAGACGTACCGCAACAGTTCACGTACCCGGCCCGGACGCGGGAGCACAGTTCGCCGAACGTGATATTCGAGGTCGACTTCTTTGTCATGGGTCCATCGCACGGTGCCCATCACACCCACGGGCGAAGCCGGACGTTTGCGAAACAGCCGGTGGACCTCGGTCTGTGCCTGAAATGTCTCGAACATCTGCTCGGAGAGGTCGTCGGCGCCATCGACCGGCTCGAACAACTGCAGGCCTCCGACGTGCATCGGATGCTCCCGCGATTCGGCCAGGAGGAACATGGATTCGGTGATGGGCATATAGGGCATACGCGCTCCTGACCTTCGGTTCGACGTGCTTCAGGACTCGATGACCCCGTGCATGTGGCACACGTTACAAGCCCGCCGGGCGCAGCACAGGGTTTGCACATGCCTGCAATCCGATCGGCGTACCACGTGGCCGAGGTTTTGCCTGCGGACAGAAGGGGAACCTTCGAGGTATGCGTTACGGATACACGTTGATGACAGAACAGAGCGGCCCCAAGGATTTGGTGCGCTACGCCGCGGATGCAGAGAAATCGGGCTTCGACTTCGAAGTCGCCAGCGATCACTACTCGCCATGGCTGGTCTCACAGGGTCACGCGCCCTACGCCTGGACCGTGTTGGGTGCCGTCGCCCACGTCACCGAACGCGTCGATCTGGCGACCTACGTGACCGCACCGACGATGAGATACCACCCCGCTGTCATCGCGCAGAAGGCAGCGACGATGCAGCTCCTCGCCGACGGGCGATTCATCCTCGGCCTGGGTTCCGGCGAAAACCTCAACGAGCACACGGTCGGCCAGGGTTGGCCCGCTGTGGACCAGCGTCAGGACATGTTCGTCGAGGCGGTCGAGATCATCCGCGAGCTACACGCGGGCGGGCTGGTAACCCACGACGGCAAGTACTTTCGTGTCGATTCCGCCCGAATCTGGGATCTGCCCGACGATGGGATCCCCATCGGGCTCGCGGTGTCGGGCGACAAATCGATCGAGAAGTTCGCACCGCTCGGCGATCATCTGATCTCCACGGAGCCCGAGGCCGATCTGGTCAGCTCATGGGCCCGACACCACCCCGACGACTCCAGGAAGATCGGCCAGATCCCGATCTGCTGGGATCACGATCGCGACACCGCAATTGCCCGGGCCCACGACCAATTCCGCTGGTTCGCCGGCGGATGGTCGGTCAACGCCGATTTACCCACCCCCGCAGGTTTCAGTGGCGCGACCGAATATGTCCGGCCCGAAGACGTCGCCTCATCGATTGCCTGTGGACCCGACCTCGATGAATTGGCCGAGAGCGTCAAACCTTTTCTGGAGGCGGGTTATACAGATGTGGCGCTGGTACAGATCGGCGGAGATACGCAGGACGCTTTTTTGAGCGAGGCGGCAGAACCCTTGCTCAAGAAGCTGCGCGCACTCTGAGACCGCGCTCGGACCGTTCTTCCAACTCGCCGGCCACCGCGTCGAGGACTGCGAGCGCATCATCGAGACGTCCGGAGCGAATCCATGCCCGAGACCACTCACTGGTGGAAGAACCGACCTGTTTCAGTGCTGCCAGAGCGAGATCGGCGAGCTCAGGGGTTACCGTGAACACACTGTCCGCCAACGTTTTCGGACCAACACCCGCCGCAAGCAAGGGCCTACCCGGTAGCGCTGCGGCCACAGTCGTCGCGGCCGCGAGAGCCGCGAACCCAACAGACTCGTCGTTGCGATCGAATACCGCCGCCAACGCCGCGCGCGTCACGATGGGCCGCGCCGCTGCAGCAGCACGGTCGAACCTGCCCACCCACGCGGTCGCGGGATCGTTGTCGAAAGCTCCGGTTCCCCAGATCTGCATTTCGACGCCCCTCACGTGATGAACAAGTTCCAATAATTACCAACAGTAAAAATAATACCGGACGTGACAGTTCGTCCGCTATTTCAGCACGCATCGGCGCACTACAATATTCGGCACATTCGTGGCGATAAACGCACACGGTTTCCTCGGACTCGGCTGCAATGTAGGTGCCATAGGACGGGATGACGACACCCTGACAATTGCTGTCTCACCAGGACGCCTGGTCGCGGGATGAAGGTGGCGGCATCATGACCGCATGGAGACGTACGACGACATCGTGATCGGGGCCGGCCACAACGGGCTCACCGCGGCCGCCTACCTCGCCCGCGCCGGTCGCAAGGTGCTGGTTCTCGAACGGTCCGATCACATCGGCGGGGCAACCGTTTCTTCTCGGCCCTTCCCCGGCATGGACGCCCGACTCTCTCGCTACTCGTATCTGGTGTCGCTGCTGCCCCGGCAGATCATCACCGACCTCGACCTCGACCTCACACTCGTCAGGCGACGCTATTCGTCATATACCCCGATGCCCATCGACCCGACCCGCGGCATCCTCGTCGACACCGCCGACGACCGGGCCACCGCGGAGTCGTTTCGCGCCGCCACCGGTTCGGACCGGGACTTCGCGGCCTGGCAGAAGTTCTACTCCGCGATGTCCACCATCGCCGAGGGCGTTTTCCCGACCATGCTGCGACCGCTGGTGAGCGCCGACGAAATGGCGTCGATCGCCGGATCCGACCTCGAATCCATGGATCTCTGGGACGACCTGACCAGCACACCTCTCGGCAGCATCATCGAGAGCACCTTCACCGACGACATCGTGCGCGGGATCGTCGCGACGGACGGATTGATCGGCACGTTCGCCGACCTGTACGACCCCTCACTGCTGCAGAACATCTGTCTGCTCTATCACCTGATCGGGGGCGGCACCGGCGACTGGGACGTCCCCGTCGGCGGCATGGGCGCGGTGTCCGGCGCGCTGGCGGCAGCGGCGGTCGCGGCCGACGCGCAGATCAGGACGGGTGTCGAGGTGACTGCCATCGATACCGTCGACGGCCGGGTCGGTTGGCCCGGCGGCGCCGCGTCGGCCGAGTTCATCCACGCCGCCTGCGCGCCCGCGGTCCTCGATACGTTGCTCGACACCCCGACCGTCGGTGGGCCGCCGCCGCAGGGCGCGCAATTGAAGATCAACGTGCTGCTGCGACGTCTCCCGAGGCTTCGCGATCAGTCCATCGCCCCGGGCGTCGCGTTCTCCGGGACCTTTCACGTGCACGAGGGGTTCGAGGCCCTCGCGCGCTCACACCGGCAGGCCGCGGCCGGTTCCATCCCGACCACACCACCCTGTGAGATCTACTGCCACACACTGTCCGACCCTACGATCCTCGGGGCCGCACTCGACGGCATGCACACGCTCACCCTGTTCGGCCTGCACATGCCGCCCGAGCTGTTCGCCGCTGCGGGCACCAAAGACCAAGCGGTGCAGGCAACTCTGGCCGCACTGGACTCGGTGCTCGACGAACCCATCGCCGACGTCATCGCCGTCGACATCAACGGCGACCCGTGTATCGAGGCGAAGACCCCGCTGGAGTTGCAGACCGCCGTTGGCCTGCCCGGCGGCAACATCTTCCACCGGCCACTGCAGTGGCCGTGGGCGCTGACCGCCGATGCCGTGGGGACGTGGGGTGTGGAGACCGAACATCCCCGCCTCCTCATCGCCGGTGCCGGAGCCAGACGCGGAGGTGGGGTCAGCGGGATTCCGGGACACAACGCGGCCGCCGCGGTCCTCGAACCCTGAGCGGGCCCGCTCTACGAATGTGCGAGACGCTTGTTGACCAGTCGGGTCAGCCAGGCGGGAGAGAAGCGAGAACCCAGGGTCATCACCTTGGTCTGCGTACCCACCGCGTGGTGCACCCGATGGATGAGTTTGTCGACCCTGGTTTCCTCCACCGCCGCGACGATCGCATCGGCGACATCCTGGGGTCCGAGCCGGATCCCCAGCGAGTCGGTGGTGCCCGTCGACACGTTCTCGGTCATCGCGGTCTGCACGAACAGGGGCCACATCGCGATCACCCGGATCCCGTGGACGCCCCACTCGATGTCGAGTGCCTCGGTCAGACCGCGGACATAGAACTTGGTGGCGCTGTAGGTGGCCAGTTCAGCCTGGCCGTAGATCGCCGAAGCCGACGCCATGTTGACCACCACGGAGCCCGGAGTGTTCTTCAGATGCCGAAATGCCTGGTGACAGCCGTTGGTCACGCCTTTGACGTTGATGTCGATCTGCCGGTGTTGAGCAGCCAACGGAATGTCCTCGAAAGCCCCGGCAAGCAAGATCCCGGCGTTGTTCAACAGCACGTCGAGTCGACCGCCGCTGTGCTCGGCGAACTCGTCGAGGCGGGCACCGAACTCGTCGGCGTCGGTCACATCGAGATGTCCGGTGACGATCTGCCCACCGAACCCGGCGACCTCTGCGGCGAGGGTGGCCAGTCCGGCGTCGTCGATGTCATAGGCGCCGACCGAATATCCCCTGCGTGCGAAGGTCAGCGCGCTGTGGCGCCCGATTCCTGCTGCGGCTCCGGTGATGAACACCCATCGTGTGGTCATACCTGATTCTTACCATCGTTGGTTGTCACACAGACGTCGCGGCGGACCGTTCCACCCCAGGTAGTCTCTGAATCGATGTCTACCGCTGAATTGCCCATTGAAACCCGCAAGCTCGTCGGCTGGAGCCGCACGACGCCGATCGAGGGTCACGTGCTGGCGACACCTGATGTCGAGGTGATCGCCAAGGCTGTCGCACAGGTTGCCGATGCAAATGCCGACAAGCCGTCCTACCTGCGTCGCGGCGTGATCGCACGCGGCCTGGGACGCTCCTATAACGAGTCCGCGCAGAACATCGGTGGCCTGACCATCGACATGACGCAGCTCAAACGCATCCACTCGATCGACGACACCACCGGGATCGTCGACCTCGACGCCGGCGTCTCGCTCGATGAGCTGATGGCCGTCGCCCTGCCGTTCGGGCTGTGGGTTCCGGTGCTGCCGGGTACCCGCCAGGTCACCATCGGCGGTGCGATCGCCCACGACATCCACGGCAAGAACCATCACAGCGCAGGCACGTTCGGGCAGCACGTGGTCGAGATCACGCTGCTCGTCGCCGACGGTCGCGTCCTGACGCTCACACCGTCGGGCACCTCCGACGATCCAGATGGTGAACTCTTCTGGGCCACGGTCGCCGGAATCGGTCTGACCGGCATCATCTTGCGGGCCAAGGTGCAACTGAAGCGCACCGAGAGCGCGTACTTCATCGCCGACACCGCCACCACGGCAAACCTCGACGAGACGATCGCACTGCACCTCGAAGACGGTTTCGAGGACGGCTACGAGTACGCATCGGGCTGGTTCGACTCGATCAGCAAGCCACCGAAGCTGGGCCGTGGATCCTTCAGCCGCGGCAACCTCGCGAAGCTCGAAGAACTCCCGCCGAAGCTGCAGAAGGACCCGCTGAAGTTCGTCAGCAAGCCACTGCTGACTTTGCCGGACGTCTTCCCGAAGGGCCTGGCCAACAAACTCGACTTCTCGATCGTCGGCGAGGCGTATTACCGGATCGGATCGAACAAAACCGGTCAGGTCAAAACTTTGCCGCAGTTCTATCACATGCTCGACGTCCTCGGAGAGTGGAATCGCGCCTACGGACGCGGTGGCGGATTCACGCAATATCAATTCATCGTGCCCACCGGCAACGAGGATGAATTCAAATCGATCATCGCCGATATCCAGGCATCCGGACACGTCAGCTTCCTCAACGTGATCAAGCTGTTCGGCGAGGGCAACCGGGCGCCGCTGAGTTTCCCGTTCCGCGGCTGGAACGTTTGCCTCGACTTCCCGATCAAGCGCGGGCTCGGCGAGTACCTCAATGAACTCGACCGTCGGGTGATGGCCATGGGTGGACGGCTGTACACGGCCAAGGATTCGCGGACGTCTGCGCAGAACTTCCACGCGATGTACCCCGAGATCGACTCGTGGATCGCCACCCGTCGCCGGATCGATCCGACCGGAGTGTTCATCTCCGATATGGCTCGACGCCTCGAACTCGCCTGAGCCACAAACACTCTCAACGCAGACAGGAACATTCATGATCAACGCCGTAGGCGTCCCCCAGTCCGTGCTCGTTCTCGGCGGAAGCTCCGAGATCGGTCTGGCCATCACCGCCGAGTACCTCAAGAAGGGCCCGATGCGGGTGGTGCTGGCCACCATGCCCGGCGACCCCGCCGGTGAGGCGGCCGTGGAGACCATGAAGGCCGCGGGTGCCTCGTCCGTGGAGCGCATCGACTTCGACGCGCTCAAGCCCGACACCCACCCCGCCGTCATCGACCAGGCGTTCGCAGGCGGCGACATCGACGTTGCCATCGTGGCGTTCGGCGTCCAGGGTGTCGACGAAGAGGTGTGGCAGGACCAGCGCAAAGCCGTCTTCACCGCCACCATCAACTACACCGCGGCGGTCTCGGTCGGTGTGCTCCTCGGGCAGAAGATGCGCGAGCAGGGCCACGGTCAGATCATCGCGATGAGCTCGGTGGCCGGAGAACGGGTGCGTCGCAGCAACTTTGTCTACGGCTCCACCAAGGCCGGCCTCGACGGTTTCTACCTCGGCCTCGGCGAGGCTCTGCGCGAGTACAACATCCGCGTCCTCGTCATCCGGCCGGGCATGGTCCGTACCCGGCTGTCTGCGCACGTGAAAGAAGCGCCGCTGACGGTCAACAAGGAAGATGTGGCCAAGCTGGCCGTGACATCGGCCGACAAGGGCAAGGAACTGGTCTGGGCACCGGGGCCGTTCCGTTTCGTGATGATCATCCTCCGGCACATCCCGCGCCCGATCTTCCGCAAGCTTCCAATCTGAGCCGATGCGGACCCATCTGTCCTCGATAGGGGATCTGATCGGCGCGGCCATCGTGGCCCTTGTGGTCTCGGGCGCCGGTCTGACAGTGATCTCCAAGGTCGACTGGCCGGCATTCAACTCGTCGAATGTCGCGACCGCGCTGACCACCACCGGCCAGGTGGCGGCCATCGTGATCCTGCTGATCGCGGTCGTGCTGTCGCGGACCGGCAAGGCCGGCCGACTGATCAAACCTCTGTCGTGGGTGGGTATCTCATCGTTTGCGGCGGTCACCCTGGCGATGCCGCTGGGTGCCACCAAGCTCTACCTGTTCGGAATCTCCGTCGATCAGCAGTTCCGGACCGAATACCTCACGCGTCTGACCAACAGCCCCCGTCTGGCGGACATGACGTATGCCGATCTGCCGCCGTACTACCCGGCCGGCTGGTTCTGGTTCGGTGGCCGGTACGCCGACCTGACCGGCCAGCCCGCCTGGGAAGCGTACAAACCGTGGTCGATCATCTCGATCGCGATTGCGGCAGCGATCGCAATGGCTTTGTGGCAGCGCATGATCCGTACCGACCGGGCCATCGCCGTCACCCTGGCATCCACGGTCCTGACGCTGATGTACGTCAGTCCCGAACCGTATGCGGCCGTTCTGGTGATGGTCGGCGCACCGATGCTGATCACCATCCTGCACGGGCTGCGCTCGGGCAGCAGACCCGCGATCCTGGCCGGCGGACTGTTCCTCGGCCTGAGCGCCACCTTCTACACGCTCTACACCGGCCTCTACGCGATGACCACCGTCCTGATGGCGCTCTATTTCGTGCTGGCGGCCTGGTTCGGGCAGTCCAACAAGACGATTCCACCCAGCGACATCCGGTCGGCCCGGTGGCGTGCGATCCGGGATCACGGGTTGCGACTGGTGGTCATGGGTGTCATCGCCGGTCTGGTCGCGCTGATCGTCTGGGCGCCGTACCTGATCGACAGGCTTCGGAACAAGCCCGCCTCCGGCGGTACCGCTGAGCACTACCTGCCGAGTTCGGGTGCGGTGCTGCCGACCCCGATGCTGCACTGGTCTCTGATCGGCGCGCTGACCATGGTCGGCCTGATCTGGATCGTGCTCCGGTTCCGAACGCGCACCGTCGCTTTGGCCTACGGCATCACCGTCTTTTCCATCTACCTGTTCTGCCTGCTCTCGATGGCCCTGACCGCAACCGGCACCACGCTGCTCTCGTTCCGCATGGAGCCGGTACTGACGGTGATCCTCGGTGTCGCCGGGGTCTACGGATTCGCCGAACTCGCCGGCTACGTCGTCCGCCGCTTCGGCGACGTCCGGACCGCCATCGCCATCATGGCAGCCCTTGCCGCGATCGCCGTCGGACAGAGCATCCCGAACCATCTGGCCGCCGAGATCACCGTCGCCTATACGGACACCGACGGCTACGGCGAACGCGCTGATCAGCGCCCCCCGGGCGCACAGGCCTACTTCCCCGAGATCAACGACGTCATCCTCGAACAGACCGGCAGGCCTCAGGCCGACACGATCGTCCTGACCGCCGACTACGGATTCCTGTCGATCTATCCCTACTTCGGATTCCAGGGACTGACCTCGCATTACGCAAACCCGTTGGCGGAGTTCGACAAACGCGCCGCGGCGATCAACGCGTGGTCGGAATCGGAGACCACCGACATCCTGATCGGGCAACTGGATTCGTCGCCCTGGCTACCCCCGACGGTCTTCCTGTTCCGCTACAGCGCCGAGGGTTACGCACTGCGTCTGGCCGAGGACGTCTACCCCAACGACCCGAACGTCCGCCGGTACACGGTGACCTTCAACCCCAACGTCTTCGACGATCCACGCTTCACGGTCACCAACATCGGCCCGTTCGTCCTGGTGGTCCGGAACTAGCTGTTCCAACCCACGACGTTGTTGAACGGCGAATCGAACAACGCGGGCTCGTAGCCGTCCCTGCGAGCCAGATCGCGGACCGATCAGTTTTGTGCGCTGAACCGGTCTAAACTCCGACACTGGCTGACGGAAGGCATGGCGCGATGCGGAAACTGACCTACGGCATGAACTTGACACTGGATGGCTACATCGCCGCGCCCGGCGACGACCTCGGGTGGAGCGAGCCGAGCGACGAGCTGTTTCAGTGGTGGCTCGATGAGGAGCGGGCGATCGGCCTGTTGATGTATGGGCGCAAGCTGTGGGAGGCCATGAGTTCCTACTGGCCGACCGGTGACCAACAGCCCAATGCCACCCCGGCGGAGATCGAGTTCGCGCGGAACTGGCGGGACACGCCGAAGGTGGTGTTCTCCTCGGTGCTGGAGAAGGTCGACTGGAACACCCGCCTGGTCACCGGCGACGCGGTCGCGGAGATCACCCGACTCAAGGCGCAGGACGGCGGGCCGATGAGGGTTGGTGGTGCAACGCTGGCCGCGGCGGCCATGCGGGCCGGGCTTGTCGACGAGTACACGATCGTGACCCACCCGGTCCTGGTGGGCGGCGGCATGCCGTTCTTCACCACGCTCGATAGCCGGGTGAACCTGAACCTGGTGGAGACGCGGACGTTTCCCGGCGGGGTGGTTCTGAACAGGTACGAGACGAAACGCTGAGCGCGTTTCCTCCACGCGGCCGAGGAAGTGACGAGGGCAGGTGATGTTCGACGGCCACCAGCACGTCGCTCAACACAACCAGCCCACCGGCCGATTCGAAGCCCATGTCATAGCCTCTCGTTAGACTGATGGGTCGAGAACGTGAAGTCAGCGAAAGATGTTGCAATGCAATATGATTAGTTCGTTCGAAAGCTTGTGCGAATGGGGTTCGGGTCGTACTATTGGGCTATGGACTTCGGGGGAATGTTCGCCAGGCTCTCAGATCTGGCAGGGGATGCGGCTCTGGTCGCCGGGGATGACGTTGATATTTCATCCCGTACGGTGACAGTTATTCGACTCAATCATGTTGTGGATCAGATACTTTTCCGACTCATCGGTGAACTCGACCGGCGTGAGATAGCGCAGAAATCGGGTGATGGTTCCACCGCGAGACTGTTACAACAGGCCGGGATGGCGCCGGCGGTCGCGCACCGATACGTGCGAGTAGGTAAGGCACTCAACGACATTCCGTCGGTGGCGTCCTATGGCGTGGACGGGACGCTGTCGGGTGAGCATATCGATTCGATCGTCAAGGGCCTGAGCCATATTGAACGACGGAACCCAGACTTGGTCGATGGTGATCGGGGTGACTGTGTACGGGGGTTGTTGACCGAAGCGCTGACCACCACACCGGCCGCGGTGTCAGCGCGGGCACGGCATATGGCGATCGTGTTGTCGCCGCCGGACAAAGAAGTCCCCGACGCCGAGAATCACGATCTCAATGAGTTCTCGTTCACGACTGGCGACGACGGCCGCACCCACGGCGTGTTCGACCTGGACAACCTCGTGGGCGAGAAACTTGCCGTCGCGTTGAAACCACTATCGACACCGGTACCCGAACCAGATGGGTCACCAGACCCACGTAACAACGCCCAAATCCGGGCCGATGCCCTGGAACGACTGTTGGATTCCTATCTCGGACAAGAAAACCGGCCCAGCAGCGGCGGCGTGAAACCCCACGTGACGGTGACAGTGACAGCCGAATACCTCCAAGCGCTACAGCTGCGCGGACTCGGCAATGCCCAACCACCAGCGAGGGCACCCGCATTCGAATGGACTGGACCGGCCTCAGCACCCACAGCGCAGATGGTCGCCTGTGATTCAGTCATCAGCAAAATCCTGCTCGACAACAATTCCGTACCGCTCGATGTCGGACGTGACCAACGCACCGTCACCCCGGCCATCCGCAAAGCACTGATCGCCCGAGACCGCGGCTGCGCATTCCCTGGCTGCGGATGCCCTGCCGGCTACACCGATGCCCACCACATCGACTTCTGGCGCAACGGCGGAACCACCAGCCTGACCAACATGGTCCTGCTGTGCCGACGCCACCACCGATACATCCACCACCGCAGGTGGACAGTCTTCATCGGTCGCGACGGACACCCCTGGTTTGTGTCACCCGACGATGCGAGCAAGACACCGCTGAGATCGCATGCCCGCCGCACCCTGACCTCCGAGCCCCTCGCCGCCTGACCAGACCGCCAGTCCCCTGCAACACAGCTAACCCTGTGAACTGCAAGATCTTTGACAACTACACAGTGTGGGCCCCAGGGGGCCACCAATCAGGACTCGCCGCAGTCCGCAGGTTGGGCGCCGACCACACCACGGACAGAGAGAAGTCCTTCGAGGGTGTATTCGCCGGGTACCGCAGCCGTCAGAGTGATCCAGCTGTCCTCGGTTTCCTCGATGCAGGCGTACACGGAATCGTCGACACTGCTGCGTGCAACGAGATATTTGTTGTAGCGCAACTGGATTGGATGCGCGTCCGAATTCGGCACGTCCAGGACGAGTTGGGACGGCGACGACTCGACCACGGTCAACGGCAGCGGCACGATCGGTTTCGGACCCTCGACGCGGTAGAGCGTCCAATCGTCGTTACCCCACATGCGATCCAGATAGGGAAGGCCGTCGGTCACCAGTGCAGCTTCATCCTTCAACTGCCGCAACGGATCTGCGGAGACCGCCACAAAGGCGACGGCGTTCTCGGCCAGCCAGCCCTGGTAGGACTCCGGCGTCAGCGCATTCTTCTCGTAGAAGATCGGGTTGTACCGCGAGTCCGACTGATTCTCCCAGCCGCGCGCGAGTTTGATGTCCAGGCCGAGTTTGTGTGCCCCGGCATGAGTCTGGGCATCCACGAGCTCCACGCGATGGTTGTCGATCTCCGGTTGTGCGAGCAACAGCGACTGAAGCGGCGTGTACGACGTCTCGCTCTGGCCGGAGTCTGCACCGACCACCTGATCAGCCGTGGCCACAAAAACGGCATAGATGAGTGCAGGCGCCAGGGCGATCGCCAGGATCTTCAACGACTTCTTCGAATAGAACAAGCAGATGCAGGGCAGCACAAGGCAAAAGAACCGGCTCAGGTTGGAACCGATCCCCGTCGGCACGAGGAACATGAAGATCGCCACCCCGCTCGCGAGCGGCACTATCCACCGAACCGGTGGAATGGTCAGCGCAAACGAGGCACCGATCGCGATCAACGCCATCCAGAACAAAGTGGTGGCCGGAAAGCCCTGTGCGCCGGGGGCACCGAACATCACAAACGGTACGACGACCCCGAGCCCCGCCCCACCCAGAACCCACCAGACCTTGCGCGCCCGGGCATCCTTTCCGAGAGCGAACGGCAACGCCGCCAATCCGACAAACGCAGGTGCGAGCGGACTCGCCAGACCCGCCACCAGCAGGCCGATGGCGGCCAGCGGCAACAGGTTTCGCCTGAGGGCAAGTATCGAGGCCAAGGCGATTGCCGCACCCACCGAGAACGCAACCCGTCCCGACAACATGTTGAGGACAGCAGCGGCCGTGATCGCCCACATCAATACCGTGGGGTGGGTTCCACCCTTGGAGAGCGGGATCGACAGCAACGCGATGACTGCGGTCGCGATACACAACAGGAGCAGCGATCCGGTCACCGTCGACAGGGCCGGGACGATGAGTGAATAGCTTCCCGGGGACACGCCGCCGTACCAACCGAACCAGTAGCCCAGGCCGACGCCCGAACGCGCGGCCTCTTCCCGAGCGATGGCTGCCTGCAGGTCACCAACCGTCGGATGGGCAAGCCACAGCGCCACAATTGCCACCGCCGCCAACACCATCGGCCACAGGGGCCGCCAGCGCAACAGTGGCGTGGCCACCGGAAGACTCATCCGAGCGGCACTCCGGACCTGGTCGGCGTGACCGCCGATCGGTGGCGCGACCAACGCAACAGCGCAGGCGCATAGATGATCAGCGCAGCAACGGCAAGCAGTGCCACGCCCGCGATCACGTCGAGGATGAAGTGGTTACCCGAACCCATCACGACGAAGTAGGTGGTCAGCGGGTAGAGCAAACCGACGAACCGCAACCACTTCCACTTCGCCAAGCAGAACAGGACCACGCCGCACCACGTTGCCCAGGCACAGTGCAACGACGGCATGGCCGCGAACTGGTTCGAGATCGCGTCGCTTCCGGGCGCGCCGGACGCGGGCCACCATCCCCATGAGGCGGTCTGCGCCATGATGTCGACAAAACCTTCATTGGCGAGCAGACGCGGCGGTGCCGTTGGCATGCAGTAGAAGCCGATCAGCGCCAGACCTGTGGTGAGGACCAAGGCACCGCTCACCTTGCGGTAGTGCTCCTTGCGCCGGAACATCAACCAGATCAACACGACCGGGGTGACCCAGAAGTGCAGGGTCGCGTACTGCAGGGCAACGATGTTCGCGAGCCACCCGGTGGTGTGGACCAATTCGTTCAGGGGCCGCTCGAGCGCGATATGCCAGGCGTCTTCGAAGCGGAGGATGTCGTTGGCGTTGCGGTAGGCCTGGTCGGCCACGTCCCCGACGCTGTTACGGATCAGCGAATAGATCGCGTACAGGGATCCGAGTATGAGAACTTCGAGCCACCATCGGGGCCGGGCGAGGTAGCGGTTGACGCGTGTGGCGACCGCTCGGAAACCGGTTTGTTTGAGCTCGGATTCATAAGTATCGAACTCCGCCGCATCGAACTCGGTGGATTCGAAGTCGATTGACTCGTACTCCGCGGCGTCGACCACACCGCTCTTCGGATCGGTGGCGGGTCGGCGGTCATCGCGGAGCGTCATATACACAACTCCCGCATAAAACCCTCCACACACCTAGACAACTCAGAAAACGCGGGTCCCAATCCGAAAGGGACCGACCGCGAAACTACCGCGTTCACACCACGGCCCGACACAACTCCGTACAGATCCAGCGCCCAAGTGGGCGCAAAGGCTCTGCTGGATCATAACCGAGGAGTTCCGCAGATCCTTCCCTCGCGCCACGCGCGAGTCGCTGAACAGGGCGAACGTATTCACTTCCGGTTTCGGCCCCTCGTACTGGGGTCATTCTGCACCATTGGGAGTGACCCTGACCACACTGTCGGTCGGGCAGCAGACCTCTGACTCAGCCGATCAGGTCGATCATCCGACGAATCGCGAACTCGTATCCGCGAATTCCGAAGCCGGCGACAACACCGGATGCGATGCCGGAAACGTACGACTTGTGCCGGAATTCCTCGCGGGCATGCACGTTGCTGATGTGTACCTCGATGATCGGTACCTCGGGGATGACCAGGGCATCTCGGAGCGCAATGGAGGTGTGGGTCCAGGCGCCCGGATTGATGACGATCCCGCTGACCTGCCCCCGCGATTGCTGGATCCACTCGAGCATCTCGCCCTCGTGATTCGTCTGGCGCGCATCGACGGCAAACCCGTACTCGGCGGCAATCGAGGTCGCGAGCGTCACCACGTCGTCGAGTGAGTCGGAGCCGTACACCTCCGGCTGTCGGGTCCCGAGCGTGTTGAGATTGGGTCCGTTCAGCAACAGGACAGGCAGCTTTCCGCTCATCGCGCCCAGTTTTTCACTCATTGCGCAAAGTGTATTGCGCGCCACCGCACCGCTGGTCAATCCGACACGCAAGGACCGATAGCATCAGTCCTTGTGCCAGATGCCGCCGAGACAGACAAGACGCCGTCATCTGTCGGCACCGCAGGCCGAGACCGGGTCCGTATCGCAAAGGTCACCGCGATCATCACAGGGCTTGCCGGAATCCTCCTTGCGCTGCTCACACCGTTGCTCCCCGTCACCCAGACGACAGCTGATCTGAACTGGCCGCAGCAGAACAAACTGGAGTCCGTGCTGGCGCCGTTGGTGTCGTACGTACCGGTCGACCTGCAGATCTCGGTGCCCTGCGCGGCGATCGACCAGTTGACCGAACCGGGACAGACCGTGCTGGTCTCGACGCTCCCGAAGGAAGCCGAGAAATCGGTCGCCAGGGGCCTGTTCATCCGCAAGGCCGGCCAGGCCACCGATGCGCTGGACCGCCAGGTGGTCGAGGTCGTGGTCCGCAACACCCCGGTCGCCTCCGCAACACTCGCCCAGATCCGGTCCCAGGACTGCCAGAGCATCGACGTCACCGCCACCTTCGAGTCGGTGCGGGCCGAGTTCGTCGGCATGACGAACACCGAAGGTGAGGCGCTGGTCGGCGAGACCACCGATGGCGATCAACGCCCCCAGCTCACCGGCATCTACACCGACCTCACCGGTTCGGCCCAGGCCCTGCCCGGGCTGAGCGCGCACGCGAACATCGACGACCGCTATACGACCGCCCCCACTGTGCTGAAGTGGCTGGCCATCGCGGTCGGTGTGGTGCTGACCCTGATTTCACTCGGCGCACTGGCCGTCCTCGACGGCACCGACGGCCGCAGGCACCGGCGGTTCCTGCCCCAGAACTGGTGGCGGTTCAACGCCCGTGACGCCGTGGTCATCGGCGGTCTGTTGATCTGGCACATCGTCGGGGTCAACACGTCCGACGACGGCTACATCCTGACGATGTCGCGGGTCGCCGAAAACGCCGGATACACGGCCAACTACTACCGTTGGTACGGCGCACCCGAGGCCCCGTTCGGCTGGTACTACCACATCTTCGGCTGGCTCGCGCATGTCACCACGGCGAGCCCGTGGATGCGACTGCCCGCGCTGGTTTGCGGAATCCTGGTGTGGCTCATCATCTCTCACGAGGTGCTGCCGCGTCTGGGACGCGCGGCGGTCACCAATCGCGTGGTGCCGTGGACCGCAGCATTCGTGTTCATGGCGTCATGGTTCCCGTTCAACAACGGTCTGCGTCCCGAACCCATCATCTGCCTCGGCGCATTGCTCACCTGGTGTTCGGTCGAACGTGCCATCGCGACCGGGCGGACATTGCCTGCCGCGTTGGCCTGCATGATCGGTGCGTTCAGCCTCGCCGCCGGACCGACCGGCCTGATGGCCGTGGCCGCGTTGATCGCCGGCGCCCGTCCGATGGTGATGTCTCTCATCAAGAGAGCCAAGGCGATCGGTGGGGGTCTGACGGGTTATCTCGCGATGGCCGCACCGGTGGGTGCTGCCGGGGTGTTCGTCATGTTCGTGGTGTTCTCCGATCTGACGCTGGCCGCGTTCACGCAGTCGACCAGCATGAAGACCGCATTGGGTCCCTCACTGAGCTGGTACAACGAGATCGACCGCTACACCGCGCTGTTCGAGTTCTCCGCCAACGGTTCGGTGGGCCGCCGGTTCGCGGTGCTCGCGATGTTGGTCGGCCTGGTGATCTCCGGTGCCATGCTGATCCGCAAGAGCCGCATCCCCGGTACCGCGCTCGGCCCGTCCCGGCGCATCGTCGGCATCACCTTCGCGTCACTGATCTTCCTGATGTTCACGCCGACCAAGTGGACCCATCAGTTCGGTGTCTTCGCGGGTCTGGCCGCCGCGCTGGCTGCCATCGCCGCCATCGCCGTGAGCGCCGAGGCCATGCACGCCCGGCGCAACCGGATGCTGTTCATCGCGCTGGTCCTGTTCATCACCGGCCTGTCCTTCACCGCGCCGAACGCCTCTTTCTACGTCTCCAACTGGGGCATGCCGTGGGGTGTGCTGCCGGTTCGGATAGGTGTCGCGCTCGGCACACTGCTGCTGTTCCTATGTGTCGTCGCCCTGCTGATCGCGTTCTGGTTCCACTTCCGGGAACCGTTCCGCGAACCGGAGACGGCCGACACCCCACGCAACAACGGTCGCCGACGCCGGTGGATCAGCATGCTTGCCGCATCTCCGCTGGCCGTCGCGGGCATGTTCGTGGTCGTCTTCCTGATCTGTACCTCCATATTCTCCGGAGTGCAGCAGAGCGGGTCGTTCTCGGTGCCCTCGTCGAACGTGGACGCCTTGTCCGGCGATGTCTGCGGGATGGCCGACAAGGTCCTCGTCGAACCCGACCCGACCGCTGATCTCCTCGAACCCGTCGACGGCAACATCGCCGACGGTCTGGCAGGCACCCAGACGCCCGGCGGTGTGCCTCCGGCCACGTCCGGGTTCACCCCCAACGGACTGCCGCTGTCACTCAACTCGACCGCCAGTGCCGGCAGCCTCGGTGTTCTCGGCGGCAATGTCGCGGCATCCCCGGACGTCCTGAACTCGAATGCCGGTGGCACCGGCGGAGGCGAGTCCGAGCAGGCCGGGATCAATGGCAGCACGGCCAAGCTGCCGTTCGGGCTGGACCCGGCCAAGACCCCGGTCCTGGGCAGTTACTCGCAGGACGATCAGTTCCCCTCGTATCTGACCTCGTCGTGGTACCGGTTGCCTGCACGGACCGCGGACACCCCGCTGGTCACGATGGCCGTGGCGGGTCAGTTCAACATCGAAGACCTGAAGATGGAGTACTCGACCGGTTCGGGCGAGAGCAACGAGGACTTCGAGGTGGCCGGAGAGGTCGACATGATCGACCCGGGCCCGCGTCCGTCGTGGCGCGATCTGCGCACCTACCGCAGTTCGTTCCCGGCCGACACCACCGCGATCCGGATCGTCGCCAACGACGAGAATCTGGCCCAGGACAGCTTCATCGCCGTCACCCCACCGCGGGTGCCGCACGTGGAGACGCTGCAGACGATGGTCGGCAGCAAGGCACCGGTACAAATCGACTGGACCAACGGTCTGGCCTTCCCGTGCCAGCGTCCGTTCGGCCACAAGTACGGCGTCGCCGAGATCCCGAAGTGGCGGATCGCACCGGGCGCCGACCTGGCCGCGGCCGTCGGTGCGTGGTCCGATGCGTTCGGTGGCGGACCGCTGGGATGGATCGAGGTGGCCCTGGACAAGACGACGGTGCCGTCGTACCTGGAAGGCGACATCGGTCGCGACTGGGGTTCGCTGGTGCGGTACGAGCCGTTCGGTGAGCCCGCCACGGTGGCCAAACTGGATCTGGGAACCGCAACCCGCTCCGGTCTGTGGAGTCCGGCACCGATCCGCTATTGAGACCTGGCACGAGCCGACCCTGAGAAAGACCCGGACCTTGCCCTGCTCACGGGGCAGGTTCGGGTTCTCAGGTCGGTGCAATACCATCGTCTCTCGTGCCTGTGTCCTCTCACCTCCCCAGTGCGGGGACAGTCCGCCTGGTCGCGATCGTGGCCGGTCTCGTGGGGATCGTGTTCTGCGCGATTTCTCCCCTGCTGCCCGTCAAACAGTCGACCGCGACCATCGAGTGGCCCACCGGCCAGCAGCTTTCTTCCGAGACCGCATCGGTCACCGCACCGCTGATCGCGCAGACCCCGCAAGCCTTCGACGCGACCATCCCCTGTTCGTTGATCGGGACGCTGCCAGAAGGTGGCGGACTGGTCCTGGCGACCATGCCGCCGGGGGCTGAGCGCTACAACCAGAACGCACTCGTGGTCAACGCATCGGCGAACTCCGTCTCTGTGGTGTTCCGCAACGAACTGGCGACATCCGCGGCCCGCGGCGCCATCGACACCCCGCAGTGCCGCGAGCTACACGTCTGGTCGACGCCGACCGGTGCCGGTGCCGAGTTCGTCGGGCTCGGTCCCGCAGGCCTCCTCGGGATCGACTCGCGTCCGCAGTTCGACGGCGTGTTCACCGACCTGTCCACCGGCGACGTGGAAGCAGCTGCTGCACAAGGCCTTTCGGCGACCACCACCGTCGACAACCGCTTCGACAGCTCCCCGACCGCGATCAAGACCATCGTCCTGGTCCTCGGGCTGATCGCCATCGTGATCTCACTGGTGTGCCTGGCCCTGCTGGACCGGATCGACGGCTACCACCGCCGCATCGGGAAACGTTCGTGGAAGCGGCTGTTGCGCCCGCGGGCCAGCGACCTCGCCGTCACCGCTGTGCTGCTGATCTGGCATTTCCTCGGCGCCGGATCGCCTGACGACGGCTACATCCTGAACATGGGCCGGGCCTCGGAGTCAGCCGGCTACCTGGCCAACTATTACCGCTACTACGGGATCGCCGAGGCCCCGTTCGACTGGTACTACTCGTTCCTCGCGGCCTGGTCGGAGGTGTCGGCGTCCGGTCTGTGGATGCGCATCCCCTCGCTGCTGGCCGGTCTGGCGTCCTGGTTCATCCTCTCGCGGGTGCTCCTGCCGCGACTGGGCGCCGGGGTGCGCCGCAGTGCCTGGGCCGTCTGGGCGGCAGCCACGGTGTTCACCGCGTTCTGGCTCCCGTTCGCCAGCGGCCTGCGCAGCGAGTCGATCATCATCCTCGGTTCGCTGCTCACCTGGTGGGCCGTCGAGCAGGCCATCGCCACCCGGCGCCTGCTCCCCGCCGCACTGGCGGCGATGGTGGCAGGCCTCACGCTGGCACTGGCCCCGCAGGGTGTCATCGCGATCGCCGTCCTGATCGTCGGCGCCCGCCCGATGCTGCGAATCGTGATCGAGCGCAGTCGCGAATCGGCCACCACCACCCGTGGTCGCTGGGTGAACCTGGCCGCCCTTGCCGCGCCGTCGATCGCCGCTGCCTCCCTGGTGGTGTTGGTGGTGTTCCGCGATCAGACGCTGGCAACGGTCTTCGACGCGGTCCGCACCCGCTACATCGTGGGCCCCACGATCTCGTGGTGGCAGGAATACCTGCGCTATTACTTCATCACCGTCACCACGCCCGACGGCGGGCTGACCCGACGGGTGCCGCTACTCCTGTTGCTGGCATCGGTATTCGTGACACTGGCGGTCATGTTGCGCCGCAGCAAGATTCGGGCCATCGATCCGGGTCCGGTGTGGCGGGTCCTCGGCGCCACCCTCGTCACGCTGTTGCTGCTGATGTTCACCCCGACGAAGTGGACGATCCATTTCGGCATCTTCGCCGGATTCGGAGCGGCACTGGCAGCCACGGCCACCGTCGCCGTCGCCCAGTCCGCGGCCCGATCGACACGGAACCTCTCCGTGTTCGTCGCCGGACTCATGTTCGCCATGGCCGCGGCGATGGCAGGCGAGAACTCCTGGCCGTTCGCCTACAACTTCGGAATCTCCTGGTTCGACAAAGCACCCGTCCTGGCCGGACGTGAGGTCTCGACGATCTTCCTGATCCTCGCCGTCGTCGCCGCTGCGGTCGCCGTCTGGCAACACCTGCGCCACGACTTCGTGCAGAACAAGGGCCTGGTCCACACCGGCGACGAGGCCCAGAAGAAGGCCGACCGTCGCCGACTCACCCTGGCCTCCTCCCCTATCGCGCTGATCGCCGGGTTCATGGTCATCTGCATGCTTGCGGTGTTCGCGAAGGCCGCACTCTCCCGGTACCCCGCGTACACGGTCCTCGACGCCAACCTCGAGACCCTCAAAGGCAACAGCTGCGCGATGGCCGACGCGGTTCTGGTCGAGCAGGACCCCAACAAGGGCATGCTGACGCCCGCCAACGGGGTCTCGGTCTCTGATGCCCTCGCCGGCGAGAATCCGGTCGGGTTCACACCCGACGGCGTGGCGGAGAGCCTCACACCCGAGGCCGGGTCGGCCCGCCCCGGACAGATGAACGTCTCGGCCAGCTTCAACAAACCCTTCGTCGTCTCCGGATCGGGCGCGGGCATCGCAGGCGGATACGGCCCCGAGACGGTCAACGGTTCGACGGTGGCCCTGCCGTTCGGACTCGACCCGGCCACCACGCCGGTGCTCGGAAGCTACGGATACGACTCGGGCGAGGCCACACTGATGACCGACTGGTATCAACTGCCGGCCCGCGACGCCTCTCCGATCCTCGCTTTCAGCGCCGCCGGACCGGTCCTCACGCTCAACGAAGAGGGCGTCATGACATTCGGGCAGCAACTGCAGATCCAGTTCGGCATCGAAGAGGCCGACGGTACGTTCGTCGATGTCGGAGCGCAGATCCGTCCCATCGACCCGGGTCCGGACAAGCCGAACCGGCCGTGGCGCAACCTGGTGATCCCGATGGATCAGGTACCCACCGAGGCGACCGGCATGCGGATCATCGCCAAGGACAACAACGTCAACAACAAGCAGTGGCTGGCGATCACCCCACCGCGGGCACCGCAGCTGCGCACGTTGCAGGAGGTTGTCGGATCCAAGGCGCCGACGCTGATCGACTTCTCGGTGGCGAGCCAGTTCCCGTGTCAGCGCCCGTTTGCCATCACCGACGGGGTCGCCCAGATCCCGCAGTGGCGGATCCTGCCGGACCGCACCACGGCCGCGTCGCAGTCGAAGACCTGGCAGGCGGCCGAAGACGGCGGCGCGCTCGGTGTGAGTGAAGCCGTCACCCGCGCCGACACGGTTGCGACCTACCTCGACGACGACTGGTACCGCTCGTGGGGATCTCTCGAGGTCCTGATCCCGCTGGTGCCCGACGCCCCGGAGGCGAACATCATCACCGGTACCGAAACAAAATGGGGCTGGTCGCGGACCGGTCCGCTGAGAGTGGTGCCGCAAGAAAATGAGTGAAAAGGCGAGCATCATCAGTAGAAACGGGTCAGTGGGCAGATTTGCCGGCCCTGGTTACCGGAACGTCAAGATTGTTGCCGTGGTGGCGGGCCTGATCGGCTTCCTCCTGGCCTGCCTCAGCCCGCTGATGCCGGTGAATCAGACCACCGCGCAACTCAACTGGCCACAGGACAACCAGGTCACCAATGTCTCGGCACCGCTGGTCTCTTTTGTGCCGGTCGACATGCGGGTGTCCGTACCCTGTTCCACCGCTGCCGATCTGCCCGCCGATGGCGGCGTACTGCTCTCGACGTTGCCTGCTGGCGGACAGGACGCCACGTCGCGAGGCCTGTTCATCCGCGCCACGTCCGAGCGCATCACCGTCACCGACCGTGACGTGGTGCTGCTGACAGTGGATCGCGCTGCGGCCCAGTCGAATCCGGATTGTCGGATCACCTTCAACGCCGACGGGCAGCGCGCCTACGGCGAGATCGTGAACGGCGGCACGGAGGGTCTGCTCTCGTTCGATGTGCCGGATCCGAACCTGCGCCCGCAGATCGTCGGCGTCTTCACCGGACTGCCGCAAAGCGTTTCGCCGCAGGGCCTCGAGTTCTCGGCCACCATCGACACCAGGTTCGTCACCACCCCGACAAACCTGAAGTTCGCGGCGATGATCATCGGCATCGTGATGACCGTCCTGTCCTTGATCGCGCTGGCACTGCTCGATGCGCGTGACGGTCGCGGACATCACCGATTCCTACCCAGGCGTTGGTGGACGATCCGCGTCTCGGACGTGGTGGTGTTCGCCACGTTGGCGCTGTGGTGGCTGATGGGGGCCAACACCTCTGACGACGGCTACAACTTCACGGTCGGACGCATCGCGAGCGAAGCCGGATACGTCGACAACTACTACCGCTATTTCGGTGTGCCGCAAGATCCGTTCGGTTGGCACTACCAGGTGATCTCGGCCATGACCCACGTGAGTTTGTCGACACCGTGGATGCGTCTGCCTTCCTTCTTGCTCGGGCTTCTGGGCTGGTGGTTGATCTCCCGTGAGGTGATCCCACGACTGGGCCGCACGGTCCGGCATTCGACCCCGGCCCTGTGGTCGGCGTTGTTTGTGTTCCTGGCCATCTGGTTGCCGTACAACAACGGGCTACGCCCCGAACCCGCACTGGCGGTCGGCGCCCTGCTGACCTGGTGTTCGGTGGACCGCTCCATCGCGACCGGACGGTTGCTTCCGCTGGCGGTCGCGACGATCATCGCGTCGTTCACCCTGGCGCTGGCGCCCGGTGGTCTCATGGCCGTGGCGCTGCTGCTCGCCGGCATCCGCCCGCTGTTGCGCCGGATCATGGCCCGCCGTGGCCGTGACGGCCTACTGCCACTGTTGGTACCGATCCTGGCGGCCGGAACCGCGGTGTTGTACAACATCTTTGCCGATCAGACCCTCGCGACGATTCTGACGTCGTCGGAAGTCGCCACCGAGGTCGGACCGACTCTCGAATGGTGGCAGGAACCGGTCCGGTACTACTACCTGATGCTGCCGACCGCCGACGGCACACTGTCGAGGCGGTTCGGCATCCTGATGGCCTTCCTGTGCCTGATGGTCGTGCTGCTGATGCTGCTGCGTCGCCGGACACCGATGGGTATCCCGAAGGGACCCACCTGGCGTCTGGTTGCCGGTGTCTTCGGCTTCATCTTCTTCCTCGCCTTCACCCCGACCAAGTGGACCCATCACCTCGGTGTCTATGCGGGTATCGGCGCCGCGCTCGCCGCGGCCGCCGGCGCGATGATGGCCCCGGCGATCTTGCGGCGCAGGCGAAATCGAACCTTCTTCGCCGCTGCCGTGCTCTATGTGACGGCACTGTCCTTTGCCGGCACCAACGGTTGGTGGTTCGTGGGCAGCTACGGCATCCCATGGTGGGATCGGCCGCCGGCCATCGCCGGGATCCGGGTCGCGTGGATCATCCTCGCGGTCGCTGTCGTCACCACCCTGGTCGGCCTGTACCAGCACTTCCGCGATGACTACGTCGACGCCGAACAGCGCACCGAGGGCTCGAAGTTCTGGCACCGATTCGCGTTCTCCCCCATGCCGGTCATCTCCGGACTGGTGGTCCTGTTCATGCTGCTGTCGTTCGCCAAGGCAGCATATGAACAACGTGACAGCTACTCGTGGCTCAACTCGAATGTGGCTGCACTGCAAGGTGACATCTGCGCGATGGCCGACGACGTCCTGGTGGAGCCGAATCCGAATACCGGGCTGCTGCAGCCGGCATCTGTTGCCGGTCAGGTCGATCTGACCCCGGGTGAAGCACTCGCCGGAACCGACATGACCGGCTTCACCCCGAACGGGGTACCCGGTGACCTGTCCGTGGACGCCACCGAGTCGACGGAGGCGGCCGCCCTGAACACCGCACAGACCGGGGCAGGCGCCGACGAAACGGACGACGCCGACGAAGCCGGAACCGGCGGTGGCCAAGGCGCTCTCGGCGTGAACGGCTCCACGGTCCGACTGCCGTTCGGCCTCGATCCGGCGACCACCCCGGTCCTGGGCAGCTACGGCTCCTCCGGTGGATCCCTCACCTCGGCCTGGTACCAGATGCCCGCGCCGAATGCGGACTCACCGCTGCTCACGCTGTCGGCGTCCGGGCGCATCGAGGCCGTCGACGGTGACGGCATCGTCCAGTCCGGCCAGAAATTGGTTGTGGAGTTCGGGCGGCCCGGACCCGGCAATACCGTTGTGGCGCTCGGCCAGATGGGTCCGATCGACACCGGCGAGCAGCCGATCTGGCGGAACCTGCGGTTCCCGCTCAGCGATGCCCCCGCCGGGGCTTCTGTGGTGCGCGTGATCGCTGCGGACACCTCTGCTGCCCCTGATCAGTGGCTGGCGCTCACGCCTCCTCGCATCACGCAGATGGAGACCCTCGACAAGCTCGTCGGCCACGACGATCCGGTGCTGATCGACTGGCTACCTGCTCTGGCATTCCCATGCCAGCAGCCGATGGCGGTGAAGTACGGCGTGATCGAGGTGCCGAAGTGGCGCATCCTGCCGGACGCCGAGGCAACTCGCCAGAGCACCCAGACATGGATGTCCGGCGACGCAGGCGGACCACTCGGCATCACTCAGGCGATGTTGCGGCCCACCATCATTCCGTCGTACATGCGGAACAACTGGGGCCGGGATTGGGGTTCGCTGCAGAAGTTCACCCCCATCGTCGAGGCCAAGCCCGCCCAACTCGAGATCGGATCGACCACGCATTCGGGGCTGTATGACCCCGCCCCGATGCGCGGCGCCCGCTACTGAGCCAATGATGTGGCCTTATGGCGTTGCCCACCTGGGCTTTTGATCGCCATAAGGCCACATCATCGGGGTCAGGAGGTCAGGTCGAGGGCCCCGCGGACAATGCTGTCCGTGTCGATACCGTGATAGCTGTACACGTCGTCAAGGGTGCCGACCTGGCCGAATCGGCTGACGCCGAGCGAGATTCCGCGGACCTGATTGATGGTCTGCAGAAACGCCAGGGTGTGCGGGTGCCCGTCGAGGACTGACACCATCGGCGCGGCCCGCTCGGCCGGGAAGACCTGATCGAGAATCCAGGTCGACGCGTCTCCGTGTCCACGGCGGGCCTGTAGGGCTTCGAAGAGCAGTCCGGGGCTGGTCACACACACCACCTCGGCGGCGATCCCCTGGTCGGCGAGTCGATCTGCCGCCGTGAGGGTTTCGGTGATCATCGCGCCCATTGCCACCAGCGTCACCTGAGGATCAGGGACATGGCGTGCCGTGTAGGCGCCTGCCACCACTTGCCGGCGGCGACGTTCCCGGGCCGCCGGATCGGTCGGGACCGCTGCCAGGCGCTGATCGACGGGGCGGGTCGACAGCCGCAGGTACGACGAGCTTCCGTCGGTCCGGCCCAGGCGGCCGATGCAGGACAACAGGATCCACTCGACGTCGATCGCGAACGCCGGCTCGTAGCTGACACACCCCGGCTGCTCCAGTCCGATCGATGGCGTCTTGATCGACTGGTGGGCACCGCCTTCGGCCGCGAGGGTGACACCGGAGGGCGTGCCCACCAGGATCGACTGTCCGCCGGCGTAGATTCCGTACGACCAGGGTTCGAGTGCCCGTTCCACAAAGGGGTCGTACATCACGCCGATCGGGAAAAGTGGTTCGCCCCAACGACTCCAGGTGGCACCGAGCTCACCCATCAGGCCGACAAGATTGGTCTCGGCGATACCGAGTTCCATGTGCTGCCCGGTCGGGCGTTCCCGCCAGTGCATGATCGTCTCGGAGTCGTCGTCGAACCAGTTCCGACGTTCCCCCGGAGACCACACCCCCACCTTGTTGAGCCATCCGGCGAGGTTGGTGGTGGAGCTGACATCGGGGCTCACGGTCACCACACGCTGTGCGGCATCCGGGGATTCACGACTGAGATCGAGAAGTGTACGACCGAGTGCCGCCTGGGTGGTGGAGGTTCCCGACGGGGTGCGCCCGAAGTCGGCGGGAACCTGCGGCGGCAGATTCGGGGTGGTGTTGTCGCGGTGCAGCGCGGCGGCGGTTTCGCGGCAGAGCCGGCCGGCGGCGGAATTGTCGTCGAACCGGGCCCACGGCTTGGCCGGGTCCATTCCCAGACCGGTGGCGAGCTCGTCGTATTGCGGAACGGTCAGCAGCGACGAGTGGTTCTGCGGATGCCCTTCGGTCGGCAGCGCGTGACCCTTGATCGTGTAGGCGATGATGATCGTCGGCCTGGTGTCGTCGATCTCGCTGTACGCCTTGCGCAATGCGTCGAGATCGTGCCCGCCGAGGTTGCGGATCGCCCGGGTGAGAGTGTCGTCGTCGAGGCCGGCGATCAGGTCGGCCACCGCCTGGGCCTCCGGCCCGTCACCGGGCAGGCGGGTGCGCAGGTCGTCTGCCTGGCAGCGCAGCAGCCGCTGGTATTCGGGGTTGGGCATCTGCAGGATCCGTGTTCGCAGCGCCTGCCCGCCCGGGCGCGAGAACAGTTCCTCGAGCAGGGCACCGAACTTGACGGTGATCACCTGCCAGCCGGCTGCGTCGAACATCTTCTCCAGGCGGTCTGCGGCGATGTTCGGGACAACCCGGTCCAGGGACTGACGATTGAGGTCGACGATCCAGACGACTTCACCGAGTTCGGCGACCGACGGATCGAGGATCGCCTCCCACACGGCGCCTTCGTCGAGTTCGGCGTCACCCACCAGCGAGTACTGCCTGCCCTTGCCCGCACCGCCGAAGGTGGTCTCGACATATCGCCGGGCCATTGCGCCCCAGATGGGTGCGGTCGCGCCGATGCCGACGGATCCGGTCGAATAGTCCACCGGATCAGGATCTTTTGTGCGACTCGGGTAGCTCTGCAGGCCGCCGAATTCCCGGAGCCGGGTCAGATAGGACTCGCCGAGTTCACCCAGGAGGTAGTTGATGGCGTGCAGGACCGGCGAGGCGTGGGGTTTGACGGAGACCCGGTCTCCGGGACGCAGCTGGTCGAACCAGAGTGTGGTCATGATCGACACCATCGACGCGCATGAGGCCTGGTGGCCACCGACCTTGAGTCCCGACGTGTTCGGCCTGACCCGGTTGGCGTGGTGAATCATCGACGTCGCAAGCCAGAGCACCCGCTGCTCGACGTCCGCCAGCGATCCGAGGTCCCGCTCGTCCATCAGTTGCTCCTACTCATAGATGTTGTTCGACTGCATCACGCACAGACTTTCTGCGCAACCAATCGCCGTGAGAGTATGCATTTTGCACACCACGACGGATTCGATGGTTCTCAGCGGAGGCACAATGAGCAACGGTCACCAGGCCGACCCGATCGACGCGAGGGTGCTCCGTGCCCTCGCCGCCGAGCCGCGGGCAACCGTCTTGTCGTTGGCCGAGCAGACGGGGTTGTCGCGCAACACGGTGCAGTCCCGGCTGGCGAAGCTGGAATCGAGCGGTGCGCTGCGGTCTGTTGAACGACGCATCGATCCGGCGGCACTGGGCTATCCGATGACCGCGTTCATCCTCACCAGCGTTGTGCAGCGCGAATTGACCGCGGTCGCCGAGGCGTTGGATGCCGTCCCCGAGGTCGTCGAGGTCCACGGACTCAGCGGCGCGACAGATCTGCTGGTCCAGGTGGTCGCGCGGGACGCCGACGACCTCTATCGAATCGCCGGCCAGGTGCTCGACATCGACGGTGTCGAGCGAACGATGACGTCGCTGGTGATGCGCAGACTCGTGGACTACCGCCTCGACCCGCTCCTACGGCGTTTCGAAGGTTCCGACGGCTGACGGCCGTGCCGCTTCGTGCTCGGCCGTCAGCGGCAGCAATCGGGATCAAGCACACCACGCAGGGCGTTCAACGCATCCGGGTGCGCGGCGTAGAAGACGTTCATGCCCCGCCGCGACGACTGCACCATGCCCGCCTTCTTGAGCTGACCAAGGTGATGACTGACCGTCGCCTCCGACAATCCGAGCAGGGCGGCCAGGTTCGACGTGCACGCCTCACCGCTGTCGGCAGTCAGCAGGATCGACATCAACTTGATCCGGACGGGGTCGGCCAGCGCCTTGAGTCGAAGCGCGATCTCCAGTGCGTCGTCATCGCTCACCGGGGCCGCGGACACCGGCGCACAGCAGATCGGCGAGGTGGTGTCGATAACTGGCAGCGCCTTGGGCATGTTTTCCACAGTAGCTTCGATTCGTGACATATGTCTAAAAGGTGACGGTCAGGAAACCGGACACCACGCCGATCCGTAGTATCACCACCGAAATCGCATTCATTCGGAGCTGACGTACCCCGGATGCAGCATCCGGCGTCCCACAGCGCGAGGTATCACCGTGACATCAGATACGACCATGCCCATCGACGGGCGCCCACGCCGGATCGCCGTCGGCCTGACCGTGCGCGATCTCGCGCAGGCGGCTGTTTTTGCGGCCCTCATCGCGGCGCTGGGCCTACCCGGCACGATCACGCTGGGCAGCAGCGGCGTGCCGATCACCCTGCAGACACTCGGGGTCATGCTTGCCGGCGCCATCCTGGGTTGGCGCAAGGGTGCGCTCGCGGTCCTCATCTTCAGCGCACTCGCCATCTGCGGACTGCCCATCCTGGCCGGCGGCCGCACCGGACTCGTCTCGCTGACCTCCCCGACGGCCGGATTCTTCATCGGCTGGCTGCCCGCGGTCATCGTCATCGGCCTCTTGACCGCAGCGATGATGCCTAGGTACCGGGTAATCCCGGGATTCGTCATCAACGTCATCGGCGGACTCGGCGTCATCTACCTCTTCGGCACCATCGGACTGATGATCCGCGCCGACATGACGTGGTGGGCCGCACTGAGCACCAATGGCATCTACGTGATCGGCGACCTCGCCAAGGCCGCCGCCACCGCGCTCGTCGCCCGGCAGGTTCATCGCGGATATCCGGGGCTGATCACCCCGCTGCGTCTGATGCGACGGTGATGACGGGGATAACCTTCCGAGGCGTCAGTCACGCCTACGCAGATCGAGCAGTACTTCGCGACGTCGACCTGGAGTTGACGCAGCGGCGGATCGGGATCGTCGGGTCCAACGGCAGCGGGAAATCAACGCTCGCCCGGATGATCAACGGACTGGTCATCCCCGACAGCGGCACCGTCGAGGTCAACGGTCTCGACACCCGACGCAAAACCCGCGCGATCCGCAAAGAGGTCGGGTTCGTCTTCACCGATCCGGATCGCCAGATCATCATGCCGACCGTCGGCGAAGACGTGGCGTTGTCGTTGTCGCGGGGGAAGCTCTCGAAGGCACAGGTCGCCGAACGGGTCGGCGAGGTGCTCGCCCGATTCGGGCTGGCCGGGCACGCCGACCATCCCGCACAAAAGCTCTCCGGTGGCCAGAAGCAGTTGTTGGCGTTGGCGTCGATACTGGTCGCCGAACCGACGATCATCGTGGCCGACGAACCCACCACGCTGCTCGACCTCCGCAACAGCGCGATGATCCGCGGCGTCTTCGCCGATTTGGAGCAGCAGCTGATCGTGGTGAGCCACGACCTCGAGTTGCTGTCAGATTTCGACCGGGTGATCGCGATCGACGACGGCCGCGTTGTCGCCGACGGCGCGCCCGGAGAAGTCATCCCGCACTATCGAACGCTGATGGCGTGAGCAACGCACTCGGCGTCTACCAACCCGGGAACTCGCCCATCCATCGCCTGCCCGCGGGATTCAAACTCCTTGCCCTCGGTGTTGTGGTGATCACGATGACCGCCCTGATCGACACCCCGGAGCGATTGCCGTTCGGGATCGTCCTCGTGGCCGCGGTGTTCGTGGTCGCCCGGTTGCGGATGCGGGTCGTGCTGGCCTCGCTGCGGCCGTTGTTCTGGGTTGTGTTGATGATCTTCGCTTTTCAGCTCATCTTTGCCACCTGGGAGCGAGCACTGGTGGTCTGCGGGGTCATGATCCTGTCGGTGGCCCTGGCCGTCGCGGTCTCACTGACCACCCGCACCATGGACATGCTGGCCGCGTTGACGCGCATGTTCATGCCGTTGCGGCGATTCGGATTCCGGCCCGATCGGATGGCTCTGGTTCTGGCCCTTGCGATTCGGTCGATTCCGCTCATGGTCGAACTCGTCACCCATGTCGACGAGGCCCGTCGCGCGAGAGGTTTGAAGTTCATGCCTCATCGGCTTGCCGTACCGGTGGTTCTGGGTGCACTACACACCGCCGACCACTTCGCCGATGCGCTGTCGGCCCGCGGGCTCGATCAGTAACAGCGGTCTACCGCAACCACCTTTCCGCCCCTACCTCCGAAACTTCACGAAACTTCTGGAAGACAAGGGGTTCCGCACTGCCGGCACATGCTCGTGCCGAGGCCTTGACACGCTCCCTGATACCGCGGTCACCACCGGGCCAGGGCGTCCGCGGCTATCGCGTCGACCACGCCGAGGAACTGGTGCCCACCAGAGGGATGCTCGTGGACCCGGGCCGAGGGTAGCCGCGCCGCGTTCATCGCCAGATGAGTGAACGGCACCACCTCGTCATCGCGGCAGTGGTGCAGCGAAATCGATTGAGCCGGTTCAGGGCCGTCGAACGCGTACTGCTCGACGTCCCATCCCGCCGGACTCCAGTCCGGCATCGCCAGCAGCGACGCCCGGGACGGGATCGGCCGCGCTTCCTCGGCCAGCACCCGGAGTAGCACCGACGCGCCGAAGGAATGCGCGATCAACAGATCCCCCGCACCAATCTCGGCAACCATGCGCCGCACCGGGGCCGCCCACGCCTCGAACGACATGTCGTCTTCGGGGATGTGCGGCATGTCCACAGCCGCACCGACCGCGGCGCCGAGACCGTCTGCCAGTTCACGGTCGTCGAAATAGCCGCCTGCACCGTGGATGAACCGAAGCCACATCGTCACAAACACTCCTCACGGGACCAGAACGGTCCGAGTTCTGCTGGAATCAGTGTTCGCCCAGGCTTTTTCGACTTCCGCAAGCGGCTGAGCACGGACGCTGATCTCGAGTTTTCCGGCGCTGATCACGTCGACGAGGGACGGGAGTTCTGCCATGTATCCGGCTGGGGAAACCGAACCCTGACCATTGCCGAGAATTCGAAGATTCGACGCCCGAAGGGTCGTCGACGGAAGCTCGATGGTCGCACCCGCGACAGCTCCGATCTGAATCCAGTCGAGTGCTTTGCTGCGGTCGTCGCGACCCATCATGAGCGGCGTCATCGCCTGCTGCGCAGGCGCACCCCAGAGGTAGTCGAGGACGATGTCGACATCCTCACCGGCGGCAGCGATCTCGGCACCGAACTCGGCCCCATCCGCAGCGAGCGGAACGAGTACGTCGGCACCGAGGCTCTTGAGCTCCTCGAGGCGAGACCGGTTGCGCGCTACTGCAATCACTTGTGCAGCACCGAGCAATTTGGCCACCTGCACTGCCATCGAACCGGCATTGCCGGTTGCCCCGAAGACCATCACCGTGCTGCCCGACTGCATCGATACCCGACTGCGCAGTGCCACCCAGGACGACATCGCCGGATTCATTCCGGCCGCAACCTGCAGGATGTCAGCGTCGGACGGCAGCCGGATCGTGCGGCTCATATCGATCACAGCCTTCTCTGCCATCGGCCCCGGCATCTTGCCATCGGCCAAAAAGAAGACGGTGCCGCCGCTCGGGAGCCTGCCGACGCCGTCGACACCCGGGATCATCGGCAATTCTCCGGTGCTGGTGTAGTGCTTTCCGGAAGCACCCGACCGTACTCGCGGATGTAGTCCCACAGCGAGGACGTCAACAAGCTGATGATCCGGCCCAGGAACCGCCGGAACCTCGAACTCCCGAAAATGCGGAGGCTCATCAAACGACGTGACGAGAGCCGCATGCATGGTTGTCATGGACCGCACCTCGATTCGCGTATCGATGTGTCCCACAGCGTACGCGGCTCACGTCGCGAGGCACCCGATATGGGCATCTGCACCAATGCCGTCACACTATGAAGTTGTCAAAGGTCATGCAGTACACAGGGTTCAGCCTGTGTTGCTCGGTCTTGCGGTTTGGTGTCTCGTCGTCTTATGCGGCGGTGAGGTCGGTGGTCAGGGTGCGGCGGGCGTGGGATCGTAGTTCGGTGGCGCTGCCGGGTGCGATGAACCAGGGATGTCCGTCGCGACCCAGGAACACTGTCCAGCCGTGGTGGTGGATGTAGCGGTGGTGTCGGCGGCAGAGTAGGACCATGTTGGTCAGGCTGGTGGTGCCGCCGTTGCGCCAGAAGTCGATGTGGTGGGCGTCGGTGTAGACCGCGGGGCAGCCACATCCGGGGAAGGCACACCCATGGTCGCGGGCGATCAACGCTTTGCGGATCGCGGGGGTGACGGTGCGTTGGTCGCGGCCGACATCGAGCGGTACCGATTCACTGTCGAGCAGGATCTTGGTGATCACTGAATCGCAGGCCACCATCTGGGCGGTGGGTGCTGAGGCGGGGCCGGTCCATTCGAATTTGGGTGCCATGGCCGGCGGTGTGGGGCCTGGGATGCCGCGCAGCTGCAAATGTTGTAGATATTCAGGTGAGACTGTCACCGTCACATGTGGTTTCGCCCCGCCGCGGGTGGGTCGGTCTTCCTGATCGAAATACGAATCCAGCAATCGTTCCAGCGCATCAGCCCGGATTTGGCCTGTGCTCCGCGGATCCGGTGAGCCGTCGGGTTCGGGTGCCGGTGTGCACAGTGGATCGAGTGCCACCGCCAGCTTTTCGCCGAGCAGACTATCCAAGTCGAGGGTGCCGTGGGTGCGGCCGTCATCACCGGTCCCGAATGACAACTCGTTCAGGTCATGGTTTTCGGCGTCCGGGATCTCCTTGTCAGGCGGCGATAACACCAACGCGATATGCCGTGCCCGTAGCGACACCGCCGCCGGCGTCCCCATCAACGCTTCGGTCAGTAGTCCGCGCTCACAGTCAGACCGGTCAGTAGCCGGGAGTTCTGGATTGCGACGCTCAATATGATGTAGCCCCTTCACAATTGCATCCACATGCTCACCAGATAGTTGTCCGTCGATTCCATAATCGGCAATCGACGGAATGTCGCTGAGCGCCTTACCCACTCGCACATACCGGTGCGCAACCGTCGGCGCGACACCTGCGTCCCGCAGTAGCTTGGCTGTGGATCCCACGCCTTTCTTCTGTGCGATCCGACGGTTATCGACCTCGCCGACCAAACGGAAAAGTATCTGCTCCACAACATGATTGAGTCGAACAACCGCCACCGTTCGTGAAGATACCTGCGCATCATCACCGGCGACCAATGCCGCATCCCCTGCCAGATCTGACATTCTGGCGAACATCTCCCCGAAGTCCATAGCCCAATATTACCGGCCGAATCCCATTCGCACAAGTGTTCTATACGAGCAATTCTATTGCTACACAACCCTTTTCACCACATGGCAGGTCCAGCCCGCCATCATACCGGGGAGGTCCGACACGAAAGTGAATCCACGCTCCCGACTAACCCACTACCGGCCTCGCCCACACCTCACACGACATACCCGTGTCGGGAATGTGCGACATGCCGACCCGAGATCCTCGGCCAACCGGCGATCGTCGTCATCCCCGCCTGCGCCGTGAATGAAACGAGGTCGGATCACCTCAGGTTGGGCTCACGTGGCGCGACAGACAGCGATTGTGCCGCCGAAGACGCATCGACAGGCCAGCTCAGACCGGTAACCGAAGCAAATCTGGTAACCTCGTACACCATACGATGTTATTTTGGTCGCTCAACCGAAAGGCCCACCGTGAAAATCACCGGTACTGCACTGTCCCTCAACGTCGACGACGTCAAGGCCTCCGCGTCGTTTGCGCAGGATCACTTCGGGTTCACAGAGGCGATGTCCGCCGACGGTTTCATCTCGCTGGCTCACCCGGACGCGGGGTTCAACATGGTCTTCCTGAAAACAGGCCTGGAAACGTTCAAGCCGGCGTCGATCGCCGGAGCGGCAGGTCAGGGCATGTTGGTGGCGTTCGAGGTCGAAGACATCGACACCGAGTACGCCCGGATCGAAGCCGCAGGCGCCCAAGTCGTCACCGCCCCGGAAACCGAACCATGGGGCGAGCGATACTGCCAGTTCTCCGATCCCAACGGGATCATCTGGCAGCTGGTGCAGTGGGTCCAATCGGGGGAACCCGTCGGCTGAGTCCAGCTGACAGCAACAAAACCGACAACACGACAGCGACCAGAAGCAGTGCCACGACATCTCCCCACAGATGCCCCATGTCGTGGCCGCTGCCGAAGGACTGCACCGCCATGATCGCGGCGTGGACGAAGCTCGAACAAACCGTGAACCAGATCAGACTGATGTTGGCCTCCGGTCGCCGCGCCGCGTTCCAGAGGAAAACGCCCAGCGTCGCATACAGGCCGACGATCATCATGAAGTAGTCGGACTCGTGCGGAGCACCGTGATGCCACGCCCACCCCGACGGCCACACCTGCGCCAGCGGATAGAGCAGAAGCATCACCGTGCCGAAGACGACCAGCGCGATCCGAAGCAGTTTGTAACTGTAGGAGGATTCCATTGCGCACCCCACGACGTTTGGGAAGGCGATCGTGGAATCACCGTACGTCGAGCAGCCCCATTGCAGGCGCGATCCGCAACGTCAGATCGGCATCAAGAAGTGCTTGCGCGGTGTCCGCAGAACCTGCTTGTCCTTGAGCTGCGCCAACGCCCGCCGGAGTTCGAGGCGGGTGTTGGCCGGCTCGATGACAGCGTCGATGTATCCACGTTCAGCCGCCAGATAGGGCGTGGCCATGGCGGTGTTGTAGAAGTCGATGAAGTCCTTGCGGATCTTCGCGGCGTCTTCCGGTGTGGCGTTCTCGGTCTGCTTGCGCGTCAGGACCGCAGCCGCCGACTCCGCACCCATCACCGCGATCTTGGCCGTTGGCCACGCGAAGTTGAGGTCGGCGCCGAGCTGCTTGCTGCCCATCACCGCGTACGCGCCGCCGTAGGCCTTGCGCAGGACCACGGTGATCTTCGGTACGTCGGCCTCGACATAGGAGTAGAGGAAACGACCCGACCGGCGGATCGTGCCCTTACGCTCCTCGTCCAACCCGGGCAGGATGCCGGGAGTATCCACCAGGAAGATCAGCGGAATGTTGTAGGCGTTGCAGATCCGCACGAACCGAGCGGCCTTCTCCGACGAATCGGTATCGAGCACACCGGACATCGCGTTGGGCTGGTTGGCGACAACACCCACCGACGCCCCGTCGATACGGGCGAAACCGGTGACGATGTTGGGCGCGAACAGGTCTGCGACCTCGTGGAACGCACCGTCGTCGAACACCCGCAGGATGACGTCGCGGATGTCGTAGCCGGCGTTGTCGCTGTCGGGCAGGAAGGTGTTCAGCGAGAGATCACTGTCGGTGACCTCGGGCTCCAAGCCCGGATTGATGATCGGCGCACGCTCGTAACAGGTCGACGGCATGTACTCGAGGTACTCACGGACCCAGTCGAAGGCACCCTTCTCGTCGTCGGCCAGGTGGTGGATGTTGCCCCACGCCGCCTGGTTGTACGAGCCACCGAGGTCTTCGGCCGAAACATCTTCGCCGGTCACCTGTTTGAGCACGTCGGGCCCGGTGACAAACATGTAGCTCTGGTCCTTGACGCCCACCAGGATGTCGGTGTTGGCCGGGCTGTACACGGCACCGCCCGCACACTTTCCGAGGATGACCGAGACCTGCGGGGCCATGCCGGACAGCAGATCGCTACGACGACCCATCTCTGCGTACCAGGCCAGTGAGGTGACCGCGTCCTGGATACGAGCACCCGCCGAGTCGTTGATACCGACCATCGGGCAACCGACCTTGGCCGCCCACTCCATGATCGCCGCGACCTTACGGCCGAACATCTCACCGACCGTCCCGCCGAACACGGTCTGATCGTGCGAAAACGCAGCCACCGGACGGCCGTTGACCATTCCATGACCGGTGACGACACCGTCGCCGTAGCCGCTCTCGGCAGCACCCGGCATCTTGGCCAGCTGACCGATTTCCACGAACGTGCCCGGATCGAACAGCATGTTCAACCGCTCACGCGGCGAACCGATGCCCTTCGCCGCCCGCTTGGCAACAGCCCGCTCGCCACCGGGTTCTTTTGCGGCCTCGAGCTTTTCGCGGAGTTCTTTGAGTTTGCCTGCGGTCGTGTCAGTCACTCGTGTCACTTTCCTGCGAGAGCTCGTCCAACCGGGTGGTCAGATCGGCACCGATTTTTCCAATATAAGGCTCGTCGATGATTGCCAGATGATCGCCGCCGACGTGGATGATCTCGAGATCGTCGACGACCTCACCCCATCGTCCGTCTTCATCGATGTGAGCCCACTGCGGCTCGAGTTCGATTGCACCCTCGTGCATCCGGTCGGCGCGGTAGAGCACAACCTTGCCGTCGAATCGTGTCGGTTCCACGGTTGTCAGTGCCCGGTTGTCGAGGAAGCTGGTGCGCTGGTGCTCGATGATGCCACCGGGGATCTTGGCGTCGCTCATCGCCAGCATCTCCATGATGATGCGGAACTGGCCTTCGTCATCGGCCTCCACCAGGCGGTCCATCGGCAGCGGCGCATCGTCGAGACCGTATGTGCGCTTGGCGAAGTCGTAGTACCGCTGCAGCCGGGCCCGCTTGGCTTCCGGTGTGTCGAGGATCGGCTCAGACGGGCGGACCACGTCGATCAGACCCACAAACGCGACCTCGTCACCCTGCTCGACCAGCATCTGGGCGCACCCATAGGCCAACGCTCCACCCAGCGACCAACCCACCAGCGTGTACGGCCCTTCGGGCTGAACCTCTTTGAGCTTCGGGAAGTACTGCTTGACGCGCTCTTCGATACTGCCCTCGACGCGGTCGAAACCGATCACGGGCACATCTTCGGGCAGCTTCTTGAGCAGCTGTTCGTAGGCCGCGGTCGATCCACCCGCCGGGTGGAACACCAGAACCGGCTTACGGTCGGTCTTCTCAGGAGTACGCAGGTACCGGATGAACCCGTCGACCTGGCCTCCTTCGAGGTGCTCGCGCACGTAGTTCGACATCGTCTCGATGTTGTCGGCGTCGATGACGTCCTCGACGTCGAGCTCACCGCCTGCCCGTTCGGACAGACGCGCGGTCAACTTCTCGGCGGTCTCGTCGTCGAGCACCGGCAGCGGATTGAAGATTCCACCGGCCGACTTGCCCGTGACCACAGCCCACACACCAAATGTCAGGCGCTCGGCGGCATCTCGCGGCGGCACATCGGCGCCGGCAGCAGCAGCGACTTCGGCCTGACTCTTCAGGTTTGCCGGTGCGGCTGCTGCGGGTTGAGCAACAGCTGCGGCAGGCGCAGCCTCCGGCGAAACCACCACCGGAGCAACCTCGGGTTCAGGCTCGGGCTCGGGTTCTGGTTCGGTTGCGCTCTCCGACGTGTCGGAGTTGATGAGCTCGGCCAGCGCGGCAGTGTCGAGTTCGCCCTGACCTTCGGCCTGAGCGGCGAGTGCCTGCACTTCTTCACGATGTTCGACGGCGTAGGTGACGAACTTGACCACATCTTGCAGGTTGGCCTCACGCATCGCCTGCAGCTGCAGTTGCGGGATGTCGAACTCCCACTCGGCGCGGTTCTTGATCCGCATCGCCATCAGCGAATCGAGACCCAACTCGATCAGCGGAATCTCGCGCGGAAGATCCTCGGCCTCATAACCCATCGACTCGGCCACGATGTGGGCCATCCGATCCTCAATGCTCTCACCGGAGTTCGGATCCCAGCGGGCGCCGATCTCATCGCTGACCTCGGGGTCGGTGACCACGGTGTTGTCGACGAAGCCAGAGTTCTTTGCGGCCTCGGCGGCATTCGACAGTGCAGGCACCGTCGGCGCGAGCGGCACACCGGCGGTGACCACCGCGTCGAGCAGCAATCGGAACGACGTGCCTTCCGCGGCATGTACCTGCAGTCCGGCCCCACCGGGATGCGGTGCGAGTGTGGTGGTCAGAGTCGTTGCTCCCACGGGCTCGCCGTAAGGCACCACCGCGGTGACCTGCACATCGGAAAGCACCTGCTCGGCAGCGGCTTTCACCAGTTGGGTCAGATCGGTTGCGGCCGTTGCCGAGACCTGCCAGACGTGCCTGCCATCGGGTAGCGCAACGTGCGAGCCGGGGATACGACCCTCACCGGAACCGCCGGAAATCGACGCGGTCAGCCAGTAAGGCTTGCGCTCGAAGCGGGTCCGCGGGATGGCGGCGAAGTCGCCCTGTCCGAACAGGGTTCCGACATCCACCGGATGCCCGTGCACGTAGAGCTTCATCAGCGCATTGATCACGCCGTAGCTCTCGTCCTCTTTGCGGCGCAGCGTTTCGATCAGTTCGGCATCGTGGATACCGGCACCGAAGGTCACTGCGGCAACGGAGATCAGGACAGCCGGGTTCGGTGCCAGCTCCACAAACGTGGTGTGGCCGTTCTCAACAGCTTTCGACACGGCCTGGGAGAACCAGACACTGTGCCGCAGCCCCTTGGTCCAGTATTCGACGGCGTGCACCGGGTCGCTGCCCGGGCGGTAGAACTCTTCGCGGTCCACCGAGCTGTAGAAGCCGATCTTCGGCGACATCGGCTCGATTCCGCTGAGCTCGTACGCGAGTTCGCCGAGCAGCGGGTCGGTCTGGGACGTGTGGCTCGCACCCTTGGTTGCCAGTTTGCGGCCGAGTTTTCCTTCGCTCTCGGCGCGCGCGACGATGGCATCCACCTGGGACTCCGGTCCACCGATCACGGTGTGGGTCGGCGCGGCATACACGCAGATCTCGAGATCCGGGTAGTCGGCGAGAACACCGGTGATGTCATCGGCGCTGTACTCCACCAGTGCCATCAGCCGGATGTTGTCGCCGGTCAGCGTCGCCTCGGCCTCACCCATCAGGCGCGAACGCTGGCAGATGACGCGCACGGCATCACCCAGCGACAATCCGCCGGTGATGTAGGCGCCTGCCGCTTCGCCCATCGAATGTCCGACCACCACACCGGCATCGGCGCCGTGATGTCGGAGCAGCTCGGCCAGGCCGATCTGGATGGTGAAGATGCCGATCTGTGAGGTCTCGATCTCGTAGTTGACCGAATCGTCGAGGAACTGCTCGACGATCGAGTAACCGAGCTCGTCTTCGATCAGTTTGTCGACCTTGTCGACCGCCGCAGCGAAGATCGGGTTCTCGGTGTAGAGCTGCTTGGCCATTTTGCGATGCTGCGAGCCGAATCCGGACAGCAGCCAGACGGCAGACGCCGGATCCGGTGCGTCACAGGTGTATACGATCGGCGAATTCTTGTTGTCCGCGATCGCACGCATGCCCTTGAGTGCATCTTCGTGGCTGCGGGCCATCACCACCGAGCGCGTACGCCCGTGGTTGCGGTGGGCCAGCGCACGGCCGATGTCTGCCAGCGGCGCGGCCTTGGCCTCATCTGTCTCCAGCCAGTCGGCCAGATCGGCGGCGGCCTTGCGGCGGCGCGACGGCACGAATCCGGAAACGACAAGCGGGACAACCGAACCTTCGACCGCACACGGGGCGAATCCCTCGGTCGGATCGACCTCGGCCACCGCGGTCTCCGCGACCTTCGGGGCCGCGGCCAACTGACCGAGCGCAGCACGCTCGGCCTCGGTGAGGAATTCGTCGGGATCGTCGTCTGCGTCGAGGAAGTCCGCGACCGTGGCCTGCGCAGCCGCCGGTACGTCGACCTCGGTCGTGGCCGGTTCGGTGAGATCTTCTGGGGTCACCTCTCGCACGACGACGTGCGCGTTGGTACCGCCGAAGCCGAACCCGGAGACGCCGGCCACCGCGTGTCCCGAATACCGCGGCCAATCGGTGGCCTCCGGGATCACGTTCAGGTGCAGCGCATCAAATTGGATGTACGGGTTGGGGCCTGCATAGTTCAGCGACGGGGGCAGTTTGTTCTCGCCAAGCGCCAGAACAACTTTGATGAGTCCGGCGGCACCGGCGGCAGCTTCGAGGTGACCGAAGTTGGTCTTCACCGAACCGAGCAGAGCCGGCTTGTCGGCCTCACGCCCCTTACCCACCACGCGGCCGAGCGCATCGGCCTCGATCGGATCACCGAGGATGGTTCCGGTGCCGTGGGCCTCGATGTAGTCGACATCGCGGGGATTGATCGCGGCATCTGTGTAGGCAGTGCGCAGCACCTGAACCTGCGCCTCGGGGTTCGGGGCGGGAAGTCCGTTGGAGCGTCCATCGGAGTTGACCGCCGAGCCCGCGACCACGGCCAGCACCTTGTCGCCGTCCCGGCGAGCATCGGAGAGCCTCTTGAGAACGACCAGTCCGCCACCCTCGGCACGGATCATTCCGTCGGCATCAGACGAAAACGCCTTGATCCGGCCGTCCTTCGACTGCACGCCCAACGAATCGAAGCCGAGTGTCGCGGCTGGGGTGATGAGCATGTTCACGCCGCCGGCAAGCGCCACGTCCGACTCGCCGGAGCGCAGGCTCCGCACGGCCTGATGGACCGCGACCAACGACGACGAACACGCGGTGTCGAGGGCGATCGACGGCCCCCGGAAATCGAAGTAGTACGAAACCCGTCCGGCCACAATGGAAGTGGACGTTCCGGTGAGTGCGTACGCGGCGGTCTCGCCCGCGCCTTCCGGATCGGAGACGGCAAGCATCTGGTAGTCGTTGGTGGAACTGCCGATGAAGACACCGACCTGACCACCCTTGAGGTCGCTGGCCGGGATGTGGGCGTGTTCGAGCGCCTCCCACGTCAGTTCCAGCGCCAGGCGCTGCTGCGGATCGACCATCTCGACCTCGCGCGGCGACATCTGGAAGAAGTCGGCGTCAAAGCCCTTGACGTCGTCGAGGTAGCCACCATTGAGGTTCGCCTCCGCGAGGACCTTCGCGATGCGGGGTTCGGACTTGAACTCCGTCCAGCGATCCTCCGGCAGTCCACCGACACCGTCGCGCCCGTTGATCAACAGATCCCACGTCGACTCCGGTGTGTGCCCGGCCTTCGGAAAACGGGTTGCCACACCGACGATGGCGATGTCGTCGTCGGCGCCACGTACCCGCTGATAACGCTCGGCATCATCATCGTCATCGAGACCCTCATCAGGATCACCCTCGATGATGCGCTTCGCCAACGACGCAATGGTCGGATGCTGGTAGGCAACCGTGGCCGTCAGGATCACACCGGTCTTGTCCTCGATGTCACCCGACAATGCGACCGCATCCCGCGACGACAGACCGAACTCTTCCATCGGCCGGTCATCCGATACCTGATCAAGCGGCAGCCCGGTGGTGTCGGAGACCCAGCCGCGCAGCCACTCACGCAGCTCCGAGACCGTCATGTCCCCGGCCTTCTCGTCATCATGGAGCGCGACACCCGAATCGGTGTCCGACCCCACCGGCGACACGTCAATGTCACCGTCTGAATGCGAGCCGTCTCCCGGCCCGAAACCGGAGCCCGGCAATTCATCGTCCGAGTTCAAAGCACCGGGCTCGTTATTCAGTTCAGGCATCGGGGTTTCCAAACTATTGGTTCTCAATCGGCGCGTCGGGGAACGCGGTCTGCTGGTAGCCACCGCGCAGGCTCCCGTCGATGTACGCCGCCTTACATGCCCGTCGGGCGATCTTGCCACTGGAGGTTCGCGGGATCGAGCCGGCCGGGACCATCAACACATCGCGCGCCATCACGCCGTGTCGCTGTGCGATCGCGGCGCGGACGGTGTCCGCCACTTCCTGTGGATCGACCTTTTTGCCGGGCCCACGCTCGCCAACGATGACCAACTGCTCAGATGCGTCATCGGCGTCGAACTTCAATCCGCTGGCGGAGTTCGCGAACACCACCTCCGGCAACTCGTTGGCCGGCACCGCGAAGGCCGCCACAAAACCGGGGCGCAGTGCCGGGCTGGCCTCCTGCGCCGAGAACTCGAGGTCCTGCGGGTAGTGGTTGCGGCCGTCGACGATCACCAGATCCTTGACACGACCGGTGATGTAGAGCTCGTTGTCGTACCAGACGCCGTAGTCACCGGTCTTCATCCACTTGGCACCCTCCGGGGCGCCGACACTGTGGCTGCCCTCCGGCAACGGGTTCGCCAGGGTGTTGTTGAAGGTTTCTTCGGTCTCTTCCGGGCGACCCCAGTAACCGTGCCCGATGTTCATGCCGTGCAACCAGATCTCACCGACATGTCCGTCGGGACGCTCCGTGGCGGTCTCCGAATCGGCGATCACGGCCCACTGGCTCACCGAGACCTGCCCACACGACACCTGCGCCACCGCACCCGGTGCGTCCTGGTCGACAAGCTTGAACTGGCCGCGATTGAGTTCATCGCGATCGACATAGATGATCTTCGCCTCGTTGTCGCGCTTGGTCGACGAGACGAACAGGGTGGCCTCGGCCATGCCGTACGACGGCTTGATGGCCGTCTTCGGGAGTCCGTACGGGCCGAATGCGTCGTTGAACTTCTTCATCGAGCTGACCGTGACCGGCTCGCTGCCGTTGATCAGACCGATGACGTTGCTCAGGTCGATGTTCTCGCCGTCCTTCGGCACGCCGCGCACGGCGGCATGTTCGAAGGCGAAGTTGGGCGCCGCAGCAAAGGTGTCCGCGCGGTCGGCCATCGCCGCGAGCTCCTGGATCCAGCGACCCGGGCGGCGCACGAACGCCTGCGGACTCATGATCGTGATGTATTTGCCACCCAGCGCAGGCAGGATGACCGTCAGCAAGCCCATGTCATGGAACATCGGCAGCCAGGTCACACCACGCGAGTTGTGGTCGAACTCGATCGCATCGATCATCTGCAGCGCATTCGCCGCAACGGACTCGTAGGTGATGATCACGCCGGCCGGGACCCGGGTCGAACCCGAGGTGTACTGCAGGTACGCGGTGTCGTGCAGCTTCGGCGTCGGACGCACCCAGGTCTCCCCGACCGAATCGGGAACGGCGTCGATGGCGATGACGCGGGGACGGTCCTTGGCGGGCAGCGGTTTGAAGAAGTCACGTACCGCTTCGGCAGACTTCGTCGAGGTCAAGATCGCGGACGGCTTGCAGTCGGCCAGCACCGCGGTCAGCCGATCGGTGTGCCCGGGCTCATCCGGAGAGAACAGCGGGACAGCGATGTTGCCTGCGTAGAGCGCGCCGAAGAAACCGATCACGTACTCGAGCGACTGCGGGGCAAGGATCGCCACCCGGTCACCGGGCTGGGTGACCTGCTGCAGCCGCGCTGCGATCGCGCGCAGGCGCTTGCCGAACTGTGCCCAGGTCAGATCGATGGCCTCGCCGTCACGCTCACGGCTGTAGTCCATGAATCGATACGCCAGGGTGTCGGCCTGCTCGACGACATTGCGCTCCACGTAGTCGACCAGAGTCGCGTCTTCGGTGAAGAACAGATTGCCGTTCTCGTCCAAAAACTGGTCAAACTCGTTGTTCATTCGCACTCCTGATAGCGGCCGGGGCGCCGGCCCAAATCGGGTCACCGCTGTCGCACTCCGCCGTCGGCGTCATCTCGGCACGGTTGCCGATCTCTACCTTCGGATTCGTCTCCAACAGGGTTCCCTACTTTTCATGTCAAGCCAAATAGGACTCGAAGCCATGTCGACCCGAGCCAAACCCTTCACATCCTACCGGCGACGGTGCCCATCACATGAACACCACCCGCCGTCGGCACCCGTCTTCGCCGGATGGCCGAAAGACAACCTACGCCACTGCGACGCGGGTCGCCCCTACTCTCCTTTGAGAAGCGGGATGATGGGCGCGAACGCGTCCATCTGAGTCGGGAAAACTCCGACGTACGACATCGTGGTGCGCCGGCGTACCTCACGGATCTGATCGGCGATCTGCTCGAACGAGCCGAATGCCAGGTACGGCGACTCCAGGATGTCCTCGACCGAGAGCTTCACATCCATCTCGATGTTCGGCGGATATCCCTGGTCAAGAGCAGCAAGGGCCATCTCTGCGGTGGCCTCGCGATCGTCGGTGATGACAATCGTGGCGATCGTCCAGTTCAGCTCGATCTCGTTGAAACGCTCACCGGCCGCCTGCCGGATCCGGTCCACCCGCTCGACCGTTTTCTGCATCGTCATATCCGAGAGCCGCAGCTTGCCTTCGGCGGTGGTGCCGGTCGCCACGGAGATGATGTCGGCGTGCTTGGCGGCCAGCGCCAGCATCTTCGGACCACCACCACCGACCGCGATCGGAGGCCGCGGGCCCTGCCGTGGCCGAGGGCTGCCGACGAGCCCCTTGATGTTGTAGAACTCACCTGAGAAGTTGACCTCTTCGCCCCGCAACAGGCCGTCCAGGATGGTCAATGACTCATCCAGACGACGAATGCGGACACCCGGCGACTCGAACTCGATGCCGGCCTTGTCGAACTCCTCCTTCATCCACCCCGCCCCGATACCGAGCTCGAGGCGCCCCTTCGACAGCACGTCGATGGTGGTGGCCTCTTTGGCCAGCAGCGCGGGATGACGGTAGCCATTGGCCAGCACAGACGTCGCGAGTCGGATTCGGTCGGTGGCCTGGCTCAGTGCACCCAGGGCCGCAAGCGGACCGACCTGGTTGCCGAGGTGATCCGGCACCGCGAAGGTGTCGAAACCGTACTCCTCGGCGGTCTGCGCGAGTTTGACGAACTTACGGGCACCACCCTCGTCACGGTTGCCCTCGCCGCCTGCTCCGAATCGGAACTTGCGCAGACCGGAGTCCGCCGCAGCTGACGTCATCTTCTCTCCTACCTAGTACGCATTGCCCGCGGCCATCGGCTCAACCCGACGCCGCGCGGTTCGGCGTCACACGTTACTTCCGCAGCCAGGCGGTTCAAAATGGTCGGACAGGGCCAGACGGGCTATTCGTGCTTGGGGAACGGCGCATCGTCGATCACGCCGCGCGCCCAGTCGGTCATCCAGACCGTCGCGGGCTGACCACCGTTGCTCCAGTACTGCGTTGTGTTGTACATCGCGTGGATCGGATTGTTGATGGCCCCCATCAACTTGTTGATGCCTTCGAGGGGGTTGGTAATCGTCGGCGCATCACAGATCAGATCGCCGGGCGCGCACAGCGAGTACGTGCGATCGGTGAGTTCACCGAAACCACCGGGCCGCGGACCGGTCAGATCGATGCCGGGGATCGGCAGGATGTCGAGGGCGATCTCCGCCCCGACCCCGGTCGGATTGGGGCCGACGTTCTCCGCCTGGTTCGGCTGCCTACGACCATCGGCGATCAGGCCGACGCCCAAAACCAGATCCTGGGCGATGGGGCCATTGCCGTTGCCGATCTCGCCGGCGATGTCACCCACGATCACCGCACCCTGCGAAAAGCCCATCAGCACAAAGCTGGTCAGTGGACACTCCGCATTGACCTCCGCGATTTTCGCCCGGGTCTTCTGCGTACCCTCGGCGCGCGAGACGTCGTAGTCGGCCTGCCGGTCCTGCAGGTTCGTCGGATTCCGGAATTGCGCGACGTACGGAACGGTGTAGACGTCAGCGCGCGACGAATCGAATTCATTCGACAGCGGACCAGAAACCTTGAGCATCAACGACTGCGGATTCGCGGTCGGGTTATAGGCGTCGTCGTCGCTCGCCGACTCCCACGTACCCGGGACCGAGATCACCTGCACATCGGGACAATCGGCCGGTTGCGCGGTGGGACGCGGCACCGAACTCGTCGTGTCCTGCGTCGGGCCTTCGGGCCCAACGGGTTCCGGCTTGAGCAGGTTGATGATCAGGATCACCACGAGGATGACCGCGATGACGCTGAGAATCCCCAGACCGAGGATGGCAAAGAGCAGCAGTTTGCCCCGCTTGCGTTTCTTGGGTGTCATTGAATTCGGCCGGTCAGCAGAGCTTCGACTCGGCGGCCTTGATCACCTTGTCGGCGTCAGAGTTGGCCTTGGCCTCATCAGTCGTACCCGACCCGACGATCGGCACCACGAAGATCTTGACGTTCGCGGGCGGAGTCCCCTGCTTCTTGCCCTCACAGACGGTCTGGCCCGCACTGATTGCCAGCGCGTTGTCGGGGTCGTTGGGGATCTGCACACCCTGCTTCTTCAGCTCGGCGAGGTACGCCTGCGTCTTGTCGTCGGCGTCGACGCCCACGGGGACCTGCGCGGAAGCCGGTCCGGTTGCCGGCAGACCCTCGGTGTCGTCGGGTTGTGCCTTGCTGGTCACCTTTGTCGACGTCACTGCCGACGACGGGGCACTCTCACTCGGTGAGGGCTCCGCGCTGTTGGTGGCGCTGACCGGGCTGCTGGAGGTGCTCACCGCACTGGTGGGCGCCGAAGCCGTCGAGTCGTCGTCACCACACCCCGTGGCCAGCACAGCTGTCACCAGCAGTGCTGCGCCCACGGTCACGGCCCGAATGATGTTGCCTGTCATGTCACTTCCTTCTCCGGCGCCCCTCGCGGGGACGTCGTCTGTGCGGTCTGGTGCCCGAAGGCCTCCGCCAGGCTACCGAAACGATCTGAGGGAATTATTTGACCGTGACAACGCCGTTGACGTTTTCGATGGAGCCGCCTTCGAAACGCACCCTGGTTCCGCCGGTGATCGGCTCCTCGTCGCTGATGGGGTAGCCGAGCTTTCCGTTCTCGTAGCCGGCCTTGCCCCACGCATCGAAGATCGGTCCGGGTGCGATCGCGAAGGCACCCTTGGCCGGGGTCCAGTAGATGTTGCCGCCATCGAATGCGGTGAGCTTGCCGCCCGCCTTGAGACCGATCTCATTGGTGGTCGGGAAGCCCAGCCAGCCACCTTCGTGGCCGAGCGCAAGGTACTTGTCAAAGATCATGCCCTGCACCGAATGTGCGCCATTGGCAGGATTCCAGTAGTACGCACCGATCTGGAAGGCCTGCACTCGGCCCTTGCCACCCGGGGTGTCGATCTCATCACCGGTCGGGTACTTCAGCGGTCCGCGTTCATAGCCACTCTTGCCCCAGTCGGCGAGAATCGCGCCGCCGACAGCATGGGCACCGGTGGTCCGGGTCCAGTAGATGTTGCCGTTCTGGAAGCGGTTGAAGCGTCCCACCTTGTCCGGTGTGGCCAGTTCACCACTGGTCGGGAATCCGAGCCAGCCACCGGGACCACCTGCGGCCACATAGGCTCCGCCGATGCCACCGCCCACGACCTGGGCGCCGGTCTTGGCCGACCAGATGATCCGGCCGCCACGGAAGTCCTGAGCGCGACCACCGGGCACGTCATATTCCGGGGTGAGGCACTCTCCGAGCGAAGACTTGTTCGTCTTGTACACCGGCGCGATCGCGCCACTGGTGCTGCACGCCGGGCGGTCGGCAGCGAGCCCGAGGGCTCCGGCCGCCTGCGGCCATGCCTGTTCCATCTCGAACTGCCAGTACGGCCAGGTATGGGTTCCCGAGTCGCGGTAGACGGCCTGCGCACGGATACCGAGTTGATTCAGACGGCTCGCGAACTGCTGCGAGGTGACCCGCGAGAGAACTTCGAGTCCCACGCCCGCGTAGTTGGTGGCCAGGCCGGGGATGGTCGACAAGGTGTCGTACTGGCCGACCAGACCGTTGCCGGACGACACGTAGAGACTGGTGCCTGCCAGCTTTTCGGCCATCACATACGGGTCGTGTTCTTTCCAGGCCGGATCGGTCGGCGGCCCGAACATCTTGGCGGCGTCGTAGCCGCCGGCATCGTTCACCGCGAACTGGATGGCCTGCGGCATACCGAACGAACTGAGCTGGAGGATGCCGGAGAACGACGCGGCGAACTTGAAGAACCCGGGGTTACGCGCAGCGAGCATCATCGCCGCCGAACCGCCCATGGACAGCCCTTCGACGCCCCTGACATCCGTCGAACGCCATTGCTTCTCGAGGAGCGGCGGCAGTTCCTTCGTCAGGAACGTCTCCCACTTGTAGTTCTTGCCGTTGTTCGGCTCTTGCCAATCGGCGTAGAAGCTGGATTCACCGCCGATGGGCAGGACGACGTTGACGTTCTTGTCCTTGTAGAAGTCCTCGACGTTGGTGTTGATGATCCAGCCGTTCTGGTCTTCCTGCGCGCGCAGACCGTCCAGCATGTACATCTGCGGGAAGGTGTTCGACGGCCGGTAGTTCCAGTCCCGCGCCAGCAGCAACTGCACCTGGATGTTGGTGCCCATCGCGGGCGAGTAGACCCACATCGCGACGCGGCGATCGGAGTACCAGAAGGTGTTGGTGATCTTGACACCCGGAACTTCGACAGCAGGAGCGCTGTGTACCGGCCCAGGGGCCGCATGGACAGGCGCGGCCACCGCGGTCGATGTTCCCAGCACTGCGGACACTGCCACTGCGCCGGCGATCAGTCCCATTGCGCCGCGCACAAATCTCTGCCGCATGTACCTCTACTCCTCAAGTCACGATCAAAACCAGATCTCTGGCCGAACTCCGCTGCGCACCTGCTTCGCACACCGGGTCGAACTCCGTCTCGCTACGTCTCCGAATACCGGTGAGCAGAAAAAAACAGAACGCCCTACGTGTTTCATACACGTAGGGCGTTCGGTTTTGAGGTTGCCACACCTGTTACTGGTGTGATTTTTGTGACCAGAGGGTCACGGGCGAACTATCCGCGGAACCATCCGTCGTTCAGTGCGCGCCACATCATGTCCTGCCAGTAACCCCACGCGTGAGTGCCCTGGAGCGGGTAATCGGTGGTGAGCTTGACGCGGTTGACGAAGGCTTGGACCTCGAACGCACGGGTCTGCGCCAGCGCAAGCGTTTCGAGCGGCACGCCCTGCACGATGCTGACCAAATTCTCGTTGACGTTGTGCACACCCGGGATACCGGTACCGGAGCCGACGCGAACATTCAGACCTTGCATCTTGGTGATCTGCACGAACGGGTCGTTGTCGTACCAGCGGGTGCTCCACGGCGGACCCCACATGCTGTCGGCGTTCCACGGTCCGCCGTCGCCGTCAAGGAGTGCAACACGGATGGCCGACTTCATACCCGGCGCCGAGAGGTTCAGGTAGCCCGACATCGAGAAGGCGTGGGAGTAGTTCTGCTTGTTGTTCGCGGCGATGACCAGGGCCGCGTTGCCGCCCATCGAGATTCCGGCGATTGCGTACTTGCCCGAGGGCCCACGCAGTCCGCGCTCATCCATCCCGTTCACCAGCGAACGCGTGATCACGCAGTTCCACTTGTAGGCGTAATCCTGGCCATTGAAGTTGCTGGGCGCATTCCAGTCGCTGTAGAAGCTTGCGGCGCCACCGATGGGCATGACCACGTTGACGCCACGGTCGACCATGTTCTGAATATTGGTCTCGTGCTCCCAGCCACTGACGTCGTTGGTTGCGCGGAGGCCGTCGAGCATGACAACGGTCTTGTAGTTGCCGGGCTTGGTCCACGACCGGACCTTCACCGCACCGGGCATACCGCAGCCGTCCGCATACCACTGCGAAAAGCCTGATCCGGTGCCCCAGGCGGCGGCGGTTCCGGTACCGGCGACAACGCCGACTCCGGAGATGGTCGCCACTGCGGCGAAGGCAGCGACGAATCGCTTACCGAATCCCGCTCGCCCGAAAGGTCTGCGTACGCGCATCGAATGTAACTCTCTTTCTGTCCAGCACCGCAGCCATCGGCTGGGGTGCCTTGGAAATCAATCGGCCACGAGCACTCCGGTGGACCACCAGGCCCCTCAGCTGTTACACAGCTTGGCGACACATGGGTCTCGCACTCCGGCAACGAACGGAGCCTATTGGATAGGCCCCGGCCTGACAAACCCTACGGCTGGATTCATCGCGCCCCGAACTACATCGCGACCTGCCAAAATTCAGGTTCTCCATCATTATCGCGCCAGCAAAACCCGGCGTTACAGTTCCGAGACCTTGCGCTACGTCACAATTCGAGCCCGCTCGCCCTACCTGCTCCGACGCCGAGATTCACAGGTTACTTTCAGATAACAATTTGGCGAGTCCACAGGATCTGATTGTCACGATCAGGGCACCGGGGGTGGAATCGGCAAATTACAGCGCTGGAGTTCGTACAGCGGGTTCCGGTCGATCCGATATGACGTGAACCCGGCTGCCTGCCGAACGTTGTGCCGGAATCGTTCGAATGTCCACGGTGCCGAGTACGACGCGATCAGATCCTCCGTGGGCTTACAGGTCAGTGCCACCTGCGCCTGCCGAACCCCGTCCTGACTGATGAAGGGTGGCAGCACCGGGTATCGCGGGTAAGCGCCCGATTCGGCGATCACCCACTCCGGGTCCAGATCCTTGTCATGACCGATCCGGCCGTCCGGAAGACGATCGGAGTGAGCGGCGATCGGGTATGCCAGGCCCATCTGGTCGATGACCCGGACGTCGAGCGGCGCATTCATACTGGTCATACCGAGGTTCAAGTAGTACACGGTCAACTGCTTGACCACATTGTCCGGAGGTGGCACCGGCAGCGGATCGAAGTACCACTCGTTGTAGTTCGGAGACGGCAAGAGGACGCCACCGGTGTCCTGATGCTCGGCGATCGATTCGACCATCGCCCGGACTCTCGGATAATTCAGATAGTCCTCAGCGGTGATGGGATGTTCGACGCCGATGTTCTGTATGTAGTAGCGCCGCTCGTCGACGATGCCACCGCGGCCGATCTCGGTGCCGTTGGTCATGCCGGCCACATGCGCGGTCGAGACGGCCCATACGACGGTGGTCACCCAGAGACCGGCCATCACGCCGGCTCCGACCCAGCCGACGATCTGGTCGCGGCCCAGCGCGGTCGGGATGACGATCGGGATGACCATCACCGGGAGCATCAGCAGGAACAGCGGAACCAGCAGCACACGCGCGTGCATGAAGTCGCCACCCTGGCGAACCCAGTAGAGCGCCTCGACCAATCCGGTGACGATGATCAGGGCGACAACGGCCGTCGGGGTCTGCAGGCTGCGACTGACCATCGCGGTCCGCGCCCGCCATCCCCGATCCTGGTCCTCACGGTTCGAATCGGCTGCGGAATCGACCTGCCGACTGCGCAGGTACCAGGCCACCGCGGCCGCGACCACCGCAACGATCAGTGGCAGCAGCAATAGATAAGGACTGAACATGTTGCCGAGGTAGCGGAAACCCTGTTCGAACTTCGATCCGCTGGCATCCTTCGCCACCGCCGTGTTCGGAACCAACAGGCCGTAGTAGCCCATCCGGAAGATCTGGTAGGCCACCGGGAGCACACCCGCCACGGCTGCGAACGCCAGTCGCATCCGCCACGTCATCGGCGCACAGACCACCAGCAGCAGGGCGCATCCACCGACGAGTGTCAGTTCCGGCCGGATCAGCGGCGCCAGGCCTGCGGTGAATCCGAGCAACAGGGTGGTGATGGTCTGTTTCCGGCCGAGGTGTCCGGTCGATGTCTCTCGCTGACTCCATGCGATCAACTGACACCACAGCAGGGCAGCCCAGAAAATACAGAGCGAGGTCTCCAGACCGCTGGTCGCGAAGTCGCGGGCAGGCGGCAAGGCGATGTAGACGAGCGCACCGAGCGGGAGCAGCAACATCCAGCCGCGGTTGACCGGGCCACGGCCCTTGTCGATGCGGTACAGGCGCCCGGTTCCGTACATGGCCAACGGGAGGGCGGTGACCGACAGAACGAGTGCGATCCACAACACCACGTACTCGGTCCTGGCGTCGGTCACCCAACTCCAGAACCAGATCAGGTAGGTCCACACAGTCGAGGTGTTCGCCTCGACCCGCTCCCCCTTGTTGAAGACCGGACCGTTGCCTGCCAGCAGGTTGCGAACCGTCCGGAGGACGATCAGTCCGTCGTCGGCGATCCAGCGACGCTGCCATGCTCCGTAAGCGAAGATGGCGCCGACCACGACCGCACTGATCGACAGTGAGATCGTGGCCGGATTGATCCTGCGGCCCAAAACCGTTGGTTCAACTGATGGCATAGACCGCGACACCCACGCATACTAACCAGGCAATGGCCAGCAGCTGGAGAACACGGTCACCGAGCGCGATTTCTTCGGGTTCGCCCGCTTGACCACCGTCAACATCCACGGCGTAGCGAAGGATTGCGACGGTGAACGGCACCATCGACAGGGCATACCAAACGTTGTCGTCGTGGTTGCTGTCCGCATCGAACGCCCACATTCCGTAGCAGAGCACCACGGCGGTCGCCGACAACGTCCACACAAATCGCAGGTACGTCGTTGTGTAGTACTCGAGGCTCTTACGGATCTTGGCGCCGGTGCGCTCGACCAACTGGAGCTCGGCGTACCGCTTGCCTGCCGCCATGAACAGCGACCCGAACGTCATCACCAACAGGAACCACTTGGACAGACCGTCGGGCAGTTCGGCAGCCACGCCACCGGCGATGGCGCGCAGCAGGAAGCCGGACGACACGATGCAGATGTCGATGACGGGCTCGTGCTTGAGCCCGAAGCAATAGCCGAGCTGGATCACCAGATAGACACCGATGACCGCGGCAAGTTGCCAGTTCGCCAGGAACGAGATGCCGATGGACAACGCACCCAGGACCACTGCCAGCGCGAACGCCAGCGGCACCGGAACCACTCCGGCCGCGATCGGACGGAACCGCTTGGTCGGGTGATTACGATCGGCCTCGACGTCGAGGGCATCGTTGATCAGGTAGACGCAGGAAGCGACCAGACAGAACGCAACAAACGCAATCGCGGTCCGGGCCAGGATGTCGCCTTCGTCAACGGCCCCCGCGGCCAACGGTGCGGCCAACACCAGAAGGTTCTTGATCCACTGTCGCGGCCTGACGGCCTTGACCAGGCCTGTTGCCAAATTCTTCGGCGGTCCACGCAACGCGCCGTGCTCGATCGGCTCCTCGCTCACTGCACTCCTCGGTTCTCAGTTCGGATCAGTCTTTCACCTGTGGTCAGCGCGGCCGCACAGGTGGCACCGATCAGCGCCCCGCCGATCACATCGGTCGGGTAGTGAACGCCCAAGACCAGTCGCGACATCAGCATCGGCGGCACCAGTACCGCCGGAAGGGCCGCGACCGGAAGGCCCGCCGCGCGGCCGAGCAGAATCGCGGCCGCGGTGGTCGATGTCGCATGACTGGACGGGAAACTCAACTTACTGGGGGTTCCGACACCGATCTCGACCCGCGGGTCGTTCGGACGGCGGCGGCGGACCACCCGCTTGATCACGACGGAGGCGGCGTGGGCGCCGAACGCCCCGACCCCGGCGGCGATCCACTTGTCGCGTCCCGACTTGTCACCCCGGAGCTGCGCGATCGTCCCGCCTGCGGCGGCCAGAGCCAGCCAGCCGAGGGAGTGCTCACCGAAATGCGAGAGCCCCCGGGCAGCGGTCACCGCTCCCGGCTTGTTGATCAGCGCACGTTGGATCCCGACCAGAATCTTGGTCTCGCCACGCAATACACCGATGGGACTCAGCTCGACCTCAATCGATTCCGAAGACACGCTCCCAGCTTTCTTTACTGGTCAGGTCCGCATGCGCGGATCGGTAGGTTTCTCGCATCTCGGGGAAACGAGCGCGGAGTTCCTTGATCAGGGCGGCTGATTCCTTGGCCAGCTCGATCATCTTGTCCCGGTCCCGCTGGCGGTACACGACTCCGCGGCCGTCGGCGGTGGTCACGGTGACCCCGTCAACCCGGCCGAGGCTGAACCAACGCGCTTGCAGCGGCGGGTAATTGGCCTGCGGGACCTCATGGTGGCGCGGATCTGCCGGGCGGAGGTTGTTCACAACCGCGGCACCGAGTGACCGGATCTTCGAGATCGGGTTGGTCGGGATGCTCATCCCGAAACGTGTTGCCTCCCCAGTGGTCCGGGGCAGTTCGGTGGCCGATGGAAGAACCACCGCATCGGGGTACTGCTTGCGCATGGCCGCGATCTTCGGCAGCGCCGTCGGCAGCAGGTCCCGAACATGGTCGGGACCGGCCAGGAAGTCACGGATGGCCTCGTTCTGGATGGCGACCGTCGAATACTCCAGGCACAGAAGATGTTTGGCCGTGGCCTTGGACATCGACTTCAGGATGCCACTGATCGAACCCTCGTGGTGGATCGAGGCGACCACCAACCGGTTACGGAGGTGGAAGTACGCCTGCCAGTCGATGGCGTCGTCTTTGTCACTCCAGGCCATGTGCCAGATGGCAATACCGGGAATGGTGGCCGTCGGGTAGCCGGCCTTGCCCGCACGCAGCGCGTATTCCCAGTCGTCCCACTTGATGAACAGCGGCATCGGCAGGCCGATCTTTTCCGCGGTCTCACGAGGGATCATGCACATCCACCAACCGTTGCCGTCGACGTCGATGCGCCGGTGCAGGTCCTTGGAGTTCTCCCGGTCGCGCAGCGGGTATTCGGCGAAGTCGTGGTCGTACTCGACGTACGGCGCACTGGTCCACATGAAGTTGCTGTGGTCGATGACCTCTCCCATGCAGTGCAGGTGACTGCGGTCCTGCAGGTTGAGCATCTGACCGCCGACGAGCATGGGCGACTTGGCGAATCGCGACAGCGCCAGAGCGCGCAGGATCGAATCCGGCTCGATGCTGATGTCGTCGTCCATGTAGAGGACGTACGGGCTGTCGGTCTGCTTCAGCGCCTCGTACATGATGCGTGAATAACCGCCCGAGCCACCGAGGTTGCCCTGCTTGAACATGTGCAGCCGGTCGCCGAGCGCGGCGGCGGCCTCGGCGTAGCCGGGCTCTTCCTTGACCAGCTTCGTGCCCTGATCAGGCATCATCACCGCGTCGATGACCTCATCGACCAGCGGATCGGAGGTCAACGCGCGCAGCGCATTCACCGCATCGGTGGGGCGGTTGAACGTCGGGATACCGATGGTCACCCGCTTGGTCTCCGGACCGGTCGGCGCATCGATCGGGGCGTACCAACCAGCGGCGCGCACCTCCACCTCGGTGTCGGTGGTGATGTCGAACCAGATCCAGCCACCGTCTTCGAACGGCTCCAGGCCGACCTCGAATTCGATGACACCGTCACCGTTTTCGTCAATCGGAACCAGGTTGCCGTCGACCGCGATACGGGATCCATCGATCTTCGACCGGTACACGTCGACACGGCAGGCGCCGGTGACCTCGATACGCAACACAACGGACTTCAGGATGCTCCAACGGCGCCAATACGACGCAGCGAAAGCGTTGAAGTAGGTCAGGAAGCTCACCTCGGACTCGGCACCGAGCAACACCGAGGTCCGGGTCGGCGCATGTGCGCGTCGAGCGTTGTTCTCGGACTCCACCAGGTAGAGCGACCGGACGTCCAGCGGTTCACCCTGTCGCGGGAGAATCACGCGTTGCAGCAAGGTTTTTGCCGCGTCGTGGGTCTGCGGGCTCTGTGACTGCTCGGCTTCCGTTGTCACTGTCCCTGTTGCTGTCCCGGTCACTGTTCCACCTCTGTCGCCAGTGGCGCACCGGATTTCAGGTGCGGCGCAAGCGTGTTCTCGTACATCGTCAGGGCGCTGGCGATGGCCATGTGCATGTCGAGGTACTGATAGGTGCCCAGACGGCCACCGAACAGCACCTTCGACGAAGCCGTCTCGGCGGCTGCCCGTGCGCGGTAAGCACTGAGCTTCTCGCGGTCCTCAGGTGTGTTGATCGGGTAGTACGGCTCGTCGTCGTTCTCGGCGAAACGGCTGTACTCGCGCATGATGACCGTCCTGTCGGTCGGGTACTCGCGCTCGGGATGGAAGTGCCGGAACTCGTGGATGCGGGTGTACGGCACGTCCGCGTCGTTGTAGTTCATCACCGGGGTTCCCTGGAAGTCTCCGGTATCGAGTACCTCGGTCTCGAAATCCAGTGTTCGCCAGCCGAGTTCGCCATCGGCGTAGTCGAAATAGCGGTCGAGCGGCCCGGTGTAGATCACGGGCGCGTCGGGGTTCTGTGCCCGCAACTCATCGCGGACGTCGAACCAGTCGGTCTCCAGACGGACGTCGATGAGGTCGCTCGCCGCCATGTTCTCGAGCCAGGCGGTGTAACCGTTGGTCGGCAGACCCTCATAGGTGTCGTTGAAGTAGCGGTTGTCGAAGGTGTAGCGAACCGGGAGCCGGGCGATGTTCGCCGCAGGCAGCTCCTTCGGGTCGGTCTGCCACTGCTTGGCCGTGTAGTGCTTCACGAACGCCTCGTAGAGAGGGCGGCCGATCAGGCTGATGGCCTTCTCTTCGAGGTTCGTCGCCTTGGCGGTATCGATCTCACTGGACTGCTCGGCGATCAGCGCGCGTGCCTCGTCCGGCGTGAAGTAGCGACCGAAGAACTGCGAGACCAGGCCAAGGCCCATCGGGAACTGGTACGCCTGTCCCTGGTACATGGCGAAGACACGGTGCTGATACCCGGTGAAGTCGGTGAACTTGTTGACGTAGTCCCACACCTTCTTGTTCGAGGTGTGGAACAGGTGTGCGCCGTACTTGTGGATCTCGATCCCGGTGGTGGGTTCGGGTTCGGAATACGCATTGCCGCCGAGATGGTGACGCCGGTCGATGACCAGGACACGTTTGCCGAGCTCGGTGGCCACCCGTTCTGCAACAGTCAGTCCGTAGAATCCCGATCCGACCACAAAGAGGTCATAGCCGGACGCGGCATCAGGGCTGGATTTGTGGGGGGTCACGGGTGTTCAGGGTAACCGAACCGTCGAGCTACTCCGATTCGCCGGGCAGGTACACCGCCAAACACGTCGTGACCGTGCGGGAACATTCCGGGGTCGGCCGGACTCCTATTACTGACAAACCGGCGACCCATCTTTTCGGCGGACGCACCATCGACCCAGGAGAAGTACCGTGACCAGCCCAGATGACCAGCTCGACGGGATCTTTTCCCAGATCGCGGCGCAGGACCAGGTTGATCCGGCGGTCTTCGATCAGACCCTCGAAGCCGCATTCGACTACACCGGATCCGGCTTCGAGGACCTGATTCCAGAGACCGAAAGCACACTGCCGGACGATCAAGACGAGACCAGTGACGACCTGTTTGTCGGCGATACCACCGATGACTTCGACAGTGACGACCCTGACACCGACGCCACAGACTCATCCGACTCCGACTTCACGGACCACACGGACCACACGGACTACTCAGATTCCACGGACACGACCGGAGACGACCTACTCACCTGACCCGGCCCCCGATGATGTGCCCTTTTGGCGAACAAAAGCCCAGGTGGGCGCCGCCAAAAGGGCACATCGTCGGGGTGCGGCGGGGTCAGGCGAGGGTTTCCAGGAGTTTGGCGCGGGCCCGGTTGATGCGGCTTTTGACGGTTTGCACACCAACGCCCTGCTGGTCGGCGATCTCCTGATAGGACAGATCACCGAATTCACGCAGGACGATGGCCTCACGGAACTCCAGCGGTAACAGGGCCAAGGCCGCACGCACGCGGTCGACGTCGGCGACCTGGGCATCGACCCGCGGTGCCGAGGATTCGAACTCGGGAGGTCCGTCCGCCGAGGTGTCGAGCCGCTTGCGGATGACGGCCAGCGCCGCGTTGGCAGCGATCCGGTACATCCAGCTGGTGAACTTCGAATCGCCGCGGAACTTGCCGATGTTCTGCCAGCCGGCGATCAGCGCATCCTGCAGCGCATCCTCGGCGTCGTACTTGTTGGCGGTGATCCGGAGGCAGACCGCCCAGATCTGATCCCGGTTCCGGGTGACCAGCTCACCAAAGGCCGCTTGATCGCCATCTTGGCTGCGCAAAACCAGGTCGCGCTCGCTCATGTCAGTCACTTGATCAATGTCGCAGACCAGGGTGGATGCGGCAGAGTCATCGGTGAAGAAACCGTCCCTTCGACTGACCCTGCCCCACCCTTGCCCCTGCCCCACCGATGATCTGGGAGTGATCGTGACCACTCGTGCCAACGCCGATGCGGTCGAGGCGCTTGGCGCTGCCACCGAGGCCTTACGTAAGTACGGACAGCCCAAGGCGGCCGACCTTGCCCAGGCGCGTTTTCACGCCGCCGATTCCGGTGGTGCGGTGGTGTTCGTCGGCGAGGTGAAGCGCGGCAAGAGCACCCTGGTCAATGCGTTGCTCGGACGGTCGCTGGCTCCGGTCGGTGTCGACATCACCACCAGCGCCAGTGTCTGGTTCACACCGCCGGACGACACTCTCGCGGCCGGCTCGGCGCGTCTGGACTTCCCCGACGCGAACCGTGTGATCCCACTCGCTGAATTGCCCGACTGGGTGACGATGGGCGGTCGGTGCGTCCAAGACCCCACCATCGAGGCCCTGCCCACCGAAGCCGTGGTGGCCGCCGATCCCCTGCATCTGCCCGGAATGACGCTGGTCGACACCCCCGGGGCCGGTGGTCTCGATCCCCGGCACGCCCGGCTCGCTCTGACCGCCGCTCGCCGGGCCGGGGCCATCGTGATGGTCTGTGACAGCGCCGCGCCACTGACCGCGCCCGAGGTCGAGTTCTTGCGGACTGCCACCGAGACCTCCGGGTCGGTGGTGGTCGCGATGACCAAGATCGACAAGAACCGCCGCAACTGGCGCACCATCGCCGAAGAAAATCGCTCGATCGTGCGCCGCGAACTCGGCCGGACCGCCACCGTGATCGGGGTGTCGGGTACCCGGGCCCTGGCAGCTCTCGACCAGGACCCCGCACACCGTGAGGAGATCCTCACCGCCTCCGGGATCGGAGCCCTACGCGATGCGATCAACGGATTGCTCGAGTTCGGCGAGATCTCGCCGATGCTCGACGGACTGCAGGTGTGCCGCAGCGGCATGCACCGGATGAAGGTCCGCCTCGACACGGAAATCGCGCTGATTCAGGGCGATTCGTCCGCGCTGGACGATCTGAACCAGAAGAAGGCGCGGCTCAAGGAGCTTCGCGACCACGGCACCGAATGGGACCAGCATCTGTCCCGCGACATCACGCTGGCCCGGCAGCGGGCGACCGCCCAGTTGGACGGCGACCTGAACCGGATCAAAGAGGACTGGACCGGCCGTATCAACGGTGAGGGCTGGCGGATGCTGCGCAAGCAGCCCCAGGTCTTCACCGCCGCGATCACCTCCGATCTGCAGGCTGCCGGGGCCCGGTCCTTCGACACCTTCGCCTCGGCGTTGCACGACGTGGTGGCACAACTGTTCGGCAACGACGAACAGTGGGAGGACATCATGAACTCGGTGGCCGCCACGTTGGTGGCCGAGGACATCAATTCGCCTGAGGTGCAGAAGAAGTGGAAAGATGTGGTGGACCCCAGCGCGATGATGATGGGGTTCATGGGTGCCAATCTGCTGACCGGCGGCATGGTCGGCGGCGCCATCTTCGGAAGTCTTGCGATGGCCGCGGTGTTGCCGATCGGGTTGGTCGCCGGCGGCGTCTGGCTGTCGGTCAACCTCGGGTACCGCGCGATGCGCAACGGCCGCCAGCATCTGATCACCTGGCTCCGGGAAACGTTGGGACTCACCAGTAAGTCGACCCTGCGGGTGATCGACCGCACCGTCGCCACCGCGCGCCCGGAGATCGTGGTGGCGTATCGACGGCACCTGCGGGCCCAGACCGAGGAGATCAGCGAACAGATCAGTGCCGGCGCAGAGGCCGCCAAGGAGGACAAGGCGACCCGGGACAAGCGCGTGCGCGGGCTCACGCGCCGCCAGACCGAAATCGTCTCGCTCATCGAACAACTCGACACCGCGATCGGCGGACTCAAGAAGGCGAGCGCACCCCTGTGACCCGGCCACCGGTCCGGCGTACCCGGCCACATGCCCTGCGCGACCAGCTGACCGGCGCCCTCGCCCAGATCGCACAGATCGACCGGCCACTGGCGCAGGCCACCGCACGCATCCGTGATGACCTGTGGGCTCCACCTCGGGTGGTGGTTGTCGGGCGGGTCAAGGCCGGGAAATCAACGCTTGTCAACGCACTGATCGGTGACCGGGTTGCCGATACCGCCGCCACCGAATGCACCAAAGTTGTTGCGGTTTACCAAGATGGCGCACCTTCGCGGGCCGAGGTCGTCACCGTTGGAGGAGTCCGCCGCAGTGCACCGTTGACCGACGGCCGGGTCACCGAACTCGGTGTTGCCGCCGAAGACGTCGCCTACGTCAACCGCTACCTCCCGAGCCGGTTGCTGCAGAGCATGATCCTGATCGATACTCCGGGTCTGGCGACCATCACCACCGGCAACGAGCAGGCCACCCGCCGGGCGTTGATCGACGGCTTCGGACAGACCCGCGAGGCATCGGTCAACGCCGATGCGGCGATCTTCCTCTTCGACGCGACCCCCCGCGCCGACGAGGTGCAGTTCTTGCACGACCTCGGCTTCTCTGCAGTCAACACGATCGGGGTGCTGGCCAAAGCAGATACCCTCGGCGAGGGCGCTTTTGGTGATGTCGATCCGATCGAGGAAGCGCAGAAGCAGTCCGATGCGATCGCGGCATCACTGACTGCCGGCCTCCTCACCGTGCAACCGGTGGCGGGCCTTCTGGCCCAGACCGCGCAAACCGGGCAGTTCACCGAATCCGACGCCGATGCCCTGGCCGCGCTCGCCGGCCTCTCCGACCCACAGCTGGAGCGCTGGCTCGAATCCCCGACACCATCGATCGGCACCGACGCGCAACGCGACCGATTGCTGGACCTGTTGGGCGAGTACGGCCTTCGGCACGCCCGCACCGTGGCCACCCGCGGCGCGTACGCCGTCAACGCCTGGTTGCAACAACATTCTAGGGTGGACGAGCTGCGCGCCAACATCGACGTCAATCTGACCCGATCGGTGTTGATCAGCCGGGCGGTGGCCGCCTGCACCCAGGTCGAGCACCTGGCCCTGACCCATCCCGCGGGCGGGCAGATCAGGTCGATCCTGCGCCAGGTGCGCCGAAGTCCCCAGGCCCACACGATGGCCGAGTTCAAAGCACTGGGGTCCCTGACGCAGACCGATCCGGAATCGCCCTGGGTGGGCGAGCTTCGACAAGTCCTGGTCGGCTCCGGGATCGGTGGCCGCGTGGGGCTGCCGCCACACGCCGACCGCAACGCCATTGCCTCCGAACTGGACCGTCGACTGCAGCGGGTGCACGCCGCCGGATTGCTCGGCGGGTCGGCGGCCGAGGAACAGGCCGTTGCCGTTCTGCTGCACACATATTCGATGATGCGCCGGGCGGTCTAGATGACCGAGAACAGGATTTCCTCGTCCTTCAAGATGACGACCCGCAAGCGAGGCCGGGAGGTTCACCATGAGCAAGAACACCTTTCTACCCCTCTGGCGATGGAGATAGAGACGGTTGACGTTCGATGATGCCGAACCACACCTCCTAGCACTTGATTTTGTCGCGCTAGTGAAAAGCGGCCTTTCATGAGAAAGAAGCGGCTCGAGACTCGGACTGTCCACCGTGAGACTTCTTGTCCGAACGAAGTCTTTTTCGGCTGGTGTCGGATCCGAGCGGAGTCGTTCGTTGAATAGGTGAAAAGTGCCAACGTGGTGCCGGAGCTGGAGAACAAAAGAAATGAAACTTACGACGATCACGCAGCTCACTCTTGACGGAATGACCCACTACACATGAGGAGGCGCCACCATGACCGAAACCACACCCCGCACCATCCATGAGGTCATAGACCGATACATCAAGGCATTCCGTTTGGATGATCCAACGCTCCTGGAGGATCTGATCTCAGACGAATGCGTCATCGAGGACACGAGCCCGGCTCCCGACGGAGCCCGTCACGAGGGCGGTCGAGCCTGTTTAGCGCGCTGGTCCGAACTCGCGGGCAACGCGGACCTCAACTTCTCGACCGAGCCCGCGGAAATCCTCGGTGATCTCGCCGTGGCACCGTGGATCCTGCGCTGGGGAAGTGGCGAGAATGACTGGGTCCGCGGCGTAAACCTCATCCGCATCCGCGACGGCAGGATCGTCGAGGCACGCGGCTACGTGAAGACTTGAGGAGGTGCGGCTGTGAAGCTTGACCGCACAACGGTCTGCCCACCGATAGCGGATCGCTCCGTGTCGAACACGCCCAACGGACTCTGAACATGGCGGTCATCGACGACGTACGAGCGCTGGGCGCAGAGTTGGAGCGCTCCTACCATGCCTACGTGCGCGGGCGGTTGAAGTTCCGCGTCGGTCAGATGGTCTACGTCGCGTTCTCGCTCGACGAGAGCGTGATGGGGTTCGCCTTCCCGAAGGAGGAGCGGGCAGCGCTAGTCGCGGCGGATCCACGCAAGTTCCAGATGCCCTCGGAGTCAGACCTGCGCTTCAACTGGATCCACGCCGATCTTGCGGCCCTGGAGCCGACCGAGGCCCGCGAGCTCGTCGTCGATGCCTGGCGCATGGTCGTCCCAGCGAAGGTCTCCCGCGCCTACGACCTCTCGCATCCCGGTGGCCCGCACTGACAACTGACGAGGGCCCAATGAACGGCACCACTGGCTGGTGCGCCGACGTAACGCCATCTGTCCAGACGCATGGTTCGAAAGAGATCCGGAGTCGGTGTCGGATCGGGGCAGTGGTGTTCGTAGGAGTAGTGAGAGGTCGTCCACCAGGGCGGCCCCAAGTGCAGGGGAACCGTGATCATGAGATTGACGACCATGACGCAAGTCACCGTCGATGGGGTTATGCAGGGAAACGGTGGTGCGTCGGATGACCGAAGGAACGGATTCGAGCGCGGCGGATGGGCGCTGGGGAAGGGTGACGACGAGACCAGGACATTCATCACCCAGACCTTCCAGCGCGCCGACGCGTTCTTGTTCGGTCGGTGGACCTACGAGCTGTTCGCGGGCTCGTGGGGAGCAGTTGCGGATATGCAACGCCATCCCATCGGTGTGGCGTTGAATGAGACACCTAAATTTGTGGCGTCGACCACGCTCACCGACTCGCAATGGGCGGGCACAACGTTCCTCTCCGGTGATCTCGCGACCGCTATCGCAGATCTGAAGGCCAAGCCGGGGGGCGAGCTGCAGGTGCACGGCAGTGGCGCGCTGACGCAGTGGCTGCTAGAGAACGATCTGGTCGATGAGATGACCCTGCTTGTCGTCCCCGTGATCCTCGGCCAGGGCGCGCGGTTGTTCCCGGAGACCGGTCCAGACCTTGCGCTCGATCTGGTCGAATCGCGAGTCGACTCAAAGGGCGTTGCGATCCAGGTCTACTGGCCGGCCGGGCGGCCGCAATATGCAGCAGGCTGAAGTACCTGACCGGCGTTACACAATGTCCTGAAACCCATAGGAGAGGTCCTCAGATGCAGTACCTAGTTTCCGTGATCGATGACAAGAGCAATCCCGGCAGCACGGACAGGCGGCCGCTGATCAGCGTGTTCAACGAACAACTGATCGCCGATGGCTACTGGGTGTTCGCAGGCGGACTCGCGGACACAGACGCGGCCACGGTCATCGACAACCGGGGCGAGCAACCGATCTTCAGCGACGGACCGTTCGTGGAGTCCAAGGAGTACCTCGCCGGTGTTTGGGTGTGGGAGGCGCCCGATCTGGATGTGGCACTCGCCCTCGCCGCCGAGGCTTCGAAGATCTGCGATCGGAAGATCGAGGTGCGACCGTTCCAGTGAGCGACGTCGAGGACGCAATCACCCGGGCACATCGTGACGAGTGGGCCCGGCTGGTCGCCAGGCTGACCAGAAGCTTCGGCAACCTCGACCTCGCGGAGGAGGCTGCGGCCGAGGCGTTCGCGACAGCCGTCGCGCGGTGGCCGGCCGACGGCGTGCCACCGAATCCTGGCGCCTGGCTCACCACCACCGCCAACCGCAAGGCCATCGATCGCATACGGCGCGAGAACAAACGCGACGACAAGCACAAAGAGGCACAGATGGTGTGCGACAACGCTCCACCCGAGTCGATCGGTGCCATCGATGACGACCGGCTCCGGTTGATCTTCACCTGCTGTCATCCGGCGTTGGCGATGGAGGTCCGGGTGGCGCTGTCACTGCGCATGATCGGCGGTCTGACCGTCCCTGAGATCGCCCGCGCCTTCCTTGTGCCCGAGAGCACGATGGGACAGCGGATCACCCGTGCGAAAGCCAAGATCAAGGCAGCTCGCATCCCTTATAGGGTGCCGTCTGCGGCGGATCTCCCTGGCCGCGTCTCCGGTGTCCTCGCCGTGCTCTTCCTGGTCTTCAACGAGGGCTACCTGGCGACCGGCCCCGACACCGACCCGGTACGTGCTGACCTGACGGTCGAGGCGATCCGGCTCACTCGCCTGGTCCGTGCCCTCATGCCGGAGGATGGTGAGGTGGCCGGATTGCTGGCGTTCATGCTCCTTACCGAGGCCCGCCGCACCGCTCGGATCTCGGCAAACGGCGAACTGGTTCCCCTCGATGAGCAGGACCGAGGGGAATGGGACGCGGTGCTAGTTGCTGAGGGTCATCGGCTGGTGCGCGAGCGCCTGGCCGCCGCCGGGGAGGCTCCGGGTCGCTACCAGATCCTGGCAGCGATCGGCGCCGTGCACACCTCCGCCCCCAACATCCGCGACACCGACTGGTCACAGGTTCTCGCCCTCTACGACCAGCTCGTCAAAGTCGACCCGTCGCCGATCATCGACCTCAACCGGGCCATCGCGGTCGCCGAGCTAGATGGCCCGGAAGCGGCACTTGCGATCGTCGACCGGCTTGAAAAGGGATTGGATGGTTATCACGCCTTCCATGCAACCCGCGCCGACCTTCTGCGCAGGCTGGGCCGCAGCGAGGATGCCCGCGCGGCGTATGACAAAGCCATCGAAGTGGCGGGCAACACCGCGGAGGCTGCCTTCCTGACACGCCGCCGCGACCAGCTGCAGTAGTGCAGACGGATCCGGTCGAAACCCGTTCAAGCGGTGTCCGGTCAGCATGGAATACCCCGCTAGGAGCAGACGGCAGGGCAGCAGGTCCGTGCCTCCCGGTGCCGCCCCCCGAGTCCAGGCCCGAGGTCCGTGTTCCATTGCTCATGTCAAAAATCACGAGCCCAAACTATGGATGCCGTTGAGCTACGGAATAATTCATACCGTGGGCTACCCACTGACACGTCGCTTCGACACCAGTCACCGGTTGCGGGTAGACGAAGCGACCCTTCTGACTTTGTGACCCTCAGATGGACTTTCCGATCTGATGGGCAACAAATATCTCTGACAACTGCTCCGACGTCAGCGCCGGACTCTCCAGCGGGGTCAGGCTGGTTCGTGAGGCCCGGATGCCATCGATGATCATGCCCATCGTCCGGCGCCACAGATCCGGGTTGTGCGACCTCGCGAACTGAGCGGTGGCCTGAATCGAAAAAGCCAGCACCGGAAGATCGGTGGCCTCGAAATCGGCGCGCAGTTCACCGGCCTCCTTCGCCCGCAGGACAAGGTGTTCGGCGGCATCGTTGATGGTGGCCTGAGCCTCGGTGATGTGTTCGGCCAGTTCGATGCTGGCACCCGACGTCTGTGGAATCGATGGCGCACCGGCGAACACGAGATCCCTCATGACGCGATCGTCGGCCATCATCGTCGCACTGGAATACAGAAAGTGCAGTAGACCCTCCCAGGGATCGGCGAGCGCCTCGGCCTCACCGACCATGGCCGCCACATCTCCGAGTCGCGCTGCGTAGAGCTCCTCGATGAGCCCTTCTTTGCTCTCGAACCGCCGATAGATCGTGCCAACACCCACACCGGCGTGACTGGCCACGTCGGCCAACTTCGCACCGAGCCCCTGGGCCGCGAACACCTCCCGAGCAGCAACGAGGATGCGGTGGTGGTTCTCCCTCGCATCGGCCCGCAGCACGTCGGACGTGTCCCCTATCTCAGCCATGGCTACAGCATAGCGCTAAGTGGAATCACTGGTTCCGTTCTGATACCATTAGCGGAATTGCCTATTCCGTTTCTGTCGTTTGAAAGAGAAACATGTCTACAACCCAAACTTCGCCGTCGCGAGAATCGACCGGCTCCAATCATCGCTGGCTGATCCTCGCCGTGCTCGCGGTCGCCCAGCTTATGGTCGTCCTGGACGCCACCATCGTGAACATCGCGCTTCCCGAAGCCCAAGAAGACCTGGGTTTCAGTGATGGCGATCGGCAATGGGTGATCACTGCGTACTCGCTCGCCTTCGGCAGCCTGCTGTTGATCGGCGGTCGGATCAACGACCTGTTCGGTCGCAAGAACTCCTTCATCGTCGGGCTGATCGGCTTCGCGGCGGCATCGGCACTCGGCGGCTGGGGACCGAGTTTCGAGGTCCTGGTCGGTGCACGTGCATTGCAGGGTGTCTTCGGCGCCTTGCTGGCGCCCGCAGCGCTCTCACTGCTCGCCGTGACGTTCGCCGGATCGCCGGATCGCGGTAAGGCCTTCGGCATCTTCGGGGCCGTCGCCGGCGCCGGTGCCGGCATCGGCCTCCTGCTGGGAGGCGTTCTCACCGAGTACATCTCGTGGAACTGGTGCCTGTACGTCAACGTCATCTTCGCCCTGATCGCCCTGATCGGCGCAATCGTGCTGCTACCCAAGCACATCAAGGCCCCCACCCGGACTCCGATCGACTGGGCCGGGACCATACTGGTCACCGTCGGCCTCTTCCTCATCGTCTACGGATTCGCCAATTCCGAGACCAAGGGCTGGACCGACAGCTTGACGCTGCTCCCCCTTGTCATCGGACTCGTGGTTCTCGTTGCCTTCGCCTGGGTTCAGACCAAGGTTGCCCATCCACTGCTACCGCTGCGGATCCTGGTCGACCGCATGCGCGGCGCGTCCTACCTCGTCATGCTCATCTCCTCGATCGGCATGTTTGCAGTCTTCCTGTTCTTGACCTTCTATCTGCAGAAGACCCTCGCATTCAGCCCGGTCGAAACCGGTCTGGCCTTCCTCCCGATGGTCCTGTCCATCGCCATCACAGCGGCGATCTCGGGTTCGGTGCTCATCACCCGGTTGAGCCCCAAAGTGATGGTCGCGGTCGGCCTTACGGTCGGCGCGCTCGGCATGGCGTACTTGACCAACATCGAGGTCGACAGTTCCTACGTCACCAGCGTGGTCCCCGGCCTGATCATGATCGGCATCGGCCTGGGCTCCGTGTTCGCCAACGCCATCAGCCTGGCGACCTACGGCGTCGCAGCCAGTGACTCCGGAGTCGCCTCGGCCACGATCAACACCGCGCAGCAGGTGGGTGGATCGATCGGCGTGGCACTGCTGAGCAGCTTCGCCGCAACCGCGGCCGAGAACTACGTCAGCAGCCACAGCCCGTCGGGCCCCGACGGCATGCAGGCCATCGCCGACGGCGCGTCCATGGCCAGCTATCACACCGCATTCTGGTGGGCTGCCGGCTTCTTCGCGCTCGGCGCACTGGTCGCCGGTGTCCTGTATCCCAACAAGATCCCGGAGATCGACCCGAACGCCGAACCCGTCATCGCACACTGATGCACTGACGCGCTGAACAACAAAGCCGCCGGACCCGAGATCATCGGGTCCGGCGTTTTTGTTCTCCGATCGAAAATCCTGCGCTCTATTGACAATTCACACTGTGGAATCCTCGGGAAACACGTAAGGTTCGCTCATCGTCGATGGTGAGGACCACAGTGTTTGTGTCGCGCAAGAGATCTGTAGCCATTTCGGTGATCATATTGTCGATCGTTCTGATCTTCACCGGATGTTCGTCATCGAAAACCGAAGCCGGCCCCGGTGCCAACCATGGGTCCGGCGGCAGCCCCGTCCCCTACCGCGAACCGGTGAAACTGACTGCGGCGGGCGGTGTTCTCGAAGTGCGCCTCTCCGCACATCAGGGCGCCATCGCCCTCGACACCGCATCAGGCCCGGTCGACGGCTTTCTCGTCTACGGCTATGACGTGATCAAGGGCTCGCCGTCGAACGGCAAGATGTCCGCCTCTGACCTCTACCCCGCCCCGACCCTGCGCGTCGATCCCGGCGAGACCCTGATCATCCACTACGACAACGATCTTCAGGACCTGACGATCGCCGACTACTTCGATCCGTCCTACACCGCCAAGGGCGAGGAGGTGCCGATCTACCCGGCGGCACAGGAATCCACGCCGCTGAACCTGCACACCCACGGGCTGCATGTGAGCCCGGAAGGTAACGCCGACAACGTGTTACTCGACATCCCGGCCGGTATGGGCAACACCTACACCTACGAGGTTCCCGACGACATGCCGAATGGGATGTATTGGTATCACAGCCACCGGCACCAGCTGACCGCACAGCAGACGTACATGGGTCTGGCCGGACTACTCGAAATCGGCCGTCCGGACGGCGATCTCCCGATCGTGACCGAGAACGACATCCCCATCCGGGACATGGCGTTGCAGTACAACTTCGTCTTCGACCGCGCAGGCAAAGGGAACCAGTTGAACGCCCCGAACTGGCCGCAGTTCGTGAGCACACTGACACCCCCCTCGGACTCTGAACTCGCCGACGGCACCTATCGGCCAGTCCTTGCGCCGGTGAACTTCTCCGAGACCACCGAGGGTGCGCAGTACTTCACCAACTGGTACTCCGGCCCGCTGTCACCGGACAACCATCGCGGCCAGAACCAGATGGTCCCGCAAAACCTGCAATCGTTCACCGGTGAGAAGATCACCATCCCGGCGAATCCGAATCTTCCCGACAACGAGCGCGATGTCCAGTTCACCGTCAACGGTCAGTTCCAGCCCGAGCTGAAGATCAAACCGGGCCAGACGGAGATCTGGGTCGTCGCCAACATCAGCGACTTCGCCTATATGCCTTTGCAATTGACGGAGACCGCGACCGGCAATCACCCGAAGTTCACCATCGTCGGGCAGGACGGTAATCCGTACACCGAGGTCCACGGTCCGGTCGACGGCGATGGCACGCGCCTGGTGGTTCCACCGGCCTCGCGGTACGCGATCGCCGTGACGATGCCGACCACGGGTGATCTGGTGCTCGAGATGCCCCCGCTCGAGAATGCCAAGCCCGTGATCAACCACGGCGTGCTGTACACCAACAACGGAACCGACAACCCGCCTGCGGAATTGGGCACGGTCACCCTCGATCCGCAGTACATCAGCTACGCCGATGGGTTCTTCACCTTCCCGACGCAAACACTGATCCAGGCGACACCCGATCGCGGAACGGGCCAAACCACCGACTTCACCATCGGCCAACAGCTCGACGCCTACACGTCGTTTGTCGACACCGCCTCGATGCCGGTCGACGTGAATCGCGAGCTCGTGATCAGCGGCGGGTTCGGCAACGACCTGGCCAGCAACAGCGATCCGAAGTCGTTCACATACGAGTTCGACTCCAACCTCTTCCCCAACATCCCGTTGATCCAGCCGCGACTGAACTCCGTCGAGGAGTGGAAAGTCGTCAACCTGAACAACGACGAGCATCCAATGCATATCCACGTCAACGACTTCCAGGTGATGGAGATCGTCGATCCGATGTCAGGTGTGACGACCGGCGTCCAACCGTGGGGCATCGACAACATCAATGTTCCGGCACCGGTGACCGACGACCAGGAAAACCCGCTGGTACCTGCATCGGTCACGCTGCGCAGCACATTCACCGACTACATCGGCAGCTACGTGATCCACTGTCACCGTCTCAACCACGAGGACAACGGACTGATGGCGATCATCAACGTGATCCCCGAGGAATCGACTTACGCTGTGGCCGTCGATGGTTCACCGACCGGCCCGGCGAAGGTACAGATCATGAACGGCGACGGCGACAAGCCGGTCGCGACGCTCACCCCGTTCGACGGATACAAAGGATCGCCCACCGTCGCGATGGCGGACGTCGACGGTGACATGATTCTCGATCTGGTCGCGGGCACCGGAGCGGGTGTGGCACCAGAGGTGGTGGCGTACAGCGGCGCCGGACCGTCACCTTTCACCGAGGAGCTGACCCGGTTCGCTCCGTTCGACGACGACTTCCGTGGTGGTGTCAACGTTGCCGGCGCCGATGTGGACGGGAATGCCCTGAAAGACAACATCATCGTGGGTTCCGGTCCGGGTATCGAAACGCAGGTGAAGATTTTCTCTTCGGATCTCCCTGCGAACAAGACCACCGCACCGAAGGTGTGGTCGAGCTTCACCCCGTATCCGGGTTCTCAGGCCGGCGTGAGCGTGGCAACCGGCATGGTGGATGCGGCCTCCGGCCGGGACAGCATCGCGACCGCGCCCGGCGCCGGTGACGCGCCGCTGATCAAGACCTTCCGGTACGACCTGTACACACCGACGGCCGAAGCCCAGCGAACCGGAACGAACACTCACTCAGCCCATTCCGTCGATCCCGCGGACGCCATCGCGCCAACCGTGACGTCAGAGTTCCTCGCATTCGATCCGTCCTACACCGGCGGTGTGTCACTGTCGACGGGCTGGGTCGCCGGTGCAGAGGGTGGCGCGAAGAGCATCATCGCCGGCATGAGCACTGGCGCCGGATCAGTGAAGGTGTTCTCGAGCGGCTCGCGCCTCGACGGCGCCCCGGCCATGTATTTGGAGAGCCCCGGCCACCACGATGGTCCGATCGAGTTCAGGGTGATCGCTTCATTTGAGCCATACACCGCGGGCGGCGTGCACGTCGCGACCACCAGTACGACCACCGGTGCGGATCTTCTTGTTTCCGGACCCTCAGGAGAGGTGCGCAAATACGTTCTGGCGCGGCCGAACCCGGACGCAACCACGTTGACCCCCACGCTGTTGAGCACGCTGCCACCCACGTCGTCCGGGGTGCCAGCGCTCGGTGGTCGTTAGGGGGGTGAAACCGCGGGACATCGGGATGCATGACCCTCCCCGACCCGAAGCGGTACTGTCCGAGGATGGACTACTCCGATGCGCTTGTGGAAGAGAACCGCCTGTTCGGTGAACTGATCCGGCAGGCAGATCCGGCACATCCGGTGCCGACATGTCCGGAATGGACCGTCCAGCAACTGTTTCGCCATGTCGGCCGTGGCGATCGCTGGGCCGCTGCGATCGTCGCCGAAAAACGCGAGCAACCACTCGATCCGCGATCGGTCAGCGGTGGAAAGCCGCCCGCCGATCCGGATCAGGCGATCGACTGGCTGCACGACGGAGCCCAGAAGTTGATCGACGCGGTCGCGGTGACCGGCCCGGATGCCCCGGTCTGGACCTTCCTCGGCCCGCGTCCGTCCGCGTGGTGGATCCGCCGCCGTCTCCACGAGGCGACGGTTCACCGGGCCGATGCCGCACTGGCACTGGGTCTTCCCTACGAGCTGAGCCCAGCTCTTGCCGCCGATGGAATATCCGAATGGCTCGACCTCCTGGCCCAGGCGGGCTCTGGCCGGCCCACCCCACTCGACGCCGGCACCACCCTGCACCTACACGCCCACGAAGACACCCTAGGCAACGCCGGTGAATGGTCGATCAGCGACGGTGACGATGCCATCATCTGGGACAACAGCCACACCAAGGCCGGGGCCGCAGCACGCGGACGCGCGATGGATCTCTTGCTGGCATTGACTCGTCGCCTATCGGCTGCCGAAGCAAACGTCGAGGTCCTTGGCGATCAGCAGATCTGGGAGACGTGGCTCGAGCGCACCGCGTTCTGAATCCGCCGCGGCGACAATTGATCCTTCATTGACAGGAAACTGACAGGAATCTACAGACCTTCCCTCAAGGTTCATCAGTTCTACTGTTCTCGTTCGCCTGGAGTTCATCCCGGCGTATCGGAACGGGAGAGGTGACGAACCGGGGTGAGTACCCAGGGATATCAGCAAACGGCGAGCAGATTGCATGCGTTCAATCGCTACGAGATCAAATACTTCGTCGACGAGCTGAAGGTTCCAGAGCTGCGCGAAGAACTCTCCGCCCGCATGGACTCCGATCCGTACTCGCCCGTCGGCGGGTACCCGGTGACGTCGTTGTACTACGACACCCCGGATCTGCGGTTCTACTGGGAGAAGATCGAGGGACTGAAGTTCCGGCGCAAACTGCGGATGCGTCTATACGGGGATCCGGCACAGTGCACCGACACCACCGAAGTGCATGTCGAGATCAAGCAACGCGTCAACAGGGTCACCCAGAAACGCCGGATCTCGATGCCGTACGGCGCCGCACTGCGATGGTTGAACGAGCGCGAAGACATCGAGTGCGACCCCGCACAACGACCATTTGTCAACGAGGTCACCACGTTGATCGGCAATCTCGACCTGCGGCCGATCGTCACCACCGGATACCTGCGTGAAGCATTCGTCGGCAACGACGCAGACCTCGGGCTCCGAGTGACGATCGACCACAAGGTCCACGGCCGTGACCGCGATTTCGACTTCGCCTGCGCTTCGGAAAACAAGTTCACCATTCCACCCAAACTGGCGGTCGTGGAACTCAAGGCGAACGAACGTGTGCCCTACTGGGCCACCGATCTCACCGCCCGGCTGAACATGTCAGTCATCCGCGTGTCGAAGTACTGCCAATCCATCGAAGCATTCGGGATGGCTCCGCGATCCCAGATGGGTGCAGCAGAACTTGTTGTGCCACAAGAATCCAAGAGCTGTGCGAGTATGACCGATTTGAGGAAGAGTTTGTGAATATCGATCTGCAAGATCTCAGTGGAACGTTCAACACGTTTGACATCATCTGCTCATTGGCGTTGTCGTTTGTGCTGTCGGCGACGGTGGCCTGGGTCTACCGCTACACCCACAAGAACGTCTCGTACAGCCAGTCATTTGTGCAGACACTGGTGATGTGCGGCATGATCATCGCCCTCATCATGCTGGTTGTCGGCTCCAACATCGCGCGCGCATTCGCTCTGGTCGGAGCACTGTCGGTGGTCCGATTCCGCAACGCCGTCAAGGAAACCCGAGACGTGGGATTCATTTTCCTTGTGATGGCGATCGGTATGTGCACCGGAACCCGATTCTACCTTCTCGCCATCGCGGCAACCGTGGCGATCTGCCTCGTGCTCGTGATCATGTACAAGTTCAACTGGTACAAGCTCGACGTCCAGCGCCAGGTGGTCAAGGTCCAGGTTCCGCCGGAGCAGGAGTACGCGAAACTGATCGAAGACGTGATGATCAGCTATTGCCTCGAATTCGAGTTGGTGTCAACGGAATCCACCAGAGCCGGCGCCCTCAATGAGCTGTACTACACCGCGCGCTTGAAGAAGGGGAAGCAGCCGGCCGAGCTCATCGCCGCACTGAGGGACGTCAACTCCGGCCAACGAGTCACCGTTCTGACCGGATACGACCAGACGGATATCTGATGGCCGACGATCCGGATCTGGCGGTCCCTGAGCCCGGTCAGACCAAAAAGAGGCTGCGCCACCATATTCCGGTCAGCTGGCGCCAGCACTGGCAGATCGTGGCGATCTTCGTGGTCTTCGTGGTCGTGATGGCAACGGTGTTCGGCACCACCCGGATCCGTCCGTACATCACCGGCGATCAAGCGGTCATTGCTTCGGAGATCACCGAGAACATCACCGGCACAGTCGATCTGTTCGACGACTCGGTGGACCACGAGGTGTCCATCGACATCACCGACGCCGAGTATCAGGACATGATCACCGCGTACCGCGATGACGGCGAGAAGAAGTGGATCAATGCGACGGTGACGATCGACGGCACCGTGGTCTCGGATGCCTCGGTACGCCTCAAGGGCAACTCCACATTGATGGGTCTACGTGTAGACGGCGACCGGCAGGGCCCCGGCGGCGAGGGTGCCGAAGCTCCCCCTGGCATGGAACTTCCCGAAGGCTTCGAGCCACCGGAAGGCATGGAACTTCCCGAGGGCATGCAGCCACCTGCCGATGGGCAACCGGGCGGCGGCATGGGCGGCATGATGGGCGGCGCCATGGGTTCCGTCAGCGCAGATGATCCCAGCTCACTTCCGCTGCTGATCAGTTTCGACGAGAACGCCAAAGGCCGTGCCTACCAGGGTCTCACGGAGATCTCCGTACGTCCGGGATCACCCGTCATCAACGAGGCGATGGCCCTGTCACTGACCGCAGAGACCGGACAGGCATCGCAGCGTTACGCCTACAGTGTCTACCGCATCAACGGCAGTGAGACGTCTACGCGGCTGCTGCTCGAACATCCTGCCTCCGCTTACGCCGACACCCTCTTCGACTCCCCCGGCTATCTGTACAAGGCCGACGCGAACTCGAAGATGGCGTACGTCGACGATGACCAGGCCTCGTACACCAGCCAGTTCAAGTTGCTCAACGCATCGGGAACCGGTGACGTACAGCCGATCATCAACTTTCTGCGATGGCTCGATGGTGCCGACGACAAAGAGTTCGACGAGCACCTCGGTGACTGGGTGGACGTCGATTCGTTTGCGCGGTACGTGGCCACCCAGAACCTGCTGGTCAACTCGGACGACATGAGCGGGCCGGGCCAGAACTACTACCTCTGGTACGACCTGGAAACCGAGAAGATCACGGTTGTCGCGTGGGACCTCAACCTGGCCATGAACGGTCAGACCACCGCAGGTCCCGACGACACCGTGTCAATGGGTGGCGGCGGTGGCGCGGGCGCCCGACCGGGAGCAACCGCGACGGACGGGCAGATGCAGCAACGCCCCGCCAACACCGGCATCCGGCAGGCAGCGCCTGCGGGCCAGGACAACACCCGACCCGACACCAGAGGTCAGATCGGTCCCGGTGGTGGAGGTATGGGCGGCGGCAACCCGCTCAAGACCCGGTTCCTCGCCTCGGATGCGTTCACCGAGGTCTATGAGTCCGCGTACTGGGATCTGTACGACCTGATCTATGGCAGTGGGCTGGCCGAGGATCAACTCGACGCCCTGGCGGAGTCCATTCCCACCAGCGACGGATTGACCGCGCAGGATCTGACGGCCGGCATCGACAGCATGCGGACCTGGATCACGGCCCGGAACGACAGCTTGGCTGCGCTCAGATGATTCCGACTTCGCGTTCGCACAGTGGGGCGGAAGGAGCCACCTCAGGGCAGGGACCAGAACACCACCGTGACCAGGTAGAAGACCACCACCCACAATGCCGTCACGGCGGCGACTATGCCCCAGCCCCACGAATTGGTCCACCGGGCAGTGCGTTCCGGCCGCGGCCAGAGCCATACCTTCAGCAGTTTGTTCACGTAATAGGGCATTGTGAAATAGCTCATCAGGAAGCTCGAGATGAGGTTGCCGATCAGCAGCCCGAGCCACAACGGCATCTCGAGCGGTGACAACGCCAGCGACAAGAGCACCACTGTCGGATACAGACCCACCCACACCGCGATGGAGGTCTTGAACCCCGACGGCGGCGGCGCCTCAATCCCCTTGTCGTCAAAGGCAAACCAGCTGCCGAAGGAATTGTCGATGGTCCGCAGTTCGAAATCACTGAACCGCTCACCCTCCGCCAACAACTCGCGGCGCTCGGGGGAGGTCAGCCAGGCATCGAGGTCTGCGGCGTTGTCGTAGCGGTACAGCGCGGTCCATTCGTCCTGCAGGCCTTCGATCGGCCGGAACAACTCGGATCCACGGAACCCGTCGAACTTCGTCTCGGCTTCCTTCAGACGGCCCTGCCAGGCCAAGAAGTCGTCCACCAGTTCAGGTTTGACCCGATGGGTCACGACAACCGTCACCAACGGGTCCGCGGCCTGGGCGCCACCGCTGATCACCTGTTGGGTGGCGGGCCCGTCGACGTGGTCGCGTCCGCGATCTGAGAGTTCCTGGCGGGTCGCACTGTTGATCCAGGCCTGCAGATTGGCGACAGAGTCGAAGCGGTAGATGACCACCCAATCCGGCTGAACGTCGGTGGGCTGGGAAACTTCGGCTGCGACGAACCCCGGATAGAGCGAGGCTGCGGCATTCATACTGTCCTGCCAGATCGAGTACGCCGTTTCAGCTCCGGGCCGTACCTTCTGGCCGATGATGACCGTCGCGACGGTGTTGATCGTTTCGGCGCTCATCGCCATCTCCTATTGGGTTTGTCGAACACGGATCAGGCCGGCGCGACATTTGTTCGGGAAGCACCGAGACGGTGGAAGATCCGGTCCGGGGTGAGCGGAAGCTCTCGGTACCGGACGCCGGTCGCGTCGTAGACAGCATTGGCCAGCGCCGGAGCCACCGGGTTGATGCAGCACTCCGCCATACCCTTGGACCGCATCGGGCCAACCGAGTCGTGTGACTCCACCAAGATCACCTCGGTACGCGGCACATCGGCAAACGTGGGGATGCGGTAGTTGCGCAGGTTCGGGTTCATCATCGTGCCGGTCTCGTCGACGTGGTAATCCTCGGTGAGCACAAATCCGAGCCCTTGTGCCACACCGCCTTCCACCTGACCGCGAACCTGGGCCGGGTTGATCACCACGCCCGGATCAGCCGCCTGCACGCTGTACAGGATGCGGATCTCGCCGGTGATCCGGTGAACTGCAACCCGGAATCCGTGGGTGTTCGACGTGACGCTTCGCGGTGATCCGTACGCCTTTCGGGCCTCGGTGAACTTGATCCCGCGGCGCGCTCCGGCCGCGACGATCTCGGCAAGCGTCAGTCGGGTGCCACCACAGAGAACGCCGTCGTCGTCCATCGAGCAGTTGGCGAGCGGTTCACCGGCGTGCGATGCCGCGAATGCCAGGATCCGGTCCCGAAGTGCATTGGATGCGTTCAGCACTGCGTTGCCTGCGACAAAGAGGCCGGCACTGGCGAATGCGCCGGTGTCGAAACCGGTGCGGTCCGTGTCAGATTGGACGAGTCGTACCCGTGAGGGTGTGGTGCCCAACTGGTTTGCGCAGATCTGGACGTGCGCGGTCGAGGTACCCTCACCGAACTCGACCGTTCCGACGGCCAACTCATAGACCAGGTCGTCGCCCAGGGTCGCCCACGCCTCCGAGATGTGTTCGGTCGGCGGCGCGGTCTCATGGACCGAGCTCGCGGTGCCGACCCCGATCAGCCAATCATCACCGAGCGATACACCATTGTTGTTGCGCGCCAGCGCCGCATCGACCAGATCGATACATTCACCAAGGCCGTCTTCACTGAACATCACATCGTCGGGACCATCTTCGAACGCGATGAGGGCATCGCCCGGACGGATGATGTTGCGGCGCCGCACGTCCATCGGATCCATGTCCAACAGGACCGCCAGCTCGTTCATCGCGGATTCGACAGCGAAAGCCGGTTGAGTCATCCCGTACCCGCGCAGCGCACCACTGGGCACCGTGTTGGTGTAGACCGAATAGGCATCGTATTTCTTGTTGGCGCAACGGTATAGCATCACCGCGGCGCTGCCCGCGAACAACGTCTCACCACCGTGGTTGCCGTATGCACCGGTGTTCGAGACGTTGCGGACCTGGAATGCGGTGAGCGTCCCATCCGCCTTGGCACCGAGTTTGACCGTCAGCTTCATCGGGTGGCGCGGGGAGGCCGTGGTGAACTCTTCGGTCCTGGTGTATTCCAGCGAGACCGGCGCACCGGTGTCCATCGTCGCCAATGACACCAGGTCCTCGGCGATCACCTCCTGTTTGCCACCGAAGCCGCCACCGACCCGTTTGCAGAACACGCGCAGCTGGTCAGGGCGCAGATCGAACAGGTGGGCAAGCTTGACCTTGGCGATGGACGGTGATTGCGAACTCGTGCGGACATTCAGACGCCCCTCCTCCATCCACGCAATCGATCCGTGGGTCTCCAGATGTGCGTGCTGCACCCGGGGCGAGGTGTACGTCCCCTCGTGGATCACATCGGCCGCGGCGAACCCGGCCTCGACATCACCGACGTGCCCGTGGATCTCGAGCAGGATGTTGTGTTCCGGGTCCTGAACGAAGGGGTCGGACGAATCGTGCAGCGCCGGCGCACCCGGCGACATCGCGTCCTCGGGATCGAAAACCGCAGGCAGCAGATCGTATTCGACCACCACCTGACGGCAACCCTCCTCGGCCGCGCCGATGGACTCGGCGAGTACGGCCACCACCCGTTGCCCCACAAACCGGACAACGTTGTCGAGGATGTAGGTGTCATCCGGATCGACGAGGTGGTCGGTGTGGATGGCGGTGGTGAACAGTTTTCGGGGGACGTCCTCCCACGTGTACACCCGGTGCACGCCGGGCACGGCAAGGGCCGCGGTCTTGTCGATGGACACGATCCGGGCATGAGCGTGGGGCGAATGGAGCACCTTGAGATGCAGCATTCCCTCCATCGCGACATCCATCGTGTATTCGGCGCGGCCGGTGACGATGTCCACGGTCGCCGGTGCCCCCACGCTGGTTCCGACGGCCTGGCCCGGCTTTGCTTCCTCGATCTCCGAGACGCCGTTGACGGCGTCTTCGATCGCCCGATAACCCGTGCAGCGGCAGAGGTTTCCCTTCAGGGCTCGCGGCAGATCCTGTTTCTGTGCATCGGTGAACGTCGCTGCCGTCATGATCATGCCCGCCGTACAGAAGCCGCACTGAAAACCCGGTGCCGCACAGAAGTTCTTCTGCATCGGATGGAGGTCTTCGGGAGTGCCAAGGCCCTCGATGGTGGTGACCTCGCGGCCGTCGGCCCGGAATGCCGGTGTTATGCAGCTGTGGATCGGATTGCCGTCGAGCCAGACGGTGCAGGCACCGCAGTCACCGCCGTCGCAACCTTTCTTTACTCCATGATGCCCCAGATCGCGCATGAAAGTACGTAGGCACTGACCCGGGTCTGGCTGTTGCTCAAAGGGTTTGCCGTTCACCGTGTACGTCATGCCACACCGCCTGCCAGTTCGATCCGGATCTCTTCGGCGAAGTGGTTCGCCAGGTGTCGCCGATGATCGGGCTTCCCGTTCGGGTCGTCGAACCAGAGCTCGCTCGGCAGCGCATCGATGGCGGCGCGCAAGGCGACGGCGTCGGGGAGCGTGTCGAACGCCAGCCGGACCGGCCTGGTGGTTCCGGCGGTGATGGTCAGCAGCAGATCTGTGGTGCCCGGTGTCTGGGTCCCGACCATGAAGATCGTGGATCGGCCCATCTTGGTCAGGGTGAACCGGCGGACGGCATACCGTTTACGCAACGCCTGCGCCGGAATCGCGATGCGGCGCAGAATCTCGCCGGATGCCAGTACGTTCTCATGGTTTCCGGTGACGAACTCGGCCGCATCGACCGTCCGCTCACTGCCGTCGGCTGCCCACAGGGTGTAGGCGGCCTCCAGCGCAACGGTCATCGTGATCATCGGGCCTGCCGGCAGGGACATGACGATGTTGCCGCCGACTGTTGCCGCGTTCCAGACCTTGAACGACGACAAGAACGCTTCACAGCTGGTGGCCAGCAGCGGGCCGGCCACCCAACCATCCGGGGGCACAAAGGCATACAGATCGCGAATCGTGCACGTGGCGCCGATCTGCAGGCCGTCGGCATCGGACACGAACGGCTCCCAGCCCAACGAGGTGAGATCAACAAGCCGACGCAGATGTGGCTGATCGTCGGAGAACAACCACGTGCCACCGGCAAGCCAGGCATCGCCTGCGCGCCAGATCTCCCCAGGTCGCTGCGGTGGGCGCCGGACAACGTCGGTGACAGTGTTGATGTCCATGTAAGGACTCCCTCTGGGCAGGCGATGCGCAGGGATGCCTTTGCGCCGGTGCAAATGTACGCGACCAGCAACTCCGATGTGCACCAAAGAACATTTCCGACGGCTTGTGGATCATCAAGTGCCCGTTACGGATACGCGGGTTTTGTCGCCTGACGTCGTCCCAGCTCATCCGTTCGCACTACACGCGTTCCACAGGCCTTCGAGAAAACGATCCGAATCACGGGCTGACGTCGCGGCTTGACTTAAAGCACGCTTGAACTCGTAGCGTCATCGTATGACTGAATCGAATCCACCTATGGACACCACCCGGCCGACTCTGCACCGAGCCGACGACAGCGACGGGGTCGCTGCTGCGGTTGCACTTCTGGCAGATCGGCTACAAAGCGCATCGAATGCCGATCAATACGACTCGCTGTTCGCCTCAGATGTGCTCTGGGGAAGCCCGAAGGGCCAGGTACTCCAGGGATACTCACTTCTCAACACGATTCATCGGTCCATGATGGACGGCAAGGTCGCCGCAGTACCGACGTCCGAGTTTCAGGTGGTTCAGAGCATTTCCCCTGCACCCGGGGTGGTGGTGACACACATCCGGAGGCAGGCGTTGTCCGCGGGTGAAGAGCCCGACGCCACCGGATTTTCGGAGATGGCCATGTATGTACTGGTGAACAAGGACGACCAGTGGTGGCTCGCGGCCGGCCAGAACACCCCTGTCAGCGATGTACTTCCGAACCAGTAGATCGATACCCGGAAACCTCTTTCATATCCACCGGAACATTCGGCGCGTTCGGACTCTCCTATCAACAACACCGCAAGCGAGACCATCGCGAGCACCCCCACCAACAAGGAGAATCCGATGTCCGACAACAGCATGCCCGAGATCAGCGAAGATGCCACCGTCCTGGAGGTCTTCGACGTCGACAACGACGGCGTGACCGAATCCGCCCTCGTGGACGTCGACGGCGATGGCGTCGGCGACGTCATGGTGCAGGACTACGACCAGGACGGCACCGCAGAGACCCTTGCCTTCGACACCGACGGCGACCAGCACGTCGAAACCGCGGTCTCCGACTCCGACCAGGACGGAATCGCCGACACCGTGTTCCTCGACGAGAACGCCGACGGCGAACACGACATCGCATTCGTCGACGACGACCAGGACGGCGAGGTGGACAGCGCCTACGTCCACGAAACCGGCACCGACGAGTGGACCGAAATCGATCCCGACAGCGTCGAGACCCCCGACACGAGCGCCCTCTGAGCCGGCGACAACCAGCATCAAAGGAACCCCATGTCTGATTCCACCCGAGCGGATTCGCCGCAGACCTCACCCCAGAGCAACGGTCCGGCCGCCGAGTATCCGCAGGACGATCCGCAGATCGTCGGATACGCAGACTTCGACGGTGACGGTTATAAAGAATCTGCGCTCGTCGACACCGACGGCGACGGGATCGACGACACGATCGTCCAGGATTTCACCGGTGATGGGATCGTCGACACCATCGCCCACGACATCGACGGCGACGGGTTCAGCGAGACCAGCGCATCCGACCTCGACCAGGACGGAACCGTCGACACCTACTACACCGATGTCGACGAAGACGGCGTGCACGATCTCGCGGTCTCCGATCTCGACCAGAACGGCATACCGGACGGCTTCACCATCCTGTAGCAGGCACTGCCTCAACCGTCATCTGGCAGTACGACATTCACCCACCGGACAATCGGCTGCCGCCAACGCGTAGATGCCTTACGTTGGCGGTGGCCGACTCCGATGGCCAACTCACTTCGAAAGGAACCGCCCCGATGTCGAACCAATGGTGGCTGGCAATCGACTTCGGTACGTCCAATACCGCCGCGGCCGGATATGAACCCGGTTCAGGTGCGCCCGCGGTGGTGCCGCTCTCCCACAACAGCGACATCATGTCGTCGTCGGTATACGCGGATTCGTACCGCAATGTGCTGGTCGGCGAAGCCGCCGTCAACCAGGCCTCAGGCAATCCCGCCGCGTTCATCACACACCCCAAACGGCACATCAATGCCGGCACGGTTCCGGTCGGCAATCTTGATCTACCACTGGAGAACCTCATCGCCGCCGTGCTGAATTCGGCCATGAATCGGGCGGTGGAACGCCGCGGCGGGACCCGGCCCAGCCGATTGATCCTCACGCACCCCGTGGCCTGGTCACCCGAGGAGATCGATGTCCTGACCCGCGCGGCCGAGTTGATCGGATTCGACCGTTCTGCGGTCACCCTGATCTCCGAACCTCGCGCCGCGATCGCGCACTACACCCGGGCCATCCCTGCAGGAGAAGCCGCGGGCAAGACGATTGCGGTGCTCGACTACGGGGGCGGCACATGCGATGTCGCCGTCGTCGAGATCGGCGATGCGACGTCCACACCCGGTTCGATCGACCTGATCGCGCACGACGGCAGCAACGGCCTCGGCGGCAAGAACCTCGACGCCATGATCCGGCGGTGGGTCGACAAACAGCTCACCTCACGCGCACCCGAACTCCTGGAGTACCTGCGGACCGAGGCAAACCTGTCGACCAAACGCGCCGTCGACGACAACATCCGACGCGCCAAGGAGCTGCTGTCGGAATCGCCGCGCGCGGTCATCAACATCAGCGCAGGCGGCCGCGAGGCCATCCTCGAGCTGACGCGCGGTGAGTTCGAACAGCTCATCGCCGCCAACGTCGACTCGGTTGTCGACCTCACCCGGCGGACACTGGCTCGCGCAGGCGCCGGCGGTGACGTCCAGATCTATCTGACGGGCGGCTCCTCACGGGTGCCACTGGTCCAGCAGCGTCTCGGTGAACTCGGCACGGTGGCAACACTCGACAACCCGAAGACCGTGGTCGCACTCGGCGCGCTCGAAGCTCTCGTCGCCGAGTCGGATCCCGCCGGTTCCGCGGCCGCACCGTTCCCGGCGCCACCGATCGTCGGTGTTGCTTTGTCCAAACCCGCAACCCCGGAAACGACGTCCGGTCCACCGGCGCCACCTGCGGGTCCACCGCCACCGAGTGCACCGGGTTGGAGCACACCGAGTTGGGGCTCGCCCGAGGCACCGGCACCGGGTGGCGGATATGTGCCAACCGCGCAATACAGCACGAATGCCCAATACGGTTCGGACCCCCAGTACAGCTCGGACCCCCCGTACGGTTCGAACCCCCCGCCGGGTTATGCCGCCGCCTACGGCCCGCCGCCAGAGCAGCCGGGCCCCAACCCGAACCGCAAGCGCAATCTCACGATCGGTGCGATCGCAGCGGTTGTTGTTGTGCTGGTCGCTGCCATTCTCGGAGTGGCCATCGCCAGTTCCGGCGGGGACAACGACCCCAAGGCCGGGCCGGTGAGTTCGTCGACCACATCGACGTCGACCTCCACCACGACCAAAACCTCCACCACCACCAAACGCCCAGAACCCACGACGAACCCATCGGCAACACCTGGCGCCCTCGACGCAGACGACCAGGGTCTGGTCGACGCCAACCCGGATCTGTTCGACGCCGACACCTGCCAGGCGATGGACCGTCCGGACTATGCCATTGCCGCGATCATCTGTGCGCCGGCCAGTGGCGTACTCACCGAAGGCACCACGGGCGCCCCACCGAGTGCCATCGCCCTGTTCGACGCAGGCACCTCGGACATCAAGACCATCGCCGACGCCGCGTATGCCGAGAGCAACACCTCCGAGTTGTTCACCCAGACAATCGACGGCGACCCGGTGTACGCCTACTTCGACACCTTCGACGACAACACCGTCGCGTACATCATCTACTCGGAAGTCAACGGGACCATCACGTGGTGGGTCACGGACAGCACCGATCAGGAAGCATTCGCCGCATGGTTGCGCTCGGCCCAGATCTGCCTGTGCTGAACTGATTTCGTTCGGCGGGCTCACCGATGGAGTTTCGGTCGATCCAGCTATCCGCCACGGATATCACGACGATGGTTCCACAGCCAGAGCGTGTGCATGACCGAATCCTGCTAGCGTTTCGAAAGGCACATCGGGCCGACCCGCGGGTCCCGAGCCGGACCAGCTGCGAAAGGCGTTGTGGCCCATGCCCGAGAAACCGCTCTTCGCCTGGAGCGGCACCACGGCTGCCCTTGGCGCGGTGGCCGCCTTGCCCGCTGTTGTGGTCGCGTTCTCGGACCTCGCCGCGGCCGCGGCACTCGGCGTGGGTGTTTTGCCCGCCGCCGTGGTCGGGATCCCACCACGACGCAGGCAACGCGTCGTTCTGCTGATCTCCGGGCTGCTCATCGGCGTACCGATGATGGCCGGTTCACTGGTGGCCCCGTACCCGGCGGTGGCGGTCCCGGTGATCTTCGGCCTCGCGCTGGGCGCGGTGCTCCTGGCCGGTGTCGCCCGGTTCGCCCGGCTCGGGCTACTGCTGATGACACTGGCGGTACCGATGGTCGGCGTCGGCCTCAGTTACGACAGCATCGGTGAATCAGGAAGACTGACAGCGCTTTTCCTCGCCGGTTCCGCCTATGTCTGGCTGGTCTGCCTGGTGCTGCCAGAGCGGGAACCCGAGGCCCGGGACGCTCCACCCGAGGGGCCGGGGATGGCGTACGGACTGCGATTGGGTGCAGCCGGAGCGGTCGCGGCCGCGATCGGTTTTGCGCTCGACTTCGACCATGTCGGATGGGCCTGCGCCGCAGCGCTGATGGTGATGCGTCCGGCCCGGGGCGTTCAGATCTCCCGCATGGTCGGACGCCTGGCGTCGGTGATCACCGGCGGCGCACTGGCCGTACTGCTGATCGAAACCTCGCCACCCACGGTCGTTTACGCCGTCGCCTTCGCACTGGCGCTCACACTGGCGGCTGCCACCGCGGGCTCGAGGTTCTACATCCTGCCCGCGTTCACGACATTCTTTGTGATCATGCTGCTGGGATACTCCAATCCCGACAGCGCACCTTCCCGGATGTTCGAACGGATCGGCGAAACCGCACTCGGCGTGGCGATCGCGCTGTTCTTCGGGATCATGCTGCCGGCATTGATGATTCGGGCACCCGAGCGCAACCGATCACGCGATCCCGATTGATGGCTGGGGCATGTTCGTCTCGATCCGGCCCAAGATCCCGGCCCTGGTGAACTCCTTGGCCACCCGAACCGCGTCCAGCACGTCCGCACCCTTGGCGAGTTCGGCCGTGATCGCGGCAGCGAATGTGCAGCCGGCACCGGCAACTCGCTGCTCCCCGATCTTCGGGGCCCGGAACTCCGTGAAATCGACACCGTCGTAGACGATGTCGACAGCATCGGTGCCCGGCAGATCCATTCCGCCCTTGACCACGACGTATCGGGGTCCGAGGTCGGCGATACGCCGAGCTGCCTCTTTGAGGTCCTCCACACTCTCGATGCTCTCCATCCCGGCAAGGGTGCGCGCCTCGAAGAGATTCGGTGTGACCACCGTGGCCAGGGGGAGGATCTCGCTGCGAAGACCGTTGTCCGTGTCGAGGGCAGCGCCCGGTTCTTGCCCTTTGCAGATCAGGACCGGATCGACCACGATGTGCCGCCAGGTCTGCTTCGCGAGCGCGTCGGCGACCACGGCGATCGTCTGCGGCGTACCGAGCATGCCGATCTTCACCACATCGAGATCGTGCGCACTGGTGGCGGCTTCGATCTGATCGGCGATGACCTCGGGATCCACCGCGACGAAGCGATGCGCCCAGCCGGACTTCGGGTCGAACGAGACGATGCACGTGATGGTCCCGACGCCGTACGTCCCGAGTTGCCGGAAGGTACGCAGATCAGCCTGCAGCCCGGCACCGCCGGTGGCCTCCGACCCCGCGATCACGTACGAAATATGCGGCGCCGTTCCGTCAGCTTCTGGACGCATGGGGTCATCTCCTTGTTCTTGGTACGGGGACCATTGTCCCAGCTGCCCCAACTCGCGATGACTCCGCCGTCAACGGGCGGTCACACGTCGCAATCCGTAGACCGCCGCGCCACACGCCAGAACCACAAGCCCGGCAATCATCGACGCGGCCGGTAGTGAGGCCGCCAGGACAACACATCCAACCAGGCCGAGCACGGGTACCACCCGCGGCGGCCTGCCTTCGTCCTCCCGCAGAGTTGCCGCGGAGAGGTTGGCGATCGCGTAGTAGATCAAGACCGCGAACGACGAAAACCCGATCGCCTCACGTAGATCCGCGGTCGCGGCCAGGACGGCCACCACCAGCCCGATCACCAGTTCGGCGCGGTACGGCACACCCGTCGACGCGTGGACCGCGGCCAGCGGATGCGGTAGGTGTCGATCACGGGCCATCGCCATGCTCGTCCGCGAAACACCGAGCAGAACCGCGAGCATCGACCCGAGGGCAGCCACTACCGCTCCGACCCGGACCACCGGTTCGAGCCCTGGGGCACCGGCTGCCGCCACCGCGTCGACCAGCGGCGCGGCCGACCCGGCCATGATATCGGCGCCCAGAACACTGAGCACCGCCACCGCGACCACCAGATAGACGAGCAAGGTGATCCCCAGCGCCAGCGGGATCGCCCGCGGAATGGTCCGGGCGGGATCGCGCACCTCCTCGCCGAGCGTGGCGATCCGGGCGTATCCCGCGAACGCGAAGAACAGCAGGCCGGCAGCCTGGAGAACACCGGTGACGGTGATATCGGTGAACGGGTCGAGCCGATCGGCTTGCGAGGCCTCCGATGACAGGGCGGTGACCACCACGGCCGCCAGAACAGCCAGAACCACCGCCACGATCAGCCGCGTGACCAGCGCCGACTTCGTCACACCCAGACAATTCACGGCGGTCAGGAGCACGACGGCCGCGACCGCGACGGCATGGGCGTACTGCGGCCACAGATAGAGCCCGACCGTCAGCGCCATGGCGGCACACGATGCGGTCTTCCCGACCACGAAACCCCAGCCCGCCAGGTAACCCCAGAAAGCGCCGAGTCTTTCGCGGCCGTAGACGTACGTCCCACCCGACACCGGGTAGAGGGCGGCGAGCCGTGCCGACGATGTCGCATTGCAGTAGGCGACGACCGCGGCGATCGCCAAACCGATGAGCAGCCCGGATCCTGCCGCCGCGGCGGCCGGTGCCAATGCGGCGAAAATACCGGCGCCGATCATCGATCCGAGCCCGATTGCCACGGCGTCGAATACGCCAAGTCTGCGATGGAGTTGCCCGGCGGCGGCCGGACCTGGTTCGCTCACGCGCCCAGTATCCCCGGCTGGGCCGAAACCCGCCCGATAGGCACAGGCCCGAGGGAGCATTGCCCTCGGGAATTCACATCACGGGGATGGAGTTGGGGCGAATCCTGCGGCAAGGGCGCTCAACGCATCCTCGACCGGTAGTCCCAAGACGGTTTCGCCGCCCTTGAGCAGGTAATCGACAAGGGCCACACCGGCCAGCGCGTGCGCGCCGTGTTCCGGGCTGAAGAACACTGCACCGTTCTGGAACCGCTGCACCGCACCGGTTCCCGTGACAGTGGGTTCGACCGGTCCGAGGGCTGCGCCGAGTAGTCCTGCGGGACCGCCCAATTCGGAAAACTTCGTCCCGATGGCGGCCTCTGCCAATGCCAGCAACTGACCGAGCAGTTCGTCGGTGCCGGTGGAGGAGTCAGGGGTTCCCGGTGTGCCCGGGGTTGTCGGAAGCGTCGGGATGCCGGGTATCGCCGGTGCGGCCGGAGCGGTGCCGACACCCGAGGGCGGTGCGATGATCGCAGGCGGGTTCGCCTGACCCTGCACGGAGAAGAACGACGACTTCAGTTGAAGTCTGGTGCGAACCTCCTGCGCGGGAACGTCGACGGAGCCTGCGGTACCGCTGATCCGGATGGTGGCGGCCCGGCCGGACTCTGCGCCCATGCCGTAGGCCTCGATCACGTCGAAGCCGGTCAGGGATCCGACGCCGAATTCGTCTGCGATGCTCGCCGAACTGACCGAGGCGGTCCATTCGTGGTGCGGTGAGATCGCGTCACCCTCGTCGATCACGGCCGGGAAGTCACGTCCGTCGGTTGCGCCGCCGGTGGAGGAGGAGAATTCGGTGAACGCCGGTTTTCCGTCCTTGAGCAGGATCTCTCCGGCGGTGGCGTCGACCGCGATGTTGGAGCGGGGGTCTTCGGCGTCGAATCCGCCGTAGACCTGAGAGTTCATGGTGTCGTCGATCGGTTTGCTGATGTCCATCGAGGCCAGTGCATAGGTACGGGCGGCGACGGCCTGCGCCTTGAGCGCCTCGGCACCACCCTCATCGGCCCAGGCCACGATGCTCTCCTCGGGCACAACACCTTTGACGTAGTCATCGAGCGGAACCACGTTGATCACGTTGTCGCCGTCAAAACCGAGCGAGCCACGGAAGGTCTGATCGGAGCCACACATCCGGAGCAGTTCCGGTAGCGGGCGTCCCGGGCCCGGGGTGATCGGTGAGACCAGGGACCGTGGAAGTTCAACGGATTGAACCACTGGACCGCCGCAGCCGGTGGTGATGGCGGCGGTGGAACCCGACAGACTCACGGCCTGCCCAGGTGCCACCGCCACATCACCAACCCTCATTCCGGCGTCCGCGAAGACATTGACCGACGACTCGCCTGTGAGAATTACCGAGACGTCGACGTTGTCCACCTTCCCCGCGGTGGTGCCGCCGTAATAGTGACCCAAGATCTGAGTCGAGGTCCAACCCTGTTTGGCATAACCAAACGCGCCCCACTGGCCCATGCCGCGGCCGTGCCCGTTTCCGTGCCCGATCAGCGTCACCTCGCCACCGACCGCAAGCGAAACATCTGCTTCGACAACCCGCGGAACCACCCATCCGGCGGCTCCGACGGCAATCAACAGGGCCACCCCGGCCACTGCAGGCCGCCGCAACCGGGCACCGTACGCAGCCCGGCCCCCAATGGGTCGAGTGGTGTACAGGCCTGGGATACGCGGCATGGCTGTCCCTTCACAACAGTTCCGCCCACTGCGGCTTCACACACACGCATGAGCACGCAATGTGACTAGTGGGACTGAAGTGACAGTAGTTGCTATTTCCGAGCCACAAAAGTCACAGGACATAACAACAGCATCACGAGTTTCACGCCACGCCGGGCGAGGTCGTGGACTTCGGGCCTTACAAAAGACACGATTTGCCGGTCTAACAAGTCGAAGGGGAAGTCGACGTTGCGCAGGACGCCCGCTTTGGCGTGCCCTCACACGTCGGTGATGACCAGCTCGACCAGTGCGACAAACAAGGAGAACTACGTGCGCTATCGCCGCCCCAAACCCTCGATCGTCCTGGGCACTGTTGCCGCCGTCGTCGTCGCAAGCCCGGTCGCCATCCTGGTCGGGGGCAGTGCACCGAACCTCGCTGTTGATCCCAGTGATGCGCCAACCGCCCAGTCAATCACCCCGACGACCATCAACCAGGTCAGCCTGAACGACGTCCCGACGCTTGTTCTCAACCTGGTGAAGTCAGGTCTGGCAGATGTGGGTGTGACACTCCCTCCGATCGACATCTCCGGGATCGACCTACCCGACATCCCGCTGGAGATCCCGAGCGGTTTGATCCCGAGCGACCTCCTCCCGTCGACCACCGCCCCCGCCACCACCGTCCCGGAGTCCACGGTTCCGGGGACAACCACTCCTTCTGGCGGCGCACCGGCCGAACCCGCCGCACCCGAGGGTGCACTGGTCAAAGAGATCAGCCAGGACACCCCCTTCTCGATGGTCGGACTGACCTGGGACGGACTGGCCGACACCACCGCGTACATCCGCGCCAAGGCACCCGATGGGTCGTGGGGCCCGTGGCTCTCGGCCGACAAGATCGACGGCGTCAGCGACAAGGACCCGAACAAGCAAGGCACCGAACCGGTTTGGATCGGCAAGGCGAACGTCATCCAGATCGCCGTCACCAACGGCGGCGTTGCCGTTCCGGGCAGCTCGCCTGCCGACCCCGCTGCCGGAACCCAATCGTCGACGACCTCCACGTTCACCACACCTCCGGTACCGCAGCGCACCGACACCTCGATCCCGACATCGACAGTCGCTCCCGGCGAGATCGCGCCCCGCGTGTTCACGCCCAAGGACCAGCCGTTGCTGACCACCACCGGTGCACCCCAACAGGATCTGATGCAGGCCCTGTCATCGATCAGTGCCGCACTGATCTCGCCCGGGACGAGCGCGCCTGCCGCAGAAGGTCAAGCACCTGTCGCAGAGGTCATACCTCCTGCCGCACCGGCACTTCCCGGTGTCCCGCAGGTGATCTCCCGCGCCCAGTGGGGTGCCGATGAATCGCTGCGCTGCTCGGAGCCGACATACGACGCCACGTTGGCGGACACGGTCGTTCACCACACGGCCGGCTCGAACGACTACACCCCAGAGCAGTCCGCCGAGATCGTCCGCGGCATCTACGCCTACCACGCGCAGACGCTGGGCTGGTGCGACATCGGATACAACGTGCTCGTCGACAAGTACGGCCAGACCTTCGAGGGCACGGCCGGTGGACTCGACAAAAACGTCCAGGGCGTCCACACCGGCGGGTTCAACGAGGACACCATGGGCCTGGCGATGATGGGCAACCTCAACGAGGTCCAGCCGAGCGCCGAGATGATCAACGCGGCCGGAACCTTCCTCGGATGGAAGCTGCGGCTCGCCGGACTCGATCCGAATGGACAGAGTTCGCTGGTCTCCATCGGATTCCCGGGTGGCCTGTACGCCGCCGGTGAGACGGCAACGGTGTCGATGATCAGTGGTCACCGCGACTTCTACAGCACCGATTGCCCCGGCCAGTTCGGCTACGACGCACTGCCGCAGATCCGCGCGATCGCCGCGGGCAACGGCCAGTTGCCGACCGCCAATCCGCAGGTCCTGTCCACCACCGACACCGGCGCCATCGCCCAGCAGTGGATGGCAACCGGCGGTCCCTCCGGCGAGCTCGGCAACGCGACAACCGTCGAGCAGACCACCCCTGACGGCACCGCCAAGTACGTCGACTTCGAGAACGGCAAGATCTACTGGTCCGAGGCCACCGGCGCACAGGTGATCCAGGGCGCGATCGAGACGGCCTGGGCGGCACTGGGATTCGAGACCGGATCCCTGGGCCTGCCGACGTCGGGCGAAACCTCCGGACCGCAGGGCATCAGCCAGTCGTTCCAGGGCGGAACGTTGATCTTCAACCTGATCACCGGCATCGTCGAGGTGCTGCGCATCTACATCGACGAGTTCAACAACAGCTACAACCAGCAGCGCGACCTGGCGACGACCGCACCGCCTGCCTGACCCTGAAAATCCGCGCCATCTGCCTTCATGCGCGCCGGTTGCAACCGGCGCGTACGCAGGCAGGTGGTGCGGATTTCTTTTAGGTCAGAACCAGCGGGCCAGAACCTGGCCAACGCCGCCGACGTTGTTGTCGGGAGCGATCTCGTCGGCCGCGTCGATGGCGGCCTGATGTCCGTCGGCCATTGCGAAGCCTCGTGTCGCCCAACGCAACATCTCGATGTCGTTGGGCATGTCACCAAAAGCCACCGATGCGTCGACCGGCAGACCACGTAGGCGGGCGAGCACCTGAAGGCCACTGGCCTTGCTGACCCCGGGCGCCGCGAGTTCGATCAAGCCGTTGTCGGTGGAGTACGTGACGTCTGCGAGATCGCCGACGACCGCGGCCATCCGGCGGGCCATCTCATCGCTGGTCATCTCCGGACGGCGCACCAGCAGCTTCACCGCTTCCTGCGACAGCACATCGGCTTCACTCATCTCGATGTGATCCGGGTTGAGCCAGGCGTGCTGGTAACCCGACGTCGCCACGAACGGTGGGGTCGCGGCGTCGTGGGCGCTCTTGCCGACCCTCTCCACCGCCAGTCCGCATCCGGGGATCTGTTGGTACGCAAAATCGGCCAGCTTCTCGAGCACGGATGCACCGAGGGTTTGCGAGTGCAGGATGCGGTCGGTCGCGACGTCATAGACGATCGCGCCGTTGGCGCACACCGCATACGGTTCGACGTCGAGTTGGTCGGTGATCTCGGCGATCCATCGGGGCGGACGTCCGGTGGCGATCACGAAGGTGGCACCGGCGGCGGTCGCCTTGTTGATCATCGTGCGCACCAATTCGGGCACCAGGTTGTTGTCGTCGATGAGCGTGCCATCGACATCGCTGGCGATCAGTGTGGGCGGACCTACGAACTCCGGGGGCGGCATTTCATCCATTTTGCCTTTTCGCCAACCGCGCGGCAGCGTCGGCCATGTCCATCGCCTCGGCCTCCTCCAGCGTCGGGGCGCTCCCGCCGAGGCGGGCCGGAACCCAATACGCCCCGGCCGGGTGGTCGCCATACCGCTCCTGAACCTCGAGCAGCATGCCCTGCATGGTCTGCTTCAGCGTGGTGATCAGCGCGTCAGTGGTCGCGGTACCGACCACCGGCGGCGCAATCGGGTCCCCGAACGCGACGACGACCGGAATCCTGGTGCGTCCCAGATTGCGCGGACCGCCCTTGGTCGCGATGCGTTGGGCTCCCCAGACGATCACCGGCACGATCGGAGCCTGCGCATCGATCGACATCCGCGCCGCACCCGACTTGAATCCCTTGATCTCGAAACTCCGACTGATCGTCGCCTCGGGATAGACGCCGACCACTTCCCCACTGCGAAGGGTTTGCACCGCGATCTCGTAGGCCTGGGCGCCCGCGGATCGATCAACCGACACCGTCTTGGTGTGTTTGATCAGAAAACGCATGATGGCGATCTTCTCCATCTCCGACTTGATCATGAAGCGCACGCGCCTGCCGCAACGGTGAACACCCAGCGCAGCAGGCAGGAAGTCGAGATAGCCCGTGTGATTGATCGCCAACACCACCCCACCGCGGGCGGGCAGCTTGTCCAGGTCGACGAACTCGAGCTTCAATCCCTGCGCCCTGACCAGCGTCTTCGCGGTCATTTCGAGCGCCCGGAATACCGGTTCCATGGCGGACAGCCTAATTCAGCGTCGCGAAGGCGCGGTTCGATTTCCGCGACGTCGCGCACCTGACCTTCCGCGTGTCCAGCACCACAGCGTCATCCCCACCCGGGACTGCGGCGCGGCCAACATCAACTGTGCAAATATTGACGAGGTTCGGTTCAGGAGGAGCCGCCACGTTCATCTGACACACGGCACAAGGGGTTTCGATGGACTCGATCGACAAACAGTCGAATCACACTCGTGAAGACAACGATCTACCCGCCGGCACCGGACTGACCATCGCCGCCGACCGCCATGGCGGGCTGGTTGTACTGACCGTGCGCGGCAGTATCGACGTACTGACCGTCCCGCAGTTGTCCGACGCCGTCAGCGAAGCGATCAGTGGGGTCCCCACCGGACTCATCATCGACATCTCGGCCGTCGACTTCCTGTCGTCGGCAGGCATGACGGCACTGGTCACGGCGCACGAGAACATCGCACCGACCGGACGCCTGGCCGTGGTGGCCGACGGACCTGCCACTGCCCGGCCCATGCACCTGGTCGGGCTGGATCAGACCGTCACCATGTACGCCACGGTGGACGAAGCTGTCGCTCAATTGGGTGAAGAACGCCGCTCCGACCCCTACACCGCATAAAACCCAATCCCCCTGGGTAACACCGAAGGGTGGATGGCGACCGAACCATGACGAACCTGCCGATCGAGAACCCACAGCTCGCGTTCACCGACGTGACTGCCGATCCCGCATCGGCTACTCGGCTTCGGCAACACCTGGCGAGCTGGCTGCAGGACGAGGTCCCCGAGGCCAACCACCATGCCGACGCCATCACCCTTGCTGTGTACGAAGCCCTGGCCAACGCCGTGGAACACGCATATGCGCATCTGGCCGGACCGGGGACGATGAACTTGCGCGCCACCTATGACCGGTATGACTACCTTCTCAGCGTCACCGTTCAAGACCACGGCCATTGGCAAGAGGCCAAGGCATCGTCCTTCGCGGGGTTACGTGGACGAGGCATCCCGTTGATGCAGGCGCTCTCCGATCACCCGCGCATCAACCCGACCGCGTTCGGCACCACCGTCATCCTGGAATGGAACGTCGGTCGTGATTCTCCGAGACCTCAGCCGCCGTGACCGGCTTCAGACCGCGCGGCACGTTTGGCAGCCTTCTCGGCCTGCTCATCGGCGTCCATCTGATTCGCTTCCGCCAGCGTCGGCGCACCGCCGCCCAGACGCGCCGGAACCCAGAACTCGCCCTGCGGATGCGGGCCGTACGACTCCTGCAGTTCCAGCAACAGCTCGCCCATCACCCTGTGCAACTCCGCGGTGACCGCGGCCGGATCACCGCTTGCGTCGACGGGCTTGCCAACCCCGATCGAGATGGGGATGTTGGTCCGGCCCAGCCGCTTGGGATGGCCCTTGGTCCACACCCGCTGGGCACCCCAGATCACGGTCGGAACGATCGGCACGCCTGCCTCGTGTGCCATCCGGGCCGCACCCGACTTGAGCGCCTTGATCTCGAAACTGCGGCTGATGGTGGCCTCGGGATACACACCAACGAGTTCGCCGGACCGCAAGTAGTCGACCGCGGCCCGATAGCTTTCGGCGCCTGCGCCACGATCAACCGGGATGTGCCGGAGGCTGCGCATGATCGGTCCGCTGATCTTGTTGTCGAAGACCTCTTTTTTGGCCATGAATCGGACCTTGCGTTTGCCCGCCAGAAAAGCGGGCAGCCCGGCGTACGTGAAGTCGAGGTAGCCGGTGTGGTTGATCGCGATCACCGCACCGCCGGTTTTCGGTACATTCTCGACTCCGGTTACCGTGAACGTCAGCCCTTCGGCCGCCCACAACGAACGGGCCAGGGCGATGACTGTGTCGTAGACCGGTTCCATTCCGCGAGCTTAGCGTTGGCTGGCAGGTGGCCATCCCCATGCGGTCGATACTCTGGGGAACGCAGCAAGAGCACCACAATTTTGGAGGCAGTACGTGCAGGTCACGAGCGTTGGACACGCAGGATTCCACATCCAGACGGCAGCGGGGTCCCTCCTGTGTGACCCATGGGTCAACCCCGCATACTTTGCGTCGTGGATCCCATTTCCGGACAACAGTGACTTGGACTGGAAGGCCCTGGGCGACTGCGACTACCTCTACGTCAGTCACCTGCACAAGGACCACTTCGACGAGCAGAATCTGCGGGACAACGTCAACAAAGACGCGACCGTCCTGCTACCCGACTACCCGGTTCCCGACCTGAGGCGGGCGCTGGAAGAACTCGGTTTCCACAAGTTCGTGGAGACCGAGGACTCGGTGAAGACCACGATCACCAATGACAAGGGCAGCCTCGACATCATGATCGTGGCGTTGCGCGCGCCTGCCGACGGCCCAATCGGGGACAGCGGGATCGTCGTTTCCGATGGTCAGACCACCGTGTTCAACATGAACGACGCCCGGCCGGTCGACCTCGACGTCATCACCGAGCAGTTCGGCCACATCGATGTCCACATGCTGCAGTACTCGGGCGCGATCTGGTATCCGATGGTCTATGACATCCCGAAGCGTTCGAAGGCCAACTTCGCGGCGCAAAAGCGCCAGCGCGGCATGGACCGCGCACGGTCGTACATCGAACAGGTCGACGCCACCTGGGTCGTGCCCTCGGCCGGACCGCCGATGTTCCTCGACGAGGAGCTGCGGTACCTCAACGACATCGAGAACGACCCAACCAGCATCTTCCCTGATCAGGAGACGTTCCTCGATCAGATGAAGGAACACGGCACCGACGACGGCGTCAAGCATCGCGGGTTGATGATGGTGTCCGGGTCCACCGCCGAGTTCACCGGTTCACAACTCGACGAGATCAGCCATCCGTATCCGCCGGAACAGGTGTTCGGCAAGAACAAGGCCGGCTACCTCGACAAGATGGCGGTGAAGTTCGCCCCGGTCATCGCCGCACAGAAGGCAACCTGGGCACCGGCCGAAGGTGAGCCACTACTCGACCCCCTCAAGTCGCTCTTCGAGCCGATCATGGCGCAGAGTGATCAGATCTGCGACGGGATCGGTTACCCCGTCGGACTTGTGATGGGCGACGAGACAGTCGTTCTCGACTTCCCGAACCGCACGGTCCGTGAACCGAAGGAGAACGAGGGCAAGTACCGGTACGGCTTCCGGATCGCACCCGAGTTGGTCCGGACCGTTCTGCGGGACAACGAACCCGACTGGGTGAACACGATCTTCCTCTCGACCCGGTTCACCACGTGGCGCATCGGCGGATACAACGAATACCTCTACACCTTCTTCAAGTGTCTGACCGATGAGCGAATTGCCTACGCGGACGGATGGTTTGCCGAGGCACATGATGATTCGTCGTCAATCGTGAAGGACGGCTGGGAGATCCAGCGACGCTGCCCCCACCTGAAGGCCGATCTGAGCAAGTTCGGTGTCATCGAGGGAGAGAAACTCACCTGCAACCTGCACGGCTGGTCGTGGGACCTGCGCAGCGGCCGTTGCCTGACCTCGAAGGGTCACGAACTCCGCAGCAGCAAGGTCGACTAGCCGCCGGATTCCGGTCTGATCGGCGAGCACCGGTCGAATACGCCACCATCGGACCGGATCGCAGCGGGTTTGATCGGTCCGTCATCGGGGTATGGCGATCCGGTGTCCTCATTCTGGCGTGACCGAGTCAATGTCGAGACGCCCTCGGGAGCAGTCACCGACGCCCGCTACGAATACGTCGTGGTCGGGGGTGGGATCACCGGGCTGGCCACCGCGTCACTACTGTCACGGGCCGGTGCACAGGTAGCGGTACTGGAAGCTCGCCATGTGGGTTTCGGTGCCACGGGCAATACCACCGCAAAACTCAGCCTGCTGCAGGGCACGCGGCTCTCGAGCATTGCGGCCAAACACACTGGCGACACCGTCAGACGGTATGTCGAGGCCAACTTCGAGGGTCAGCGATGGTTGCTCGATCTGATGCGCGACAAGGGTGCCGCGTTTCAACTCAGGGACGCATACACCTACGCCCAATCCGACGACGGTATCGAGGCCGTCGAAGCGGAGTTCCGGGTCGCACGACGTGCGGGATTGCCGGTTCAACGTGTGGACCAGCTCGACACGGCATTCCCGGCGCGCTCGGCAGTGGTCTTGCAGGATCAGGCCCAGTTCGACCCGATGGACGTGTTGGCGGTTCTCGTCGCAGAGGCACAAGCGCACGGCACCGACATCTTCGAGAACGTCCGGGTGCGGTCGGTACGAACCGATCGCGGCGACCAGGTGTTGGGCACCGATCAGGGCGATGTACGCGCGGGCACAATCGTATTGGCCACCGGCACACCAATTCTCGATCGTGGTGGGTACTTTGCGCGGCTCCACCCCGAGAGGTCCTACACCGCCGCCTTCGACGTATCCGAAGAACTTCCCAGCGGGATGTTCCTCTCAGCCGACCAGCCGTCGCGGTCGATCCGTACCGTTCCGACCGCAGAGGGCGAGGTGTTGCTCACCGGCGGGGCAGGCCACACCGTCGGCCGGACGCGATCTGAACAATCCCTGGTCGCCGAACTCCTCGAATGGACCACGCAATCATTTCCGACCGCCCGCCTGCGAGCTCGCTGGTCTGCACAGGATTATGTCTCCATCGACGAGTTGCCCTATGTCGGACCGCTCGTCCCCGGGCACGACAACATCGTGGTGGCCACGGGGTACGCCAAATGGGGGATGTCGAACGGCATCGCGGCCGCACTCATGCTGTCCGGGCAATTGCACGGAACCCGAAAATCCTGGGCGGGTGCGTTCAATTCTTCTCGTTACCAACAGATTTCAGGACTACCCACCGCCGCTATGATCAACGGTGCCGTAGGACTGGAGTTGGTCAAGGGTTGGGTTGGCGCCGCGATTGCCGGTTCACCGGAGTCGCACGCATCGGCCGCCGAGGGCACGGGAGAGGTTCGCAGGGACGGCGCACAGCCGGTAGGGGTCTGCACCGTGGGCGGCAGACAACACCGGGTTTCCGCCATCTGTCCGCATCTCTTCGGAATCCTGAAGTGGAATGACGCCGAATCATCCTGGGATTGCCCACTTCACGGGTCGCGCTTCCGCCACGATGGCGAGATCCTCGAAGGACCTGCCACCTCACCGCTGCACCGGCTCAACTGATCAGCGACCGCATGGGGGTCTGGCTATTTCGAGCTATTTCGAGAGTTCGATGGCTACCAGGCGTCCACCGTTGTCAACGGCGCCCTCGTACACGGTGACGGAGTTGGTGAGCGTCTGAAGGACATGCCATCCGAATCCGGTTTGTGACAGGCTTTTCGAGACCGGTACCCACGACTGGACAACGGCGCGGAAGTCGCGGTCAGAAGTGGTGAATCCGATGATGAGTTCGGCTTCCGGGCCTGCACAGCCGATGATCGACGACGCCGCTTCGTCAACTGCCAGTTTGATGTCGGCCACCTCGTCGAGCGAGAAGTCCGCAAGCACGGCCAACGTCTCGGCTATCGCCCGCACCATCGGTACCTGCGTTTCATCGGCTCTGACCCGGATGCTCACCGGAGCCACTGCGATTCCATCGATGTCCACAACGTCACCCACTACGTATTTCCCCCTTTGCCCGGCAGGTTACCCCGCCAGGTTCGATGTACCCGTTCCATCACTGCGACAACCCTTTCCTCGACTCTTTGGTCGTGTACCCATGCAGTTGATTGCCAATCACCGCGCTCATCCCAGCAATGAACTGATGTCGGTCTCGGTTGGCCCGAGGTCCTCACGGAGCTTCTTCAGAGTGCTCGACAGGATTCGCGACACATGCATTTGTGAGATGCCCAACTGTTTGGCGATCTCGGTCTGTGTTTGCGAACCGAAGAACCGGAGCACCAGGATCCGCCGCTCCCGTTCCGTGAGCTTGGCCAAGGCCGGCCGGATCATGACGTAACTTTCGACGTGAGAGTACTCCGGATCCTCTTCACCGATCGTCTCGAGCAGCGGTGCCCCGATCTCGTCGTCCGCGGCGCCGGAATCGGTCGAGAGTGCTTGATACGCCCCTCTGGCGAGCAAACCCTCCGTCACCTCGGCGACATCGAGCCCGAGTTCGACTGCGATCTCACTCGCCGACGGCGATCGCCCCAGCCTGTGCGACAAATCCTCCGAGGCGTCGTTGATCGACTTGTGAAGTTCCTTGAGACGCCGGGGAACTCGGGTCGCCCACGCGGCGTCACGGAAGTGCCTGCGCACCTCGCCCATGATCGTCGGCACGGCGAACGACACGAACTCCGAACCGTGGTCTGGATTGAAGCGATCCACCGCATTCACGAGACCGAGGCGGGCAACCTGCACCAGGTCGTCGTGATTCTCACCGCGACCGCCGAAGCGACGTGCGATGTTCTCGGCCAACGGTAGGCACCGCGTGATCACGTCATCGCGGAGACGGTCGGTCCCAGGAGCATCGGGATCACCCGCTCGCAGCCGCTCGATCATGCCGACAACATCGGAATAGTCGTCTGAGGTGCGGCCCTTGGATTCAGATCGGTCCAATACTGTCCCATCCACGCAATCGTCTTCTCACTCGCCCGACTTACCCGTTGCGAGTACTTCTCAAACCCCCACTCTGTCATCCCTGGTGCCCACATCCACATCGTGATTGCGCCCCGCGTCCGAGGGGTACTTGCAGACCGGGGGCCGGATGACCTGAAGTTCGCCGTAACAAGGAGACGATATGAGAGCAGTGACTTGGCAAGGCAAGCGCGATGTGCGCGTCGAGACCGTGCCCGACCCGAAGATCGAAGATCCGACAGACGCGATCATTTCGCTGACGACGACCAACATCTGTGGATCAGATCTCCATCTCTACGAGATATTCGGACCGTTCATGAGTGCCGGAGACATCCTCGGGCACGAACCGATGGGAAAGGTGGTCGAGGTCGGCTCGGCGGTCAAGAACCTGTCCGTCGGGGATCGGGTTGTCATCCCGTTTCAGATCGCCTGTGGGACTTGCCACATGTGCAACCATCAACTGCCCACACAGTGCGAGACCACACAGGTGACCTCTCAGGGACGGGGTGCGGCCCTGTTCGGCTTTTCCAAACTCTATGGTCAGGTGCCCGGCGCGCAGGCGGAGTACCTCCGGGTCCCCCATGCGGACTTCACGCACATCAAAGTGCCGGAGGGTCCGTCGGATTCGCGATTCGTATATCTCTCCGACGTATTGCCCACCGCGTGGCAATCGGTGGAGTACGCCAACATCCCCGACGGCGGCTCGGTCACCGTCCTCGGACTCGGTCCGATCGGTGACATGGCCGCGCGAGTGGCAGCCCACAAGGGCTATCAGGTCACCGCTGTTGACCTCGTCCCCGAACGGCTCGAACGGGCGCGGGCACGCGGGATCGACACCATCGACCTGTCGCGCCACGACAACATCGCCGAGATCATCCGAGACCGGACCGATGGCCGCGGAACCGATTCGGTCATCGACGCGGTCGGTGCGGAAGCGCACGGCGCGCTGGGGGCCAAGGTGATTCAGACGATGACCGGCATGCTGCCCGACGCCATCGCCCAACCGCTGTTCAAGACTGCCGGCGTGGACCGTCTCAGTGCGGTCTACACCGCCCTCGACGCGGTGCGACGTGGCGGCACGGTCTCACTGATCGGGGTCTACGGAGGCGACATGGATCCGCTCCCCCTCGGAACGATGTTCGACAAGCAGATCACGATGAGGATGGGACAGGCCAACGTCAAGCGGTGGGTCGACGACATCATGCCGCTGCTCACCGACGACGATCCGCTGGGCGTGGATACGTTTGCCACACACGAATTGTCATTGGAGCAGGCACCCCACGCATACGAGATCTTTCAGAAGAAGCAGGACGGAGCCGTCAAGATCCTGCTGCATCCGTAACCGACGCGGAGTCCTCCGGGTGAGAGATGCGCATCGCTGCGCTGATCTCTATGTGGCGCTCCAGGAATGCGCGCTCGTCGAGTTTCTTGCGCCGCAGCCACCCGGTGACCTCGTCGTTGCATTTGCTGGCGTTGCACGAGCCGCAGGCCGGTGCGATGTTGTCGATGGTGTAGCGGCCACCCCTGGAGATCGGTAGGACGCAATCACGTTGCAGCGGTTTGTCGGTCGCACCGCAGTAGGCGCAACCACCCCAGGCATTTTTCAGTTCGGTCCACTGCTCAGGGCTCAGGTCATGCTCGACGGCATCCATCCGCCGCTTTCGCTTTCGCGCGTATCTGGCCTTGCGACTTCGATTGACCGGCACGTGGTCGATCCTATTGTGCTCCGCGGCACCGATACCGCCGGGCGCGCACATTGGGGCTCCGCCGGTCGACCGGATATCCACAAGGAAAGAACCGACGTTGCCGCCTGCAGGTGCGCAGGCGGACCCGAGGAGGCGCAGTGACCACCAGACAACAACGTTCCATCGCTGCCGAACTCAGCAAACGGGCCGGCCCGACCTACGCGGAAGCGGCCGGGATAGAACTGCGTGACACCCCGGCGCCACTCTTCCAACTACTTGTTCTGACAATGTTGTTGAGCGCCCGGATATCGGCCGATATCGCCGTGGCCGCCGCGCGCGAGCTGTTCGGTGCCGGACTACGAAGTCCGAAGGCCGTGATCGAGGCCCACCGAGCCGACATCATCAAGGCGCTCGGCCGTGGGCACTACGTGCGCTACGACGAGAGCACCGCGACAAGGCTGAACGAGTTGTCGCACCGGTTGCGAGATACCTACGCCGGCGATCTACGCAAACTCGCGGAGGCCGCCGACAAAGACGTTGCCCGGACTCGAGAACTGCTGCAGGAGTTCAACGGGCTGGGTCCGGTCGGAGCCGACATCTTCCTCCGCGAGGTCCAGGACGTATGGCCGTGGGCGGCCCCTTACTTCGACAAAAAGGCGCGCAGCGCCGCCGAAGATCTCGGGCTGCCGGACGATCCCGATGAACTGGCCGATCTCGCCCCCGGCTCCACCGCGCAGTTCGCCGCTGCACTTGTCCGGGCCTCACTCGACAAGGAACTGCGAGAATCTTTGTCCACGTGAGCGCAGCGTTGCGTCTCAGGGATTCTTGGCGTCGGTGATCGCAGCCCTGATCGCCTCCGCGCACTCGGCTCCTGCCGGTTCGGGTCCGAGGCCGATGTAGAACGTGCCGGGCTGGCCGTGGTCGCCGGGGAACCCGCCGATGGTGATGCCGGAATCCTCCACCGCGGAGAACGAATCCTCCAGGGCACCGCCGACCCGCGCCGAGGCCTGCGACAGGGGTACCGAAAGTGCTGCGGTACCACGATTCTCACCAGCGGTCACCACCAGGAGATGCGTGGTGTGCAGTACCACCAGGACATCGTGTTCGGAGTCTTCGTCAGTGGCGTTGGCCCTGGTCCCGAACAGCTTTCCGAGAACCGACTGCGACGGCTGATTGACACTGTGGGTGAGCCAGGCAGGCATGTCGTCGGCAAGCACCAACTGCTGGCTTGCAGAATGCTTCGCGAGCTCTTCTGTCATCGCCATCGACAGTTGGTCGAACCGCACCATCTTCGTTGATCGCTCATACATGGACGTACTCATGCCACTGCCTTCTCTCCGCCTCGCTCTGCTTCTGCACTGGCCTCCACCGCCCCGGACCAGGCGACCGCAACAGCCCCGATGACTGCAAAGACGAATCCGAGTACAGCCAACCAGGTCCGGCCCGGGAGGGCATTGTCGCCGAGCCAGATGATACCGACCAGCCCGGGAATCACTGTCTCACCGACCACCAGGGCCGCGGTGGCACCGTTGACCGAACCCAATTGCAGCGCAACGGTATGCAGGTAGAAGCCACCGATACCGGATATCACCAGAGCGTAAGCGGCCGGGTCCGCCAGGATCTCAACGATGTCGAAGTCGGAGATACCGTCCATGACCCGTACCGAAATCGCCACCACGCCGAACATCGTTCCGGCGCAAAGACCGGCGGCGATGGCCGCTTTGGAGCCGAGCCACTGGATCAGGCCGATCGAGCCCGCCATGAGAACCATCGTGATCGCCAACAAGCCCCAATGGAACCACGCGGAGTCGTGGCCGGTGCCCTCGGGTTCAGCCGAGAAGCCCAATGCGAACAACGCCAGGATCACAACGGTGATCGCAATCCAGTCGCGGCGATGCAGGTTGATTCCCAGCACGAAGATGCCGAGGACCGCGGTCACCACCAGGTTGGCGCTGATGATCGTCTGCGAAAGGAACAACGGGACCAACCGGGCCGAGACCGCGCCGCCGATGAAACCGAATACGTCCAAACAGGTTCCGACGATGAAAGCCAACGTCAACGCTGCGGCGATGGTCGACTTCATGGACGGGGCGCCGGATTCGGTCTCGAAGCCCTCCAGTCCGTCGGCCACTGCCTTCTGTTTGGACTGCCGGGCACCGTACGCCTGCATCACAGACGAGACGCCGTAGGCCACGCACGCGAACAGCGCCGCCAGAACTCCGATGATCATGCTCAGCAGTATGGCGGCAAAGAGCCGAATCTGCCTCTACCCGATGCGTGAAACCCGCAGATCGATCCGAATCCACCTCCGCTTCCACGGGTTACGCGTGCTGTGGGCAAGGACTGATCGCCGTAGTGATCTTCAACCCTGCCTCGTGAGCCTCCCGTAGCCGTCGGACGTGTACGTCGGACTGTTCGGCATGGCTGTCGTAAAGGAGGGTCAGGCTCGCCGTGGTGATCCCCGAATAGTCTGCGAGACCGCCGAGTAGGCGTGTGGACAGTGATGCGTGGTAGCCGCGTCGGACGAAGGTGTCCTCGCCCACTCCAGCGACCCCGACAAAGTGCAGATCGGGTACCGCGGTGCGGAACCCGGTCACATCCTCGTTGTCCTCATAGGCCCAACCGGCGGTGAACACTCGCTCGATCCAACCGGCGAGCAGTGCCGGGACCGACCACCAGTAGACCGGGAACACCGCGACGACGGCGTCCACCTGTTCGATGAGTTGCTGCTCGGCGAGCACATCCTGCGGTGGTGGTTTCTGTCGGCGGAACGCGGCGAGGTCGGCGGGACCGAATGTCGGCTGAAAGCCGGTCTGCCACAGGTCGTGGATACGGGGAATGCCACCCGCCTCGGTGACACCTGCCGCCAACGCCTCGGTCAGGCGCCATGTTTCCGACGAGCGGTCCGGGTGCGTGGTCACGATCAGCACTGTCGAAGTCATGCGCCCGACGGTAATGTCTGACATCAATGTCAATGTCAACTCCAACACCAAGTTCACCTGAGCGCGGGGCATTTCGGATCGGCGAACTCTGCGCTCGGACCGGGGCGACCCCACGGATGGTTCGCCACTACGAACGCGCCGGGGTGCTCAAACCGCAGCGCACGGCAAACCGGTACCGGATCTACGACGAGGAAGACGTCCGCATTGTCGAGGACGTCCGCTGTCTGCTCGCGGCAGGGCTCACCCTCGCCGAAGCAGGTCAGATCATCGAGGCCATCTGCGCTGAGCCCAGTCGCGTCGACGACGCCGATCGCGCCGCGGCATTGCTGTTGATGGGCAATCGTCGTGACCAGCTCTCGGCACGGATCGATCAGCTCACCGAGTACCGGGATCGTCTCGACGAGTTGCGCGCCGAAGTCGTCGACGAGAACGAGCCCGTGCTCGGGGCGTGAATCTCTAGCGCGGTGTGAGCACCTCGGTGCCAACAAAAGGCACCAAGGCTTCCGGGACCCGCACGCTGCCGTCGGGTTGCTGATGATTCTCGAGGATCGCCACGATCCAGCGCGTGGTGGCCAGAGTGCCGTTGAGTGTTGCCGCGATCTGCGGCTTGCCGTTCTCACCGCGGTACCGCACCTGCAGCCGTCGGGCCTGGTAGGTGGTGCAGTTCGAGGTCGAGGTCAGCTCGCGATAGGTGTTCTGGGTGGGAACCCAGGCCTCACAGTCGAACTTGCGGGCCGCAGACGAACCGAGGTCACCACCGGCGACGTCGATCACCCGATACGGCACTTCGATGGCGGCCAGCATTTCCTTCTGCCAGCCCAGGATCTTTTCGTGCTCGGCCTCGGCTTCTTCGGGGCGGCAGTAGATGAATCCCTCGACCTTGTCGAACTGATGGACACGGATGATTCCCCGGGTGTCCTTGCCGTAGCTGCCTGCCTCACGGCGGAAGCAGCTCGACCACCCGGCGTACCGCTTGGGGCCGTCGGACAGGTCGAGGATCTCGTTCATGTGATAGCCGGCCATCGGCACCTCAGAGGTTCCGACGAGGTAAAGGTCATCGTCCGGCAGGTGGTAGACCTCGGCCGAATGTTCGCCGAGGAATCCGGTGCCCTCCATGACCTCTGGGCGAACAAGGACCGGTGGGATCATCATCGTGAAACCGTTTGCTGTCGCCTTCTGCGCGGCGAGCTGCAGAAGCCCGAGCTGCAGCATGGCGCCTGCACCGGTGAGGAAGTAGAAGCGCGATCCCGAGACCTTCGCGCCGCGCTCCATGTCGATCAGTCCCAGACTCTCACCGAGTTCGAGGTGATCTTTCGGGTTCTCGATCTGCGGGATCTCGCCGACGGTCTCCAGCAGGACGAAGTCCTGTTCTCCACCGGCAGGCGCCTGCGGGGCGACGATGTTGTTGATCGCGCGGTGCGCGGCGACCATCTTGTCGTTGGCGGCACTTTCGCGGGCGTGGGCGGCCTTGACCCGCTCGGCCAGTTCCTTGCCCTTGGCCAACAGCGCCTGCTTCTCGTCGGCCGGAGCCTTTCCGATCAGCTTTCCGAGGTCTTTCTGCTCGGAACGCAGCTGATCCGCTTCCACGATGGCGGCACGGCGGTCGGTGTCGGCGGCGAGCAGCACGTCGACCAACGCCGGGTCCTGACCGCGCGTGCGCTGGGAAGCCCGGACAACATCAGGATGCTCACGCAGAATCTTCAGGTCGATCACGTGTGAAACCCTACTTGCCGAGCAAACCGAGGTAATCTTCGCGGCCGAACATGTGGGCTGCGTCTCGGGCCGTCGGCGTCCCCGCGTCCGGATCGGCACCCCCATCGATCAGCGCCCGAACCACCTCGTCGTGTGACTTGAACACCGCACCGGCCAGCGGGGTCTGATTCTTGTCGTTGGGGCGATCAACGTCCGCACCTCGCTCCAACAGGCCTTTCACCACTTCCGCGTGGCCGTGATAAGCCGCCAGCATCAGCACGGTGTCGCCGGACTGGTTGGTCAGATTCACCGGCACGCCCGCATCTATGTACTGCAGCATCGCCAGGTCACCGGAACGCGCCATGGCGAACATCCGGCCGGCCAGTTCGGCCACCTCGGCGGGCGGCTCGGTGTTGTCGGGGTTCTTCGGATCGGCCGATTCGCCGTGCACATTCGGGTCCATGAGCCGACGATAGCGCCCGCTGCCGACCCGGGCCGCCCGGTTGTCGCCCCATCCGGCCACGGCGCCCGCCGACAAGGGCATGATGGACACCGATGGCTGACAGGCAAGAAGGTGACGATTCCGCCCCACCCGAGGGAGACTCTTCCGCCTCGGACGAAGGCGGCGATTCGGGCTCGCGTGAGGGCGCCAACTCCTCGGTGAGGAGTCGGCGAGGTCGCATCGGACAGCTGATGCACGAGCACCCCGTCCGGGTCTTGCTCGCGGCGATACTCGTGGGCGCAGTGGTCTGCGCTGCAGTGGTCGGGCTGTTCGGTGGTTTCGATGACGCAGGCAAGGTACAGCGCGATGAGGTCGGGGACACGAAACCGACGCCGGAGTCCACGCCGTTCTCCGAATCGCAGGCCGGGGATTGCCTGTCCTGGCCGCTGGCCGATCTGACCGATCAGTCCCTGGTCGACTGCAACACCGAGCACATGTTCGAGGTGGCCGGTGCCGTTGACACCTCCGTGTACCCGGGTGTGCAGTTCGGTGAGGACGCCCCTTGGCCCGGACCCGACCAGTTCAACACGATCCGCGACGAGTACTGCCCGACGATTGTCAACAACTACCTCGGCGGCAAGCTCGACCCGGCCGGCCGCTTCACCGTCAATCTGATGTATCCCTCGGAAGAGCAGTGGAACAACGGGGAGCGCAGCCTGCGGTGTGGACTGCAGTTGTCCGGCACCACCGGCACACTCGCGCCGTTCACCGGGTTCGTCCGCGACCTGGACCAGGCCCAGCAATGGCCGGTGGGCACCTGCATCGGAATCGATCCCGAGACCCGTAAACCCACCGATCCGGTGGATTGCTCCGAACCCCACGCGTTTCAGGTGACCGGGGTTGTCGACCTCGGCGTCGAGTTCGGAGGTCCCGCATCAGGTCTGCCATGGCCGAACCTCGAGGCGCAGAACGCGTATCTGGCGGCGACCTGCCCGGGTCTGACCGACCAGTTCCTCGGTGGTGCCGACCGACTCGCCCAGACCACACTCAACCTGCAATGGTCGACCCTGGCGGAGACGAGCTGGATGGCCGGGAGCCGAACTTCGGTATGCTACATCGGATTACCTGATGCGGGCGGATTCGCGACCCTCGTCGGCGACGCCAGGGGAGATTTGTTGATCAATGGTCAGGTCCCGGTACCGACGGCCGAAGATTCCGACGGCCGCATCGTCCCGACACCGGTGCCGCTGCCGCCGGGCGTAGAGGTCAATCCAACACTCGAGGTCCCAGCCCCAGCCGGCGGCGGGTGATCGATGCCGGTTGCGATGACCGACAAGGACTTCGAGAACCTTGTCTCCGACGCCCTCGACACCATCCCCGAAGATCTTGCCGCCGCGATGAACAACGTGGTGATCCTCGTCGAGCCCTTCAACGACGAAGAACCTGATCTGCTCGGGCTGTACTTCGGCATTGCGCTGACCGAACGGGACAGCCACTACGGCGGCACCCTGCCGGACACCATCACGATCTACCGCGATCCGATACTCGCCATGTGCGAGGACGAAGAGCAGGTCATCTCCGAGGTCGCGATCACGGTCGTACACGAAATCGCGCATCATTTCGGGATCTCCGACGATTGGCTCCACGCCAACGGCTGGGGCTGAACACCTCCGGAGCGACGAAATCCGCGGACGCGGCTGGTTCAGCCCATCGGGTCGCGGGCGAGCTCGGCCGGATCGGTCGTGTGGAACGGCGGCAGCTCCAGGCCCCACCGCGTGCACGTCCAGCCGTCGGCGGTGCGCTCCAATTCGATTGAGCCGGTGTTCTTCAGGTGATGTTTGAGCGCGAACTCAGCAGGCATGTTCACCAGGCGGGCCGCGATGAGCCGGATCGCCGCACCATGGCTGACCAGGTGGACATCCGGCGCATCAGGATCGACGAGGTACTCCTCGACGATGTCGTCGATGACCGGCAGGTACCGCGCGTACACGTCGTCGAGTGACTCACCCCCGGGGATGCGGACCCCGGTCTGGCCCTCGAACCAACTGCGTACGGTTTTCGCGAAAACCTGATGCGATTCCTCGGAGGTCTGGTCCTCGAGGTCGCCGACCTGTACCTCGAAGAGCCCGTCGCGCACCTGATTCTGCACCGACCACACCGAGCCGATCAGTTCAGCCGTCTGTTGCGCGCGCGAGGCCGCCGACGAAATGAGTACGGGGCTATCGGGTTTCGGACGTTCGAGCGCGTAACGCACGGCTTGTCGCGCGCCGAAATCAGTCAGATTGGCCCCTGGCAACGCCGTATCCAAGCGCTGCAACACATTCGACGTGGTCTCGCCGTGGCGGACCAGATACAACCGGCTCATGGCTCCAGACCCAACCGAATCGATTCGAGCCAACGATCACTCGCCGCATGACGGGGCGGCGGCGTTCCGTTGGGCCGGGCCGACGGCCACGAGCCCAGGAAATGCAACGCGGGAACCCGGCGGTACAACGCACCCAACGCCTCGGCGATCGGCGAATCATCGAGGTGCCCGACGACATCGAGGTTGAAATAGAACCCTCCGGTGTGCCGGGGCCGCGATTCGATGCGGGTGAGATCGATACCCCGGCTGGCGAACTCGTACATCGCCGACATCAGCGAACCCGGGACATTCGGCAGGTCCAGCGTCACAGAGGTGCGGTCCTGCCCGGTACGCGCCGGCACCGGCCCAGGCTTGCCGACCAGGACGAACCGGGTGTTGGCATCGTCGGAGTCGACGATGCCGGTGGCGATGTCGTGAAGTTGATGAAGGCGGGCCGCCACCGGGGTGGTCACGGCGGCATCGACGACCCCGTCGGCCGCATCCTTGGCCGCCGCCGCGTTCGACGCACTCGTCACCACCTGGGCATCGGGGAAACGCGTGGCCAGCGTTTCACGAACCTGCGCCGCCGCCACCGGATACGCCCCGATCGTCTTGATGTCCCCGGGCGCCACCTCGTCGCGAGCGGCCAGGGTGAATGCGATATCGAGCACCGTCTCGGCAAAGATCTGCAGCCGGCTGCCCTTGATCAGGGCATCCAGCGTTGCAGGCACCGAGCCCTCGATCGAACTCTCGATGGGCACGCACCCGTATCGGGCCTGGCCCTTGCGAACCAGACTCAACGTGGCACCGGGGCTGTTGGCGCTGATCCGTTCCAGTTCACCGTCGGCGGTGAGCCACGGGTTCTCGATCAACAGACGGTCGAGGGCCATCTCGGTGAACGTTCCGGATGGGCCGAAGTAGGCGATCGCAGGCACGTTCCGAGGTTACGGCAGCGGGTAATGCAAATTGAGGCTTGCCTTCGATCGGGTCGCGTGGTTAGGGTAGCTTTACCTACACAGCGTGAACCGAATCACCGAGGACCGTAGATGACAAAAACAGCGATCGACCGCCCCACCGATGCCGAGTTCATCCGCACCGCATGTATGCACGTGACGGACGCGATGCTCGCGATCGAGGGCAGCGAGCCCGCACCGGTCACGATGGTGCATCTGTACGACTCGCAGGCGTTCGTCATGGTCCCCTCCGACAGCGCCGCCTGCGCATTGGCATGGCAGGCAGGCAGCGCCGGACTCCCCGCAATGGTGGAGGTCACCGATATGGCCCCCATCGCGCTGCGCGAACAGGTCCGTTCCCTCATCTGGCTCAACGGCACCCTGCATTCGGTTCCCTCCGATCTCGAACGCGACCTCGCCTGCGAGATCGCCACCGACCACCCGTCGCCCGGCCTGCTCGACATCGGCCACGGATTCTCACTGCTCCGCCTGGGCCTGTCCTCCGCGGTCCTGGCCAACAGCTCCGGCGCCGCCTCGGTGGCGTCCACCGACCTCGCCCACGCCGATCCCGACCCCTTCTGGGAGTTCGAAGCCGACTGGATCGCGCACATGGACACCGATCACGCAGACATGATCACCGCGCTGAGCAATCGGCTCCCTGTCGAATTGCGCGACGGCCGGGTCCGCCCACTCGGTATCGACCGCTTCGGCATCCGCTTCCGCGTCGAGGGTTCCGAAAGCGACTCCGACGTTCGACTGTCATTCCCTCGACCGGTCAGCGACCTCCCCGAGCTGTCCCGGGCGATCCGAACCCTGGCCGGATGCCCGTTCCTGAACAGCCTGCCCGGCCAAGGCTGACGCCACACCGCGCCACCCGTCAGTAACCTCAACCGGGTGAACCTGCGCCCGTGGCTACAACCGGCACGTCCGGCGCAGCCGGAAGTCGTCACCGACCCGACCGCGCGACGCGCCATCGGGATCGAGATCACCATCGTCCTGGTCCTGACGTTCGGGCTGTCGGCGGTCTCATCGGCGCTTTCTCTGGTCGAAAAGGCGATGTCGGAGCCCGGTATCAGCGGCAGCTCCGTGGCACTGAACGTCAGCTCGTCCGAACTCGATGCGATCGACTTCTTCCGGCAACTGCTCTCTGCGACCAAACTCTTCGGTATCGCGGCGCTCGCCGTCTACCTGATCTGGCGGGCCGGAGTTCCGTTGGCGCGCATCGGGTTACCCGCACTACGCGCCAAGTTCGACATCCCGCTCGGCATGGGCCTGGCCGCGATCATCGGCATCCCCGGCCTGGGCCTGTACGTCATCGCCCGCGCCATGGACCTCAATGTCCAGGTGGTGCCGTCAGATCTCAACGAGACCTTCTGGCGCCTGCCGATGCTGGTGTTCTCGGCCATCGCGAACTCCGCGGCCGAAGAGCTGCTCGTTGTGGCCTATCTCATCACCCGGCTGCGCCAACTGGGTTGGACCGAAAATCGCAGCCTGCTGTTCTCGGCGGTGCTGCGCGGCGGGTATCACCTGTACCAGGGTCTCGGCGCCGGGTTCGGAAACGTGCTGATGGGCCTGGTCTACGGCCGGGTGTTCCAACGCACCGGCCGGGTGTGGCCACTGATCATCGGGCACGCGTTGATCGACACCGTCGCCTTTGTCGGCTATGCGGTCCTGAGAGATCATCTCAGCTGGCTTGACTAGAGTCTGTGCAATGACTGACCAGGACGAGCCCTTCATCCGCCGCCCCGGCGGTGCGCGGCGTCCCGATCAGGGTTCTTTTCCCCCGCCCGCATCACCGCCTGCGAATGGACGCACCCGGCGCATGATGCCGGGCCCGACCGGACCACCTCCGCAGCGCGGGCCGGCACAGCCCGCCGGGCAACGTCCACCGCAGCAGGGACCGCCGCATCAGGGATCACCCCAGCAGGGTCCCGCCAGGCCGCAGCATGCTCCGCCACCGGCCACCCGGGTCGGTCCACCGCAGCCGGCCGACCCCGGTTACCAACCACCTCGGGCCTGGTCGCAGGCAGAGAGTCCGGAAACCCGCACGGCTCGGCCGGCGCAGCGTCCGCCGCCGCCGATCGTGGCCTACAACCGCCAGCCCCCCAAGCCGCCGCAGGGACCACCTCGCCGGGTCACGCCGGGGCCGACGCGTCCACCGGAGCGCACACGTCGCCGCCGCATCCCGATCCTTCGCACCCTGTTGATCCTGCTGCTCGTCATGGTGCTCGGCACGGTCGGATTGCTCGTCTACTTCGATACCAAGCTCCACCGGGTCGACGCGTTGTCGAACTACGCGGGCCGCGTGGCGAGCAGTGCGGGAAGCACCTGGCTGCTGGTCGGATCCGACTCGCGCGAAGGCTTGAGCGAAGCCGAGCGCGCCGCCCTGTCCACCGGCGACAGTGAGGGTTCGCGGACCGACACGGTCATGCTGGTGCACTACGGCTCCGGCGGAAAACCGATGATCATCTCGATCCCCCGCGACCTCTACGTCGACATCCCGGACAACGGCGCACACAAGATCAACGCCGCCTTCGCGATCGGTGGCCCACAACTGTTGGTGCAGACCATCGAAACCAACACCGGGCTCCGCATCGACCACTACGCGGAGATCGGATTCGGTGGCTTCGACAAGATCGTCGACGCCGTCGGGGGCATCGAGATGTGCCTGGACGCACCGATCAACGACCCGCTGGCCGGGATCAACCTGCAGGCCGGCTGCCAAACACTCAATGGGCGTGAGGCACTGGGCTTCGTCCGCACCCGCGCGTTTGCCAATGCCGATCTCACCCGCGTGGTGAATCAGCGGAAGTTCATGGCCGCGTTGATGCAGAAGGCGACCAGCGCCTCGACGGTCCTCAACCCGTTCCGCTTCTGGCCGCTGGTCAACGGTGTCGTGGACTCCCTGACCGTCGACAAGAGTGATCACCTCTGGCACCTGGCCCGGCTGGCCTGGGCGCTGCGCAGCGACCCGGTCACCGTCACCACCCCGAACGCCGGGCCGGTCTTCACCGACGACGGCGATTCATTGGAGTGGGGCGACAACACAACTCAGTTCTTCAAGACCATCGCCGACGGTAAAGAGGTTCCGCCGGAACTACTTCAGACCGGTTGAGCCCTATCCGCCGCTGATTTCAGAATGGGGCCCATCGGGGCCGAGGCAGCGCGAGTGACAAACACAACCCAATTTAGTCAATCAGATTGATCAATTTGGTTGTATATTTGGTCAAATGCCGTCCACGCAGTCCACCGCCCAGCAACTCCGCGAAGCGCTCCATCCCCTCTGGCGCCGCCTCACCGCCGATCGAACGATCTCGGTGGGCAAGATCGGCATTCTCGCCGACCTCTCGAAACACGGCCCGATGTCGGCCTCCACGCTCGCCACGTCCCAAAAGGTCAGTCCCCAGGCGATCACCACCGCGGTGCGGGAACTCGAAGCCCTCGAGTTGATCGTTCGCACGCCCGATGAGAACGACCGCCGCCGGATCTGGATCGACATCACCGAAGCCGGCCGCACCCGGCTCGCCAAAGAACGGGCGATCGGCGCGGATTGGTTGAACGAGGCCATCGCCGCCCGACTCGACGACGACGAACAGAAGGCACTCGAGGCACTCATCCCGATACTCCACAAACTGGTGACCGATGACAATCTCGACTGAAACCCGGGTGCATCCAAGGCTCTCGTCGGCCTTGGTGTTTGCCGCTCTCACCACCGCAGTCGTGAGCTCGCTCGGCATGTTGCTCGTCCCGACCATCTCGCACGAACTGGACGTCGAGGTGAGCACTGCACAGTGGATGCTCACGATCAATCTCCTGGTCGGCGCGATCTCGACACCGATCATGGGCCGCCTGAGCGATGGCCCGCACAAGAAGCGGCTTCTCATCGGGTCGCTCGTCTGCATTCTCGTCGGCTCGATCCTGGCGGCCGCCGCACCGAACTTCATCGTGTTCCTGCTCGGCAGAGCGCTACAGGGGTTGAGCTACGGAATCGTGCCGGTGACGATCGCATTGGCCCGGCGGTACCTCGAAGAAGACAAGGTCCGGGCCGGAATATCGAGCCTATCCGTCACCGTCGCAACAGGTTTGGGTGTGGGCTATCCGCTGACGGGCATCCTTGCCTCGTTGCTGGGCTTCCGTTTCGCCTTCTGGTTCGCCGCACTGTTCCTGGTGGTCGCGATAGCCGTGGTCTGGCGGATCGTGCCCGATGGTCCCGACGAACGCGCGCCGCGCGCACCGTTTGATTTCACCGGCGCCGTACTCATCGGTGCCGGCCTGTCATGCCTGCTGCTCGCCATCAGTGAGGGCTCGGGCTGGGGCTGGATCGCTCCACCGACGCTGGGCTTCTTCGGCTCGGCGGCCGCCATTCTGACTTTGTGGTGCTTCGTCGAACTCCGTGTGCCACATCCGCTGATCAACCTTCGTGTCCTGAGGACCCCGGATGTGTTGGTGGCCAACAGTACGGCGATAGGACTCGGCGCCGCGATGTACATCAGCCTGTCGATCATCAGCCTCATCGCCCAGGCTCCGGAAACGACCGGATACGGGATCGCGCTGCCGCTGTTCTGGGCCGGATTCGTGATGCTTCCCCTATCTGTTGGCAGTTTCGGCGCAAACCGGGTGGTCCGACTGATATCCCACCGGATCCGCGTTCGCACGCTGCTACTCGTCGGCGCCGGCATCTTCACCATCTCGAGCGTGCACCTGTGGCTCGATCACAACTCCCTGTGGGAGATCCTGATCGGCATGCTCGGATTCGGTATCGGCATGGGTACCGCCTACGCGGCGATGCCCGCACTGATCACAAGAAGTGTTGCCGACACCGCGCTCGGCAGTGCCGTGAGCTTCAATCAGGTTCTGCGAACCGTCGGCGGAGCCTTCGGCAGCGCTCTGTCAGGGGCTGTCCTCGCCGCGCATATGAACACCGACCTCCACCCGACCGAACACGGCATCGAATTGGCACTCGGAATCGGATCCATCGGCTGCGCCGTGGTGTTTGCCGCGCTGGTCATCAACCATGTGCTGTCGAAAACACAAAGGTCAACAGGCCCCTGACCCCACGGCGTCACCGGCCAGCATCCTCGACGCGAAATCGTGTGCATCGTCAAACGAGGCCGCGATGGCGCCCCGATGGTCGGCACCCTCGTACACCTTGAACTCGACGTCCGATCCCTTCGCGCAGAAATCCTTGACCGCCGCGGTCGTACTCGCCTGTGGGACAAGGACATCTGCCGTCCCCTGAGCGAACAGCGTCGGCACCTGCGGGGTCACCGTCGCCAGTTCCTGCTCGTTCAGATTCGCTGCCAGCGGCGTCAGGTCGGCACCCTCGCGGAAGATCTGGTCGACGGGTATCGGTGGCACCGCCCGCACCGCTGCCAGACATCCCGTCCGGGCCGCCTCCAGCAGCGGCCGGGCCTGCTCGGTGAGCAGCTCTTCGGGAACGATCGTCGGATCAACGGCCTGTAAGCCGAGAAGAATGATCGGGACAAACGGCACTCCCGGGGCCATCAAAGGGTCTCCGGTGGCGACCATCTCCGGGATCTTGCCGGTCCCGTTTCCGGGAGCGATCGACACCGCCCCCTTCAAGTTCAGCTCCGGTGCCCGGTCCGGGCCGATCTCGGAGGTGAAGACCACCGCCTGGCCACCCTGACTGTGCCCCACCGCGAACCAATCCTTGCCGACGTTGTCGTCCACTTGCCGTGCGGCACGGACGATGTCGGTCACCGCGTTGGCTTCGCTGGTGCCGTTCATATACGGATGACCACCCGGGGTGCCGATACCCTCGTAATCCGTCTGGACCACGACGTACCCGCTGCTGACCCACTGGTCGAGTGTCTTGCTCACCACATCGACGGTGTCATGCACCGGACCGTTCGGGGTATCCGCGGACGGGGCACAGGCATCGGCCACGCCGGTCGTTCCATGGGCCCAGCTCACCACCGGCCAGCCCCCTTCCGGAGCGGGCGTAGTGGGGATGGCGACCACCCCCGACACCAGAATCGGTTCACCGGAGACATTTTGGGACATGTAGGTGATGCGTTGATTCCGCGCGGCACTGGGAAGGGCAGCCGACTCGGTGAGGTCATGCGACGTCACCAGCGTTCCCGGCGACAAGTCCGCCCCCGACGTGTTGTCATCGTCGGAGCCACCGCTGGAGCACGCAGCGATCGACATGACCGTGCACAGCGCGAGAATGCTCCGCGTCGCACCGGTCGAGCGCTTCTTCCGGACATTGTTCATCGACAATCCCTCCCCGTTCGCCGGGAGCACAGCAGTGGGTCCCGATCAAATGCTTCGCTTCACCGATCTACAGCGCTGCCCATCCTGCATCGAGGCGGGTTCGGGCGTGGAGACGATTCCACTGACCGGGAACCCCGGTGACCGGGATCACTCCGTCGAGTCACTCGACCGTCGCTGAGCGGCGGTGACAACCTCCGGCCCACAGGACAGCCGAGGGCCACATCGACAATTCTCCGACCGGCTCGAGGTGAGATCCCGACCACACCACAGCAGATCCGTGCCCCCGAGTGAGAACATGTTCCAGATCAGCGGGGCCACAACCAGAATCGCAATTCTTGCCACAGCGCCCTCCTCTCCCCGTCGCCCGACCCGGTCCACTGGGATTCGTAACATTCACCCGGACAACACTTTTGACCGGTCATCACCCACGGCTCGGCGCCGATCGCAGACCGCAGCCGGCGAGATGGTTTGGATAGCCTTGGTCAACTTCTATCGCGTAATGCCCTGTCAGCCAAGGTAATCCTTTCCTTCGGACACTTTGGATAAGTCACCCTAAGTAAGGACGAGCTTGGATGACAACGGCTTTGACCTGCACCTACGCTCGTTGACATGAGCACCAAACGTACGCATTTCCATGAGCTCCTGCATGACCAGATTCGCAATGAATTTTCTTCGGCGCAGCAGTACATCGCGGTGGCCACGTACTACGACAGCGAAGACCTGCCCCAGCTGGCCGCGCACTTCTACGCGCAGGCCGCTGAAGAGCGCAACCACGCGATGATGATCACGCAGTACTTCCTCGACCGCGATCTGCCCGTCTACACCCCGGGCATCGATCAGCCGGAGAACAACTTCGCCGACTTCCGGGCGCCGATCAAGCTGGCCCTGGCACAGGAACAGCACGTCACCGACCAGGTCGTCGCGCTGGCCAAGGCCGCCCGCGACGAGGGTGACTACCTCGGCGAGCAGTTCATGCAGTGGTTCCTCAAGGAACAACTCGAAGAGGTCGCCACCATGCGCACCCTGCAGACCATCGCGCAGCGTTGCGATGGCAACCTGTTCGATCTCGAGAACTTTGTCGCCAGAGAGATCGCCAAGGCCGGCGCGCCCGACGCGACGGCTCCGGCGGTTGCCGGTGGCAGCCTGTAATTCCTCCACCACAAAGCGGGCCCGACGGATCTGATCCGGTCGGGCCCGCTTTGTTTTGTCTGGACTGCTGTCGCGAGTCTTAGCGCAGTGTGACCTGGCGTGCCCGGATCCCGTCGCGGGACCGGCGCTCCTCGCTGGTCAGCTCGGCGTCGGTGGCCAGGGCGTCATTGAGCTGTTGGTTGAACCTCTCGGCGCCTGCGGTCCATTCCTGGGCATGCAGTTCGCGGTCGAGGTCGAATACCGGAACCAGAAGTCCGTGCGTGCGGAACGAGCCGGCAAAACGCGACCCTTCGCCCAGCGTCAGGCCACCGGCGGCATGTACGCGTGCCAGGGCAGCCATCATCTCGTCTTCGTCCTCGGGCCGAACCCAGCGCAGATGGGCACGTTCACCGGCGTCGACCCACCAGGGGGCACCGACGAAATCGCCTTCCAGGCGTGCGGTCGGATGTATCGCGGCATTGGCCTGCTCGATCATCGCCTTGATCTGGGGAGCCGGGTCGGTCTGCCCCTCGATCCACCAGTTGAAGTCGTCGTGGACGGTGATCGTCAGCGACTTGGCCGGATCGAGCACCTCGGTCAGTGACTTCGAGTCATCTGTCTCGACCTGTGAAAGCGAATCTCCGGCAGCACTTTCGGTCGCCCACTGGATCGCCGCGGCCAGCGCATGGCCCGGATCTTCGGGTTCGGGCTGAGTCTGCAACGCGACCAGACCGACAGTCGCGGAATCCTCGTCGCGCACCAGCGCGGGACCGGCCCCGGGCAGGACCGTGACCAGCCGGACCGGGTTGGCACCCGGTGTGATCAGTGGCAGGTCCGCGGTCGCGGAGGCCACGAACGAACGCAGCGCCACCAGGTCGCATTCGGCGGCAAGGCCTGCGAATGGACGGGGCACCGACGCTACTGCCTCGGCCTGCCGCTCTTTCCGGGCTGCCACCCGCTCGGCGCGATTACTACCGGGGCGTGGACCACTGCCACGTTTACTCTTCTTTGCCACGCCCCGAACTTACGCAGCGAGCCAACCCCGGACCCGGTCGGGGTAGTTGGTTGCGATCCACCCGACGCCCAGATCGGCGCAGAACGTGGCGTCGCGGCGTTCGTCGACGGTCCAGCAGTAGGTCGCGCGACCCGCAGCCGCCGCTCGGTCGACGGCATCGGGATGTTCACGCAGTGTGGAGATCGACGGCCCGATCGCGGTTGCACCCACTGCCGTCGCCGCACTGCCGCCGAGGAAGCGGGCGGTGTCACCCAGCAGAACCGTTGGCAGCATCGGGGCGTTGCGGCGGATCCGCCAGACGCCTGCGGTGGAGAACGAGATCACCACCGCCCGGCTGTGGTCGGCCGATGCCGGGCTTGCGACACCGAATCGCTGCAGCTCGGCGAGCAGCAACTGCTCCACCAGCCCGCCGAATCGCACCGGGTGTTTGGTCTCGATGAACAGCCGCACCGGCCGCTTCCAGTCGAGCGTCAGCGACAGCAATTGGGGCAGTGTGAGGATCTCGGCCTGCAGACCCGAACTGTGCCGGGCACCGAAGTTGTACTCCCGGAGCTGGGCAAGGGTGAGTTCACTGACCACACCGGAACCGTCCGAGGTGCGATCGATGGTGCGGTCGTGCACGCAGACCAACTCGTGGTCGGCGGTCAGGCGCACGTCGCATTCGAGCCCGTCGGCGCCCTGTTCCAAAGCGAGTTCATACGCCGCGAGTGTGTGTTCGGGCCGATGGCCCGAGGCGCCGCGATGCGCAACGACCGCAGGCTTCTCCTGTCGGACCACTCTCGGCGTGTCACTCATGCCGCGACCACGAACCGCTTCGGGACCGTTACCGGCGCTTCCCGCGCCAGGAGCCGGGTGATGGTCCACCACAGTGCCACCGCGAACAGCGCACTGAACAAATCGGAGACGATCACCAGCACCAGCGCGTTGGACTGCCACACCAGGGTGTCGGCGAAGATCCGGATGCCGACCCCGGTGACCACCAGCGCGTTGACAACCAGCCAACCCGCCCATAACCACCACAGTCGCTTCCCCGTGTAGTCGGGAAGCAGATCATCCCGGCGATCGAGGAGCTCACGGAAGAACGCCAACGGCTTGACCAGGTTCAGGATCGGGATCCAGCAGCCCAACATGATCTGCTCGGGCGAGCGGGGATCCCGCTGATCATGGCGCCCGTAAGCCAGACGACGCTCCTCCATCAGCCAGCCCGCGAGCGCGAACAGGCACGCGATCATCATGCCGACCGCGGCCACCCCGGTGGCGATGACCGCGGTCCGGGCCGCCACCACCATCGCGTAGCTGATCGGGGCGTCCAGATTGATCACGAGCAGCACGTACAGCCAGGTCTGAGCGAGCGCGGCGAGTGTGAGAACGACCGCAGAGGCAATGAGTAACCGGGGTAACTTCTCCGCCATCCGTTCGATGTACGTCTTTTCCGGTTCGACCGGCTCGGAAAGCGGGGTGTCCACCAGACCCCAACCGGGGTTGCGGTCGTAGTGGGGGGTGGGTGTCGGCTCCGCGGCCACCCGCCGTCGACCTGCCACCCGCGCCGCCCCCGGCATCGATGCCACCCACTTCACGCGACGCTGGGGCCGAGGTGCCGGACGTGATGTGCCGACTCCGGTGGTCCGGGCCGGAACATAGGTGTGGTCACGCTCGGCCTGCGTCATCGGGGGGCTGGAAGCACTCGACTGTGCACCGGGAGCGGCCCCGGGCCGCGCGATCCGGCCGTAGGCGTCCAGCGGGGTGAGCGGACCGTTGCACCGGGGACAACGGGGACGACTGGGATCGTGCGGACCCGCGATGCGGCAATTCGGGCAGTAATCCCGTGCCGGCGGTGCTCCGGTGGGTCTGCTCACGGGGAGTTCCCAGGGTCAGGGCTGGCTCCCCCTGCACCCGATCCGTATTCCAACGGTCGGCCGGACTGCGCCCAGGACACCATGCCGCCGATGACGTTGGCGCCCTGGAATCCCCGCTGCATCAGGTAGCCGAGCACCCGCGCGGACCGACCGCCGGAATGGCAGATGACGTAAAGGTCTGCATCCGGGTCGATTTCGTCGATGCGGGCGGGCACATCCCCGAGAGGGATATGGAGGGCACCGGGCGTATGACCCTCCGCCCATTCGTCGGGCTCACGCACGTCCAACAGAATCGCATTGGTCTCGCCGACAAAATCGGCAGGCAGCTCGGTTACGGGTACCGAAGGGATTTCCGACATACTCACTCGACCATGGTGGCACGCACGGTGGCCGTCCGGCACGGGCTGGGACTTATCAACAAGTTATCCACAGGCCCTTCATTTTGTTCAATTCCGTGCCGAATCAGGGTCGGCGATTGAGCATCTGACATGTTGTGTGACCAGCTTCAACTGAAATTGTGATCCCGTTCACTCTACGGTCACGTTTGTTGATAACTTCTCCACAGTTTCCACAGCCTCATCCACAGGTTGAGCGTTGGTCGGCACCGGCTGAACCAGCACATTAGGGGGTGCCTGTGGATAACTTTCGGACTACGTCCGTCGGCTACTCACAGGCGATCACAATCCGCCTGCCCATTTATCCACAACCCACCCGTCACTTCTGCACCACCAGCGGGTTTGCATTCAGGCCCCGGACGGGGGACGGATCTGGTGTCGCGAGTCAGAAGTTTCTTGCTTGTATCCGGTGGAGCGATGGGTGGCCGGCAAGGCGGAAGAGGGAGGCATAGCGGAGCTATCCATGTCGAAGACGTGCGCCTTCGGCACAGCCGATGACAACGCTGGCAGGCGCCGATCGAACGCCGGAGACTGCAAAAGGACTTCTGACTCGGGGCACTAGAGTCCGAATCGCATCCACTGGGCGCGGCGCTCGACCGCTGAGATGGCACCGCCGACGAATCCGTCAACCGCTTCGGCGCTCGTTCCGGCCATCGTGGTGTCCGACGCCAATCCGGCGATTCGGGCCAACAGCGGCTTCGGCGGGGCGATGATCTCCAGTTCGGCATCGGGGAACCGCTCGGCCATCACCGACCGGAGGACACCGATACCGTCGACGAGTCCCACATCGACCGCCGCGCGTCCCACCCAGACATCGCCGTTGAACAGGTCCGCGTCGGTCCCCACGAGTTTGGTGCCGCGGCGCTGTCGCACCCACGTGATGAAGGCGCCGTGGAGGTCGTCCTGCAGACCGCGCAACCAGGCGACGTCCTCGGGCTTCTCCGGGGTGAACGGGTCGAGCCGGGACTTGTTCTCACCGGCGGTATGGACCCGGCGCTCCACCCCGACCCGGCTGATCAGGTCCTGCAGGCCGAAGCCTGACGAGACCACCCCGATCGAACCGACGATCGACGTGTGCGCCGCATAGATCTCGTCAGCGGCGCAGGCGATCCAGTACCCGCCCGAGGCCGCGACGTCCTCGCAGAAGGCCATGACGCGCACGCCCTTCTCCGACGACAGCTGCCTGATGCGCTCCGCGATGTACTCCGACTGCGTCGGTGATCCCCCGGGTGAATTGATCACCAGGACCACCGCTTTGAGTCGTTCGGTCTCGAACGCCCGAGTCAGGTTCGATTCGAGATTTTCCGCGGTCAGCCCGTGACGACCGGGCCCGATCCCACCGATGATCCCTTCCAGGCGCACAACTGCAACCTTGTCGGCGTGCGCCTTTGCCATCCTGCGTGCGATCTTCTTCAAGGGACCCATCAGTCCACAGTAAGCGGACTCGTCCGCCGGAATGAGGGGGCAGCGCCGACCCCGACCCCCCACACTGGCCTATATGACAGTCCGATGGCTCTCCGTCTTCTTAGACTTCCCGCGCGAGAGTTTCAGCGACGAAGTGACGTTCTGGCGCGCGATCGCCGGCAGCACGGTGTCACCGGCCCGCGGCGCCCACCGCGAGTTCGCCTCGCTCGAACCGTTCAACGGTGACCCCCACCTGCGGGTCCAACGGATCGATTCCGGCGATGGTGGCGTGCATCTGGATCTGCACGTCGACGATCTGACCGAGTCGATCGGCCGGGCCAGTGCGCTCGGCGCCACGATCGTCTCGAAGAATCCCGACGTCGTGGTCCTGCGTTCACCCGGCGGCTTCAGCTTCTGTCTGATCCCCTGGCAGGGCGAAAGCCGTCGCTCCCGCCCGATCCGCTGGCCGGGTGACACGATCAGCATCATCGATCAGGTCTCCATCGACGTCCCCGCCGCCGACTACGACATCGAGTGCGACTTCTGGGCGGCGCTGACCACCTGGCCGTGGCGGCAGGGCCTGCTACCGGAGTTCCGTAATCTGCGCCGCCCCGACGAGATGCCGTTGCGCATCATGTTGCAGCGGGTGAGATCCCGGCACATCGGTGGTCACCTGGATCTGGCGAGCACCCACCCCGAAGAAGAGGTGGCGCGACACGAGGGCTGGGGCGCCAAAGTGGTCGAACACCAACGCTTCTGGACGGTGATGGAAGATCCGATCGGACGGCGCTACTGCATCACCCACCGCAACCCGCGGTCCGGGAATCTGGCGCAGTGAAGCGCCGATCGTAAATCACGCCTCGAACGCTTGACCTTGACGCAGGGTCAACCCTCCATCCTTGTCGCAGAAGCTTCCGCACAGATCGGAACCGCTTCCTGCGAAAGGAGATAGACGATGACACCAGCACCGAGCACCGGCCCGGCGATTGCTGTGCAGGGACTTGAAAAATCGTTCGGGAAACTCGAGGTACTGCGGGGCGTGGACTTCGATGTCGCGCGGGGCAGCGTCTTCGCGTTGCTCGGCTCGAACGGTGCGGGTAAGACGACCGTCGTGAAGATCCTGTCGACGCTCCTGGCGGCCGACGCGGGTTCAGCCCGCGTCAACGGCTTCGACACCGCGTCGCAGGCCGACGAGGTACGCAAGTCGATCAGCCTCACCGGACAGTTCGCCGCGGTTGATGAGATCCTGACCGGCCGGGAGAACCTCGCCCTCATCGCGAGGCTCCGGCACGTCAAGAATCCGGGCGCAACGGCAGAGGCTCTTCTGCAACGCTTTTCACTGACCGAAGCGGCCGGGCGAAGGGTCTCGACATACTCGGGTGGCATGCGCCGCCGCATCGACATCGCCATGAGCCTGATCGGGGATCCACCGGTGATCTTCCTGGACGAACCAACAACCGGACTCGACCCCGAGGCACGTATCGAGGTGTGGGACACCGTGAAGAGCCTCGCCGGGCGCGGCACGACGGTACTGCTCACAACGCAGCATCTGGAAGAGGCCGAGCATCTCGCCGACCGGATCGCGATCCTGCATCACGGACGGATCATCGTCAACGGCACCCTCGCCGAACTCAAGGCTCTGCTGCCACCCACCGAGGTCGAGTACGTCGAGAAGCAGCCAACGCTCGAAGACGTCTTCTTTGCGGTCGTCGGCGATGGAGGCAAACGCGCCGACGCCGCCACCCCCACCCACTCGACCACCACGTAGGGAACGATCATGGTCACCCAATCCATCGCCGACACCGCCGTTCTCACCGGACGGACGCTGCGTCATGTCACGCGCAGCATCGACACCATCATCACGACCGCACTCATGCCGATCGCGTTGATGCTGATGTTCGTCTACGTATTCGGCGGCGCAATCGACACCGGCTCGGTCGACTACATCGACTACATGCTTCCCGGCATTCTGCTCATCACGATCGCCTCTGGTATCTCCTACACCGCATTCCGGCTCTTCCAGGACGTGCGGGGCGGAATTTTCGAACGCTTCCGGTCCATGCCGATCGCACGGTCGGGGGTGCTGTGGGCACATGTTCTGACCTCACTCGTCGCCAACGCGATCTCGTTGGTGATCGTGGTGGGCGTAGCCCTGCTGATGGGGTTCCGCTCAGACGCAGGCATTCTGGCCTGGCTCGGGGTGATTGCCATCCTGCTGCTGTTCACCCTCGCGCTGACCTGGATCGCGGTGATCCCCGGCCTCACCGCGACGACGGTGGAGGGCGCGAGCGTGTTCGCCTACCCGCTCATCTTCCTGCCGTTCCTCAGCTCGGCGTTTGCGCCGACCGAGACCATGCCCGGCCCGGTGCGGTGGTTCGCCGAGAATCAACCGGTGACTTCGATCGTCAATACGCTCCGTGATCTGTTGGCCGGCGGGTCCGTCGGTAGCGACATGTGGATCGCAGTGGCCTGGTGCGTCGGGATCGGTGTCCTGGCATATCTCTTCGCGACCATCACCTTCCGCCGGAAGACCAGCTGAGGCAGGCTGAACCATGCTCACCATCAGCCAGTTGGCGACCTACGCGGGAGTGACGGTGCGGGCGATCCGGCACTACCACAAGATCGGGCTGCTACCGGAGCCCGAACGCGACCACTCCGGTTACCGGATCTACGACGCCGCCGCGGTGGTGACCCTGATCCGGATCCACACGCTGGCCGATGCCGGTGTGCCGCTGGCCCGGGTGGAAGAACTGCTCGACGCCGACGCGGACGAGTTTACCGAGGGTCTCGGGGAGATCGACAAGAAGCTGCGTGCCGAGATCCGCCGGCTGCAGGACACCCGCAAGCGGCTCACCCGGCTGGCCGCAGGCGAGCATCTGGCGATACCGCAGAGCGTGGTCGACTACCTCGACCGGTTGCGCGGGCTCGGCCTCGCGGAACGTTACATCGAGATGGAGCGCGACGCCTGGATCATGATCGCCGCTCAGGTACCAGACCAGATCGACGATGTCATCGTCATGAAGCAGAAAGAGCTCGACGACCCAGACATCGTCCGGCTCTACACGATGCTCAGCGGCGCATTCGACTGGCAGACCGACGATCCGCGGATCTTCGAGGTCGCCGACATCATCGAGCGCCAGATGATCCGCGCGGTGGAGGCCGGCGAGTACGAGGTCGATGGTTTCGACGATCCGTTCATCAAACTTCTGGACGCGACCACGTTCGAAGCCGCACCGATCGTGAAACCGATTCTGGCTGAACTGGAAGCGCGAGGCTGGAAGGGATGGACCCGTATCGAACGCATCCCGGCCGACCGGCTGAGCACCGCAGTGGCGCCACTCAGCGGTCATTCAGGTGGCGCCGGTCATTCAGGTGAATGAATTCCGGCCCGGCCGGAACAGTTTCGGTTGCACCGGCGATAGACCCAGCACATTCACCGCACGTTTCGAGCTCGACCGGGTTTCACCTCGACGCATAGGAGACAGGCACGATGGCTCACCACAACATCCGGCGTAACGCCGCCGCGGCTTTGTTTGCGCTCGCCGCCACGATCGGAATCGGCACCATCGGTGCCGGACAGGCCTCCGCGGAGACCGTTGTCCCGATGACCCGCTGTTGGGGTGTGAGCCCCTATATCGTCGACCAGCCGTTCAGTACCGCGCGGTTGTTCGTCTACCCGACCGGTCCCGGGCGGGTGAACGCCGCCGTGCGTGACGTCTCCACCAACTGGGCGATCTTCTCCCGCGACCTCAGCTATGACTCGATCGGCCGTCTGGACTGGCGGAACCGGAACACCGGCCGCGCCGGGACGACCTTCGACACCGCCCGCATCAGCGCCTACGTTTCAGGCCCCACCTTCGATCTCAACACCGGCGCGGGCACCGTCGACTTCACCTTCTCCGCGGTCAACCGCAACGCCCTGTGGGCGATCCCGTCGACATCTTGCTCGGGGACCATGCAGGTGCAGTAAGAGGGTCAGGCGTTGCAGAACGCGGTGAGCTGTTCGCGTTCTGACTCCACACCCCGCTTCTCGGACGCCGACACCTTGACCAGATAGTTGACGTCGATGGCGGTGTTCTTCCCGTCCTTCACCGGCTTCCAGGTACCGGCCACCCGGCCGTCGACCAACACGAATCCAGGTGATCTTCCGTTGGGGGTGACCAGATGCGGGAACACCTCGTCATCGACAACACGACGGCGGTCGGTTCCCTGTGAGACAACGATGTTGTCGAAGGGCGCCACCAGACGGGCCGGTGCGGGCAGGGTTTCGTCGGCAAGGGCGATACCTGCGAGGTCGAACAGTTCCTCGCCTCCCGGACCGGTCAGCTTGTCCAGCTCCCAATCGGCTTCCATCGCCTCGACGACGGGACGAAGCCGCGTAATGCCCGCCCAGCTCCCTATCCCCTTGATCGTCGCGGGACCGAACCCGCGCAGGTACAGGCGGATGAGATCCTTGACCGCCTCGTCCCCCGTCACCGCCGACTCGCCGGGCCCACACCAGTCGTCGTAGAGGCTGTAGGTGGTCGTCGCCGAACCCTGCCACGTTCCCCGCGGCGGCACCTGGACCAGCGGGACCAGGCAGCGGACCACGGTGGCCAGGGATGCGGCGACGGCATCCGGCCACCGCTGCGCCAGGGAGGCGCTGAGCTCTTTCACGGAAAGTTTTGTGCCGCTGAGCAACTCACGTCCGTGCTGGGCCACGTCCTCGGGATCGGCGCCGGCCAGATGCTTGACATGGTTGTTCCGCATCTCGCCGTCCATGCTCGCCTGGGCCAGCGGTCGTACCCAGCGCGCATCTTCGGCGTCCATGAGAAAAACCGTGCTGCGCAGCAGTGCCATCCGCACCACCTCGCGACCGGTCATCAACTCATCGAGGTCCGCCGGGTCGAAATCGGCTATCCGTGACCACAATCCGTAGAACGCGACCTTGGGATCCTGGGACTGCAACCCCACGCACCGATCGAGGACGTCGAGCACATCCTCATCAATCCGCTCGAGGAGGTGCTGCCGTTGCAGCAACGTCCGGTTCCACTGCCGCAGACTGATCGATCCGGCCATGCTGTCCGCCCGTTCTCTACTTGCGTCCACCCGAGGCCCGCGCATCGGCCAACTCACCGAACGTGGCGGCCCGGGCGTCGGAGCGAGCCCCGGTTTCACCGATCTGCTTGTCCACCAGGATGACCTGGCCGATGAAGGGTTCGACGATACCGACCATGCGGATCGGGGCCGCGATGATCAGCTGAAATCCGAACTGCTCGAACGCCCGCAACGACTGCGAGCTGAACGTCTCATCGGACTTGCTGAACGCCTCATCCAACATCAGCGGAGCGAAGCTGGGTCTCGGATCGAGGTCCGCCTGCCCCTTCGCCTCGTGACCACCGTGGCTCAATGAATAGCTCAGCGCCGCAGCCAAACAGAACGCCACCAGCTTCTCCTGCTCACCACCGGAGTTGGATGCGGTGTTGCGGTAGGTGTGCACCGGTGGATCGTCCGCAGGTGCACCGGCCGCGAGCTCCTTGCCATAGAACGTGTAGCTGTTGCGGACGTCGAGGACGTTGTCGCACCAGCGACGGCTCTCGGCATCGGTACCGGTGAGCCGGGCCACCAGATCGCGGATGCGATAGAACTGGCGGGCCAGCACCGCGCCGTCACCGCCCTTGGCAGCCGGGGCATCCCGGATCATCTGGTCGACGATCTTGGCGAACTCACGGGACTCGTCGGTGGGGTTGTGCAACTGCGCGATCTGCAGATACGTGCCCTCGTTGAAGTCCACTCGGTGTAGTCCGAGGTTGACCTCGGCGATACCGCGTGTGATGCGCTTGTTGGTGTCGGTGATCTCCTTGTACAGATTCGACACCGAATGGCTGATGTCCGTGGTGATCAGCTGCCGGAAGCGTTGCTGCGTGGAGGCCAGACCGTGCTCGACGAGGCTGGTGTGGATGGACACCAGATCGGCGGCGTACTCGATGGTGGCACTCAGGTTCGCCGACGCCTCGGGCCATTCCCGCAAGAAGGCCTCCGCCGCCCGCACAACCTTGTTCTCCGCGCCATCGCGTTCGGCATTCGCCTTGCCGACAATCGCTTCCAAAGCGTTGCGCAGATCCGAACGCACCTCGCCGTAGTTGTCGAGGGTCAGTGTCTTGCCACCCGCGGACAGGGTCTCGGCGAGCACCTCTGCGAGGTACCCGCGGTCTCCGTCGTCGATCTTGAAGTTCTCGGCCTTGACCTGCTCGAACTCGGCAAACCACCGGTCCCAGTCAGATCCGATGTGGCCCAACTGATCACCGAGTGCGCCCACCCGGGCCACGGCCTCACGCCAGTCGGCGCGCGCGATCTCGACCTGCTCTTCGAGTTCGGCGAGGTCGACGCGGTTCTCGCGGACCCGGTCGATGCGGGTGTTCAACTCGTCGGCATCGCGCTGCGACGACCACCAGTTGAGTTCGGCCCACGATGCATATCCGGCCAGCGAATCGGCATTCTTCGCGCGTTCCCGGTTCTGCTCCAACAGATCTCGTTTGTCCTGGGCAGCCTGACGCGCCTCGCGGTACACCGCTTCGAGGTGATCCCGAGACTCCTCGAGGGCAGCGCGTTTGCCGTCGGTGTTCGATCCGAGGATCCACTGGGTACGGTCCGACACCGACCGGCGGTCGTCCTTACGGAAGCGGTCGCGGCCGGACTTCACCAGACCCTGCGGCGTCACCGCCAACAGATGGTTCTCGAGTTGGGCAGGCAGATCGACGCACATGTGTTCGGCGCTGTGCGCCACCACATTCGCCAGCCACGACCCCGCCGGGTGGCGACGGTCGACCAGGAGCTTCTCCGCGAGCGATCCGGGTACAGGTGCGCCCGACGAGGACGCATTCTCTTGGTAGACGCGGTATTCCAGCACACCGCCGAGGTTGGTGCGGTTGACGAAGTCGCCGATCGTCCGCCGGTGGGTCTCCGGCACGAGCATCGTCATACCGAGGCCACGGAGCACCCGCTCGGCGGCGCCGGCCCAGCGGTCCTTTTCCTCGGGGTCGACGTCGATGAGTTCGGCGGCAAACGGAAGATCCTCGGGCGGCACACCGGTGGCCTGCGCGATCCCGTCACGCTGCCCGAGCACTTCACGGGGCAGCAGCGACCGGCGGGTGTTGAGGCTCGACAGTTCTTCGACCGCACCTTCGTACGCGCGGCGCGCATCGGTCTCGGCGGTGAAGAACGCATGCGCCGACGTCGCGAGACGCTCTGCCGATTCCCTTGCCGCCCGGGCGATCTCCGGTGCCCGCAACCTCAAGGCCGCGAACTCATCCTGGGTCTCGGGGGTCTGCTCACCGAGCCCACCCACCAATGTGGAGTAGCGCTCATAGGCCCGGTTCCGTGCGGTCACCTGCTGTTCGAACGATTTCAGTTCCGATTCCAGCGTGGTCAGCTCACCCTTCTCGGACGTCAGCTGATCACGCAGGGACCCGTGGCGTTCTTCACGTTCGTCGGCCAGGTTCTCCCAATTGGCGACCTCGTTGTCCAGGCGCAACCGGTCGGCGTCGATCCGGTCGAGTCGCTCCTGCAACAACGTCATCCGATGCTCGCGCATGAATCCACGCATCGGCGGGCCAAGCAACGTGCCCGCCCTGGTGGTGGATTCCTCTGCGCTGCAATAGGTTTTCCACGCCTCGGGGATCGGGCGCAACACCTGTTCCTGTGCATTCGCGCGCGCCGCGGCCTGGTACGCCTCGTCGAGTTGGGTGAAGTTCTCCACCAACCGCTCGGCCTTCGCGTAGGTTTCCGGGCGATCGAGCATGTAGGTACGGATGAACAGGTTGAGGTCGCCGACGTTTTTCATCGCCTTGGCCTTACCCATCAGCGACAGCGCGGCCGACGACTGGCCGATGCCCACCCGCCGGCGCAGGGCCTCCTGATAGGCGCTCTGCACGTCGAAACACTCGACTGTCGGATTACTGGTCCGGAAACGCCGGATGTCGAAACCGCTTTGGGCCCAGGCATTGAGCGACAACAGATCCCAGTGCCCGTCATGCAACTGGTACCACGACCGCAGCGAACTGCCGTCGGTACCCGAACCGGGGAACCACTTGATCGCAACCGCGGTCGTCGCCGACCCGGCACCGTTGTCGTAGGTGGCCGCGATCGCCGACCAGGTGGCACCGTCGGCGCGCAGGTACTGAACCTGCGACTGGTTGTAGCGATCGTCGTTCTCCGCCCATGCACCCCGCACGTAGTCGGCCATCGAACGGGCCGCCTTCTTGGCGCCCTTTGCGGTGAGGTCGGCTGATGCGTTGAACACCTGGTCGTAGGTGGGCAGAAGGACCACCGAGTGGCCGTCCATCATCGACGACTTACCCGACCCCGACGGGCCCGTCAGCATCACGCCGCGCTCGTCGATCGGGTAGTCCTTGTATCCGTCGAACGTGCCCCAGTTGACCATTTGGAGTCTGGTCAAACGGAACTGCCCGATGTTGAGCGTGCGCTTGCCTGCCGGTTCGGATGGTCGGGCTACGTTGCCCGCCTCGTCACGTTCCAGGATCTCGGTCATGATGTGCGCTCCTGGTCATCGAGTTCAGCCAGGTCGGTACCGGCCTCCTCGTAGTCACCGGCCAGGCGTCGATACGCCTCCGTGTACGCGGCCACCTGCTCCGGTCCGAGCAGGGAGGCGATCACACCCAGCACCACATAGCGGTCGGTGCCCGGAAGTGCCCTGATGATCTTGCGGGATTCGAGCTGATTGATCGCGGCGTCGATACGTTTGACGAACCCGGCCTCGTCCGTATCCGACACCGGCTTGTAAGTGAGCATGTGGTCGATGATCTCGCCACGTTCGACCACCACCGACTCGTCGGCACTGGTCAGGTACTTCTGGCGGAGGAACAGCGCCAGCACCGAAGCCGCCAACGTCAGCGTCTGCGCCCGCAGGATGTTGCGCTGCCTCGGGTCGTTCTCCGAGACCTGCCTGGTGAACGCGTACTTGTGTTCCCGATTGATCTCCAGCTGCAGGTTCAGCTCCGACAGCCTCGACCGGATGACCTCTTCATGGATCTCGATCGTCTTCCAGTTGCGTGATCGCACCGAAACATGCGCCGCGGCAACAAGTTCTTGCAAGGCATAACAGACCGGTGCGGGCAGCGCCGAGGTATCGCCCTCGAATCGCGCGTCGACCCGGGCCTCGCTGATGCTCCCGACCGGCACTGATCCGTCGAATGCGAAGTGGGACAGGTCGACCGGAGGCGCCTCGAATGCTTCGGGGGAGTCGACGAACAGGTCGTCGCCGTCCTGCTCCGCCTCACCTTGTGGTGCGTCCGCGTGTTCGGGGACCTGATCTTCCGATGTGGTCATCGACCTCTCCTGGTGGAACTGGGGGCGGATGCGTTGGGGGCGGTGTCATCGGTACTCGGCTCGTCGAGCAAGTGCATGACCTCGTGCGGCAACGCCGTGATCGGATCGGGTAGCGCGCTGGTGAATCGCACTGCGGGTAAGTAGATTTCACGCAGTCCACGGGCGGTGTGGGCCAAAACGGTGACGGTGCTGTCATTGTCGGTGGCGCCGTGACGCTGGGCCAGCGACCAGATGCCGACCACGTCACCGGTCCGGGCTTTCGGCAACCGGGCGAGTACCTCGTCGATGCCCGCCGGGCCGATGCTCAGCGCCTCGTTGACCGCATCGGTCAGTGAATGCCAGTCGATCGACTCCACACCCACCAGGTCGACGGGGTTGATGCTGATCTCACCTGCGGTGTCGGCGACCGCACCCGGCGACTCGACGATGCCGTCGTGGAATATCAGTGCGCCAACGGAATTGGTGACCGCAGCACTCATGGGCACCTCGATTCCCATGTCGCGGCCCGGACCGGCTTCGGTGAACGCGGCCATCGCGGCCCGCTGGGCATCGGCGATCTGCGCCCGCAACGCGCGGTAGTGCAGGAAGTCACCGTCTTTGACGAAGGTGTTGATGCGCCGGTAGACCTGCCCGCGTACCTCGTCGACCGCCTGCACCTCATCCCACATGCGGTCGATGAACCCGGTCAAGGTGTCGAGGAGGTCGGGCGGCAGATTCGGCAACCCGGTGGCGATCCGCTCGATGCTCGACTCCAGATCCTCTCGCAGGCGGTGATCGGCGATGAGCGTGTAGAAGGTGTCGAAAGCCTTGCCCTCGTCCGAATCGGCCAGTGCGTCATGGCCGTCGAACATGCGGTTGAGTACGTCGGCGTGCGATCCCTGCTCGGCATCGATGCCGGTGGTCAACAGTGCCCGCGAGTTCTCGCGCATCTTCTCGCCGTATCCGATGATGTCGGCGGGCATGCGTTCGGCGAGTGAACTGACCATCCGAATGTCATCGAGCACCCGACGGGTATCGACCACCGGCACCGCACCGGCGGCCAATTCGTCGCGCCGCCTGGACAATTCGGCGATCTTGCGGTCGATGTCTCGGATGTGCTCGCCCGGGTCTGGATCGATCGACACCGCGATGTTGGACAGCCGCGACATCACGAGTTCGAGCACGGTCTCGGTGGCCACCGTACGGTTCTGCCGAACCGCCTGCACCTGCGCGATGGCCTGGGTGGCACCCCGGGTGAGTTGATAGCGCTCGATGGTCGAATCGTTCTGGAGTGTGCGCGCCAGGTATCCGGCTCGCACCCACCGGTCGAGGAGGTCGTCCGGCGTCGGCAATTCCCAGCCACGATCGGTCCAGTGCCCGGCCAGGTCGTCGAGGTCCTTCTCGATGCCGGCCGCAAGGTGATCGCCGTCGACCTGCCCGTCGGCCAGCCGTGCCGCCATGATCGCGAGGTACGGCACCGCATTGCGGGAACGCAGGAGCCGCAGTGTGACGTCACTATCGGCGTTGTCACCGTAGGCGGCATACAGTTGCGCGGCAGTGGGCCGTGCCATGTGTCCCCCTCGGTTCGGCAACGTCGTGTGTTTCGGTGGTCCAGGTTTGGACGCGCGGCAACCCTCGCAGGTTGCCCGCAGGCGATGATAGTTGCCGGTTCGGCACGCTGAAGACCACGCGTGTCAGCCGGTGATCACCCTCACCGGTAGATCTCCGCGTAGAGCTTCTCGATCTCTGCTGCCGACGGGATCCGCGGGTTGTTGGCCGGGGAACCCGACTCGATCGCCTGGCGCGCCATCAGCGGGATCAAGTCGTCCCAACGCTCCGGCGCGATACCGCTGCGCTCCGGGGTGGGGACCGCCAGCTCCTCCGACAGCCTGGTGAGTTCGTCGACGAGCAGACCCGCTGCGCGTTGATCGGAGTCGGTCGCCGTGGCACAGCCCAGCGCGCGAGCGCAGTCCGCGTAGCGCTCGGTGGCGCCCTCCAGCGAAAACCGGGTCACCGCCGCGAACAGCATGGCGTTCGACAGACCGTGCGCGAGGTGGAAGTGCGCGCCGATGGGCCTGCTCATGCCGTGGACCAGCGCCACGGACGAGTTCGAGAAGGCGATACCGGCATGGAGTGCCGCCTGCATCATCGCCGACCTGGCGTCGCGATCCGAACCGTCGGCATACACCCGTCGCAGGTGCCCGCCGATCGCCGCGATCGCTCGCAGGCAGAAGTCGTCGGAGAACGTGTTGTTCTTCCGGCTGACATACGCCTCCACGGCATGGGTGAGCGCGTCGATACCCGTGTCGGCGGTGAGCCGGGCGGGCATCGACAGCGTCAGCTCGTAGTCGACGATCGCCGCGACCGGCAAGAACGCGCGTCCGATGCAAAGCATCTTCTCGTCGCTCTCACTGTCGGTGATGATCGTGAACTGTGTGGCCTCGGATCCACTTCCCGCGGTGGTCGGCACGGCCACCACCGGCAATCCCGGCGCATCGTTGCGCAGTGGGGCCTTGTAGTCGCGCATCGTGCCGTTGCGGACCGCGAGCAGAGCCAATGCCTTCGCCGTGTCCATCGGGCTGCCGCCACCGAAACCGATCAACAGGTCCGCCCCGTGATCGCGGACCGCCCGCAGCCCCGATTCCAGCGATGCGGTGGTGGGATCGGGAACGGTTCCGTCGAAGTAGTCGGCGTCGAGTCCGGCAGCCTCCAGCGCCCGCACGACGCGTTCTGGCGCACCCTGCGAAGACAGGAAACCGTCGGTGATCAGGAGTGGTCGACGAGCCCCGAGTCCGACGATCACATCAGGTAGCTGATCTATCGCCCCGGCTCCGATGCGGATCTCTCGCGGCAGTGCGATGGAGCTGATCATCGGGTAATCCTAACCACCCGCCCGATCGGGATCTCCCGGTCACAACAAGGGTGCCGATTTACCCGTTCGGGTTGAGTCGCGGGAGCAGACGTGTTTAGCTGTGCGACACAAAGCCCGTGTGACCACAGTCACTTCGGGTCGAAAAAGCTGATTGCTGACGGCAGGAGATCGGGTGGCATCCTCGACCAGCTCAGGCGCAGGCGCCCGACGGTTCGAGCGTCGCCGAAGCGCGTGGCCGGGGTCCGAACCCATCAATGTCGCGACCCGGTGTGTCACCACAAGCCTCAGCATCGTTGCCCTCCTTGCGCTCCTGCTGATCCTCATCTTCTTCGCATAACCGCTGGTCCACGGCCTGTAGACCGCCACAAACGGACACCTCAAACCTCAACCGGGCTTGAGGTGCATTCGGCGTGCGGTATTGCACATCCCAACCGCCTACGGAAGGGTAGAACTGCGTTCAATTGGGTAAGTCCCTTAAATGCCCAGCGCGCCGACTACCAAGCGGGGACGACGGGTCCCCAGATAGTGAGAGGAACATCGTGTCTGACTACACCTTGCCGGAACTCGACTATGACTACGCAGCTCTTGAGCCGCACATCTCCGGCAGGATCATGGAGCTGCACCACAGCAAGCACCATGCCACCTACGTTGCCGGTCTCAACGCCACGCTCGGCAAACTGGCCGAGGCACGTGAAGACGGCACGATCGCAGACAAGGTCGCAGGCCTGAGCAAGACGCTGGCCTTCCACCTCGGTGGCCACACCAACCACTCCATCTTCTGGAAGAACCTGTCCCCCAACGGAGGAGACAAGCCCGAAGGTGAGCTGGCCGCAGCCATCGACGATCAGTTCGGCAGCTTCGACAAGTTCCGCGCCCACTTCACCGCCGCCGCAGCCACCCTGCAGGGCAGCGGCTGGGCCATCCTGGCGTACGACGCTTTCATCGGCCAGCTCGTGATCCTGCAGCTCACCGATCAGAGCGGCAACATCCCGCCGAACCAGACCCCCATCGTGCTGCTGGACATGTGGGAGCACGCCTTCTACCTGGACTACCAGAACGTCAAGCCCGACTACATCAAGGCTTGGTGGAACATCGTCAACTGGGCCGACGCTGCTGAGCGTTTCGCCAAGGCGACCGCTTGATCCCGTAGATCCGGCAGGAAACTGCGGCAGTTCTACTCGAACGGCGATCTCCCCCAGCCGGGGGATGGTCGCCGTTTGGCGTCCGCGGGCGACACTTCTCCGCAACCTGCTGTTTGGCAGTCGAGTCGGCTTGTGTGCCAACCGTTTACCGGGCATGCTTCCAGTACAGCTCCGCAAAACCGACAGCTCCGCAACACCGCGATATGCATCGCGAACCGGTCAAAGGCGACCCAAGCAGTGACATTCACTTCCGGCAACAGGAGGTCACCATGAACGAGGACGCCACCGGCCACCATGCACCGCGGTCCGGACTGAAACCGATCGGCCTCACGCCCTTTCATCAGGAGGGTGAACTGCGTGGCATCCTGATCTCCGGCCGCTGGCCGGATACCACCCTGGAATGGACACAGACGCTGGTCGCCTCGGTCCGCATCGCGTGCCGGCCCGGATTCCTTCGGACCACGACCGTTTTCAGCGTCATCGAAGATCGGCCCGAAGCCTGCGATCCGGACACGGTCGGCCTGATGCTCGCGGTGGGTAGCGTCTTCGACAACAGCTTCGCCGAATCCGGGCACTTCACGACTCCGCCGCCTGCACTGCTGATGCTCCATCCGCCCTCGGAGACCAAGCCGTCCCTGCCGGAATGTTCCGACGTCGCGTCGGGTTGTGTGCTGCTTCCGGGTCTCCCTGAACTCGGACTCGATCATCGCGCGGGCTGGGCCGAGGCAGAGGCCGACGGGACCGTCGTCATGATGCGAAATCAGATCGGCGTCGATCTCGGTACCGACCCCGACACCGCGGTTCTCGCGATGTTGCTCGCCGCCTGAGTAACCCGGATCACGAAGTCCGCGCACGTCAGGACCCACGCGGTGGTCCGTGCCGGGAAGCACGGGTTAGGGAAACCTAAGTTTCGGGTAGCCTAACATTCAAAAAAGGGCACCCTACCTGCATCGATACGGGTGAACAATCACTTGCGCAAATATGAGAATGCCGTTTACGTTGGCTAAGTGATTACCGCATTCCTGGTCAGCTTCGGCGTGATCTTCGTGGCCGAACTCGGCGACAAGTCCCAGCTGATGGCGATGACCTATGCGCTGAAGTACCGCTGGTGGGTGGTGCTCGCGGGCATCACCATCGCGACAACCCTTGTGCACGCGGTGTCGGTCGGGGTCGGCCATTTCCTTGGTTTGTCCATCCCCTCCGATCTGCTCACGATCGTCGGCGGCCTGGCGATGCTGGTCTTCGGCTTCTGGACCGTCCGCGGCGACAGCCTCGACGACGACGAATCGGTCAAGGCCGACCGTGTCACCAAGTCCGTGTTGTTCGCCGTGATCGCATCGTTCTTCCTCGCCGAACTCGGCGACAAGACGATGCTCGCGACCATCACCCTCTCGACCGACAAGAACTGGCTCGGCGTGTGGATCGGATCGACCATCGGCATGGTCGCCGCCGACGCCCTGGCGATCGGCGTCGGTGCGATGCTGGGCCGTCGCCTGCCGGAGAAGACGATCGCCATCGGCGCCGCGGCACTCTTCTTCGTGTTCGCCGCCTGGCTGACCATCGACGGTCTGATCAGCGCCGACGATCTCACCATCACCATCGCGACGATCAGCCTGGTCGCGATCATCACAGTGGTCGGCGTCTGGTTGATCAAGGCCCGCCGCGAGGAAGCCGCGGAGTTGGCCCGAGGCAACCAGGGAGCAGCCGACCGGGCTGCCACGAAAGTCTCTGACTAGGGTGTATAGACGCGGGGTCTAGGACGTTCCCCGTGGACACTCATCGAAGGGACGGCATCAAGTCGTGGAGATCTCAGGATCAGCAGTATTGGTCACCGGTGGAGCCTCAGGTCTGGGCGCAGCCACCGCCAAGCGTTTCGCCGATGCGGGCGCGGTTGTCTTCGGGCTGGATCTGCAGCCGTCTATCGACAAGGCCGAGCCGGTAGAGGGTGTCACCCTCCTGGCCGCTGACGTCACCAGCGAAGCCGACGTCGAAGCCGCTCTCGACACCATCGCAGAGTCCGGTGCCCCGCTGCGGGTTGCCGTCAACTGCGCCGGTGTCGGCTGGGCCAGCCGCATCCTGACCAAAAAAGGTCCGCACGAGCTCGAACTCTTCCGCAAGATCATCGAGATCAACCTGCTCGGCACGTTCAACGTGATGCGCCTGGCCGCCAACCGCATGCAGAGCCAGGAGCCGGTCGACGAAAACGACCAGCGCGGCGTCATCATCAACACCGCATCCGTGGCAGCCTTCGAAGGCCAGATCGGCCAGATCGCCTACACCGCCTCCAAGGGTGGCGTGCACGCGATGACCATCACCGCGGCCCGCGACCTCGCCCAGGTGGGTGTCCGGGTGTGCACCATCGCTCCCGGCACGATCAACACCCCGATGCTCGACGGCATCACCCCGGAATTCAAGAAGACCCTGGAAGCGGGCATCCCGTTCCCGAAGCGTCTCGGCGATCCGCAGGACTACGCCAAGCTCGCGGCATTCATCGTCGACCACGACTACCTGAACGGCGAGACCATCCGGATGGATGGCGCGCTGCGGATGGCTCCGCGCTAGCCACCACCTCAGATCAACAGCAGGAGCCGGGTCCTTCACAGGGCCCGGCTTCCTGTGTTTTCCCGACCGGGCCCCGGAGGCCATCATGGGCGCGAAATCTTTCTTGAGGGACTCCCCCCGCCCACCGGATGCTGGTTGTGTGGAGATACACCCCCGATCGAGGAGATAGCCATGCGTGGAGTCATTCTGAACCAGCCCGGTGATGTACAGGTCGAAGAACGTCCGGACCCGGTGGTCGTCGAGCCGACCGACGCGATCATTCGTCTCGCGGCGACCTGCGTCTGCGGATCGGACCTGTGGCCCTACCGCGGCGATGACCCCGCCGATCACATGCCCATGGGGCATGAGTACGTCGGTACGGTCACGCACATCGGCGACTCGGTGGAGGATCTTTCGGTCGGCGATTTCGTCGTCGGGTCATTCTTCGCCTCGGACAACACCTGCGAGATCTGTCGCGCCGGCTACCAATCCCGGTGCGTGAACGCAATCCCCATCGGCGCGATCGGCACCCAAGCCGAGTACGCCCGCATCCCGCTTGCCGACGGAACACTCGTCGCCACACCCGGTCAACCCGACCCGGATCTGGTCCCATCGCTACTCGCGGCCTCCGACGTCCTGGGCACCGGATGGTTCGGTGCCGTCGCTGCCGAGGCCGGACCGGGTAAAACCGTGGCGGTTGTCGGTGACGGCGCCGTCGGCCTGCTCGCAGTCCTGGCTGCCAAAGAGCTCGGCGCCGATCGGATCATCGCCATGAGCCGTCACGCCGACCGCCAGGCCCTGGCCCGGGAATTCGGCGCCACCGACATCGTCGAAGAGCGCGGGGACGACGGCGTCGCGAAGATCAAGGAACTCACCGGCGGTCTGGGCGCACACTCGGTCGTCGAGGCGGTGGGCACACAACAATCGATGATGCAGGCCATCGGCTCCACCCGTCCCGGAGGCCACGTCGGGTACGTCGGTGTCTCCCACGACGTCGAACTCCCCGGACTGGATTTGTTCTTCGCCGAGATTCACCTGCACGGCGGACCGGCACCGGTGCGCCGCTTCCTACCCGAACTGATCGACCTCATCTGGAACCGCACCATCGACCCCGGCAAGGTCTTCGATCTCACCTTGCCGCTCGAACAGGCCGCCGAAGGTTACCTAGCCATGAGCGAGCGCCGGGCCACCAAGGTCTTGTTGACCGTCTGACGCGGAATCGATCGCGGCGAATGAAAATCCCAGTCCGACAACATATTCACCAATGGAAGTCGCGTTCGGCGCACACCGGGCTAGGCCGCCCGATGTCGTACCCGGGCGGTTCCGGGAGCCACGCGATCCAACTCCCGCGAGAGTCGTCGTAGCGGCCTGGCATCGGAGTCGAGGTCGTCGGCCGCCCCGGCGAGCACCTCGCGAACGGCACCGGACGAACCGCCGGCCTCCCGGTAGGTGTCGACGGCAGTGCGCATGGCGTCGGCCTGATCGGAGACGGGCCGACTGTCGAAGTCTTCCGGCAGGTACGGACTCAGTTGCACAACCGCGTCCCGGATCTCGATGACCCGACGTTGGTACAACAGGTTGATCGAGCCCTCGACGTGCTTGCCGGTTCGCGGCGGCAGGACCACCTCGGGTATCGCAGAAGTGGTCAGGGTCCAGAGCGTTTCGAGTTCTCGATGGTGACGTCGATGGCGGATGTCGTGGCGCAGCGTCATCCACCGCGCCCGCACCATCGGGTAGGAGATCCCGGTAAGGAACAACACCGCACCCACCGCCGAGATCACGCCGGCGATCGTCAGCAGCACCGGAAGATTGAACAGATCGAGCCCGGCCGACACCACAAAGACCGTCTGGATGAACGCGCCGGCGCCGACCATCGTCAAACCTGCCAGCAAGGCGATCAGCGAGTGGCGCAGATAGCCTTCCGCCACGCCCACGTAGCGCGCGATCGACACCACACAGGCGCCGAGCGCGTAGACGAGATAGCAGCCGGCGATGACGAAGAACAACGCAAAACCGATGTGCTGGACTGTCCACTCCGACACGACCCTGGTCCGCACCGGGGTCGGGGTTGCCAGCATCGCGACGTTGAGCCCGATCATTGCGACAACCAGTGGCACCGCTTCCATTCCGGCACGGCGCCGACGACCGCTCTCCGCGGTCCCGAAGAAGAAGACGACCACCAGTGCGGCCACCCCGACGGCCGACAGGCAATAGAACAACACCCGGCCGGCCCCGGTGAAAAGAGCCGAATCGAGCCACTCGCGCACCTGCGTGTTGGTGTCGACAAATGCCAACGTCATCGCGGCGACGGCCACCGTCAACGCAAGTGGTTGGAGGCCGGCACGCTCTCGCCGGATCTGATCGATGCGCCAGCACAGCGCGACGGCGAAGATCGCCAACGCGGCAGCGTTGACAACACCTACAACCATCCCGAATGCCCCCCGAGCACGCTCTGAATACCGCGCAATCCCCCATGTCTAGCCGATCGTCCGACGCCTTGCACAGCCTTCGCCGCCCATTCCCTGATGATCGTGGCCAGCATCTCGGCTTCCCACTCACGCTCATCGGAGTAACAGGTACGGCTCAGGGCATCCTGAAGGGGTTGTCCGTCGCCACCAGTGGACGACAGAGCACCACCGGCCAGCACCGAGGGATCAGAACCGAGGATCTGATGACCGGCGATCAGGTGCCCGAACTCGTGGACGACGATCTGATCGCGGTGAAGTTTGGTGGTGCTGGCCTGGTAGAAGAAGTAGTCGGCGTCCTCGGCCATCATCCAGACACCGTTCGGCATCCCGACCGGAAGCGGGTGCGCGATGATCTTGATGGCCCGCCCACGCTTCTCGCCGTACAACCGACACAGCTGTTCGGCGTCGAGCGGCAGATCGAGCAACAGATCGGCCAGCTCGCGGCGACACAGCGTCCGCAGAGCTCTTTCGGACCGCATGACCCCGTACGGTACCGCCCCCGGTCAAAACCTAGTCGGCGGCTTCATGCCTCTCGACAACGCGCAGCCCCGAGTGGCCGTGGCCGAGTTCGGGTTCCGAGGACTTCAACAGATCCGGAGGATCTGCGGGCAGACCCTGCTGGACGCGAAGCACCTTGATCAGTTCGTTGACGACCGTCACCGAATCACTCGACAAGCCGGCGAGACGGAACGCCGCCAACTGCACGTTGGTGTCGGCCTGCAGGCGCATGAGGTCGATCTGGTCGCGGGTGCGCTGGGCAGCGCGGTCTTCGAGGAAATAGTGGACGTCCACACCGAACGCCGCCGATATGCCCTCGACCGTGCGGAAGGAAGGCGACTTCGCCTTACCGGACCGCAGTTGGCTCAAGTACGACTCTCCGAGTCGGAATCCGAGTTCGGTCGACCGATTGGCGATGGCTTTGGCGCTGTAGGCGCGACCGTTGGGCCCGGGTACGGTCCGAAACAGCTCTTCGAGTCGCCGGGCGAACAGACCCGGGTCGAACGTGGTCGTCTCTGGATCTACCGGTTCCACATTCTCAGTCATTCCATGCTCCACACGCATCAAGGTGTCCCTCTGTGAGGCCGATCGCCGCAGCACGAACGGCTAGCAGTTCGGAAAATTCACTACGCCGTATGCCCTGTTTGCCATATGGTAGCTTACTGCAAATTAGCTGCCAATCAGGTTCAGGCGCTCCGGGGGATGCATGATTTTTCCGGTTTGGGCGGAGTCGACGCTGACTTGCCCACCTGAATAAACCGTGTACAGGCGAAAATTTCAATAGCTGATTTGCGGAAGCCAACCTGGAGGACGGATGCCGAAGCATCGCGCGCGCCGTGTGAGCACCCTGCGGTGGTCGGCATTTCTCGGAATGTGCGCTCTTCTCATCGGCGGTATTTCCCTGCTGGTGACCAATTCCGCGGCTTCCGCGCACTGCAACCCGGCATGGTCGAACTGCGGGCATCAACCCTCGCCAACCCGGATCACAAACGAAACCGGTCCGCCAAGCGAGACCGAACCATCCGCCGGCACCGAGGTGCCCGTCGATCCGGGGACGACGCATCCGAGCACCCCGACAACGCAGACCCGGCCTCCGGCCCCGACCTACAACCCACCGGCCGGCGGTGGTGGCGCCACATCGACATCGTCCGACAGCAATTCGCTGCAGACCTCGACCAGGCCCCCGGGACAGCTCCCGAAGCCGAGCACTCCGCCAACACCCGAACGCCAGGACGTCGGCATCGCCCCGCTCGCGCCGACCGGCGGTGGAACGGGAGGCGGTGGGACGGGAGGCGGCGAGACGGGAGGCGGCGAGACGGCAAGCGGCGTCGCCACCGGCGGTGGCGTTGCGGTCGAATCCATTCCGACGGTCGAACCCGCGACAGACATCCCCGCCCCGACGGCACCCCGCCCGGATCCACAGCCACAGAATCCGGCCCCGACGACCGCCGCACCCGTGATCACCGCCATCGATCCGGTGACGACCTCCGCGCAATGCCTTCTGGGAACCACCGATTCGGGCGGCTGCATCGGCGCCGATACCGCACGCGATCTAGCGCCTGCGGGCCTGTTCGTCCTGGGGGCGCTCGCACTACTGGGAAGTGGCTCGTTCCTCGAATCACTGCGCGGCTCACTTCGGAGCTGACAAACCCACTGCCGCTCCGGATTCGCGGGCCCGGAAGTCAGCGATCGGACGCAGGGGCGGGCGCCGGTAGCTCCGACCCCAGCGGAATGTGCTGTGCTCCCCCACCATCCATCCACTCACGCAACGCCTTCGTGGCACGGACGTCGTCCTCGTTGTATTCGAGCAACCGCACGCGCTGGGTGTGGTCGACATCGTCACCGTCGAGTCCGACCGCCCGGCGATACCACTGCATCGATGCCTCTCCACCGGCCTCGTCGTCGCGCCACGTGAAGCCCGCATGGGGGGCAATTTTCTTGAGACCTTTTCCTTCGGGGCTCAGGAAATTGCGACTGACCGCCTCGTAGATATCGACCCAGTGTTCGGAGTTGATGAATGCGGTGACCTCGTCGCGCGTCGGAATACCCGGGTGTCCGGCAAATCGATCGGCGGAACCCAGCAGCCACCTGTTCTCGGCCTGCTGCGAATAGCAATATGCCGCGAATGATTTGCCATTTGCAATAGCAGTCTGTAGTTCCGTCATCAGCCACCCCCAGAACTCGGCGAAGGATCGCGCTTCGTCCACGGTCGGCAGCGGCGTCCAGGTGACAAACGGGATGTAGCGCACCGGGCGCGACGGATCGGTGTTGTCGGTCAGGAGCGTGCCCCACAGATATGCACCGTCGTCCTGATAGCTCTCCATGTCGATGTCGATCTCGACGTCGGCCCGCACCACCTCGACATCGGGCATCCGGCGAACCAATTTCACATCCGCCAGATAGGCCCGCGCCGAGAGGATCGGATCGTCCAGACTCGACAACCCTTCGGGAAGCGGTCCGTCGTACCCGGCGAGTTGGTCGATGGTCCGTACCCCGACCGTCGCGAGCATCTGGGTGAGATTCCCGTTGACCACCAGGCTCACGTCGTGGGCCTGCTCGAGTTCGGGCCCGCAGGCACTCCACCAGACGCAGTTACGGCACTCCCCGATCCGCGACGGGGCGGTTGAGACCTTGCCGCGTGCGATGCCCAGCCTGCGCCGCAGGAGGTCGTCGTAGCGCACCACGGCGTCGGTGAGGTCGTGGACCACCATCGCCGTGGGGTCCAGACCGATGACACCGCCGGTCGGGGTCGTCGCCGCCAAGCCCAATTTCTGCAGCATGCGATACAGATGCGCCAGGCGGGTGGTGTCGCGAGAGTTGCCACGAACCTTGCGGGTCTCGTCCACCGACGGCTGCCACGTCCACACCGGGCTGGTGACCGCACCGGCCCCCGGATCAAACGATTTGTGATTGACCACGATGACCGGCACATAACCCGTGTCGATTTGGATGAGCATTTCCGCCCAGCCCCGACGTCCGGATTCTGGATCGTCGGGCAGGGCGGCGCCCCAGATCCACTTGGCGCCCGCGTTCATCGCAGAGACGGTCGACTTCGCCCGTGCACGCGCCGTCCGGCCTGAAGAGACGTCGGCCCAGCGGTGCAACTCGGTGGCGTGTAGTCCGTGCAGCATGTCCCGGACACGCTCGCGGTGCGCGGCGGCCGCCTCTTTGCGCACCGCGACCGACGGGTCCTCCTGGACCGACTCCACCTTGGGATAGAGGGAATCGCGGGCGAGTCGATGCTCGCAGCCACTCAGATCACGAGGACTGAGCAGCGGGGGTCTTTTCGGGCCAGATGGCACCGATGAACGAATTGCCATCCACATCATCCTCCCGTGTCCGTCAGCGGTGCATCCGCCGGACCCACGCTATGTAATGCTTGTACCGCAACTGCACGACAATTGTGCAAGCCGCCTGCGTTGGCGCCGGGGCGGGTGGTCACTACGAGAGGGTCTGAACCGTATGGGTCTGTTCAAGTCGGGACGCATCAAGCGGGCAGAGCGCAAAGCCCAGGCCAAGGCACTGAAGGCGAAGGCCAAACTCGAAGTGCGCCTCAAAGACAAATCCGGACGAAAGTTCGCCCAGGCCGAGCTCAAGCAACAGCGCAAGCTCGCCAAGAAGGCGCAGAAGTCCCGGTCGAAGTCCGAGAAGAATGCCGCCAAGCTCACCAAGGCGACCAACTCGACCAATCTGAAGATCGCCCAGGCGAACGCCAAGGCTGTTGCCGACGGCAAACTGCTCTCGCCCACCCGCGTGAAGCGTTACCTGTCTGTCGCGAAGGTCCTGTCCCCGGTGCTCGTGCCGGTGGCCTACCGCGCCGGCACCGCGGCCCGCGAGCAGATCAATCGCATCCAGGCCGATCGGGCCGGGGTGCCCATTGCCGAACTGAACAAATACAGCGGCCATGGCGCGGCGCTGTCCGCCCGGATCGCAGGCGCCAACGAGTCACTGCAGGCCTTGGCCGCCAAGCACCCCGCGGACGCCGAGACCAAGACGTTCACGACGATCATGAATCAGCGCCTGTCGGATCTGTCGACCGCGGTCACCGCCGCCGAGACCATGCCTGCCGCGCGACGCCGTAGCGCCCACACGGCCATCTCGCGGGAACTCGAAGCCATCGACGCCGATCTGCTGGCCCGACTCGGGGTGCGCCCCTGACTCCTCTGGCGGTTGCTCTCACCGCACCGGCGCTGGCGGTCGCCGCCCACGGTGCGGCGTCGGGCCATCTCCCGGGCACCCCGGGGCTCCTCCTGCTGATCCTGCTCGGCGTGGCCGCCGGCGCCCTGAGCAGGCAGCTGACCACCGCGGCCGGACTCCTGGTCCTGCTGACCGGCACCCAGGTCGCCGCACACGTCTGCCTCACCGCGGCCGCCGAGCCGGCTGCGATGTCACACCAGAGCAACACCGGCGCGATGCTGATCACGCACCTCGTCGCAATTCCTTTGTGCGCCTTGCTGATTTCCGGCGCCGGCCGCCTGTATCAGGTGATCACCTCCGTCCTGCGGGCGCTCGAGTTCCTGATCGGCGTGCCGATCACGGACCGCAATCGACCAGGCGCGCAACAAACTCCGGCCCCTGAGCCACTGATCGCCCTGATCGCCCCCGGAGGCATCGGGGTTCGAGGTCCACCGGCGATCTGATTCCACTCGCCACATTCATCACCCGACATCGAGATCGGGTGATGACACCTCATCTCGACCAAAGGAATCACGCATGTCTTCATTCTCACGGCGGGCCCGGCTCATCGGCGCCGGCATCGCCACCACGGCACTCGTCGGGGCCGGCACACTGCTCGGCGTCGGTTCGGCTTCGGCTCATGTGAGCGCCGTCGGCGAAAACCTCACCCAGGGCGGTTACGGCGTCGTCAATTTCCGGGTTCCGAACGAATCCGACACCGCCAACACCGTCTCGGTGAGGGTCACCCTGCCGAATCTGAAATCGGCTCGCACCGAGCCCATTCCGGGGTGGATCGCAGAAATCACCAAGGACGCCACCACCGAAGAAGCGACGTCCGTGACCTGGAGCGTGGTCGAGGGCAATCCGGGCATCGCGCCCGGTGAGTTCATGCAGTTCCCGCTGTCGGCCGGCCCCCTGCCCAAGCAGGAGACCGTCGAATTCCCGGCGGTGCAGACCTATTCCGACGGAGAGGTCGTCAACTGGGATCAGCCCACCGTCGAAGGTGAGCCCGAGCCCGACAAGCCGGCCCCGACCGTGACGCTGGGTGCAGAATCCGCCGACGGCCACGGCCACGGAGGTTCGGCCGATGGCGACAACGCACACTCCGATGACTCCGAGCATGAGGAAGACAACACCGCCCGCTGGCTCGGTGGTATCGGAATCGCGTTGGGCGCATTGGGTATCGGCATCGGCATCGGCGCAGTGCTGCGCTCACGCCGGTGAGGCGGGCAGGCTTGCTCCTCGGCGCGTTGATCCTCACGGTGCTGGCGGGTATCGCCACCGCGCCGGTCGCGTCGGCGCATGCAGCGTTGGTCAGCTCCGATCCCGCCGATGGCGCGTCGCTGGCGGTCGGGCCGTCGAGGGTGACACTGACCTTCAACGAACCGATGCAGGAGAGCTTTCCGAGCTTGACCGTGGTCGGGCCGGACGAGCACTACTGGCAGTCCGGCGAAGCCACGGTCACCGGCAGCACGATGAGTGCACCGGTCTCCGAGTTGGGGCCCGTGGGCGTGTACACCGTCAACTACCGCGTGACGTCGGCTGACGGCCACCCGGTGGAAGGCCGGCTGACGTTCACCCTGACCACCGAAGGCCAGGGCAAGCCCGGCGCCGCGGTCGACGATGGCGGTTCATCGTCATCGGGAGTCCCGGTGTGGCCGTTCATCGTCGGTGCGGTGGTGCTGTTTGCCGGCGGTCTGGCATTTGCGCTTCGACCGCAGCGCAAGAAGTAGACGCATGACTGCGGGTACGGCGCGGCGCGAGTGGTTGCTCGGTGCCGTACCCGCGGCGTGTGGTGGCGTGCTGCTGGCCGCGCTGGTGGCGCACCCGGCCGGACCCGAGCCCGAGGCGCTCGCCCAGGCGGTCGCCCTGGTGGCCGCCATGACCGTCCTCGGATTGACCGGCCTTCGACTCCTCGGCGGCGACCCCACCGACCCCGCTGCCCTGCGGCTGATGTCCGTTGCCGCCGGTCTGTGGGCCGTCTCCGCACTGATCGCATCCTGGTTGCATGCCGCCGAGCGTGTCGGGCAGTCCGCCGCCGACATCGGTGTCCGCGACTTCGTGCGGGCCGGCGGCACCACCCCCGCCATCATCGGTGCCGGGTGCGCCGTCGGGATCTGTGTCGCGGCGATCGTCTGGATCCGCCGACCGAACCTCGTCGCACCGGAGGCCGCGGCAGCCGTGGCCGCCCTCGGTGTGGTCATCGAGCCGATCACGGGACATCTGCGACAACAGACCGGTGGTGCCGCGGCATTGGCGATCCATGTGCTCGCCGCCTCGTGGTGGTGCGGGGCCCTGATCGCGCTGGCCCTGACCGCCAGGGGCCGGAAGGCCTGGGCGCTGGGTCTTCCCAGATTTTCTCTGCAGGCACAGTGGTGTGTGCTCGCCCTGGTGTGCAGCGGTGTTGTTGCCGCGGTCCTGCAGCTCGACTCACTGCCGGCGCTCTGGACGACCGGGTACGGGCGGATTCTGATCGCGAAATCAACCGGTCTGGTGATCCTGCTGATGTCGGCCATTTATCTCCGCAAACGCTGGCTACCGGCAGCCGCCGGCCATCGACTTCCCGAAACCTCCTCTCTCCGTTTCGCCGTTGCCGAGGTACTGACCATGGCCGTGGTGATCGGTCTGGCCGCAGCCCTGGGGTCGACCGCACCCAACTGAGCCGACGGCGCTGCAGGCAGGCATGATTGTCAGCACGCACCCGCCGACGGAGCGGCGGCCCAGCCCCCGCTGAAACAACTGTTCGCCGATCCCGCGAAGGAGCGACGCCCGCATGGCAGACCCGGATCCACAGCCCGCATCCGAGCCGCAACCGGACGGTACGCCCGAGCACCCGTCGGTACCGAACCAGCCGGAGCCGAAGAAGACACCGGCGAAAAAGGCTCCGGCCAAGAAGTCCGCCGCCAAGAAAACGCCTGCCGCAAAGGCCCCCGCCAAAAAGATCCCGGCAAAGAAAGCACCTGCCAAGAAAACTGCGGCGAAAAAGGCAGGCCCCCAGAAACCGCCGGTCCGGCGCGGTCCCGACAAGCCCCGCAACACGGCCCCGCCGAAGTCGACCCCGGCCCAGGCGGTGGCCGCCAACGGACCGGCAGAACCGCCCGCAACGGTGCCGCCCACACCGGTCGCGCACACCGAACCGCAGGCCGAACCGCCCGCTGTCCCCACCACGGCACAGCCGTCTCGGTTCACCGCCCTCAAGCAGACCGAACCGACCCCGCTGCCTGCCACCCGGTCCGGCGGAGGCAAACAGTTGGCCTGGCTGATCGCAGCGGTCCTGGCCGTCGCCGTCGTGCTGTTCCGCCGTCGTCGCCCCCGCTGAGAACCTCCAGTTGTGCCGGCCCTGTCGCCGAGAGATCAGCGACCGGGCAACAACTTCAGTGACTTGATGAACGTCGGAACGATCCGCATGAACAGCGCTCGCGGAACACCTTTGATGCCGCCCAGGCCGATGAAGCGTTGCTCGGCAACGGTCTGCGGTTCGGTGTATTTCAGGAGTCCCTCGGCACCGTGACGACGTCCGACACCTGACTTACCCATGCCACCCATCGGGGCCGCAGTCGATCCCCAGGCGGCCGCGTAGCCCTCATTGATGTTGACGGTGCCTGCGCGTAGTTCTGCGGCAATCCTCCGCGCCTCTTCCGAGGAACCGGCAAAAACGCTTGCGTTCAAGCCGTATTCGGTGTCATTGGCACGTTCGATCGCTTCGTCGACCGATTCGACCGGATAGAGCGAGACCAGCGGACCGAACGTCTCCTCGGCGTAACAGGCCATGCCCTCTTCCACACCGGCCAACACCGTCGGCTCGTAGAAGAACGGGCCGAGATCCGGACGTCGCCGACCACCGGCCAGGACGGTGGCCCCTTTGGCCTTGGCGTCTTCGACGTGCGATTCAATCGCGTCGACCTGCGCGGCGGACGCCAGCGATCCCATCTCGGTTGAGAAGTCGTAGGCATCACCGATGGACATCGCCGCAACCCGGCGTGCGAACTTGGCGGCGAAGTCGGGGGCTGCAGAGTTCTCGATGTAGATCCGTTCGATCGAGATGCAGAGCTGTCCCGAGTTGGAATACGACGCGCGCACCGCCCCCTCGACGGCCTTGTCGATGTCGGCGGTCTTGGTGATGATCATCGGGTTCTTGCCGCCGAGTTCGGCGGAGAATCCGATGAGCCGGCGACCGGCCTGTTCGGCGAGCTGTGCGCCGGTGGCCGAGGAACCGGTGAACATCAGATAGTCGGCGTGGGCCACGATCGCCTGGCCGACCACCGAACCCGGTCCGGGTACCACGGCGAACAGCTCACGAGGCAGACCGGCGCGGTACAGCAGTTCGACCACCGCGAGTGCACAGTACGGGGTCTGGCTGTCGGGCTTGAGGACCACCCCGTTGCCTGCCATCAGCGCCGCCAGTCCGTCGGACACCGCCAGCGTCATCGGGTAATTCCATGGCGAGATCACCCCGACCACACCTTTGGCCTGATAGCGCACCCGGGTGTCGGTGACGATCGGGAGCATTCCCTTGACCCTGCCCGCAGCCAGCAGTTTCGGGCCGGTCTTGGCGTAGTGCCGGGCGGTCATCGCTACGTCCAGCACTTCTTCCTGGGCGTATCCGCGAGCTTTGCCGGTTTCGGCCTGCGCCATGTCGGCCAGGGCGTCGCGGTTCTTCATCACCAGGTCGGCAAAATCGGTCAGGATCTGTGCCCGGTCCCGCGGCCAGAGCTTCGACCAGTCCGCCTGCGCGATCCGTGCCTTCTCGAATGCGACGGTGACGTCGTCGGCAGTGCCCACCGGGATCGTCGTCATCTCGGTGCCACTGAACGCCTCGAGCACCGGCCGGGTCGGCCGCGCGTCGGCATCGTCGATCGCGACCAGCCCACGGAGCCGGTCAAAGGTGCTCTGATCAGGTTTCGCCATGATGCTGTCCCCTACTCCGCGGGTGCGACGAGGACGATGCCGTCATCATCGCTGTAGGCCAGGTCGCCCGGATTGAAGGTGACGCCACCGAGTTCGATCGGGACATCGCGCTCGCCGACGCCGCTCTTGGTCGACTTGCGGGGGTTGGTTCCGAGCGCCTTGACGCCGATGTCCATCGCCCCGATCATCTTCGAATCCCGGATGGCTCCGTTGATGATGATCCCCGACCATCCATTGCTGCGGCCGAGTTCGGCGATCACGTCGCCGACCAGCGCGGTGTGCAGCGAGTTCGCCCCGTCGATCACCAGGACGCCCCCGTTGCCGGGCTCGGAGAGGATCGATTTCAGGAGCGCGTTGTCCTGGAAACACTTGACCGTGGTGACAGGTCCGACGAACTCCCGGGTGCCGCCGAACTGCGTGAACTGGACATCACAGCTGCGGACATCCGGGCCGATCTCGTCGACGAGGTCGGCGGTTGCTACAAACGTCGTTTCGCTCATGTCCATCAGCCTAACGACACTTCCTACTGACGGGTAATAAAGGCACCGATCAGTCGGGCGCACCAACGGCGGCTTCGAAGCCGCCGATCTCAACGACGTCGCCGATGACAAGCTGACGCCCACGGCGGGTCTCGACTTCACCGTTGACACTGACCAGGCCGTCGGCGATCACCTCCTTGGCCTCGGCCCCGGATTCGATGAGATTGGCCAGTTTCAGGAACTGGCCCAGACGGATTGAGTCATCACGGATCGGAACTGTTTGTCGGCTCACGATCCAATCATCTCACCCGCACGTTAACGTTGTGACGGACCAGCTGCGGAAAGGCACCCACCTGTGAGCGTCGAAACACCCGAAACCATCTCCGAGACAAGCTCACCCATTGCCAGACCATCCAGATTGACACCGCCTGCGGGATGGTTCCGGAATGCTCCCCGGTACACCAGTTGGGTTGTCGGCGTTCTGGCCGGGATCTCCCTGATCAGCAGCCTTTCGTATCAGTTCCGCCGCCTCACCGAAGTACCGCGCGACTACATCGACAACTACATCGTCTCGGCGCCTGACACCAGCCTGGCATGGGCTCTTGTGCTGGCGCTCTTGGCTTTTGCGCTCGCCTCCCGCAAGCGCATCGCATGGTGGCTGACCGTTGCCTACATCCTGCTGTTCGGTACGGCCAACGTTGTCTACCTGTTCGAACCGCTGGCATCCGAGAACGGCGTCAACGCCGTGGTCCGGCTCAACATCTTCATCGGCCTGGCGTTCCAGTTGCTGGCCCTGGTGTATCTCGTTGCCAGCTACCAGCAGTTCTACACAAAGGTCCGGCGCGGAGCGATCTGGCGCGCCCTGGGAGTTCTGGTCGCCGGCCTGGTCGCCGCATCGCTCATCGGCTGGGCACTCGTCGAGATCTGGCCGAACACACTCCCGCAGTCCCACCGTTTGCCGTATGCGATCAATCATGTTGTGACGTTTGGTTCCGTCGACATCTCGACCGACTACGACAAGTACCACTCGTATCAGCCGATCGACACCCTGCTCGGTGTTCTCGGGGCCCTTGCGCTCATCGCGGCCGCGCTGATCCTGTTCCGCTCACAGCGCTCCGACAACTCGATGACCCCGGATGACGAACGCCTGATCCGGCTGTTGATCGACGGATACAGCGGCGACGATTCACTGGCCCACTTCTCGACGCGGCACGACAAAGCAGTGGTGTTCGCCCCCAACGGATTGGCCGCGATCACCTACCGCGTCGAGGTCGGCACCGCGATGGCAGGCGGAGATCCCGTCGGCGACAAGAAGTATTGGCCGGACGCGATCGCCGAGTTCCTGAAGATCTGTGACAGGTACGGCTGGCATCCCGGAGCGATCGGGGTCAGTGTCACCGGCGCCGAACACTGGGATGCCGCAGGCCTCAAAACGCTCAACATCGGCGACGAGGCCATCATCCACGCCCGCGGCTACAACCTCAACGGGCCTGACATGAAGGCGGTCCGGCAATCGGTGGCGCGCACCAAGCGTGCGGGCATCACCGTCCGGATCTGCCGTCACGAGGATCTGACGCCAGAACAGATGTCCACCATGATCGCTCGCGCCGATGCCTGGCGGGACACCGATGAGGAGCGCGGCTTCTCGATGGCCCTCGGCCGCCTCGGCGACCCCAAGGACGGGCGGTCGATCCTGGTCGAAGCCGTTCAGAATGCGGGGACCAACGACGAGAAGGTCGTCGGCATGTTGTCGTTCGTGCCCTGGGGCACGACCGGCGCCTCGCTCGATGTGATGCGGCGCGACCATGATTCGATCAACGGACTCACCGAGACGATGGTGACCGAATTCGCCGAGAACGCAGAGGCATTCGGGATCCTTTACATCTCGATGAACTTCGCGGCCTTCCGCACGGTCTTCGAAGAAGGCGGCACCATCGGTGCCGGCCCGGTCATGCGGGCGATGTACGGCGCGCTGACCTTTGCCTCGAAGTATGTGCAGATGGAGTCGCTCTACAAGTCGAACGCCAAGTACCAGCCCGAATGGGTGCCCCGTTTCCTCTGTTTCGAGGACGCCCGCACCGTGCCGCGCGTTGGTCTGGCGGCGGTGGTCAACGAAGGTTTTGTGAAGCTGCCCAAGTTCGACAGGGGCGGCGACTTCACGGGCGGCTCGTCGTCGGTCCCACCGGGCGTGGATATCGAGCAGATCGCCAAACTGATCGAAAGTGAAGGCGAGAGAGAGCATCGCGGCCCGCGCCGCCCCGAGCAGGTCCGGGTGCGGCTGGCCAAGCTCGAAGAGCTCACCGCCGCCGGGATCGATCCGTACCCGCCTGCCTATCCGCCGACGCACACCATCGCCGAGGCCGTGGCCGCACCCGAGGGCACCACCGGCCGCATCGCGGGACGGGTCATCCGGATGCGCGACTTCGGCAAGGTGGTGTTCTGCGATGTGCGCGACTGGAGTGGCGACATGCAGGTCCTCGTGGATTCGGCTGCACTCAAACCCGACACGCTGGACCTGGCCGGAACCGTCGATCTCGGCGACCTGATCGAGGTCAGCGGCACCGTCGGGCGTAGCCGCAAGGGCGAGTTGTCGCTGCTCGCCAAGGACTGGCGGATGCTCGGCAAGTGCCTGCACCCGTTGCCGGACAAGTGGAGTGGACTGACCGATCCCGAAGCCCGGGTGCGCCAGCGGTATGTGGACCTGACCGTCAATCCACGCGCCCGTGAACTGATGCGGGTCCACAGCGCGATCGTGAAGTCGATGCGCGACTTCCTTTCCGGCCGTGACTACCTGGAGGTCGAGACACCGATCCTGCAGCAGATCCACGGTGGCGCCAACGCGGCACCTTTCCGCACCCACATCAACGCCTACGATCTCGATCTCTACCTGCGCATCGCACCCGAGCTCTACCTCAAGCGGCTGTGTGTCGGCGGTATGGAGCGGGTGTTCGAGATGGGCCGCAACTTCCGCAACGAAGGTGTGGACTTCAAGCACAACCCGGAGTTCACCAGCCTCGAAGCCTATGAGGCACACAGTGATTACGACCGGATGTTGCATCTGACCCGGCAGATGATCCAGAACGCCGCGATCGCCGCACACGGCGAGCAGGTGGTCTACATCGAAGGCAAAGACGGGGAGATCGAGAAGGTCGACATCTCCGGTGAGTGGCCGGTGAAGACCCTGCACGGCGCGGTGTCCGAGGCGATCGGCGAAGAGGTCACCCCGTACTCCGAGGTCGAGTACCTCAAAGAACTCTGCGACAAGCACGAGATCGCGTACCGCAACGACTGGGACGCCGGCCAGGTGGCGCTCGAGATGTACGAGCACCTCGTCGAGGACCAGACCACGTTCCCGACGTTCTACAAGGACTTCCCGACGTCGGTGTCGCCGCTGACCCGTCAGCACCGGACCATTCCGGGTGTCACCGAACGCTGGGACCTGGTGGCCTGGGGTGTCGAATTGGGCACGGCCTACACCGAACTCACCGATCCGGTGGAGCAGCGCAAACGTCTCACCGAGCAGTCGTTGCTCGCGGCAGGCGGTGATCCCGAGGCGATGGAACTCGACGAGGACTTCTTGCAGGCCCTCGAACACGGGATGATGCCGACCGGCGGCCTTGGTATCGGTGTTGACCGGATCGTCATGCTCCTGACCGGGCAGTCGATCCGCGAGACGCTCGCGTTCCCTCTCGCGAAACCCAAGTAGAGCGGTTCGAACTAGTCGTGAATTGGTTTCACACACACATTGTCGAGACCGGCCGCTCTGCAGCACTGGCGGCCTTGATCGGCTTCATCATCGCGTATGGGATCACTCGGCGGGTGACGCTCTCGATCAAGGCCCGCAAGGACAACCCGGCCGGTGAGCGCGACTCGGGTCCGGTGAACGACATCTACATCGGTGGCGTCCACATCCACCACCAGGTGTGGGGCATCCTGCTGGTTCTCGTCGCCGCGCTGCTCGAATTCAGATTCCGGCCGGAGGCCCCATGGGTTGAGGTGCTCGCCGCCCTGTTCGGGATCGGGGCGGCGCTGGCCCTCGACGAGTTCGCTCTGTGGTTGCACCTCGAGGACGTCTATTGGTCCGAGGAGGGCCGCAAGTCCATCGACGCGGTGATGATCGCAGCCGTGGTGGGCCTGGCCATGCTGATCGCCACCTCCCCCATCGGCGAGAACGAACCGCACTCCAATGCCTTGGGCGGCACCCTGGTCGCGGTGGGCGTAGTGGTCCACCTGCTCTATACGGTCATCTGTTTGTTGAAGGGCAAGGTCGCCACCGGCCTGATCGGTTTGCCGGTACCACTCCTGGGGTTCTTCGGCTCGATCCGCCTGGCCCATCCCGATTCGTACTGGGCCAGGCGCTTTTATTCGCCGGCAAAGATCGATAGGGCCGGCCGTCGATACGGGAAGTACGTCGATCGACGGGATCAGATGCGCGACCTGGTGGGCGGACGCAGGTAGGCTCCGATCGCGATGGTCCACACCGACACGACATGCGACGATCAGGACCCGTCACCACGGGTCTTGATGATCGATGACGACCCGGAGCTGACCGAGATCGTCACCTCATCGCTTGAGTTCAGCGGCTACCAGGTGACGTCCGCGCCCACTGGAACCGACGCCATGAAGGCTTTGGCCGAGTCGTTTGATGTGGTCATCCTCGACGTCATGCTGCCCGGCCTCGACGGTTTCGAAGTGGTGCAGTTGATTCGCAGCCGCGACGAACACACCCCGGTGTTGTTCCTGACCGCCCGGAGCGCGATCGAGGACCGGGTTCGTGGCCTTCGACTCGGCGGGGACGACTATCTGACGAAACCGTTCAGCATGGCCGAGTTACTTGCCCGGATAGACGCGTTGGTCCGCCGCGCCGGTTCGCCTGGTCTGCCTCAGGTTGTCTTACAGGTGGGCGATCTCCGAATGGATCGCAGCGCCCGGCGGCTGACCCGCGGCGGAACTCCGATCTCTTTGTCGGCCACCGAGTTCCGCTTGGTCGAGTATCTGATGGTGAACGCCGGACACGTCATGTCCAAATCCCAGATCATGGATCAGATCTGGGGCTACGATTTCGGGCGGGACGGGAACGTCGTCGAACGCTTCGTGTCCAACATCAGGCGCAAAATCGACAACGCCGAGCATCCCCGGCTCCTACACACGGTTCGCGGATTCGGATACACGTTGGACGCCGCTCGGTGAGCAGCCGTCGGACTCCGCGCACTCTCCGTTTCCGCCTCGGCGTGACCCTGGGACTGCTGACCGTTGTCATAACGCTCGTCGCGCCGCTGCTCAGCGTGGTCCTGGTCCGCGACTACCTCGAGGATCGCGCCGCCGCGCAACTGATCAATACGTCAGATCGCATCGAGGCCGCACTGTCAGCGGTCTCACCCATCGAGGTTCCGGCCCAGCAGGTGGCGGCCCTACTTCCTTCCCTTGCAGTATTTGTCGTCGTCGATTCCGCCGGACAAGGCCACATGATCGGATCGGCAGGCAGCGATGTCACGTCAGACGAACGAGCGATGTTCGTCCGCGCGACGGCCGACCTCCCGGTCGGCCAGGCAAAACGGATCACCGTGGGATCGGAGCATTTCGCCGTCACCCGTATTCCGGCGCCCGGGATCGTCATCGTCGACAACACGTCGACCGTGGAAGTCACAGATCTGATCATCGGCCTCGATCAACGCGACAACGATCTACTCGTCGAACGCCTGCTCTGGTATACCGTCGCCGGGGCGGTCGCGTCGATGATAGTGGTCGGCGGATTCGGCGCATACCTGTTGCGGCGCGGCTTACGGCCGTTGGAGGTGATGGCCGACGCTGCCGCCACCCCGGCGGGCGACGACATGCAGACGGTCGTGTCGCAGGTTGCCCGGTCGGACTCGGGCGCCGAGATCATCGCTCTGGCAACCGCATTCGAAGCAGCATTCGCCGCGCGCCAGGATGCTGAGGACCGCATGCGTAACTTTGTCGCGGACGCGTCCCATGAACTCCGGGCGCCGGTCACCACGATGAGTTCGTGGATCGATCACTATCTGCAGGGCGGGCTCACCAGTGCGGACGACATCGATCTGATGGTGGCCCGGCTCGAGGCGGAGACCGGGCGGATGCGCTTCCTGCTCGACGAGATGACCTTGCTGGCCCGCACCGATGCCGGAGTGCCGCTCGAGCTGACCCGGATGGATGTGGGCGATCTTGTCCGCGAAGTGGTTTCCGATGCCCGTGTCGTCACACCGGAACGAGAGATCTCCTTCCAGTGCACGGGTCCGGCCCGGATCCTGGGCGATCCGCATCGTCTCCGTCAGGTGTTCGGCAACATCATCGGTAATGCTCAGGAGCACACGCCTGCCGACCGGCCGATCAATGTCCTGGTGTCGGTAGGGGCAGATATCCGAGTTGAGGTACGCGACCACGGAGATGGGATCCGGCCCGAGCAGCTGGAGAACTTGTTCGACCGATTCTGGCGCGCAGAACCCGGCGGCGCACGGACACAAGGTCACTCGGGCCTGGGGCTCGCGATCGTCAAAGCAATCGTCGAGGCCCACAACGGAACGACCACGGTGACGTCCGAGCCCGGCGTGGGTACGGTCGTGACGGTGATTCTCCCCACTGCCGATGAAACCGTCAGCTGATCGTCAGCTTCCGCGGTGGGTGACGGCGAGGTTGGCATGGTGTGCTCGCGTGTGCCGCGGAACAATCGGTGCCGCAGGTACCACGCCGACGACAAGGACGACCGTTGCACCTCCCAGACCCTCTTGTCCGGCTGTGGCGAACCGGTTCACGCTGGACCACCCGGCTTTTCGGGTCCGCCCCCATATTCCTGACGGTCGTCCTGATCGGCATCTGCACCGGCACACTGATTTTCGCCATGATGTACACCCCGGCGCCGACGGCCCCGCCCACCGGACCCGACTCGGGGAACGTCGAAACGGAGAAGGTCGATTCGGCGCGGACCTCGCTGCAGGAAGCACAGCTGCTGTTCGGATTTCTGTCTGGCGCAGCAACCAGCGCCTCCTCTGGAATCAGCACGGTGACCTCGAGCGCCCGCCAGATATTCGATTCCATCGACACTGCGAGACTCGGCGCCGATCAACTCGTGCAGGCGCTCGGCACTGCTCCCGATCTGACGGTCGCGGCCGATCAGATCGCGACAGCGACCACCTCGGCAGGCAACGCCGTTGGCGAGGTTCAGAATCTGTCTGCGGTCGCCACGCAATTCGACCAGATCATCACCCCGCTGCTGACCACACTGAACACGGTCCAGGCACCTGGAGCCAAGGAAACCCGGGACAGTTTGCTGGCGATGCAGACATCGGCGCGAGCCCTATCGGCTGATCTCGATTCGGTGGCGGGGTTGCAGACCTCCCTGAAAGATCTCGGTACCTCGGTGAAAACATCGGCGGCATCGGCCAACAGCGCCATCTCTTCGGCACACACGTCGGCGGTCGAACTCCGCGACGGTCTGACAACGCTGGCCGACGCCCGAACCGACGCAGTTGCTGCCGCCGAGCAGGTGACCGGAGGTGTGGACCAGCTCGGCGGCGTCCTCACCTCGATCGGTGACGACCTGAAACGAGCAACCGAGTCGCTGACGGTCGATGAGCCCGAGGTCGCTGAACCCGATCAGCCCGGACCTGCCATCGAAGCCTCTGCGGTGACCACCGCCAAGGCAATCGGATACGGGGCCTTGGCCTCTCTGGTGGTTCTCTTCGTGATCGCCGGGCTCACGGGTTCAGCGCGACGGACAAGCAAGACCGTCGCCACCTAAGCTGGCCGAGTGCAGCCACCCGGGAGTTTTATGACCATTGCCGGCCTGAGGACCCATGTGGTGGTCGATGGCCAGGGCCCACCGCTGTTGTATCTGGCGGCGTTGGGCGGCAACTGGTTCGACTTCGATCAGACGACCGACCTGCTCAACGATCGGTGGACGATCATCCGCTACGACCGTCCGGGTTACGGCTACTCCGAGCCGTTGCCCGAAGGCGAGGTCCCGTCACTCGCCGCCGAAGTCGAACGCATCGATCAAATCCTCGACACCCTCGGCATCATCGAGCCGGTTCTGGTGGTCGGACATTCGCTCGCGTCGCTGTACGCCGAGGCATATGCGCGCAGCAGACCCGAACGGGTCGCGGGTGTGATCATGCTCGACGGTTCGTATGTGGTGGTGCCGCTGCAGGTGGTGCCGCCGGGTTTGAGCAACCGGTTCGCGCATACGGCGGCGACCGTGATCAACAAGCTGCCGCTGCCCCGCTCCGCCGGGGTCGTCGGTCATGCGATCGCCACATATCCCGGAGCGCCGGACGGGTTCGATGATGAACAGAAGGCCTGGATCGCGGATGTGTTCGGCGGAAAGAACTATCCCCGTGCGCTACTGGTGGAGCAGACCGCGTTCGGGGTACTCAATTCCGAGTTGACCGGTTTGCGTCGGACAGCCGAGTTGCACGCTCCGACGCTGGTCGTGTCAGCGGTTTCGGGTCGGCGTACCCCGGTCAGGATCTATTGGGAATGGAAGCAGCGCCGGTATGCGGCGCAGCTGGGTGCCGAGTACCGGGCGTTGAGTCCGGCGCGACACTACTTTGTGGTCCAGCAACCCGGGGTCACCGCAGAGGTGATCGCCGAGTTCGCGGACCGCGTGATCAAGAGCTGAACCGAACGATCAGAGGTTGAACTGGCGAAGATCTGCCGAAGTCGCCAGCCGCTCGCCGTCTTCGGGATACATCCGGGCCAGCCGACGATGGGCAATCAGTCCATTCGTCCCGAAAAGGTGTGGGGTCATCCCAAGAATTTGAGTCCGGCGACGGGTGCGGGAGTTCGCCAGTTTCACGACTGATCACATCCTGTTTTACTACAGCGGAAAGTATTCACGATACTGGATATGGCCTGCCATTACGCTTGCCTGTCTCCATCGTTCGTCTGTGCCATGTGTCGTGTTGACCGGTTGCGTCGTTACTCTTCGCAGGTCAGCACCTCAATGCGGTCCACAATGTTGCGTAGATCACATTACGCCGGCAAACTTCCGATTCTTCGGACAACACGCGGGCGAGTCACATCTGCCCCAACAGCCACACGCGCGGACTGCCTGGAGCTAGGCGAGACCCGCGAGGAAGTTCTGTGCCCATTGCAGTGCGCTCACTCCGGGCTGCACCTCGAAGTCGGCATAGCTGCCGTGGGAACCCGACTGCAGGAACTTGTCAAAGGCGACGATCTGCGCTCGGGCCTTGTCGTTGCTCAGTTCATCGACGAGTGCACCCGGACCACCCCGGGTGATCAATTCACCGACGATCGCCGCGGCTTCGAGTTGGTACTGGGCAACCTGATCCGGGTTCGGATCACTGGTTTCGGCGAGGTAGCCGATGATCCGGGAGACGTAGTAGTCGCGGGGCACGTTGCAGTACTGGTCGTTCGGCTCGCAGATGGTGAAGGTGCGGTTCTTGACCCAGCCGAATCCACCCTGTCGCGGTCCGCCGTTGCCCTCGCCGCTCAGCTTCGGCCCGATCAGCGTGTCCTGCTTCGACCTTCGGGGATCAGAGATGAGGACGGCACCGGCGAACTTGGCAGGCGAGATGACGCCTCGCCCGCTGCCGATGTCGGCGGCCACATCGCCCGCCGCGTCCGCGCCCTGGCTGTAACCGATCAGCGCGACCTTGGTGCCGGGGCACCGATTGGTCATCACGACCGCCAGACCTTCGGCGTTGGCCACGGCCTGCGCCTTGGACTCACCGTAGATGCTGCCGCCGTCTTCCCAGGGGAAGGCGGTGGCGTTGTACCCGACGAGCTGGGTTCTCGTTTCTGAACCCAGACCCGTGGTCGGATACGCGAGCATCCCCCGGATCTGAGCGTCAGCCGATTTCTCCCAGGTTCCGGGGATTGCCAACACGTAGAGCTCCGGGCAGTCCTCGGGATCAGCCCCGGCAATCGGAGTGGACAGTCCCGTCAGCGTTCCCGCTGCCAGTACCCCCGCCGCGAACGCACTGACCCATCGACGCAACCGCATGCCGTTTCCTCCGCTGATCCGAAAACACGAAGCATGGTAACGATCTGATATCGCTCCCCGCCCGTGCACATCCTCTCAGGCCCGAGAGGATTTCGCATCACCTATCGCTGAGGTGCCTGCGTCGGTTCGATCGGCGTCGGCAGCAACGAGGAACCGGTCAGGTACGTGTCGGCGGCAGCTGCTGCCGACCGTCCCTCAGCAATCGCCCAGACGATCAGCGACTGCCCGCGTCCGGCATCTCCGGCCACGAACACGCCGGGCACGGTCGACTCGAAGTTGTTGTCACGCTTGACGTTTCCACGCTCGTTGTAGGCAACACCGAGCTTGTCGAGGAAGTCGCCGCGCTCGGGACCAACAAAGCCCATGGCCAGCAGGACCAGATCGGCCTCGAGCTCGAACTCGCTGCCCTCGACCTTCTCGAAGCGTCCGGCGTTCATCACGACCTCATGCGCCTTCAACCCGGTGACCCGTCCGTCTTCACCGAGGAACTCCTCAGTGTTCACGGAGAAGACACGCTCGCCGCCCTCTTCGTGTGCCGACGAGACGCGGAACATGAGCGGGTAGGTCGGCCACGGAGTCGAATCTGCGCGCTCCTCCGGGGGACGCGGCATGATCTCGAACTGATGCACGATCTCGGCGCCCTGACGGAGCGAGGTACCGAGGCAGTCGGCACCGGTGTCGCCACCGCCGATGATGATGACCTTCTTGCCCTTTGCGGTGATCGGCGGCTGACCGTCCGCATCGAGCACGTCGTCGCCCTGCTGCACCCGGTTGGCCCAGGGCAGGAACTCCATCGCCTGATGGATGCCGGAGAGTTCGCGTCCGGGGATCGGCAGATCGCGACCCACGGTGGAGCCGTTGCAGAGGATCACCGAGTCGAAATCGGCACGCAGCTGATCGACGGTGAGGTCGACACCGACGTTGACACCGGTACGGAACGTGGTCCCCTCGGCCTCCATCTGCTGGAGTCGGCGGTCGATGAAGATCTTCTCCATCTTGAACTCGGGGATGCCGTACCGCAGCAGGCCACCGATCCGATCGGCCCGCTCGAAGACGGTGACGTCGTGGCCGGCGCGGGTGAGCTGCTGTGCCGCAGCCAGGCCCGCCGGGCCCGAGCCGACGACCGCAACCGACTTGCCGGTCTTCTTCGACGGCAGCACCGGCTCGACCCAGTTCTCGTCGAACGCATTCTCGATGAGCTCGAGTTCGACCTGCTTGATCGTCACTGCGGGCTGGTTGATCCCCAGCACGCACGACGCCTCACATGGCGCCGGGCACAGCCGCCCGGTGAACTCCGGGAAGTTGTTGGTGGCGTGCAACCGGTCGATGCCGTCGGCCCAGCGATCCTTGTAGACCAGGTCATTCCACTCGGGAATGAGGTTGGCCAAGGGGCAGCCGTTGTGGCAGAACGGGATACCGCAATCCATGCAACGGCTGGCCTGGGTCTTGAGGGTGTTCTTGTCGAAATCCTCGTAGACCTCTTTCCAGTCCATCAGGCGCAGCGGTACCGGCCGACGCTGCGGCAGTTCCCGTTTCGGGTGCTTGATGAAACCTCGCTGATCAGCCACGTGCGGCCTCCATAACTGCCTCGTCCACGCTGCGTCCATCCTTCTCTGCTGCCGCGATGGCCAGCAACACACGCTTGTAATCACGTGGCATCACCTTGACGAAGTTCTGGGCCTTGTTTGCCCAGTCGTCCAGGATCGCCTGTGCGACCGGCGAACCGGTCTCGTTTCGATGCTTGTTCACGATTCCCTCGAGGAACTCGAGGTCATCGGCTTCGAGCGGTTCGGGCTGAACGAGTTCGGTGTTCAGATTCGCCGCCAATGCGCCTTCGGGGTCGTAGACATACGCGATACCACCGGACATGCCGGCCGCGAAGTTGCGTCCGGTCGATCCGAGGACCACCACGCGTCCACCGGTCATGTACTCACAACCGTGGTCGCCAACACCCTCGACCACCGCGGTGACACCGGAGTTACGTACGCAGAATCGTTCGCCGACCACTCCGCGAAGCAGGATCTCGCCGCCGGTGGCGCCGAATCCGATCACGTTGCCCGCGATGATGTTCTCTTCTGCCACAAAGCCTTCGGGGGCATTGTCTGCAGGTGCGACCACGATGCGGCCACCCGACAGACCCTTGCCGACGAAGTCGTTGGCGTCACCCTTGAGCCGCAGCGTCACACCCTTGGGCACAAACGCGCCGAAGCTGTTGCCTGCCGAACCCGTGAAGTCGATGATCACGGTGCCGTCAGGCAGTCCGTTGGCACCGTAGTTCTTGGTGATCTCGTGGCCGAGCATCGTGCCGACCGTGCGGTTGACGTTGGCGATCTTCGACGTGAAGGCCACGCGCTCGCCCTTGTCGATCGCGGAACGGGCCTGGGCGATCAATTGCTGATCGAGTGCCTTGTCCAGCGCGTGGTCCTGGCTGCCGGAGCAGTACAGGTCCTGGTTCATGAAGGGCGAATCCGGCTGCACCAGGATCGGCGACAGGTCGAGCTTGCCCGCCTTCGCCGACTTCCAGTGGTCCAGTGCCTTGGCGGTGTCGAGCATCTGCACCTGGCCAACAGCATCCTGCAGGGTGCGGAAGCCCAGGCGAGCCAGCAGTTCCCGGACCTCTTCGGCGATGTACATGAAGAAGTTCTCGACGAACTCGGGCTTGCCGGTGAACCGCTCGCGCAGCAATGGGTTCTGCGTCGCGACACCCACGGGGCAGGTGTCGAGGTGGCAGACACGCATCATCACGCAGCCTGCAACCACCAATGGTGCGGTGGCGAAACCGAACTCCTCGCCACCGAGCAGAGCAGCGACAACCACGTCGCGACCGGTCTTGAGCTGGCCGTCGACCTGCACCACGATGCGGTCACGAAGTCCGTTGAGCAGCAACGTCTGCTGGGTTTCGGCAAGGCCGAGTTCCCAGGGACCGCCTGCATGCTTCTCGGATGTCAGTGGCGTGGCTCCGGTACCGCCGTCGTGGCCGGAGATCAGCACCACGTCGGCGTGTGCCTTCGACACACCCGCGGCGACCGTTCCGACGCCAACCTCGGACACAAGTTTCACGTGAATCCGAGCTTCCGGATTCGCGTTCTTCAGGTCGTGGATCAGCTGAGCGAGATCCTCGATCGAATAGATGTCGTGGTGTGGCGGCGGCGAGATCAGGCCGACACCGGGGGTCGAACCCCGGACCTCGGCGACCCACGGATACACCTTGTGCGGCGGAAGCTGGCCGCCCTCACCGGGTTTCGCACCCTGGGCCATCTTGATCTGGATGTCGGTGCAGTTGGTCAGGTAGTGCGAGTTGACGCCGAAACGCCCCGACGCGACCTGCTTGATGGCACTGCGACGCCAGTCGCCGTTCTCGTCCGGCTCGAAACGACGAACGTTCTCGCCGCCCTCGCCGGAGTTGGAACGACCACCGAGACGGTTCATCGCGATCGCGAGGGTCTCGTGCGCCTCGGCCGAGATGGAGCCGAAGCTCATCGCACCGGTCGAGAAGCGCTTGACGATCTCGCTGGCCGGCTCGACCCGATCGATCGGGATCGGATCACGGTCGCCGAAGTTGAAGTCGAAAAGACCACGCAGCGAAGCGATCTGCTTGGACTGGTCGTCGACGAGCTTCGTGTACTCCTTGAACACCGAGTACTGGCCGGTGCGGGTGGAGTGCTGCAGCTTGAAGACGGTGTCCGGGTTGAACAGGTGGTATTCGCCTTCGCGACGCCACTGGTACTCGCCGCCGACCTCGAGCTCGCGATGTGCGCGCTCTTCGGGACGGTCGGTGAACGCCACGGCATGGCGGACGGCAACCTCGCCGGCGATCTCATCGAGACCGATGCCACCGAGGTGGGACCGCAGCCCGGTGAAGTACTCGTCGACGGTTTCCTGGTCGATGCCGATGACCTGGAACAGCTGGGCTCCGGTGTACGACGCCAACGTGGAGATGCCCATCTTCGACATCACCTTGAGGACGCCCTTGCCTGCGGCCTTGATGTAGTTCTTCTGGGCCGTCTTGTAGTCCAGCCCGCCCAGGACACCGCGCAGCGCGAGATCCTCGATGGTCTCCAGCGCCATGTACGGGTTGATCGCGGCCACACCGAAACCGACCAGCGCGGCCATGTGATGCACCTCGCGGGCGTCACCGGCCTCCACCAGCAGGCCGACCTGGGTGCGGGTCTTTTCCCGGACCAGGTGATGGTGCACAGCCGAGACCAACAGCAACGACGGAATCGGGGCGAGGGTCTCGTCGGACTCGCGATCCGAGAGGACAACCAGACGGGCGCCGTCGGCGATCGCCGCGGACACCTGTGTGCGGACATCATCGATGGCCTTACGCAGTCCGGCGCCACCTTCGGCAACCGGATACAGGCCACGGATCTGCACACTGCGGTAGTCGGCGTACCGCTCGTCCTCGCCCAGACGCACCAGCTTGGCCAGGTTGTCGTTGTCGAGGATCGGCTGCGGCAGCACGATCTGCTTGCACGACTCGGGACCCGGGTTCAGCAGATCGGCCTCACGACCGATCGTGCCGCCGATGCTGGTGACGACCTCTTCGCGGATCGCGTCCAGCGGCGGGTTGGTGACCTGCGCGAACATCTGCTGGAAGTAGTCGAACAGCATCCGCGAACGCTTCGAGAGCACGGCGATGGGCGTGTCGGTGCCCATCGATCCGATCGCCTCGGCGCCGGTGCGGGCCATCGGCTCGATGAGCAGGCTGATGTCCTCGGTGGTGTATCCGAACACCTGCTGACGCAGCTTGACCCGGTCATGGGCCATGTGGGTGTGCGGCTCACCGGGCAGGTCGTCGAGGTGCTTCATGCCCTCGTCGAGCCACTGCTGGTACGGGTGCGCGGCGGCGAGCTCGTCCTTGATCTCGGCATCGTCGACGATGCGGCCGGCGGCGGTGTCCACCAGGAACATCCGGCCCGGCTTCAGGCGCAGCTTCTGCACCACGTCTCCGTGGTCGATGTCGAGGACACCGACCTCCGAGGCCATGACGACCAGTCCGTCTTTGGTGACCCAGATGCGGCTCGGGCGCAGGCCGTTGCGGTCGAGGACCGCACCGATCAGGGTGCCGTCGGTGAAGCAGACCGATGCCGGTCCGTCCCATGCCTCCATGAGAGTCGAGTGGTACTCGTAGAACGCCCGGTGCTCCGGCTTCATCGACTCGTGACGCTCCCAGGCTTCCGGGATCATCATCAGGACCGCGTGCGGCAGGCTGCGCCCGCCGAGGTGCAGGAGTTCGAGGACCTCGTCGAAGCGCGCGGTGTCGGAGGCACCCTCGGTGACCACGGGGAAGATCTTCTCCGCGGTGCCTTCTCCGAAGACGCTGGTGTCGATGAGCGCCTCGCGGGCCCGCATCCAGTTCTCGTTGCCGGTTGCGGTGTTGATCTCACCGTTGTGGGCAACGCGACGGAAGGGGTGGGCCAGCGGCCAGCTCGGGAACGTGTTGGTGGAGAAGCGCGAATGGACCAGGCCCAGTGCGCTTTCGACCCGATCGTCTTGCAGGTCGATGTAGAAACCACGCAGCTGCGGGGTGGTCAGCATGCCCTTGTAGACGAAGGTACGGCCGGAAAGACTTGGGAAGTAGACGGTCTCGCGACCGGGTCCGTCCTGTCCGGCGCCCTTGCTGCCGAGTTCGGTCTCAACCCGCTTGCGCACCACATACGCGCGCCGCTCCAGGTTGTCGCCGCTCTCTCCCGCGATGAAGATCTGGCGGAAGGTCGGCATGGCGTCACGCGCCAGCGCGCCAAGCGAAGCCTCTTCGATGGGAACATCACGCCAGCCCAGGACGGTCAGGCCCTCGGACGTCACGATCTTCTCGACACCATCGCAAGCGGTCTTGGCGTCGGCCGAACCCTGCGGCAGGAAGGCCATGCCGGTGGCATACGAGCCCTCGGCAGGCAGTTCGAAGTCGACAACCGCGCGGAAGAAGCGGTCGGGAACCTGGATCATGATCCCGGCACCGTCACCGGTGTTCGGCTCGGCGCCGGCAGCGCCACGATGTTCGAGGTTCACCAGGGCCGAGATCGCCTTGTCGACGATGTCGCGGCTACGCCGACCATGCATGTCGACAACAAAGGCAACACCGCAGGAGTCGTGCTCGTTCTGCGGGTCGTAGAGCCCAATCGGGCCGGGAGCGTGCTTCATACTTTTCGCCCTTAACATCGCGCTCAGTCGGAGCGCACCGTTTCAGCAGTGGTTACGCACGTGGGACGGGCAAACCAGTTAAGGTAAACCTAAAGACTGTTCCACCTGCACTTACGTGCCCGTAGGCCAAGTCCCACATGCTCTAGCCAGCGCCGTTGCTGACCACAGATGATCGCTGATCATTGCACGGAGGATCACCCCGGCAACAAACATCGAATTATTTTCTCACGGCACCCACGCCGGATTGAAATCGCGCCCGGTAAAAGATCGCCCCTGCCGGCTCCCGCCGAGCGATTCCCGCTGCTGCCGAACCCCCGATTGTCGGCTACATCACAACCGGGCCGGGCATCTCCGTTCAGAGCCAACCGTGCTTCTGGGCCATCCGCGCGGCCTGCAGCCTGGAGCCGGTCCCCGTCTTGCCGATCGCACTGGACAGGTAATTGCGCACTGTTCCCGCCGACAGGTGCACCTGGGCAGCGATCTCGATGACGGGCGCACCCGTCAACGCCAGCCGCAACACGTCCTGTTCCCGTTCGGTCAGCGGGTTGCCTCCGGTGGCCAGGCTCTCGGTCGCGAGCGTGGGGTCGATAACCCGGAGTCCGGCATGGACCCGACGTACCGCATCGGCCAGGTCCGCGGATGGGGTGTCTTTGACAACAAACCCTGAGGCGCCTGCTTCAACGGCTCGGCGCAGGTAGCCGGGCCTGCCGAATGTCGTCACGATCAGGGTGCGGACGGACGGCAGTTCCCGCCGAAGGATGCTCGCCACCTCGATTCCGTCCATCCCGGGCATCTCGATATCGAGCAGGCAGACATCGCAGGCGTGGGTCCGGGCCGCCTCGAGCACCTCGTCGCCCCGACCCACCTGAGCGACCACGGTCAGATCCGACTCCAGGTTCAGCAGCGCGGCCAGCGCGCCGCGCACCAACGCCTGATCGTCGGCGACCAGCAGCCTGATCTCACTCAAACCATGTCTCCTTGTTCGACCGAGACCCGGACAGCTGTACCGTCACTGCCCTCCAGCACCAATAGCCCACCGACCGCCTCGACACGTTCGCGCAGTCCGCGTAGACCGTTCCCGATACCGGCACCGGCCTGTCCGACGCCGTCATCGATCACGCAGATCATGCTGGGCGACAGCGTGACTCGGCACGACGACGCACTTGAATGCCGGACGACATTGGTGATGGCCTCACGCAGCGCCCAGGCAAACAGGGTGCGATTCTCGGCGCGCACGACCGATGTGTCCGAAGGGAGCTCAGGGATGATCTGCGCGGCCATCAAAGCTGTACGCGCCGAGAGCAATTCCGAATCGAGATCCGGAGAACGCAAGCCACCCACCGTTGTCCGGACCGCCGCAAGGGCCTCACGGGAGATCCGGTGCAGGTCGGCGATCTCGACTTTGGCGGCAGCACTGTCGACATCGACCAGCCGGCCTGCGAGTTCGGCCTTGATTGTCAACACGGTCAGCGAATGACCGAGTATGTCGTGTACATCGCGTGCCACCCGTTCCCTCTCCCCGATGATGGCGAGTTGTTCGTCGAGTCGGCGGGCAGTCGCAGCGGCTTCTCCCCGCAACTCTTCCCTGGTTCGGAGCATCCGCACCGTCAGCAACACCGGTCCGATCACCAATAACATCAACACGATTCCGGTGTCGATCTGCCAATCGTCCAGTAGCTCGGGCACGAGCACGGCGGCGCCCATCAGCAGCACACATACCGCGACTGCCACCGGCAACGGAAAGGCGAAGGAGGCCAACGCCATCAGATACGGCGCCAACGCAAAGACCTCCTCATGGAGGATGGTCGTCATCATGCCTGCGATGGCGGCGAGTAACAGGAACCCGGCAATTGCCCCGCGGCGCCAACTGCCGGTGGTCCGGTCCAGATCGTTGATCAGGTAAACGCAGGACAACAGATAGCCCAGCGCAAAGACGCCCAATGCGACGAGGCCAGAAACCCGGACGGAGAAACTCAGAGACGTCGCCGTCACCGTCTCCGCGATGGGGTAGGCCAGAAACAACAACCACACCGCCGCGAAGGGCCAACGGCCGTCGCGCCAGGCACGGAACCAGTCATTCGTCAGTCTCGACATCGGATAGTCCTACCGAGACGACATCGATGTGGTTTGAACGCCTCGGTGCGGACGGTCAATGAGACCGCCCGCACCGAGGCACCAGATCTTGCGCCCAGCGACAGTGTTCAGATATCGCTGTCAGCCTGGTAGACGGTCAGAGCCGGCCGGCCGGCCAGCAGCGGCCCGAGATCGGTGATCGCGCCCTCGCCCGCCCGGAACTCCCGGTATTTCGCATCGTGCTCGGCGGATGCCCAGCGTTCAACAGCCAGAAAGTGAGCCGGGTCGGCCTGATCGATCAGCACCTCGACACCTTCGCATCCTTCGAATGCCCTGGTTTCCGCGAGAACCCGCTTCATCACGGTCCTGGCGTCGTCGAGGGATTCAGCCTTGAACTTGAGATCGAGAAGTGCGATCAATGACATGTCGATGTCTCCGCTTTCTGATGGATGTAGTTGTTGCCCACCTGAACTTACCTATTGTCGCGTCGTGCTTTTGCGGTAGTAGTGAATTGCGGCGTATCCGAAGATGGCGCCCCACACCACGATGTTGGCGAATACCACGAGCAATGAGATGTGGTCGCCGTCCGCCGTCTCGCCGCCGGTGAGCGGATAGTTCGCCAGTGTCCCGATTCCGAACATCGGGGTGAACATCGAGAACGTCAGCATTGCGCCCTTGAGAGGGACAAACAGGTTGCCCGCGAAGGCCAACAGGGTGAGCACGCCACCGAGCACCTGAGTTGCGGCATCGCTCCGCAAGGCAAAGCCGACGGCCAGTCCGAAGGCCGCAAACAACGCCGATCCGAGCCATCCGAGCAGTATCGAAAGGATCCACAGCCCCACCGGCGCTTTGGCACCGGTGAAGACGCCGACCACCGACAACAACACCAGTGGCATCGCTGCCACCGTGAGGGCAACAGCCACCTTCGACAGCACGTAGGACGCCGGAGTCAGCGGAGTCATCAACAGTGTTCGCGTCCAACCGGCCTGCTGTTCGATTGCAACAGATGCGGCGGTGGTCGTGGTGGCCAGGATCGCGCCGTACACCGCCATATGGATCAGCACGTAGGCGGCGGTGTTCGCGCTGCCGATCTTGTCACCGCTGTCGCTGGCGGTGGCCCCGAAGATCACATACATCAGGGTCGGAATCGCGATGGTGAAGATCAGCGCACGCCGATTCCGCAGTATCCGCTGCAGGTCAAGGCTTATGTAGGTGAGGGAGAAGCCACGCAAGAGCCCGCCGGCGGGGGGAGTAAGGGTGGTCATCGTTTGATCCTCTCGAGGTTCTGCGGGGCTTCACTGGTGAGTGCGACAAAGGCGTCCTCGAGGTTGTGCGAGGTGATCTCGACATCACGCGCCCCGGTCTCGGTGAGCAGATACCGGGCGAGCTCGTCAGAGTCCTGCGTACGCAAGAAGACTCGGCCCCCACGATCAGAGACGTCGGCCAATTCAGGAAACTTCGCCACTGTGCGGGCCAGATCGTCGCCGCCGAGAACTGCCGAAACGCTGCGGCCGCTGGCCTGTGCCCGGATGCTCGCAGCCGAACCATCGGCAACAATTCGGCCGTGGGCCATCATCACGATTCGGTCGGCGAAGTCGTCGGCTTCTTCCAGATAATGGGTCGCAAACACCACGGTCCGGCCGTTCTTGGCGTCGGCTCGCATGGTCGCCCAGAAGTTGCGGCGCGATTCGACATCCATTCCGGCGGTCGGCTCGTCGAGGACGATCAGATCCGGGTCGGGCAACAGCGCCAACGCGAACTTCAACCGCTGTTGCTCACCGCCAGAACATTTCGAGACCTGGCGATCGGCGATGGCGGTGAGTCCCGCCCGTTCCATGACATGGCCGAATGAGCTGATACCGAAGGACGCAGCAACCACCCGGACCGTTTCGGAGACCGTGAAATCCGGTAGGAGGCCGCCGGTTTGCATCACTGCGGCAATTCGTCCGCTGCCGGCGGCGACGGACGGTTTGAGCCCGAAGATGCTGACATCTCCCGACTGAGGTTGGGACAGTCCGAGGATCATGTCGATGGTGCTCGTCTTACCCGCCCCATTCGGGCCGAGAAACGCCACCACCTCCCCGGCATTGATCTGCAGATCAACACCATCGACGGCCCGCACCGGCCCGCCGGATGAGGCGAAGGACTTTGTCAGCCCACGCAATTCAATCGCTGTTGTGCTCATGAATTGATCATGCACTGATTACCACAGTCATCACACTGTCGATGTCATGAATCCGACATGACAAATGTCATTGTGCGAGAGGCACTCCCGGATCCACATCAATTCATTGTTGTTAGCGATTACAAAACACCAGCCTTATGAGAGCTCCCGCAGCCGGCCGCGATTTACTTATTCACATGAAGCTATCCAGAACGGTGGCCAGTGCCATTGGATTCATCGGTGTGATCGTCGTGGCGGTTGCGTGTTCCGACACGGATTCAAACCCGGTGTCCACACCATCGTCGACCGCGGAAACGCTCGGCGAGATCACCGTTCACCGACTCGCATACGACACCTCCCCCAGTGCCGACCCCGACCAGAACTGGGGCGATCTCTACTTGCCCGCCGGCGAGCAGACGACTGATTCGACGCCGCTCGTCGTCCTGATCCACGGGGGCTCATGGAAGTCCGCGCTCGATGCGCAGACCATGCGTCCGTACGCGCTGGACCTGGCCGAACGCGGTATGGCCGTCTACAACATCGAGTACCGCCGCGTCGGATCCGGAGGTGGCTGGCCGACCACTTTCACCGACGTCGCCAACGCCCTCGACTTCGTACCGGAAATCGACAAGCAGTTCCCACAGATCACCGTCGATGATGAGTTGGTGGTCGGCCACAGCGCAGGCGCACAGTTGGCCATGTGGGCAGGGACCCGAAACCAACTGAACGCCAACGAGGTCGGCCACAGTCCCAAATTCCGTCCGACGCGGGTTGTCTCCTTGGCCGGGCCGCTGGACATGGTCTACGCCGCCAATCACGGCAATGACCGCATCGTGACCGTCCTCGGCGGCACACCGCAAGAGGTTCCCGATCGTTACGCCTCCGTCGATCCCATCCAGAACGTCGACGTCACCATGCCGGTGATCGCGGTCCACGGCACAGCCGACACCCTGGTGCCACCGATCCTGTCGGAGCGGTACATCAAAGAGGTCGACCGCCGCCGCGGCATCGGCGAGCTGGTCCTGTTGAAGGGCGAAGACCACGTTTCCATCGTCAGTTCCGACTCACCGGAGTACGGCAACATCCTCGACATCATCACCGATTCGTCACAGAAGACCATCGCTGAACTCGACGAGTCATACGCGGACTAGATCAAGATGCGTATTGGTGCTGCCGCCCGGCCGCCGGACGGCAGCACCAATGCTCGTTCACACTGTGGAGTTGTCAAGAGTTCGTGCGCGGTCCCGACGCGTGGTCGGATGCGACTGATGGAGATGGCTCGTCGGCCGCTGCCAATATCTCGTTGCGGCAGCGGATCCGGGATGATCGTCGGTCAGGCGGCGAGGGTCAGGGTTCGCCGGTTGTAGGCCGGTAAAGGTTTTCGCTGTGGGTCGATGTCGGCGGGTGGGATCATCCACGGGTGTCCGTCGGTGCCCATGATGACGTCCCAGTCGGTGTTGTGAACGGCCATGTGGCAGGTGCGGCACAGCAGGCACCCGTTTTCCAGAGTGGTGAGGCCGCCGTCGACAAAGTGCACGATGTGGTGGCAGTCCGACCAACCGGCCTTCGCACCACACTTGATGCAGCAGGTGTCGCGAATGATGATCGCTTTGCGGACCAAACCCTTGAACAACCGTTTCGGCGGACTCAGATCGACCGGGACTTCCTGTCCGTCTAGGGTGATCGTGGTAATCGATGAATCGCAGGCCAACATTGCGGCGGTGGCTTCGGTGACCGGACCCATCCAGGGCAGCGAGGCAGCCTCGGGATGGTCGGCGGGCACGGTGACCATCACCTCGGTCCGCGGCGCCGACACCAGTGTTTGCCCCCCGCCGCCGCAATCCAATAACTGGTGCAGCGCATCTGCGCGGCGTTGGGTGGGGCTTCGATTGTCATCCGAGCCATCAGGTTCAGGGCGCGCTTTGGACCAGAAGTCCAACGCGGAGAACAACTTTTCCCCGATCACCGCATCAACATCGAACGAACCGACACAGCGGCCCTCACGGACTGCATACTCCAGACTGTTCAGCGACCGGTCCTCAGCCGGTGGTGGACCACCGGTGTCCCTGGCCACCTCGTTACCCAGCGCGCGGGCCTCTGCACCGATCTCAGCTGGTGCGGCTCCGGAAATGGCGTGGTTCAGCAGTTTCCGCTCAAAGCCAACCTGCCGTTCGGGTGTCACCGGATCCTCGGACCGGCCGACGATATGGGCGACGCCCTTGACCACCGCGTCCACGTGTTCGGAGGACAGGAACCCGTCCCGTGAATAGCCGGTGGTACGATCCAGACCCGTCAAACCTGCGCTGATGCGTAACCAGCGGTAGGCCGATACTGGTGCAGCACCGTTGGCCTGCAACAACTTTGCTGTTGTCGACCCAGCCTTACGCGCCATTCCCGACTCGTCGATCACCGCAGCACACACCGCGAGCTGATGCTCGGCCGCATTGCGCAAGGTGATCAGATCCTTCGCCATACCCAGCGTGGCAGTTGCATCATCGGGTAAGACCAGGTCAACCAAATCGTCGACCATCTCGAGAAGTCGCATAGCACAGCACCTTCCAAGGAGAGAACAAACCGGGGGCGTCGACCGAAGTGTCTCTGCGGGGAAGGCGTCAGATACGTCGTACTTGTGGTCGACTGACTCCACCGTACCCAATCGAACATACATTCGCAAGGAGTATTTTCCCGGGCTGTACTGAACATTCCGAACGAGATCCTGTGAGTGCCACACCATTACGGGGCGAGTTTGGCGGCTCAAGCCCCTACGCCACGCTCGAAGGCCCGATCCAACCCGGATACTGAACGCCCACCGGCATCACCGGCGCTACAAACCCGGGACGCTGTTCTTGATACGGCGAATCAGGATCCGGGTGCGTCAGTCCCGGAAATCTCTCCGCCCACCAATCTCGGCACTCCTGCGGAGCAAAGAGACCGTCGTCCCGCGGCGCCTCTTCGGTACCGCCAAAGATCGGCTTACCCAACCGAATCATCGATGGCCCGAACACATTCCATGATGGTGCCCGCTGCTCTTCGGTTCCGCGATCCGGATCGACATCTTCCACACCGGCCGCGCCCGTTGAACCGCCAACGTTCTCCAACACGATTCGATCCACACCGGTCGGCGGATTTACATCGTCCACCCCCGGAATCGAGTGCAGCATGTAACTACAGACCGACGCCGATATCACTGTGTCCGTTTCTGAGTAGTCGGCGATATGCAAGAAGACCGTTTCGTCGATCGGAGCGAGATACTCTGATCGGTCCTCCCAACGGGCGAGTGTGAAGGGTTCCTGCCCAGGAGCCAGAGCGCCCGTGAAACCAGGGAAGTAGTCATCGATCTCTTCGATCGCAGGCCAGTAGAAGCCCGCTTCACTCGCCGCCCGTATCAACTCCGATCCACGACCAAACAAATCGATACCAGATTCCGCCGACCACACATGTGGCGTGAAGTTGCTGAATGATTCAGGCTCGGCCGACAATCGCTCTACATCCGGTTCTCCACATGCAGCCGCGCCCAGGACTGCGCACGCGGCGAGGGTCGCTAACCGCCAAACCCGACTAACCACCATCGGACTCCCCTGGCTCTCGGTTACTGATCACTGGCGAAGCTCACCAGCCAGCCACGATTTCTGCCCAACTTCATCCCCCTGAATTGCCTCCTCCCCAGGAACAAACCCGGGGCCCTCACCGACTACGCCACGTTCGAAGGCCCGATCCAGCCCGGAAACTGCACTCCCACCGGCATCACCGGCGCTACAAACCCCGGTGGTTGTGTCTGATAAGGGGATCCGGGTTCCAACGGTGCCAATCCTGGAAACCTCTCCGCCCACCAATCTCGGCACTCCTGCGGAATGAAGAACCCATCTTTGGTCGGAGCCTCCTTGGTCCCACCAAAGAAGACCTGCCCCAGCCTGATCTTCCACGACCCGAAGACATTCCACGATGGTGTCTGTTGTTCCTCTGAACCGTGCGCCGCGTCATGGTCGACCACGCCCGGCGTCCCCTTTGACTCGCCTACGTTCTCCAAAACGATCCGATATGCGCGGCTCGGGGGGTCGACCTCGTTAGATCCCGGCGTCGAGTGAAGCGTGTAGTGGCATACCGTCGCTGCCACCCGCGATTCACTCTCAGAATAGTCCGCAATATGAAGGAACATTGTCTCGTCGAGCGCGTCCAGATACTCCGCTCGAGTCTCCCAACGAGTGCGAGCAAAGTTGCCTTGTTCCGGAACCAAAGCCGAAATGAATCCCGGGTAGTAATCATCAATTTCTTCAATAGCGGGCCAATAGAACCCGGCTTCACTCGCCGCCCGTATCAACTCCGATCCGCGACCAAACAAATCGATACCGGATTCCGCCGACCAGATATGTGGCGTGAAGTTTGTAAACCTCTCAGACTTCAACGACGTTGGTGAGGAATCGGCCCCATCACCACACGCCGTCACGGCCAAAGCACTGCACGCCGTGAGGATTGCAACCCGCCAAACCCGACTAACCGCCATCGGAGTCCTTGTCGTCACTCTTTGTGTGGTCGCGTATTGCGTCGCTGTATCCGTTCCGGATGTTCTGGACAACAGTCTCACTTTTGTACACTTCCTGGAGCATGCTGTCGTATCCCGCCGCCGCGGAAGTCACAGGCAGTCCACTGTCAACCACCTCGTCCCAGCTCATCAACTTGCCTTGGCCATCGAAGAACTCTCGGTATTTGAGTCTAAATTCGGGAGGTAAGTCGGGAGTCACATTCAGTATGTTGTACGCCTGACGAGAGAAGTTTGGTCCGCTTACGGCCGATTCTCTAGGATCGCCTGGCTCCGCGCCAATAACTGCCTCCTGCAAAATGTCACCCGACGCATCCTTCGCCAGATTTATAAACTCCCCGCCGGGAACCTTGTCCACCCCGAAGGACAGTACTTCCATCAATCCTGTGAATGCACCTTCTTTCCGTGCATATATTTCTTCCTCGTGGGCGGCCTCGTCGTTATACTGATCCTGCATCGCGAGAAGCATGCCTTTATCCGTGAGACCGAGTAGGGCCCCAACCTTCAACAGATTTCCTTCCGCAAGGGGTGACGATGGGTCGGATGCATATCGCCCTTCGGCCGCCAGTTGCTCCCCGATTACGGCTTGCGTAAACGTGGTCCCTGCCACTGCATCCGTGTTCATCAAAGCGAACACATTTGCCGAGCCGAAGAAGTTCAGATTCCCATCAGGGTCTGACCATCCCCCCGGGTCAAAGCCGTCGACAATGTCGCTGCCACCACCCGCCATAATTCCCACGTAGGGGCTCATACTGCTGGCAACTGTTTGCATTAGTTCAGGGTTGAGTTGTCCAGCCGATTGTTGGTCGGCACCTGGCACGTTCCTCAGGTACTCCCAAGCCGCATCAGTGCTGGCTGCACGGGCAACGGCTTCCATGATATTTCCTGTACGGGTCGCTGTCGCAACATCGTTCGCATTGGCATGGTCTTCAATCGTCGCGTCGCCTTCGTTGAACTGAAAGAGCGTCGACGCTGCCTTGCCATCGTCAGTCCAGTTGTGCGCAAGCACATCCTTCACAAAGTCACCACCATTGCCCGAATCATCCACTGCCGCTGCGACAGCAATCTTGTCGCCGCCCACCGCGCTGAAGATTTCTTCGGTGATCGCCATGTCCTGAGTGCCACGTCCATCCACGGTGAAGTACTCGAACTTGCTGTTCGGACTCTGCTCGTGCGCAACCTGTGCATCCAGGTACTGTCGCCCGACGTCGAGCAGTGCGCTGTCGAGCGCGGTGCCGCTCTGATACCTACCGTCGCCCTTCGCAACGATTCCGGCGATCGCCTTGTTGTCGGCGACGCCATTCAGAGCCACGCTCGGTAGCACGCTGCTTCCGACGGTCTCAAAGCCGATGACCGTCAGATCATCTCGGGTCAGTGATTCCTTCATCCCAGTCGGCAACCAGTCGAGTCCACCGTTGGTCGGAACCTCCACATCGCCGCGCACTGAGGCGGTCACCTTCTCGTTCGACAGAATCTGCAGCGAATTGGCCACTGCTGCTTGGTTACCCGGCGACAACTTCGAAAGCAGGTCTTGAATCTCCTCCGGTGACTTGCCGTCCAGCGCCGTACTCAGCTGATTCAGGTACTCCATCTGCGATGCCGGGATGGCAGCGGTTTCGCCGCGAGCGAGTGCATCGAGTTGCGCGTCAGTCAGGTGCGCGCTTTCTTGGATGCGCCGCAGTTGCTCCGGAGTCAACGCGGAGGGGTCGTTGGCCAGGGCCCGACCGTCAACCCGACCCTGTCCCCCGCCCGAGGTGGCGGCCGAGGTGAACGTCGCCGTGAGTCCTTCACGCGCGCCGGACAACTGCCCCTTGACGGACTCATCGGCATTGACGGTCGCGGTGACGGCGTCGTTCAACTCCCGTGCACGTTCAGCGAGCAGGGCGACCCGGTCATCGTCAGGATCGGACTCACTGTCGGTGATCACCAGAGATTCCGAGACTGTGAACCCGTCGGTCTCTGCGGCCAGAATGGCGGCCCTGGCGCGCTGCAACGGTGCATCGATCTCGTAGAAGCCCTGCCGCGCCGTCGTCGCCACCGCGTCGAGCGCATCCGCGACCGTTCCGACGGCGGTCTTATCCGCGGTTGCGCGAGCCTGAACGGCTTCAGCGGTCGTACCCTCCCAATAGACTTCGCCCGCTCTCGTAACGCCGGCCTGATACCGCTCGAACAAGGCTTCTGCACTGACACCCAACGCGGTCCAGGCATCAGCAATGCTGGTCAGCGTCGCCGGGTTGAACGCCGCCAGTTGTGATCTGGTCACCATCAGACGGGTTCCTCCGGGTTCCAGTCACCGGTTGCTGCAGTGAATGTCGACGCGAGATTGGCTGCCGCCTGTTCGTCTACGGCTCGGAACTGGGCAGCGACGTTGATCATCACGTCCCCGGTCTCGCCCAGACGTTCGTCCAGGGCAGGCACGAGTGCACCATCGATCAGATCACCCGAGATCGAGGATGCTTCGGTGACCGATGCCAGGATTCCTCCTTGAACAGACGAATACGGGCCGGCGGCCGGTCCGACCCGCAAGGCGGCCGCTTCCGCCGCCAGTCCATGCAAGACCCCGCCAAGCCGTACCAACTCGTCGACATCAGCCTGAAAATTGCTCATCTCAATACCCCCACTGCAGGCCAGACCCCCCGGCCACGCGATTCGGATCGAGTATAGGTGTCGATCACAGGTGTTTGACCAGCCCAGCTCACCCGTTGGGCAGAACATCAGGCCACGTTCGGCCCCCAGGATGGCCACAAAGAGGGGTTTCCCTCCGCACCTGCTCCCGACGACGAAGTTGACGGCCTAGACCACCCGAAGCAGCATTTCTGTCACCTTTTCGGGTTCCGAGATCATCAGGTCGTGGCCGGTATCGATGTCCCACACCCGCCCGTCGGATGCGGCCTGCAACGCGGCCACGTCGCGGAACGGAAGGGTCGCGGTACACACGATGTGTGACTGCGGAATCTCACGCACGGCGGATTCATTGTCCAGCAACAACTTCTGCTCGAAACAAGCCCACGGATGCGGGGTGAGTTTCGGCTTCATCCAGGCGATCTGATCGGGGTCGGTCACGCCGTAGTACCCCATCGGATCGGTGCCCGGGAACAGCACGTGTTCGACACCGTCGACCACTCGCCCGACCGACCGGGATGCCTCCATCAGCAGGCCTGCGACGTCGGCAAGCGATTGACCGTTCTCCGGATTGGCGGCATCGAGGTAGACCAGATGACCGATCCGCGCGGTGGCGCGATCTGCAACCCCGGTGATGATCATTCCGCCGTAGCTGTGGCCCACCAGGATCACGTCGTGCAGATCCTCGAACTCCAAAACGTTGACCACGTCGGTGATCTGGACGTCGAGGTTCACATCCTTGGACACCAGGTGCGACCTCTCACCCAGACCGGTCAGTGTCGGCGTGTAGACGTCGTGGCCCGCAGACCGAAGCAGGCGCGCGACCGCTTGGTAGCACCAGCCACCATGTCCGCCGCCGTGTACCAGCACAAAGGTAGCCATCGAGATCTCCGACTCTGCTCAGTTGAGGCCCGACGCGGGCACCCGGACGCGTAGGTGGTCAAACGACAACCTATGCACCCGGGAGCGGGCCCGCGGCGTTTTCTCGTCACCCGCGGGTATCGAAATCGTCATGATGGGCTTGGGTTTCGTGTTCTCCTCCTGCCAACTTGCGCTGATGCCCGACGGAAGCAGTAGCGTGCAGAGCATCGGCAATTGGTTCGCGCACACGGTGCAGTCGATCGTCGACAGGTCAGAGGAGGCGGCGACCTGGCCGCCTTCGAATAGACAGGAGTGCAGCGATGGACAAGAACGTGCTGGTTGTCATCGGCGTCGGCGGAATGGGTCTCGCGGTCGCCCGCAGACAGGGTCCGGGCAAGCACATTCTGCTCGCAGACTTCAACACCGAAACCCTCGCTGCCGCAGCCAGAACCCTCAGCGACGAAGGTCATTCGGTGACGACCCAGCAGGTCGATGTCGGGCATCCGGAATCGGTGGCCGGCCTTGCCGACACCGCGGCCTCACTCGGTGCCGTCACCGAGGTCGTCCACACCGCCGGACTGTCTCCGACACAAGCAAATTCGGAATCCATCCTGAAGGTCGACCTTCTCGGGGTCGCACTGTCGCTCGACGCTTTCGGGCAGATCATCGCGCCCGGCGGTGCCGGCGTGGTGATCTCGAGCATGGCCGGATACCTCGGCGGTGGCGGGCTCAACGGGGAGCAGGAAAAGGCCCTCGCCCGCACCCCGACCACCGAGCTGCTGCAACTGCCGTTCCTGCGCACCGACATCGACCCCGGCCTCAACTATTCCATTGCCAAGCGCGCCAACACACTTCGAGTGCAGGCTGCAAGCGGGCAGTGGGGTGCACGCGGTGCACGCATCAACTCCGTCAGCCCCGGCGTCATCTCGACCTCGATGGGACAACAGGAACTTGCCAGTGAAAGCGGTGCAGGTATGCGCATGATGGTCGACCTCTCGGCCACCAAACGGCTCGGCACCGCCGACGACATCGCCGCTGCCGTCGCCTTCCTGCTCGGCCCCACCGCGACCTTCATCAGCGGCATCGACCTCCTCGTCGACGGCGGCGCCGTTGCAGCCGTGAAGTCCATGTAGCGGCCGCCCCATCTCGGGTTGACTTCAAGCGCGCTTGAAGTCGGAAACTGTTGGCGGCAACTCTGCCGACGACGAGATGGGGAACAAGATGACGTTCACAGACGACGAGATCGAATACCTGGCGACGCAGGATCTCGGACGTTTGGCGACGCTCCAGCCAGGAGGAAACCCACAGGTGAATCCTGTTGGTTTCACGTGCAACATCGACCTCGGCACAATCGACATCACCGGGTTCAACATGGCGGCAAGTCAGAAGTACAAGAATCTCGCCGTCAATCCCACGGTCGCATTCGTGGTCGACGATATCGCCTCCCGGAACCCCTGGCGGGTGCGCTGCCTCGAGATCCGTGGCACCGCTGAGCAGGTCGAACCACGCAGCGCCGCGGGGCCGATCATCCGCATCCACCCGACGCGGATCATTTCCTTCGGGCTCGCCGAAGAGGATTCCGATGTCGATCCGCACCGCATCCGGCCCAAGAAGCGCAACATCGCGGCCTGAGGATCTCGTCGATCAGGTCTCCGTCGACCGCGCCCACTCGGTGACAAAGTCCCGAAATCGAGATGCCGCCGGACTCATTGCACTGTCGCGTTTCCAGATCAGCCCCACTTCGCGGGATGTTTCCTCTCCGACAAAGGGAATGAGCACAACCCCAGGGGGTAGCTGCGGATTGCCCTCGACCGGAAGGATCGACACCCCCAATCCGGCGGCCACCAGGCCTGCAACCGTTCCGAGTTCGGTGGTCTCAAACGTGATGTTGGGACGGAAATCGGCGTCGGCACAGAGCTCTTCGAGGATCCGCCGCATTCCGTAGCCCGGTGCCACCGTGATGAACGACTCCTCGCTCGCCTCGGCAACGGTTATCTCATCGCGCACCGCCAGCGGGTGGTCCGCGGGAACCGCCAGCGCCAACCGCTGCCGCATGATCGGCGACCACCCGACGTCGGTGGTGAGAGGACGCGGCGACACGACAGCAATGTCCGCGGGCCCGGTGAGCACCCGCTCGATCACCGGACCGGCGGCACCCTGCGTGAGGGTGAACGCCACCCTCGACGACCGTTCGCGCCGAAAGTCGCCAATCAGGCTGGGTACCAGCCAGACTCCGAACGAATGCAGAAATGCCAAGTCGATCGACCCTTCGACCGGGTCGGCCAACTGGGCGATCTCATACCGCGCGCTATCCATCTCTGCCACCGCACGACGACGATGGCGAAGATAGATCTCCCCGAACGCATTGAGTTGCAACCGTTTGGCGTGCCGATCGAACAGTGCCACCCCGACCTCACGCTCGAGACGGCCGAGCATCCGGGACAGCGTCGGTTGGGCCAGGTGGAGCCGACGGGCCGCGGCCGAGACGTTCTGCAATTCGGCGAGCGTGATGAACCAGTCCGCAGCCATCCGTCCTCCTTATGCGCTCAGGGCATTAGAGATCATCATATGATTCATTTCCTTTTGGATCGGTCACCTGGAACCGTAGACACAGTGAGCGCATCCGACACATCCGCCCCACAGTCCAAAGTTCAGCCTGCGGGATATCGTCTCGGCGACCCGGGCTATCGGCGAGCCGCCCTTGCCCTCTTTTCAGCCGGCACGGCGACCTTCATGACCCTCTACTACGTGCAGGGTCTGCTTCCGGTCTTCTCGGAGCACTACGGAGTTTCGCCGGCGACGTCTGCTCTGGCCATCTCGGTCAGCACCGGCCTATTGGCCGTCGCCATCATCCCGGCAAGTGTGCTGTCCGAACGTTTCGGCCGGGTGCGGGTGATGTCGATTTCAGCGGTGAGCGCCGCCCTGCTGGGACTTGTTCTGCCCTGGAGTCCGACGTTCGAGATCTTGCTTACCGGCCGGGCGCTCCAGGGTTTGTTGTGCGCAGGGGTTCCCGCAGTCGCGATGGCCTATCTTGCCGAAGAGATCGATGGGCGTGCCCTGGGCACAGCGATGGGAACGTACGTCGCAGGCAACACGATCGGCGGCTTGGCCGGGCGGATGATCCCCACCCTGGCGATCGACATCACCGCCTGGCAATGGGCGCTACAGTTGGCGTCTCTGGTCGCCCTGGGATTCGCGGTGGCGTTCATCAAACTGGTTCCGGAATCGAATAACTTCGTTCCCCAGCGGGTTTCGCCACGGAAGACGCTTCGCAACCTGGCCGTCCACCTGCGTGACACACCCCTGCTATGTCTGTTCGGCCTGGCGTTTGTCCTGATGGGCGGGTTTGTGACCGTCTACAACTTCCTCGGATATCGGCTGATCGCCAGTCCGTTCAACCTCCCGGTGATCTTGGCCGGACTGGTCTTCACCCTGTATCTGTCCGGAACGATCTCGTCCGCCGTCGCCGGGCGGATGGCCGATTCCTGGGGCAGGCGCCGAGTGCTGGTCATTGCCATCGGGGTCATGATCACCGGCCTGGCATTGAGCCTGCCCGACTGGCTGCCGACCATCCTGATCGGTATATCCCTTTTCACGGCAGGCTTTTTCGCCGCACACTCGGTGGCGAGCGCCTGGGTGGGTGCGCGCGCCACACAGCACCGTGGCGAGGCGTCATCCCTGTATGTGCTCAGCTACTACATCGGGGCTTCCCTGGTTGGAGCGCTGGGCGGTCTTGCCTATGCGGCCGGGGGTTGGGCAGCGGTGGCCGGCTATGTCGCGGCATTCCTGATGGTCGGTGTCATCCTCACAGCGGCACTGGTCCGATCAGGGTCTGCCGCGCCAGAGCCGCGATCAGGTCGGTCTGGGTGACGATGCCGACCAGTGCCCTGCCATCGAGGACCGGCACTGCCTCGCAACCACTCTCGGAAAGCAACGGCAGCATTGCCGCGACCGGTGTCGTCGGTGACGCGACGGCCGGTTCCACTGCCATGATGTCGCGCGCCCTGATCACCTCCCCACGGCGATCTGCCCACCGAAGCGTCGGCTTCCCGAATCCTCCGCGCGCTTCCGGATCCTGGAGCCGAACTATCAAGTGAATCTGAAAGACGACCCCGAGGAATCCGCCGCCATGATCCACCACCGGCAATGACGTGAACCCGTGCAGCCGAAACAGTTCCGCAAGATCATCGAGCGTTGCATCCGGCTGCACGGTCACCAGGTCGCGAGACATGACGTCGTCGGCCTTCAACGGCCCGGTCCGATGACTCGCGGCCTGCAGTTCTGCCGCGCCGATCAACCGGGCAAGGTCGGCGACGCCAAGGTTCAGCGTCTGCCGATAGTGCTGAAGGATTCCGGACAGCTCGTCTTCGCTGAGACCAAGTCTTTCCGCGGGTGGCGGAGCTTCATCGAACTGCCGGAACGGATAGTGCCTTCCGGTCGCGCGCCCATACGCCGCCGCAAGGACCACGAGCAGGACGGTACCGGCGGCGACAGGCGCGAGAGCGAACCGAAATCCCAAGGCATCAACGGCATCCGGAGACAATGCGGCCGTCATCGCGACCGCGCCTGCAGGCGGGTGCACCGCGCGCACCAGGATCATCGCAGCCACCGCCAGCCCGACGGCAAGCGCGATCCGCAACGTCACATCGGGTACCAGCAGGGTCACGGCGACACCGACAACCGCGGAGATCGTATTACCGACAACTGCGGGCCAGGGTTGCGCCAGTGGACTACTCGGTGCCGCGAACACCAGAACGGCTGTCGCACCGAACGGCGCGATCATGTACAGCCCGAGCTCTTGATCCACACCCGGCACCAGCAGCATCAACCCGACCACACCCAGGCCGATCAAGATGCCGAGTCCCGCCCGAAACATCTCGCGCGGTTGACCAGCGGCAGCGGAAGGGCCCAAACCACGCATCACCGAGTGGAACGTGACCGGCCGGAGCGCGGTCACTGCTTATCCTGTATCACTGCTCAACGTTCCTTCCGGGGTGCTGCGGGCAGAATATGCGACCGCCAACGCGCCACTGGAAGGGCCCTTGGTTGTAGCTCCTAGGCTTGCAACGTCGGACGAAGGACGATGTCGCCGATCTCCACGTCTCGGGGTTGCTCGATGGCAAACGCGATGGCGCGGGCGACGGCCGCCGGGTCGAGACCGAAGTCGCTCATACTCCGCCTGATCTGTGCCCGTACTTCGTCGTTGCTGATCGAATCGGCGAGATCGGTGCTGACCATGCCCGGCGAGATCGATGTCGTCCTCAGCACGCCGTCGGTCGATTCCTGTCGAAGCGCCTCGAGCAGGGTCCGGACCGCATTCTTCGTGCCTGCGTACACCGCCTGATTCGGGACGATCTTCAAACCGGACGTCGACACCGTTGTGACGAGATGTCCTTCTCCCTGGTCCCGAAAGACCGGCAATGCAGCCGCGATTCCGTGCAGCACACCTCGAACGTTCACGTCGATCATCGCTGACCAACCCTCGACATCAAGGTCTGCGACCGGCCCGATCTTGCTGATACCCGCGTTGCTCACCAGTACGTCGAGGCGACCGTATTTCTCTACGGCCCGTGCGACAAGACGTTTGAGATGGTCCGGGATGGTCACATCCGTTGTGCAGGCAATCGCACGACCGCCTCGAGCATTGATGTCGTCCACAATTGTCGCCAGTCGATCGACACGACGGGCGCCGAGCACCACCGCTGCTCCACGCTCGGCGAGCAGGCGGGCAGTGGACTCACCAATGCCACTGCTTGCGCCGGTTATCGCGACAACTTTGCCACTCAGATCTGACATACGAGAACTCCCTCACTTGTACCGGACACGTGTCCGCTTAGGTGAGTTCAACCGTAGCGGACACGTGTCCGCTTAGCCAGTCGAGTACGGTTGGGACCCGATGACCTCCTCCCGCCGAAGAGCCGACGCAACCGAGAACCGCATGCGCATCATCGATGCCGCGCGGGAGTTCATCGCAACCTCAGATGAGTTACAACTCAACGCAATCGCCAAGCAGGCCGGGGTCGGCCAGGGCACGCTCTATCGCCACTTCCCGACCAGAGAAGATCTACTCACCGAGGTCTATCGCGTCGAGGTCGAACAGCTGGTTGCCGCCGCCCCGGCACTCCTGGCCGAGAACGAGCCGACCGTGGCCCTGGCGCTGTGGTTCGACCGGGTCGCCGACTACGCCCAGATCAAACGGTGGATTTTCGCGGCCGTGGAAGTGGCTGTTTGGCAAGATCTTTCAGCGCACAGCCTCGGGCCGATCGGTAAAGCACTGACGCTGCTCCTAGACGCAGGCAAGGTCGACGGAAGCATCCGGCCCGACGTGGACGCCCGCGACGTCATACTGCTGATCGGCTACCTCACCCGCCTCGAGGCGTCCGAATGGCCAACTCGCGCACGCCATCTACTCACCGTTGTGCTCGACGGCCTGCGCCCGCCTCGTTGAGACATCGTCGAACCGACGCGGTGGGCAGGCGTCGAGCCAGTCCGGCAACTTTATATCCGCTTCGAGCCGATGCCACTTCATAGAAGGAGCTATTTGGCTCCCAACCGTACAGTGATGCAGCACACTTGGGACCTGTTGTGTGGCAGGAAGAACGACGGAATTGACTGTTTGTTTCAATCTCGTTTGCGTAGGTAAGGATCTGGTTAACAGGGGCAATCTCGGCTCCGGCCCGCCCTAGAATCAGCGAGTCCGTCGACCAATCGTCCAAAGGTGTCAATTGAAGTCTGTCCAACACAAGGTACTGGTACCTGTTCTCGCTGTGGCCCTTTCCACTACAATTGCGCTCTCCGCATCAATTGCTGCTCCGGCCCTGGCCGACACGTCCAGCACCCCGGGCTGGCTTGGCTCTCTCGGATCTTCCGGATCCTCGGCAAACGACTCGTATGTGGCTGTCGCACAGCGGATCAACGCTGCCTTGATCAAGCAAGGCGTTCCCGGCGCCCAAGTCATCTATTCGGACCGCAGATCCGAGCGTGTGTTCAACTACGGGGTATCGAGTGTTGCCACGGGCAGCCCGGTGACTTCCGATACGGTATTCGAAGCGGCGTCGCTGACGAAGGTAGTGGCCTCGTACGTCGTGCTCCAACTGGTGGACGAGGGCGTTCTCGATCTCGACCGCCCGCTGTCGGACTACTTCGACTATCCGCGGATCGCGGCAGACCCGGCTGCGAAACGGATCACCGGGAGAATGGTGCTGTCGCACACCTCCGGTCTGCCGAACTGGGCGACCGGGCCGTCGAGTCCAGAGTTCGAAACCACGCCGGTAGGAACCATTTTCGAGCCCGGAACCCAGTGGTCGTACTCCGGAGAGGGCTTCTACTACCTACAGAAGACCGTAGAGTCGCTGACCGGGACACCCTTCGAACAACTGGTCCGGAAGCGGGTCTTCGACCGGTTCGGGATGAAAGGCAGCGACCTCGTCACCAACCCAGCCTTCGACACGGTCACGTCCGTCGGCCACACCGCGGACGGCACCCCGAAACCCGTCCGAAACTTCCCCCGGGCGAACGTCGCGTACACCCTGCGGACCACGGCGACCGACTACAACAAGTTCATCCGCGGCGCGCTCCTCGGGGGCGAAGGGCTCACACCCGGCACCCGCGACATGATGTTCACCGCGGCGGGTAGCGCCGACCATGGTGGCAGCGACAAGGAAGCGATCGACCACGTCAAGTGGGGGCTCGGTATCGGGCTGCAAACCAACGAACTCGGGGACGCGATCTGGCACTGGGGTGACAACGGCGCATACAAGGCCTTTTTCATCGCGTACCCCGCGACCGGACGCAGCGTGATGATCATGACCAACAGTGAAAACGGCTTGAACACAGTCGATGACGTCGTCCACGAGTTCTTTGGCCCGACCACGATGTACGCAACGAGATGGATCAAAGAAGCCGAATAGATGGCGTAACCTCGTCGCTCAGGTGACGTCGGCGCCCGTGCGCGGTGGGCAGGCGTCGAGCCAGGTGTTCTCGGCTTCGTCGAAGACCCTGGAGCGGGCGAGGAATCGAACGCCTTCGGGTGCCTCGAGGCTGAATCCGGCACCACGTCCGGGCACCACGTCGAGGATGAGCTGGGTGTGTTTCCACAGTTCGTATTGGTCACCCTGGATCCAGACCCGCACCGCAGGCAGCGGTTCCGGGAGTTCGATCTCGCCGAGCAGCACGTCTCGGCTGCCGACACGAAACTCCCCTACCGGGTAACACATGGGCGCGCTGCCGTCACAACATCCACCGGACTGGTGGATCATGAGGCCGCCGTGGAGCTCCGACAACTTGGTCAAGAGCTCCACGGCGGATTCAGTCGCGACGACTCGATCAGTAGGAGTCATCACAGATCACTTTCTGATGAAATAGCTTGTTGCGCTTGGTGATGCCTGGTGGATCAGAAGAATCCCTTGGCATCCTGGGCGTAACCCACCAGCAGGTTCTTGGTCTGCTGATAGTGCTCGAGCATCATCAGGTGGTTCTCGCGCCCGATGCCGGACTGCTTGTAGCCGCCGAAGGCCGCGTGTGCCGGGTAGTCGTGGTAGGTGTTGGTCCACACCCGGCCGGCCTGGATCTCGCGTCCCGCGCGGTAGGCGGTGGCACCATCACGCGTCCACACTCCGGCGCCGAGTCCGTACAACGTGTCGTTGGCGATCGACATCGCGTCGGCGTAGTCGGAGAACTTGGTCACCGACAACACCGGACCGAAGATCTCCTCCTGGAAGATCCGCATCCGGTTGGTTCCGGCAAAGATGGTCGGCTGGATGTAGTAACCACCCGCGAGATCGCCTTCCAGCGTGACGGTTTCGCCTCCGGTCAGGACCTTAGCGCCCTCTTCCTTGCCGATCGCGAGGTACGAGGCGATCTTCTCGAACTGGTCGTTCGACGCCTGCGCACCCATCATGGTGTCGGTGTCGAGCGGGTTGCCCTGCTTGATCTTCTTGGTCCGCTCCACCGCGAGGTCGATGAACTCGTCGTAGATCGATTCCTGGATCAGCGCCCGGCTCGGACACGTGCAGACCTCGCCCTGGTTGAGGGCAAACATCGTGAAGCCCTCCAGCGCGCGGTTCCGGAAACCGTCGTCCTCCGCCATCACGTCCGCGAAGAAGATGTTGGGGCTCTTGCCACCGAGCTCCAAGGTCACCGGGATGATGTTCTCCGAGGCGTACTGCATGATCAGACGTCCGGTGGTGGTCTCGCCGGTGAACGCGATCTTGCGGATCCGATTGCTCGAAGCCAGCGGCTTGCCGGCCTCCACACCGAAGCCGTTGACGATGTTCAGGACACCGGCGGGCAGCAGGTCCTTGATCAGTTCGACGAGGAACAGGATCGAGGCCGGTGTCTGCTCGGCCGGCTTGAGGACCACCGCGTTGCCTGCGGCCAGCGCGGGAGCCAGCTTCCACACGGCCATCAGGATCGGGAAGTTCCACGGGATGATCTGGCCGACAACGCCCAGCGGCTCGTGGAAGTGATACGCGACGGTGTCTTCGTCGATCTGGGAGAGCGAACCCTGCTGAGCGCGCAACGCGCCTGCGAAGTAGCGGAAGTGGTCGATGGCGAGCGGAATGTCGGCGGCGAGGGTTTCGCGAACGGCCTTGCCGTTGTCCCACGACTCGGCGACGGCGATCTTCTCGAGGTTCTCCTCCATCCGGTCTGCGATGCGGAGCAGGGCCAGCGACCGCTCGGCGACCGAGGTCTTGCCCCACGCCGGGGCAGCCTTGTGGGCCGCGTCGAGAGCTAGGTCGATGTCCTCGGACGTCGACCGGGCAACCTCACAGAACGTCTTGCCGGTGACCGGCGACGGGTTCTCGAAGTACTGCCCCTTGACCGGCGGCGTCCACTGGCCACCGATCCAATTCTCGTACCGTGATTCGTAGTTCATCACGGCGCCGGGTGTTCCGGGGTTGGCATAAACGGTCATGCTGAGCTCCTCTTCGCCTGGTTGCCTACGGGTGAGCGACGCGCGGCGTTCGGCCACCCATGTGACCTAAGACACACAGTACGAGTGCTTCCGTTGCATCCGGGTTGCAACCACGATCTTCGGTGCTCAGAGCCCCTTTTTCCGAGACACCGGCTAGTCTGATGCACGTGATCCGCCACTCAGCGCGTACCGAATGCTGGGGATTTGCGATCGGGTCGGCACTCTTCGCACTGGGCTCGGCGCCCGGATTCGCCGACTGGGCCGGATCGACGGTGTCCAACAGCTCCTTTTTCGTCGGCTCCTGGTTCTTCACATTCGCCGCGTTCGTCCAGCTCCAGCTCTGCGGACGGTTGCGGGGTGCTGCGCAGCCCATTGCCGGGTCACGAAAGGCCGGTCGAGAGGTCCACATCTCCGAGTGGTTGTCGGCCGCAGTGCAGCAGGTGGGCACCCTCGCCTTCAACATCAGTACCGGTGCCGCCCTGGTGGTGCACTCGATCGTCGACGAGGACCGGTTCGTCTGGCGGCCGGACGTCTACGGTTCGATCGCCTTCCTCATCAGCTCGGGACTGGCGGTCTACGCCGTTCGCCTCTACCGGCATCGCGACGAGCCCGATGCACCCGGCTGGTCGGCGACGATCCTGAACACCGTCGGGTCGATCGCGTTCGGCTTCTCCGCGGTCGGTGCATACGTGGACGCCTCTGGCGAGCCGATCGCGCCACTGCTCGACCAGGGCGGCACCTTCATCGGCGCGCTGTGCTTCCTCGCCGCATCCCTGATCTCACTGCCGCGCGGCGCAGACACGAGCTCGCGGTGACGCCCTGCCATGCCCGAAGCATCTTCGTGCACACGTAGCGTGATCGACGATGAGTGATCTCGATCCGCGCCACAGCCTGCCGCCCCTGTCCGCCGTCCTCGAATCGATGGCGGCTTCCCTCGGCGCCGCCGACCTCGACAACCACCTCAAGATGGTGCCCGCGCAATCCGCGACACTGCTGCTGATCGACGGGCTCGGGGCGGAACTGGTTGCCGCGCACCCACGCGATGCACCCCATCTCAATGCCGCGGCGATGGACAACTCCACCACCGTGGCGGCCGGATTTCCCGCCACCACCGCGGTCAGCCTCACCAGCCTGTCCACCGGACGCGCGGCGGGCACGCACGGCATCTTCGGGTACACCTTCCGCGCGGGTGCCGGCGGACTCAAGCCCGAAGCGCCGATCCTCAACTCCCTGCGCTGGTGCGTCCACGGCCACTACGACCACGGACTCACCAAAACCGTTGTTCCCGAAGATTTTCAACCCACCGCAACGATTTTCGAGAAATGCCGGGCACAGGGTTTCACCACGCGGCAGATCGTGCCCGCGCTGCACGTCGACTCCGGGTTGTCGCGGGCGGCGCTACGCGGAGCCGACAGGATGATCGTTGCCGAGCATCTCGACGACCTACGTGCTGCGATCCTCGCCGAGATGTCCACGTCCGCAGCCACACTCGGCTACGCCTACTACGGCGGACTCGATCTGGCCGGACACCTCGACGGCCCCGGCTCACCGTCCTGGCGTGAGCAGCTACGCCTGATTGACACCATGGTCGGCCAGCTCGCGGAGCAGTTGCCTTCGGGTCGCGCCCTGGTCATCACCGGCGATCACGGCATGGTCAACACAGTGCAGGGGCGTTTCGACATCGACCTGCATCCCGAACTCACCGCGGGCACCACCGCCATCGCCGGAGAAGCCCGGGTGCGTCACGTGTACGCCGAAGGCGGTGCCGCAGAAGACGTCCAGATCGCCTGGCAGAGCATGCTCGCCGACCGGGCGACCGTGCTGAGCCGTGACGACGCGATCGATGCCGGCTGGTTCGGCGACTCGATCCGCGGCAATGTGCGCGTGAGGATCGGTGACGTGGTCGCCGCCGCCCGTGGCGACACCGCAATGATCCGCTCGGCCGTCGAACCGTTCGAGTCGATGCTTGTCGGCAACCACGGTTCGTGGGACAGTGCCGAACAACTCGTCCCCGCGATCGTGATCCGCGGCCTCGGCCGATAAACGGAAAGGTGCAGGCCCATGGCGATGAAACCGGTGGCCGCACTGCTGGCAGCCGGGCACGTGGTCCCATCGGCAGCGGTGACACTGCTGACCGCGGCGCTCGGCGTCGCCGTCGGCCTGGATGTGGGCTCGCTTGCAGTGTTGACGGTCGCCCTGTTCAGCGGTCAGCTCCTCATCGGCTGGAGCAACGATCTCATCGACCTCGACCGGGACCGACAGGTCGGGCGGACAGAGAAACCACTGGTGTCCGGAGACCTGAGCCTGACGACCGCGAGATCGGCCGTCGCGGTGGCGGCCATCGTCTGCGTGGTGGCATCGATGGCATGCGGGTTGGCGGCAGGCACGGTGCACCTGGTGTTCGGTGTCGGCTCTGCCCTGGCCTACAACTTCGGACTCAAGTCGACGGTCATGTCATGGCTCCCCTACTTCGTCGCCTTCGGTTCACTGCCGGTGATCGTCGCCTTGACCGCAGACCCGAATGATCTGCCACCGCTGTGGATGGTCGCGGTCAGTGGATTGCTCGGTGTCGGCGGTCATCTGCTGAACGTCGCACCCGACCTCGGCGACGACGACGCCACCGGGGTCCGGGGCCTCCCCCACGTCCTGGGCGCCCGCCGGATCCCGTACGTCGCAGCCGCCCTGCTCGTCGGTGCCACTGCCATCGCGGTGGTCGCCAACTCACAGCAGTTGTGGATGTGGGCGGGTCTGGCAGTGGTCGTTGCCATTGCGCTGGTGACGCTGCGGGGTCCCGGCCGGACTCCGCTCTACGGCGCCATCGCCATCGCCGCGGTCGACGTCACCATGCTGATCCTGGCGTGACCACACCACCTTGAAGCCGACGCCATTCAATACCGCGGGCGTGAGGTTTCGCTTCGACCAACTCCGCGGTCAGGCAGACTCGAGGCATGGAGACGATCGAATATGCCCCTGGCCGGTTGGCCGATGTGTTCGGCGACCCCGCATCACAAACCGTATTGCTCTGGCACGGAATGCAAACCGACGCGCGCACGGCGGTGCGGCCACTTGCCGAACTGGTGGCCGATCGCGGCCTCCACGTCATCGCACCCGACTGGGATTCGCATGCCACGGACAACGGACGGTCTGATCTGCTCGCCTCTGCCCGATTCGCCGCAGGCCGGCGCGGTGGCACGGACGGCATCGTCCTCGTCGGTTGGTCCCTCGGAGGTCTGGCGGCTGCGAGCCTGACCATCCACGCCGGCGACTTCGATCTCGGAATCCTTCGAACGATCTGCCTGGCCGGTGCTTTCATGGCCACGGACCCGATCACCGGCGAGCACCTGCCGAAACAACCCCCGCAGTCCGCACAGCGGGTGCCGTTCACCCTGCTACACGGCGTGCGCGACGACGCCGTACCGTCGGCAGCAAGCCGGAAATTCGCGGCAACACTCGAAAAGTGGTCGTGGCCGGTCGAATTGGTCGAGCTCGACGCCGATCACGGTTCAATAGCCGGCGCTGCATATGACGCCGCTGCCGATCGATACGTCGCAACCGACGACCCCGCGTCGCTGGCCCTCGCCGCCGAGATCGCGACACGGATCGCCGGTTGATGTGAGTCGATAACCGCCGAGCGTCAGGGGTTGAGCGGGCGAACTGAACCCACCTCGGTACAAAGAGCGTCGACGGGATCCGACAGTAGTTCAGACGAAAGTCTGGACACGTGTCCGACGATGCAGGTAGCGTGACGCCCCATGGGACGCGTGGACGGAAAAGTTGCAATCATCAGTGGCGGCGCTCGCGGGATGGGTGCCTCGCATGCACGCCTACTCGTCGCCGAAGGCGCGAAGGTCGTGATCGGCGACATCTTGGACGACGAGGGCAAGGCGCTGGCCGACGAGCTCGGCGACGCAGCGCGCTATGTCCACCTCGATGTGTCGCAGTTTGATCAGTGGGAAGCCGCGGTCGGCACCGCTGTCGGCGAGTTCGGCAAGCTGAACGTACTGGTCAACAACGCCGGTATCGCCAACGGCAGCTCCATCCAGGGCTTCAAGCACGACAAGTGGCAGAAGATCATCGACGTCAATCTCACGGGCACGTTCTTCGGGATGCAGGCGTCGACGGATCCGATGATCGCCGCCGGTGGCGGGTCGATGATCAACGTTTCGTCGATCGAGGGCCTCCGCGGAGCACCGTGGGCCCACGGCTACGTCGCCACGAAATGGGCCGTCCGTGGGCTCGCGAAATCCGTTGCGCTGGAACTGGCTCCACACAACATCCGGGTCAATTCGTTGCATCCCGGGATGATCCGGACGCCCATGACGGAGAAGTTCCCGGATGATCTGGTGACCATCCCGCTCGGCCGACCGGGCACGTCAGACGAGATCTCGACGTTCGTCTTGTTCCTTGCGAGTGACGAATCGTCCTATGCGACCGGCACCGAGTTCGTCGTGGACGGCGGACTGGTGACGGACGTACCGCACAAAACCCTGTAAGGGATCAGCGGCACGTCGGTGCCGACCATCGTTCGCACCACAGGTTACGAGGAAACATCGATGTCCATTCGCGTCGCCCACATCGGCACCGGCAATGTCGGTCGCCTGGCATTGACCCAGCTCATTGAGAGCCCGGACTACGAACTCACCGCGGTGGGTGTCTCCACGGAGTCCAAGGTGGGTAAAGACGCCGGCGAACTGGCCGGTCTCGAGATCACCACCGGCATCACCGCGGTTGGCGACATCGACGCGGTGCTGGCAACGAAGCCCGACTGCGTTGTGTACTGCGCGATGGGTGACACCCGTACCGGCGATGCACTCAGGGACTGTCAGAAGATCCTCGAAGCCGGCGTCGATGTGGTCGGTTCGGCGCCGGTGATCCTGCAGTACCCGTGGCAGTTGCTGCCCGACAAGAACATCGACCGGGTCCAGGCATCGGCGCAACAAGGCAATTCCAGCATATTCATCACGGGTGTCGACCCCGGTTTCGCCAACGACCTGATCCCACTGGCGCTGGCCGGCACCTGCCAAAGGATCGAGCAGGTCCGCGTCATGGAGATCGCCGACTACGCCACCTACGACGGCGCGATCGTGATGTTCGATGTAATGGGATTCGGTAAGCCTCTCGACGAGCTGCCGATCCTCTTTCAGCCCGGCATCCTCGGTTTCACCTGGGGCACAACGATTCGCCAGCTCGCGGCCGGTCTCGGCATCGAGGTCGACGAGATCACCGAGAACTTCGAGCTCGAACCCGCGCCCGAGGCGTTCGACGTTGCCGTCGGACGGATCGAGAAGGGGACGGTCGCCGCCATGCGTTTCGAGATCCACGGCAAGGTCGACGGGCACTCCGCCATCGTCGTCGAACACGTCACCAGACTGCGTGACGACCTTCGTCCGGACTGGGCACGCCCCGCCCAGGAGGGCGGTTCCTACCGGGTGGAGATCATCGGCGAGCCCAACTACACCGTGGACATCTGCCCGACCAGTATCAAAGGCGACCACAACCACGCCGCGATCGTTGCTGCGGCCGGCCGCATCGTGAACGCCATCCCCGCCGTGATCGCCGCAGATCCCGGCATCCGCACCACACTGGATCTGCCGCTCGTCACCGGGCGTGGACTCTACGTAGGTCAGTCCGCCGACATCACCAGATGACGGCGATACCGGCGGCCAGCAGCGACAGCGCGCCCACCGCATAGAAGAGCGGCCGCGGGACGGGCTCGCCGGTGCGCCGCTGACGCGCGCTCCCCATGCCCAGGACCGCGCCGAGCACCACCAGGATCACCAACTTCACGCCGATTTTCGGGTAGTTGAGGTCGATCCCCGCGGGCCAGGGCGCGGCCAGTGCCACACCGGTCAGGAGTGAGAGCAGCAGCCCATACTCCATCACCCGGGTGGTCCGGAATCGACGCGAGGCCGCTTCGGCCACCCAGGCACCGAAGGTGACCGCGAAACCGACGATGTGCAGAAGTATTACGACGTTGCGTAGTAGATCCATGGAGGCAGCTTAACCACGGTTCCTCAACGAAGCATCAGTTTGCCGCCGTCGACGGAGTAGATCTGCCCCGTCATGAAACCCGAACCAGGACCGGCCAGGAAGGCGACCACCGGCACCAGGTCGCGGTCGATATCGCCGAGCCTGCCGCCCAGCGGAACGGTTTTCGCCATACTCACGTCGTGTGCCGCCAACTGTTCCGGCGTCATCGATGCGCGGGTGCGGTCATACATCGGCGTCCAGATGGCGGGCGCGATGGCGTTGACCGTGATTCCGTGGGTCGCCCATTCCAGCGCCACCGTGCGCGTCCAGGCGACCACTGCCCCTTTGGATGCCGCGTAGGCCGCTTTACCCGGATAGCCCGTGATCCCGGCTGCCGATGCGAAGTTGATGATCCGGCCACCACCGGCCTCGATCAGCGCCGGTAACACTGCCTGATTCATCAAGAACGTGCCGGTCGCGTTGACCGCCATCGCCAGGTTCCACTGCTCGATGGGCAACTCGCCTGCCGGTGCACCCGGGGCGATGCCGGCCGCATGAACCAGCACATCGAGCCCACCGAGATATTCGACCGCCGCCGACACCGCAGTGGTCACGTCGGACGGATCACTGACGTCGCAGGCGATGAACCGGACCCCGGCTTCGGAGGCAATGGCACTGCCCTCGTCCGCCGCACTGTCGAGCGACACCACCGACGCACCGAGCGACGGCAAAGCGCGAACGAGTCCCGCACCCATCCCGCTGGCGCCGCCCGTCACGATGATCCGGCGCCCGGCCAGGTTGTCCGCCGCATTTGTCACATGCTCTCCCAACAGTCGATCCTCAGTTCTGTCCAGAATATCATTCTGGATATTGGGAGTGTGATTCCAATTCGAACGCTGATCTGCACGAAGAGCGCCAGGCCCGCCCGAATCGTCCGGGCGGACCTGGCTTATGAGAGGCGAAGCGGGGGCCGGTCGGGCCGACTACTTCGCCTTTGGTGGAGCGTTGAGCAGCTGAATGAACGGCCCGACATTGGCAGCTACGGCCCCAAGCCCGCCGACCGCGGTACCGGCCAGTGAGGCGGCCGATCCGAGTAGGAGCGCGCCACCGATGCAGCCGGCCAACGGTCCGGCACCGAACAGCAGCACAACGGGTGCTGAAACGACGCCCGCAGCAACGGCACCCAGTAGGCAACCGCCGACCAGTCCGGTTGCGGCACCGAGGAATCCGCCGATGGCAGCGGTGAGGGTGATGTTGTCCTTCACGCTCGCAACAGCTGCAGGCAGATCCACATTGTGACGGACCGGAGCGAACGTCGCGGCGAACGGATTGGTGTCCACCGACAACTTCGCCGACGCAGGTGTCACCTGCGCATTGACCGGATGCTGGAAATCATCGATGGCCAGTTTCAGTGGAACCGATTCCACGACGTTGCCCTGCTTGTCATGCAGCACGAGCAGATTGCCTTCTTTGGCCAGTGAGCCGTTGTCGGTGGTGACGATCACCGACGATCCTTCACGGGTCGCCTTCCAGTTCGCACCCTCGGTCGGGGCCGGAGCCGGATCGGCGTATGCGCCGCCGAACGCAACACTCATCGATGCGACCACCAACACCGACACGGCCACCAGTCTGTTCCTGAACTTCATGTGCAATTCCCCTCGGTCGGCACCGGCGAACGCCGGGCTCGAAACGGACATGTTCGACTGCGCGCCAGCGTCTCTGGCGGAGAACTGGATGCGAGATGAAGTAAACGCCGATTCCCCCGGCCGCTGCCCAACTCCCTGAGAACAATCACCGGCCGACAGGTGAACATCGCTTCGAAACCCGACGAAAGGTACAGCGGAATTCAAAGATGGTGTTCGACAACCAATTTCGGCGCATCAAATGCCAGATTTCGGGATCGGCACACCAGTGGAAGACGCGGGCGAGAAGGTTCAGATCAGATGCCGAAACGGCGGTCGAGCAATCGAAGCCGGCCTCGGACCAACGCCTCGTCCCGGTGGCCAGGGGCCAACATCTGACCCCAGCGGCGCCAGGCCGTCAGATCTTCGCGACCATGCGTCGAGGCCGTCCAGGCCCGCAACAACTCCGGGTCGCCGGACGTCAACACGACCGAGCGGACATCCTCTTTGAGTTCTTCGAAGACATCGGCGATCCCAGGGGCCTTCGACACCCTCAGTAGTCCGCCGCGGCCGAAAGTCTCGATGGCTCGGGTGATTTCACCGGTCCGCAGCATCCGACGCACCTGACCGAGGTCGGAATCGATGGGTGCGGTGAGCCGATACGGCCGGGACTCGACAACATCGGGACCGAGGTCGCGTCGCAACCGGGAGATCTCCGCGCGGACCGTCACCGGGTCCACACCGTCGTCGGCGAGCATGGTCGCGATCTGTTCGGTGCCCAGTCCCCCGGGATATTCACCGAGCAGTACCAGGATTTCGGCGTGCCGACGGGACAGCCGCATCGCAGGCCTGCCGGGAAGCCGCCAGAAATACCGATCACCGTCCAGCACCCGCAAACTCGGGCTGCCGGACCGATCCGATCGCGGTCCTTCGCCGGTGAGCGACCGGATCCGCAACTCCCCCTCGACCGCGGCGACCACCGACTTCACCATCGACAACGCGAACGGGGTGGCCACCCGCTCGCCACCGGTCACGTCGATGACACCGATCACCGCGCCCGTCACCGGGTCGTGCACCGGCGCTGCCACGCAGTTCCAGTCCTGCACCCGCACCGCAAAATGTTCGGCCCCGAATATCTGCACCCCGTGATCGACCTCAAGAGCCAGACCTGGGGCGTTGGTGCCGGCGACCTGCTCCGCCCACAACGCCCCTTCGACAAAGTTGATGTCGCCGGCCTGATCTCTCGCTTTGTGGTCACCCTCTACCCACAACAACCGACCCACGTCATCGGTGAGTGCCACCACCACGCCGGAATCGGAAACCTCATCGAGCATGAGCGAACGAACCAGCGGGTACGCGGCGGCCATCGGATGACCGTTGCGGTACTCGAGGAAGTCGTTCCACGACATGCTGTTGTCGTCCGTCATCCCGGAAGGGTTGACGCCACCTTTGGCCGATCGCATCCACGAATCCCGGACAACCGACCGCACCGAGGTGCGGCCGGTGGCCGGGGACATCGTGCCGGTCTGCACAAAGAGTTCATGGGCTCGGCGTACTTGCGCCAGCCGTGCAGCGGGATCCTCACCTGGTTCCAGCGCCGACCAGAAGTCGCGGGGAGGTGTCTGCAACTCACTCACCGCGTCGCCTCCGTTTCGCCTCGAGCCCCGACATCCTCAAGTGTGCACCACGTCACGTCCTCACAGGTGCGACCTCCCGATCTGGTGCCACCGGTTCGTCGCTCCGGATGCGCCGCGGCCACCAGGCGCGGTTCCCGAGCAGCACCAATATCGATGGCAACAGCACCAGTCGCACGATCGTCGCGTCGATGAGAATGGCCACCGCCAGGCCCACACCCATCTGTTTCATCTCGACCATGCTCTGCGCGGCGAACAAGGCGAACACCGACACCATGACCAGTGCGGCACTGGTCACCACCCCGGCGGTCTGGGTGACGCCCGCGCGCACCGCAACGGTCGGGGGCAGCCCGTTGTTGATGCCCTCGCGGATCCGGCTGAGCACGAACACGTGGTAATCCATCGACAATCCGACGAGTACCGCCAGCAGGAACATCGGAATCCACTCGACGACGGTCCCGTTGGAGGTGAAGTCGAGTATCCCCTCGGCCCAGCTGTGCTGGAACACCAGCGCGAGCACACCGAACGCCGCGCCGACGGACATCAGGTTCAAGGCGGTGGAGACCAATGCGATCACCGGGCTCCGGAACGTCACCACCAGCATCAGCATGGTCAGCGTCAGGATCACCGCGACCACGATCGGCAGCCCGTCCGACAACGCCTTCGTCGAGTCGTATTGTTCGGCGATCTGACCACCCACCGCGAACTCGGCGTCGTCGATTCCGTCCACGCGGTCGGGCACGATCGTGTTGCGCAGGTCCAGCATGGCGTCGTCGGACTTGGTATCACCCTGTTCGAAGGTGCTGGCGAGCCGGAGTTCGGTGGTGGTCCCCGACGCCGAGCTCAACGGCTCCTGCGAGATGGTCCAGGCCCCACTCTCGGTCGCGGCCTCACCCACATCGGTCAACGCTGCAGACACAGCGGCCGGATCACCGCCGGAGACAACAACATTGGCTGACGAGCCTTCAGATGGGAACTCGCTATCGAGTTGCTGCGCCACCGCAACCGCGGGGATGTCCTGCGGCAGCGTGTCCAGACCGCCGCTGCGCAGGGTCATGGTCAAGGCGGGGATAGCCAATGCCAGCATCACCGCCAGTCCGGCGACCAATGCAATCACCGGCCGAGTGACGACCGGCCCGATGATGCGTGAGCTGATCCCGCCCTCACCGATGCGGTTGTTGAGGCGCCAAAGCAATGGCACCCGTGGACGATCGACCCATCGTCCGAACTTGACCAGCAGAGCAGGCAAGACCGTAAGCGAACCGATCACCGCAACCGCGACCACGATGATGGCGGCGGTGGCAAGCGAATTGAACGTTGCGTTGCCCAGGACGTACAAACCCGCCAGTGAAGCGATCACCGCAACGCCGGAGACGACAATCGAGTGCCCCGAGGTGGCCGCAGCGGTCTCCACAGCGTCGAGCGTGTTGTGCCCTTTACGCCGTTCCTCGCGTTCTCGTTTCAGGTAGAACAACGAATAGTCCACGCCCACAGCCATACCGATCAACAGCACCATCGACGACGCGGTGGATTCAGAGGGCAGGAGGTAGGAAATCGGCGCGTAGATGCCGATGGTCGCGACCACCGACGTGATGGCCAGCAACACCGGGATACCTGCGGCGATCAGGGCTCCGAACGCAAAGAGCATGATGCCCAGCGTGATCGGGATGCTGATGATCTCGGCCGAGACCAGGTCTTCGCCGACCCGCTCGTTGATCGCCTCGTCGAGCGTGACGTCACCGGTCTGCCCGAACTGGAGGTTCGGGTGTTCCGCGCGGACCGCGGTTACTGCTGCGTTGATGTCGGCGATCGTCGGGTCCTCATCGCCCGGGGGCGCCCGCAGCGAGATCGAGGTCAAAAGCGTCGACCCATCCGGTGATTCCACCGGGACTGCCACCTCCTGCACCTCGGTGGAGCCGGCGAGTTGGTCGCGCAGCTCGGCGGCGGCGACCACCGCATCATCCTGGTCGCCGGCGATCAGGACGAACTCGGTGTCGGGTGCGGCGAGCCCGGCGTCGTGGATCATCGCATCGGCTGTCCCGGACTGACCGACGCGATAGTCGGCGTCGTCGGTCTCCTGGGTGGGGATCAGCGCGCTGAACGACACTGCAAGCACCACCAGTGCCAACCAGAGTCCGATTGCGCGCCAAGGATTGTGCGCACTCCACCGAGCCACCGCCTGTGGCCCTCGGGTCATCTGTCTCATGTGAGCTCCTGATGCTTGAGATGCCCTGGCACCTCAGATGGATTGCCCGGCGGTCACCGGGCCAGCTACAACTCTGTCCGGCCGAGCCGACCAGGTCAGGAGCGGTAAACCCCCGATCGCGGCGAAATAACCCACCACCGGGGTGGACCCAGCACTACTGTTTTGTCACAGGGATCGCGGCACCATGAAGTTCTTGCACCACAGTTGGAGATGCAGCCCGGCGAGAAGTCGTGACGCGGTCCGGTGGGGGTCAGAGAGGAAGCGGTGAACTCCGAGAAAGAACCGACGCTCGTCATCCGGTGGTTGCGGGCAGCGATGTACGCCCTGTGCACCGCCCTGTTGGCGCCGGTCGCATTGGTGCTGTTCATAGTGCAGGTCGTTGCGATACCACTGGTTCTGATCTCCGTGGGAGCACTGGCGCTGTGGGGATTGGTTCCGATCACCGGCGCCTTGTGCGACCTGCACCGGCGGATGGGGGCCGGAGTGCTCGATCGTCCGTGGCGCCCCGGTGACTACAAGCCCGCGGGCAACCGCCACGGGATCCTTCATCTGCTCTCGGTGTGGAGTGCGGATTCGTTGCGCTGGCGGGACCTCGGATGGCTGGCGCTGGCGTCCACCATCGGTTTTGTGATCTCGCTTGTCGGCGTGATCTTCACCGCCACGCTGGTTTTGATCCCGTTTGTCGAACCGCTGATGAAGGCGCGTGCCGCCATGGATTTGGGTGTCCTGAACCGCAGCCGCGCCGAGGTATTGGAGGCCCGGGTACACGAGGTGACCGAATCCCGCGCTGCGACAGTCGATTCGGCCGCAGCTGAACTGCGACGCGTCGAACGGGATCTCCATGATGGGGCCCAGGCCCGCCTGGCCGCACTCGGCATGACCATCGGTTTGGCCGAAAGTCAGGTCGACAAAGACCCGGTGGCCGCCAAACAACTGATGGCCGAGGCGAGGGCGTCGGCGACCGCGGCGCTCGGCGACCTCCGTTCGGTGGTGCGCGGCATACATCCACCGGTACTCGCCGACCGCGGAGTGGGACCTGCCGTCGAGGCACTGGCACTCGACCTGCCGATCCCGATGACCTTGAATCTCGGTGTCAAAGAACGTCTTCCCGCCGCGATGGAGAATGCCGTGTATTTTGCGGTGGCCGAGGCCCTTGCCAACGTCGGTAAACATGCCCGCGCCCGGAACGCCTGGATCTCCATGGGTATCTTCGAGGGCGTGCTCAGGGTCGAGGTCGGTGACGATGGGATCGGTGGCGCAGTCGCCACCGGATCGGGTTTGCACGGTGTCACCCAGCGGCTGAAGGCGATGGACGGGTCACTGTATGTCCACAGTCCTGTCGGTGGTCCGACGATCATCTCCATGGAGGTGCCATGCGCGTCGTGATCGCCGAAGACCACGCCCTGTTGCGTGACGGCCTCTCGCGCATACTCGCCGCCCATCAGATGGATGTGGTCGCCGCGGTCGACAACGCCACCGAACTCGATGCGGCACTCTCCGACGACTCCGTCGATCTGGCCGTACTCGATGTCCGGATGCCACCGACCTTCACCGACGAGGGCCTCCAGGCAGCCATCAAGATTCGCCGTCAGCGCCCCGGCTTCCCCGTTCTGGTTCTCTCGCAGTACGTGGAGCAGCTCTATGCCCGCGAGTTGCTCGAGAGCGGCGAAGGCGCGGTCGGCTATCTACTCAAGGATCGGGTCGCCAACGTGGCCGGATTCATCGACGCCGTCCGCCAGGTCTCCGGTGGTGGCACGGTTCTCGACCCCGAGGTGGTGGCGCAACTGTTGACCGGGCAGCGCTCCGACGGACCGCTAGATCGCCTCTCGGCACGCGAACGAGAAGTCTTGTCGTTGATGGCCGAAGGCCGGTCGAACGCGGCGATCGCCGAGGCGATGTCCGTGACGGAGAAAGCCGTGAGCAAACACTCCAACAGCATCTTCACCAAGCTCGACCTGCCGGTGTCGGCCGACGACAATCGCCGGGTGCTCGCGGTTCTGGCCTACCTCGGCGTGTAGTCCCGCTCAGCCTCTCGCGACGTTGTACAGCAGCGTGCTGGCGGCGAGGAGCGCCCCGGAGATGATCGAGGGCCACAACCAATCGTTGTTCAGACCGGATCGAACCGCCACGATGATCCATCCCATGATCAGCAGAGCGGTACTCAGCGTCGTGACCAGGCGAATCAACACGATCCCCGTGACCGCCACCGACCACAGGACCTCTCGCAGGCCGAACCTCATCGCCACGCTCCCGAATATTCATTCGCCCGAACTGAATTGGACAACTTTGGCACAATGGGTGAAGTGAAGACCATCCTGAACGTCATTTGGCTTGTGCTCTGTGGATTCTGGATGGCGCTGGGATACGTCGTCGCCGGCATCATCTGCTGCATTCTGATCATCACCATCCCGTTCGGTATCGCCTCGTTCCGGATCGCGGCATACGCACTCTGGCCGTTCGGTCGAACAGTGATCCGTAAACCCACGGCCGGTGTGGGATCGGCGATCGGCAATGTCATCTGGCTCATCTTCGCCGGAATCTGGCTGGCCCTTGGACATATCGCGACCGGTATCGCGATGTGCCTGACCATCATTGGCATCCCGCTGGGTATCGCCAGCTTCAAGATGATCCCGGTGTCACTGCTCCCGCTCGGCGCAGAGATCGTCGACACCGACAGCGGCGCACTGGTCCCGCCGCAGACGGCCCGCTGAGCGGCGCCGAGCGCCTCAGGCCGGCGTCAATGCAACCACCGGGATGACCCGGGTGGTCTTCTTCTCGTAGTCGGCGAAACCGGGCATGACCGATGCCTGCTGCGCGTAGATCCGATCCCGCTCAGCACCGGTGACCTCTGAAGCCGTCACTGCGATGGTGTCGCCACCGACCTCGATGGTGGTGTGGGGATTGGCTTTGACGTTGCGGAACCACTGGGGGTCTTTGTCGCTGCCCGCGGCGCTGGCAAAGACGTACTTGGCGCCCTCACCCGCCTGATACACCAACGGCGTGACGAAATCCTTGCCGCTCTTGACACCCTTGTGGTGCAGCAGCAACATCGGCGCACCCTCGAAGTTGCCACCGACCTTGCCGTCGTTGGCACGGAACTCGGCGATGATGTCGTCGTTGAAACCCATGGCGCAGAGTGTATGGCTGATCAGCCCACATCGTCGAGATCAAGGCCGATGGGGTTCGCCGACGGGAATTCCCCGCTTGCCACCACCACCTTGGTGAGTTCCATCAGTGACGTCGTCAGATCATCGACGGCACTATCGGTCAGCTGCGCGTACGCGGGCGCGGCGAGCCGATCGGTCGTGTTCTCGATCTCGGCCTTGAGGGCGCGGCCCGCAGGCGTGATGGCGCCGGAGAGTTCGAGGAGCCCCCGATCTGCCAGCCGTGCCGTCAGCGACTCCCATTCCTCGTCGGTGTACTGACGGCCCGCGTCGAGAACCGAGCGTGGGATCGCCGTCGCGATGGCATGCAGGACACCGGCTTCCCGTCCGGTGATCCCGGCCGTGGTCAGGGCGGCGACATGGCCGTCACCCCGGTGTTCGCGCAACAGGGTCGCCGCGTGCCACAGGGCGCCGACCCGGTCTGTCGGCCAGGGCAGCGCCGCGTTCGCGGCAAACAGTGCCCGCCCACCGAGATCTGCGTTGTCCGCGACCGGATACAGCAACGCGACCACTCGGTCGATGGCGTCGGCGGCGCCGTCGCCGAGCATCCGGGACAGCGTCGCCACCGCGGCGTCCTCCCGGACCCGCAGCGCGGTTTCCGGTGGTGCGAAATCCCAGGCGTCCGGGATGGCCCTGGCCACGTGCGACGGCGCGAAGTTGTAGAACAGCGCCGTGACGATCTCGGGTCCCACCGGCCCGAGCGGGGCGGCCCGAGCGGCGAAGTAGCCCATCCAGAACCCCCGGTAACCGGCGGCCGAGAGCGCCTCACGGGTTTCGTCGGAGAAATAGGTGACGGCGTGCAGAGGTTCGAGCAATCGCCACAATCGCCGGGCGGTGGGCAGGTCGATGGCCATCAATCGAGCATGCCACCGCAGTTGCGGAGCGCCTACCCTTTAACGATGACCGACAAAAAGAAGGACTCGAAGCGCACCAAGGACGACGAACCCAAAGGTGGTCGACCCGGCCCTGTCGATGAGGGCGGTACCGGCGGAATGGCCACGCGGGAGGTCGCACCTGAGCTCGTCCACAAGGACGACGACAAAAACAAAGACGACTGAATCGCCGGTCCGCATCACTGGTCGCGGCGGCGATACCGCCACGGGAAGACAAACCAGAAATTGGTGAAGACCAGCACCGCCACCCCACCGGCGATCCAGCCAGCCGATCGGCTGATCACCAGCTCGAACACCATCATCATGACCCCGGTCAGCGCCAAGCCCAGGAAGATCAATCCGCCGAGAGCAAAGCGTTGTGCGGCGAACACCAACTCCCGCAGTCGATGTCGACGAAAAAGGATGCGGTGCATCGCCGCAGGTGCCAGCAGCAGCACAGTTGCGCTGACGGAAGCCGAGACCGTGGCGAGGTAGACGCCCTGGAAGACGGCGTCTTGTGTATAGAAAAGGTCCTGAAACGGCACCGTGAGAAGGAACCCGGTGAGTATCTGCACACCGGTCTGAACGACGCGGAGTTCCTGCAGCAAGCTCGACCAGTTGCGGTCGAGACGCTGCATGGGCGTTTCGTTGCGTACTTCGCGATCCCATTCGTCGTCGTCATCGAGATCTCCGGTCATCGGCTCATCGTGGGCGCACCTGCCCCGCAGGGCAACCCCCTCGAACCGGAAGTTGCGTCCCGACAAACAACCGGTTCTCGCTGGTCGATAGGCTTGACGAATATTTGCGCGGCAAAGGAGTGAGCGATGACGGCCGATACACCCAGCCCGATCACGGAGCCGCGTTGGTTTGCCGCCGCGCTGGCCCAGAAACCCGAACACCGTGATGTCGAGATCGTCGGCGCCCGTGTGCACCTTCGCTGCTGGGGCGACGAGGGCCGACCCGGGGTGGTGCTGGTTCACGGCGGCTCCGCGCATTCGGGCTGGTGGGACCACATTGCCCCACTCCTCGCGTCGGCACATCGCGTGGTCGCGGTCGACCTGTCCGGGCACGGTGACAGCGAAATCCGCGAGCAGTACCCGATGGACGGCTGGACCACCGAGGTTCTCGAGGCAGCCAAGGCCGGTGGCATCGCCGGTAAGCCATACGTGGTCGGGCACAGCATGGGTGGCTGGGTCACAGCGGTACTCGGTGCATTGCACACCGATGCCACCGCAGGCCTGGTCATCATCGACTCACCCCTGTTCGACGAGCCGCCGGAGGAGATCATCATCCGGCAGCTCGCCCGTGTCCCCAAGGCCTACGCGGACAGGGACGAGATCTGTGTCCGGTTCCGGACCGAACCACGGCAGGATGTCCTGCTGCCCTACGTCGCCGGGCACGTCGCCGAAGAATCGGTGAGGAAGACCGACGCCGGGTGGATGTGGAAGTTCGATCCGGAGATGTTCCGCAAACGGCACGAAGCCGGGCACCTGGTGAATCTTCGTGAACTGCTCGGCAAGATCGTGACCCCGTCGCTGTACATCCGGTGCGAGCTGGGGATGGTCAGTCCCGAGATGGCCCAAGAGATCGCCGGGCTGTTCGCCAATCCGGCCACCGTGGTCGACCTTCCCGACGCGGGCCATCACCCGATGATGGATCAACCCCTGCCACTGGTCAGTGTTCTGCGAACCATCCTGGCGCAGTGGGAATCCGAACGGTGAGACTGCTCGTCGGCTTCTCCCCTCGATGACCGCGAAAGACACACCACCGCCCCGGTACGGCATCCTGCTGTTCACCCTGGGACTGGTCACCACCATCACGTCCATCGTCAGCAGTCTCGGCGCGCCGCTGGTGCCGAAGATCTCGACGGATTACGACGTGGAGATCACCCAGGCCCAATGGACGCTCACCGCGACAATGCTGATGGCCGCCATTGCAACGCCGGTCCTGGGCCGGCTCGGTGGTGATTCCTGGCGACGCCCGACGATCCTGATCGGCCTCGGCATCGTGACCGCCGGATCCGTACTGTCTGCTCTGCCACTGGGTTTCGAGGCTCTGGTGATCGGCCGGACGATGCAGGGGGTTGGCCTGGCGCTGGTACCCCTCGCGATGGCGGTTGCCCGTGAATCGTTTGCCCCGCGACAGCTGGCGTCGGCGATCGCGTTGCTGTCGGTGACGGGCATAGCCGGGGCCGGCCTCGGCTATCCGATCACCGCAACGGTGGCCCATCTGTGGGGGTTGCATGCGGCGTACTGGCTGGGCGCAACTCTCAGCGCGGTAACGCTGCTCATGGCCCTGCGGTACATACCCCCGTCGCGCACGTCGTCCACCCGGATGTCGGTGGATTGGATTGGTGCGGTGCTGTTGTCGAGCGGTACCGCCACGTTCCTGCTCGCGGTCAGCCACGGCGAGAGCTGGGGTTGGCTGGCACCTCGCACGCTCTTGTTGGCCGGCGTCGGGGTCGCTGCTTTTGCGCTGTGGATCGTGTGGACGCTGCGCTGCGACCAACCACTTGTCGATCTCCGACTCGCGGTCCGGCCCGGCGTGGCAGCACCGAACCTTGTTGCTGCAGGCGGCGGTATCGCGATGTACACGCTGCTCACGCTTGTCATCGTGCTCGTGCAGAACCCCGACTGGGGACTGGATCAGTCGCTCTCGGTGGCCGGGTTGATGTTGACACCGTATTCGCTGATGAGCGTCGTCGGCAGCCGTATGTCATTGGCGGCCGTGGACAGATTCGGCCCAGACCTGGTGCTGCCCTTGGGCTGCGCGATCTTCATGTGCTCGACGCTGGGTGTGGCCCTTGTCCATGACCATGTCGCGTGGGCAGTGCTCTGGATGGCGATCGGGGGGTTGGGTAGCGGATTCAGTTTCTCGTCGCTTGCGGTGCTCATCATTCCGCATGTTCCGAGCGAAGAAACCGGCAGTGCAATGGCTTTCAACATGGTGCTGCGGTACCTGGGTTTCTCCGTCGGCAGCGCGGTCAGTGTCGCTCTGATGGCCGTCTACGGCGGCGGCGATCAGGGATTTGCACTGACCCTCATCACTGTGTCCGTGGTTTTTGCTGCGGTGGGCATCGGCGCCTGGCTCCTGAGCAAGCGCGTTCCGCAGTCGGGGTAGGTCATTTCGGGAATGGGGTAGTCGACTACTCCCGCCGCCCGCGGTAGGGGCGACTTAGGCTGTCTGCGCCTGCAAGGGATCAATCCCTCACTCTCGGCAAAGGACGGCAACCATGGCGACACTGCGCAACAAGGTGGTTCTCATCACCGGGGCGGCGAGCGGGATCGGTGCGGCAACAGCCCGCGCGCTGGCCGCTCGCGGAGCGAAGGTGATCCTCGTCGACGTCGACGAGAGGTCCTTGGACCAACTCACCGTCGAACTCGGCCCCGGGACGGCCGTCTCCGCGGTCGCCGACGTGACCGATCTGGCGGCAGTGCAGGCGGCTGTGGAGACCGGCGTGAGTGCTTTCGGTGGGATCGATGTGGTCCTGGCCGGCGCCGGTATCGCGAGCTACGGATCGGTCCTGCACGTCGATCCGGTGACCTTTCGCCGCGTCATCGACGTCAACATCAACGGGGTCTTCCATACCGTAAGGGCGGCCCTGCCCCATGTGATCGAGCGGCGGGGTTACGTACTGGTGGTGTCGTCGATGGCCGCCTATGGCGCGATCCCGGGATCGGCGGCGTACAGCACCAGCAAGGCCGGAATCGAGAATTTTGCCAACGCCCTGCGGTTCGAGATCACCCATCATGGGGTCGCGGTGGGCAGCGCGCACATGTCGTGGATCGACACCCCCCTGGTGCGCGACAGTCAGCGAGATCTGCCCGCATTCAACGACGTCCTCACCTCGTTGCCCGGCCCGCTGAGCGCGGTGGTGCCGCTGGAAAAATGTGTCGACGCGTTCGTTCGCGGCATCGAACGGCGCAAGCGTCGTGTTTACGTGCCCGGCTGGGTCGGCCTCGCGCGCTGGCTCAAGCCCGTGCTCGCTTCCCTCACGGTCAATCGTCGAGTACTCGAGAAATTGTCGGCGGACCTCGAACTGATGGACCAGCAGACCGCGAAGCTCGGCCGATTCACCAGTGCACGCAATCTGGCAACGGGCGTCGTGCCACCGGCCTCGGCCGACGCCGCATCGCAGCCGGCCGACAATTCTTGACAAAATTGTTTCCGGACGATGTTTCGGACATCGCGAACGGGGTAACCACCGGTCTGTTCGGTTGAGTTTGCAGCTGTACCTGCCGAGTCGCCGAACAGGTGACCGACAAGTTTCGTGCATCGTAGGATGCACGAACCGGACCCCGGGGGGTTGTCCACGTGAGCAAGCCATCGAGCAAAGAGTTGTCCACGGCAAAGCGGGGCAGTCGTGGCTGAACGCGGAGCCAAGCCTCAGGTCCCGGCTTTGCGCCGAAAAGCGCTCCGGGCAATAAGCCACCTGTTCAGTCCGTTGCAGCCCGACGATTACCTCGAGATGATCAACCCGCTGTGGACCACGCGGGAGTTGCGCGGTCGCATCGAAGAGGTCCGGCACGAGGGCTCGGACGCCGCCACGGTGTGGATCAGGCCCGGATACGAGTGGCCAGGTCATCTGCCGGGCCAGTACGTACGCCTCGGCGTGGTGATCGATGGCGTGTTCCATTGGCGGGCCTACTCATTGACGTCCGATCCCGAGCCGAGGGACGGCCTGATCGCAGTCACTCCCAAGCTCGTCGAGAACGGTGTGGTCTCGCCGTATCTCGTGCGAAAGATCCGCCCGGGTGAAATCGTCCGGCTCGGCGAGATCGAAGGTGTGTTCACACTCCCCGACCCGTGTCCGGACAAGCTGCTCTTCATCAGCGCCGGTAGCGGCATCACGCCGATCATGAGCATGTTGCGCAGCCTGGACCACAACGACGCCATGAGAGACGTGGTGGTGATCCACTCGGCCCGCACCGAATCGCAGGTGATGTTCCACCGCGACCTGCGTGAGATGGATCAGCGCCAGGACGGGTTGCACTTGACCATCCGACTCACCGGCGAGGATGGCCGCCTCAAACCCGAAGATCTCGACGAGTTGTGCCCGGATTGGCGGGAACGTGAGGCCATGTGCTCGGGGCCGGGCGAAATGCTCGATACCCTCGTCGAACACTGGGAGAGCAACGACGCCGCGGAGCGCATCCATTTCGAGCGGTTCCAGCCCATCATCGGCGGTGCCGCGGGTGCCGGAGAGGGTGGCGCGGTGCGGTTCGTCCGCAGCAAGACCGATGCCAAATGCGAACCGGGACAGACGATTCTGGCTGCGGGGGAAGATGCCGGCCTCGAACTCAAGTACGGCTGCAGAATCGGCATCTGCCATACGTGTGTGGGCACGGTGAAGTCGGGAAGTCTACGAGACCTGCGTACCGGTGAAGTCAGCGAGCCGGCCGGTGCCTCGGTGCGGATCTGTGTGAACAGCGCCGAAGGCGACATCGAAATCGACCTGTAGATCGAAGGAGAGTCATGACCATCGACGAAGCCAAGGGCAGAACCCGCCCCGGATCAACCGGAGCCCGGACCGAAGACGTGCAGAACCCGCTCGCACATCTGTCCGACGAAACCATAGAAATGCTGGGCAAAGAGTTCGACGCAATCCACGACGAGGTCTACGGAGACCTCGGGGAACGCGACCGGCAGTACATCAAGAACGTGATCGCCACCCAGCGGAATCTGGCCGTCGCCGGCCGGGTGCTCTTGCTGGGATCGAGGTCGAAGGTGTCCTGGGTCGCCGGCACCGCATGCCTGGGAATGGCGAAGATTCTCGAGAACATGGAGATCGGCCACAACGTCATGCACGGACAGTGGGACTGGATGAACGACCCCGACATCCACTCCTCGGTCTGGGATTGGGACACCGCGTCCACGGCCGAAGCATGGAAACACTCGCACAACTACATCCATCACACCTTCACCAACATCCGGGGGAAGGACAAGGATCTGGGCTACGAGATCATGCGGATCGATCCCCACCAGCCCTGGAACCCGGTGTACCTCGCGCAACCGTTCTACAACGTGCTGCTGACCGCTTTCTTCGAGTGGGGTGTCGCGCTGCACGACCTCGACCTCGACGCCATTCGCAAGGGCGAGAAGTCGATGTCGGAACTCTGGCACGACCTCAAGGGCATCGGCGTCAAGATGCGGCGACAGGTGATCAAGGACTACATCGGCTGGCCGACGATCAGTGCCGGAGCCTTTGCCCTGACACAACTCGGGTCGGGCGGGCGCATCGATCAACCCAGGAAGTCGCGGTTGGCGAACCGGCTGCGTCGCGCGCCCGGGTCCGGTAAACGCGCCAAAGTGGCCGCCGAGCTGATGGATCGCACGCTTCCCGGGGTCGAGCAAACGTTCTTGGCGACCCTCGCGGCGAACTTCACCGCCAACATCATCCGCAACGTATGGGCGCACGCGATCATCTTCTGCGGCCACTTTCCGGACCAGACCTACACATTCAGCAAGGAAGAAACTCTAAACGAGACCCGCGGGGGTTGGTACGCCCGGCAGTTGCTCGGTTCGGCGAACATCGAGGGCAGTCCGCTGTTCCACGTCATCAGCGGCAACCTCGGTTTCCAGGTCGAGCACCACCTCTACCCGGACATGCCGAGCACCCGATACTCGGAAGTGGCGCCGAAGGTCAAGGACATCTGCGAGCGCTACGAATTGCCTTACAACTCAGGTCCGTTCGGTAGCCAGTGGGGACAGGTGCATCGGACGATCTTCCGTCTCGCTTTTCCCGGCGGACAGGCGCGACCCAAGCCCGGCCCCTACCATCGGGCACCACACAGCGCCGTCGACACCGAGAGGCCCAGCGAGGCTGCACAATTCCGGAACCGAGTACCCGAGGGACACCCCGACGCCGGCCCCGAACACGAGTCCGGTGGCGTCGAGGTGGCACCGCCTCCCAGGGACTGACATCCGGCTCGGTGGCGGGTCGTCACCGCTCGAGTTGACCGGCGACCCGCTGTTCGAGCTGTTGCGTGGTGGCGGCAGGCAACACGATCAACCCGTCGAGTTCCTTACGCGCCCTGTCATATGCGGCGCGCCGTTCATGCTGCGGTGCCTCGTTGTCCTGCGCGAGATGTAGCAGATTCTGTCCGCGGCGCAGCCGCTCTTGCTCGGGCTCGGTGAAACCCGACCGGCGACGGCGCTTCGCCTCGGTTTCGGCGACGTCGAAGGCGGTGGCGTACTCGTGCACCGCGTCGCGGTATTCGCGCCGACGTTCGCTGTCCTCGATGAGGTCGTCGCCGCTGTCGGGCCGCAACAGATCGGCCTTACGTTTCGCCCGGTGGAAGTCGATGGTGAGCGGGTCACGCAGGTCGATCATCATCGGGAAGTCGAGCAGGGTCGCAGCATCCAGTTCGTAGGCGAACCAACGCGCATCGGTCTGGTTGTGCTCATCGAGGGTCTTCGCGATGTCCCGTCGCACGGCTTCGGCATCCAACCGCTTTTGACCGGATGCCTCGATCTCCGCGATCTTCGCCTGCTGTTTGAGGCGATACCGCTCTTGCCTGCGTTCTGCACGACGCTCGTTGGCCGCACCGATCGTCTTCAGGCCGCCACCGATCGCGCCACCGAACACAAACACCAACCACCAGTAACTGCCCACGAACTCAAAGAACGCATCCACCCCTCAAGCATGCCGGAATTTCCACCTGCGGGGCCTTCGACTCTCACGGTTGCGTTCAAAGGGTCTGTACCCACATCACCAGCCCCTCGTTCTGAGCACAGACCCGCTCCACTTGGCAGACGCCAGAACCGCAACTATCTATGAATTGAGTCACATATACATCCTGTAGATGGCCCTGATCTGCAGCGATGCGTCAACCGCCACTTCACCCGGGTATCACTAGGGACGGTTCTGCCATATCGTCTCACCGAGATTGCGAGCCGAAATGAGACAGAAATGATATTTGATCGTGACGTTCATTTACGTCGGCCGTTCCTGCGCCTGGGCGTCGTGGCCATCGCCGCCCTCATGACCCTCTGCGGCGTCGGAGGAGTTGCCCAAGCCGACCCGGCCCGGAGCCTGGACCGCTACCTCGATCTACCGCTGACAAATCGGGACGCATCCCGCGGCCCTGGCGGTGTGAACCCCGAGTTGCCGACTGATCCCGCAGAACTACGGACCCTTCTCGACCAGGCCCGCGCGGGGGCGGTGGCACCGAACCGCTACGCGGCGTTGCTCTACCAGTACTGGCTGGTCGAGACCACAACTGCCGCCGGTATCGATCTGGCCTCGTGGAATCCCCGACTCGGGGTCGAGGCCAATCGACAGAATCTGATCAAGTCGTACACCTACTACGAACAGCTCCAGTTGAATCACCGCGAACTCCAGTGGGCCGGGATGGCCGGCCAGGTGGGCGCAGACTTCGGTGGTGGGATCATCGACTTCGAACTCGCAGCCAACGTCTTCGACTGGAGCAGGCTACAGGGTCTGGCCAATGCCATTGTCGGGCAGGCAAACCAGACCGCCGCCGGTCTCGTCGAGCAACTGCCGCCCGGGCTTCGGGCACTCGCACGCGTCGGATCCACGGTGAGTCCCGACGATCTGCATGTCATCCTCGGAAATATTCTGGTGATGCAGAAGAACATCTTCAGCGACCTGATGCCCATGCACCGCGCGTACGTGGTCGGCGGCCTTGCCCCACTCGAAGAGATGCGGGCGGCAGGCCTGTTCGGCGATGACATCCTCGACGCCTGGCGCGGTATCGCGTCACACGATCCCAACCGGATCGCCCTGGGCAATGCGCTTCTGCTGCAACGTGAGCAAGGTCAGGTAATCAAGGCGCAGTGGGATCAGACCCGTGCCTACAAAGGCGATGTCGGAGAGGCGATCACCTACGTCAGCACCGTAGCCGGCTCCCCATCAGTGGCAGGTGTCATTGCACCGAGATCATTTCGGCCCATCGAGATCAGCACCCGTCTCGCCGACGGACGCACCGCGATCCTGACAACCCCACTGCCAACCTGGAATTGGGCGCAATACGAAGAGCGGTGGGACTACATCACCACCGAACTGTTGCCGAAGTACAAGATTCTGGTGAACGACGATTGGCCGGCTCTGGAACGGATCTTGCGCACGCCCTATGAAACCCAGCTCGAAACACACCGTCCGATCATGAGCATCCCGGCACTGCTGGAGTCAGCGGCAGCCGGTACGAAGGTGAGTGTGTCGTGAAAACCCTTTCAGCAACCCTGTCGATCCTCCTGGCAGCACTGGTGGCAGTGTCGGTGAATGTCCCAGCGGCCCACGCAGAACCGGTGCAGACTCCGGACTTGGGTGAGGTCTTCAACGGCTATGTCATCGGAACGTTCGCCGATGGCCGTGTTGCGAGCCCCGACGAGATCTTCCAGGGTCTGGCCGCAAGCGATCCGTTCTACGCCGAGCCGCGACTTCGAGGCGACGAGAAACCGGGAACCATCCTCAAGGTCAAACCGGTTGCGGTGCAGTTCACCGGGTTTCGTCCCGGCAATATCGACGCATACAAGCTGATGTACGTCACCACCGACCTCGACGGCAGCGCCGAGATCAGTACCGGCATCCTGATGATTCCCCGCGACGGCAAGAAGAACTCAGAACGTGGCGTTGTCGCGTATCAGGAAGCCAACGACAGCGTCGGCGCCTACTGCCATCCCAGCACCCAGTGGACGGGCGGCGCTCCAATGGACGGCTCCTCGTGGTCTGCACTGGGACCGCTGGGTCAGATCTTCGGCAAAGGTCTGGCTGTGATGATCTCCGACGTCGGTAACGACGGCGATCCATTGCCACACGGCGTCTTTGCCGGAAAGTTCGGCGGCAATGCGAACCTCGACGGGGTGCGGGCCGCGTTGGCCCTGCCCGAGGCCGGCCTGAGTGCTGACGCCCCGATCTCGATCTTCGGGATCGCGGGCGGCGGCGTGGGCGCAGCATTTGCGGCCGAGAATCAAGCCACCTACGCACCCGAACTCAACGTGAAGTCGACCGTGCTCGAAGGCATGGTTGTCAACCAGCGCAACTTCATTCGCACCGCCGACGGGTCTGTGGGTTCGGGTTTCGCGTTTGCCACGCTACTCGGTCTCGAACCGCGCTATCCGGAGATGAAAATCGACGAGAAGCTCACTCCTGCCGGTAGGGCGATGGCAGATGTGTTCCGGACCCAGTGTCAGACACCCGCCTACTTCGGGACACCGTTCCTGCCGCTGCGCACGCTGTTCACCGGCGGCCGGAACCCGGCGGATATCCCAGAGTTCCAGCACGTCTACAACGACAACCTGCTGGGAACCAAGACCCCGAAGTCGAAGGTGCTGATCACGTCCTGCGTGGCCGATGATTCACCGATGTCATTGGTCCCGGCCCAGGATGCGCGGGACCTGACCGCGACCTATCGGGCCGGAGGAACCGACGTCAGCTATCAGCCAACCGACTGCAGCATGTTCAACGCACTGACCAACCTGTACGGATGGGGCACCGACCTGTTCGGCATGCAAACCGTGGACTGGATGGCCAGCACCCTGAAGGAATGATCAGCGTTACTGCCGCACCGCACCCTCGTATCGCCGGCGCATGACCTCGCCGGCGGCGGGACCGGCGGCATACACGTACCCGGGGCCATCAATGCGCTCGCCGGTGGCCGCATCGACAACAACGGGTTCGATCTCGCGACCCGTCTGCGCGTCGACCAGGATCATCGACCGCTCCTCCGGCGCCAGCTGCGCGTTTCGCCATGCCGCCATCGCGACAAGCACGGGTCGTAGCGACCGGCCCAGGTCGGTGAGCACGTATTCATAGCGGTCCGGACGCTCCTGATAGCGCCGTCGATCGAGAATGCCGGACTCGACAAGAGCTTTCAGCCGACTGGTCAACATGCTGGACGAGAGACCGATGTTGGCCTGGAACTCGTCGAAGCGTGAGTAGCCGTCGAAGCAGTCATGCAGGATCAGCACCGTCCACCACTCGCCAACCACGCCCAGTGTCGTCGACAACGGGCACTCCCGGTCCTCGAGTCGGATCTTGCTCACCATACGGACGCTCCTTCTTCGACTTACTGCTAACTTAGCAGTTACAGTCACTTCTAACTTAGCAGTGACTACGAAGGAGACTCCCATGACAAACCCCGCAATCGCCGACTGCCCAGATGCCGTCCGTGCGTACATGACTCTCAACGAATGTGGCGACCGCACTGCAGCGACCGCCCTCTTCACCGACAACGCACACGTCGCCGACGACGGACACGACTACCGAGGCACCGCCGAGATCAGGACATGGCTCGATCGCGTCGCAAGCGAATACACCTACACCACAACGCCGGTTGCCGCCGAGAACGCACGCCCCGGCGAAACGTCGATCCGCTGCAGGCTCGAAGGAGACTTTCCCGGAGGTCTCGTCGACCTCGACTTCCGGTTCCAACTCGACGACGTCGGTCGACTCGCGCGCCTGTCGATCACCCCGAGTGCCGAGCAACCAGCTGTTGGATAGCGCTCGTTCGATGTTTGCGACCACGCCCCATCGGCTACCCGTGTCACCCACCCGAGCGTCCTAAACTGAACGAAGTACGTGTATCGGCGCAGGTGACACCGCCTCCGAAGGGGACCGAATGAGTACATCCGCAGACTCCATGGTGGAAACGACGGCCAAATCGCTGACACTCCCCGGTGTGGTGCTGGGCATCGGACTCGGCGGGTTCGTCGACGGCATCCTGCTACATCAGATCTTGCAATGGCATCACATGCTGACCAGCACCAACAGTGACCACATCGGCGTGCGTTACTACCCCTCCGACACCGTTCACGGACTGAAGATCAACACCCTGTGGGACGGGTTCTTCCACACGTTCACCTGGCTCGCCGTCCTGATCGGGTTGGCACTGCTCTTCTCCCGGGTGACGAGTTCTCGGCACCGGTTGTGGACTTCTCGCGCCCTGTGGGGATGGGTGCTGGTGGGTTGGGGTGCCTTCAACCTGGTCGAGGGGGTCATCGACCATCACATCCTCGCGATCCACCACGTCCGCGGAGGTGAACACCAAACCCTCTGGGACATAGGATTCCTGATCCTGGGCGCGGTGTTGATAGCGGCCGGCTGGCTGCTGCAGCGTTCGGTGCGTCCCAGCGATCCGGAGGTCCCCACAGCGGAACACTCGACATGAGCGCTCTGGCTCACGAATCGTCGGCAGAGCCCGGTTTCGACTGGGACGTGGCGCTCCCCTATACCGCCTTGGCCGTTGTCGCCGGCGTGTACCTGGCGGCCGCGGTCCTACGTGCGCGGGAACCTCGCGGCTGGAATCACTGGCGCACAACAAGCTTCATGATCGGCATCGCGATCCTGCTCATCGCCCTGCGCCCATCGGTGTCAGACAGTTTCGGCGACCACATGCTCGGGCATCTGCTGATCGGCATGTTCGCGCCACTCGCACTCGTCCTGGCCGCGCCGATGACACTGGTCTTGAGGTCGGCCCCGCCGCGGTGGGGTCGCTCACTGGTCCACCTGTTGCGGTCCAAACCCGCAGGCGTCCTGACCAATCCGGTTGTCCTGCTCACTGCGAACCTCGGCGGGTTGGTGTTGCTGTACTTCACGCCGCTGTTCGGGCTCGCCGACGCCAATCCTATGGTGCACGGCGTGATTCACGTGCACTTCTTCATCGCCGGATACCTGTTCGCCTGGATGATCGCCGGCCCTGACCCCGGACCGGACCGGCCGACGGTGCCGATACGTCTGGTCGTTCTCGGTGTGGCCATCGCCGGCCACGCCGTGATCTCTCAATTGCTCTACGCCGACCTCTATGTACAGGTCCCCGCACCGCCCAATGAACTGCAGGATGGCGGGACTCTCATGTATTACTGGGGCGACATCGCCGAACTTCTTTTGGCTCTCGCCCTACTTGCCACGTGGAAACCCGACCACCGGACGCAGAAAACTACGGCCAGATCCCACACACTGCAAAGTCACAACTGAGCCACATAATCATTGCAGCCGACCCTTCCGAGCAGCCTTCAACCAAGGGGGCGCGGTATGTTCGATTCAGTCTTTACTGAGTCATTACCTGGGGGTATTCGATGGGCCATAAAATCCGAACCGCTCATTCACTATTGCGGAGCACCGTGCGCTTCGGCACGGTGGGAGCGATCGCCGCTGCTGCGACACTGACGTTCAGTGGAGTCTCCGGCGCCGCACCGGGGTTGGGCAGCTCGGGCAGTGGCAGCGTCGGTTCCGGATCGACAGTACCGGGACCGTTCCAAGATGACCCCGGCCCGCCGCCGGTTCTACGCGACGACATCCTCGTCCCGGCGATCGAAAAGACCGGAGAATCCGGAAAGCACGTTCGGTACAAAGTCGAATCACCAGCACTGCGCCGTGCGGTGACACTCGATGTCCTGCTGCCCGCGGACAATTCGGTGAAGCGTCCGACGCTGTACATGCTCGACGGGGTGAGCGCCGGGGACAACGCCAGTGGCTGGATGTACCAGGCTGGTGCCAAGAGCTTCTTCGCAAACAAAAACGTCAATGTCGTGATGCTCAATGGCGGGCGCTCGAGTGTGTACACCGACTGGGAGAAGATCGACCCGGTCCTCGGCCTGAACAGGTGGGAAACCTTCGCAACAAAAGAATTGCCACCACTGATCGACAACGCTTTGAACACCAATGGCGTCAACGCAATCGCCGGAAATTCCATGGGCGCGCAAGGAGCGATGATGCTGGCCCATAGGAATCCGAATCTCTACGACGGAGTAGCGACATTCAGCGGGTGCTATTCGACCACTGATGCTGTCGGCCGTCTCTCCATCCAGCTCACTGCTTCACATCAGAGCGGCGACCCGGGCAATATCTGGGGCGAGTTCGGCAACGAACAATGGAAGGCGCACGATTCCGTCCTCAATGCAGGAGCATTGCGCGGCAAACACATCTACATGTCAGTCGGCAACGGCTTGACAGGCCCGCATGAAGATCCGAATTCTGACGACTATTTGAACACCGCGATTGTCGGCGGTGCAATAGAGGTCGGCTCGAATCACTGCACCCGGACGATGGAAAATCGTCTGGACAAGCTGGGTATTCCGGCGACAGTGACGTACGAGCCGGTCGGGGTGCATGCGTGGCCGTATTGGAAAGACCAACTGCCGAAGGCATGGCCGACACTCGAGAAGGCACTGGGTCTCTAGACGCTTGCGACACGCCACAAAAGCACACGCACCAGTCATAAGCACATGTTTAAACGTGTGCCTATGACTGGAGTGTGTGCTTCTGGATTTGCAGTCGTCGAAAGCGTGTAGGGGTCAGAACTTGGCCAGCAGCGAGCCGAAGCCCTCGACCTGATCGTTGATCCCGTTCGCGCGCAATGCATGCCAGACTGTGGCGAGGTTGATGGCGATCACCGGCTTGCCGAGTTCACGCTCGAGGTCGGCCGCGACCTGCATCGCCTCCAGGTTCGTTCCACACTGGATCAGCGCGTCGACGTCCGGACCGTCGACGGCCAGGAAACCCGCACGGATGGTTTCCGGGGTCTCGTCCGCGATCGATGTGGCCGATGCCGACTTCAGGCCGTGCACGCCTGCCACCTCGAAGCCCAGTTCGGTGAAGTACTTACGAACCTGCTCATCACCGACAGGCTGGTAAGGCGTCATCACGCCGATTCGACGGGCCCCGAACGCTTTCAGTGCCTCGCCGGCCGCGGTCGCTCCGGTGGACACACCCAGGCCGGTCAGGCGGCGGACGTTGGCCTCGAACTCCGCGTTGCCTGCCACTCCGCCCCAGAAGGTTTCCGCCGACATCCCCATCACGATGTAGTCGGGGTCGGCGGTCATCACCGTCTCCAACGCGGCGGGCAGTGCCTCATTCAGGTTCTCCCGAAACAACCCGAACGCATCGGCGGAGTCCAAGGCCACGGCCTTGATCATGATCCGCCCGGTGTGCCAGGACGAGTCCTGCAACCGGATCTGGTGGAACTCGCGCTCGACCGACGTATTCGTCGAGGGAACGATCAGCCCGAACTTCTTGCCCTTGGTGATCACTGGTGTACCGGTTCCTGCCATTGTGTGTCCCTCTCGATTGAAGTGGTGCTCTGCACCAGCTGGGCCTTCGCCCACCGGCCGACCTCGGCGTCAGCTGCCAGCTCGGCACCCACGCCCAACAGTTCCGTGAGGCCCTGCCAGTCCTGATGTGACCGGCCCGAGGCCCCTGTACGACGAATCGATCGGTACGTCTGCGCGACCGCACCGGCCCCGGCCAGCAGTGGGCCCACCGGGTAGATCATCAGGGCGACACCGCATTCGGCCAGAACACGCTCCGGCGGAAGCGCCGAGTGATCACCGGCCTCCGACAGGTTGACCATCAGCGGCACGCCCGGCACCGCGTCGCGAATACGGCGCAGTTGCGTCTCGGCATATGCCCCCTCGACAAAGATCAGGTCTGCGCCGGCGGCCGCATACGCTTGAACCCTCGCAATTGCGGCCTCCTCACCGTCGACCGCGAGCGCGTCGGTGCGTGCGATCACCAGCGCGCTGCGCCTGCTCCGCACCGCCATCGCGACCTTCGCCGTCATCTCCTCGACCGGGATCAGTTCTTTACCGTCGAGATGCCCACATCGTTTGGGCGCCAGTTGATCTTCGAACTGGATGGCAGCCGCACCGGCCCGCTCGAGACGCTCGACGGCCTCACCGACCTGCAGGACACCGCCATAGCCGGTGTCTCCGTCGACGATCAACGCCAGGTCGGTGACCGCGGTCATGCGCCGGACCTGTTCGGTCATCTCGGCCAGCCCGAGATATCCCAGATCCGGACGGCCCAGCGCGGTAGCCGAGACGGCGGCCCCGGATACATATGCGACACCGAAACCTGCGTCGACGGCGGCGCGTGCGGTGACCCCGTCATAGACCCCCGGAGCGATCACGGGGCCATAGCAGAGCCTCTCCGACAGCACGCGCCCAGCGGGACGAACGGTCTTCGGCACCGCATGCAGCTCACGTGCCAAGCGTCCCAACGTGATCCGCAGCGAGGTGAACATCGCCGAGGCACGCAGGTGAGCCCGCTTGTCGAGCAACTCGATGTCCATCTCCGAGAGCTCGTCGGCGCGGGCCGCCCGGGCCTCGTCGTCGTCGGAACGCATCGAGTCGTAGTTCTTCTGCGCCTGGGCCTGCACGTGGTTGAGTGCGGCATCGCGACGCAATTCGCTGTACAACGTTGCCGCATGGGTGTCGTCGGTGTCGTCCAATGCCGCGTCGACACACAGCGCAGCTGCCCACGCATCGTGGATACCGCTGTTCATACCCATGCCACCGAGCGGGTTGTTGACGTGGGCGGCGTCGCCGGCGAGCAGCGTGCGGCCGACCGAGAATGTCGCGGCCGCACGCATGTTCACCTTGTAAATGGATGCGTGCGGGATGTCGTACGCCGTCGGCTGAGCCGCGATACCCTGCAGCCGCGCTTCCAGTGCTGCGGGCTCCAGGGCCTGCTCATCGGACTCGGCGTCCCGGATCGGGAACAGTGCACGCCAGTGGTTGGGGGTACGCAGCAGCACACCCCAGTCCTCCGGATCGGAGATGTACGAGACGTACGCGAGATCTGCGAAGTCGTCGCGGAATTCGTGGGTCGTCGAGATGACCAGGAAACGCTCGTCATAGGTCCGTCCCTCGAACGAGACACCGAGCGACTTGCGGATCGCCGATTGCGCGCCATCAGCGGCGATCAACCATCGTGTCAGGATCGGACGGTCGCGTTCGGTGTCGGGCAAGAAGATCCGGGTGTGGTCGTGGCCCTGCTCGACCCGCACCACCGGGCTGGAGAACTGCAACGTCACGTTGGGCATCGTCACCAGGACGTCGTGGATGATGCGGGTCAGGTTGTCCTGCTCGCTCTGAATCCGGTACGGGTACTTGGTCTCTCCCTTGAGCAGACCCATGTCCATCTCCGAGAGCACCGTGCCGTCGCGTTCCCGGTACTGGAACACCGGCGCCTCGAGACCCACCGCGAGCAGGTCGTCGACAACTCCGAGTTCTTCGAGCAATTCGAGGGTCGACGGGTGGAAGGTGGACGCCCGCGATTCACCGGACAAGCTGTCACCGGCCTCGAGGACCAGCACCTGGTGACCCATCTGGGCCAGCTTCAGGGCCGCGACCATACCCACCGGCCCCATGCCGGCCACCACAACCGTCTCCATGGTGCGTTCTGTGTTCACAGACATGTTCTGTCTCAGCTCTTCTCGGCAAGCAGTGGTCCGTACAACCGTGGTTGACGGCTACCGACGGGATCCAGGTGGTATCCCATCATCTTGTTATGTGATTCCCGCAGATCGAGCCGGACGATCAGCTGTTCTTCAAAACCGTGCCTGGTCCACTGCGCGGACGGATAGCGCATGAGCGCGATCGGCTGGCCCGGGATGAACGGATCGGCGCGCACGATCTGGCTGCCGACGATCCCCGGGCTGTCGAGCCGGTTCACCGATACGAGGTGTACGCGGTTCTCTTCCGTCCGCTCGGTGGCGGCCATCTCGGGCGCCTCGCGCCGGTCCCAGTTCGCCGGATGCACAACGACTTCGGCACCCCGCAGGGTCAGCAATCGCATCACCTCGGGAACCCATACCTCCGAGCCGATCATCATCCCGATCGCCCCGATCTCGGTATGGGCGACCTCGATGGCGTCACCGGGGCGCGCCCACTGCATATCTGCGTGGTCGAGGTGGGTCTTGCGGTACCGGAAGACCACGGTGCCGCTGTTATCGATCAGATACGCGGTGCTGTGGTAACCACCGTCAACGGACTCTTCGACGAGGTTGACCACCACCCACAGCGAATGCTCCTTGGCCGCAGCGCGAATGGTTTCGAGCACCCGCTCGGAAACCACTGCGGCGGCGGCCGGATCCGCGGCCACCTCGCCGGGCTTGAAGCAGAACAGCTCCGGCAGCACACCAAGGGTCGCACCCTGTGCAGCGGCGTGGCCGATCTGCCCGACCGCGCGGGTTATCGTCCACTCCTGGTTGTGAAAGTACGAAACCTGCAGCGTCGCAACATCAAGGAACTGCGAAGGTCGCTCCGGATCCACCGGACCGAGCATCGAAGCCACGGGCAGCGAGTCGTGCTCGCTCATCAGGTCGCCGTAGAGGTCCGGACGGCGCCAGCCGAACACGTCGGCGAAACCCGGTACATCGTTGTTGTCGGCGTCGGCGGGAGTGATGTCGGCCCAGATCAGACCTTCGTCTTCCTCACCGGCGCAGGCGAGTGTTTCGCCTGTCGGAGTGACGATCTGCGACCCGCCCATCCATGGCCAGGCGTCGGCCGGGCCGCCGACGGTGTTCGCCGCGATGTGCCACACGTGATTCTCCATGGCCCGCAGGGGCACATGGACCCGGAGTTCGTCGGGTCCGCGGGAGTTGAGGGAGTTGCAGAAGACCTGCGCGCCTATGGTTCCCAATACTCGGGGAACATCAGGAACGATGCCGTCGGCACACATCAGCAGCCCGAGAAGGCCGACCTCGGTGTCGACGATCTCGAGCTCTTTGCTTCCGGGTGTGAAGAGCGTGTACTCGTAGTCCCAGAACACGGTCTTGTGGTGGACATACAGCAGGTCCCCGGTAGGTCCGATCAGCAGCGACGCAATGTAGACGTCCGGCGCCGTTGCGCCACGTACGTCCACGCCGACAACCGCATGGATACCGGCATCACGACAAGCCTGCTTCAGACCGGCTACGAACTCGCCTTCGAGTGTCTCGGAGAGTTCGTGGCACTCTTCCCGGCTGCCGTAGTTCCGCAGCCGATTGCTGTTCTCCGGCAACACGATCAGCTGGGCACCAACCGCCGCGGCGGCGCGAATGTAGGCGGCACACCGTTCTGTGTTCGCAACAACATCGGTGCCGGAGAAGAACTGTGCAGCAGCTACCCGGACAGTGTCCGCGCCGAGAGACTCAAACGAGTCGAGAGTTTTGATTTCCATAATATGGTTATCGCCTTTCCAATATATGGGTAACAGTACCGCTGCTTGCGATGCCATCACCATGCGGGATGCTTCACCGCGCGACGTTCACCACCGTGCGCTGACTGTGCTCGTGCACGCCGAATCCGCCGTAGTCGATACCGATTCCGGATTGGCCGGCAAATGGCATCGGGATCGCGGCGTCGAAGGCGCCGTGCTGGTTAACCCAGGCCGAGCCGACATCGAGCCGCGTGGCCACGGCCTCGGCAGCCTCGGCATCGGTCCCCCATACCGAACCGCCCAGTCCGTACTGGCTTGCATTCGCCTGGGCGACAGCATCATCGATCGAATCGAACGCGATGATCGGGAGCACCGGACCGAACTGTTCTTCGACCACGAGCCGGTGATCGGACGCCAGACCCGTCACCACCGTCGGTGCGATGAACAGACCGCGCTCCGGAACCGGTCCTCGATGTCCGTGGACCCGGCCGCCTGCCGCGCGGGCGGCCGAATTCAGGTCGAGCACACGTTCATACTGGGGACGATTCTGCATCGGCCCCATCTCGGTCGTGATGTCGAACGGATCACCGAGTTGCACTGGCCGTAGCCGTTTGTCGAAGAGATCGACCATGTCGTCGACCCGACTGCTGTGGACGTAGATCCGCTTGACACCCGCGCAGAACGCGCCGCAGTTGAGCAGACCCACCTGTGACGCGGTTTCGACAAATCGACCGAGGTCGGCATCCGCCATCACGATCGCGGCGTCGTTGCCGCCGAGTTCGAGGGTGATCCGCTTGAGTTGATCTGCTGCAGCCCTTGCGATCACCTTGCCCGTCGCCGTCGATCCGGTGAACGAGATCTTTGCCACGCCGGGATGGGCGACCATGGCCGCCCCGACCTCGTGTCCACCGTTGAGCACGTTGAGGACGCCCGCCGGAAAGATCTCCCTGGCCAGAATCCCGAAACGCAAACCCGACAGCGGCGTGAACGGTGAACTCTTGAGCACCATCGTATTTCCGGCCATCAGGGCATTCGCGATCTTCACCACCGCGAGCAACACCGGCGAGTTCCACGGCGCTATGGCCCCGACGACACCCAGAGGGCGTCCGGTCAACCGGATCGATTTGTCGGGATGGACGATGTCCGTGTCCATCTGACCGGTATCTGCGATCGTGCGGACGAAGCGCGCGGCACTGAGCACCTCGCTGACACATCGCCGCAGCGGGCGACCCGTCTCGGCAACCAGCAGCATCGACAGCGTGAAGACGTCCTCATCGAGTGCTCCGGCGAACAGGTACAGCGCTGCTCGCCGCTGTCCCCACGAGATGGCCTGCCAGTCCGGGGCTGCCGCCGTCGCTGCGGCAACCGCGGTGTCAACGATGCCGGCGTCGCCGAACGGGGCCAGCGCGATGACCTCTTCGGTGGCCGGAAAGGGCACCGGCCGTTGCGAGGTCGCAGGCACACTGATTCCCGCGACGGTCTGAGCGAGATCGAGTCCTTCGATCCACGCCGCGACGTCGTCGGGCGTCTGTCCGTACAGCGCGTCGAGGTCCGGGGGGCCGGATACCGTCTGGCTCATGTCAGTTCCGGATTCTGTGGTTTGGCATGGGCGCCGGGGTTCAGGGCATCGCGGATCGCGTCGCCGACCATGTTGAAAGACAGGACGATCAAGAGCAATGCCACACCGGGGAAGGCAATCGACCACCAGGCCAGGCGCAACGCGGTCTGTCCGTCGCCCAACATCGATCCCAGCGAGAACCCGGGCGCCTGCACGCCCAGACCGAGCAGACTCAATCCGCTCTCGGCCAGAACGGTCACGCCCACGCTGACCGACCACAACACGATGACCGGTCCGATCACGCTCGGCACGATGTGCCGCAGCATGATTCGGGATGTCGATGCGCCAAGCGTGCGAGCTGCGACCACGAAGTCGAGACGACGCACCTGCGACACCGAACGCACGATCGTGCGCGCGTAGATGGTCCAGGACCACACCGACAGCACGACCACGAGGGTGACGATGCCGGGACCGAGGACCGCGGTCAGCGCGATGCCGACCGCGATGAACGGAATCGCGAACTGGATGTCGGCCAGGCGCAGGAGCGCGGGTCCGATGAATCGTTCGAAGTATCCGGCGAGTACGCCGAGCAACAGGCCGAGCAGCGCACTGATGGTGGCCGTGACCACGCCGATGGTCAGGCTCAAACGCAGCCCATAGAGCACGCGGCTGAACACATCTCGCCCGAGTGAGTCGGTGCCGAGAAGGTATCCGCCCTCACCCCCCATCCACATCGGCCGAGTGTCGGCATCGGCAAGAATCTGTGTGGTCGGATCGTGCGGCGCGATCAACGGTGCGAAGACCGAGAGAATCACCAGCACAGCCAACAGGCAGAAGCCGATCTTTCCGGCCGGATTCGACCAGGCCTTGCCCAGGATTTCGCGGACCCGGCCCTGCGACCGGCGCGGTGTGGTGGTCGTCGCGCTCATGAGGACGCCTTTGCTCGGAGTCGGGGATCGAGGAGATGCACAACGGCATCCATTGCAATGTTCATCAGGGTGATCAGGACCGCGATGACAAAGACGCAAGCCTGCACCGTCGGAAAGTCTCGCGCCGAGACGCTACGGACCAGTAGTTGTCCGAGACCGGCATAGTTGAGCATCGGTTCCAGGATCAACAGGGATCCGATCAACAGCGAGAAGAGGATTCCGAGGAAGGCGACGATCGGTGGAATGGCGAGGGGGAAGGCATGTTTGATCAGAACCGTCCTCGGTGCCAGACCTTTGGACTTGGCCATGATCACCGGTCCCTGTGCCAGCGCGTCGATGAGCTGTCCACGCACGAGCCGCGAGAGCGTCGAGAAGCCCTGAATGGTCAGGACGATGATCGGCAGCACCAGACCGATCGTGCCCCCGGCCCCGGTGGCGGGCAACCAACCGAGGTTGATCGCAAAGACCAGCACGAGCAGCAACGCGGTGATGAAGTACGGGATGCCGTCCAGGACAAAGGCGACCGCCATCAGCAGCCGGCCCCGGGTCTGGGCCTGGTGCAGCGCCGCATATCCACCGACCACTGCGGCCAGCAACACCGACAGCAGCAACGCCGGAATAACAAGCGACAGACTCGGTCCCAACCGAGCCCAGGCTTGCGCGCCGGAATCGAGCTTGGAAACGAACGAGGTTCCGAAGTCCATGGTGAAGGCACCACGCAGCGAGTCGAGGTATTGCATCACGACCGGGGAATCGAGACCGAGGCGGACTCGCGTCGCCTCGACCGTGGCCTCGCTGGCCTCGGGCGGTGACATGAGTTCGGCAGCATCGCCCGACATCCGGACGAGGATGAAGATGAATGTGGTCACTCCGACGATCACCGTCGCCAACAGCAGTAGCTTGCGGACCAGGTAGTTCAAAACCTTCATGGCTGAACCGGTCCCAGGGAAGCCCCACTCGCCGCAGCCATCAGCCGCTCGGTGAGCAGATTGCGCTGTTCGGCAAGAAGGCCGGCCAGTTCCGGGTCGCTCACCGGTTGGTCGACCGCAGACAGGTCGATGCCTGCCCCGGCCAAGGTGTGCTCGATGACCGTCAACCGGTCGCGCAATACCCATGTCTCGGAAGCGAGTTCGAGCATCATGCGCATCAGGGCGTCGGTGTCACCGCTCGCGGTGAGGTACGGGGCATCCTCGCGGGCAAATCCGGGCATGGTGTGGGGGGTCCTAACTACTGGTCGCGGTGAGCGCGGACGATGCCGGACTGCCGGCCGCCAGTGTTTTGCGCATCGACGTGGGGAGTGGTGCCGCGGGAACGGCAGCGTGGGCGGGCTTCTCGGAGAGGGTGAGTTCCCCCGGGAAGTGGCATGCGACCTGCCGATCAGTGCGCACGTCATCGGCAGAGACCAGAGCGGGCCGTTCGACGGCGCAGATGTCCCGTGCGATCGGGCACCGCGGGTGGAAGGGGCATCCCGACGGCGGATTGCTGGGTGATGGCAGGTCGCCCTTGGGCACGATTCGCTGGTCGGGAGCGAGTTGCATCGAGGCCAGCGACGCCGCGTACGGATGCAGTGGATCGTCGAAAACCTCTGCTGCGGTGCCGACTTCGACGATACGTCCGAGATACATGACCGCGATCCGGTGGCTGATATGCCGCACCAGTGCCAGGTCGTGGCTGATGAACAGGTAACCGAGGTCACGTTCGGCCTGGATGTCCTGCAACAGATTCACCACCTGTGCCTGCACCGAGACGTCCAGCGACGCGGTGGGCTCGTCGGCGACGATCAGCGCCGGATTCAGCATCAGGGCGCGAGCGATTCCAACCCGCTGGCGTTGTCCTCCGGAGAGTTCGTGTGGGTAGCGCGAACCCATCTCGCCACCGAGTCCCACCAGATCCAGCGTCTCGACCACGCGGCGTCGACGCTCGTCACGGTCTCCGACCCGGTGGACGATCAGTGGTTCGGCCAGCGCGTCCTCGATCCGCAGAAACGGGTTCAGCGAGGTCGACGGGTTCTGGAAGACCATCGCGCTACGTTGCCGCAACGCCCGGGTCAGTGCCCGTCCCTTGAGTCGGGTGACGTCGGTTCCCTCGAACACGACCTTTCCGGCCGTCGGCGTGTACAGCCGCAAGGCCGCCCGCCCGACAGTTGTTTTGCCGCTGCCGGATTCGCCGACCAGTCCGACGGTCTCACCGCGCCGCACCTGAAGCGACACCCCGTCGACCGCACGGACCGTGGTACCGCCCGGACCCGGGAAGTGTTGCACCAGATCCTGGATGTCCAGCACCGTGCCGTCACCGGAGTCTGTGTTCGATTCGCTCACGATGTCAGGCTCTTTTCGGAGATGGCCGCCGCGGTTGCGTTTTGATCCCCGGACGGGAATTCGTGCTGCACCCGCAGGCAGGCGGTGGAGTGCTCAGGAGATGACGGCAGCGGCAGCAGACGGGGACGAGTACTTTCGCACTCGACGGTCGCGAAGTCGCAACGCTGCGCGAACGCGCACCCGGACGGCAGGTTGTCCAGGGCAGGCGGCCGACCCTCGATGGTCCGCAACCGTCGGCCCCGGTTGTGCTCGGGTGCCGTCTGCAGCAACGCCCATGTGTACGGATGCTGCGGTTTGGTCATCAATTCCTCGACCGGACCCTGCTCGACGACCGCCCCGGCGTACATCACGACCAGCCGATCGGCGATGCCTGCGATGACGTCGAGGTCGTGGCTGGCGATCACGATCGTCAGCCCGGTCTCACGATTGAGGGTCCGGAGCAGCTCGAGGATCTGCGCCTGGGTGGTGACGTCGAGCGCGGTGGTCGGCTCGTCGCAGAAGAGGAGAGTCGGTTTGGCGACCAAGGCCATCGCGATCACCACGCGCTGTAGTTGACCACCCGACATCTGATGCGGATACGTCTTCATCCGTGCCTCGGGGTCGGCGATCCCGACCCGCGTCAGGGTGTCCACCGCGAGTTCCTTGGCCGCCGACTTCGACAGTCCGGGTTCACCCGAACGCGCGGATTCGATGAGCTGAGAACCGATCGTGTGCATGGGATGCAAGGAACTCCACGGATCCTGGAGCACGACCCGCGCGTGGCGGGCCCGGAATTCCCGCAGCTCTCGCTTCGACATAGCAACCACGTCGACGCCGGCCGCCTCGATGTGGCCACCGATCCTGGCGCCCCAGGGCAGAAGTCGCAACGCCGACAGCATCGCCGTGGACTTTCCCGACCCGGACTCCCCTGCCAGCGCGACCACCGCTCCGGTGGGAACTTCCAGATCGACTCCGTGCAGGATTTGCAGGTCTGCTCTGTCACTGCGTGGCAGATGGACGGTGAGATCACGCATCGACAGCGCGATGTCGGCGACCGTCTCTTGTTTCGAAACATCCACGGTAGGCGCGGGATTCACGACAGTTGCTCCTGTGGGGGCTTGGTGGCGGTGATGACCCATGGGTAGGCGTCGGCGCCCAGTGCTTGTTGCTTGATATCGACGAATCCGGCGGCACGGGCCGCCGCTTCGAGGTCGAGGGTGGCGGCGGTACGCCACCACGGCTCATTTCCGTGTTCGGCATCCCAGTCGTCGAGCCACGCCTGGTACGGAGATCGCTGCTCGTAGGGTGCTACGTCCGAGAAGTGGACGTGCCCACCCGGTTCGAGTAGCCGGAAGGCCTCGGTGAACGTATTCCGCGTTGCGTGAGGCGGCATTTCGTGGTGAAGGATGAATGCCGTCACCAGATCGGCACTGCCATCGGGTAGGCCCGTCGCCTCGGCGTTGGCGTGCACGGCCGTGATCGCCACGCCGGCGTCCTCCGCCCGCCGAAGTGCATAGCGGGCCTGGGTTCGCGACAGATCAACTGCCGTGATCGTGGCCTGTGGATACTCTTTTGCCAACTGCAGCGTGTATTGCCCGGTGCCACAGCCCATATCGACGATGCGCTGGTAGTCGTCGCGCGGTGCCGCGGCCGCCACCTGCCGCCGTTGGGCGAAGAGATCACCCGGATAGATCTTCTTGAGCAGAAAATGATAGATCATCTCGTGATGCACGAAGCCCATGTCCGGGTGACCATCCCAGCCCCCCGCCGTGGCGTGGAACTCGTAGTCCCAATACCGCGGCGGGTTCTCGCCGGTGTCGATCACGACACCGGCCGGGGCCGCCAGAGGCGCGAGGACCTCGCGGCGACGTTCGAATGCCGCGGCCGCCCGGGGAGTCGCCACCTGGCGACTCCACCGGAGAACGGCCCCGACTATCCGATGATCGGCGTTGTCCGCCAGAACACCGTCCACCCGTTCACGCAGATCCTCGATACCCACGAATGGGGCCTCGAGGGTTCCTGATTCCTGCACGGTCGCCCGGATCCTGTTGCGCAACGGCGCAAGTCCGACCCGCAATGCCTGCAGGAACTCCAGTTCGGCACGACCCCGCTGATCGATCAACTCACCGGCGGGAAGGGTGGTGGTGTTCATGTATTTGCCTTCGTTCTCAGGTCAGCTGCAGCTTGTCGGGTCAGCTGCGGCTTGTCGGGTCAGCTGTTCGACGAGGTCGACACGGTGTCGAACTGCAGCATGATGCCGGTACCGAAATCGACTCCGGAGGTTCCGGCGACAACGGCTCCGACCGACGGACGTCCGTAGGTGTACAGCACGTAGTTCTTGTCGAACAGGTACTGGCTCGCAGCGATCAGCTTCTGTTCGCGCACATCGCGATCCATCTCGGTCTTGGTGGCCTGGTACAGCTCGGTCCACTTCGGGTCGTTCACCAACGGGCGCTCGCCCTGTGAGATGAACGAGAACGGACGATCCGCGTCGAAGACGCCGGTGTACGAGGTGCCACGGAAGAAGATGTTGGCGTCGGTGCCCGAACGGAACTGCTGCAACCACACCGCGGTCTCGTTCGCCTCGATCGTCGGCTTGAAGCCGACCTCGGCCAACTGGCCACCGATCGCTTCGAGCAGGGGCCGGTAGAGAGACATCCCGGAGAGGGTGATCGGGGTTCCCTCGGCGCCGGCCTGGGTCAGCAGTTTGCGGGCCTCGTCGGGGTTGTAGTCCGGACGGGAGATGGTGTCGGTGTGGCCGAAGACGCCCTCGATCGGCAACTGGCCGTCTTCGAGTGTGCCTGCCCCATAGGTCAGCGCGTCGATGAGAGCGGGTGCATCGATGGCGAGGTTGGCTGCGCGACGGACGTTTTCGTTGTCGAAGGGCGCCTTGTTCGTGTTGAACTGGAACATGTTCTGGCTGCCGCTGAACGATGCGGTGACCTCATACCGGTCATCGCCCTTCAGTGTCTGCAGCGATGCGCCCGGCAGTTCGTGCGCCACCGTCAGTTGTCCGGACTCGAAGGCCGAGGCCAGCGCGCTGGAATCGGAGAAGTACCGCAGTTCGACCGTATCGGTTGCCGGTGCCTCGCCCCAGAAATCGTCGAATGCCTCGAAGGTGACCGAGTTCTCGATGTCGAAGTCGGTGATCTCGTAAGGTCCGCTGCCGATGGGGTGGGCGGCAAACCCGTCTGCACCACCGGCGGCTTCCCACGCTGCCTCCGGCACGATGAACACCTGCGCAACGATGTTGAGCAGCAGCGGTTCCGGCGTCTTGGTGACGATCCGCACGGTGGAGTCATCCAGTGCGGTGACGCTTTCGATGTTCGCGAGGTTGGACGCCGTCACGAACTTCTCGGCGATGATCTCGTTGAACGAGAACGCCACATCACGCGCCGTCAAGGTCGTGCCGTCATGGAACTTCACGCCATCGCGAATGGTGAAGTCGGTGGTGAGCGGGTCGACGTTGGTCCACTCGGTCGCGATACGAGGCTGCGCCTCTTCGTCGTCGGCGAGCCAGCGCACCAACGAATCGAACGCGTTGTACTGGTACGTCTGGTACGACGAGTTCAGACCGGTCAGCGGGTTGATCGAGGTCGAGGTACCGATCACAATGCTGTCGGTACTCGAACCGGCGGACTGTTCGGTGGGGGCGCAGGCGCTGACCAGTCCGGTCGCGACGATCACGCCGATTCCCGCGGTGCCGAGCCGGCGCAGGCGATGGCGGGTACTCGCGCCCCGCGAGATCCCGAAAGATGAAGAATGCAGCGACATGTGGCTACTCCTGGTGGGTGTGATGGGTGATGAGGATGGCGACGGTCCGCCCTACCTGGACGGATCCGAACGAATGGGAGAACCGAGAAAGGGTCAGTGATCGCGCAGGGCGGCAGCGGTGCGCTCTTCGGAGGGCAGCACCGCACCGAGTACCCGGCGAACCAGAGAACGTCGCTGTGCCAACAGGTCCGAGGCCAGCTGTTCGTCGGGCTGATAGGCATCGATCTCCCCTGCCGACAGCACGCCGTGTTCGGTCAGGAGTCGCTCGAGAACGACGTTGCGGTCGCGGAGGGCCCAGACCTCAGAGGTCAGTTCCAACAGCATCCGGGCCAGGTCGTCGGTCTTGGTGTCACCGAGATAGTCGGGGCGGACCGCCTGCTCGCCGGCTGGGGTGTCAACGGTGCTCATTTGGCGGTTCCGTTCGTCGTCAGGGGCTTTCGTGCCCGGGTGATCCAGGGATAGATCCCGCCACCGACGCCATAGGCTTCGACGTCGACGAATCCGGCCTCGGTGAGCGCGGCCGGGAGGTCCATCGCCATCACCTCACGCCAGTACGGTTCGCCTCTGTTCTCGGTCTCCCAGTCGAGCACCACGGCCCGGAACGCCGAATGGTGTTCGTATGGCGCGATTTCACTGATGACCAGGTCGCCACCGGCTTCGAGAATGCGGAAGGCCTCGGCGACGATCTGGCGGTTCACCTCTTCGGGGACCTCGTGCATGAGGGTGTAACTGGTGACCAGATCGGCGCAGCCATCCGGCAGCCCGGTGTTCTCGGCGGCAGCCTGTACCCAGTTGATCCCGGCATCGACCACCGACGCCTGCGCATAGGCGAACCGCAAGGCGGTCTCGGACAATTCGATGGCCGTGATCGCAGCGGACGGGTAGGCGTTGCGCAGCTTGAAGGTGTATCGCCCACCGCTGGCACCCAATTCGACGATGTGACGGTAACTCTCGCGTGGGGCCTCGGCGGCGACCATGGTGCGCTGGTCGTTCAGGTTCTCACCGGTACGTACCGCCCCTACCCCGCCGGGACTGAGCACGTAGGCAAAGGCGAGCTCGGAGATCGCGGGCCCCATCAGATCGTGTCCGTCCCACCCGCCTGGAGTGAGGTGGAAGCCGTGCGCCCAGTAGGCCGGCGGCACCAGATCGGCGTCGAGCGTCAGGGATCCGCTCGGACTCGTCACGTCGAGGAACTGCTCGGTCTGGGGCCGGATCGTCTCGATGGCCGGGAGTGCGCGCACGTAGATCTCTTCGGCGACCCACCGGGTCAGCAACCTGTCGAAGGCCCAGGCAGACGAATTCTCAAGTGCGGCATACACAGATTCGCGCTGATCGTCGAGCTCGGTCGGAGGATTCGGAACGGCCCGCTCGTACTCCTGCGCCGCCCGCTTCTGCAGGGTTCCACCGGCGAACTCCTGGACAGCGCCGAGGAACTGGAGGCTGGCTCGTGCCTGTTGGCCCAACTCGACGTTCATAAGTTCCTATCGCAATGCGGAAACGCTTCCGCCACATAGTGGATACCGAGGAGATTATGTGGCTGGATTAACAACGTCAATACCCAAAAAGTCGATCAGCACCCACCATACGGAAATGACTAACCGTATGTTTCGTACGTGTGAACAAGCGGTGGCGGAGCGGGCTCGGATCCTGCCCAAATCGTGCGGACGACGGCCCTGACCCGGTCTTTTAGTAACGTTCCGGCCTGCGAAACGCCCATGATCAGGGGCGAACGATCCGCATCATGCCTTCTGTAACCTTTACGTAAATCAAGTCTGCGGCGCTGGAATTCGCCGCCTATTCCCACGATATGGAAACTTCCGACGGGGGCGTCAGGCCAAATCGTCCAAATACCGGTAGATCTCGTCGAGCGATCGAACCTCACCGCACTTGGTGGCGATGTCCCGCAGATTGGATCGGTGGGCATCGGGGTTCGGGTCACCGACCGCCTCCCGGACGACCACGGGGATGAATCCATGCTGCATGGCGTCGATGGTGCTCGCCCGAACGCAACCGCTCGTCGACAGTCCCGTGATCAGCAGGGTGTCGATTCCACGGACATGCAGGGCCGCGGCGAGGTCTGTCCCGAAGAACGCGCTGGGATAGTGCTTGGTCACCACGACCTCACCGTCGCGCGGCTCGAGGCCGGAGATGAAGTCACCCAGCGGATTACCCTCAACGAAGCACCGCAGCGACGGCACCTTCTGGTAGAAGCGACCGCCAAGGGCCCCCGTGTCATCGGCGTAGTGGACGCGCGTGAACACGATCGGAATGCCGGCGCTTGCCGCCCGCTCACGCAACGCGATCATCGCATCCACCGCGGCGTCGACACCGGCATACAGGGGTGACGACGGTTCGGTGTACGCCTGAGCCGGATCGATGATGATCAGCGCCGGACGGTTTCCGAGTTGCAGGCTCCCCCCGAAACCCGCGCTGGAACTGCTCGTTTCACCGTCGGCGCCGGTGTTGCCCCCGTCGCGTTCCTCTGAGGAAGTGTCCATCACGAGGTGGCCATGGCCGCTTCGTCGTACTGGACAAAGGCCTTGGACTCCAGCACCGGGGCGATGAAGTCTTTGATCACCGAGACATGCGCTGGATGGACCCGGTAGGCCTGCCACGCCGCGGCATCGACGAAGCTCATTCGAAAGGTCAAGTGCGCGTTGCCCTGCGCAAGACCCGCATCCCGCGCGACCTGGGCGACGGCAACTTCGGGAATCGAGTTCGGGAGGTCGAGCAGTCCGCTGATGATGTCGTCGATCTGCGCGGCGGTGACATCACTACGTAGTGTCAGGGTGCCCTGGTGCACGAACATGCCGGTCCCACTTTCTTCTGCGCCGAACCTCGGCGGACTGATTGCCAAAATACGACTGTAGCCCCACCATATTGTAGAAATGTTAAATTGCTGGCTTCACCTCACTCGGTGGCTTCGGCGTCTGCATAATGTGGGAACTGAGAACCGATGTGGGGGGTTTCGTACGAGCCCCCGATCCTTGAGGAGAATGACGCCAGATGGTCAACGGTTCGACAGAGCACCGCGTCTCAGGTGCCGGGAGCAGTCGAAAACTGCTCAACACGTTGTTGTGTTTCACTGCGCAGCGCCCGACTTGGACAGTCGCCGAACTATCCAGCGAACTCGAACTCTCCGCGACATCAACTTATCGATACGTCGCATTGTTGCGTGAAGTCGGATTACTCGAAGGCGCACCCGACAGCGCATATCGCGTCACCGACATGGTGATCGGGCTCGCTGCGGCCTGCGAAGCCGCGCGTCCACCGTTGATGGACATCGCTCTTCCGTACATCACCCGTATCCGCGACGAGGTCGACGAGACCGTGTTGATCGCGCGCCGCAGCGGCGACGCCGTCTACTGCGTGGATCGCGTCGAATCCCGTCGCCCCGTTCGACTTCAGTTCGACCGGGGACAGGCGATGTCGCTGCATCGCGGATCTATGGCCCGAGTCTTGTTGGCATCCATGACCCCTCGTGAACGCGACGAACACCTCTCCAAGGTCTTGCCGACCCTGGATCCGGCGTCGGCCAGCCTCCTTGGCCACGAGTCACTCGACGCTGTCCGCGCGGAGGGTTGGACCGAAAGCTACGAAGAGGTCGACGACGGGATCTGGGGTACCGCGGCGGCCATCACCTCGCACGGCAAAGTCGTCGCGTCGATCGGGACGGCGGCACCCATCTTCCGTACCGATGCCCAACGCCGGACGAGGATCATCACGTTGATCCGGGAAGCCGGACAAGAGATCTCCGCGGTGCTCACCGGTACCTGATCCGAGACCGCCGTCAGACGACGGCCGAGCGGACCGCGACGGCGAGGTCGCGCAGCGTCGTCGTGGCGGAGCCGCGCGTGTCGGGGCCGGTCAGTGTGTCGATCACCGGATCGAGGACGTCAACGGGCAGGAACTGTCCGACGTTGCCGCGGAACTTCTCGACCACCTCGTCGACGGTCAGCGCCGACCCGGGGTTGCCACGTGCGTTGCGGACCTTGGCGGTGAAGTTCCCGGACACGGTCCGGACGGTGACTCGCGATGGGCGGTTGGTCGGCAGCTCGGCGCTGAATGCGGGAACCTCGCGTAGGCGCACACGATTGACCAACATGCCGATGTCGGGCCGGTCGAACTGCCCGGGTAGGAATCCGTCGGCATCCAAGCGCCCGTCGAGCACCACCGAGGCGACGCAGCGCGGAATCGAGAAGCGGGCGTGAAGATCCGACTCGGCACCGTCGCTGTCGAGGGACGCCGCGAATGCGAACGTCTCGATGTCGATCGCGACGATGTCCGAGGGCGCCGGACCGCCCGCGGCGGCCAGCGCTATCTGCAGGGCGTCGAGAGTCGGGTGGACCCAACGGGCGCACGCGTACGGCTTCAGGTAGCTGTCGCGTACCCGCCACCGCTCCCCCAGCTGCCCGGTGATCTCGTCGACGTCGGTGTCTGTCGTGACGACCCCGTCGTAGAGCGCCTGGAGCAGACCCTCGTCGACGGTCCCCGACGCAGCGGACGCGGCAGCGAGCGCACCGTAATACGAGCCGAGGCCGGTCCACAGGTTGCGCACGGTCCCGCCGTGCACAGGGACGGCGAGCGTGGCGGCCAGCGGCAGCGAACCGCCCAGTTCGATCGCTCGCGTCGACTGCTCTGCGTCAGCGCCCGCGAGCGCACTCATGGCGACGGCGGCGGCAATCGGACCGTGGATGCCGTGCGGGTGCAGACCCGGACGCAACGACGTTCCGACGCCGAACCGCAGACCCACCTCACACCCGACGACGAAGGCTGCGATTGCCGGATCGTCGTCGACGTCTTTGCTTGCGAGCGCGTGCAGCAACGCAGGCAGCACGTGAGGCGCGGGATGGGCAGTCGGCACAGGTGGGAGCCGGGCGCCCGCCGGGTGAAACGAGCCGCCGGAGTCGGCGTCGAGCCAGGTGGCCGCCGAGCCGAGCGTCGTCGTCCAGGCGAACGGCACGCCGCCGGCCTCCTCGTCGGCGATCTGCAGGGTCTGGCCCAGCCGCTGAACTGCTGGGTATCGAAGGCCGCCGATCAACGCGCCGAGCGAGTCGAGCAGGAGCAGACGCCCGAACGTCCAGGTCTCCTCGGGGATATCGCAGCGATCGGTGTCGGCGACAAAACGGCCCAGTGCAGCCAGATCGAGCACCAAGTCGGTCATCTCTTCATCTCCTCCCACTGTGGGCCAGGCCCGCGCGCACCGCCGAGACGGTGGCCGCCAGACGGTCTTCGACGCCGGCGGTGCCGCCGGCGAGCACGACACCGTCGACGCCGAGATCGGCAAGTGGACGCAGGCGCGCTGCGATCTCGTCGGCCGAGCCGGTGAGCAGGAAACGGTCGCGGACCAGCTCCTGCGCCTCCCGGTCCTGGCCCTGCGCCGCAGACGCCTCGACAGTCCCGTGCCTGCGGTAGTCGTGCGCCCCGGCGACCGCCGCTACCCGGTCGACCATGTCGTCGGCGACGCCGAACCACTGAGGCGAACTGACCAGACGAGTCGCGCACGACCCGAGTATCGGCGCAGCGGCCTCGCGCGCCTGCGCGTCGTCTGCGGTCACCACGCCGCGCAGGAACAGCCAGCACGAGGTGTCCGGGCGGGCGGCACGTGCAGTGGCAACCGCACGTGCCACGACGGGCGCCGAAGCACCCACGTCGAGCAGCACACCGCCCACGACCTGAGCGTTCACCTCGATGGTGCGCGGTCCCGACCCAGCACCCAGCACCGGCCCGGTCTGCGGCGCGAGGTCGTCGAGACGGGCTACGAACTCCTCGGCCAGATCCCGGTACGCCCGCAGGGACGGTACCGGGAGCCCTTCGTTGGCCAGCGAACTCTCGCCGCGGGCCACGACGGTCAGCACGCGGCCCGGAAACTGGTCGGCGAGTGTTGCGCACGACTGCGCGACGACGCTCGGATGGTGCAGCCCCAAGCCCATGACGCACGGCCCCGACAGGGCCGCATCGGTGGAGCCGAGCAGGCTCGCCGCACTCAGGAACGGGTCCGGGAACAGTCGCGGGCTGTCGGCGAACCCGACGCCGTCCGCGCCGTCGCGCACCGCACGCTGTGCCGCGACCAGCGGGTCCTGCACGCCGCGCGGACGCGCAAGATTGAGCAGGATCTGTGGTCCGCTCATGACAGATGTCCCAGCAAGTCGTCGACGGTGCGAGGTGCGTCGTTGCCTGCCGCCACCGGGCGACCAGCCGCCGCAGACAGCGTGTGCACCACGCTGCCCGGCATGGGAGTGATCGCGTCGGCGGGCAGCGTCGCGGCCAGCCACCCCGAGGCAGCCGCGTGCCCCGCAGCCCAGCCGACATGACGGGCGCCCGGGGTGAACACCTGCAGACTCGCCGCGAGATCGAGTACCGACGCCAGGTCGGCTCCCTCCGCAGGCCCCACGAGGGATGCGGCGGCCGCCGCGGCGAGCGTCGCGGACGTCAGATATGCGAGCGGTGCGGTTCCCAGCAGGTCGTCGGTCTCGTCGAGCACGCAGAGACCGGCGACCACCGCCCGCCCGACACACTCGAGTCCGGTACCGGCCGGTGCCGCGGCCAGCGCGGCGAGCAGCGGGGCCCACCGTCGGTCGGGCGCCACAGCCGCCAGACGTGCGCCGTCCCACATCAGCGCCGGATACGTCGGCGCCACGCGCCCGGTCCCGAGCAGCGGGAACCCGGTCGAGGCGGCGATGAGGTCGGCCCAGGACGACTCTGCCGCGGTCGGCTCGCCCAACGCATCGGCCCGCAGCGACCGGGCCAACGCCTCGGCCGTGTCGCCGGAGACGGTGGCCGCCGAGTAGACGGTCATCGCGAGATTCGCGAGGCGATCAGTCACTTCAGGCGCCGGGACGTCGAGCACGACCTTCGACGCATCGAAGGTTGTCACTGGTCGCGCTCCACCACGGTGCTCTCGCCGATCAGATAAAACCTGAAGTCGGTGCGTCCGGCCGGACCGCGCTCGGCAGCCAAAGGGTTCTCGTCGAACCACGCCCGGTACGCCTGGTAAGCGTCGTGGTCGGCGAAGTGCATCTCGGCGATCCGGTAGAAACTCTGGCTCGGCGGGATCTGCGCGGTGCCGCCCGACGCCGACGTCACCGGATACAGGATCTTGTTGAAGACGATGCGGTCGACGTGCGGGTTGGCCAGCAGATCCGGTGCGTGGACGTCGAACAGCCAGCGCTCGTAGTCCTCTTCACTGACGCCCTCGACGATGTCGTAACCGAGAAGTGCCTTGATCATCGGTGTGGTCCCTTCACTGCAACTGCGGTCATGGAATGGGGAGATCGAAGGCCTCTGCGCTCTCGCCGAACCCCTCGACGCGAATCCCGGTCGGGGTCACCCGGACCCCACGCATGGTCTCGTCGATCTCGGCGCGCTCACGCCGGGGCGCCTTCGCGTGGCCCGCGGCGCGCAACCGTTCGGTGTGGTGGTGGTAGACGTCCCACGTCTCGCCGGCATCGAGCAGCTGCGCGGTGCCGCGGACGAACACGACGCGCGGAATAGTCAAGCCGAGGTCGAATGTCCATGGCGAGTCGTTCTGCGAATCGGGCGACGGCGAGCCGACCCAGGTGACGAGCACCCGCGGGTCGCGTTCGATCTGCGCGTTGCGCCGGTGCACGCGGCGCTGGACCATCTCGACGGTCCAGTCATCGGCGAGGAACGCGCTGGTGGTGCGTCCGACGGGTTCTCCGGCGCGACCGAACGTCACCACCTGCGCGAAACCCGCCGCACGCTGCACGAACTCCCGCGCGGCGCGTTCGACGTCGGTGAGATCAGCCATTGGCGACCACGGTCGCCGCGAGGTACGCCAGGCCAAACGCGGGCATCAGACCGTTGCCGGCCAGATAACCGCCGGCACCGTGCCCGGACACCCCGGCCGCCGCGCCGCCGGAGGCGAACAGACCCGGGATCGGATTGTCGTCGGCGTCGACCACGCGCGCCTTCTCGTCGACGACGAGGCCGCCCTGCGTATGAAACAGCGCTGGCACCACGCGGACAGCGGCGTACGGCGCCTGCAGGGGCGCCTCGTACTCACGGCCGAAGCGGTCCTCGATCTCACCGCGCGCGGCGCGCGCCGACTCTTCGAGCTCGGCGACAACGGCCTCCACCGGCAGACCGGTGACCTCGGCCAGGCCCGCGGCGTCGTCGGCCCAGACTTCCGCGCCCGACTCGACGGTCTGCCGGAAGTCGGTGAACGGCTCGCACAGGTCGTGGACTCGGCGGTCGAAGACGACCCAGCCCGTCGCGCCCGGGCGCTGCGCCAGGTACGGACCGAACTCGGAGTAACCACTCGTCTCCTTTGCGAAGCGACGACCGGTGGTGTCAAGCATGATCGCGCCGTGCATGATCGTCGCCCAGCCCAGCAGCGTCGCAGACTTGGCGGCGAGCGCACCGTGGCCCTGGTAGGCGTCGAGGTACGCCGACGCCGCACCGAGTCCGGTGCCGATGCGCAGCGCGTCGCCGAGCGAGGTCTCGCTGCCGTGGTAGATGGCCGAGGCGATCTCCGGCATGTGCTCTTCGACCATCGTGTGGTCGGCGCCGAAGCCGTTGGTGGCCAGCAGCACGGCGGGCGTCTCGATGCGCTCGGTGGTGCCGGACGGGTTGGCGACGACGACCGCGCACACCTTTCCGTCGTCGTCGAGCTCGACGTCGGTCAGTCGCGCGGGCACCAGGATGTCGATGTTCGCGTGGTTGCGGGCCGACCGCGCCAGGTGGTCGATCAGCGCGTTGCCGTGCCGTTCGGGGATGGTGCGGCAGCGATCGACCGAGTGGCCCGGGTAGTGCATGTCGGTCATCAGCGAGATCTCCAGGCCGACCTCGTCGGCCAGCCATTCGACCATCTCGCCGCTCACCCCGGCCAGGGTGCGCGCCAGACGCTGATCGCCGGTGCCCTTCGTCTTGCGGTCGACGTCCTCGGCGAAGAGGTCCGCTGAGTCCTCGATGTCCAGCTCCCTCTGGAACCGGCTGTCCACACCCGGGATCATCGCGGTGCACATCGAGGTGTTGTTGCCGCGGGTGAAGTGCTCGCTGGCCTCAACCAGCAGGACGTCCAGGCCGAGCTGAGCGGCGCGCAGCGCGGCGATCAGTCCGCCGCCTGCGCCGGCGACGACGAGGTCGGGTCCTTCGGCGGTCACGCCCTGCCTCCTGCTGCGACGAGTGCCAGGGCCCGGATCACCGGGTCGACCACCGGGACTGCGGACGGGTGGTCGGGGTCGACGTCGACGGCCGAGCAGCCGTTGAGCAGCGACCGCACGCCACGCGAAGCGAGCGAGACGGCCGCGGCGTCGAGCTGTGCCTGCCACTGGGGGCCCTCGCTGACCGCGTCGAACGGCAGATCGAGGACCTCCACGTCGGTCAGCCACTTCGTCCAGCCGTACACGTCGGCGACGCGCCGCATCTCGGCAGCGATCGCATCGTTGCGGACGACGCCGCCGGTCGGGGCGCCGAGTGCCGCCGCGTAGGCGAGGTTCATGCGCAGGATGCCTATCACCGGACGGTCGAGCTCGTCCTGCAGGCGCGCGACGGCCGGGTCGAGGACGCAGTCGGGCATCACGGCGTCGAATTCGGCGGGCACACCGGCGAGCGCCGCGTGCACGTACTCGTCCGAGCGCGCGATGTCGTCGGCCGAGTCGAGGCTGGTCGGCGCGCCGTCGGGCAGGTCGTGCAGCGTCACCGTGACGCCTTCCGGCGCGATGGTGTCGTACCGCTGCTGACGGCGCGCGAGTTCGTCGGCGCCGACGTGGAGCGGAGTGGTCGCGAAGATCTTCATGTAGGACTCCTCCGGTCAGGGGTTGGTCAGGGTGCGCAGCACCGCACGGACGCCGCGCGCGTCGGGCAGCGACGCCGCAGCGTCCAGGACGCGGGCCAGGGTGTCGCCGTCGCCGAGCAGATCGCGCAGCAGGGCGACGGTGCGCTCATGGTCGAACGGTTCGCGGGCCGCGTCACCGATCGGATTGACCGTCTCCTCCCGCAGCACGCGGCCGTCGGCGAGGGTGATCTCGACGGCGGCGCCGCGATCGTCGGGCAGCCGGTCGTCGAACGTCTGATCGGCGACCACCTCGACGAGGTCGGCCATGGCCAGGAACTCCGGGGTCGACGATGAGTCGAAACCGTCGGGTGCCACGCGGCCGTGCAGGAGCGCGGTCGCGACCACGTAAGGGATGGAGAACATCGCGGCGAGCCGGTTGTTCCAGCGGGTGCGGTGCAGCTTCGCCGCAGCGGAGTAGGTCGAGACCCGGACGCCGGTGATCTCGTCGACCCCCGCGTCGCCGAGCCGCTCACGCAGCGCCAGGGTCGCGTCGGCGGCCGGATGGGTGAACGCACAGGACGCGTGCCGTTTGAAGTAGCCCAGGCCGATGTCCCAGCGCTCCCCCAGCTCCTCGAGCAGAACGGCCGGGTCGAACGTGCCGAGCAGACGGCCGAGACCGTGGGCGGCGATTCCGGTCGGGTTCGCCATCCCGGCCTTGGCCAGCCGGGCCGCGGCGAGGCCGGACATATTGCACGCGCCCATCCACTCGTTGCGGACCGGGTTGCCGTCGAGTGCCGCTGAGAACGGTCCGGCGATCGGCATGCCGCTCGCCGCGTCGACGGCCGCGGTGATGCCCGCGGCGTCGAGCCCGAGGAGCTTGGCGCAGCCGGCGGCCGGCCCGGTCAAGCCCCAGTTGCCGTGCGGGTGCAGTCCCGGAACTGCGGTTGACGCGCGGCCGTACCGCGCACCCACCTCGTACGCCACCAGGAGCGCGGCCGCGGTCGACGGACCGTCGGCGTCGAGCTGCGCGGCGAGCGCAAGGACCGCGGGAAAGCCATGCGCGGCAGGGTGTCCGCCGGCGAACTTGTTGCCCTCGTCCATTTCCAGACTCACCAACGCGGTCGCATTGACCCACGCGGCGATCTCCGGCGACGTCGACACGCCCGCGCCGATCAGCGGGGCGTCGCCGGCGCCCGGCGTCCACGCGTCGACCAGCCCGGCGCGCTCCGGCAGCCGCGCCCCGAGCATGGTGACGCCGAGAGTGTCCAACAGCACCAGCCGCAGCCGGTCGCGCACCGGTGCTGGCACCGACCCCCAGGTCAGGTCTGCGGCCCACGTCCCCAGGCTCGTCGCCGCAGCGAGCGCCGCCTGCTGGTCGGCGTCGAGTGACGTCGTCTGCTCGGTCATAGCCCCAGGTAGGCCTTCCGCACTCGCTCGTCGCCCGCCAATTCCTTACCGGGTCCCTCGAGGACGACGCTGCCGCTCTCCAGGACATACGCCCGGTCGGAGATGGCGAGCGCCTGCGCCGCGTTCTGCTCGACGAGCAGCACGCCGATGCCGGTCTCCCGGATCGCCGCGGCGGCGTTGAGAACGTCCCAGGTGAGCTTGGGCGACAGACCGGTCGACGGCTCGTCGAGCATCAGCAGCTTCGGCTGCGACATCAGGGCGCGGCCGATCGCCACCATCTGCTGCTGACCGCCGGACATGGTCTGCGCGGTCTGCTTGCGCCGTTCCTTGAGGATCGGGAACAGCTCGAAGACCTTTCCCATCTCCTCGTCGACCGCGCTCTTGTCGCGAGTCCACGCGCCCAGCACCAGGTTCTGCTCCACCGTCATCGGACCGAACAGGTCGCGGTCCTCGGACACCTGGATCACCCGGTGCCGCACGACCTGATGCGGCTTGAGCCCGGAGATCTTCGCGCCGTCGTACCGGATCTCGCCGGTGCGGGTCTCGATGAGTCCGCTGATGGCGCGGAGCATGGTGGTCTTGCCTGCGCCGTTGGCGCCGACCACCGAGACGAGCTCGCCCGCGTCGACGTGGATGCTCAGATCGTGCAGGATCTGTAGCTTGCCGTATCCGGCAGTGATGTTGTCGATCTCAAGCATCAGCGATTTCCGTTCCCAAGTAGGCCTCTTGGACAGTCGGGTCGGCAACGACCGCCTCGGGATTGCCGGAGGCGATCACCCGGCCACGGTCGAAGACCACGACCGAGTCGGACAGCCGCATGACGGCGGCCATGATGTGCTCGATGAAGACCATGCTCAGGCCCTCGCGTTCCCGAAGTTCGGCGAGGAGTTCGACGACCGGCGTCCGCTCGGACGGGACCAGGCCGGCGAGAACCTCGTCGAGCAGCAGCAGTTTGGGCGAGCGGGCCAGCACGCGCGCCAGCTCCAGTCGCTTGAGCGCGGCGGTGTGCAGTGAGTCGGACACCATGTCGGCCCATTCGGCCATGCCGGTCGCCTCGATGACCTTGTCGGCGCGCTTCTGCGCGACACTGTGCGAGCCGCCTTTGGTCAGCGCCGCGGTGATCACGTTCTCCCGTGCCGTCATCGTCCCGAACGGGCGCATCAGCTGGAAGGTGCGGCCGACGCCGGCGTGGGCGATGCGGTGCGGCGAGAGCCCCGTCGCGTCCTTGCCGAAGATCCGGACCGAGCCGGTGTCGGGGGTGATGGTGCCGGTGATGCAGTTGAAGAAAGTTGTCTTGCCTGCACCGTTCGGGCCGATCACGCCGACGATCGAGCCCTCGGGGACATCGAGCTCGACATCGGCCAGCGCGTGCACGCCCTTGAACGACTTGCTCATGCCCCGTACTTCGAGAACGTTGGTCATCGTTGTCTCCACCAGTTCTTGATCGTCCCGACTATTCCCTTGGGCAGCACCAGAACGATGAGGATGAGCAGGATCGAGTAGACGACCACATCCAGGCCGCTGCGGCCGGCGAGGAAGTCCAGGAACCCCGGCGGGGTGCGGCCCAACTCGGCGGTCAGCTCGTTGAGCGGACCGATGATCAGGGCCCCGACGATCGGGCCGGCGATGGTCGCGATGCCGCCGATGACGGCCGGGGTGATGGCCTGCACCGATTGCTCGCTGCCGAACGCGATATCCGGGTCGACGAAGATGTAGTACTGGGTGTAGAACACTCCGGCGACCGCGGTGATCGCGGCCGAGAGCGCCATCGTCGTCAGCTTGACGCGCATCACGTCGACGCCCAGCGAGTCGGCGGCCTCCTCGTTGTCGCGGATGGCGACGGTGTAGATACCCGGCCGCGAGCGCAGGTACCACATCGTGATCAGCACGCAGATGACCAGCAGGGCCAGGCCGATGTAGAAGTACTGCGGCGCATTCGCGTCGAACTGCAGCATCCACCACGAGTCGTCCGTGAGTAGCGGGACGTGCAGTCCCGCGGTGCCGTTGAGAAAGTCGGTGTTGGTGGCCAGCAGGCGGAGCATCTCGGCGAACGCGAACGTCGCCAAGGCGAAGTACGCAGCGCGCAACTTGTAGCGGAACGCAACATAGCCGATGATCATCGCGACCAGCGCCGCGAATGCGGCGCCGATGAACAGCGAGATCCACGGCGAGATGCCGAAGTGGACGATCAGATAGGCGTCGGTGTACGCGCCGATTCCGAAGAACGCTGCGTGGCCGAAGCTGAACATGCCGCCGTAGCCGCTCATCAGGTTCCAGCCGGTCGCCATCATCGCGATGACGAGGATGTTGATGGCCACGGCCTGACGGGCATCAGGTAGGACCAGCGGGGTGAACGCCGAGACGACCACGACGATCGCCAGGAACACCAGCGGGCGGGTCCAGTTACGCGAGCCGTTCGCGCCGACCGGCGACTTCGGCAGCATGCGGGTGAGCGCGGTGGTCATTTGCTCGAACCTCCGAACAGGCCCTGCGGACGGATCAACAGGATCAGCAGGAACAAGATGAAGACGCCGAGCAGGGGGCTCTGACCGACGATCGCGACACCGCCGAGCTGCTCGACGAGGCCCACGATCAGACCGCCGATGAGGGCGCCCATCACGTTGCCGAGGCCGCCCATGACGACCACGACGAAGGCCAGGATGTTGAACTGCTCGCCCGCGGTCGGGGAGATCGTGGTGAACGGTGCGATGAGCATGCCCGCCGCACCGGCGCACGCCGCGCCCAGACCGAAGGTGACCGCGTAGACCGAACGGACGTTGATACCGACGAGGCCGGCGCCCTGCGGGCTGGCGGCGACTGCGCGGATCGCGCGACCGTACGAGGTGCGGTTGAGCAGCAGGTACACCAGACCGGCGAGAACCAACGCACCGACGAACGCGATGATGTGTGAGCGGGTGACCACCGCACCGAAGATGTTCACGCCCGGATCGGACGACAGGCTCACCGACAGCGGATCGCCGCGGAAGATCATCAGCAGCACGTTGGCAATGAGCAACGACAGACCGATGGTGATCAGCAGCTGGCTCTCCAGCGCCCCCATGGTGCGGTGCAGTAGGAGGCTCTGCACTCCCACGCCGAAGATGAACAGTGCCACGATGGCGAGCGGCAGCGCGATGTACGGGTTCATCCCGGTCGACTCGACGAACTGGTAGGTGACAAACAGTCCGACCGTCAAGAACGCGCCGTGGGCGAAATTGACGATGTCGAGGACACCGAAGATCATCGTCAGACCCATGGCCAGCAGGCTGTAGACGCCGCCGGTGATGATGCCTGTGAGTACCGCCTGCCAGGTGACGGCCATACTGCCGGAGCGGATGAGCGCCCCGCAGAAGAGGACGACGAGGACCACCAGCATCACGGCCAACGGAATCGACGACCTGACGCCGGCGATCGCCCGGGCCCCGATGCTCAAGGTGCCCTCGTCCGAGCTCACCTCCGCACTCGTATGCGGCGCGCTCATCGACCCGGTCCTGCCGGGAACACGATCGGCTTGACCGCATACTGCGGCGGGTACACGACGGATGGAGCTCCGTCGAGGACCTGCGTGAGGACGGGGAGGGTCGACAGGTTCTCACCGGTCTCGTCGAATCGCACCGGGCCGTCCGACAAGACCACCGGGGTCACGTCGGTCTGGCCGAGAGCATCGCGCACGGCCTTCGGGTCGTCGGAGCCGGCCTTCTCCAGCGCTGCGGCGATCACCATCACCGAGTCGTAGGCCAGAGCCGCTCCGGTACGAGGCGTGTCGTGGAACTGCTCTTCATACGCTTGCACGAAGTCCTGACCTTTCTTGCTCTTGTCGTTGATGTGGTAGTTCACATCGAAGTAGCCATCGCCTGCGGCGCCGGCGTCCTTCGGGAACTGCGGCTGGTCGAACGCGCCGTTTGCCGCGCCGATCACCGCGTCGAGCTGCGGTTTCACGGTGGCGACCGCCTTGGCTGCCAGCACGCCGTCGCGGTAGTAACCGGAGACGACGAGGATGTTGGCGCCGCTGGCCTTGACCCGTGCGATCTGGGTGGTGAGATCAGAGACGCTCGCCGCGGCGTAGGAGATCTCCGGGCCCATCGGCAGACCGATCTCGGCAGCACGCTCCTTGAACGCCGCCGACACGCCGTTGCCGAAGGCAGTGTTCTCGTGCAGGTAGGCGACCGTTGTGACCTCGGTGCCGGCCTGATCGGTCACCTCCTTGACGTAGTCGGCGGTGCTCGCGCCGAACCGCGAGTTCGGCGGCTGCATGCGGAAGGTGTACTCGTACCCGTTCTCGAGGATCGAGTTGTCGCCGCAGATGTCCATCAGATAAGGCACCTCGTTGCGCTCGGCGACAACAGCGACGTTGGCGCATACCCCGCTCTGGTAGCTGCCGATCATCGCGACGACGCCGTTGCTGACGAGGCGCTGCGCTTCGCTCTGCCCCGTCTTGGCCGACCCCTTGGTGTCGCCGGGGGCGATCACGAGCCTCTTGCCACCCAGCGATTTGATGCCGCCCGCGGCATTGACGGTCTCGACCGCGAGCTTCGCGCCGTTCTCCAGCTGAGCTCCGTCGCCGGCGTTGACCCCGGTGAGCGGGTGCAGGGTCCCGATCGCGATCTCGTCGTCGTCGGCCACCCCGCTGGCGCAGCCTGCTATCAGTACCGCACCGAGTGCGGCGGCGAGTGCCGCCACCAGCCTTCTTCTTCTCATTCCGTCCGCTCCTGACGTGGCGTCCATTCCTACTCGGACTCCGAATCCAACACACCCGACAAGTGTTCCGCTAGACGGAACGTAATGCGCGATGAATCTCAACCTAGCATGTGACGCCACTCACCTCAAATGTGCCGTGCGTTACTCTTAATCAGTGGAAAAGGGTGCGGTAAAGCTACATTTCCATGAAACTCGGCAGATCGGGTGCGACACATGAGATCGGCGGAACCCGCAATCGAGCGTTCCGATAGAAGAAACAGTCCGATGGAATCGGCTTGCCGGGCACATCGACCGCTGGTCGCCAACCGTGCGGTCGCGATCACACTCGACGTGCCGGCCGCGACTGTGCCTGGCCTCGCCTACTCCGACGTTGCGGCCAAGCCTGCCAAGCTACTGTCAGTCGGCGGCGCCGACTGGGCCAACGAGGCGATCACCGCCGTGTCGGCTCTCGCCGACGGCAAAAGGGAGGCCTTTGATGGCAGAGACAACCCCGATGGGCACCGCCACGCCTGGCGGCACCGAGACGGCCGACCGCGTGGCCGATGTCCTGCTGCTGTTCGCCCGGTCGGACGCCCCGCTCGGTGTCTCGGCGATCGCGCGAAGCCTGTCGTTGAGCAAGGCGGTGGTGCATCGCATCCTGCGTTCCCTCGTCGCCCGCTCGCTGCTACAGACGGTGCCCGACACCTCCGAGTACATGCTCGGTCCGGCGGCCGCGGCACTGTCGGCGCGTGCGTTCAGCCAGATCGACGTGCGCTCGCTGGCTGCGCCGATCCTGCGCCGACTCCGCGACGAGACACAGGAAACGATCACCCTGTCGGTGCTCACCGGCAAGGAGCGCGTCTACCTCGATCAAGTCGAGTCGCCACAGGAGGTCAAGATGGTCGTGGAGATCGGCGTCCGGCTGCCACTACACTTCGGCGCGTCCAGCCGTGCGATCCTGGCGTTCTTGCCGGGGTCGTTCATCGACGACGCCGTGCACGACCTCCGGTCGATCAATCCGGACTTCGATGAGGACGGCTACCGGCGCGAACTCGACCAGATCCGCGAGCGCGGATACGCGATCTCGCTCGACGAACGCGGCACCGGCGCGGCCTCGATCGCCGCACCGATCTTCGACGCCGCGGGCAACGTGATGGGCTCGATCAGTTCGTCGGGCCCGGCCTTCCGGTACGACTTCGACTCGCACCAGGCGCACGGCGCCCTCGTCGTCGACGCAGCCAGGGCGATCACCGAGCGCATCCGCTCCTGACGCTTCTTCCTGCCCTCCGTGAAAGGACCCGCTGTGCTCCCCCGGTCGTTCCTCTACGTCCCCGCCAACAAGCCGCCGTTGTTCGGTAAGGCCGTCGCAGGCCTCGCCGACGCCGTCGTCCTCGACCTGGAAGACGCCGTTCCCCTCGCCGACAAGGGCGCCGCCCGCGCCGCGGTCCGCGACTTCCTCATCAGGCGTGGATCGAGCAGCGAGGGCGCGCAGACGTGGGTGCGCGTCGACCCGACGTTCGCCGACGCCGACTGCGACGCCGTCGTCTGGCCGGCACTGTCGGGCATCCTGCTGGCCAAGTGCTCGGTGGCCATCCTCGACGCCGTCGGCGAACTCCTGGAGCGGCTGGAGTCCGAACGCGGCGTCGGCAGGCTCCCGGTGGTCGGTCTCGTCGAAGACGCCGCCGCGATCCTCGATCTTCCGGTGCTGGCGCGGCATCCGCGGCTCACCACGTTCGCGGTCGGCGAGGTGGATCTGCTCGGCGATCTACGCATGGCGCGCAGCGACGCGACCGTCTCCGCCGTGACAGGCCTGCGGGCGCAGGTCGTGCTGAACGCGGCCGCTGCCGGGCTGCCGGCGCCGGTGGCACCGACCTCCACCGACTTCAGGGACCTCGACGCATTCGCCCGGAGCACCCGTGAGCTCGTCGAACTCGGTTTCCGGTCGCGCACTGCGATCCACCCGGGCCAGATCCCGGTGATCCACGAGGTGCTGGCACCGAGCGATGCCGCGGTCGCCGCCGCACGCGACATCCTCGACCGCTTTGCCGCCGCCGATGGCGGAGTGACCGTAGACGCCCACGGTCGACTCATCGACGGTGCTGTGATCCGCGCCGCGCAGGAGACCCTGCAGCGCGCGTGACGCGCTCGACACCCTCACCTCATCGGCGCCCCCACTGCGGTGCCGGATCGCCGCAGACTACGCAGAGGGGCGCGACCGGATTCCGGTCGCGCCCCTTCTCGTGGTGTTCAGCCGTGGATCAGGCCTCGACGCCCGAACGACGGACGAACTGGCCGACGGGCTCGCCGACGATCTTCTCGTCGCGGAACACGCCGTTGCCGCGGAGGAAGGTGTCGGTGACCTTGGCGGTCAGGTTGAAGCCCTCGAACGGGGTGTATTCCTGGACCGACAGCGAGTCCGCGGCGCGCACCGTGTAGTCGACGGTGTCGTCGAGCAGGCAGAAATCCGCGTCGTAACCGACGGCGATGTCGCCCTTGTTCGCCAGGCCGTAGCGGTCGGCCGGGTTCTTGCAGACGAGCTCGGCGATGCGCGGGTAGCTCAGGCCACGCTTGCGGCCCTCGCTGACCATGCCCGGGAGCAGGTACTCGGCGCCGCCGAACCCCGACTTCTGCAGGAATACGTCCTCGCGGGGCTCACCGAACTTGGCCTCGTCCTTGCAGCACGCGTGGTCGGAAGTGACCCACGAGAAGTTACCCGCCATGACGTGCTCCCACAGAGCCTCGACGTCGTCTCGCGAACGCAGCGGCGGGTTCACCTTGCCTCCCGGGGCAGCGGTGTTGAAGTCCGCGAGCAGGTGGCCGACGGTCACCTCGCGACGGAAATTGATGTGCGGGAACGCCTGCTGCATTGTCATGGCCGCCTCGATCGCCTTACGCGAGGTGAGGTGGAGCAGGTTGATGTTCGGCAGCTCGGTCTCGTGCGCCAGGTAGGACGCGATGGTGATGGCCAGACCCTCCGAGTGCGGCGGACGCGAAGCGCTGTAGGCCTCCAGACCGGTGAGCTTGCCCTCGTCCTCCACCAGCTTGGTGTAGGCGCGCATGATCTCGGCCGTCTCGCAGTGCAGCGACAGCGAGATGTTGTCCTTGTCCTTCGCGAAACGCGGGTCGCGGCGGGCCTTTTCGATGCCACGCATGACGAACTCGAAGTGCGCAACGTCGTAGGTTTGGTCTTCCGGCAGCATCAAGAACGACGCCTGGTTGGTCGAGCGGCCGTGCAGGCCGTGCGCGCCGTAGAACATGAAGATCTTGAACGACGGGACGCCGAACTTGCCGATCAGATCGGGGATCTCGTCGATGTGCTCCTTCGTGATCGGAGCGATGTGGAACGCGTAGTCGGTGTACGCGCGACCCTTGGTGGCCTCCAGGACCTCCGGGAAGATCTCGTTGTACGGGCCGGTCTTGTTCAAGTAGTACGCACCGGTGCGCATGTAGGTGATGCCGCTGGTGACACCGCCCTGTGCGGACGCCTTCGACTCGGTGGCAGCGTCCTCGGACAGCGTGTTGTAGATGCCCCAGTGCTGGTGAACGTCGACGACGCCCGGAAACAGGTGCTTGCCGGTGCCGTCGACGACCTCGGCGGCGCGGTCGGCGTCGATGTCCGCCTCGATCGCAGCGAATGTGCCGCCGGAGACGGCGACGTCGAGCAGCTCTGGTGTTTCACTGCCGGGACGCACCACCTGGGCGCCCTTGATGACCAGATCGAATTCAGCCATTGTTCTCGCTCCTTCAACTTCGGCTATCAGTCTTGGTGGGGCTCGTCAGTGCGAGCCGGGGGTCGGTGCGTCGATACCGGTGAGCGGAGCCAGCAGGCCTCGCAGATCGGCGCAGTCGTCCAGTCGGCGACAGGTGTCGGCCAACTGGTCCGCCTCGTCGGTCGACAGCACCCGCAGGGCGTTGTCCCGGAACTTCGCGGTCAATTCTTCGAAGGACAGCGGCCGTGCCGGCCCGCCCCGTGTCGTGAGCACTTCGGCCACGACCTCCCGGCCGTCGGTCAGCCGCGCGGTCAGGACCGCGGGGAACTGCTCCGGGAAGATCTCCGTGCAGCGGGCGTCGACGACGACGTCCACCTTGGCCATGATCTCGCGGCGACGCGGATCGACGGCCAGCTCGTCGGTGTAGTCATCCAGGCCCGCCCCCAGTCCGCCGCCGCCGAGGAGGCCGATGGCCACCGCGTACGGTCCGCTGAACTGCGCCATGTAGCCGGTCTCCGGCGTGCGCTTGACCTCGATCGGCTCGCCGATGGTGCGCTTGTTCTGCTCGGGGACGCCCAGGATCAGCTCGACGACGTCGTCGACGCCGATGCCCTGCCCACGCAGTGCGGCGGCGGCGTCGACGGCGGCGTGCGTGAAGTGGTTGGCCGGGTACGGCTTGAAGAAGATGCCCGGGACGGCCCACTCGGTGCCGAGTCCGTCGGTGATCTCCGAGGCGTCGAACGTGCCGTGCAGCCACGCCTGGAAGAAGCCGAAGCGGCCCTCCAGGACGGTCGGCGGGCCGGTCAGTCCGAGGCCGACGAGTTCGGCGGCGCTGATCGCGGCGTGCGCGGCCCACCCGCAGTGGATGCGCTTGACGGTGCCGCCGGTGCGGTTGGCCTCGATGATTCCCGAGGCCATCGACGCGGCGACGCCGAGCGTGTCGACGATGCGCTTCTCGTCGGCGCCGTCGAGCAGAGCGGCGGCGACCGAGGCGCCCATCGCACCGCAGATCGACGTGGCGTGCTGGCCGTGTTCGAAGAACGTCGAGTTGCCGGCCTCACGGTCGTAGCCGGCCATGCCGATGCGCACGCACACCTCGAGTCCGACGGCGATCGCGCGGATCACCGCGCGGCCGTCGGCGCCGGCCTGTTCGGCGGCGGCCAGGGCCGCGGGGACCACCGAGGCGCTCGGGTGCAGAACCGACGGGAGGTGGGTGTCGTCGTAGTCGAGGGAGTGCGCGAGCACGCCGTTGACGAACGCGGCCTGCGCGGCCGGCAGCGGCTCGATGACACCGATGCCCGACGTACCGTAGCCGTCCCGGGCCACGCCCTGGCGGCGCGCCCACTCACGGGCGGCGCGGCTGGTCTCCAGCGTGGTGGCGGCGGTCGCGATGCCGAGCGTGTCGAGCACGCGCATCTTGACGCTCTCCACCACGTCGGCGGGCAGTGTCTCGTACGACGTGCCGACCGCGAACTTCGCGAGCTGCTGCGCGAGAGTCAGTTCTGTCATCGGCTGCGCACCGCCAGCGGACGCACCGGCGAGCCGGTGGCGCCGAAGATCGGCATCGGGACGAGGACGAAGGTGAACTCGCCCCAGCCCGCGGCGGCGATCTTCTCCAGGTCGATGGCCTCGATGATGTAGATCCCGCTCTCCACCAGCAGAACGCGGTGTGCGGGCAGCAGGGCGTGGCCCTCGCCCGGCGCGAGGCGCTCGAAAGCGATGGTGTCGGCGCCGGCCGCGTGGATCTTGCGATCGGCGAGCCAGCGGGCCCCGGCCTCACTCACGCCGGGGACGCCGGTCGGGCCGCCGACATACGGTGCGCCGTCGGGGAACTTGCTGCCCCATCCGCTGCGGATCAGGACGACGTCACCTTCGCCGACGGTGACCTTCGCGGCGGCCTCTGCGGCATCCAGGTCGGCGACGGTGATCTCTGTGCCGCCGTCGAGGCACTCGACGCCCTTGAGTCCGGCGACGTCGAGCAGGACACCACGGCGGATCATCGGCTCGATGGTGTGCACGCCGAGCTCGACGTACTTGCCGCCGACACCGGCTTGCTTGGCGTCGACGTCGCCGTACATCTTGCCGTCGTGCGAGACGTGGGCGAGCGCGTCGATGTGGGTGCCGACGTGGGTGCCCATGGTGATCATGTCGTTGGCGGCGCTGCCGCCGTCGGCGCGCGTCATGTCACCGTGGCGGCGCGGCAGGGTGTGCCAGAACTGCGGGTGGTTCGGCGACTGCGGCATGCCGACCCGCAGCTCGCGTCCCAGGTCTATGACGTCCGTGCCCTGCTGGACGGCGTTGAGCAATGCATCGGTCATCGGATGACCCCACTCTCCTTCAGTTCGGTGATCTGGTCGGCGCTCACACCGACCTCCGTCAGTACTTCATCGGTGTCTTCGCCCAGGTCACGGCCGGTGAACCGGATCTCGCCGGGAGACTTGCTCATCCGCCACATGACGTTGTGCTGCAGCATCGGACCGAGGTCCGCGTCGTCGACCTCGACGAGCATCTGGGTCTCGCGGATGTGCGGGTCCTCGACGATGTCCTTCGCGTCGTACACCGGCCCGATCGCGGCGCCGGCCTCGGTGAACGCGGCTATGACCTCGTCGCGGGTGCGCTGCGCGATCCAGCCGCCGACGTAGTCGTCGAGCATGTCGACGTGCTCGGCGCGGCCACCGCCGGTGGCGAACCACGGCTCGTCGATCACCTCGGGGTGGCCGACGATCTCCATGACGCGCTCGGCGATCCGCTGGGCGCTGGTTGAGACGGCAACCCAGCCGTCGTCGCTGGTGGCGTAGATGTTGCGCGGCGCGTTGTTGGTGGAGCGGTTGCCGTGACGCTGCCCGATCTCGCCGAGTTGCTGGTAGACGGTCGGGCCGGGGCCGACGGCGGCCATGATCGGCTCGAGCAGACTCATATCGACGACCTGGCCCTCGCCGGTCTTGTCGCGGTGGCGCAGCGCCATCGTGACCGCGCTCGACGCGGCGATGCCGCAGATGCTGTCGGCCAGCCCGAACGCCGGGAGCGTCGGCGGGCCGTCGGCCTGGCCGGTGGCCGCCGCGAAACCGCTCATCGCCTCGACGAGGGTGCCGAATCCGGCGCGCGAGGCGTACGGGCCGGTCTGGCCGAAGCCGGTGAGGCGGACCATCACCAGGCCGGGGTTCTCCTCGAGCAGCACGTCGGGACCGAGTCCCCACCGCTCGAAGGTGCCGGGACGGAAGTTCTCGACGATGACGTCAGCGGTGCGGGCGAGCTTGCGGAAGACCTCGCCGCCACGCGGGTCCTTGAGGTCGAGGGCCACGGTGCGCTTGTTGCGGCTGATCTCCTTCCACCAGATCGGCACGCCGTCTTTGCTGCGGCCGTGGCCGCGCATGTTGTCGCCGTCGCGCGGGTGCTCGATCTTGATGACGTCGGCACCGAAGTCGCCGAGGATCTGGCAGGCGAGCGGGCCGGCCAGGATCGTCGAGACGTCGAGAACTCGCACACCGTCTAGCGGTGCAGAAGAAGCCACATCAACTCCGTTCCTTTGGGAGAAACGCTCTGGGTTTAAGGATGCGAAAACCGTACCACGCGTTTTGTGACCGGAAGCACCGCCGACGACTAATGGGCCGCTCAACGTTCCGTCGATTCGGATACTGCCAGGACAATCGGCCTATCCTGACTGTTCCTCTGAACGGAACAGTTGCACTATCTTCGCCCGGCCATCGCGCCTCGAGCCCGGCGACTGCAACGCAGACAACTCGCCCTGGCTCGCAACACCGCTCAACCGCAAACGGCTACCTCAGCAGCGGATCCGACATCGCCCACACGGCATCGTCTGACTCGAATGTCAACAGACCCATCGATGTCCTACTTTGGATATGTCGGCGACTGTCGCTCGACGTTTCACGGTTCGGCATCTCTACCTCGAGTCGAGCCGGGAACATTGTTGAAGCACGCGGCGATCGAGGATGTTTTTCTGAAGGAGAGCGAAGAACGACTCCATGGCGGCATTGATCAGCCGGGCATTGGCCCAGTCACGCTGTGAGACTGGGCATTTGCGCCATTTTAGAACGCTTGGGTCGAGAAGCCGAGCCCCCGGCAAGTCACTGCACTCAACCAAAGCGGGGGCAGTCCCAGCAGAGTTTGCTGAGAAAGCAAAAGGTCAGGCTGCATTTCTGCAACCTGACCTGTGTGCCGCTTGTGAGCTGAACTGCTCTTTGTGGGCGAAGGGGGACTTGAACCCCCACGTCCCGAAGGACACTGGCACCTGAAGCCAGCGCGTCTGCCATTCCGCCACTCGCCCGTGGCTGCCCCCTCCGGATCTCTCCGAAAAGAACTATGAGACGTTAACACGATTGGTCACCCGGACAGAAATCCGCTGTTCAGCTCACCGGTTGCTGGTTTGGGGCCACGCTCCTCGCAGGTCGAGTAGTGCCTGAACGGTGCGTGCCGGTGGCGGCCCTGTGACTGTATTTAGTATCGCGCCGCGCGACATCCGCTCGATATGACTGCAATATTGGAGGGACGAATATGGGACAGACGAATATGGGACATCTGTGGCGGACGGTGCAGATGTTCTCCCTGGAGTGCCCATGAAACAGATGAGTCGCTATCATCAAAAAGCACGATTGGCACGCCGACACGCTGACAATGCGGAGGGAGGTCGTCGGTGATGGGGATTCTGCAAAGAATCGAACGCAAGCTAGAAGGTGCGGTAGATGACGGCTTCGCCCGGGTCTTCGGCGGCAAAGTAGCACCTCAAGAGGTCGAGAACGCGCTTCAGCGCGAGGCAGAAGACCGTCTCGAAGACCTCGGCGACGGCAGCAAACTCGCACCCAACGCGTACACCCTGGTGGTCAGTTCGACCGACCATCAGGAGATGGCGGCGGAGTACGAGCTGAATCGCAAAACGTTCTCCAAGCACCTCGAGAACTTCATCCGAGACAACGGGTGGCAGACGTATGGCGAAGTGGTTGTCGAGTTTGCCCAGTCACCCACCCTGCACACGGGTCAATTCCGGGCTCGAGGTGCGGTAAACCCCGATGCCCGCCCGATGCCCGTACCCTCACCGGGTGACCAACAGGTAGGCCCGCCCGGGCCGCCCCCGCCCCGTCCGCAGGCAGGGCCGCAACCCGCAGGACCAAACCGAATCCCACCAGTAGGAGCCGTTCCCATGACCAAGAACTCCGGATACGACCAGCGCGGAGGTTACGAACAGGGCTCCTACCCGCCTCCCGGCTACGGTCAGCAGCCGTACCAGCCCGAAGACCAGAACGCCGATGCCGCGCCTGCGGCATACAGCCGGCAGGACGAGTATGACCAGCAGGGTTACGCCCAGCAGCCCGGATACGACCAGGGCTACCAGCAGGGCGGATACGAGCAGCAGCCCGCCTACGGCCAGCAGGGCGGCTACGCCCAGCAGCCCGGTTACGACCAGGGCTACCAGCAGGGCGGCTACAACCAGGGCTACCCCGCCGAGCAGCCGGGCGCCGGCGCACCGGACCAGCAGGGATACGACCAGCGCGGCTACGACCAGGGTTACGCCCAGCAGCCCGGATACGACCAGGGCTACCAGCAGGGCGGCTACGAGCAGCAGCCCGCCTACGGCCAGCAGGGCGGCTACGCCCAGCCCGGATACGACCAGGGTTACCAGCAGGGCGGATACGACCAGGGTTACGGCGACCAGCAGGGTTACGCCGCACCGGATCAGCAGGGCGGCTACGCCGGACAGGGCTACGCGGCACCGCCTGCCGGCTACGCGCCCAGCTCCATCACCTTGCTGCTCGAAGACGGCAGCAACCGCACCTTTCAATTGCGTAACGGTTCCAATGTGATCGGTCGCGGCCAGGACGCCCAGTTCCGGCTCCCGGACACCGGCGTCTCGCGGCGCCACGTAGAAATTCGCTGGGACGGATCGAGCGCATTGCTCAACGACCTGAACTCCACGAACGGCACCACGGTCAACGATGTCCAGGTCAGCAGCTGGGAATTGGCCGACGGCGACCGGATCCGCGTCGGACATTCCGACATCACCGTTCGCTTCCAGTAGACCGCTCACCCGACGGGCGCGGGGGCTCCGGCCACCGTTCCCGGCATGACCCGACTCACTTTCTTTGCGTTGGAAACACATCCGAGTAGCTACATAGAGGCCACTGGGCCATAAGATGCACTGGACTTTGATGGCTGGCCCAGGAGGTGAGAAAACGTGCAAGGCATAGTGCTGCAGTTGACGCGTGTCGGTTTCCTGCTGCTCTTGTGGCTGATGATCTGGGCTGTGCTCCGGGTTATCCGCAGCGACGTCTATGCCGCGACGGGCCAACGACCACCGACCAGGTTCGAACGTCGGACCCAGGGCTCACCGGCCCGAGTCAAGGGCGCTGCCCGATATCTCGTGGTCACACACGGTGCGCTGGCCAATACCCGCATCACCCTCGGCACCCAGCCCGTCCTGCTGGGGCGGGCCGACGACTCCACCCTTGTCCTCACCGACGAATACGCCTCCGAGCGTCACGCACGCCTGATCCGCCGTGGTGACGACTGGTACGTCGAGGACCTCGGATCCACCAACGGCACCTATCTCGATCGGTCGAAAGTCACCACCGCCGTGCGGGTGCCCCTGGCAACTCCGGTACGCGTGGGCAAAACCGTGATTGAGTTGCGCCCGTGACATTGGTGTTGCGCTATATCGCGCGGAGCGACCGTGGCCTGGTCCGCGCCAACAACGAAGACTCGGTCTACGCCGGTGCCCGTCTACTCGCCCTGGCCGATGGCATGGGCGGCCACGCGGCCGGTGAGGTGGCCAGCCAACTGGTCATCCAGGCGCTGCGTCCTCTCGACGACGACGAACCCGGCGGAGACCTGCTCGCCAAACTCGACGCCGCCACCCGGCGCGGCAATCAGGCGATCGCCGATCAGGTCGCCGAAGCCCCCGAGCTCGACGGCATGGGGACCACACTGACCGCGATCCTGTTCGCCGGTTCCCGGCTCGGGCTCTGCCATATCGGTGATTCCCGTGGATATCTGTTGCGCGACGGCCAGCTCACCCAGATAACTCGTGACGACACGTTCGTTCAGACCCTCGTCGAAGAAGGCCGGATCACGGCCGAGGAAGCCCACACGCATCCGCAGCGCTCACTGATCATGCGGGCGCTCACCGGCACCGAGGTCGAACCGACGCTGACCGTGCGTGAAGCACGGGCAGGCGATCGCTATCTGCTCTGCAGCGACGGACTGTCCGACGTGGTCAGCGAAGAGACGATCCGCGACACCATGTTGTCGGTCGAGAACCACCGCGACTGCGCCGACCGGCTGATCGAACTCGCCTTGCGAGGCGGCGGTCCGGACAACGTCACCGTGGTCATCGCCGACGTCGTCGATGTCGATTACGGCGAGAGCCGGCCGATCGTCGGTGGCGCGGCCGGTGGCGACGATCAGGAATACGTCCCGGATCCGAGCACCTCTGCCGGGCGGGCGGCAGCGTTGCGGCCACCCGCGCAGACCCCGCGTCGACCCACGATCGGCACACCTGAACCCGAACCCCGGCAGGCACACCCGCGTCGCAAATGGATCCTCGCGGGCGTTGCCGTGGCGATCATCGCCCTGCTGATCGGTGGCCTGTTCGTCGGACGCGCGATCGTCCGGTCGAATTACTACGTGGGCCAATCCGACGGCCAGGTCGTGGTCTATCGCGGGCTACAGGGTTCGGTCCTCGGGATGAGCCTGCACGAGCTGAGCAAGATCACCTGCACCAAGGACATGAACACCGACAACCCCACCGTCACGCTGGCCGACTACGACAACCAGCCGGCCGACTGCGTGCCGTTGAAGGTCTCCGACCTGACCGGGACCGCACCGGCGTCCCTCGACGGCCGCGACCCGGTGTCGCTCGGGGACGCCGAATCCCAGGTCCGCGACCTGATGGACAACCTGTTGCCGCTGTGTCCGGAAGAGGCTTCGGCGTCCACCGAGGCGATCACGCCGCAACCGCAGACACCGGCGCCCCAGCCGGGCACACCCCAGCCCGGTGATTCGACGACACCGACAACCGTTGCTCCGCAATCCGGCACGGCCAGCACGATGCCGCCGCTGTCGACGACACCGGCGCCCCAGCCGGGGAACTGTCGGAGCCGCTGATGTCACAGGCCGCCGTCACTCAGACACCAGCATCGGGACCCGCCCGGCCCTACACCGGACGCAACTTCGAGCTTGCCCTGCTCGGCCTGTCCACCGTCATCGTCTTCGCCGCGCTGATCCTGGTGCAGGTCGCTCAATCCCAAAGTGTCACTTGGGATATCGCGAAGTACATCGGTGCCTACATGCTGCTCTTCGGGTTGGCGCACCTGGTGGTCCGCCGGTTTGCGCCCTACGCCGATCCGGTGATCCTGCCGCTGGTCGCGACCCTGAACGGGCTGGGCCTGGTGATCATCCACCGCCTCGATCTCGGCACCGGACAGAATGGTGAGACCGCCAGCCCCATCGAGCGCACCCATGACGCCGATCAACAGGTGCTGTGGGCGGTCCTGGGCATCATCGCGTTCGTGGCGGTCCTGATCCTGATCCGCGACCACCGCACGTTGTCGCGGTACAGCTACATCCTCGGTGTCGGAGGCCTGATCTTCCTTGCCATCCCGGCGATCCTGCCGTCGTCGATGTCGGAGATCAACGGCTCGAAGATCTGGATCCGCACACCGCTGTTCAACATTCAGCCCGGTGAGTTCTCGAAGATCCTGATCATCATCTTCACCGCGTCCCTGCTGGTCTCGAAACGCGACCTGTTCACCACCGCGGGTAAACACTTCCTCGGCATGGACCTGCCCCGGGCCCGCGATCTCGGTCCCCTGCTGGCCGCCTGGGTCATCTCCATCGGCGTGCTGGCATTCGAGTCGGATCTGGGAACGTCGCTGCTGATCTTCTCCACGATGCTGGTGATGCTCTATGTGGCGACCGAACGGGTCAGCTGGCTCATCATCGGCGTCAGTCTGTTCGCACTCGGGGCAATCTTCGCCTACCAGTTGTTCTCCCATCTCCAGGTCCGGGTCAGCATCTGGCAGGACCCGTTCAGCGACTTCTACGGCCAGGGCTATCAGGTCGGGCAGGGATTGTTCGGGCTGGCGACCGGTGGTGTGTTCGGGACCGGTCTGGGTTCTGGCCGCCCGAACATCGTGCCGTTCGCCAACACCGACTTCATCATCGCGACGATCGGCGAAGAGCTCGGGCTGGTCGGACTGGCCGCGATCCTGATGCTCTATCTGATCCTGGTCACCCGCGGACTGCGAACCGGGATCATGGTGCGCGACAGCTTCGGCAAACTCCTCGCCACCGGCTTGGCGTTCACCATCGTGATGCAGGTGTTCGTTGTCGTCGGCGGTGTCACCAAGCTGATCCCGCTGACCGGTCTGACCACGCCGTTCATGTCGTATGGTGGTTCCTCGCTGCTGGCGAACTACATCTTGGTGGCGCTGCTGCTCCGCGTGTCCAACGCCGCGCGTGAACCCGACCCGACCAAGAAGAAACCGACACCGATCGCAGATGCGCCCACGCAAATGGTGAAACGCCCATGAACATTCCCATCCGTCGCGTGGTGACGGCAGTCATGGTGATCATCCTCGCGCTGCTGATCAACGCCACCTACGTCCAGGTCTTCAAGGCCGACGACCTCCGGGCCGACCCCCGCAACCAGCGGGTCCTGCTCGACGAGTACTCACGCCAGCGGGGCCAGATCACCGCGGGCAACGACGTCATCGCCCAGTCCGTCCCCACCGACGATCGACTGCAGTACCTGCGCACCTACCCGAACCCGTGGGCAGACGCGTACGCGCCCGTCACCGGTTACTACTCGTTCCAGTACGGGAGCTCCGGCCTCGAACAAGCCGAGGACTCGTTCCTCAACGGCAACGACGACCGGCTGTTCGGGCAACGGTTCGCCGACATGTTCTCCGGCCGCGACCCTCGCGGCGGCAACGTGATCACCACCATCAACCCGCGGGCGCAGCAGGTCGCCTACGAACAGATGACGGCCGGCTGCAACGGGGGCTGTCGCGGTGCGGTGGTTGCGCTCGATCCCAGCACCGGCGCGATCCTGGCGATGGTCTCCACCCCCAGTTACAACCCGAACCTGCTGGCCAGCCACGACGCGACCGTGCGGGAAGACGCGTGGGCCGCCTGGAATCCCGCCGACGCCACCGGCTACCAGCCGATGCTCAACCGCGCGCTGAACGAGACCTACCCACCCGGCTCGACCTTCAAGGTGATCACGGCCGCGGCGGCACTGGAGGAGGGCCTCGACGAGAACACCCGGCTGACCGCCGACAACAGCATCGTGCTGCCGCAGACGCAGACCTCGCTCACCAACTACGGCAACCAGACCTGCCCGGCCTCCAGTGGTGGCACCGTCACGATGCACCAGGCGCTGGAGTATTCGTGCAACACGGCATTTGTCGACCTGTCCACCTCGAAGCTGCAGAATCCCGTCGAGACGGTCAAGAAACAGGCCAATGCCTTCGGCGTCGACGCCAAGCTGCCCAACACGCCGCTTCCGGTCGCCGAGTCCACCGTTGGCCCGATCCCGGACCTCGCCGCACTCGGCCAGAGCTCCATCGGCCAGCGCGATGTCCGCTTCACCCCGATCCAAAATGCGATGATCGCGGCAACGATCGCCAACGGTGGAGTTCGCATGCAGCCATATCTCGTGGATAAACTCCAGGCTCCCGACCTCAAGACACTGCACACCACCCGACCGAACGCACTCAACGAACCGATCTCCGCGCAGACAGCTGCCACGCTGACCGCGATGATGGTCGATTCCGAGCGCAACACCACGGGTGCGGGCGGATCGGTGCCGATCGCTTCGAAGACCGGCACAGCCGAACACTCCGACACCCAGGGCGCCGACGAAACCCCGTTCGCCTGGTACATCGCGTTCGGGCCGTCGAGCAATGCCAAGGTCGCGGTTGCGGTGATCGTCGAGAACGGCGATGGAGGACTACAGGCAACGGGCGGCTCCTCGGCCGCTCCAATCGGGCGCGCGGTCATCAACGCGCTCGTAGGTGAGAGGTGACCGCGTGAGTTTGCAAGGTGGGACGACCATCGCCGGCCGTTATCGGCTGATGCGGCTGATCGCAACCGGCGGCATGGGCCAGGTGTGGGAAACCATGGACACCAGGCTGGGCCGCCGCGTCGCCGTGAAGGTCCTCAAGGCTGAGTTCTCCGACGATCCCGAGTTCCTCGAGCGTTTCCGCACCGAGGCCCGCACCACCGCCCAGCTGAATCATCCGGGCATCGCCAACGTCTTCGACTACGGCGAAGCGCAGGACCCGGGTGCCGGATCTGTCGCCTACCTGGTGATGGAACTGGTCAACGGTGAGCCCCTCAACGCGGTGTTGTCGCGGGTCGGGCGCCTGTCGTTGCACAACGCGTTGGACATGCTCGAACAAACCGGCCGGGCTCTCAAGGCCGCGCACGATGCCGGTCTGGTCCATCGCGACGTCAAACCCGGCAACATCCTGATCACCCCGACCGGTCAGGTGAAGATCACCGACTTCGGTATCGCCAAGGCCGTCGACGCCGCCCCGGTCACGCAGACCGGCATGGTCATGGGCACTGCGCAGTACATCTCGCCCGAGCAGGCGCTCGGAGAGGATGCGACCGCGGCATCGGACGTGTACTCGCTCGGAGTCGTCGGCTACGAGGCGATCTCCGGTCGCCGCCCGTTCCTCGGGGACGGCGCCATCACCGTCGCGATGAAACACATCCGCGAAGAAGCGCCGCCGCTACCGACGGATCTGCCTGCCAACGTCCGTGAACTCATCGAGATCACGATGGCCAAGGACCCCCATCAGCGCTACTCCGACGGTGGCGAGTTCGCCAACGCCGTCGCAGCGGTGCGTGCAGGCCGTCGTCCGCCACCGCCCGGCACGGCCGCTGCCGCGTCCCGTCCCGCCACCGCGGCGATGGCTCCGCCTGCCACCACCAGCGCCGTTCGGGCCACCCCACCTCCGAAAGGTCCGGCGACGCCGCCTCCCGGGTCACAGGACGGATGGTCTGGCGGACAAAAGGCGCTGGCCGCTGTCGCGGTGCTGCTGCTCCTCGGAGCGCTCATCGCCGTCGGCTTCCTGTTGATGTCCTCCAATGACGACCCCGACACCCCGTCGCCGAGTTCGTCGAGGCCCCGGACAACGACGACCACCACCACGGTGCCGCGGACCACCGAGGAAACAACCACCACGACCACGCGGACCACCACGACAACCACGACGACCACCGAGGACACCACGACCACCACCACGCCGGAGCCGACCACCACGACCACCACGGAACGAAGCCCGATCTTCACGCTGCCGACCATCTCGATCCCCGGGTTGCCTGCCCGTGAGGAGACCGATTCCGGGCCAGACGACGACGCGTCCACGACCACGACCACGGGTCCTGATTCAGGGAACGGTGGTTGATGGCTGTCCCAAGGCAGGTTTCAGAACGCTACGAACTGGGTGAGACGCTCGGTTTCGGTGGCATGTCCGAGGTCCATCTGGCCCGCGACCTGCTGCTGCATCGCGACGTCGCGATCAAGGTCCTGCGCGCCGACCTCGCCCGCGACCCCACGTTCTACCTCCGCTTCCGGCGTGAGGCCCAGAATGCGGCGGCGCTGAATCACCCGACGATCGTGTCGGTGTTCGACACCGGTGAGGCCGAAACGCCCGAGGGGCCATTGCCTTTCATCGTGATGGAGTTCGTCGACGGCGAGACCCTGCGCGACGTGCTGCGGGCCGAAGGTCATGTCAGCCCCCGGCAGGCAATGACCTGGATCGCCGATGTTGCTGCAGCCCTGCACTTTTCGCACCAGAACGGCATCGTCCATCGCGACGTGAAGCCGGCGAACATCATGATCGACAAGTCCGGTGCGGTCAAGGTGATGGACTTCGGCATCGCCCGCGCCATGTCGGACACCGGCAACTCGATGACCCAGACGGCTGCGGTCATCGGCACCGCCCAGTACCTGTCGCCCGAACAAGCCCGTGGTGAGAGCGTCGACGCCCGTAGCGACGTGTATTCCCTGGGTTGTGTGCTCTTCGAATTGCTCACCGGAGAGCCCCCGTTCACCGGCGACTCCCCCGTGGCCGTGGCCTATCAACACGTCCGGGAGGATCCGCCCGTCCCGTCGTCGGTGCGCCCGGGTATCCCACCCGAGCTCGACTCGATCGTGCTCAAGGCGATGAGCAAGAACCCGGCGAACCGCTACCAGTCGGCCGCCGAGATGCGTTCGGATCTGATCAAGGTGCTCGCAGGCGGCAAACCGAGTGCGCCGATGGTGATGAGCGACGAGGACCGTACCGCCCTGATCGACACCGGGCCCCGTGCCCGGGTTGCCCGGGTCGGAGCCGCGGGCTCACCTGGCCGCGGCGATGACGATCCGCCGCCGAAGCGTCACAAGGCCCTTAAATACGCGGCCATGAGCGCACTTGCACTCCTGGCGGTCGTGGCCGTCACGTTGCTGTTGATCCAGCCGTGGGCTTCGGACGAGACGCCACAGATCTCCATTCCACGAGTCACGGAGATGTCCGCGGCCGACGCGCGAGCCGAACTGGAGACGATGGGTTTCCGCGTCAACCAGCGCGATGAACCGAGCGCCACCGTCCCCGAGGGCAATCCGACACGCACCACACCTGGTGAGGGCGTATCGGCCGACAAGGGCTCGACGGTGACGCTGTACGTCTCGGCCGGTCCGCAGCGCCAGCAGGTGCCCGACGTGAGGGGACGCACGCTGGATCTGGCGACCGCTGAACTGAACAATCTCGGATTCGGCAACGTCAGATCGGTCGAGGTCAGTTCCACCGCTGAGCTCAAGGGCAAGGTGGTGGGCACCGACCCGCCGGCACGCAGCACCCAGACGGTCACGACCCTGATAACCATGCAGGTCGGAACCGGGCCTCGCCTGGTCACCGTGCCCGACCTGACCGGTCAGCGACTGCAACAGGCACGGACCAATCTGACGCAACTTCGACTGGAGATCTCACCGATCGAGGCTGATTCCGAACTGCCGCAGGGCACGGTCATCAGTACCTCACCGAACGCCGGCGAAGAGGTGGACGAAGGCAGCATCATCCAGGTGACGGTCAGTCGCGGCAACATGTACGTGGTGCCCGATCTGCGTGGGCGCACTGCCGCCCAGGCAGAGACACAGCTGGCGACGGCTGGATGGGAACGCGGCACCATCACGTCGGTCCCGCGCAACGTCCCGCTCGGCAGTTCCGACGACGGCAAGATTCTCGATCAGACACCGTCACCGGGGACCTTGGCACGCAAGGACGGAGCGATCACGATCACCGTCGGTCGGGCTGCACTGCTGCCCTAGTACCTGGCCGTTCGGCCCCTCGCCGCGCCGGAAGGTGTGACGGGGTGGTACACCCTTCATAAGTGAGATTTGACGCACACGTACCGAACGAAGGGTCCCGCACCGATGACTAGCCTGTTCCGCGCACCGAAATCCGACCATACCGCCGTGCAGTTGCTGCTTCGCGCCGCCATCGGCGGGACCATGATCGCCCACGGCATCAAGCACGGCCGCAGCCTCGAAGGCACCGCCGGATGGTTCGGATCGATCGGTTTCCGTCAGCCGAAGCTGCAGGCGCAGGCCTCTGCCGTGGTGGAGGTCGGGGCCGGGGCCGCGATCGTCGCCGGAGCCGGGACCCCGCTCGCCGCGGCCGCGGTCGTCGGCACGATGGCGGTCGCCGCCCGCTCGGTGCATCAGCCCAACGGCTTCTTCATCACCTCGGAGGGCTGGGAGTACGTCGCCAACCTCGCTGCCGCCGCGGTCGCCCTTGCCGCCATCGGACCCGGCCGTTTCAGCGTCGACCGCGCCCTGGGTCTGGACAGCAAGCTCAGCACCAACCAGGGTGCCGCCCTGGCGGCGGGTGTGGGACTGGCGGCCGCCGGCGTGCAGCTCGCCGCCTTCCATCGGCCGGTCTCCAAGTAACCACACACCAAAACACAGGGCATCAAAACGCCGGGCACCAAAACACCGGGCACCAAAAACACAGGCCGGCGACCCTCATCGGGTCGTCGGCCTGTGTTGTGTGAGGTGCGCTCAGCGGGTCACGGGCGCGGTCCACATACCCGCCATGGCATCGATCAGATCGGTTCCGAAGTCGTCCCAGCTCGCAGTGTCAGCCGTGTCGTCGGTCGCCAGCTGGAGTTCGCGTTCGGCACACATGTGCGTCATCAGCAGTCGTCCCATCGTGGCGCGCGCGACGCGGATGTCCGCAGGCAGGTGCGCAAGCGTCGCCCCGAAGCCCTGCACCATCGGAGTCAACGACGGGGACACCCGTTCGGTCTGCTGATAAGCCAGCATCCGCAGGGACGGATCGGTCTGGACCTGCGCATTGAACCGGGCGTACCAGCTCGGCGTGCCGAGCTCGGCCATGTGCTGCGTCGACGGCCGTACGAGACACGAGATCCACGCGCGGATGTCGGTGGAACCCTCGGTTTCCTCGAGCAGCTTCGCGCGGGACTCCTCGATCTGCAGGGAGTGTTTGTTGACGATCGCCAGGACCAGATCGGTCTTGGTGCCGAAGTGGTATCCCACTGCCGCGTTGTTGCCTTGGCCCGCGGCCTCGCTCACCTGGCGATTCGAAATCGCAAAGACGCCCTCTTCGGCAAAGAGTCGTTCGGCAGCGGTGAGGATGAGCTCGCGCGTCGCCACCGCACGCGTCGATTTTGATCCAGCCGTCGCAGTCATCGACTCACTTCCGCGTTGTGATTCAGGCCAGGACCTATGGGATGAGCCCTGTTCCTGACGCCATTCAACCGTCATTCGGCCACATGGTCAATCAGTTGATTTAGCAACGGCTTGCAATGTTCCCGATATTTGATCCCGATGACATGGGTCACCTCCACCCCCGGCCAGTTGACTGAACCACAATCAGGATCTAGTTTTGGATAAGTCAATTGACTGATTGATGCTCTCGAAAGCACGCCTGATGGAGTCTGCCGATGTCGTCCGCCGAAAACTCAGGCTCTGACCAGCGCATCGACACCAACCCGACGGCCATCGTCGCGGTCCTGGCATTCTCCGGTGTGGTCGCCGCCCTGACCCACACCATGATCATTCCGATCATTCCCCTGTTGCCCGGGCTACTCGACGCGTCGGCGTCCAACACCGCCTGGGCGATCACCGCCACCCTGCTCGCGGCCAGTGTCTCCGTCCCGATGATGGGCCGCCTCGGCGACATGTTCGGCAAACGCCGCATATTGCTGGTCTGCTTCTCGCTACTCATCGCCGGTTCGATGGTCTGCGCACTGGCCTCCGACATCGTCACCCTCATCATCGGCCGGTCGCTGCAGGGCATGGCAGCCGGTGTCATCCCCCTGGGCATCAGTGTCATGCGCGACATGCTGCCTGCCAAGAAGCTGCCCGGCGCCGTCGCGACCATGAGTTCCTCACTCGGTGTCGGCGGTGCGCTGGGCCTACCTGTTTCGGCCCTGATCGCCGAGTTCTCCAACTGGCACGTTCTGTTCTGGGCGTCGGCCGCAATGGGCATCATCGCCACCGTGCTGGTGATTGTTGTTGTGCCCGAATCGAATTTGCGGAGCGGAGGTAGCTTCGACTTCGGTGGGGCACTGTCACTGTCGGTCGCGATGGTCTCGATGCTGCTCGCGATCTCCAAGGGCGCCGACTGGGGCTGGACCTCTTCGACGACAATCGGTTTGGCGATCCTGGCCGCAGTGTTCTTCGTCATCTGGGCCTGGTGGGAACTACGGGTGTCGCAACCGCTGGTCGACCTGCGGGTCAGTGTCCGACCCCAGGTGCTCTTCACCAACATGGCCTCCATCGTTCTCGGGTTCGCCATGTTCTCGATGAGTCTGGTGTTCCCCCAGGTCTTACAGTTGCCAACCGCCACCGGCTACGGCCTCGGGCAGTCGATGCTGGTCGCCGGAGTCGTGATGGCACCCTCCGGACTGATGATGATGCTGGTCTCGCCGCTGTCCGCGCACATCACGACAACCCGAGGTCCCAAGACCACGTTGATGTTCGGCGCGATCGCCGTGGCAATCGCCTACGGAATCGGCGTGATGTTCATGCACTCGATCTGGCAGATGGTGCTCATCTCGATCATCGTCGGCTTCGGCATCGGTTTGGCCTACGGCGCCATGCCTGCTCTGATCATGGGTGCGGTACCGGCGGCCGAAACCGGTGCCGCCAACAGTTTCAACACGTTGATGCGCTCTGTCGGAACATCTTTCGCCAGTGCCATCGCCGGGGTGATCCTGGCGCAGATGACGATGTCGTTGGGTTCGACGACCGTTCCCACCGAAAGCGCGTTCCGCATCGTCATGGCCTGCGGCGCCGTGGCATCGCTGCTTTCCTTCGGAATCGCCTGGTTCATCCCAAAGTTCAGCATTTCCGCCGCCCAGCTCGAGGTGAACACGGCAGGCGAGAACAGCGAATCGCTCTCTTCGACTCGTTGAAGGATGCACAGCCTTCGACCGGGGACCCGGGGATCAGGCAGGCGTCCGCCCCGATTTCTCGGCACCCATCCCCGAGAACCCGACCGAGTAGCCACCGTCGGCCGGCATCAGGACACCGGTGACATACGAAGAAGCGTCGCTGGCGAAAAACAATGCTGCCGAGGCTATTTCCTCGGGCATACCCCACCGATCCATCGGGATACCCGGCACCCGCGTGGCTCCCGGAGGTGGCACCGGATGCTCCTTGGACATGGCGACCAAGCCCGTCCACACCGTCCCCGGGCACACCGCATTGACCCGGATGTTGTTGTCCACGTAGTCGAGGGCCCCGGTTTTGGTCAGCTGATTGACGCCTGCCTTGGCCGCCCCGTAGACACCGTGATGTTTGAAGCCCACCATGGCCGTCATCGAAGAGATGTTCACGATGGATCCGCCGCCGGACTCGAGCATCGACAGAACCCCGTATTTCATGCACAGGAACACCCCCCGCAAATTCACATCGTGAACGCGGTCCCAGTCCTCGGTGCTCTGCAGGTGCAGGGGCATCATCGTGCCGCCGAAGCCCGCGTTGTTGACCAGGATGTCGACCCGCCCGAACGATTCTTCCGCGGTCGCGATCATGCGCTGGACATCCTCCTCCTTGCTGATATCCGCCTGGACGCCGACCGCACCCTCGCCGATCTCCTCGGCAACGTCGAGAGCGCGTCCGGTTATGCTCGCGCACAACACCTTCGCCCCCTCTGCGGCGAACCGGTGCGCGATCGACTTCCCGATCCCGGAGCCTGCCCCGGTGACGACGGCGACCTTGTCTTTCAGTTGCATGTTCAGTTCCTCTGTACGTCGTGGCCTCTGGGGGTGCCGTGGCTGCTCAGGTGATCGGCTCGGTTCCGGCAAGGGTGGTCCGATGCATCCGGCGCGCTTCGGTCCGGTCGAAAGGACAGGCTCGATGCAGCAGGCCGAGGTTGTCCCACAGGACCATGTCGCCCACCTGCCACTCGTGCCGCAACACCCGATCCGGCGAGGTGGCGCGCTTCTCCAGATCGGCAAGCAGTGCGCGGCCCTCGTCGAAGTCCATTCCCACGACGTGAGAGGCGCTGTGCCCGAAGACCAATGACCGCCGCCCGGACCGGTGTTCCCACACCAGCGGATGTTCACGTTCGGGCCACGTGGCCCAGTCCTCGAGCTGTTCCGGTGTCGGGTCCGGGTAGCTGCGTCGCTGTATCGCCTCGAACGTATGCAATACCCGCAGGTCTGCATATCGTTCCTTCTCTTCGTCGGTCAGCACGTCATAGGCCGCGTACGTGCTGCTGAACTCTGTCTCACCGCCGTCGCTCGCGAGCACATGCGCAGTCAGTGCCACGGCTTTCGCAGGCGTCTCGTCCATCGAACCGTCGAAATGCCAATGGTCGTTGCTCGAGAAGTAACGCACATTCGGATTCGACGGCTCGAAACTGATCTCCATGACGTCCGGATTCGGATAAGCGGGAAATTGCACCACATCACCGAGTTTCCGGCAGAACTCAACCTGCACCTCGTCGTCGATGGGCAGACCTCGCAGCAGCAGAACGCCGTGTTCTTCCAGCGCGGCCATGCATGCCGTTGGCAATTCGTCGTCGTCGCGCAGGCGGTCGATATCGACGTCGAGCAGCTCGGCGCCTACGACATCGGTCAGTTTGCGGGTGGTGAGTGTGGCCATCGCGCTCTCCTTTTCATCATTGCGGCAGCAAATCCGCCGGTCATGAATGGATGTGTATGCAATGTAGGTCTTCCTCATAACTATTTCAATCCTTGCTAGGATTGAGATTGAGCGTGTATGCAATAAGGACACCGATTGCCTGTCGGCAACTCAGGGCCCCACCACTCGAGGGAGATCGCTCATGGTCGATGCGTTGGGTTGGCGACTGAAATTAGGAGTCGTCACACCTTCGGTGAATACCGTCGTTCAGCCCGAATACGACGACATGCGGCCTACAGGTGTCACCAACCACATCGGGCGCATCCACATCCCCGACCGGGTCACCAGCAACGACGACGATTTCGAACTGTTGGTTCGCGACATCGATCGCGGACTCGATGATGCCGTCGAGCGGGTCCTGACCTGTGAGCCGGACTGCATCGTCCTCGGCGTCTCGATCGAGGCGGTGTACGGCGACCCCAAAGCGGGTGCCGGTATCCAGCAACGACTTCGAGCAAAGTTCGGCGAAGACCTGCGACTCGTCCATGCCGGCGACGCGATACCGGCCGCTCTGCGCGCACTCGGTGTGAGTGACGGGCCGATCGCACTGCTCACGCCGTACCAACCTGTCTCCGAGGGGCACCTGCGGACGTTCGTCGAGAACTGCGGCTACCAGCTACACGACGCCATCCACCTGCGCGCCCCCAGCGCAGTGCAGATCGCGCACACCACAAGGGAAACCGTGCAGGAGGGATTCGACCGCCTCTCGAAGAGCCGGCCGCGTGCCATCGTCCAGTTCGGGGCCAACATGTGTGCCGGAGCAATCGCGGCCGACGCCGAACAGCGGCTCGGCCTCCCGGTGATCGCGGTCAATACCGCCACCTACTGGCATGCCCTGCGCACCAACGGAATCCCTGACCAGATCGAGGGCTTCGGCCAGCTGTTGGCGCAGCACTGACCGCACGTTCATCACCGATGGCCAGGTATTGGAGCCACACATGCCCCACGAATACCCCACATTGTTCTCGCCGATCGCCCTCGGGCCGCGCACCGCCCGCAACCGGGTCTGGATGACGGCACATGCCACGGAGTTCTCCACCGACGGCACGTTCGCCGACGCCAGCGCGGACTACTACGCCGAACGTGCTCGCGGAGGCGTCGGCGTCATCACCATGGAGGCCATGGCAGTTCATCCGACAAGCCAACCGCGACGCGGGGTGATACTCGCCTACGACAGCGCCGTGGTCGACAGTTACCGCACGGTGGTGCAGGCCGTCCATCCACACGGAACCCTTTTGCTGGCACAACTGTGGCATCGGGGAAGGCAGACCGACGGGATCATCAGCCGTCTGCCGACCTGGGCACCGAGCGCTGTGCCCGACACGGTCTACCGCGAGATCCCCCACGAGATGTCGCTGCCCGAGATCGACGAACTGGTGGCGCACTACGTGCGGGCCGCCGGGTACGCGATCGAGGGCGGGGTCGACGGTATCGAGGTCCACGGGCTGGCCCACGGCTACCTGCTCGGTCAATTCCTTTCTCCGGCAACCAATCATCGCACCGACGCTTACGGTGGTTCATTCGAGAATCGGATGCGCATCGTACGTCGGATCGTCGACGAGGTCCGGCAGGCCGTCCCCGCGGACCGCATCCTCGGAATCCGGCTCAACAGTAGCGACGGCGATTCCGCAGCCGGTCTGACCAACGCCGACTGGGTCCAGATCGCCGTCGAGATCGAGCGCTGGGGCGCCGTCGACTACATCTCCACCAGCCAGGGCACCTATCTGGACCGGATGCAGATCTATGGGACATCTGCTGCCCGACCCGCCGGATACGAGGTCGCCGACACCGCCGCGATCACCCGGGCGGTCTCGGTGCCCGTCGTCGCGGTCGGCCGCATCACCACACCGGAAATGGCCGAAGACGTACTCGCCACGGGCAGAGCACAATTCGTCGGTATGGCGCGCCAGCTCATCGCCGATCCGCGCTGGCCGGAGAAGGCCCAGCGGGGACGCTCCGACACCATTCGGCCCTGCATCGGCTCGAACTGGTGCGTCGCCTCGTTCGCGCGAGGCCCACTCGCCTGCATACACAATCCGAAGGTCGGCCGCGAACGCGTATTCGCCCTCGACGATGTCAGATCTCGGCGGCCACGCACCGTCGCGGTCGTCGGCGGTGGACCAGCGGGACTGCGTGCGGCCCTCACGGCATCCGAACTCGGCCACGAGGTGACGCTTTTCGAGCAGGAATCCAGACTCGGCGGGCAGGTCGGACTGATCGCGAAGGCCGACTCGTACGGCGAGTGGTCGGGCGTCACCGACTGGCTGACAACGCAACTCGAAGGCAGCAACGTCAAGATCGCGCTCGGGCACCGGGCGAGCGCAGACGATCTCATCGGACACTACGACGCGGCGGTGATCGCCACCGGATCCACACCGATCCGGCACGGCTGGACATCGCGTCATCCCGACCGCTGGGTGTCGGCCTCGGCGCTACCCGGCTCCGATCAGTGGAACGTCTACACGCCCGCGGACATCCTCACCGGCCGCACCGAAATACCTCACCGCGTCCTGATCGTCGACGACACCGGTGACCGGCAAGCATTTGTCACCGCCGAGTACCTTCTCAGCCGACGCCATCCGGTACACATCGTCTCGCAATACCCCCAGCTCGGACACGCCTTCGCCGATGCCCACGACCTTCCGTTCGCATTCGGGCAACTACGCAGGGCGGGAATGACATTCACTCCCGGAACCGAGGTGACCGAGATCGACGGTGACACTGTGACGGTGAAAGATGTGTACACACAGGAGACTTCGGTTCTCACCGACATCGACGCCATCGTGCTGGTTCTCGGCAACACCGCCGACGATGCGCTGGCCCGTGAGCTCGACGGCAACGGCGTCGATGTCCAGGTGGTCGGAGACGCGCAGGCGCCGCGGCGAATCTTCAACGCCATCTGGGAAGGCGAGCAGGCCGCCCGAAACCTCTGAACCCTCGCCAGGCCGCCGCCGAAACAAGTGAACCTGTCAGCAACGAACTCGGGGGGAGTTGGGAGGTGCCTGGCGGCGCCTGTTGCTGACAGGTTCGCCCAATACGGTGTGGACCGTGGGCGCGTGCCGATAAATTGGGGGTTCATCGAGAGAGAGCCCAGCGGCGAGCGAGAGCGTGGCCCCGTCAGTGCTCCGGCTGTGCCCGTATTGATGAGGGGGTTCGCGACCATGGACGGAAAAACCCTGCAGAACACAGCCCAAAGGTGTGCTGAGAACCTCCCGGCAACCACGCTGGACCCCTTCGAACCCGGCTGGAAGGCCGCCAGAGTCCACGAAAAATGGTTCATGCTGATGACCGAGGTTCCGCAGGATTCCCAAATGCGGGACCTGGCCGGCCAGCCGGTCGTGATCGTCAAGTCCGACCCGAGCGACGCCGCAGCCCTTCGTGAGGCTTACGCGGACATCACTGCCGGTTACCACATGAACAAGCGGCACTGGATCACGCTGGCTCCCGGCGACTCCATCGACACGAGTCTGGTCGAGGAACTGGTGACCGAATCCTACAGACTCGTGGTTGACACGCTGCCCAGATCTCGCCGGCCCGTCGATCCCGAAGACGGTCGGTGACTGACTGCGACCCGCCCGCCTGCGACCTCGCCGGCCAGAAGCTGCAGCACGTCAACCAGGTTGCGAGACAGGTCATCCTGATCGTCACCGACGATCCGGACGAAGGGATCATCGCCGTCAGGTCAGAGCAGGCGCGAGCTCTGCAAGGTGGATACGCCACCTCACACGTGGCGTCGAATTCACGAACTCCGCCAGAGACTTTCACGACCTGGTCGTCTCGTTCACACCCAACGCCACCATTCGTTACGCCGTCGGCAGCTGCGTCGCCCTGTGGTCCGCCCAGGAAGAGGCGTGGGCAGAAGCCCGCCCGGCACGGCGAGTACCCCTCTGAACACGAAGCGGAAGGTGCGGTGCACGCCCACCGCCGCCTCGTCGAGGAGATCGCAGCCGGACGTGCCGACGAGGCCGAACGTCTGGCCCGAGCCCACCTGGCCGCGACCCAGGCATTTGTACTCGAGCGCTTCGGCGATCAGATCGTCAACGCATCGGCAGCCATGTCGCGCCAGGCGATCCACGCCGGCCGACGCTCGCGGATGTGACGTCACGCCACCGACCGACGCGGGCGGGCGTCAGCCCAGCGCTGCGGCGACCTGTGCCTCGAGGGTGTTGACCTGACCATCGGGTACGGCCATGCCACACACCGTCAGCCAGTTGGCGAGCATCCGATGGCCACCCTGGGTGAGCACGCTCTCCGGATGGAACTGAACGCCATGGATAGGGAGTTCGCGGTGGTGCATCGCCATCACGATCCCGGTATCGGTCTGGGCGGTCACCACCAACTCGTCCGGGATGGTCTCCGGCAACACCGTCAGTGAGTGATATCTGGTGGCGATGAATGGGTTCGGCAGGCCGGCCAGAACACCCTCACTGTTGTGGGCCACCAAAGAGGTCTTGCCGTGTAGGAGTTCCGGTGCGCGGTCGACGGTTGCGCCGAACGCGGCGCCGATGGCCTGGTGGCCCAGGCAGACCCCGAGCAAGGGGGTACCGGCAGCGGCCGCGGCACCCACCAGCGACATTGTCGCGCCTGCGCGCTGCGGCGTCCCCGGTCCCGGTGAGAGCAACACACCATCGAATTGCGCCACCGCGGCCGCTGGATCGGCCAGCCGCTCGTCGTCGTTGCGCCAGACCTGGGCATGGACACCGAGTTGTCCGAGATATTGGACAAGGTTGTAGACGAAGCTGTCGTAGTTGTCGACAACCAGGATCTGCACAGGGGCGCCAGGGTTCACGTCGACAGGCTACCTGGGTCGATGCCGCGAGCTCACCCCACTTTCCGGGTAGCCGCAGAACTCCGGCACCCGGCGACGGGTGGGTTAGGTTATAGGGAAACGTTTGTACCCGCGAACCGAGGAAGTCATGCCCAAGTCAAAGGTCCGCAAGAAGACCGATTACACGATCAACCCTGCCAGCCGCACACCGGTGAAAGTGAAGGCCGGTCCCTCCGGCACCATCTTCGTTTCGGTGATGCTCGGCCTGATGCTGCTGGGCCTGGCCTGGCTCATGGTTTTCTACCTTGTCGCCACGCCCGAGTCCCTCGGCGCCCCCGGCAAGATCCTCAACTGGATGTACGAGCTCGGTTCGTGGAACTTCCTGATCGGATTCGGGTTCATGGTTGCCGGTCTCGTGATGACGATGAAGTGGCGTTGAGCTGCAGCTTCAATGATTCACAGGCTGTGGAACACCATGTGTGTAATTCATCCCCAGTGTGGATAACCCCTGTGGAGTGAAGTGGCGGTGAACAGCACTTTCATTCATCCACAGCTGTGGAACAACATGTGTGTAATTCATCCTCAATGTGGATAAGGCCTGTGGATAACTCTGTAAACGCACGTCTGGAATGGGCAACACCAGCACCGATGGGTGCACTGATGGTGGTCGGTGGGATTGCCCTCGGCGGCGCCGGACTTTTCTCCGGCACCGACGCGGCGGGCATGGCTCTGATGCTCATCGCCGCGCTGCTGCTTCTGCTGCTCGGCGGGCAGAGTTTGTGGATCCGTCCGAAGCTGGCCGTAGAAGGCCGCGAACTACACGTCCGCACGCTTTTCCGGGGGACGTGTAGTTATTCCTTCGACGACGTCCGTCGGGCACAGGTGCTCACGTACCCGCGGTTCGGCCGCCGGGTACCGCATCTGGAACTGGATCTGGATGATGAGCAGGCCCACGAGGGGGAACGTCTGGTCATCTACGGACGCTGGGATCTGGGCACGAACCCACTCGATGTGGCCGACGCGCTGCGCGCGGCCGGTCTACCGGTGGAAGAGCGTAAATAGCGGTTCGATCAATCCGTCAGAAGGTCAGCGTCTGGGCTTTCACGACACCGATGATCAGTGCCACCACGATCAGTAGGCCCATCGCCAGGAATCCCACCGCCGCTGCATTGCGGGGATTGCGTGATCGGGTGGGCAGCAGCTCCGGTCCGTAGACGATGCCTGCGGCCGCCGCGGCGCCGAATGCCAGGCCGCCGAAGTGGGCCCAGATCGAGATGTTCGGGATGGTGAACGAGAGCACGACGTTCAGGGCGATGATGCCCAACAGACCGGTGGCCGGGATCTTGGCCTTCAGCACCACGACCAACGTGGCACCCATCAAACCGAAGATGGCTCCCGAGGCGCCGGCGTTGATGGCCAACGGGTCGCCGAACAGCATCACCGCGGCGCTACCACCGAGCAACGAGGTCAGGTAGATCCCGACGAAACGTGCGGTACCCAGGGTCAACTCGACGTCGCGACCCAGGATGTACAGCGAGAACATGTTGATCCCGACGTGGATCAGAGAGAAATGCAAGAAGCCGGCGGTGAGCAACCGCCAATATTCGCCCGAGGCCATGAACGGCCCCCAGAGCGCGCCGTCGGCGAACACCTGCGACGACGCCACGACGTCGGTGAGACTCCTCGCCTGGGCGGCGACGATCACGAACAGGGCGATGTTGATCGCCATCAAGGTGTAGGTGGCCCAGGCGACCTTGGCACCGATGGTGCGGGCCCGGGGAACCTGACGGCCGGAGGCCCGGACGCAGTCGACACAGTGTTGGCCGACTGCGGCCGGGGTCAGACAATCGGAGCAGGCCGGACGCCCGCACCGGCTACACGCCAGTCCCGTCGGCCGATCGGGGTGCCGAACGCACACCTGGGTAGGTGGAGACGGCGATTGAGAGGCCGGGGGCTGGTATGTCACAACAGGTCAGGAAATCGTGACCCGCTCGATGACAACATCCTCCAGCGGACGGTCACGACGATCGGTGGCGACACTGCCGATCGCGTCGACGACCTTCTTCGACTCGTCGTCCTCGACGACACCGAAGATGGTGTGCTTGCGGTTCAGGTGGGGGGTGGGGCCCAGGGTGATGAAGAACTGCGAACCGTTGGTGCCCGGTCCGGCGTTCGCCATCGCCAGCAGGTACGGCTGGCTGAAGGTGAGCTCCGGGTGGAACTCGTCTTCGAACTGGTAGCCGGGGCCACCCGTGCCGGTTCCGGTGGGGTCACCGCCCTGGAGCATGAAGCCGGAGATGATCCGGTGGAAGACGGCGCCGTCGTAGAACGGTCCACTGTCGCCACCCGAGGCGTTTGCCGTCGAGTAGTCCTTGGAGCCGTCTGCCAGGCCGGTGAAGTTCGCTACCGTCTTGGGTGCGTGGTTACCGAACAGGGCGATCTTGATGTCACCTTTATTGGTGTGCAGGGTCGCGGTTGCGGTTTTCAATGCTGTGGTCACGCCCACCATGGTGCCACTTCGGCCGTGGTGCCCCGGACACAACCGGCCAGATCGCACCACCGGTGGCACTAGTGTGGAGTCGATCCCGCTGGTTCTACCCGAGGAGTTTTTTCATGAGCACACTCGAATCCGATCTGAAAGCTGTGCGAGACAAGGCGGTCGCGTTGTCCTCGAGTCAGCGTCTGCGGCTCGGTACCCACCAGAGCCTGGCAGGTCTGTCGAATGTGACCCTGGGATCACTCGGATTGGGTGGCATCGGCATCCGCAAGACCTTCGACTCTGCTGCCCTCGCCACCCGCAGCACCGGCGCAGCGGCCTGGTCTGGTGCCAAAAAACTTGGAGCCCAGGCATATTCGAAAGAAGCGGAACTTGCTGCGGACGCCCGCCGGCTGACCGACGAATACCGCCACCGCGCCGCTGACACCTTCCCCGTGCAGATCACCAATCCGACCGTGGTCTCGGGTCTGCAGCGCACCGGCCTGGCCGACGCGCTGCCGGAGCAGGTGGCAACGATCAAGCCATCGCGACGACGGCTGAAGATCGCACTCATCGCCGCCGGTGCCCTCGCAGCGGGTGCGGCCGTGTTCGCGATTTCCCGTCGCCGCCGTCCGTCACCGCCCTCGGTGGCCGCCGCTCCCCCGCGTCTGACCGATGTTCCGGTTGCCGACGAGGTCGAACCGGTCCCCGCTCCTTCATCGCCGTCATCGAACGGACAGACGGAAAGCTGACACCGGGCAGACGGGTACCGTGTGATTCGTGAGTGTTGAGAACGGGGACCCAACCCGGCGCAGTGCGCCGGTGCCCGCATGGGAGCAGCGAGGACCTCAGGGTGCACCGCCTCCCGGCTATCGGCCGCAGCCCCCGCGTCACGGCACGGGGCCTGCGCCGCAGGGTGGACGCCCGGGTCCGCCGTCGGTCAATCAGCCGCCGCCGAATCGCATCCCACCGCCCATGCCGGGATCCGGCCCGCCTCCGGGTGCGCCCTACCGGCCGGCCCCCGGCAGACCCGGACCGGGGCAATCCGGCCCACAGCCGCGCCCACCGTGGCAATCAAACCCATCCCCGGCCCCGCTGAGCGGTCCCGCTGCCGGCATCGGTTCGCCTGACGCCGGGCCCGGCAACGCATATTCACAGACCCACGACCCGGCGGACCGTCGCAATGAGAACTACGACGACTACTCCGCCGCCTATCTCGCCGACCCCGTCGAGGATCACGAAACCGGAGCACAGATGACACCCGCACCAACCTCGCGGGCTAACACGACCAACCGCACCGCGATCGCGGCGTTGGTCCTGTCGGTGATCGGCGTGACGTTCATCGCCGGGATCATCTGCGGCCACATCGCACGTGCACAGATCCGCCGCAGCGGAGAACAGGGCAGTGCGTTTGCCATCGCTGCGCTCTGGGTGGGTTACCTCTACCTGGCGGCCTCCGTGCTGGTGCTGGGCGGCTACCTCTACATCGTCGGCACCGGCAGCTGACCCAGGTTTCACCAGCCTTCCAATCCGCTTCATCTTCCGCGATCCGCTCCACCTGCAGTGCGCTGCAAGTGGAGCGGATCGTTGTATGTGGAGCGGATCTTCGGGTCAGAGCTGAGGCATGACCTTGTCGGCGATGTAGTCGATGTGCGCCAGGTCTGCCATGTCGAGCACCTGGAGATAGATCCGCGATGCGCCGGCCTGCGCGAAGGTCCCGATCTTGTCCACGATCTCGGCCGGGGATCCGGCCAGGCCGTTGGCCTTGAGTTCATCGACGTCCCGGCCGATCTTCGCCGCCCGGCGGGCGACCTCGGCGTCGTCGGCGCCCGCACACACGACCAGCGCGGCCGAGTAGACCAGCTCGTCGGGTGAGCGTCCCCGGTCGGTGCAGGCCTGCCGGACGCGGCCGAACATCTCCTGGGCCGTCTGGGCCGAGACAAACGGGACGTTGAACTCACTGGCGTACTGAGCGGCCAGCGCCGGCGTCCGCTTCTTGCCCTGACCACCGAGCAGTATCGGCGGTGTCGGGCTCTGAACGGGTTTCGGCAGTCCCGGTGAATCGGTCACGGAGTAGTGCTCCCCGGTGAACGAGAACGTCTGGCCCACCGGTGTCGTCCACAGGCCGGTGATGATCGCCAGCGACTCCTCGAGGCGGTCGAACCGCTTACCGAGCGACGGGAACGGGATGGCGTACGCATCGTGCTCGGCCTCGAACCAGCCGGCGCCGAAACCGAAGTCCACACGACCACCCGACATCTCGTCGACCTGAGCGACGGTGATCGCCAACGGTCCCGGGTAGCGGAAGGTCGCCGAGGTGACCAATGTGCCGAGACGGATCGTGGAGGTCTCCCGCGCGATGCCGGCGAGTGTGGTCCAGGCATCCGTCGGTCCGGGCAGACCCTCGGCGTTCATCGCGAGGTAGTGGTCGGAACGGAAGAAGGCCCCGTAACCCGCTGCCTCTGCGGTCTGGGCCACTGCCAGCTGATCGCTGTAGGTGGCACCCTGCTGTGGTTCGACGAAGACACGTAATTCCATGCCTCTCACTCTTGTCGGAGCGGCCTGCGGACAGCAACTCGGCCAGTGAGGCGGTGTGCGTCTTCGCGCGGCCTCAGAACGGCTCTCAGGGGGTGTGCAGCTCTGAATCGGGGCATGTTTCCCGTGAAACAATCACATTTGCGTAATTCACATTCCGACGGCGTTTGTGAAGTACCTACAGACACAAAAATGACCACCTCCCCGATTCGGGAAGATGGTCATTTTTCTGTGGAGCCTAGGAGATTCGAACTCCTGACATCTGCCTTGCAAAGGCAGCGCTCTACCAACTGAGCTAAGGCCCCGGCGCCAGTTCTCACTGACTTTCGGGCAGCCCGTGCCAAATCTCCATCTTGCGACGAGACTCGGCAAGCAGGCTCGCGACTATGAGTGCCAGTGCCGCGGCGGTGATCAAAACGAACTTCATCACGTCCCTTTCGGGTTTTCGTCCGCGGTGTGGACTCATGGTCACAGTGGGCCTAGGAGGACTTGAACCTCCGACCTCTTCGTTATCAGCGAAGCGCTCTAACCGCCTGAGCTATAGGCCCTTGAACCGAAATCAGAGATTACCCGACGTCGGCCCCACACAACAAAACGCCTGGTCAAAGACCCTGTTTAGTCGCGATCCGCAAGAGTGACCTCAAGCCCGCCGACAAGATCGGACGACAGGTTGTAGATGAACGAACCGACGGTCGCCAAAGCTGTGAACAACACCACGTTCACGGCCCCGACCAACGCTGCGATTCCGAACACACCGCCGGCACTGATCTCGAACGAAGACTCGGTCTCGGTGTCGCTCGACACCAGGGTTCCGAAGGAGTTGTTGACCTGATCCCAGACGCCCATGCCGTCGAGGATGAGATACAACACACCGATCGCGATCATCCAGACGAAGAACGACGCCACCGACAGCACTGCCGACACCTTGAACGCGGCCCACGGGTCGATCCGGCGCAGCTGTACCGACGCACGCAGGGCTGCACCCACAGGACTGTGCGCCGGGACCGCTGAGATCGGCTGTATCGGCGCCGGAGCGGCTTCGGGATGGTGGATGGCATCGAGGTCCGGAAGATCGTCCTGGGCGAGATCCCGGCGATCGATGTTCCGAGTCGGGCCGTCGAGCAGTTTCGGTGCCGCGGTACCGGTGATCACCGGACGTTTGACGGTCTGCGGACCACTCCCCTGCCCTGGTGCGCCCGAACCCGAGGACGGACGCCCGGGAGGCGGCCCGGCCGGACCCCGACCCTGCGTCGGGACACCGGGAGGCTGCTGTGAGGCAACACCCGGAGGCGGTTGGCTGCCTGCCGGAGGCGGCGGCTTGCCCGGACCACCCGGCGGACCCTGAGGAGGTTGCTGACCCGGACCGGGAGCACCGCCCCCGCCACGCCGCCACGGCGGCACCCCACCCGGACCGGTACCTGTCGGACGACCCTGTACCGGTCCCGGTGGTGGCGGTGTCACCGGGTTCGCCTTCGTCTCATCGCCGCCGGTCTGTGCCTTGGTGGGACCTGTGTCGGGTCCCCGCGGCGGTTGATCCTGCACCGAGACGGCAGGCCGAACACCATTGGTCCCGGGAACAGGGGCCGGGGTGCCCGCCCCGTTCGACGAAGCCGGCTTTTGCACTGGCCCAGGGGTCCCGGCCGAGTCGCCTTCGGTGTTGGGTTCCGTGGGCTCATTGGGTGTGCTCATGCGTTCCTTTGCCTTCGGCTTCGTCTCGCGGAGCACTTCGCCTGCTCCGACCGTTCAGTGCAACAGCTCTCCTGGCCAACTTCTGGCCAGCAGGCCCGCTCTACTGCTCGACCGGTTCGTCCGGCAAGTCAGCGTTACGGGCAATAGCCAAGAGCGTAGTTCCTTCGTCCAGGTTCATCAGGCGGACGCCCTTGGTTTGGCGCCCGGCCTTGCGGACCTGACGGGCCGCGGTACGAATCACGCCGCCGCCCGAGGTGATCGCGTAGAGCTCACTGTCGTCGTCGACGATCAGTGCACCGACCAGCGCACCACGACGTTTGTCGTACTGGATGGTCAGAACACCCTTGCCGCCACGACCCTGCACCGGGTAATCGTCCATTGCGGTGCGCTTGGCGTAACCACCGGAAGTCGCCACCAGCAGATAGGTGCCCTCGCGGACCACGTTCAGCGACAACAACTGGTCCTCGTCGTTGAAGCGCATGCCCTGGACACCCGAGGTCTGCCGACCCATCGGCCGCAACGCATCATCGGTCGCGGAGAACCGGATGGATTGGCCCTTGGTCGACACCAGCAGGAGATCGTCCTCGGCACTGCACAACTGGGCACCGACGAGTTCGTCTTCGCCACGCAGGTTGATCGCGAAGATGCCGCCGGAACGGTTCGAATCGAAATCGACCAGACGGGACTTCTTGACCAGGCCGTTGAGCGTCGCCAGCACCAGGTACGGGGCATCCTCGTAGCTCTTGATCTGGATGACCTGAGCGATGCGCTCCTCGGGCTGGAAGGCCAGCAGGTTGGCGACATGCTGTCCGCGGGCGGTGCGGTTGGCCTCGGGGAGTTCGTATGCCTTCGCGCGGTAGACCCGGCCCTTGGTGGTGAAGAACAGGATCCAGTCGTGTGTGGAGCACACGAAGAAGTGCCGGACGATGTCGTCCTGCTTCAGCCCCGCGCCCTGCACGCCCTTGCCGCCACGCTTCTGGCTGCGGTACAGATCGGTTTTGGTGCGCTTGGCGTAACCGGTCTCGGTGATCGTGACCACGACGTCTTCACGGGCGATCAGATCCTCGTCCGAGACATCACCGTCTGCGGCAATGATTTTCGTCCGGCGCTCGTCGGCGAACTTTTCGACGATCTCGGCCAATTCGTCACGCACGATGGCGCGCTGACGCTCAGGCCTGGCGAGGATGTCCTGGTAATCGGCAATCTCGACTTCGATCTCCGCCAACTCGTCGACGATCTTCTGTCGCTCGAGGGCGGCGAGGCGCCGCAACTGCATCGCCAGGATCGCGTCGGCCTGGATCTCGTCGACGTCGAGCAGGTCGATCAATCCGGTACGGGCCAGATCAACCGTCTGTGAACGCCGGATGAGTGCAATCACTTCATCAAGTGCGTCAAGGGCTTTGACCAGACCACGCAGGATGTGGGCGCGCTCTTCGGCCTTGCGCAGGCGGTACCTGGTGCGCCGTACGATGACCTCGATCTGGTGGGCCACGTACAGCCGGATCATCCTGTCCAACCGCAGGGTTCGCGGTACGCCGTCGACGATGGACAACATGTTCACACCGAAACTGGTCTGCAGCTGACTGTGCTTGTAGAGGTTGTTCAGAACAACCTTGGCCACCGCGTCACGCCGCAGGGTGACCACGATGCGCATACCCACACGATCCGAAGACTCGTCATCAATCTTGCTGATGCCCTTGAGTTTTCCTTCGTTCACCTGCTCGGCGATCGACAGGATCATGTTGTCCGGGTTCACCTGGTACGGCAGTTCGGTGATGACGAGGGTGGTCGAGCCCTTGTTCTCTTCGATCTCCACGACACCGCGCATCCGCACACTGCCACGACCGGTGGTGTAGGCATCTCGAATACCCTGACCGCCCACGATGAGTCCCGAGGTGGGAAAGTCCGGTCCCTTGATGGCATCCATACACGCGGCGAGGGTGGTTTCCTCGTCGGCTTCGTAGTTGTCCAGGGCCCAGAAAATGGCGTTGGCCACTTCACCGAGGTTGTGCGGCGGGATGTTGGTGGCCATACCCACGGCGATACCACTCGAACCATTGATCAGCAGGTTCGGGATACGCGACGGCAATACCGTCGGTTCCTGAGTCTTGCCATCGTAGTTCGGCGTGAAATCGACTGTCTCCTCGGTGATGTCACGCAACATCTCCATGGCGAGCGGCGTCAGCCGCGCTTCGGTGTAACGCATGGCGGCGGCGCCGTCGTTGCCACGCGAACCGAAGTTGCCCTGGCCGTCGACGAGCGGGTAACGCATCGACCACGGCTGGGCCAGACGGACCAGCGCGTCGTAGATCGCGGTATCACCGTGGGGGTGATAGTTACCCATCGTCTCGGCGACCGGCTTGGCCGACTTGACGTAGCTGCGGTCCGGGCGGAATCCGGCGTCGTTCATGGCGTAGAGCAACCGGCGATGTACGGGCTTGAGGCCGTCGCGGACCTCGGGCAGGGCGCGGCCCACGATCACGCTCATCGCGTAATCGATGTAGCTGCGCTGCATCTCCTGCTGGATGTCTACCGGTTCGATGCGGTCGCCTTCGCCACTGTCGGGCGGCAAGGTGGTGTCGGTCATCGTTTCGCTTTCGTTGTATCAGGCTGGTGGGTGAGTGACGACGCCGGTCAGACGTCCAGGAAGCGAACGTCTTTCGCGTTGCGCGCGATGAAGCTGCGGCGCGCAACCACGTCCTCACCCATCAACACACTGAACAGCTCGTCGGCGGCTGCAGCGTCATCAAGTGTCACTTGACGGAGAACTCGGACCGCGGGATCCATCGTGGTTTCCCACAGTTCCTTCGCATTCATCTCGCCCAGACCTTTGTAGCGCTGGATGCCGTCTTCTTTGTTGATCTTCTTGCCGGCTTCAGCGCCTGCCTTGAGGAGTCCATCCCGCTCACGATCGGAATATGCGAACTCCGCAGGCGCACCCTTCTGCCACTTGAGCTTGTACAGCGGTGGCTGTGCCAGATAGACGTGGCCGTGCTCCACTAGCGGACGCATGAAGCGGAACAGCAGCGTCATCAGCAGGGTCGAGATGTGTTGTCCGTCAACGTCGGCGTCGGCCATCAGCACGATCTTGTGGTACCGGAGTTTGGAGATGTCGAACTCGTCGTGGATACCGGTGCCGAACGCTGTGATGATCGACTGGACCTCGGTGTTCTTGAGAACCCGGTCGATCCGCGCCTTCTCGACGTTGATGATCTTTCCGCGCAGCGGCAGAATCGCCTGGTACATCGAATCTCGACCGGATTTGGCGCTACCGCCGGCCGAGTCGCCCTCCACGATGTAGACCTCACACTTGCTGGGATCCTTGCTGCGGCAATCGGCAAGCTTGCCCGGCAGACCACCGATGTCGGTTGCGCTCTTGCGGCGCACCAACTCTCGCGCTTTTCGGGCGGCGAGACGAGCCTGTGCGGAATCGAGTGCCTTCTTGATGATGATCTTGGCCTCGGCGGGATTTGCCTCGAACCAGTGCGAGAGGTGTTCGTTGCTCACCTTCTGCACAAAGCTCTTGACCTCGGTGTTGCCGAGCTTGGTCTTGGTCTGGCCCTCGAACTGGGGATCGGCGACCTTCACGGAGATGACCGCGGCCAAACCCTCACGGATGTCATCACCGGTGAGTTTGCCGTCTTTTTCCTTCACCAGTTTCTTGTCCAGCGCGTAGCGGTTGACGGTGGTGGTCAGCGCGGCACGGAAACCCTCTTCGTGGGTACCACCCTCATGGGTGTTGATGGTGTTCGCGAAGGTGTGCACCGACTCGGCGTAGCCGTTGTTCCACTGCATGGCCACTTCGAGCTCGTGACCGGTTCCCTTGGCGGTGAAGCCGACGATCGACTGGTGGATCGCCTGCTTGGTCCGGTTCAGGTGCGCCACAAAGTCTTCCAGACCACCGGGGTAGTGATAGGTGCGGGTGCGCCTCTTCTTGCTGTGGACCTCGGGCTTGCCCTCGGCGTCGACCGGGACGTCGTCGGCGAGCTCGGTGTTCTCTGCCTCTTCGGCCAGTTCGTCTTCGGACTTGGGTGCCTCGGCGATGTCGACGTCGTCGGCATCACCGACCGCAACGGTGGCTGCACGCTCATCTGTCAGCGTGATGGTCAGACCCTTGTTGAGGAAGGCCATTTCCTGTAGTCGTCGGGCGATGGTGTCGAAGTTGTAGTCGGTGGTCTCGAAGATCGAGTCATCGGCCCAGTAGCGGACCAGGGTGCCGGTCTTCTTGGACGGCTCGCCCTTGACCAGTGGCTCCGGGATTGCGTTCTTGTAAGTCTGCGACCACGAATAGCCGTCACGCTGAATCTCGAGTTCGACTTTGGTCGAGAGCGCGTTGACCACCGAGATACCGACGCCGTGCAGACCACCGGAGACAGCGTAGGAATCGGAGTCGAACTTGCCACCGGCGTGCAACTGGGTCATGACGACCTCGACGGTGGGGACTCCGGTCTTGTGCATCTGAACCGGGATGCCACGGCCGTCGTCAACAACCTGAACGGCGCCATCGGCTCGCAGGGTGACATCGACACGCGTGGCGTATCCGGCCATCGCCTCATCGACAGAGTTGTCGACAACTTCCCAGATCAGATGGTGGAGTCCTCGCTCTCCGGTGGATCCGATATACATACCGGGCCGTTTCCGGACCGCCTCGAGACCCTCGAGGATGCTGATCGAGTCCGCACCGTATTCGCTGTTCCCCTTCTTCTTTGCCGGGGCTTTCTTTGCCGGTTCCGGGTTCTTCGCCGGATCCGAGGCTGCCGGTTGCTGGGGTTCGGTGCTGTCGGCCACGAGTGCGTCCGCTCCTTACATCGCCAATGATTCACCACGCAGCACGCACCCGGCAGTCACAGATGTCTGCCTGTTCCGGGGGTTCTCCACGCGGCGGTCTGCCCCGGTTCGGGGCAACTCTCTACATACTACTGGGTGAGGCGACAAGAGATAGCCCTGCCGCACCCCTCACGTCTCTTCTGGCGGAGTTTTTCGACAGAGTCCTAGTCTGACCGACAACTTTGGGGTCCAACGTTCGTTGCGACGGGTTTCTCGCCCTTTGCCGACATCGGCCCCGCTGCCGGTTCTATCCGTAGGTGTCCCGCGGTCCGCGGCCGCGTACGTGGCGCTCACCCTTACGCCAGGACGGAGCCTGCGGGCCGGTGATCCGCAGACTGGTCACCACATTGTCGCCAACCACCGCCGCGATCTTCGCGATGATCTGTGACTGGACCAACCGCAACTGGGTGGCCCAGGCCGTCGATTCAGCGGTTACATGCAAAACTTTGTCCTGCAATGCTTTTGGCTGAGCGTGCGATGAAATTTCTTCGCCGACGATGCGATCCCAGGACCCGAAAACGGTACCTTCGCTGATCTTGTCGCTCCAGCCGCGACGCCCGGCCAGACCGCCCACGAGCCGCCCGAACGGCTGCGGGTCGTACTGATCCGGTCCGGCACCGGTCCAGCCGCGACGGGTGGGTCGGCGTGATCCGGGCTTGCGGGCGGCCGGTGACGCCCGGCCCTGTCCAACCGATTTTCCGGCGGCCCGGGCCGCTGCGCGAGCATCTTCGAGCGCCTTGCGGGCCATGTCGTAGCCGCTCGGGGCCGGGTTTTTGTTGCCGGACTCACCACCCTGCGGCGTGTCGGCACCACCGGGAGGTCGATTCGAATCGCTCTCGCTCATCCCTGCACCACCAACTCTGACGTCCGGACACCTTCGGATTCGACGATGTTGACCGCAACGGTGCGGCCACCGATCTGCGTCGGGATGTCGTCTGCCACCGCCGCGGTGACCAACACCTGCTCGGCACCTTCGGCCACCTCGACCAGCTTCTCCCGGCGTTTGGCATCGAGTTCGGCGAACACATCGTCGAGCATGAGGACCGGTTCGACCCCGTCGGCACGGGCCAGTTCCACCGAACCCAGTCGCAGCGACAACGCCATCGACCACGATTCTCCGTGGCTGGCGAACCCCTTTGCGGGTTCATTGCCCAACATCAGATCGATGTCGTCGCGGTGGGGTCCGACCAGACAGACACCCCGTTCGATCTCTTTTTTACGCAGCATCGACAGATCGTTCAGCATCACTGCCTCGATGTACTCGAGGTCGGCCTTCTCCCCGTCGGCCGGGATGACATTCTCCGACACCGACGAACGATAGTGCAGCGATGCCGGCCGAGACTGCGGAGCGATCGTCGAATATGCCTGGCGCACATGAGGTCCGAGTTCAGCGACGAGATCTATTCGGGCCGCGGTGACCTGCGCCCCGTACTCGGCGAGCTGAGCATCCCAGACATCGAGCGTGCTGATGACCGAGTCGGCCTCGCCGCCACCCCGACGCAGCGCCGCCGACGCGGTCTTGAGTAGAGCGGCCCGCTGCCGCAGCACGCGATCGTAGTCGGCCTTGGCCGCCGCCCACCGGGGGCCACGAGCGGCGGTGAGTTCGTCGGCGAATCGTCGCCGCTCCCCCGGGTCGCCGCGCACCAGCGACAGGTCTTCCGGAGCGAACATCACGGTGCGCAGGATCCCCAGGATGTCCCGCGGACGACGGCGGGGTGCACCGTTGATCGCGGCCTTGTTGGCCTTGGACGCGACGATCAGCAGGTCAACTGTCAATTCCCGGCCGTCGTTTTCCACGGTCGCGGACAACCTGGCCTGCTCCGCACCAGACCTGATCAACGGCTGATCGGTGCTGACGCGATGCGATCGCAAGCCCGACAGGTAGTAAAGGGCCTCGAGTAGATTGGTCTTGCCAAATCCGTTTCTTCCGACGAAAAGCGTTGTGCCGGGCGTTAATTCGACTGACACATGTTCCCAGGAACGGAAATCATGCAGCGTCAGATTGCGGACATACACCTCGTCGGATCAACTCCCGGTCATGTCGTCGACCTCTGGACCACCGAGTGTCCACCGAACTGTTGACGCAGTGCCGAGACCGCCTTGAGGGCGGGCGAACCACCTTCTTGACGGGAACCGAAGCGGGCGAACAGGGCCGCGGAGATCACGTTGGCAGGCACCGAATGTTTGACCGCTTCCTCGACAGTCCATTTTCCTTCGCCGGAATCTGTTGTGTAGTCCGTCATTTCAGACAATCCGGGGTCCTCTTGGAGAGCTTTGACCAAGAGTTCGAGAAGCCACGAGCGCACCACGGTGCCGTTGGTCCAGGCACGGAGGGTTCCGGTGACGTCTTCGATGAGTGGTTCGGCGTCGAGTATTTCGTAGCCCTCGCCGTAGGCGTGCATCAGTCCGTATTCGATACCGTTGTGCACCATCTTGGCGTAATGCCCGGCGCCGACCTTGCCTGCATGGACGAATCCATCGGCACGTTCTCCTGGTGGGCGAAGCGCATCGAAGATGGGCATCGCCCTCTCCACATCTTCCTTCGCGCCACCGCACATCAATCCGTAGCCGTTCTCCAGACCCCAGACACCACCCGATACACCACAGTCGATGTACTTGATTCCGTTGGCGGCCAACAGTTCTGCATTGATTGCATCATCGGTGTATTTGGAGTTGCCGCCGTCGATGACCAGATCTCCCGGAGACAGGACATCGGCCAGTGCCCTCACTGTCGAGCGTGTCGGTTCACCCGCAGGCACCATCACCCACACGATCCGGGGAGCGGCGAGCGCACTGGCGAGTTCGGTGAGCGAGGCCACGTCCGAGACTTCCGGTCTCGGGTCGTAGCCCACCACTTCGATGCCGGCGTCGCGGACCCGGGTGCGCATGAAGCCACCCATCTTTCCCAGTCCCACCAAACCAATCTGCATGGTCGTCCCCATCTGTGTGCCGATCACGGTGCTCGCGGACAATCTCCGCCGGGCCGACGCTCATCGTCTGACTCGACTCTGTCTGCGCCTCCCTCATTCTGATCCGATTCGGTCAGGTCTGCGCAGATTCTCGCCCCGAACACCGTGTCAGCAGGCGACTCAGCCAGGCAGACGAACCGGCATCAGCAGGTATGTGTATTCGCTGTTCGGGGCGGCGTAGGCACCGTTGCCGTCAGGGGATGGCTCACTGTCGGCGCCCGGACGCAGCACGGCGGGCCGCGACGGGGTGGTGAACCCGAAGTCAACCGTCGACGAGTGCAGCGATCCCAGTCCGTCCAACAGATATCCGGGATTGAAGGCGATGGTGAGCGGTTCACCGTAGAACTTCACGTCGACCTGCTCCTCGGCGCGGCCGGCGTCATCGCCACCGGCGGTGAGAAGCACCGAATCCTCACCGAACTCGAGACGCACCTGGGCGCCACGCTCGGCGACAAGGGCCACACGCTTGATGGCCTCGGTCAGCGGCGCGATCTCGATCGACGCGACGGAGGTGTGAGTCGCGGGCAACAACTGCCGGAACTTCGGGAATTCGGCATCGAGGAGACGGGTGGTTGTCCGTCGTCCGGAACCGACGATGCCCAGAAGGCCGTCGGCACCGATGCTGCCACCGGAACCGAATGCCAAACCCACAGCAGAGCTGCCGTCGGCTCCTGCGGTTTTTGCCGCTTCCGACAACGTCTTGGCCGGGACCAGGACCGCGGAGGTCGTGTCGGGGACCTCAGGGGTCCAGGTGAGCTCTCGGACAGCGAGCCGGAACCTGTCAGTGGCCGCCAGGACAACCTTCGTGCCGTCGATCTCGAGCCGGATTCCGGTGAGCATCGGCAACGTGTCGTCGCGGCCGGCTGCGATGGCAACCTGCGTGATTGCCTCGGAGAAGACATCCGCCGGGATCGATCCGGTCTTGTCGGGAACGTCCGGGAGCTGGGGGTAATCCTCGACGGGCATCGTGGGCAGCGAGAACTTTGCACTACCGCAGACGATCGCAACGCGGGTGCCGTCGAGCTGGACGTCGACCGGTTTGGCGGGCAGGGCACGGGTGATGTCGGCCAACAATTTGCCCGAGACGAGGACCTGGCCCTCATCAGCGACCTCCGCTGACACGTTGACCTGCGCAGATACCTCAAAATCGAATCCCGATACGGAAAGACCCGCATCGGTCACGGTCAGCAGGACTCCACCGAGCACCGGAACCGGCGGTCGGCTGGGCAGACTGCGCGCAACCCACGCGACCGAATCTGCAAACTCGTCACGAGTCACCCGAAACTTCATAGTCTCCAGCTTGCCCTTCTTGATTGAACTTTCCGATGCGCATCAGGTTGCCTGCGGACGCAGAACATCCGACGAGCGCAGGCGTCAGGGTCTCCACTCTAAGGCGGATCCCAAGTATTCGGTGCCGATGGGGGTGCTCGAAGACATCGACCGATGGTTTGCCGGCAGCGCGTGTGGAGCAGTTTGTGCACAGCACTGCTTTTAAAGAGTTTTGTTGATAGATAAATTCTTATTCGTAGTAGGCGCTGTGAATTTGTGGACAGGTACCAAATTTGCCAGGTGAGGACGGCTGAGGGGCTGGTAGCGAATTCTTGGCGACTGGTGGACCAACATGGCCGGCATGTGCACAGACCTCGGAGTTTGTGGAAACGTCCACCGCTTATCCACAGAAATTCGGAGTTATCCACGGAGTTGTACACAGGCTGGCGGCGACGCGGCGGACGCCGATTTGTGAGATCGCACGGATCCAAAGTCTCGACCAGAGGTTGAGGGTGTGGTGGTTTGGACGCGTCGTGCGTCCGTTTGATGACTGCTCCCGACGACGGTTGAACCAGGCGCTCACGTGCCGCAGACCGTGGGCCCGGGGGCGCACAACAAAACAGTGGGCGGCCATCAGGCCGCCCACTGTGGGGTCTTCTCTGTAGTGCTGTTGTCTAGCGACGTGAGCGCTGTTTGATCCGCGCGGTCAGTTCCTGCACCTGGTCGTAGACGCGCCTGCGCTCGGCCATTTCCTTACGGATCTTCTTGTCGGCATACATGACGGTTGTGTGGTCACGGTCGAAGGTCTCACCGATCTTCGGCAGTGAGAGGTCCGTGAGCTCACGACAGAGGTACATGGCGATCTGACGGGCCTGCGCGATGGACCGGGTCTTACCGGGTCCGCGGAGTTCCTCGAGACTGATGTCGAAGTACTCGGCGTTGACGGCGAGGATTGTGGCTGCGGTGATCTCCAGGCTTGCCGAGTCCGGTAGCAGGGCTTGGAGCACCACATCGGCCAGCGCGGTGTCGAGTTCAGAGTGATTCAACGAGGCGAACGCCGTGACGCGGATCAGCGCACCTTCGAGTTCTCGGATGTTCCGCTCGATCTTCGAGGCGATCAGCTCGAGCACATCGTCGGGTACCCGGATCTGATCCATCTGCGCCTTCTTGCGCAAGATGGCGATTCGGGTCTCGAGCTCCGGCGGCTGAACATCGGTGATCAGACCCCATTCGAAGCGGGTACGGAGTCGATCTTCAAGTGTTGCAAGCTGTTTGGGAGGCCGATCGGACGAAACGACGATCTGCTTGTTCGCGTTGTGCAGGGTGTTGAAGGTATGGAAGAACTCTTCCTGGATACCTTCTTTGCCTTCCAGGAACTGGATGTCGTCGACGAGCAGCACATCCATGTCGCGGTACCGGCGCTTGAATGCAACCCGGCGGTCATCACGAAGCGAGTTGATGAAGTCGTTGGTGAACTCTTCGGTGGAGACGTACTTCACCCGCATACCGGGGAACAGTCGCTGCGCGTAGTGACCGGCGGCATGCAGCAGATGTGTCTTGCCCAGTCCCGATTCACCCCAGATGAACAGCGGATTGTATGCGCGGGCCGGAGCCTCGGCGATGGCCACGGCCGCGGCGTGCGCGAAGCGGTTGGAGGCGCCGATGACGAAGGTGTCGAAGGTGTACTTCGAGTTCAGGCTCGAGTCGGCGCTCGAATCCGACTTCGACGATGCCGCGGAGAAATACCCGGACCACTCGGCGGCCCCGGTGCGACCGAGATCACGGTCGCGGGAGGCGAAGGTCTCGGGAGGGAGCGGCGGTACGGATTGCAGATACCGGCCGTCACCCTCTTCGGCGCGTACGCCTGCGGGTCCCGCGGGGTCTGTCGGAACCTGACCGGGTCCGGCGGGTCCTGGCGGGACGGACCCGGGACCGACTGCCGGCTGCCCGGCAGACTTTTTGTTCTCGGCCCGCTCGGATTTCGCCCGATCGGCCTCATAAGGATCGAAGAGGGTGTCGGCGGCGGCGATCGGGTCGATCCGCACACCCAGGTCGACGGAATAGCCCAGATGCCGGCTCAGCGCGGTCACGATCGGCTCGCGTAGTCCGCGTTCGATCTGTTCCTGCACACGCTGGGTCGGAACGGTCAGAAGTGCAAAGCCCTCGGCAAGCGTCAACGGGCGGACCAGCGAGAGCCAGGCCTTCTGTTGTTTCGAGAGTGGAAGTCGGTTTCCGGTGCTGTCATCGTTGAGCTCGGTAACGACTTTGTTCCAGATCACCGTGAAAGAATCGTGATCGGAATCGGCTGGCATGGTCATCCCTCCTGGTGGTTCGTCACCAATTGTCCACACCGTTATCCACAGGTGTGGAACAACAGCGAGACAACAACGAACCCCAGATGGGTGATCGCGATTCCGCCCCGGGTGGATAGCTTCGGTGAAGTTAACAGACATTGGTCAGGGGTCACAACCGAAAACCACATGTTGCAGGTAAAGGCAAGAATCCGTCGGTCTGAGGCGTGTCGATCGTCGATATCGCAGGTCGGGGGCGGTTCGGCACTTTCTCCGGCGGTTTGACCCGCCCGCCCGTCATCAGTAGTCTCGAACGGTCGCCAAACGTCGATTCCGGCTGCGGTGAGCGAACCCGTACAAAGGTAGCTTGCTCGTCCGATGCTTCGAGGTAGCGAACAGACCACCGATTAACAAGCTGGGCTCAAATTGTGTAAGCGAGCCCATCACCATGAGGAGATTTGGCCGTGGCCAAGGGCAAGCGGACTTTCCAACCAAACAACCGTCGTCGTTCACGTGTGCACGGCTTCCGGTTGCGTATGCGTACCCGCGCTGGACGCGCGATCGTCAATGCACGTCGCGGCAAGGGACGCTCGAGCTTGACGGCCTGAGTCGGCACGGAACCGCAGCCCGCGTAGCAGGCCGCAGCAACTCGTGTTGGCTCCGCCCAACCGGATCACCCGGCGATCGGACTTCACCCGCACTCTGAAAAATGGGGTGCGGGTTGGTCGGCGTGATGTGGTTGCGCATGTTTACAGGCCGTCGCACCCGGATTTTGTCACCACCGGCGGACCACGAATCGGATTGATCGTGGGCAAGACGGTGGGCAATTCCGTGACCCGTCACGCGGTGTCACGCCGGCTGCGTGCGGCCTGCCGGTCGTTGCTCGCCCAGTGCGAGCCGACCACAATGGTGGTTGTCCGGGCGTTGCCCGGTAGTGCCACCTGTTCGGAGCCAGAGTTGGAACAGCAACTTGTCAGTGCATTGAGTAAGGCGCAACGCCGTATCGAATCGACTGCGTGATGAGCGCGGCAGCGGGTTTTCGTCACGTGGTGGCGATGTGGCCGCGCCGGGCTGTCATCTTCCTGATCGAGCTCTATCGCACATGGGTCTCCCCCATGCGGTTGCCGACCTGCCGTTTTGAACCCAGCTGTAGTACCTACGCCGTCGAGGCGCTGACCGAGTTCGGATTCTTCCGAGGCGGTCTGCTGTCCATCGTGCGGCTTGCGAAATGTGGACCCTGGCACAAACCGGGCTACGACCCGATCCCGGAGCACCGCGCTGAACCCGATGATTATGCGACATCGGGCAGCGAACAGGATCTGGACCGATCTTCTTCGGCTGCAGAGCCGAATTGTGTTGTAACAGTGAGGAACTGACGACGTGCTCGATTTCATTTACTGGCCGGTTTCGGCAATCATGTGGGTGTGGCACTGGCTGTTCAGCCAGGTCCTGCCAGATACTCCGGGCTGGGACGGCATTTCGTGGGCGCTCTCCGTCATCTTCCTGGTCTTCACCCTTCGCGCCATCCTGTACAAGCCATTTGTGAAGCAGATCCGCACCACGCGGAAGATGCAAGAGATCCAGCCGCAGATGCAGGCGATCCGCAAAAAGTACGGCAAAGACCGGGTCAAGATGACCGAGGAGATGCAGAAGCTCCAGAAGGAACACGGGTTCAACCCACTCCTGGGCTGCCTCCCGATGCTGGCGCAGATCCCGGTGTTCATCGGTCTGTTCCACGTGTTGCGCTCGTTCAACCGGATGGGCACCGGTTTCGGTCAGTTGGGTATGACGGCCGAAGAGACCCGGAACACCGCCAACTACATCTTCAGTCCTGAACTCGTTCAGAACTTCCTCGACGCCCGTCTGTTCGGTGTGCCGCTGTCGGCCGCAATCAGCCAGCCCGAGACCGAATGGGTGGCGTTCAGCGCCAACGGGGTCATCGACTTCACCCGCGCGAACATCATCATGTTGGTGATCCCCCTGGTCATCATCTCCTCCATTGCGACGCACATGAACTCTCGCGCCTCCGTGGCACGCCAGAGCGAAGCGGCGATGGAGAATCCGCAGACGCGGATCATGAACAAGCTCGCGCTCTACGTCTTCCCCCTGGGCATCCTGGTGTCCGGTGCCTTCTTCCCCGTCGCGATCCTCCTTTACTGGGTCTCGAACAACCTCTGGACCTACGGACAGCAGCACCTCGTCTTCGGTCGGATCGAAAAGGAAGAAGAAGAAGAGAAGGCTGCGAAGCTGGAGAAGCGGTCGCAGAATGCACCGAAACCCGGCGCCAAGCCGGCTGTGTCCGCCAAGCCGAAGCCGGGTGCAAAGCCCGTTGCCAAGGGTAAGGCGGCCGACACCGCCAAGGTAGACGCTGTCGATCTGTCCAAGGGTGACTCAGACACCGACGATGATGAGATCGTCGCGGACGACAGCAAGACTGCGGCCAAGGATTCTCCGGGTGTCAAGAAGACTCCCGACAAGACCAAGGCCGCCGGCTCCCCCGCTTCGAACAATGCGAAGAAGCCTGCCGGTGGACGCCCGAGCGGTAACCAACCACGACGTAAGAAAAGGCGCTGACACAATGCGCGGTCAGCTCCCCGGAAGAGTACAAAGCGAGGTATTGCGATGAGTGCAGAGACCAAAGACGTCGCTGTCGAAGACGTGAACGATGAGACTGCTGCCGATGACACTGCCACCGAGGATTCGGCGTCGGATGAGCCGGAGATGTCCGATGAGGAGCGATTGGTAGAAGAAGGCGAAATCGCCGGCGACTACCTCGAGCAGCTCCTCGACGTCCTCGATTTCGACGGGGACATCGACCTTGATGTCGACGGGGATCGGGCGATCGTCAGCATCGACGGTGGATCCGATCTCGTGAAGCTGGTCGGCAAGAACGGTGAGATCCTCGATGCGCTCCAGGAGCTGACACGGCTCGCGGTGCAGCGCACCACCGGTGATCGCAGTCGGCTCATGCTGGACGTGGCTCGGTGGCGTGCTGATCGTCGGGAGCGGTTGGCCAAGCTGGGTACCGAGGTTTCCGAGCGTGTCCTCGAGACCGGTGAGCGCGAGACCCTCGACGCCATGTCCCCCTTCGAGCGCAAGATCGTCCACGACGCGGTCGCCGCTGTCGACGGTGTGTACTCCGAGAGCGAAGGCACCGAGCCCAACCGCCGTGTTGTAGTGCTCAAGTCCTGATCTTCCAGTGTTTGATGCAATGGGCCCCGGCGGTTTCGCCGGGGCCCATTGCGTTGTCGATGTTTGGTGCTGCACTAGTTACACCGATGTAGTTTGCTCGTCCGCGTTCGGTGCCCCGCACCAAGAACGCGGTGATGTTTCACGTGAAACGGAGGATGACGTTGTCAGCAGAGTTTGATGGTCCCGAGGGTGAGAAGACGTTGGCTGCCGCTCAAGCGGTGTTCGGTGAACGCTTACCGCTCGCAGAACGATATTGGTCGAGCTTGGCCGGCGCCGGGGTTGAGCGCGGGCTGATCGGACCGCGGGAAGTGGACCGGCTGTGGATCCGTCACGTGTTGAATTGCGCCGTGATCGGAGACCTCCTGACCGACGGCGAGAATGTGGTTGATATCGGCAGCGGTGCCGGCTTGCCGGGTGTGGCCGTGGCGATAGCCAAGCCGACGGTGCGGATGACATTGGTCGAGCCGCTGTTGCGCCGTGCGACCTTTCTGGAGGAAGTCATCGAGGAGCTCGGTCTGGATGTGCAAGTCGTCCGCGGGCGTGCCGAGGAAAAGACGGTCAAGAAGATTGTCGGGGGTGCCGATGTCGTGACCTCGCGAGCGGTTGCCCCTCTGGACCGGTTGGCCAAGTGGTGCGTTCCCCTACTGCGGCCCGGCGGCCGACTGATGGCGATCAAGGGATCGTCGGCTGCGGACGAGATTTCCGAGCACCAGGGAACCCTGGGGCGAATCGGACTGTCCAACCTTCATGTCGAGACATGTGGTTCTGGGATACTCGAAACGCCGACAACAGTTGTTGTTGCCACTCGAATTGGTGGACGTCGGTGACAGAGCGCAGAATGTTCGGTAGGCGTAGCCGAAGGAGCGATAGCGTGTCCAATGAACCGAATGTTTCACGTGAAACGGTTTCACGTGAAACCACCGGATATGAGGCCAGACCCCAACCCCACTACGACACCCCTATTGCCGCGGCGGCCGAGCGTGCCAGCCGGGTACTGACGCCGGGAGGTTCGGGTTCCCTCCCCCGCCCCGCGCGCACTCGGATCATCACGATCGCCAACCAGAAGGGCGGCGTCGGCAAAACCACCACGGCGGTCAATCTGGCGGCAGCGTTGGCGGTCCACCAGCTCCGGGTCCTGGTGATCGATCTCGATCCCCAGGGCAACGCGAGTACGGCGCTCGGTGTGGATCACCGTTCGGGCGTTCCGTCGGTGTACGAGCTCCTTATCGGTGAGGTCGATTTCGCAGACACCATCGTCCAGAGCTCCAGTAACGAGAATCTCTTCTGTGTCCCGGCGACACTGGATCTGGCCGGCGCCGAGATCGAGTTGGTGTCGATGGTGGCCCGTGAGAATCGCCTCCGGAATGCACTCGACCGCGAGACGCTCGATCGCTATGACTTCGACTTCGTCCTGATCGACTGCCCGCCGTCCCTCGGCCTGCTGACGATCAACGCGATGGTCGCGGCCCAAGAGGTCCTGATCCCGATCCAGTGCGAGTACTACGCTCTCGAGGGCGTGAGTCAGTTGCTCTCGAACATCAACTTGGTGCAGGCCCATCTGAACCCCGCGTTGCATGTGTCGACCGTGGTCCTGACGATGTATGACGGCCGGACGAAGCTTGCCGATCAGGTCGCTGAGAGCGTCCGTGCGCACTTCGGTGACCGAGTGCTCAACGCCGTCATTCCACGCAGCGTGAAGGTCTCTGAGGCCCCGGGATACGGCAGCACGATCATCGAGTACGACCCGGGTTCACGTGGAGCAATGAGTTACCTGGACGCCGGTCGTGAATTGGCGTTGCGATCTGAACGAGAAGATGTGGAGGGCCGGCAGTGACCGACAACAAGAACTCTGCGAAAGCGAACCCCGCGAAAGCAACGGGCGCCGCCAAGCCGGCAAAAGCCGCACCACGCAAAGGTGGTCTCGGACGTGGCCTGGCCGCACTGATTCCCACCGGTCCCGCCGACGGGCCGAAGATGGGTTCGGCCGCCACCGACGTGATGTTCGGTAGCGGCCGTACCACGGCAGCATCGTCCACCGGTGACATCGCAGGCGACACCGTCAGCGACACCGGTAGTGGCGACAAACAGGGTAAGCCGACCGGCACAGACACGGCGAGTGCTCCGGTACCCACTCCCCCATCCATCACCGATCCGGATGGAATCGATGATGTGGGGGCGATCTACGAAGAGATCGAACCCAGTCGGATTCAGCCCAACCCGCAACAGCCGCGGACGGCGTTCGACGAAGAGGCATTGGCCGAACTGGTCCACTCCATTCGCGAGTTCGGGCTCATGCAGCCGATCGTGGTGCGCCGGCTGGCCGAACCCGAAGGCACTGCCGAGTACCAACTCGTCATGGGTGAGCGCCGTTGGCGAGCGAGCCAGGAAGCCGGTCTGGAGAAGATCCCGGCAATCATCCGGGAGACCGCCGACGGCGACATGCTGCGCGACGCACTGCTGGAGAACATCCACCGCGTGCAGCTCAATCCTCTGGAAGAGGCAGCCGCGTACCAACAGCTGCTCGAAGAGTTCGGCGTCACCCACGATGAACTGGCGAGCCGACTGGGGCGCTCACGCCCGGTGATCACCAACATGATCCGGCTGCTCCGCCTTCCCATCCCGGTCCAGCGCCGGGTTGCCGCAGGCGTGCTGTCGGCGGGTCATGCGCGGGCGCTGCTCTCACTCGAGGCCGGAGCGGACGCACAGGAAGTTCTGGCGGCCCGGATTGTTGCCGAGGGTATGTCGGTGCGTGCGACCGAAGAAGCAGTGACGTTGGCCAACCGCGACGACGGTAAGACCACTCCCCTTCCTCAGAAACGCAAACCGATGCAGATGCCGGGCCTGCAGGACGTGGCCGAGCGACTTTCGGACAAGCTCGATACCCGCGTGACGGTCGCGATGGGCAAGCGCAAAGGCAAGATTACGGTGGAATTCGGGTCGGTTGGCGATCTCGAGCGGCTGGTGGACATCATCGCGCAGAGTTAGAAAATTCACCGCGAAATCTCGGGTACCGGTGGGTGCGGGTGAAACGTCACAGTGACAACAATGCGAACAATAGGCTCTGATATTGATGAAAGACGTGTTGTGACAACAGAATTGGCGTTCACCATCGCTCGATGCGAACTGGATTCCGTCATCGCATATGCTGAGACGTGTTCTTCGCAGTATTTGGTCCAATGACGTGTTTTCAGGAGGCGGCGGGTCCGTGTCGGTAACGATAACGCCGCTCACCATGGACGGGTTCGAGTCACTTCCCGTGCACGGTCGGCGCTGTGTGTTCTGGGAGATGCAACCGAAGCTGATCCCCGACACGGTGGGTGGAGAACCCTTCGCGAGCGAGTTCGACAAAGAGGCGTGGGTCTCGATGATCCTGCTCGAGTGGGGCACGTGCGGACAGGTTGCGATCAACCGCAAGACCGGCAAGGTGGTCGGAGCCGCGTTCTACGGTTCCCCACTCAGCGTCCCCCGCTCGGCCCTCTTCCCCACTTCGCCGGTTTCCGCCGACGCTGTGATCCTTTCCTCGATGTGGGTGGACCCCGGTCATGACAATGCCGCCGAGGATCTGGTGCGGGCTGTCATCGTCGACCTCACCCGTCGTGGAGTGCGCGCGGTCGAGGCGTTCGGGATCGTGCGATCCGAACGCGCCGACCTGAGCGTGGAACAGGGCAACGGCGAGATCGTCGGCGACGAGACCATTTGCCCGCGCTGCATGATCGACGCGGAGTTCCTCAAAGAATCAGGCTTCGACGTGGTGTCAGCACACCACCGCTTCCCCCGGTTGCGGCTGGAGCTCGACAGCGACCTCGGCTGGAAAGCCGGCGTCGAGAGCGCACTCGAGAAGTTGGTTGTGATGGCCGCCATCGACGTGGCCGGTCGGGAACGTACCGCGGTGACCGTTGGACGACGCGGGCACACTACGGCGCTGACTCAGCCCTGACTCGTTCGAATATTTCCGGGGCCGAACGGGTTCCGTGCAACCCGGTGCGGAACCTGGACTAGCGCGGGATCTGTTCGGACGCGAGCAATCCGGCAAACGTGTAGGTGCCGGTGGGTTGGTCGTCGCGTTCCAAAAGGTACAGGCGCTTGACCGCGACAAGAATTGCCTCCGCGATCGTGTCGCGTACCGCTGGGTTGCTCAGCTCGGTGGCGTCGTGAAGATTGCTGATGTAGCCGATGTCCAACTGGACCGCAGGCATCCGACTGCGGCGCAGGATGTCCCAGGTACGTTCATGCGAGCGGCAGTCTCGCAGTTCGGTTCTGGCAACGATCTCGCGCTGGATGAAGCCCGAGAGCGAACGGCCGATCGTGGACGTCGATCCATGCGGGGTTCCGAAGTGGAAGCAGGCCACACCACTGGCCAGGCTGTTCGGGTAGTGCGCACAGCGCAACGCGATAAGTAGATCGCCGCCAATGGAATTCGCGATCTCGGCGCGCTCTTCGTCCGACGGGTTCTGATCCTCGGCACGCGACAGGAAGGTCTCCATGCCTGCCGCGATCATCCGGCCCTCGAGACGGCGCGCGAGATCCCAGAGGATCTCGGCTTCGATGGCCGATTCGGCCGGATCGGCACCGGGATGGTCACCACCGGAGCCGGGATCGATGACAATGCGTTTGCCGGACAGCTGCGGTCCGAGACGACGGACGTGCTCCTCTTCGCGAATGGCGTGGGGAGAACCACCGGTGACACGGGTTCCGAGCAGTTCCAGGGATCGCAAAGTGGCCGGTCCGCAGATGCCGTCGGCACTGAGTCCGAACTCGCTCTGGTAGTTGCACAGCGCGGCGTAGGTGTCGCCACCGAAGTGGCCGTCGACCAGGCCGGTGTAGTAACCGAGATTCTGCAGTCGAGATTGCAGCGTTGCCACGTCGTCGCCGTGCATGGGGGCCGACAGTTGATAGAACAGAACGCGGGCGCCGAGGCGATACGAGGCCTCATGAAGTGCTCCGAAGGTGGCCGGGCCGACGATTCCGTCGACAAGCAGGCCACGTTGCTGCTGAAATGCCCGAACGGCCTGGTCGGTTTCGGCATCGAAGACGGCTTCGGGCGGCGCCCAACCGTTTGTATCGACCACACGACCCAACAGGGGAACGGTGTCGGCCAGCAAACCCTGATTGGTCAGGATTGCCCGTATTTCGGCGACAGCGGATCCGTGATCCCCCAACCGGAACAACGGCATCGGAGTGGCCTTCCTTCTAACAACAACACGAACTGACGACAATACGGACCTCGATGAGCCGGGACACGAACTCGTTTGCAAGTGTCTCAGCAATCGGATGACAGAGCCAATACGGCCAGGCACCAGAACGGAACCTTTAAGGTCACGCTGCTGATGTCTGGCCGTTGCGCCCTGAGGCGATATTACTTGCCGATGACCCCGTCGAGCTCGCGCAGCAGAGCTGCCTTGCCCTTCGCGCCAACGATGGTCTTGGTGGGCTTACCGTCTTCGAACAGAATCATGGTCGGGATCGACATGATCTGAAAGTCCCTGGCCACGTTGGGGTTCTGGTCCACGTCGAGCTTGGCGACGGTGATCTTCCCGGAGTTCTCGCCGGCGATCTCCTCGAGGACCGGGGCGACCATCTTGCACGGTCCGCACCAGGTGGCCCAGAAATCTACGAGGACCGGCTTGTCGGCTCCGAGTACCTGTTCCTTGAACGTGGCATCGGTGACGACCACGGTGTTTGCTCCCATTGTGTTCTCCTTTTCACAGCTACGTGCAGGCCGTTCAAATGAACGGATCCTGCGATTGGTGGGCGGTTCAGGCCCCGGCGGCGGCCGACACTGCTCCGACGGCTTCCGGTACTTCGGGTGCGGTCGAATCTGCCTGGTCGGCGAGCCAGCGCTCGGCGTCGATGGCCGCGGCGCATCCGGAGCCGGCGGCGGTGATGGCCTGCTGATAGGTGTGATCAACCAGGTCGCCGGACGCAAAGACACCGGGCAGCGAGGTGTAGGTCGTGCGACCGTCGACCAGGACATAGCCGTCGGCATCGAGGTCGACCTGGCCCTTGACCAGTTCACTGCGGGGGTCGTGTCCGATCGCGACGAACATGCCGGTCACGTCGAGGTTCGAGGTCTCACCGGTGACGGTGTCGACCAGCTCGAGGCCGGTCACCGACGTCTCACCGAGAACGCGACCGATCGTTGTGTTGGTCACAAAGCGGATCTTGTCGTTCGCGCGAGCCCGATCCAGCATGATCTTCGACGCACGGAACTCCTCGCGACGGTGGATCACGGTGACGGAGCGTGCGAACTTGGTGAGGAAGGTTGCCTCCTCCATCGCAGAGTCGCCACCGCCGATCACGGCGATGTCCTGGTCGCGGAAGAAGAAGCCGTCACAGGTCGCACAGGCCGAAACGCCACGTCCGAGCAGTTCTTGCTCGCCGGGTACGTCGAGGTAACGGGCCGCTGCCCCCATGGCGAGGATGACCGCCTTGGCGCGATAGGTCTCGCCACCGGCGTCGATCTCCTTGATGTCGCCGGTCAGGCGGACTGCGTCGACGTCCTCCATGCGCAGGTCAGCGCCGAAACGGATCGCCTGCTCGCGCATCTCCTCCATCAACTCGGGACCCTGGATACCCTTCTGGAAGCCCGGGAAGTTCTCGACCTCAGTGGTGGTCATCAAAGCGCCGCCGAACTGTGTGCCCTCGAATACAACGGGCGACAAATCCGCACGAGCTGCGTAAACGGCTGCCGTGTAGCCGGCCGGACCTGATCCGATGATGATCACGTCGTAGACGGTGTCGGTACCTGCTGAGGTCATCGATGCTCCACTTTCCTTCACTGGGTGACAGCTTTATAAACATCAGCCTAAGGGCTTCTGTTCCCGGACACGGTTGTGACGCAGCGCCTGAGAAGACTCACAGGCTTCTGCGGCACCATGGAGCGTATGTATCGGTCGTCGCCACTTCGTGCATCCCGAGGACAGCTCTCGCTGTCGTCGGTGTTGTGGGTCGTATCGCTGACGGCCGCAATGGTCGCCACCTACCTGGTCGCGGTGCACACCGCAGTCGGTCAGCGGGCCGATCAACGGGCCTTCCTATCCCTACGCGGGACCGGTGCCACTGCTGATCTCCCCCACATTGTCGGTCTGGGTTCGGTCACCGACCTGAGGTTGTGGGTGGTGTCGGCCACGGCGATCATCGGATTGGGTCTGCTGGCCCGCCGTCGGCTCAGTATTATTGTGCTGCTTGTGCTTCCGGTTGTCGGGATCCTGCTCACGCAGTTTCTGCGCGATGATCTGCTGACCCGCCCCGACTTCGACGGGCTCGGATGGGTGGCCAACACCTTCCCCAGCGGTCACGCTGCGGCCGCCGCTGGTTGTGTGGCCGCGATCGTGCGGGCCGCGCCCCGTTCGATCGCTCCGGTTGCGGCTATCGCCGGCGTCGGGTGGCTGACCCTGGTGTCGCAGGATCTGATGGTCTGGGGTTGGCACCGTCCCAGCGACCTCATCGGCTCGGTGCTACTGGCGGCCGCACTCATGCACCTGGTGCCCGGGTCGACCGGACGGGGACGGAGTCACGGCGGCAATCGTCTGCTGGTCGGGGCGATCACCGCCCTGGTGGCAGCCGTGGGACCGTTGGTGTGGGCTGTGGCCACCGGACATCTGGCCGTTGCCCCGGTCGGTCTGGTCGCCGCAGTGGCGATCGCCTCACTTGTCGCCGATGGTGGTGCGGCTGATCGTCGCCGGGTTCCCCGTGGTGCAGTCGGTCCCGACGACCAGCGCGTCGAACGTCCCCATCGTGCCGGTGGCCAGCAGGATTACCACGGCACGGCCGCCGGCGTTGTTGATTGATCCGGACCCCAATACTTGGGTCGACGGCGCGATTCGATTGGCGAGCAGACACCGATCCTGCGCTGCCTGATCCACGAATCCCTCATTCTCGGTGCTGCCGAGGACGCTGAGAAGTGTGGCCGTCGACAGGCCGGTGGGGGTCAGGGTGTCGGTGGCTTCGGTGGCCGTGGCCACCGGAGCCCGCTCGGAGTCCCGGGAATCGGCCGTGAAGGAGAAGGTGGCCGCGACTGCGATCCCGACCACCGCGGCGGCTACCGCGAGCGATGCCGCGACGGCGCCGCGACGGCGCGATAGCCAGGTGACCTGTGCACCCCCGCGGTCGGCCTCGGCCAGTGCAGTCAGTGTTTGATCGATCCGCTCCTGTGCGAACGGCGGGACCGGGATCGGTGAGGCGGGTAGCTCGGCCAACTGGGCAGTGGTGGCCTCGAGCGCCGACCAGATGGCACCGGCGTCCGGATCGGCGAGTACCCGAGGTTTCAGCAGTTTCGCGAAGTCTTCGGGGTATACCCCCGCGTGCAGGTCAGCGATGACATCTACGGGGTAGGGCGGGTCGAGCAACTCACTGTCTGGGTGGTCTCGGTTGCCGATACCGAACATCGTGCGGACCCCTGCTTCCCTCGTCATCTCGATGGCCAGTCATCTCGATACTCAGCTAGGACGTCGTCGCGGCACGGTCGGTTCCCTCGGTATCGGAAGTTCGGTGGACCAGTTGTCATCGTACGATTCCCGCGGCCCTGGCCGGCTCGCGGTAGTCGGCGGCAAGTGAGTCGATGGTGGCGTGGGCGTTGAGTCCGCTGGGGTTGGGGACAACCCACACCGGGATGTCGCCGATGGTCCGATCCTGAAGACCTACCGCCGCCTTCCGTTCCCCGAATGCGGTGCGGTATGCGGTGATTCCGGCAACTGCGATGATCTTCGGCGACACCGCGCGGACCGTCGCGATCAGTTCTTCGCCACCGGTCTGGAGTTCCTCGGGAGTCAGCTCATCCGCACGGGCCGTTGCTCGACGCACGAGGTTGGTGATACCGATACCGCTGTCCAACAACAGTTTCCGATCCTCTTCGCGATAGCCCTCCGATGCGTCGATCACCCGATCGACGATTCCGGCGCGGGCCAACGCGGGATAGAAGCGGTTGCCAGGGCGGGCGAAGTGGGCACCGGTCGCAGCTGTCCACAATCCCGGATTGATCCCGACGAACAACAGTCGGCAGTCGGGCCCGACCAGGTCCGGGATGACTGCATCACGATACGACTCGAGTTCGGCGTGTGTGAAACCCATGTCCTCAGTAGACCGCAGCCGGGGCAGTCGCGGCGTCGGTGGGTCGACGGAGCAGGAGGATGGCGGCCAGTGCGGTGAGTACGAGAACGACTGCACCGACCACCGAGGCAACCACGAAACCGTGCACAAACGCGGTCCGTGCCGCGGCCGCTAACTCGTCACCGGTTGCCACAGATGATGTCCGGACTGCGGCGAGGGCACCACCCAGGCTCTCTCGCGCGGAGTTGTCCACGGGGTACGAGTAGTCGAATGTGTTGCGGTACACCATGTTCACGACGCTGCCGAGGATCGCGATGCCGAGCGCTCCGCCGAGTTCGGTGGTGGTCTCCAGCAGTCCGGCCACGGCACCCGCGCGCTCCGCGGGCGCAACCCCGACCACGTAGTCGTAGACCATGGCACTGGTGGCGACCAGACCACCGGCCAGGAATGTCGCGCCGATCAGGCCGGTGATCAGCGAGTCGGTTGTGGTGAACATCGCCAATATTGCGAAGCCGCCACCGGCCACGAGTAGCCCGCCGATCATCACCGGCGGCCGACCGACCCGGGTGGCCAGGATCGCGGTCAATGGTGCGACAAAGGCGATTGCGACCGAGGGCAGCAGACTCCAGAGTGCCGCGACCAGCGGCGACTGACCGAGGACCGACTGCAGGTACTGCGTAACGATGATGGCGTTGCCGAGGATGCCGAACATGGCGATCATGTTGATCCAGATGGTGGTGGAGAAGCGCCGATCGGAAAATTGGGTCAGGTCGACCAGTGGCTCGGCCAGGTGCTGTTGGCGGCGCACGAACATCACGCCGGCAGCAACTCCCACAACCAGATAGCCGACGCGCACCGGACCCCAACCGTCGGACGCGAGCGTCTTGATGCCCTCGATGATCGGGAGGATGGTGACCAGTGCCAGGAGGGAGCTCACGATGTCGATCCGACGCGCCCGGTCACCGGTGTCACCCGGGAGCAGGATCGGGGCCACAACGAGCAGCAGCACCATCACCGGAATGTTGATCAGGAACACTGATCCCCACCAGAAGTGTTCCAGCAGTGCACCACTGATGATCGGGCCGACCGCAACTCCCCCGGTCATCACGGCGGTCCAGGTGGCGACGGCTTTCGCTCGCTGGGTGTCGTCGATGAAGATGTGCCGGACCAGGGCCAGCGTCGACGGCATCAGTGTGGCGCCGGAGACGGCAAGGAGCGCCCGGGCCCCGATGAGCATCTCGGCGCTGGTCGCATAGGCCGCGAGCAGCGAGGCAATGCTGAAGCCGATTGCCCCGATGAGCAGCAGGCGGCGATGTCCGACCCGGTCGGCAACCGCGCCCATGGTCAGAAGCAGGCCGGCCAGGACGAATCCGTAGATGTCGAAGATCCAGAGTTGTTGCGCGGGCGACGGATCGAGATCTGCGGAGATGAACGGTACAGCGAAGAACAGGACCGATACATCCATCGAGACGATGAGCATCGGGAGGCACAGGGCCGTGAGAGCGAGCCACGGTGAGCGGGTGGTGGGCATCCGGTATCCAAACTGTGTACGAACAATACTGTTTATGCGGTACACGGATATTAGGCAGCTAACTGTGTATCTGGCAAGCAGTTAGTAGGATCGCCTCATGACCACCGACGATCGACCGATGCCGCGTCATATGCAGCTCCTCTGGGGACGGGAGGTCCTCGGTCGTCGAGGCCCCAAGCCGTCGCTGTCCATCGGAGACATCGGAGCCGCGGCGGTGGCGCTTGCCGATGAGCGGGGCTGGGACTCGGTCACGATGAAGGCGGTCGCGGAGGTCCTCGGGCTCACCACGATGTCGCTGTACCGCTATGTCGATTCCCGGGAGGAACTGCAGCAGGTGATGCTCGACGTCGCCTTCGGCCGCGCCGATCCCGCCTTGACCGCCACCGGAGACTGGCGCACCCGACTCGAGAGGTGGGCGCGCGGGATCGCGACGGTGTTCCTATCCCGATCCTGGATCGTGACGGCGCCGATGCACACCGCGCCGATCACCCCAAATCTGTTGAGCTGGACCGAATGTGGACTCCGGGCCTTCGACGGGACATCGATGTCGGGCCAACAGAAATTGTCGTCCCTTCTGCTCGTCGACGGATTTGTGCGTAATCATGTCCGCCAGTCCATCCAGTTGGGTGCGGTCACGGAGCGCGGCGTCACCGCCGACGACGGTGCCTTTGAGGCATCGATCGTGAAACTTGCTGCCCCCGAGGTTTATCCGCACCTGGTCGAGGCGGTGACAGACGAGGCGAACACGCCAGGCGACTACTACACAGAAGAACTCACCTTCGGTCTCGAGGTCATCTTTGCCGGCCTCGAGGCCCGGATGGACAGCCTATGAGTTGGCCTCTTCGGCCGAAGATCGCAGATGTCCCAGCGCCACAGCAAGTTTGGCGCGTCCCCGCGCACAACGACTCTTGATCGTCCCGGTGGGCACACCCAGGATCGCCGATGCCTCGGCCACCGAATATCCCTCGATGTCGACCGCCACGATGGCTGCTCGCTGATCCGCAGGCAAGGCGTCGAGGGCTCGGCCGATCGAGACCGACAGGTCGACGTCACCGTGCTGGTCGTGAGGATCTGCCAGCTCGGAGATGTCGAACTCCGGTAGCGGCACTGTCAGGCGCGACTTGTTGTGGCGAATCCGGTCGAGACATGCGTTGACCACGATGCGGTGCATCCACGAGCTGACCTTGGCGTCGGCCCGAAACCGATGGGCCATCCGGTGTGCGTTGAGCAGTGCATCCTGCAGAGCGTCCGCCGCATCCTCGTCAGAATGCGAGGTCCGGCGCGCAACCGCCCACAAATGACCCCGCAACCGCGTGATCAGTATCCCGAACGCATCGGAGTCCCCCTCCACGTGAGCCGCAAGCAATTCCTCATCAGTCCGTGCATCATCCCCACAGACCTCCCCCCACTCGGCCATGGGTGGAGACTAATGGAGGCAAACGTTCCACGCGATGGCAGACGCCAAATCCGTATCCCCCCGTCGGCAGGGGAAATGAGTCCGTGAGGTTTGCGTTCTACTCCACCCGGAGACACTGCAAGCAGAACGTGTCCAGGAACGTTTGTGATTGGTGTGACGAAGGATGAGCAAGTGGTGAATGAAAAGGAATCCTCTGAGCCCGCTTTCGAGCAGCTGGTGGGCCAGTTGAATTATCCGATGTTTGTTGTGACGACCCGCGCTTCGGATCGTATGGCAGGCTGTCTGGTCGGCTTTGCGAGCCAGGCCAGCATCAGTCCGTCCCGGTTCTTCGTCGGCGTGTCCAAGAGCAATCACACCTTTGGGGTCGCTCAGGATGCGGAGTATCTCGCCGTGCATGTCCTTGCTCGTAAGGACCTCGACCTCGCGCGCCTGTTCGGTTCGGAAACCGGCGACGAGGTGGACAAGTTCAAACGATGCCAGTGGCATGAAGGCCCGCATGGGTTGCCGATCCTCGATGATGCGGCCGCGTGGTTCGTCGGCCGAATCGTCCGGAGAATCGACGCCGGGGACCACGAAGGAATGCTGGTGGAACCGTTTGACGGTGCGACAACGCCCGCGGCCACCCAGGAACTGGTGAGTTTCTCCGATGTCCGAGACCTCGAGCCAGGACACGACGCATGAACGATTCAAAGGTTCGGTTGTTGCCCTCGGGTGAGGTGGACATCACGGCGCTGGCCGTCGACTGGTACGGGGATCCGCCCGTGGGTGTCCGGGCGAACATGGTGACGAGCCTGGACGGGGAAGCGGCGTTCGACGGGCGGGTACGCCAGATCTCGGGTGCCACCGACCAAGCCTTGTTGAAGGCTCTGAGAATCTTCGCCGACGTGGTGTTGGTCGGGGCCGGCACCGTGCGTGCCGAGAACTACGGGCCGGTGGTCCTGAAAGACGCCTACCAGCGGGTACGTGAACAGCGCGGGGCGATGACCGCACCGCCGATCGCGGTGGTCACCAATACCGGTGTCTTACCCGAAACCTCACGACTGATAGGTGCCACTCCCCCGCCGATCATCGTCACGACCACCCGCGCGCGAACCAGGGCGCAGGATTACGGAGCCGACGTGATCGCTGTCGGCGATGAGTCCGTCGACCTTCCGGCGGCAATCGCGGCGCTGAAAGATCGTGGGATGAAACACATTCTGTGCGAGGGCGGTCCGACATTGCTGGACGCGCTTGCCGCTGCCGACCTGGTCGACGAATTGTGTTTGACGGTGGCGCCGAAATTCGCAGGGCTCCAAGAACATACCCCTCGGGCGCGCCCTGTGGGTCGACTCGCCGAGCCGCGTGGCCTGACGCTCGCGCATGCCCTCGCACACGACAATTTCTTGTTCCTGAGATACGTTCGCTGACCTGGTGGGCCGCCTACGCAAGCGGGATCGAGATCAGCATTCGGGCTGCGGTCGGGAGACGATCTACACTGGTGAGATTCCGGGGATCTCTCGGCCGTATGCCGTCCCCGGAAGGAATGCCATCACTTCATCCCCCGCACCCCATGAGATCTACCTCGTCCCTCCCGAGCCGGAGACCCCGGAATCGGTCGTCCGGGAGTCTGCCGCGTCGGTGGCCCGCCTGCGGGAACAGCCGAACGTCGTGGGCTTCGAAGGTCGGTACGCGCTCGCCATCTCGTCGACCACTCCGCAAGAGGCGATGGTCGAGGATCTGCTGTTCATCCGTGGTGTCCTCGACGCTGCCGAGATCGCCTACCTCCTGGTGCGCGGCAACGACGAACGACCGGTGATCGCGATCGCATGGCCGGACCGCGCCGCCTTCAAGGCAGCAATGGTCGCCGCTTGCGAGCGGGAACCGTTCTACTCGAAAACTGTTGATGCAGAACGGGGTAAGGCGGTACTGGTAGGCGATGGGAAACTGTCGCAATCCACGAAAGCAAGAATCTTTCGGCTCTATCGACCGCGCGTCGAACCGAAGAGCGGGCTGCACTACGGCGCTGCGACCGCCGTGCAGATAGAGCTGTGGTCTTTCGATGACACCGAGATCACCCTGCCGATCGAGAATTCGTTGACCCGGCGGACCATTCCGACGGACGAAGCCGTCCGTGGGACCGTCGAGCGCTACGGTCTGACCTGGCCCACCATCGAGAACATGTTCGCCGGACATGCCTCCGACATCAATTTCGACATCGACATCGTCTTCTCCTGGGTCGACGGGTCATCGGCGGAGTTCCAGGCTCAGCGGGCCAAGCGAATGCAGAATTACATTGTCGGAGAAGGGGATGCGTCGGCCGCGCGGTACCGCCAGATCGACGAACTGAAGTATGCGTTGCGCTCGGTCCACATGTACGCGCCCTGGATTCGCCGGATCTTCGTCGCCACCGACTCACCGCGCCCGGCGTGGCTGGCCGACGATCCTCGGGTGACCTTCGTCCCGAGCGAGGAGTTCTTCGTCGACACGTCGGTTCTGCCGACGCACAACTCTCAGGCCGTCGAGAGCCAGCTCCACCACATCCCGGGGTTGTCCGAGCATTTCCTGTACTCCAACGACGACATGTTCTTCGGACGTCCGGTCGGACCGCAGGCGTTCTTCTCCTCGGGAGGGGTGAGCATGTTCATCGAGGCGACCACGCGGATCGGACTCGGCTACAGCGACGCCGACCGCAGTGGTTTCGAGAATGCCGCCAGGGTCAACCGCCGTTTGCTTCAGAACCGATTCGGACTGATGACGACGCGGCACCTCGAACATGCGGCAACTCCGTTGCGCAAGAGCGTGTTACAGGAGATGGAAAAAGAATTCCCCGAGGAGTTCGCCGCCACCGCCGCCAGCGCTTTTCGCACCAGTTCGAATATCTCGGTGACCAATTCGCTGTACCACTACTACGCGCTCATGACCGGTCGCGCTGTGGTGCAGAAAGACGCCAAGGTCAAGTACATCGACACGACCGCCGTGGCGGGACTCAAGGCCATGGGGAAGATGCTGCCGCGGCGGGCCGTCGACTTCTTCTGTCTCAACGACGGCAGTACCCCCGAGGTCGATCTGGAACTCCGCACCCAGACGGTGATCGGCTTCCTCGACCGCTACTTCCCCATCGCCGCACCATGGGAGACGGCGGCAGGGGCGGCGTCGGACTAGTGCCCCGACGCTAGTTCCGGCTGACCGGGCTTCGCCGGGTGCTCTCGGCGATCCGGATATCGGCTGCGGCCAGTCGGCGCGCGGTCTCGTCGGGTGAAACATATTCGCCCACAGTCGCATACGTGCCGATGGGTACGGCTGAATGGACGACGGTGGAGTCGTAGACGTGGATGAGGTTGAAGCCTTGTCCCCCGTCGCGGCCGCGCATCGCCCCGGCCGGCACGTTGAGATCCTGGTTGTAGCAGGTGGCTGCGGCCACGGAGACCGGTATCCCGGCGAACGTCGCGTTGGTCGAATAGTGCAGATGTCCGGCAATGATGGAGCGGACATCGCTGCCCTGCAACACATCTGCGAGTCGGTGCTGATCGCGTAGTTCTACGAGGACCGCGAGATCGAGTACACACGGCACGGGTGGGTGGTGCATCGCAAGAATGGTGCCGTGTTCGGCAGGTGTCGCCAAAAGATCTGTGAGCCAAGCGAGTTGAGCGTCGGTCACCTCGCCGTGGTGCAGGCCGGGGACGGTTGAGTCCAGGGTGATGATCCGCAGACCGCCGACGTCGTGCACCATGTCGATGGACCCGGTGTCCGGCGGCTGGTCGAGCAGTTCCACTCGGAAGACGGCGCGATCGTCATGATTGCCCATCGCCCAGATGAGCTCGGCTCCGAGCCGGTCGGCGACGGGTTCGACCATGCCGCGCAGCGTCTCATAGGCGCGTGGATCGCCTTTGTCGGTCAGGTCACCGGTGAAGACCAGTGCATCGATCGCGACACCGGATCCGGTGAGTTCGGTGAGGATCTGGCGTAACCGCGCCTTGCTGTCGACACCGCCGTACAGATCGCCGTCACCGTCGATCAGATGGGTGTCGCTGATGTGCACTATGCAGTGATTCGGCCTGGGGTATTCGGCCGTTCGAGCCACCATCAACGCACTCGCTTCCGATCGGCCCTGCGCTGCTGCGGTTGTGTCGGGCGGACGCCCGGGCTGACAACCGTCACCAACACACACTAGCGAAACACATCGAGAAACCCTGAACGCGGACGTCGCCAGGACAGCAGATGAACATCTGCGGTTGCTTCCGGAGACGCGTCGGTGGCCCGGTGACTGCCGGCACGGTCGGTTACGGCGGGTGGTTCGCAGCGAGATCCCGGGGCTGAGCTCAGTGCGCCCGCATCGGGTCTGGCAGGCTGGTGAACGCCGGAAGGGGGTGGACGATGGGAGTGACCGGACGTCGTCGACAGGCCGCGAGGATGATCCTGATCGACGAGGTCGGCCGAATCCTGCTGTTCCGTGGGGTCGATCCGATGAACTCGTCAGGCGGGACATGGTGGTTCACCCCCGGGGGCGGCCGCGAAGGCGACGAGACCGATGAGCAGACCGCCCGGCGTGAGGTGTTCGAGGAAACCGGTCATCGGGTGGACGTGATGTCGGGGCCCGTGATGCACCGCGAGTTCGACGTCGTCTTCGCCGGGGAACCCATCCATCAGGTGGAGGTCTATTTCGTCGCGTACGTGCCGGCATTCGAGCCGCATTCGATCGGCTGGACCGAACTCGAGCGGCACACGATCCTCGACCACCGCTGGTGGTCACCAGCCGAGCTGGAGTCCAGCACCGAACTGATCTTCCCGACGAACCTGGCCGACCTCGTCCGTCGCCTCGGCGCAGCGGATCAGCGGTAGCCGACGACTAGTGGGGATCGGTCCATACGCCGGAACTCCCCCGCCGGAACGAGTCCATCAAATGGGTGTCGACGATCCCGATGGCCTCCATCAGCGCATACATGGTGGTCGGGCCGACGAATCGAAAACCCTTTGCCCGCAATGCCTTGGACATCGCAACAGACTCGGGCGAGGTGGTCGGCACCTCGGCCATGGTCCGCGGGCGCGGGGTCGTCTCCGGCTTGTACGACCAGAGGAAGTCGACCAAACCGCCGTCGGCGCGCAGATTCTGGGCGGCCCGTGCGTTCCCGATGGTGGCCTCGATCTTGCCCCGGTGCCGGATGATGCGGGCGTCGGTGAGCAGTCGGGCGACCTCGGGTTCCCCGTAACCGGCCACGGTGTCGACATCGAAGTCGGCGAAGACCTCCCGGAACGCCGGACGTTTGCGCAGAATGGTCGCCCACGACAGTCCGGCCTGAAACCCCTCCAGCGCAAGACGTTCGAAGTGGGCGTTCTCGCCGGAGACCGGCATGCCCCACTCGGTGTCGTAGTACTCGCGCATCAAACCCGTCTGTGCGGCCCAGGCGGGCCGGATCAGCCCATCCTCACAGCGCACCGCACCCACCGGCAGGTCGTCGGTCACAGCGGGGTACTAGCCCGTCATCGACACTTGGCTGATGGCACCCTGGTAGCGCCCACTGTCGTTGCGTGGCAGGGACGTCAGCCATACCAGGACGTACTTCCCCGGCTTGGCGTCGCTGATCGGGATCCGGGTCTCCTGGCCCTCGAGCGTGGCCGCCCCGACCAGTGTGGTGGCCTCGAACGCCGTCTGAACGGAGTTCGCGGTGCGGATCTCCAGCTGCATGCCCGGCGTCGGTGACCGCACGATGACCTCGGAGAGCGTCGCATCCCGATCGAGGGTGAACATCAGGCCCAGACCGGGTTTGAGGTTGCCGAACTTGGCGCCACCGCGATACTCATCGGTTTTCCACGCCGGCGCCTGCCCGCTGATCACGTTGTTCAGGTTGGTCCGGCCGTCCGGTACCTGATCGGAGTAGTCGAGCATCGTGACGGCGGTCAGGCCCACCGGTCCTGCTGCAGCCGGAGCCGGAGCCGGAGCCTGTGGGGCCGCCTCACCGGACGGACCTGCCGAGGTGGAGAAGATCGAGTCGATGTCCGGGGTCTCGTCGTCTCCGCCGAAAGCGTTGGTCGCCCAGACGACCACCGCGATGACGAGAAAGAGGATGAACAATCCCGCGCCTGCCAGGATCGCCATGGTGCGCACCGAACGCGGCTTCTTGGTGTCGTCGTCTCCGCCCCCACCGAGCATCCTCGGTGTCGCGCGCGGCGACGAGTTCACCGGTTTGCCGTCGGTCCCGACCTGGGCGATCAGGTCGGTCTGCTGGTCGAGAACCGTTGCCTGGTCGAGAACGTGCTGGACCGTGGCCGCGGTGCGGATCCCGCTGTTGCCCTCCAGGGCCCGGGCCGCGACCGCGGAGATCTCGAACGGGATGTCGGGGCGCTGCGCCCGGGGTTCACGTGGCAGACCGTCGTTGCCCGGCGCGGCAGGCGCCAGACCACCGATCTGTTCGGCTGATTGCCTGCTGGTGGCGAGTTCGACCCCGGTCTCGGCGTCGAGCGGCCAGCGGGCCAGCAGGAGGGCGTAGAGAACAGCCCCGAGGCCGCGCACGTCCGACGACTTGTCAGAGTCGGCGAGCGTACCGGGGAACGCCAGAAAAGCATTGCCCTCCTGGCTGATCCGGACGCGTTCGGGATGATCGATGGACAGGGCGCCACCGTTGCGATGTGCGGCCTCGGCCGCGGCGGCCAGTGCGCGGACCGCGCGAGCGGCGCCGACCGGCGACGGATTCGACTTCGCGACGTCGGCCAGCGACGAGCTGGGGATCCATTCGGCGACAACAATTCCGCCCGATGATCCGCGGACCACATCCAGGACCCGCGCGATGCCGGGCGAGTTGATCCGGCCGAGCCGCAGGGTCCGCGACAGCACTGCCTGCGGGCCCTCGTCACGGGGATCGATCCGCACACCGGCTTCCGGTAGCGGAGCGGCCTGTTCGGCGTCGACAAAGGTCAGTGCCACGTCGCGGTCGAGGTTGATGTCGCGGGCCTGCCAGAACTGCAGACCGCGCGATCCGCCGTGGTGTTGCAGCAGTCGGTACCGGCCGCCGGCGACGGCAGCTCCCGGAACGAGCCTGGGGCCCCGGCGAACCCGCGGCCGGGCGGGCGCCGGTGGACGGGCCCCGGTCGGCGCTTCGGGTGTGGCCTTGCCGGCTGCTGCCACATCGGCGAGGTTCATCTGCGCGGTCTCATCGAGACCCGGCGCACCGACGGACGGGCGTGGCGACGTGGGCGCCTCGACCGACTTGCTGTCGGCATCCTGTTTACCCAAAGCACCCACTCCTTTCCTTCGATACCGCAGGTCTTGTGGCTGACGGAAGTTGGTTCCGGCAGCGCCGCCGCTTGTGACCGTGTAGGCCTGCCAGCTCGATGTACCCCGATCGAAGCGTCGGATAACTTCGACCTGACCAGAATACGGAACAGACTCCTCGCCCGAGATCCGCGGGAACTGGACCGTCATCGTGGCCGCACCCTCGGTCTCGGGTTCGGGTGCCGGTGCGATGGCCGGGATGAAGCGGCCAAGCAGACGTCGAACCACGACCACGACGGTCAGCACGTCGGGCACTCGCAGCAATGTCAGCACGATGTAGATCAGTGAGATGGTGACGATCCCGACCAGACCGAGGTAGGCGATCGACCCCAATTTGCCGTGATCGGTGGAGAGTTGGTCGAGCCCGGAGATCTCGGCCAGTGCCCACACCAGCGCGCTGCATCCGACGGAGACCACCAGGGTCCACGACACGGTTCGGCCGACGTTGGTCATCCGGGCGCCACCGAGGCGGCTGCGCAACAGGAAGTGTCCGACAACGGCGCCGACCAGATAGCCCAGACCGTTGGACAGGGCGAGCCAGCGGATGATGTCGTCCGGGTCGTCGAACAGCACCGGGCCGAGGTACGACGCGGCGACCTTGACCGCGGTGATCCCGACAACCATGTAGGTCGGCGTCCAGGCATCCTCGCGGGCATAGAACACACGCAGCTGCACGAGCGTCATCGCGTACGGGATCATCGTGAACGCGCCCCACGACAGGACACTGCCCAATTGGGAGGCGGTCTCTGCGTTGAACTTCCCGAAGTTGAAGACGGCCACACCGATGGCGGGACCGAAGAACGTCATGAATGCGATGACCGGAACCAGTGAGACCATCGTCAGGCGGGTCGCGAGCGACAGGTCGTCGATCACCGCGTGGGTGTCGTCGGCGGCGGCGTTGCGGGACAGTCGCGGCATGATCGCGGTCAGGATCGTCACGCCCAGGACGCCGTAGGGCAACTGCAACAACTGCCACTGGGTGGCGTAGACGCTGACACCGTCCGCGCTCGCGGCCGAGGCGATCCGATAGGTGACGATCAGACCGACCTGCAACACCGCGACGTACAGGACGATCGCCACGGCCATGTTGCCGAACTTGCGGAGTCGGTCGTCCAGACCCCACTGCAGGCGCAGTTTCACACCGCTGCGGCGGATCGCCGGTACGAGGATGAGCGTCTGCGCGACCACGCCGAGTGTGGTGCCGATACCGAGGATCAGCAGTTTGGTATCGCCCATCCGGACCGGGTCCAGGGAGATCTCACCGGGACTGGCGGCATAGGCGATCAGGGTGATGATCTGAACGATGTTGTTGAGCACCGGTGCCCAGGCGCCCGGCTTGAACAGGCCCTTCATGTTCAGGATCGCGATGAACAGGGCCGACAGTCCGTAGAACAGGATGGCGGGCAACAGCAGGTAGGCCAGTCCGGTCGCCAGATCCCGGTTGACCTTGCCGTCACCGAGATTCAGGGCGGTCAGGAGCGGCGCAGCGATCACCGCGACGAGGGTGGCGGCCCCGAGTAAGACGACCGTCAGGGTGAAGATCCGGTTGATGAACCCGGCTCCCCCGTCGGCGTCTTCGCGTTCGGCGCGGACGAGGACCGGGATGACGATCGCGGTCAGGACCGCACCGAGGACAACCTCGGCGATCATGTTCGGCAGCACGTAGGCGGCCTGGAACGACGACGCGACCGCTGCACCGAGCATGGCCAGCACCAGGACGGTCCGGACGAAACCGGTGATACGTGAGACGAGGGTGGCCAGCGCGATCGAACCACTGGTTCGCATGACGCTGTCGTCGGACGGCTGACGCGGCGTGGTGGCGGTCGGCTCGTCGGGCTTGGGGTCGACGGTGACCGGCGCCACAGTGGCCCGGTTCACCCGCCCACGCGTGGACGCAGGGTCACCGGCAGTCGGTCGGGCGTCGCCGGGAGGTCGTGGCTGTGGCGCCGGACCTCCGTGGGGTGCGGGCCGGAATCCCGGTGGTGGGCCCGACGGTGGGCGCGGACCTGTTCCCGGACCCGGCATGGGCCGCGGTGGTGGCCGGCGCCGGGGCGGCGGGGGTGGTGGTGGCTGATCGGTCATCGATTGTCCCCGTCAGGCCGTCCGGGGTTGTCTCCTGGCCGGTGCCCTGGCTCCGGCGAAGCCCAGGTGCCGATGCCCCCGCTGTGGAGAGCGCGACTGTCGGCCATCAGACGCTCGCGCTCGTCTGGTTCGGGTCTGTCGAGGTCAGCGGGATCGGGTTCGCCGCGGAATCGATGCCAGAGCCGTCGGCCGGCGAGGAGTACCAGGAGCACCCCGGCACAGATCGTGATGATGAAAAGCGGTTGTCCATATGCGTTGGAATGTACTGACAATTCGATCGGACTACCCAATGGGACACCGCTTGATGTGACCAAACCGATCTGCACGGTCATGGATTTGGAGCGGTCGGCCCGGGTCGGGATCTGCAGTTGCCGCGTTCCCTGCGCCGGTATCTCGATGACGCCGAGGTCCCCGACCGTCATCCCGGCCGGGGCCGAGACCGAGAGACGGGCACGCATCGCGACCGGGAGGTCGTTGCGGATGACCAGCAGCAGCGGGCTCCGTTCGGAGGCCAGGGTGAAACGGCCGCCGGGATCGAGGATGCCGACGCCGCCGCGAATCCCCGCGATCGTGATCGCCACCGCAGAGGTCCGCATCTCACCGGCCTCCGTGGCGGCCCGCTGATCCTGGGGCGAGACCGATGCCATCGCACGGAGCAGGTCTTCACGAAGCGGAGCCATGTACGCCTGCGGCGTGATCGGGACATCGGACCGCGCGACCATCGACTCCTGCAGGTCCCAGGTCTGGGTGGTGTCCGATCCGACGGCGGTGATGATCTGCTCCGGCGGGCCGGTGATCTCGGCGCCTGCCGGTGCGATCAGTCGGGCCCCGGCCGGTGCGGTGGCGGTGGCTGTCAGGTCGGCGCCTAGGGTCTCGAGCGGTCGCGGGACACCCAGGTTGGACGTCAGCAGCTGGGTCATCGTGGACAACACGGCCTTGGTGTCGTCTGCGGTGGCGGACCACGTCGGCGGCGGCATGAGGACCTGACCCCGTCCGATCGTCTTGGCGATCGGGTCGTCGCTCCCGTTCTGCTCGGCATCACCGGTGATCGCGGACAGTGTCGACGGCGCCAGTGCCGAGAACATCATCGCTCCGAGCGCGGTCTGTCGCCGGGCCGCCTCGCTGCCCCGCAACCAGCCGTCGCGCTGATCGGTGGGGGTGACCTGCGCCGACCGCGGGGCATCACCCATCGCGGCCAGCGCACTGGACATCGCGGGATCGAAGGTCTGGACCGCAAGGTCGTCGCCGAGCGGGTACTCGCCGTTGGTGGAGGTGGGTGTGGTGGTGCGGACCGCGGACGCGGACAGGAGCGTGCCGACCGAGCCGTTGTCCTTCACCAGGTCGGCGGCCTTGTCGTCGAGGACGCCGGAGGTGGGAAGGGTCAGTCCGCGCACGCTTTTCACCTTGAGGATGGTGTCGACGATGTCGGCCGGTGTGTCGAGTGCGGCCTTCGAGAGCCCCGAGTCGTCCACCTGCGCGAGCGCGTTCGTGTCCACATGTGCAAACGGGGTCGCCACGACACACATCGTCGGTGCCAGTGCCTGCAACCGGGCCAGCCAGGCCTTGGCGACCGCCGATCCGGTGCCCTCGAACGCGGGTCCGGTCGGATCGCCGGGGTCGGTGCTGACCAGGTAGGGGCCGGTCATGGCCTGGACACTGACGAGCAGATCGGGATCGATGGCCAAGCACAGACTCTGGGTGAGCGGTGTGTTGGCCTCTTGCGCGTGGGTCTGTTCCATCGCGGTCAGGAGGGTGTCGAGTCGACCGCCGGATTCGAGTGATTGGCGCAAACCGTTGTCCAACAAGCGGACCGTTTCGTCGCCGCCTCCGGTGACACCCGGTGCCAGTGACGCGGGTGCGGCGATCGGCCACAGCAGGGTCAGGCCCATCGGCTGGGAGGTGTCCGGGGCGATGGATCCGTCCGGCGCCACCGGGATCGCCCCGGTCGGCGCGGAGTCCGATCCGGCCGAACCCTGCGTCTGCGCGCGGGTGTCGTCGTCGGGCAACCCCATGACCGGCAGCAGGGTCCGGGCGTCGTCGAGCCTGGCCGCATCGCCGTACTCGGGTGTGCCGTTGACGTTGATCAGGATGGGATAGACGCCCGGTGTGTCGATGGCCAGACTGGGCCGGTCGGAATCGTCCGCCGACAAGGGGAGCCGCAGCGTGAACGGCACCGATTCCCCTGGCTTCAGTTCCCTGGTCACATCGACGAAGTTGCCGACGATCTCGAAACTGTTCGGATCTGCCGACAACGAGTCACCGAGGCCCGCGCTGGTGGTGATCACGTCCCCGCGCTCCATGCGCATCGCGATGTTGCGGACCGGGCGGTCACCGATGTTGTTCAGCGTTCCGCTCGCGGTGACGGTCCCGCCGCTGGTGGTCGACACCGTCGACGGATCGATCGACTCGAGGGAGATCTGCAGGAACTGATCGGAGTCGGTCTGCACGTCGCCGGGCGCTGCGAACGCTGCCGGAGCCAGCGGCACCGCAATCATGATCGTGGCGCCCAGGACGATCAGTAGTCGCCGGACAACGAGCAACCACCGCAGGTGGCCGACCCCCCGAGCCCGCATCGAACCGGCCTTCACGTGGCTTCTGATGGGCCGGAGTCACCGGTTGGGCCGTGCGCGGCCGCTCCCCCGCCTTTACCCGCCGAACCCTCGCCTCCGCGACCGGAGCCGCGTCGACCGCGTCGTCGGCGTCGACGCGGTTTCTGGACGGGAGCAGGTGGTTCGTTGCGTTTCTGGTTGCGCGCCGCGGCGGCCTTCTCGTAGGCATTGGGTTCGCTGCGCGTGCCCAAGGCCTCGGATTCGGCCATCCGATCGGGATCGGCGGTCAGTTCGGCGATGACGTCCTCGGCCACGCGGGCCAGGCGCCGCTCATCGGAGTACGTGAGTCGACGGGGCAGATCGACCAGTGGCACCCAGGCCACCTCGGCGACCTCGTAATCGGCGTCGGACAGCTCTCCTCCGGTGAACCGCATCAGATAGTGGTGCACCGTCTTGTGGATACGTTTGCCTTCGCTGACAAACCAGTAGTCGATCTTGCCGAGGGGCGCGACGACGTTGCCCTTGATGCCGGTCTCCTCGGCGACCTCACGGATGGCTGTCTGCTCGGCGGTCTCACCGGTTTCGATATGGCCCTTGGGCAGCGACCACATCATGCGGCCCCGCCGGTCCACGCGACCGATCAGTGCGGCGCACCGCTCGTTGTCGGGACCGTCGAGGCCGGAGACCATCAAACCGCCTGCAGAGGTCTCCCGGACGGTTCGCAGCCGCTGCTTGGCAAGGTTCGCCGGGACCTTCGCGGGCAATTTCGATCTGCCCACGTCCGATGGCTTGACCTGCGCGGTCCGCCCGTCGGCCGCCTTGGTGCCTGCGACACCGGTCGATTCGCTGCGGGCGGCATCGACCGTGTTGTCGACGGGACGGGACGGTTTGCGGCGCCGACCGCGGCGCGATCGACGCGATGATCCGCCCGCGGGCGACTTGTCGGTTGCCGGGGCGTCGTTCGTCGCCGGCGAATCGGACACCGCTGCGGGTGGCCTGGGATCGGTGGTCTGACCAGCGCCGCCCCCGCGGCGATTGCCGCGCCGTCGCCGAGGACGCCGGGTGACGTCCCTACTCGGCTCTGTGGGTTCGGCTGACACTCAATAGATGCTAGTCGTCGGTAACCGGCTGTTTCCGCCAGCGTGGCCGATCAGGCACCGAACTCACACCCTGTGGTGGCCCGTGAACTCCCCTGCCGGTCCCGCTCGACTAGTCTGGCGTTTCGTGACAACTCCCCCGCCTGCCGCCGATTCCTCTGCCGCCGATTCCGCAGGCGCAGACGAACGACGCACGCGGCTGCTGGCCTCTGCCGCGGTGTCGCTGCGGGAGCTCTCCGACGTCCTCGATCCCCTCGGTGCCAAGTTCGCCGCGGCCGGATTCCAGCTCTACCTGGTCGGTGGTTCCGTGCGGGACGCCGTCCTCGGCCGGCTCAACCACGGCGATCTGGATTTCACCACCGATGCCCGCCCGCAGGACGTACAGGAACTGCTGCGTGGCTGGGCCGAGGCGATCTGGGACACCGGCATCGACTTCGGGACGATCAGTGCGGTCAGGTCCGGGCAGCAGATCGAGATCACGACGTTCCGTGCCGACAGCTACGACCGGGTCGGGCGGAACCCGCAGGTCCGGTTCGGCGACACCCTCGAAGACGATCTGGTGCGGCGTGACTTCTCCATGAATGCGATGGCGGTGAAGATCGGCGCCGATGGCAGCCAGGAGTTCGTCGACCCGCTCGGTGGTCTGGAGGCATTGCTCGCCGGGGTGATCGACACACCGGCTGCCCCCGAGGACTCCTTCAACGACGATCCGCTGCGCATGTTGCGGGGTGTCCGGTTCGTCTCGCAGCTGGGTTTCTCCCTCAGTCCGCGGGTGTTCGAGGCCATCACGGCCATGGCCGACCAGATCGCCCGGATCACGGTCGAACGGGTTGCGGTCGAACTGGACAAGCTCATCCTCGGAGAGCATGCGGTCGAGGGCATCGACATGCTCTGCGAAACGGGTTTGGCGGAGCGGGTGATCCCCGAGATCCCGGCGATGAAGCTCGCGATCGATGAGCATCATCAGCACAAGGACGTCTATACCCACTCGTTGACGGTGCTGGCGCAGGCGATGGACCTCGAGGACGGCGACCCGGATCTGGTGTTGCGGTGGGCGGCCATCCTGCACGACATCGGAAAGCCCGACACCCGTCGGCACGAACCCAACGGCGGCGTCAGCTTCCACCATCACGAGGTGGTCGGCGCGAAGATGGTCCGCAGGCGGTTGCGGGCACTGAAGTATCCGAAGGCCGTGATCGAGGACGTCGCGAATCTGGTCTTCCTGCATCTGCGATTCCACGGCTACGGCGACAGCCAGTGGACCGATTCCGCGGTCCGCCGGTACGTCACCGATGCCGGTGACCTACTCCCCCGCCTCAACAAGCTGGTCCGCGCCGACTGCACCACCCGCAACAAGCGCCGGGCTCGCCGACTGCAGCAGAACTACGACAACCTCGAAGAGCGGATCGCCCGCATCGCGCAGGACGAAGATCTTGCCCGGGTCCGGCCCGATCTCGACGGCAACGCCATCATGGAGTTGCTGGGATTGCCGCCCGGACCCCAGGTGGGCAAGGCCTGGCGCTACCTCAAGGAACTCCGGCTCGATCGTGGCCCGATGTCCCATGAGGAGGCCGAGCAGGCCTTGCGCGAGTGGTGGGCGCAGCAACAGCAGGGTTAGTACCCGGGGGTCCGGCAGATCAGGTGAGCGAGACCAGCTTCCCGATGTCGTCGGCGGGCAGCTTGCCGTCGACCACCGCGGTCACGGTCGTGTTGTTCAAAGTGATTGCGCCACCGTGGTTGTCGAGGAACGCGGTGTCGGCGGCGTCGCGTCCGGTCGAGATGCGGATGAGGGTCTGGCGCGGTGCCAGGCAGGTCGCGTCCACCACCCGCCACTGGTCGTCGACAAGTGCTTCGGCAACGGCGTGGAAGTCCATCGGGTCACATCCGGGCGCATAGACGGCGACGAGTCGGGCCGGCACATTCAGGGCGCGGAGGGCCGCGACGACCAGGTGCGAGTAGTCCCGGCACACACCGGCCCCGGCGAGCAGGGTGTCGGTGGCCCCGTCGGTGGGACCGCTGGCACCGGGTGTGTAGTCGAGGTGGTTACCCACCCAGGCGGCAACGGTTTCGAGTAGCTTGGAAGGTTTGGCGTTGGTATCGAATTGCTTTGCGGCCCAACCGAAGAACTTGTCTGTCTCGGAGTACCGACTGGGTCGAAGATAGAGCGACCGATCGTAGTCGGTGGCCGTGGCGGGCGCGGTGGTCCCCACGATGGTGGCCGTGTACGCGACCTTCAGGTTGCCGACGCCGGCATGCAACAGGTGGATTCTGTTGCCGTGGGGTCCGCTGATCTCCCTGGCGTCCAAGGGCTTTCCATCGAGCGTGAATGAGAGGGTCTCGGTCACCTCGGCACCGGGATGCGGTGCAACGGCGATCTGGAACTCGAGATCCGTCTCGCCGTTGATGTCGACGTCGAGGCGGGCTGACACATCGCGCTTTTGCACGCAGAACTCCTGTATTGATCAATTCGGAACATGGATCGGACAGGAGAACTCTCAAACACCCCCCGGCGCTGCCGACGACAGAAACGATACCGCACCCGGACGGACTTCGATGGTTGCCGGTAGTTCGCCGATCCGGTCGCCGTCGGCGTATATCGGCGTCCTCCTGGAACTGGTGAGTTCGATGCGCCTGCCGCGCAACTGCTCCACTTCTTTGCGATGAATGTGCTTGCCGCTGTAGATGGTTGGGAACAGACCCATCAGCTTCAGGCGTGGCCCGTGATGCACCAGGATGACGTCGAGTTCCCCGTCGTCGATGACGGCCGACGGAGTGATCTGCATCCCACCGCCGTAGCTTGCGGTGTTCCCCACCGATGCCAGCACGAGATCGCGCTCGAGTCGGCGGCCGTCCACGGAGATCTGATAAGGAAACGGTTTCATCCGGGCCAGCTCGATCAGGGCCGCAATCGGGTATCGCAGTTGACCTTTCGGCCACGAAAGGGTGTTCGCCCGTTCGGTGACCAGGGCGTCGAGGCCGGTGGCGGCCACAGTGCCGTACGCGTGAATGCTGCCATCGGACAGCGTGATGGTGGCGGTGTCGCAGACCCGGCGGGCACCGCCGCGGATGATGGCTGCCGCTGCGGCCGGATCACCGATCGGGATGCCCAGTGTCCGGGCCGTGTCGTTGCCGGTGCCGGCAGGCATCAGTCCGATGGGTACGGCGTCTGCGCCGGCCTCATAGGCGGCCTGTAGGGCCAGGCGGATGGTGCCGTCGCCCCCGACCACCACCAGGGCGTCATGCTCGGGTGAACGGACGCCTCGTGCGAATTGCAAGGTCTCGTCGGCGCTCGAACCGGTCAACGCGGTGACCTCGAGGCCGGTTGCCACCAGCGCTTCGACGGCGGCGGCCACTGCGGCGCCGGCGAGGCCGTGACGTGCGGCCGGATTGATGAGCGCGGCAACCCGAAGGATGGTCATGGAATGAGTTTGCCCGGATTCAGGATGCCGGTGGGATCGAGGGCGGATTTGACCGCGCGCAATATCTGCGAGCCGACGTCCCCGATCTCCATCGGCAACCAGCGACGGTGGTCGGCGCCGACGGCATGATGGTGGGTGATCGTGCCGCCTGAATCCACAATCGCTTGACCGACAGAGGCTTTCACGCCGGACCATTCGGTGATCGGATCATCCCCGTAGCGGTAGACCACCGTGAAATACAGTGAGGCGCCGGTGGGATAAGTGTGGGAGATGTGGCAGAGCACCAGTGCCGGGGAGCCGGACCGTCCGATGGCCTCGGTCAGGGCGCCGGTGACAGCGGTCTTGAGTGTGCTCACGTTCGACCAGGTGGTGGCGGTTTCCAGTGTCTCGCAGCCGACCCCGATGTCCAGGAGTGCATCCCGCAGGTAGGGAGCGTTGAAACGGCTGTGTTCCCAGGCCTGTGCGCGGGCGGCGCCCAGCGACGTCCCACCTGCGGCGGCCAACAGTTGTCCGGTGAGCTCCTGGCGAGCCCGGGCCACCGCCTCGGTCCCCTCGAATGTGGTGATGGCCAGGCATCCACCGGAAACGGTGTCGGTGTCGGCACCGATCTTGTCCGGGCTGGCCAGGTTGACACCGGTCTCGGCCTCGTCGGACAGACGCATCACGGTCGGCCCGCCTCCTTGCTGCGCCACCGCTCGCAAAGCTTCTGCGCCGGAGGCGAAGTCGGTGAAGTGCCAGGCGTCGTACAGGGTGACGGGCGCGATGCGGTGTACACGCAGGGTCACGGCGGTGATCACGCCGAGGGAGCCCTCGGAACCGAGGAACAGTTGGCGAAGATCGGGTCCGGCCGCGGTCTTCGGCGCCCCACCCAGGTCGATGACCCCGGTGGGTGTGACCACTCGCAGGCCGGTGACCATCTCGTCGAACCGGCCGTATCCGGCGGAGGCCTGCCCTGATGATCGAGTGGCCGCGAACCCGCCGATGGTGGCGAACTGGAAACTCTGCGGGAAATGTCCGAGTGTGAATCCATGTGCAGCCAAGAGCTTTTCGGCCTGTGGACCGGTGACGCCTGCACCCAGCATCGCCTCACCGGAGATGGTGTCGATCGACAGCAGCTGATCGAAACGCTGGAGATCCAGGCTGAGCACCGCGCGCAGGGAGCCGGCGTCCGGGTCGACTCCCCCGACCACACTGGTGCCGCCACCGAAGGGAACCACCGCGACCCGGGATCTGGCGCACCAGTCCAGGAGGTCGGAGATCTCCTGTTCGCCTGCGGGTTCGACCACACCGTCCGGTGCGTCTTGTCTGCGGGTCCTTCGACGCAGGAGGTCAAGGGTCGATTTACCACCCGCCCGCGTCAGTCGATCACCGTCGGACGTCGATACCGCACTGACGATTCCGCGGAGGGCATCGAGGTCGGCGTCCGTGAGCCGGACGGGCGAGAGTTCGACCTCGGTCGCGGCCGGGGCCGAGATCCGATCGCCGGAGACGCCGAGAACCTGTGACAGGAGTGCCCTGATCGGTTCGGAGAGCTCGGTGGCGGCCTCGGGTGATCCCCATCCGTCCCAACGCATCGGGGGCAGAGGCAGGGAATGCTGGGGAAACTCGACCGTCATGAGTTACAGTTTTACACAACATGTCAATCCGTAACGGTAAATCGTCCATGGTCGGAAACCACGACGCCGGCACCCCCGACCCGGTGGCCTCTGCCATGGGCGCCAACATCACCGATCGGGTCCTCGATGCGACCCGTGCGGTGCTGATTCGCGCCGAGGGCCGCAAGATCACGTTGGCTGAGGTGGCCCGGGAGGCCGGGGTGAGCAGGCCTACCGTCTACCGGCGTTGGCCGGACGTCCGGACGTTGATCGCCGACCTCGTCACCCGGGAGTTGATCGGCACGATCGCCGACATCCCCGCACGCGGCACGACCCTGGACGCCAAGGTCGATCGCCTGGTTGCCGTCGCCGATGCCATTCGGGGCAACAACCTGCTCGAAATGCTGTGGCGTGAGCCGTCAGCCGCTCTTGCCCCTTATGTTTTCGTGAGGCTCGGTCGCAGCCAGAACGCCGCCCTGACGATCCTGCAACGGGCCATCATCGACGGTCAGCATCGCGGCGACGTCCGTGACGGGGCTCCGGACGAGATGGCCGCCATGGTGCTGTTGATCTGTCAGTCGGCGATTCAGTCGCATGCGATCGTCCAACCGATCCTGGCCGATCGATGGACCGTGGAACTCCGGTACGCGCTGCACTCGTACCTGCGGACGGCGCCGTGATCGCCGGACAGTTCCCGGCCGGAGCGCTGAGCCCGGCGTCACGTCGAGCCGGCCTCGATGAATTGCGGCTGCGCACTGAGCCTTTGGATGTCCTGGTGATCGGCGGCGGCGTCACCGGAACGGGCGTCGCATTGGATGCTGCCAGCCGTGGTCTGTCGGTGGCCCTGGTGGAGGCCCATGATCTCGCCTTCGGCACCAGTCGATGGAGCAGCAAGCTGATCCACGGAGGCCTGAGATATCTCGCAAGCCTCGATGTGTCGATCGCGCAGGAGTCGGCCGTCGAGCGGCACCGGATCATGACGGTGATCGCCCCGCACCTGGTGCGCTCACTGCCGCAGGTCATCCCGGTCTTTGCCGGTGGTTCGGTGAAGGGGAACCTGGCCGCGCGATTGGGGATGCTGGCCGGGGATGTGCTGCGCCACAATGCCAAAACGTCAACCGAAGTCCTCGCGCGGTCACGGAGGGTATCGGCGTCGGAGACCGTGGAATTGTGTCCGGGAATCCGTACCGAAGGGCTGCGGGGTGCGGTGGTGGCCCACGACGGGCAGCTCATCGACGATGCCCGGTTCGTGGTGACACTGGCGAGAACCGCTGCCGCGCATGGCGCGATCATCAGTACCTACACCCGGGCAACAGATGTGACCGGAACGGGAGCAACCCTGACCGATGTCCGCACCGGCGCCACGTTCGGGATCCGCGCCCGCGCCGTCGTCAATGCGACGGGTGTCTGGGCCGGTGAGGTCGACAACGCTGTCAAGCTGCGGCCGAGCCGCGGGACGCACCTCGTGGTCGACTCGGCGTCCCTTGGCAACCCGACGGGTGCACTCACAGTTCCCTTGGGCGACAGCATCAGCCGGTACGTGTTCGCGTTGCCGCAGCAGCTCGGTCGCACCTACATCGGTCTCACCGACGAGGATGCGCCCGGTCCGATCCCGGACGTGCCGAAGCCGACCGACGCCGAGATCACCTTGCTGCTCGACACCATCAACAAGGCGCTGGAACGTCCGCTGTCCACCGACGATGTCCGAGGAGTCTTCTCCGGCCTGCGTCCGTTGGTCGAGGAGGTCGGTCCCGGGGTGCCGCTGAGCACGGCTGACCTCTCGCGCAAACACCTTGTGGCAGTGGCGGACAGCGGTCTGATCACGGTCGTGGGGGGCAAGCTCACCACATACCGTGCGATGGCCGAGGAGGCGGTCGACGAGGCCGTGAGTCGTGCGGGTCTGCGGGCCGGGCCGTGCCACACCAGTGAACTGCCGCTCATCGGGGCGACGGGGACACCGGACGACTCGGGCTTACCGGGTTCGTTGATCGCCCGTTTCGGTGCAGAGGCCCCCCACGTGCTGGACATCGCGCAGGTGCCGGATGCGGCCGCCCCGATCGCGCCCGGCATCGATGTCACCCGGGCCGAGATCGAGTTCGCCATCACCCACGAAGGTGCCTGCACGGTCGACGACATCCTGGCCCGCCGAACGCGAATTTCCTTGGTACAGAAGGATGCCGACCTTGCCAGGGCTGCCGTCGCCGAGATCGCCGGGATCGTGAACCCCGGCGGGGACCTGACGCCGGACTAGTAGCCCATCCCGCGAAGCTCACCGGCCAGCAGATCGAGGTGGGATCGCTGGACGTCCAGATGTGGGCTGATCCGCAGGACCGACTGTTCCGAATCCAGTGGCGCGCGCCAGGAGTCCGCGCAGGTCACAAGGATTCCGATCGATCGCAGTTTGTCACGGGCGGCCTGGACGTCCGACGGACCCCAACCCGGTGGTGGGGCCAGGGTCACGATGGCCGACGGCTCGTCGATCGGTTCGAGAACCTCCCAGCTGCCGATACCGTGGAGGCGCTCACGGGTGAAGCGGCCGATGGCCGCCAGCTCCCGGTTGACCCGTTCGGGCCCGAAGCTCTGCAGTTCCTGGATCGCCACACCGAGCCCGAGACGCCCGGCCACGAAGGCTTCCGAACTCTCTACCTCCACCGGGCGTACCGAATCCGAACGTGCGGCAAGGAATCCGACACCGCGCGGGCCGGCCAGCCACTTACGGCTGGTGCCGTAGACCACGTCGGCTCCGGATGCGCAGTCGCGCTGGCCAAATGACTGCGCGACGTCGACAACCACCGGCACACCGGCGACCCTGGCGAGCTCGACGACCTTGCTGACCGGCTGCACCACGCCGCTCTGAGAGCCGATATGGCAGATGTGGATGAAGTCGGGCTGGTCGAACTGCAGCATGTTCTCGAGTGCGTCGGTGTCGACATGCCCGTACACATCGCCGGAGGGGATGGTGTGGACGGCGTAACCGCGGCGTTCGAACTCGTCGAGGTTGGGGCCGAACTCGTTCTTCGCCACCCAGACCGTGGCGGATATCGGGAGGTTCCAGTAGGTCAACAGCGCTCGCAGCGCGGCCTTTGCCGACTCCCGGAACGCGAGTTCGTGGGCCTGATGTCCGACGAGCGCGGCGATATCGCGACGGCAGCGGTCCAGGGCCTCGCTCATCTGTTCCTGTGCGACGTAGGCGCCGCGCTCGGATTCACGCCACAGGTGCGCGGTGATCGTCTCGATGACTTTGGTGGAGGAGCGTGATGCCGCCGCCGAATCGAGATGGATGTTCATCGGCTCGGTGCGACCGCGATGCCACAGATCGCCGAGCTCGCTCACATACATCCGTAGATCCTCCTCGACGCCGGGACATGGTGTGCATCACACGCTACCGTCTTCGGGCGCCGTGGAACCGACGCACCGGTCCAGTCCGTCCAAGTACTCATGGAGCCGGTCATCGAGTACGTCTTTGGAATTGGTGACGGATCGAGCACCACATGGACGTCGCAGGCCGACGTGGCACTCGGTGGAGGTGCGGTAGATGCGATTCGACTCGATTTCGACGGTGACGGCAGAGCCGACGACGTGATGTGGGATCGAGACGGTGATGGCCGGGCCGATCTCAGTGGTCTCGACCTCGATGACGATGGTGCAGTCGACAAATGGTTCTCGGACAACGGTTCTGGAGTGTGGGGGCACCCGGAGCCGGATCCTCGGGTCAGTGCACCGAGCCCACCCCCGGTTCCCCATCCGCCGATATCCCAGCCAACCGACATCCGTCTCACGTGGACGTCGCTCGATGGCGCATCACAGACAGCGACGGCAGACGCAGATCCGGGGGGTTCGCGCGCGCTGGTCGATTTTGTCGGTGACGGTGATGCCGCTGATGTGCTCTACGACCGTGACGCGGACGGTCGCGGTGAGATCGTGGTGGTGCGGTCGGGCGGGCGCGTGTACTTCGATACCGACGGCGATCAAGGTTTCGACCAATTGTTCGTCGACGACGATCTCGACGGAACGGCAGATGCGGTGATGTTGCCGGGCCAACCCGGTTTCGGTGTCTGAGAAGTCAGACCACAAGCTTCAGGCCGTAACGTCAGGCGGCCCGGTTGTGGTGCCGAAGGCGACGGTCCTCGATCGCGCGTGCGTTCCGGTAAGTCCGCCCGTTTTGCCAGGCAGAATACGATGCGGTCAGTCCGAGCAGCAGTGCCCCGATCACGCAGAACGCCAGGGCCAGGAATCCGAGAGTCACGCTCACCGGACTGTTTTCGGCGATATCGACGCCGCCGATCCAGATCGTTGCGGTGACGATGATCTTCCAGATCGCCCAGAGCACACCACACAGTCCACCGAACCCGACGGTGTAGCGCAGCGGACCGAGTTCGGATCGGACAACGGTCCATCCGAGATAACCGGCCGGAAATCCGATCCAGCTGGCGAATACCACCTGGTACATCGCCACCTGGTACATGTGGCCGTAGTCGGAGAGAAAGTTCGCCGACGGCGCGAGTGTGCTGTGGGCGAGCGTCAGGTTGATCACGGCAATCGAAGCCGCGGCAGCCACCACCAGAAGCACTATCCGCTGGTTGAGGTCGGGATCGTTTCGAGGGGCGGATCCCGGATTGCTGTTGCCGCGGCGGATCGCCATCAGGGATGCGACCAGGGCGCAACCGGCGATCACCGCCGAGGTGGCACCCCAGATCCGTTCGGAAGTGTTCAACACGTGGCGGACACCGTTTTCCGGAACCAGGGCGGTGTAGGTCTCCCCGGTCAGGCAGTAGAAAGCGACGCACACGCCGAAGGCGGTCGTCGCTGTCTGGCGGTACAGGGCCCCACGGATTGCGAGTATCGCTCCCAGGGCGACCCCCGTCCAGGCGAGGGCGCCCAGAGCTTGACTCATGCGACTATGCCAACAGCTCCGAACGCTGCAGTCAAAGCGCGATTATTGCGGGGTTCGTTGCCCCGTCCTTCGGCGAGCGTGCCGACGGTCGTGGCAAATGCCTCGGCCTGCGCTTCGCGCCGTGCGTTCTGATCGCAACCCTCGTGGCCGGCAAGGAGATGCCAGGCTTCATGGGCTGCAATGTGGATCCGGTGGGCGTCAGAGACATTGGCAGGAGAGACGATGATCGCGGTCCCGCGGGTGGTCCGCAATGCGGCTCCGGTGATCTCGCCGGAGTTGAATGACTCCGACGTGATGCACCGGACATCGCACTCGAGTTGCTCGCCGAGCCGGGACTCGAAATCGTCCCAGTCCCAGCCGCTCATCGGTGTGATGGCCGCGGCGAGGCGAAACATCTTCTGCCGGGTCATCATTGTCCGACGCTCTTCTCGGCTTCGAGGACCCGACTCACCTCTCGCAGTAGGGAGGCGAGTTCAGCCCGCCCGGTCGACGACAGCTGATCGGCGCGGAGGCCGGCTACTTGAAGTCCTGTTTCCTCGATCGCAGCCTGCACCTCTTGGCCGAGCGTGCGGGGGCTGAATGAGAAATGTTCTTTCGAGACTCCGAAAAATGAACAGATGGCGTCGCGAACTGCGCCGTCCACCTTCATTACGCGGCCCTTGCGGATCCGCCATACAAATTGCCGATCGATGTTGCGACCTGTTTCGGCCGTCACCCAGTCGGCAATCTCTGCATTTGCAGTGCGCGACCCACCTGGCCAGCGAGTAGCACAGAGCCTATTGAGTTCAATGGCGAACTCAGACACCTCGTCACGATTGCGCATTCGCCAATAGTGCCAGGTGATTCCCTATTTTGTCGCCTTGATGAGCGGAAATTGCCGATATTTTCTGTCACGGTATCGGTGATGTTTGTGCCGGAGTGTCTGCGCTCCCAGGCGCTTCACGGCGCTGAACTGCATAAACGCTCGAATTCAGCTGGTGTTTCCGTGATCTTTCGCAAAGGTTACGATCAATTTTCGCAAATCCGGGCTCGGGCCGAAGATATGCCGCTGACCTCCGCAGATACCCCATTTATGGGGTAGTGGGCATGGGCGGCCCGGCATTGATGCGCTCGAGTTGGTAAGCGATGGGATCGTCGGGTGTTGCACCCCAATCCGAGTCCAACCACCAGGTGATGCCGGCGTCGGCCAGTGCCGCCGCCCGCTCGCGTTCGCCTGCGGGGTCCGTCAGGTCGGTGGTGCCCTCGTAGACGACGTCGTAGTGCCCGCTGTAGCCGAGTTCGTCGCGAAGCTCTCGGATGTTCCGGGCCACGCTGACCCACCGCTCGAACGGTTGCGGTCCCGGGCCCTGCGCACCGGCGAAGTTGGGGATCAACCCGTCGCACCGGGCCGCCCGCGACATCGATCTGCGAGAACCCTCCAATCCCACACACCAGGTGGTGATGCGGGGCTGTTGAACCGGCGGATCGGGCAATTCGAAATCGGTGGGCCGCACTTCGTAATGCTTGCCGTCGTAGGTGAAGGGCTGACCACCCCAGAGCCCGAACAAGACGTCGAGACCTTCATCGAGGAGTTCGGCACGCACCTTGCGTCCCTGATCGGCCTCGAATGCCAGCCAGCCCGGATGCAGTGCGCCCAATCCGACGCTCAGGATCACGCGACCACCGCTCAGCCGATCCAGGGTGGCGGTGGTCGATGCCAGGTCCCACGGTTTGCGCCGGGGCAAGGGCGTGAGCATCGTCCCGAGCTTGATCCGGCTGGTTCGCATGGCCGCAGCGGTCAGGGAGATCCAGGGGTCGACGCCCCATAGCGCTTCCCAGCCGAACACCGCGTCCCAGCCGGCTTCCTCGGCGGCCACTGCCATCTCGGCGAAATCCGCACTGTCACCTTTGGGGAAAACGATTCCGTACTGCACGGTGCCTCCTGTGAAGAGTCGACCTGACCGGCAGCGGGCACGGATCAGGAGGTGGTCGCCAGTGGCGCGGACGGTGGTGAGCTGACCGGGACGGGTCGATGGTGGATCAGGGTGACCGAAACGATGGCGAGCGCATAGAGCACGCAACCGGCCACGACCAGGACCGCGGACTTGCCGTCGGTGGGAATGGCAATCGCGGCGGCGGTGACCGCAGCGACGAACGCAACGTTGAACAGCGCGTCCTGGAATGAGAATGCCTGTCCGCGGCGGGCGTCGTCGACGTCCATCTGCATGGCCGCGTCGCCGCACAGCTTGCACACCTGGCCGATCAGACCCAAGACCACCGCCGCGAAGCAGATGACCACGCCGTTGAAACTCAGCAGCGACAGCTGGGCGACCGTCCCGATGGCCAGCGCCGACACCACAGCGCGCTGACGCCCGAATCGGGCGACCGCGAAGGGGGTGATCACCGCGGCGAGCAGCATGCCCACCGCAGTCAGACCCGCGACGAGCCCGAAGCCGGTCAGTCCACCGCCAAGCGCCGACTGTTTGGTCAGGACGAGCAGCAGGAGCGTGTTCATGCCGAACACGATGCGATGAGCACCCACACCGGACAGTGCTGCGGCCGCAGGTGGCGAGCTCCAGACCGCACGGGCGCCATGGCCCAGACCGACCGCGACAGCGCGCATGGCAGTGCCCTCCGGGTGCCCGGGGATCGGAGGACCGACGAAATCGGGATGATCCGGGCCCAGCTGCAGTGGTTTGAATCGGTGTGCGACGACTGCGGTGACCATCGCCATCACAACTGCGCCGAGCAGGGTCAGGGCGCTGCCGGTGTTGTCGGACCCGAAAACCTCGCGCAGGGCGAAGGTGGCACCGGCGCCGAGGGCCAGGACTCCGGAACCTGCGGTGGTGAAGAACGAGTTCATACCGACCAGCAGGTCGCGGGACACCACGTGGGGCAGCGACGCGGACAGCCCCGACGCGACAAACCGGCTCGCGCCGGTCACCGCCAGCGCGGCGATCAGCACACCGGTGTCGCCGGCTCCGGTGGCGACCACCACCGACACGATCGAGACCAGGATCGCTCGCAGCACGTTGGCCCAGACGAGAACCAACCGTCGATCCCAGTGGTCCAGGAGCGCGCCGGCAAACGGACCGATCAGGGAGTAGGGCAGAAGCAGGACCGCCATCCCGGCCGCGATCGCCATCGGATCGGCGTGGCGCTCCGGGTTGAAGAGGATCGCGCCGCCCAGCGCGGCCTGGAAGAGACCATCGGTGAACTGACTGCCGAACCGGACGGCCAGAAGCCGGGACAGGCCGGGTGATTCCCGAAACGACCGCGTGAAATCGCGCAACGCCAACCGCTCATGGCTGGCGCAGACATGCGGCTCTGGGTCCGCGACGGGCGGTTCGGCGTTCATCGTGTCCAGCCTACAAATGAATTCACGATCGGGTATTCCGACGGATACGAGACCGGCTGATTCCGACTGATCGCCGTAGCCTGTTGGGGCCATCGGCGTGGCATCATGTTCGGGTGTCATCTGGTACCGAGGCGATTTCCGCCGGCAGTTTGTTGATGGCGTCCACCGATCTCGCGGAGCCGACATTCCGCCGGACGGTGGTCTACGTCATCGAACACAACGATGCCGGCAGCCTGGGTGTTGTGCTGAACCGAATGAGTCAGACGGCGGTGCACAACCTGTTGCCGACGTGGACCGACACCGCGGCCCGGCCGAAGGCGGTGTATGTCGGCGGTCCGGTCAAACAGGACTCGGCGCTGTGCCTCGGAGTGGTCAAACCCGGTGTCGAGATCGATGACGTGCCCGCACTGCGACAGGTCGAAGGCCGTGTGGTCCTGGTCGATCTCGACGCCGACGCCGACGAACTCGGCCACTTCCTGGTCGGCGTCCGGATCTTTGCCGGTTATGCCGGGTGGGGTATCGGACAGCTCGGTGATGAATTGCGCAGCGGCAGCTGGATCGTGGCCCCGTCGCTGCCCACCGATGTCATCGCCCCCGCCGAGGTCGATCTCTGGTCGCAGGTCCTGCGGCGTCAGCCGTGGCCGCTTCCGATGCTGTCGACACACCCGATCGAGCTCGAACGTAACTGATCTCTGATTGTCGATTGGATTTCGATAACCTGTTATTGTTCATCCCTGATGTGAGCGGCGTCTCAACAGATGCTTGCTCGGGGGTCGGGGAATGCGGAGGGGTCCGATGGTCTTGTGGGGTCGATGTGTGGGCGTGGTCGCCGGTCTCGTGTCAGTTGCGCTGATTGCAGGCTTCGTAAATCCTGTTGCAGCGCAGGCTGATCCGACGGGTGGCACGGATGGTGAGCGGTGGACCGCGCAACACGACGGTCCGCCGCGGTATCCCGGCATCAACGTCTCCTGGGACGTCCCGATCACCATGAGCGATGGCACCGTCCTCAAGGCCAACATCTACCGGCCCGCCGACGCCGCGACGAGGCCGGTTGCCACCAAGACGCCGGTGATCGTGAACATGACGCCGTACACGAAACTGGTGAGCGCTGTTGCCGATGCGGCGCTGTCGAATCCGGTGCTGGCGCCGCTGGCCCTGCAGCTGGCCGACCTGCTGAACTTCTCGGGCACCCCGATCGACGGCCTGTCCGATCTGGTGCAGACCCTCAAAGGCGGCTTCGCCCAGACCTTCAGCGTCGACCCCGCACTGGTTCGCTCCGGCTATACGCAGGTGGTCGTGGATGTGCGCGGGACCGGTTTCTCGCAGGGTGTCTGGGACGTCTTCCAGGCCCGTGAGCAGCAGGACACCATCGAGGTCATCAACTGGGCCGCGAAGCAGAGCTGGTCCGACGGCAAGGTCGGCATGAGCGGGGCGTCGTACTCGGGCATCAATCAGGTCCAGGCGGCCAACAAGAACCCGGAACCGCTCAAGGCGATCTTCCCGGTCGAACCCGGTGGCGACCTGATCCGCGACATCGTGGCGCCCGGCGGCGCGTTGGGTGTCGGCTTCTTGCCTGCGTGGCTGGCACTGGTCAACGGACTCAAGTTCGTGCCCGACGTAGCGTCGATGTTCAACGGCACATTCGACTGGAAGTGGTTGGGCTCGCGGCTTTCTGATCCGGCGGTCTTCGCCCCGCAGCTGTTGGACGCGCTGCTCTCCCCCACCGTGGAGTCGGTGCCGCCGCGTACGCAGAGCCTGCTCGACGAGGCTTCTTCCGAACGCATCAACTGGCAGGACTACGCCGAGAACATCACCACGCCGACGATGATCTACGGCGGCTGGTACGACCTGTTCACCAACAGCGAGTGGCGGATGTTCGACAAGATCCCGCTCGAAAACGGCCGCAAGCAGCTGATCATGGGCCCCACGTATCACGTCACCGGCGGCTCCCGATTCGGTGATCCCGGCTATCCGCCGCGGCTCGACGTCCTGCAACGCGCGTGGTTCGACAAGTGGCTCAAGGGAATCGACAACGGCATCGACAACTATGGCCCGGCCACCCTGTACCAGCAGGGCAATGGCTGGACCACCGCCGAGGACTTCCCGCGCCCGGGAATGAACCACCAGCGGCTCTATCTCTCCGACCGTTCGAGCGGTACGGCGCCGCACGCGGTGCGTGACGGATCGTTGTCCGCGACACCATCCGACAGCCGCGGCAGGCTCACGGTCGCACCGGCTCTGGCCACGTTGTGTTCGCGTGATGCCGCTCAGCAGACGGCGGGCATCCTCGCGGTGTTCTCGTTCTGCGCGGACGATTCACGGATCGCCGAATCCAGCGCTTTGACGTTCACCACGGCCCCGTTTGCCGAGTCGACGAGCGTGAGCGGTCCGATCAATCTGCATCTGAACGCCGTCATGGACGCGACCGACGGCTACTGGACGGCAACACTGAATGATGTTGCCCCCGACGGCACCTCGACGGTCCTCACCTCAGGCCAGTTGATGGCCTCGTTGCGGGCGCTCGACGAGGATGCGACCGGGTACGGTCCGGGAGGTGACGTGGTGGATCCGGTGCAGACATTGACTCTGGCGACACGTCAGCCGGTGACCCCGGGCCAGGCCGTACAGCTCGACGTGGGCCTGCTGGCCACCGATGCCCTGATCAAACCCGGACATCGGTTGCGGATCGATGTGTTCGCGGCGAACTTCCCGAGAGGTGTTCCGTTGCGGCCGTTGCTGAACGATTCGCAACTCAAACCCGAACACATCCAGCTCGATCCGAATGCGCCGAGCTACGTCAACGTTCCGGTGTCGCGGCCGGTGGGCTGACCCCCTTCCCACATTCGCGCCACTTGCCTGCGTTTGCGCCAGTTGTAACCGGCGCGTTCGCGAGTAAGTGGCGCGAATTTCGGGGGCGGCTGCAGCGGTTCTAGTCGGAGGCCTCGGACTGGCGGCTGTAGCGGGTGGCGAGCCAGGCGCAGATCATCAGCTGAACCTGGTGGAAGATCATCAGCGGCAGGACGATCAGGCCGATGGTGCGACCCTCGAACAGGACAGCGGCCATCGGCAGACCGGTGGTCAGTGATTTCTTGGTGCCGCAGAACTGGATTGCGATGGAATCGGCCCTGTCGAATCCGAGGCGCCGCGATCCGGCGCCGGTCAGCCACAGCATCACGGCCACCAGCACCACGGCCAGCACGACGAGGATCACCACCTGCCACCAGCTGACCTGACTCCAGATACCGTCCCGCACACCGTCACCGAACGCGGCGTACACAACGAGCACGATGATGCCGCGGTCGAAGAACTTCGTGAGGCTCTTGTGCGCCGCGATCCGCCGGCCCACCAGCGGCCTGAGCAACTGTCCGGCGATGAACGGCACCAGTAGTTGCAGGACGATCGTCACCACGGACGAGGCCGAGAACGAGATGTCGCCGGACGAGTTCATCAGAAGCACCACGAGCATCGGGGTGAGGAACACACCCAGCAGATTCGACGCCGAGGCGCTGACGATGGCGCCCGCGATGTTGCCGCGGGCGATCGAGGTGAAGTTGATCGATGACTGGACCGTCGACGGCACCAAACACAGGTAGAGCACACCGGTGGCGAGGTCGTCGCCGACGAGGTGCGGGAGCAACGGCCAGAGGGCCAGACCGAGCAGTGGGAACACCACGAAGGTGAACCCGAGGATTGTCAGGTGCAGACGCCAGTGGGTCAGACCGGTGAGGGCATCACGTGGGTGCAGTCGGGTGCCGTAGAGGAAGAAGAGCAGCCCGACGCCGATCTTGACCACCCAGTCGAGGATGTCGTCGGCGACGCCGCGGGCGGGGAAGATCGTCGCGACGACCACCGCGCCGATGATGGCCACCATGAAGCCATCGATGTTGAAGCGCTGAAGGAAGGCCAGCGGGGAGCGCGCCACGCCTTTAGTTGGCGGGAGCTGCGCCACCGGCGGCGCTGTCGGTGGTGCACATGCTCTGCAAAGAGCAGCTGGTGCAACCACCGCTGACACCGCAGTCAGAGGCGGGATCGGGCAGTGCTGCGGCCGCTCGGACGCCCAGTGACCCGATGACACCGGCCAGGCCGATACCGACCGCGATGGCCGCGATGGCGATGATCACGCCTGCGGTGCCACCGAGGAGAATCGCCAGGACGGCGCCCATCACCAGGACCACACCTGCGCAGATCAGACCGGGTCCGGCTACGCGGTTGGCCAGCTGGAACTTCTCGTCGCTGCCCATGGTCTCGGCGGAACGCACGCCGAGCCAACGGTTGCGGGGCAGGCGCCTCACGGTGCCCAGGACCCCGGGTACTCCGAAGACCAGCGCCAGCGCCAGAGCGACGACGGCGAGGATGTTTGCTGCGACGGTCACGCCCATACAATACGAGGCCCCGGAAAATCAATGGTCACCCAGGCCTGCCTGCAGCTCAGATGAGCCAGGCTTTACGCTGGTCAAGTGACTGGCCCGACGACTTCAGCCCCCGACGAATCCCCGCAGCACCGCTACACGGCAGAGCTGGCCGGGCAGATCGAGGCGCGATGGCAGCAGAACTGGACCGAGCGGCGCACTTTCGAGGCGCCCAACCCGGTGGGTGACCTGGCAGGTGATCTGTCGGTGTTCGACGGACCCGACGCCAAGCTCTTCGTCCAGGACATGTTCCCGTACCCCTCGGGCGCCGGACTCCACGTGGGGCATCCTCTCGGCTTCATCGCCACCGATGTGTACGCGCGGTTCCACCGGATGAACGGGCGCAACGTTCTGCACACGATGGGCTTCGATTCGTTCGGGCTCCCGGCCGAGCAGTACGCGGTGCAGACCGGAACGCATCCCCGCACGACCACCGAGGCCAACATCGAGCGGTACCTCGAACAGATCCGCCGGCTGGGCCTGGGCCACGACGAACGTCGCCGGGTCGCCACCACCGACGTCGACTTCTACCACTGGACCCAGTGGATCTTCCTGCAGATCTACAACGCCTGGTTCGACGGCGATGCAGGCAAGGCCCGCCGCATCCCCGAGTTGATCGCCGAATTCGATTCCGGAGCACGGACTCTCGCCGACGGCCGGGACTGGTCGGATCTGGATGAGGCTGCCAAGGCCGAGGTGATCGACGACTACCGGCTCGTCTACCAGAGTGATTCGCTGGTCAACTGGTGCCCCGGTCTGGGTACCGTGCTGGCCAACGAAGAGGTCACCGCCGACGGCCGCAGCGACCGCGGCAACTTCCCGGTGTTCCGTAAGCACCTGCGGCAGTGGATGATGCGCATCACCGCGTACAGCGACCGCCTGCTCGACGATCTGGAACTGCTGGACTGGCCCGAGAAGGTCAAGACCATGCAGCGCAACTGGATCGGCCGATCGCGCGGCGCGCAGGTCGCGTTCAGCGTCCCATCTGGTCGAGCTCCGGCTTCGCCTTCGTCTCCGGTGCGGGACTGTAAAATTGAGGTGTTCACCACCCGCCCCGACACCCTGTTCGGTGCGACGTACATGGTGCTCGCCCCCGAACACGAACTCGTCGATCAGCTGATCGCGGCGCAGTGGCCTGCCGATGTCAATCCGCTGTGGACCGGCGGCGCGGCAACTCCGGCGGAAGCTGTTGCCGCCTACCGGAAGACGATCGCAGCGAAGTCGGATCTCGAACGCCAGGAGAACAAGGAGAAGACCGGCGTCTTCACCGGCTCCTACGCCGTCAATCCGCTCAGCGGCGCGCAGGTCCCGGTGTTCATCGCCGACTACGTGCTGCTCGGTTACGGAACCGGCGCCATCATGGCGGTCCCGGCCCACGACGGCCGCGACTACGAGTTCGCCACCGCATTCGGGCTGCCGATCATCGAGGTCATCGGTTCGGAGCAGGGTGTGGCCGAGGAAGCCTTCACCGGTGACGGACCACTGGTCAACTCGGGCTTCCTCGACGGCATGCGGGTCGACGAGGCCAAGTCGGCCACCATCGAGCGTCTCGAAGCCGACGGCACCGGCAGCGGCACCGTTCAGTACAAGCTGCGCGACTGGCTCTTCGCGCGTCAGCGCTACTGGGGCGAACCATTCCCCATCGTCTACGACGTGTCCGGTGCGCCGCATGCGATCCCGGATTCGATGTTGCCGGTAGCACTTCCGGATGTCATCGACTACGCGCCGATCTCGTTCGACCCCGACGATCCGAACAGCGAACCGTCCCCTCCGCTGGCCAAGGCCACCGACTGGGTGAACGTCGAACTCGACCTCGGCGACGGACTCAAGCACTACACCCGCGACACCAACGTGATGCCGCAGTGGGCCGGTAGTTCCTGGTACCAGCTGCGTTACATCGACCCGACCAACTCGGAAGAACTGTGCGCCAAGGAGAACGAGGCGTACTGGATGGGGCCGCGGCCGGACATCCACGGTGAGAACGATCCCGGCGGGCTCGATCTGTACGTCGGTGGCGTCGAGCACGCGGTGCTGCACCTGCTGTACTCGCGTTTCTGGCACAAGGTGCTGTTCGACCTCGGGCACGTCAGCTCGGCCGAGCCGTACCGGCGCCTTTACAACCAGGGCATGATCCAGGCGTACGCGTACACCGATTCCCGTGGTGTCTACGTGCCTGCCGAGGAAGTCGTCGAAGAAGGTGGCAAGTTCTTCTACGAGGGCAAAGAGGTCAACCGCGAATACGGAAAGATGGGCAAGTCCCTGAAGAACTCCGTTGCGCCGGACGACATCTGCCGCGATTACGGTGCCGACACCCTGCGTGTCTACGAGATGTCGATGGGACCGCTGGACACCTCGCGGGCCTGGGCGACCAAGGACGTCGTCGGTGCGCAGCGATTCCTGCAGCGCGCCTGGCGTCTGGTGGTCGACGAGATGACCGGCAAGACCCGGGTCGTCGACGTGGATCTGTCCGATGACACCAATCGTCTGCTGCACAAGACGATCGACGGTGTGCGCGAGGACTATTCGAACCTGCGGGACAACACCGCAGTGGCGAAGTTGATCGAGCTGACCAACCACCTGACCAAGCAGTATCCCGACGGTGCTCCGCGCGATGCGGTCACCCCGCTGGTGCTCATGCTGGCGCCGGTGGCACCTCACGCAGCCGAAGAACTGTGGGAGCGTCTGGGCAACAACGGATCTCTTGCACACGGGCCGTTCCCGGTGGCGCAGGAGCAGTGGCTGGTCGACGACACCGTCGAGATCCCCATCCAGGTGAAGGGCAAGGTGCGCAGCCGGATGACGGTTGCGGCCGACGCAGACGAGGCGACGTTGCGTGCGACGGCGTTGGCGGACGAGAAGATCATCCCGTTGCTCGACGGTGAACCCCGCAAGGTCATCGTGGTACCCGGCCGAATGGTCAACATCATCCCCTGACCCCGGAATTGGTGGGTTTTGGCGAGTAAACGCGCAGGTCGCGGTCCCCAGAACCCACCAAGATGGGGCGGTCAGGACCTTTTCAAACGCAGTCGGCTGTAGATGAACAACAACAGGACCGCGGCCATGGCGCCGAGGATCGCGTAGCTGGTGCCCAGGGTGGTCATGTCGTGTTGCCAGAGGGGTTCGTCCTCGGTGGCCGAGCCGGGTGTTGTCCACTGCACCTCGACGGTGGAAGCTGCTGCGGCATAACCCCATCGACTCGGGATCAGCCACGCGATCTGTTCCAGTCCGGCCCTGTCATGCAGGGCGAAGAGGCCACCGCAGAACACCAGCTGGATCATCACCGCGACCACCAGTGGCGGCATGGTCTGTTCCGGGGTGCGAACGGACGCCGAGATGGCGAGGCCGATGAGGGCGCCGATGCAGGTGAGCAAGGCGAGGTCGATGCCGAGTTCAACTGTGGCAGGCAGGTATACGCCCTTACCGGGCGTGCCACGGCCGGCGTAACAGATCAACAGCATGATCACCGATTGCACAATTGCGAACACCGCGAAGACGAGGACCTTCGCGGCCAGGTAGGCGCCGGGGCGTAGTCCCACAGCACGTTCGCGCTCGAAGATCGAACGTTCACCGACCAGATCACGGACCGTGAGCGCCGACCCCATGAAGGTCGCACCGATCACCAGGATCACCAGGATCTGCAGGGTTTCAGTGGTTCCGGGTGCGTTGAGTCCGAATCCGGCCGACCCGGGGATCACCAGGGTCAGCGCTCCCAGGACCACCGGGAGCAGCAGGAGGAAAACCAGATATCCGCGGTCGGCCAGGATCAGCCGGAACTGCCTGCGGGTGATCGTGCTGACCTGCCGCAGGGCGCTCGCCTGACGGGAACGTGGCCGCGATGATCCGGGTTGCGGTGGCGCCGGTGGGGGTTGCCGTCGGACAGTGGCCCGGTACCGATTCGACGCCTCTTCCGGATGAGCGGCGACGTAGGTGAAGATCTCCGGCCAATCATCGGTGCCCATGGCGGTTTTCACGGATCCGGGCGGACCACAGAACGCGGTCCTTCCGCCGGGTGCGAGCAACAGCACCTGATCGCATATCGACAGGTGTGCCACGGAATGGGTGACGACGATGACCACACGACCGGCGTCGGCGAGACGGCGCAGGGTCTGCATCACCTGCCGGTCGAGTGCGGGGTCCAGCCCGGACGTCGGTTCGTCAAGAATCAGCAGTGCAGGCCCGGTCAGGAGTTCCATCGCCACTGATGCCCGTTTGCGTTGTCCACCAGAGAGTTTGTCGATTCTGGTACCGGTGTGTTCGGTCAATTGCAGCTCGGCGAGCACTCCGTCGATCACCAGATCCCGGTCGGCGCGGGACATATCCGGTGGCAGTCGCAGCTGCGCGGCATAGCGCAGAGCCTGGCGCAGGGTCAGCCGACTGTGCAGGACGTCGTCCTGCGGGACCATACCGATCCGGGTGCGCAGTGCGTCGTACTCTTCGTGAACGCCGTGCCCTTCGAACGTCACGGTTCCCGCGGATGGGTGGTGTGAACCCGAAACAATCTTGGACACAGTCGATTTGCCGGCGCCCGACGGTCCGATGATCGCGGTCAGTGTCCCGGGTGCGGCGGTGAAGTCGATGTCGTCGAGTAGCTGTTTGCCGTCGATGGTCATACTCACCGAACTGACGTGCACACCGCCGGAGACCACCGACCGGGCCTGACCGCGGACCAACTGACCTTCGGCGACCACGAAGTCGCTGTTGCCGATGGTGACGACATCGCCGTCGGTGAGGGGCTGCCGGGTGATCCGGCGGCCGTTGACAAACGTTCCGTTGACGCTGCGCAGGTCTTCGATCACCAGACCGGATGGGCTGCTGATCATCTGGGCGTGGTGGCGAGAAGCCAGTACGTCGCTGACGACGACATCGTTGTCCGGGGTGCGACCGATACGGATCGTGGATCCGCTGGCGATGTCGACGGCCTGTCGTTGCGGCGGCGGCTGATTCCCGGCGGTCTGGTACACCGCGGACATGTTCTGCCGCAGCGCCTGCATGTGCGGCCGGTCGTCGGCCCCGCGCGGCTTCTGCAGGGGCCGAATCGGTGCCGGAGCGGGTTCTGCGATTCTGAACCGCAACACCGGTCCGGCGTCGGGCCCACCGAGTCGGACGTCCTGTGTGCCGCGTAGGTTCACCGATTGCACCCGTTGACCACCGGCATAGATCCCGTTGGTGCTCCCGGCGTCGGTGATCGACCATCCGCCGTTCCAGGACAGCACCGCGTGCCGCCGGGAGATCAGCGGATGGTCGATCGTGATGTCGTTCTCGGGCACCCGGCCGATCTGGATCTGGGTCGCGCCGTCCACCGGCGGAGCCTGGATCCCATCGACCCATATCTGCAGTTCAGCGGGGATACGTGTGGTCATGGTCTGCTGTTACCTGACGTCGGGTGTTCGGTGAGCGCTGCCGGTGTCACCGGCGACTATTCGGGGCTCGCGACGGTGACGGGCTCCTGCCACTTCGAGGTGACGATGTTGACCTCGCCGCCCGAGACCTCAGCTGTGATCTGCACGAGGTTGTACGGGGCTTCGGCGGTGACCCACAGCGTGATGGGTAGCTCGGCACCGGTCTTGTCGACCTCGGGAAGGATCGGCTTGAGTTCCGTACTCGCGATGGTGCCCTCGATCTTGATCGCCTCGACACCGTTGACCTCCTCGGTGCCGACGACCGTCGGATTCTGGACCTTGGAGATCACATTGGCCAAACCCTTGTCCTTGTCGAGGATGATGGCCGGGTCGTAGATCCGCTGGGCCGGGCCGAGGTTGGCGTAGCTGTTTGCGCCTTCGCCGCGGGTGTAGAGGTTGCCGTTCGCGACGATGAAATCGGACGCCGTCAGGTTGTTGTTGATCCGGAACTCACCGGCACCCTGGGCGCCGACAACCGGCTGATTCGTGACATCACCGTCGATCTGTTGAATGGGCAGACTCTCGATCGACTCGTCGACCACCAGTGCGATGTGTACCGAGTTCATCATCCGGGTCGTCTGGGAGCTCTGCTCGATCACGGCAGCCGGATCAGTCGCGACCACCGACGGCTGAGTCGATCGAGATGTTTCCAGGATTGGCGGAACCGACTGGGACACAGTCGCTTCCGAATCGTTGGAACCTCCGCCGCCGCAGGCGGTCAGCAGAACGCCGGAGAGCGACAGTGCGACCGCGGCCGCGAACAGGTTTGTTTTCGAGCGCATGATTCGCGGGGTGCGAGAAGGTTGATTTGGCATGCTCAGGGACGGTATAGCCCCGCGCGGCATGTCAAAAGTCGTTCAATTGACCGTAATCGGTTTCCTCGCCCGGGAACATCGGACGCCTCCGCGTACTCCTATAGCCAAACCAAGACCGCTGCCGTCACCTGATTCCGGCAGCCGACACGGAGGAATCGGATGACTGAATTGCAGACCGACGAGGCGACAGACGTCGACGTCGATCAGGGGCCGGCGGCGGACCACGACCTCGGCCGGGCGCCCGGACCCGACGGCGGACCCCGCTTGGCCAATGTGTGGATCTACAAGGGCCGGGCCTACGACCTGACGGATTGGATCTCGAAGCATCCCGGCGGGGAGTTCTTCATCGGTCGCACGAAAAACCGCGATATCACCTCGATCATCGGCTCGTACCACAAGAATCCTGAGCGGGTCGAGAAGATGCTGGAGAAGTACGCCCTCGACCGCGACGCCGAGGTCGAGGACATCCACCCGAAGGCCAACGCACCGGACTTCCTGTTCAAGGAAGGCTTCGACAGCTGGCGTGACACCCCGCACTTCCGGTTCGACGACAAGAACGACCTGCTGCACCGGATCAAACGCCGGTTGCGCGAACCGGAACTCGCGGCCCGGATCAAGCGGATGGACACGATTTTCAACGTCGTGGTCGTCGCGTTGGTGCTGGCATATTTTGCCGTCCAAGGCCTGCGGCTGTATGACACCAGCTGGATGCCGTTGCCGGTCTTCGTGATCGCGATGGTGGTGCTGCGCAGCGGTATTGCCGGGTACGGACACTATGCGATCCACCGGGCGCAAAAGGGTGCAAACAAGGCGTTGGTCAGTGCCTTCGACATCAACTACGTCGCACTGTCCTTTGTCACCGCCGATGGCCATGCGCTGCTGCATCATCCACACACGCAGAGTGAGGTGGACATCAAGAAGAACGTCTTCACCTTCATGATGGATCTGCCGCGGGCCTTTCGGGTGCCGATCCACACCCTCCACAAGTTCGGGCACGCCACCACCGGCATGGTCATCCGGCTGCTGGAGATCTGCAAGCTGACCAGGCAAGTCGGTGTCTCCGACATGTACGGTTCGCTGCGAGGCGGACTGCCGCACTTCGTCGGTGCCTTCGGTCTGCGAGCCCTCTTGATCTCCGAACTCGCGATTTTCATTGCCGTTGGCGACTTCTGGGCCTGGCTGGCGCAGTTCGTCGCGGTCCTCTGGTTCAGTACCTTCCTGGTGGTGGCCAGTCACGACTTCGATGTCGACACCCACGACCTACCCGAGGTCGAGACCGACGACTGGGCCGTGGATCAGTTGGAGAAGGCATACGACCTCAAGGTCATCGGTAACCGTTATGCCGACTGCTTCTTGTCCGCCGGCCTCAGTTCGCACCGCGTGCACCACGTTCTTCCGTTCCAGCGCAGCGGCTTTGCCAACATCGCAACCGAAGACGTGGTGCGAGAAGAAGCTGCCGAGTTCGGTGTCGAATGGTTACCTGCCAAGAGCTTTGTCACCGACCGCCTGCCCAAGCAGTGCCGCGTCTACCTGGGTTCGCGGTCGCGGCCGGCCCAGGAACAGGGATGGGGCTTCTTCCGCGAGCACTTCTCACCGGCCGCACTCAAGACCTGTGCCGACTACACCATCAAAGGCTTCACCGGAATAGGGACGGTCTGACCCCTGCCCGACCCCATCCCAGCACATCCCCGCACCACCTCTCCCTTACCCGAAAGGACCACTCCCCCATGTCTGTCATCTCTGATCAGCCCATCACCGGATCGCATCCCACGTTTGTCGGCCGGCGTCCACACATCCGCCCGAGTCTGCCGCCGGCCCCGCCGACCACTGTCGCCGTGATCGAGGGCATCGCCACCGGCGCACCGGAGCAGGTCTTCTCCCAGGCCGATGCCGCCGAGGAGGTGGCCGCGCTGTTCACCGATCCGACTCAGCAGGCCCGCATCCGCCGGATTTACGAGAAGACCCGAATCAGCGAGCGTCACTTGGCCATCGACCCCACCGATCCCGAGTTCCGCGACTTCAGTGAGCGGCGTGGCACCATCCGCGAACGCATGAGCCTCTACCTCGAGCATGCCGCACCCCTGGCCGTCGACGTCGCCCGTCGGGCCCTGGGCAGCGTGAAGGGTGAGGTCGAGGTGGGATTGCTGGTGTTCGTCACGAGCACCGGGTTCATCGCGCCGGGTGTGGATGTCGCGGTGATCAAAGAGCTCGGCCTGCCCCGCAGTACCAATCGTGTGGTCGTGAACTTCATGGGCTGCGCGGCCGCGATGAACGGGATCCGCATCGCCGGTGACTTCGCCCGCGCCAACCCCGACAAGAAGGCCCTGGTGATCAGTCTCGAGGTGTCTTCGGTCAACGCCGTCTTCGCCGACGACATCAACGAGGTCATCACCCACAGCCTCTTCGGCGACGGGTGTGGTGCGGTGGTGGTCGGTGCCAGTGAGGTCCGTGCGCCGATCCCGGCAGGCCGGATCGTGATCCGCGAGACGTTCAGTCATCTCCTCGATGACGCGGAAGACGGAATCGTGTTGGGAGTCAACGACAACGGGATCACCTGCGAACTCGCGGAGGATCTCCCCCAGTACATCTTCCGCGGTGTCGACCCGGTGATCACCCGGGTTCTGGGCTCTCACGGCCTCGGCAAGTCCGACGTCGACCTGTGGGCGATCCACCCCGGTGGCCCGAAGATCATCAACGAATCGGCGCATTCGCTCGGAATCGATCCGGAGCGCGCCGACGTCAGCTGGGACATCCTGGCCCGTTACGGGAACATGCTCAGCGTCTCGTTGATCTTTGTGCTCGAGCAGATGGCGCAGCGTGGTGCCGACACCAACGAGGAGTCCACCACCGGTGTTGCCTTCTCCTTTGCCCCCGGAGTCACCCTGGAGGGCCTCCTCTTCGACATCGTCCGTCGCTGACGCGACCACCGAGTCAACAAACAAAAGGTCAAACATCATGCAGCTCATCAGATTTCTGATCTCCGTGTCCTGGAAGGGCATCGCATTCGCAGTGATCGCCGGTTTGATCGGCGGTGCGGCCAACGCGTACCTGGTCACGCAGATCAACACCGTGGTCTCACCGCCGCCCCACCCGGACAACATGGTCATCCGATTCGCCATCACTGCGATTGTCGTCCTGGTCACCGGGCTGCTGTCCCAGATCGTGCTGATCCATTTGGCGCAGAGCGCGATCTACCGATTGCGGGCCAAGCTCAGCGCCGGCGTGGTGTCGGCTCCGCTCGAACAACTCGAACGTCTGGGTATGCATCGGTTGATCGCAACACTCACCGAGGACGTGCGTGCGCTGTCGATGGCGGTCTCGGCGATTCCGAGCATCTGCATCGACGCCGCCACCATCGTCGGATGCCTGGTGTTCCTGGCGATGCTCTCCGGCCCGATCTTTGCGATCACCGTGGGATCGACACTGCTGGCGATCATGTGTGTGGAGACGGTGTTGCGACGGGTGCGGGCCATCTATCAGCACGCTCGGGAACGTGAGGACGACCTGCTGCGCTCCTTCCAGTCGGTAACCTTCGGCATCAAGGAACTCAAGCTGCATCGCGGACGCCGTCAGGACTTCATGGACCGGCATCTGCTCGGCACCGCCGAGGACCTGCGTGCCAAGAATGTCTCTGCCGGAGCCAAGTTCTCGATTGCCCAGGGTTTCGGTCAGCTCTGCCAGCTGGCGACCATGGCATTCATTTTGTTCGGTTTGGCTCTGCTGCTGGACATTCCGCACGAGCACATGATCGGCTACGTGCTGATCACGACGTTCCTGGCGATGCCGATGCAGAACATGATGCACCTGATCCCCGACATCCTCCGTGGTGATGTGGCGCTGGCGAAGATCAGGGACATGGACCTGTCGATGATGTCGGCCGATGACGAGTCGAACCTGCCGTACACCGATCGGCCGGTGGTCGCAGGCGCCCGGATCGAGCTGCGCGGGCTGGGCTACGCCTATCACGGCGAGCAGCTGACCGGTCCTCCCCCGCCACCCCAGAAACCAGGCAAGCCGGGTCAGCGACCGTCCGGTCCACCTCCGGGTGGCCCCGACGACGGTGCCGGTTTTCACCTCGGACCCATCGACCTGACGCTCGATCCCGGGCAGGTCACCTTCATCGTGGGTGGCAACGGGAGCGGCAAATCGACTCTGGCCAAACTGATCACGGGCCTGTACGCACCTCACCACGGACAGGTGGTGCTCAACGGCGAGCCCATCGACCACAACAATGTGGAGTGGTACCGGCAGAACGTGTCGGCTGTCTTCACCGACTTCCACCTGTTCGAGGACTACCTCGGATTCGATCGGCCCGGAATCGACGACGAGGTGCGCGGTTACCTGCATCAGCTGCAGATCGCCCACAAGGTGACGGTGTCCGACGGCAAGCTGTCGACCATCAATCTGTCACAGGGACAACGCAAGCGACTGAGCCTGGTGACGGCGCTGCTCGAGGATCGTCCCATCTACATCTTCGACGAATGGGCGGCCGATCAGGAACCACAGTTCCGGGAGTTCTTCTATCGGCGCATCCTGCGTGACCTCAAAGAGGCAGGCAAGACGGTCGTGGTGATCACCCACGACGATCGCTACTTCGATCTTGCCGATCAACTGGTCAAACTCGACTTCGGACGTCTCGCGCAGGTCGGTGAGTTCGCCGGCAATATGGCGAATCAACTTGTGGCCCCGTAGAACTGCTGACAGACTCGACTTCGACCGGACCTGGTTTGTCCGATCGGAGTCGAGTTCGGCTCCAGGGCAGGACGACGGGTTGGAGACGAACAGATGGCGCGTGCCCCACGGCGGTCAGCGATGTTGCGTGGTCTGGCGATCGTCGCCGGTGTGCTGGTGGTGTACGTGTCGGTTCTGCTCCTGTATGCCCTGGGCGGTTCCGGCAATCAGCCCGACACCCGTGAGCCTGCTGCCGATGGCGTGCTCGTGTATCTCGATATAGACACCGTGAATGGCGCGGAGTATTCGTTCGGCGGGCATGTGTCGGTGTATCCCGGTGGCAATCTGGTGGACGAGGACGGCAACCTCAAGGACGCTCTGCTGATCGACATCTCACCGATGGTTGCGAATCAGCGGATCGAATTCGCCAGTGGGACACGGCCGGGGATGCTGGCGGTCTCGCTCTATGCCTACGGCGACATCCGCACCTGGCCCTTCGACGAGTACACCTCGGAGTCTGTTGTGGTGCGCGGCGTGAGCGAGATCGGCGACGAGCGCGAACCACTCGAGACCGAGGTCGCGATCACCGATTCGCTCAGCGGCTGGGACATCGATGCCGGTGACGACGACCCCGGTGCGGGACAGTCATTCACCATCGAGGGGTCGAGATCTGCCGGATCCCTCGTCTTCGATCTGGCGCTCTGCGCGATGCTGGTGGTGCTCCCCGTCTGTACGTTGTTCGTCGCGATCCAGACGGTGCGCCGGCGCAAGGCGTTTCAGCCGCCGATGGTCACCTGGTTCGCCGTCATGTTGTTTGCCGTCCTCCCACTGCGCAACATCTTCCCCGGTACGCCGCCGTTCGGATCGTGGGTCGACTACACCGTGGTGCTGTGGGTGGTGGCCGGGTTGATCTCGGCCATGGCGTTGTATGTGATCGCCTGGTGGCGCCAGGCCCCGTGAGACTCGGCTCGGCCTGACCACAGGGTGGGGCCTTGTGTGCCGGATGGTGTTGTTCGCCCTCGCGATGAGTTTTCGAACTGTCGGCGGTCTGTTTGTGCATGAAGCGCAAGTTCTCGGATGTGTGGCCGGTGGTGCATGCCGAGCGGGTCCAGCTGGTCGGTGATCTGCGCGGCATACCCGCTGATGCGTGGTCGACGCCCTCGTTGTGTCCGGGTTGGGATGTGCACGATGTCCTGGCACACCTGGTCGACTCGGCGATGACCACCAGGTCCAGCTTTGCGCGACGAATGATCCTGGCACGCTTCGACTTCGATCGAGACAATGCCACCGGTATCGCAAGGCAGAAACGGGATGACCCCCGCGACACGCTCGAGGCAATGCGCGCCGTTGCCGAGTCGACCAGGACGCCGCCGGCCAATCCGGCAACACGTCTTGTCGAAGCGTTTGTCCATGGCGAGGACATTCGCCGGCCGCTCGGCATCGACGCGCACTACTCCGTGGACTCCGTTGTGGATGCCCTGGGTTATCAGGCGGTCACCGCGGTCGGCTTCGGCGGTGGACGCGAACGGGTGTCTGGCCTGCGCCTGATCGCAACCGACTCCGAGTTCGTCCACGGCCTCGATACCGGGGACGATGTCCGCGGTCAGACCATCGATCTACTGCTGGCGGTCTCGGGCCGGCTGGTGCCCACGGGCGCGCTCTCGGGTTCAGGGGCAGCAACGCTGATCGACGACTGAGCGATTGGACGATGCCGCCTTCCTCAGGCGGGATCCTCGTGTGTCATGGCCTTGTAGCTGCGCGCACCTGCACGGTCCACGGCCGCGCGCACCAGTCCGAAGATCAGCCCCTGCAGCGCGGCAGCGACAAGCACTTCGGTGTTGCTCCTGCTCAGATCCTTGGGGTCAGGGACCTTCGAGTCGTGGCCCAGACGTTTCCACACCTGTCCGAAGGCAGCGGAGGCAGCCAACCCACCGAGCACGCCGGTAGCGATCGACAGTGGCTTGTACATGGCTTTGGACTTGACGCTCATTTGCTTCCCTTGTTCGAACGCGGATCAGACGACCAGAGAGTACCGATCTGCGCGAAGGTTGAAACCTTTCCGCGATCTAACGTTTCAGGAGGTCGGTGATGGCGCAGACCACCTCGGCGGGAGACTGTTCGGCCATGAAGTGGCCGAAGTCCCGGAGGCGGTGATCGAGATCGGTCGCCCAGCTCTTCCAGATCTGCTCGCCGTCGAAACCCATCTGCGTGCCCCAATCCTGCTGAATGACGCTGATGGGCATGGTCAGTGTCAGACCTGCGGCGCGGTCCTGCTGGTCGTGTTCGATATCGATGCCTGCTGACGCGCGATAGTCGGCGACGATCGAATCGATGGCGTCGGCACTTGCCTGCAGGTACCGCGCCCGGATATCGGCGGGAATCACCTGTCCATCAGCGCCCCAGGCATCGAGGAAGTAGCCGAAGAAGGTGTCGGCACTGCCCCGGATCATCGCCTCGGGCAACCCGGCCGGTTGAGCCATGAGATAGAGGTGGAAGCCGACCGCGGCGGACACCCCGTGCATGACGTCCCACATGTCCAGCGTGGGCAGGACATCGAGGCTGCCCAGATGGGTGATGCGGTCGGGGTGATCGAGTCCGGCGCGGATCGCCACGAGTGCGCCGCGGTCGTGGCCGACGAGTGCGAACTTGTCGAAGCCGAAATGTGCGGCCAGCGCGATGACGTCGTCTGCCATCGTCCGCTTGCTGTAAACGTCAGGACTCGTCTCTGCCGGCTTGTCGCTGTCCCCGTAGCCACGCAGGTCAGGAACGATCACGGTGTGGTTGTCGGCCAGCGCAGGGGCGACGTGACGCCAGCACAGATGGGTCTGCGGGAATCCGTGCAGTAGGACAACAGGTGAGCCCTGACCTGCGACGGCGGCGTTCAAGGAGACATCGGGTGCGACCTGGACGCGGTGGTATTCGAATCCGTCGATGGATGGTGTGGTCATGGCGATCGGGTCTCCTACAGTTGAGTGGTGATGTCGTTCGGATCGAGTCTGTGCGGAGCGGATGAGTAACCGATGAGTCCTCGCGGTGATCTACCCGCAACCGCCGCGGAGATGGTCTGCGTCCTGGGGTTTGTCGGTGGGCGCACGCCGACCGGTGAACGGATCGAGCTCGGCGGCCGCCGTCAGGCGCAGCTCTTGGCCCGGCTGGTGGCCGCGCGGGGCGCCGCGGTGTCCGTTGATGATCTGGCCGCGACGTTGTGGCAGGCGGAGAGCCCGCGGGACCCCGTCGCCGCGATCCGCACCTTCGTTGCCGACATCCGCCGCCGACTCGAACCGCAGCGGCCCCGCGGAGTGCCGTCGGCTTTTGTGGTGACCTCGGGCCGCTTCTATCGGCTCGACCACTCGGCACGAGTCGACGCATGGGAGTTCGCCGAGCTCGCCGCATCGGTGGATTCGATGCCATGGGCGCAGCGGCTCAGCAGGCTTCCCGACGCTCTGACCGACTTGTGGGGTGGGGCGCCGTTCGCCGGGCACCGTGATCTACCGGGGGTTGGAGCAGAGTACGCTCGGCTCGTCGAACTACACGCCCGGACAGTGGAGGCACTCGCCCAGGCGCAGATCCATTCAGGCCGAGGTGATCTCGCCATCTCCGAGTTGCAGTCGCATGTCGACCGACACCCGAGTCGGCAAAGCGCGTGGATTCTTCTGGCGTCGGCCCTGCACTCCGCCGGGCGCACAGAAGACGGACTCGCGGTGCTGAACCGCGCACGCACACGTTTGGCGGACGAGTTCGGTCTGGACCCATCGGTGGAATTGGATCGGGTGCGCCGGGAGCTTCTGCAGAGTGATGGTCTTCCCGAAGAGACCGGGAGACCGTGGCAGTCTTCGGCGACCGCGTTCATGCCCACAGGCAGCCGATCCCGGGTGCTCAGCTCCGCGGTCCTGCTGCGCGACCTGGCACTGAGTGGTGCGGACGGATTGGTGACCGCCCAAACGGAACGCTCAACGGGTGCAACGGAACTCACGGCGCGCGACGATCCCCGCCTGGCCGCGGACTTTCTCACCCACCTCGAGATCCCGGGTATCTGGACCATCTCCGACGATCCGGCGCGATCAGCCCGGATCGTCGCCGCCTCCCGCAGGTGTCTCGAACTCCTCGACGGCGAACTGTCTCCCGCGCAACGCGCCCGACTACTGGCCCTCATCGGCATCGAATCACGCGGTACCCGTGGACCGGCCGGTTCCGAGGCCGCGGACCGGGCGGTCGCGATGGCGCGCGACCTCCGCGATCCCACCGTGCTGTGCATCGCGCTCAACGCCGAGTTTCTACAGTCGTTCCATACCTTGGACTCCATCGAGCAGCGCCAAGCGATCGGCGGCGAACTCATCGCGCTCGCTGCCGACCACGACCTGCCGACCTATCAGATCCTCGGACATTTGATCTGCCTCCAAACAAGCGCCAGTACAGTCGATTTCGACCGAGGAGATCACCACGCAACCACCGTGGACCGGCTCGGCGAATACCACGAGCGCAGCCTCGCGGGGTTCTTCACCACCTGGTACCGTGCGATTCGCGCGGATATGACCGACGGTCCACCTGCCGAGATCCGGCAACGCTACGCCACAGCGCTCTCCCTGCTGCCCTCCTGCGGAATGCCCGGCATCACACGTGGGCTGGCCCCGTTGATCGCGCTGGTCCATGCCCTACGAACCGGGTCGGGTCTCCACACGTTCGACGACGTCGACTTCGGGCCCAACATGCCGTGGACGACCCCCATCACGGCTGATGCCGCCGGCGATCACCGACGCGCGTTGACATCGCTTCAGCAGGCACCGGCACCACCTCCCGATCACCTCGCGACCACACGGTGGGCGCTCCTGTCGATCGCAGCACATCGGTTGGGCGACACCACAACCGCGGCATCTGCGGACGGTCGGATCCGGCACCTGTCTCATCCCATCGGATCCGAGACCGGAATGTTCACCCTCGGTGACACCGCACATCTACCCGTCGTCATGCCACCGGCGTGAGCGATCCCGACGGGATCGCGAGCTGGACCCGCCAGGTGGGGAAACGGGTGGTTCACGATCGCACCGGCGCCGCACGATGAACAAACAGCAAGCCCAAACAGAAGGTCGCCAGACCGAACAGTGTCACCCCCGCGCCCAACGCCCCGGTCGATCCGTAGTCCATCCCACGCATCACAGCAATCGAACCGATCAGTGCGCCAAGACCGTTGGACGCGTTGAACGATGCACTGGTGAGGGCGGTGGCCAGTAGTTGGGCCCGCCCGGCCGCACGCATGACGTGCACGATGAAGCCGAGTCCGGTAGGTGGGCCGAGCAGGCCCACCAGGAAGATGAGCAGGAACAGCGCCAACGACGTGCGCGTCACCAGAGTGATCCCAACCAGTAGGCCGATCGTCACCAGATTCCCCACGACAATCACCCTGATCGCCCCGGATTCGATGATGCGTCCGGCAACGAGGCCGCCGAGCACCGAACCGAGTCCCCACAGCAGCATCGCCACCGGTACCGAACCCTCCGACAAGTTCGCGGAGTCGGTGACCAGCGGCGCGATGTAGGCGTACATGACGAAGACGCCACTCGAGGTCAGGAGCGCGCCCACCGCGCCGAAGACCACCTGGGACCGCCGCAGTGCGCTGAACTCCGCACGCACATTGAGGGTCTTGTCACCGGGGGACATCGGTACAAACGCCCAGATCGCCGCGGCGGCAACCAGGCTCAGCACAAAGATCGCCAGAAAGGGAACCCGCCAGTTCGTGACCTGCCCGAGCCAGGTGCCGGCCGGGACCGCGGTGATGGACGACAGTGTCAGGCCCAACCCAACGTATGCGACCGCCCTCCCCTGCCGGATCGGTGCCACCAACGTCGATGCCAGCACTTGTGCGGCTCCGAAGTACGCGGCGTGTGGCAGCCCGGCCAGGAACCGCGCCACGTGCAAGGTCTCGAAGTTCGTGGCCAGAGCGGTCAGCAGGTTGCCCACGCCGAGGGCAAGGACCAATCCGATGGTCAGTGTCCGACGCGGCAGATGGGTTGTCGCCGCGACGATCAGGGGAACACCGACCAGAACTCCGCAGGCATAGGTGGTGATGATGCGCCCGGTCTCGGCGACCGAGCGGTCCATCGAGGCTGCGATTTCTGGGAGCAGCCCCATGGTGATGAACTCCGTCATACCGATGACGAAGGTTCCGGCGGCCAATGCCGCTGTGGCCAGACCGATTCGGGTGCGATCCCCCGGGATCGCGGACTTCTCGATCGTCATGTCGGGCTCAGGAGAGCGCCCAGCGCCACCGGTATTTCACTGACTCTTGGTGCACTGAAACGTGATTCGTGCTCCCCGGCCCCAGGTTTCCCTTTCATCAGCTAAAGATACTGGCGCAGTGCACATATCGCCATCCGAGAGCGATTCCGGTCAGATGGTCATCGCCTCACGGACGCCGGCTTCGGCGTCGGCGCCACCTGCGCCGGATGAGGTGATTCGACCGCCTTCGAGGATGTAGTACCGATCGGCGGCTTCGAGCGCAAATCCGATCTGCTGCTCCACCAACAGAACTCCCATGTCACCGCGTTGGGTGAGGGCGGTGATGGTGTTCTCGATCTCGGCGACAACCGACGGCTGGATGCCCTCGGTGGGTTCGTCGAGGATCAGCATCTTCGGTTCCGTGATCAGGGCTCGCGCGATGGCCAACTGCTGGCGCTGACCACCTGAGAGCAGTCCGGCTCGGCGGGTCAGGAGTTCTGTCAGTGCGGGGAACAAGTCCAATGCCTCGGCGACGAGCTCTTTGCCGCGCTTGCGGCCGTCGGCGACAACCTGAAGATTCTCTGCGGTGGTCAGGTAGCCGAAGCTCTGTTGGCCCTGTGGGACATAGGCCAATCCCCGGGCCACCCGTGCACTCGGACGCATCGAGGTGATGTCGGTGCCGTTGAACTTCACGGTGCCCTTGGTGACCTTCAACAGGCCGACCGCTGCACGCAGCAGGGTGGTCTTGCCCGCCCCGTTGTGCCCCATCACCGCTGCGACACCGTCGGTGGGTACTTCGATACTGGCGCCGTGGACGACCTCGGTGCGGCCGTAACCGGTACGGACATCGATCAATTCGAGCATCAGAGTGCCCCTTCGGATTCTGCGGCGGCGGCGACTTCTTCGATCTCGGTGCCGCCGGCCGCGGTACCGAGATAGACCTCCTGGACTTGCGGGTTGGCCTGAACGTCGGCGACAGAGCCTTCGGCGATGACCTTGCCGCGGGCGAGCACGGTCACCGAGGTGGCGAACGAGCGCATGAACTCCATGTCGTGTTCGACCACCACCACGGTGCGCTGTCCACCGATGCGGCGCAACAGTTGTCCGGTCTCTTCGCGTTCCTCGTGACTCATGCCGGCGACCGGCTCATCGAGAAGGAGCACAGATGCGTTCTGTACCAGCAACATCCCGATCTCGAGCCACTGCTTCTGCCCGTGGGCAAGAATCCCGGCGGGGGAGTCCTTGAGGTGCTGCAAGCCGATCGTCTCGAGTGCTTCTTCGATCTCGGGCAGAATCCCGGACCGCCGACGCAGTAGGGTCAGTGGACCACGTCCGGCGCCGGCGGCGATGTCGAGGTTCTGTAGGACGGTGAGCTCTTCGAAGACGCTGGCGGTCTGGAAGGTTCGGCCAACACCCAGGCGGGCGATGCGGTGCACCTTCTTGCCGACCAGCTCGACACCGGACTTCTGGATGGATCCGGTCGCGGGGACCAAGCCGGTGATGGCGTCGATGACGGTGGTCTTGCCTGCGCCGTTGGGGCCGATGAGAAACCGTAGATCACCCTGCAGCAAAGTCAGATCCACGTCACTGACGGCCTTGAAGCCGTCGAAGCTGACCGATAGGCCACGGACCTGGAGGTAGTCGCTCGACATACCGGCGTTGCCGCCGAGTTCGGGTTCTTTCTCCACAACCGGGGTTTCATTTGCGCTCATGAGGAAGCTCCCACTGGTGTCACGTCCGCCTTGTCTGGATCGGGATCAGATTCGGGTGGCTCGGATTCGGCCTTCTTGCGACGCCACTTGGCGAGGGCACCGAGCCCGGCCAATCCGGCGGGGAAGAAGCCGACCACGACGATGAAGAGCAGACCCTGGGCGTAGACCCAGCCGGACGGGAAGTTCTCCGACAGGTTGGTCTGAGCCCACGCAACACCGATGGCGCCCAGGACCGGACCGAGCAGTGTGGTGCGCCCACCGATGGCGACACCGATCAGGAATGCGATCGACGGCACGATACCGACGTCCGCGGGCGAGATGATGCCGACGATCGGAACGAACAGTGCGCCGGCGATACTCGCGAACAGTGCGGCGACGGTGTACGCCACGAGCTTGATGTTGGCGGGGTCGTAGCCGAGGAAACGGACGCGCTCTTCCTGGTCGCGGACGGCAACCAGCAGTTCGCCGTAGCGGCTGTACATCAGCTGGCGGGTCAGTGCGACAACGATCAGCAATGTTGCTGCGGCGATGAAGAACAGGAGTCGCTTGTTGGCCGGATCATTCAGTGCCAGACCGAAGAAGCTACGGAAACGGTTGAGCCCGTTGCTGCCGCCGGTGCTCTGCTGGCCGATGAGCAGGATGGCGAACGCGGCCGCGAGAGCCTGCGACAGGATGGCGAAGTACGCGCCCTTGACGCGGCGTTTGAAGATTCCCAGGCCGAGGATCAGTGCCACACCGGCCGGGATGAACAGGATGCCCAGAATCGTGACGACCGGTGAGGCGAACGGCTGCCAATACGCGGGCAGTTCGGTCTTGCCTGCGATCTGCATGAAGTCGGGAACGTCGTCACCTCGGAGCTCGGCGTCCGAGATCTTGAGGTGCATGGCCATGATATAGGCGCCAAGGCCGAAGAACACACCTTGGCCCAGGACGAGCATTCCGCCACGGCCCCAGGCCAATCCGATACCCACGGCCACGATGCCGAAGCAGAGGAACTTGCCGAGCAGGTTGAGCCGGAAGTCGCTCAGTATGGCGGGGGCGACGGCAAAGAGGATGACTGCGGCGATCGCAAAGCCGGAGTAAGCCTGCCAGCGTGAGGATAAGAACTGTTTCATACCAGGCTCCTCGTCTTGACGGTGAACAGTCCCTGCGGCCGGATCTGCAGGAAGACCACTATGAGGACGAAGACGATCACCTTGGCCACCGAGGCGGTGGTGTTGTATTCGATGAATGAATTGAGCAGACCGAGCGACACGGCCGCGATGACTGCGCCCTTGATCTGTCCGAGGCCGCCGATCACAACCACCAGGAAGGCGTCGATCAGGTAGGTGGTTCCGGTGTTGGAGCTGGTGGAGCCGATCAGTGTCAGTGCCACACCGGCGATGCCTGCCAGGCCTGAACCGATGAAGAAGGTGGTGATATCTGTTTTGCGACTTGATATCCCGCTTGTCTCTGCGAGTTCGCGGTGCTGCACCACAGCCCGGATCCGCCGGCCCATGGGTGTGTACTTCATGGTTGCCGCCAGAGCCACCACACAGACGACGGCGAGGATCATGATGAAGATGCGGCTCTTCGGCACGACTGCGCCGAAGATGTCGACACCACCGCTGAGCCATTCCGGGCCGACCACGTTCACTGCCGGTGCGCCGAAGATGTCGCGGGCAGCCTGTTGCAGGACCAGGCCAACACCGAATGTGACCAGCAGGGTGTCGAGCGGCCGGTGATACATGCGCTGGATGAGTGTGACTTCGAGGAGTACACCCATCAGCCCGCCGACGAGGAAGCCGACAAAGAGTGAAACGATCAGGGAGACATTGGTATTGGCCACCACGTGTTCCTGCACCACGTAGGCGGTGTACGAACCGGTCATGATGAACGCACCATGAGCCATGTTGATGACGCCCATCTGACCAAAGGTCAGTGAGAGTCCCAATGCTGCGAGTAGCAGGATCGACCCCAGACTGAGTCCGGTAAACGTCTGTCCTATCAGCACATCCACGAGGGCTGTTCCTTCCCGATCACTTTTTGCCGGCTTCCGTCGTCGCTGTCGAGCTGAACTACTTGGCGCTCAGGCCCTCGGCCCAGGGGTACCCCTCGAGGTACGGATCGGGTTCGATGGGTGCCGGTGACTCCCAGATCGTGTAAATCAGACCGTCGGAACGGATCTCACCGATACGTGCGGTCTTGGTGATGTGGTTGTTCTCGCCGTCGATGGTGACCGGGCCCTCGGGTGCGTCGAAGGTGACGCCGCCTGCGGCTTCCTGAATAGCTGCCACCTCAAAAGAATTCGCCTTCTCGACGGTGTTCTTCCACAGGTAGACCGAGACGTACGCGGCTTCCATCGGATCAGAGGTGGGCTTGTTGGCGCCGTACTTCGCCTTGTATGCGGCGACAAACGCGTTGTTCACCGGGGTGTCGATGGTCTGGTAGTAGTTCCAGGCCGTCAACTGGCCGTCGATGTTCTGTACACCGATTCCGCCGACCTCTTCCTCGGCGATCGAGACAGAGACGACCGGCATGTCCGCGGCGGTCAGGCCGACGTTGTTGTACTCACGGAAGAACGCCACGTTGGAGTCGCCGTTGAGGGTGTTGAAGACGGCGTCGGCGTCGGCGGAGCGAACCTTGTTGACGATTGTCGAGAAGTCGGTGGAGCCCAGCGGCGTGTAGTCCTCGCCCTTGATCTCCATGCCGTTGGCTTCTGCGTAGGCCTTGATGATGCGGTTGGCCGTCTGCGGGAAGACGTAGTCGCTGCCGACGAGGTAGAGGGACTTGACGCCCTTTTCCTTCAGGTAGTCCAGCGCCGGGACGATCTGCTGGTTGGTGGTGGCGCCGGTGTAGAAGATGTTTGGCGAGGACTCGAGGCCCTCATACTGCACCGGGTAGTAGAGCAGCGCGTTGTTGTCTTCGAAGACCGGGAGCATCGCTTTGCGGCTCGAGGAGGTCCAGCCACCGAAAACCGTTGCAACACAGTCGCTACTGATCAGCTTCTCGGCCTTTTCGGCAAAGATTGTCGGCTCAGAGGCGCCGTCTTCACCGACGAGCTGGATCTGTTTGCCCAGCACACCGCCGGAGGCGTTGATCTCATCGACCGCCAGAGCGATCGAATCACGAACGGTGACTTCGGAAATCGCCATGGTGCCGGACAGCGAGTTGAGAGAGCCGACCTTGATTGTGCTGCCAGAGGTGTCGACACACGAAGTGGCCGAGGTGGTGGACTCATCACTGGCCGAGCTGCCACAGGCACTGAGGGCGAGGGCAACTGCTGCGAGTGCGGCAGGGGCGACGAGGGCGGACCGGCGGAACCGGGACCTCTGGGAAACAGCATCGGATTGCGGCATAGCGGCCTTTCACTTGTGTTGCGTTGCACGAGAATTTGCACCGAAAGAGGAGGTCTGCAAGCAGCGCTCCGACCCAGAACTGCGCGTATACGGTTCCGTGTACCTGCATAAAAATAGGTAGGGTTTGTTTCATCGAGGTGTCTTGACGTGACAAACCGATTTCCGATTTACGAAATTTGCGCGTCTTCGGTGCTGAGAGCCGTTGATGTGATGTGAGTCACCACGCATTTGGCGTGTGGAATGCGCTGTGCTGTAGATGCTTTGCGAAAGCAGCTAGCAGGCAATTGTTTTCGGCTTATCTCTGTAGCCAAGCTAAGTAATTCGCGATGCGTCGGACACAAAGAAGCCCACCCGCAACCAGGTGCGGGTGGGCTTCAGATCGGGGTGATCAGGCGGCGGCGGTCGCGCCTTCGGAGATCGGCTCGAGTGCCTGGGCAACTATCTGTGCCACATCGGTCATCGGGAGCACAGTCAGTGCTTCGAGAACTTCGGTCGGCACGTCGTCGAGATCGGGCTCGTTGCGTTGCGGGATGAATACGGTGCTCATTCCCGAGCGGGCCGCAGCGAGAAGCTTTTGCTTCACCCCGCCAATCGGCAGGACCCGGCCGTTGAGTGTGACCTCACCGGTCATCGCGACGTCTGCGCGAACATTGCGGCCCGTTGCCATCGACACGAGCGCCGTCACCATCGTGACACCCGCGGACGGTCCGTCCTTGGGAGTGGCACCTGCCGGCACGTGTACATGGATGCTCCGTTCCAGTGCCTCCGGATCGATGCCGAACTCGGCTGCGTGCGAACGGACGTAGCTCAGCGCGATCTGTGCGGACTCCTTCATCACGTCGCCCAGTTGTCCGGTGAGCACGAGACCTTCACCGTCGGTGGATCCGGCCTCTATATAGAGGACGTCACCGCCGAGGCCGGTGACCGCGAGTCCGGTCGCCACACCGGGCACCGCGGTGCGTTCCTCGGCGTCCGGGGTGAACCGGGGTCGTCCGAGGTACCCGACCAAATCGGGCTCATCCACCAGCACCTTGTCGGTGTTGCCCGCGGCGGTGAGTTCCGTCGTCACTTTGCGGAGCAGCTTGGCGAGGAGACGCTCGAACTGGCGGACTCCCGGTTCCCGGGTGTAGTCGGCCGCGATCTTGCGGAGCGCGGCGTCGGTGACCTCCACCTCGTCGCCGGTGATGGCGGCGCGGTCCTGCTGCCGGGGCAGCAGGTAGTCACGCGCGATGACCACCTTGTCGTCCTCGGTGTAGCCGTCGATGGTCACGAGTTCCATCCGGTCGAGCAGCGCCGACGGGATCTGTTCGATGACGTTGGCCGTGGCCAGGAACACCACGTCGGACAGGTCGAGGTCCAGGTCGAGGTAGTGGTCACGGAACGTGTGGTTCTGCGCCGGATCGAGCACCTCGAGCAGGGCCGCGCTGGGGTCGCCACGGTAGTCGGCGCCGACCTTGTCGATTTCATCCAGCAGTACAACGGGATTCATCGATCCCGCCTCACCGATGGCCCGGACGATACGGCCCGGCAGTGCGCCGACGTAGGTGCGCCGGTGGCCGCGGATCTCGGCCTCGTCGCGGACGCCACCGAGGGCGACACGAACGAACTTGCGGCCCAGCGCCCGTGCCACACTCTCACCAAGCGACGTCTTGCCGACCCCGGGAGGTCCGGCCAACACCATCACGGCTCCGGAACCGCGGCCGCCGACGACCTGCAAGCCACGTTCGGTCCGGCGGGCCCGTACCGCGAGGTACTCGACGATGCGGTCTTTCACGTCGTCCAGACCGTGGTGATCGGCGTCGAGAACCGCCCGAGCGCCCTTGATATCGGTGGAATCAGTGGTGGTGACGTTCCAGGGTAGATCGAGGACGGTATCCAACCACGTTCGGATCCAACCTGATTCGGGACTCTGGTCGCTGGCTCGTTCGAGTTTGCCGACTTCGCGCATCGCGGCTTCGCGGACGTTGTCGGGCAATTCTGCCGATTCGACACGGGCGCGGTAATCGTCGCTGCCGTCCGGCTCATCCTCGCCGAGTTCCTTGCGGATGGCGGCCAGTTGCTGACGCAGCAGGAATTCCTTCTGGGTCTTCTCCATGCCGTCGCGGACGTCGCCGGCGATCTTGTCGTTGACCTCTACCTCGGCCAGGTGGTCGCGGGTCCAGGTGATGAGGGTACGCAGGCGGCTCCCCACGTCGGGGGTCTCCAGCAGTTCACGCTTCTGGACGTCGGTCAGATACGACGCGTAGCCCGCGGTGTCGGCGAGCGCCGACGGATCGGTCAGCTTGTTGACCGAGTCGATGACCTGCCAGGCCTCGCGGCGCTGCAGCATCGCGAGCACCAGTTGTTTGTATTCGGTGGCCAGTTCACGGACGTCGTCGGTGACGTCGGGTTCGTCAACAGGCTCTACCTCGACCCAGAGCGCAGCGCCGGGGCCGGTGGTGCCCGAGCCGATGTGCGCGCGGGATTCACCTCTCAGCACGGCGCCCGATCGGCCGTCGGCCATCCGGCCGAGCTGGACGATCGAGGCAACGACACCGTAGGCGGGATAGCGGTCGTCCAGGCGTGGGGCGACCAGTAGTTTGCCGGCGTAGTGGTCGAGCTCCGGCTTCGCGTTCGTCTCCGGATCACTGGCTTTCGCAGCGTCGACCGCAGCTCGAGCGGCGTCATCCAGCTCGACCGGCACGACCATCCCAGGCAGGAGAACGGGCTCGGTCAGGAACAACACCGGCAAGCGATTGAGTTCGGACATGTGACCTCCAAAGTTAAGTTCATAGGGCTCAACTTCGAATTCAGGAGCGTTGTTCCCGCAGGTATCGGTGTTCATCGACAGCAGAATCCGGCGTCGCCGAGAACTTGTGGGCGAACAGCCTCCTCATCCACCGTGAAGTGCTGTCTCCCAGCGACCTCGACCCCGGGCCGGGCTCAGTGCCGTTCGATCGGCATGTAGTCAATCGCACCGATTCGCGCATCGGGGAACAGCGCCGCGATTGTGGTCGCGACGTTGCCGCTGTGACCGTCGAGATAGTAGACGGTCCCGTTCTTGTAGAGGGCGTTGAAGAAGTGCCCGGTGTCGAGTGCCTTGCCATCGACGCCCAGCCAATCGACATAGACAACCCCCTGAGCGCCCTCGCCGCGGGCCGCGAGGTTCGCGGCGACCTTGGGCTCGGTACTGGGGTCGAACGAACCGTCGTACTGGTCACCGATGCTCTCCTTGTACCGGATGCCGTCGGAGCGGGGTGTGGAGCCCAGACGCAGATTGCCGCCTGCGCGGGCGTGGGCATCGGGGTTCGTCCCGTTCAGCCGGGCTTCGATGGCCTCGATGACGTGACCGCAGTTGTTCGTCGACTTCGTGGGATTCACCCCGTCGATCTGGGCCGCGAGGGCCAGTCGAGTGGCATCGACGGCGGCCTTGCGAGCCTGGTTGGCGTTGTACTCGGCGACCCGGGCCTCGAGTCGCTCGGTTTTGTGGTCGCCCGCCTGCCGTGCCGCCGCGGCGTTCTCCGCCGCCTCCGCCGCGCGTCGGGCATGATCCGCACTTTCCTTGGTCAGGCGGTTGATCGTTCGTCCCGCGGAGGCGACAACCTCTGAGGCCGGGGTGGAGTTGGTGCCGGCCCTGCCGATCACCGCGCTCACCTCACCTGCGGCAGCAGCGATCTGGTCGAGCGACCGGCGGGCGGTCGTCGCCTGGGCCTGTGCGCTTCTCGCGGAGTATTCGACCGGTGCCGGGGTATCGGATAGGTCGAACCGACCGTGCACGTCGCGTTCGGGTGCGGATGTCTTCGGCGATGTCGTCGGTTTCGGGGGTTCGATGACGTCGCCGAGGTCGGTGTTGGCGTCGGTGTCGTGGGGTGCGGGGCGGGTGGTGGTTCGTTTGTCGCCGGGGGTGGTTGGTGTGGGGCCGGCCGGTTTCGGGGGTTCGATGACGTCGCCCAGATCGGTGACGGCGTCGGCGTCGTGGGGTGCGGGCCGCGTCACGGTCTTGTTGTCGCCGGGAGCGGTCGGGCCGTCGTTGTCTCTACTGCTGCCGCCTGCCCCACTGCCGCGTCCACCTGCTGATGCCGGAACCGGCGCCGGCTGGGTTCCGTCCGGGGTGTCGGACAGGTCGAACCGCTCGTGCACGCTCGGTTTGGGTGCAGCCGGCTTGGGTGCCGGTACCGGCAGGCCTTCCGGTGCTGCGGTGGCGGATGGAACAGCTTTGGGTTGGCCGATGGCTTCCGGTGCCGCGGCAGGTTGCCTGGCACCGTATTGCTGGTCGGCGGTCAGACCCACTGCCACAATGAGATTGGCGGTCGCATCGAGGAACTGTTGCTGTCGTTGTTCGTCGGTGAGCGTGGTGTCGTTCTGGATCTTCACCAATGTCGCCGTCATCCCGGACAGTTGGGCAGCGGTCGCGACGAGGCCCACCTGGTTGAGGAAGTCGCGCACCGCGGGCACGCTCGCCGATCCGATTCCCGCCACACCGGCGATACCCCCGGCTATCTGGGCGATCACGGCCGGATCGCTGAAGATCTCTCCCCAGGACTTCCCTTGGCCACGCATCACGCCGATACCGTCAGCTGTCATCCGGATGCCGCCGCCGACCTGGGTCAGCATCAGGAATTGTGCTGCCACGCTTCCACCCTGCGCTGCCTTGGCGATTCCGCCGCCGAAAGCCAGTCCGCCGGCGACCTTTCCGCCGAAGCGCCCGAGTTCGTCATCGCTGACGAGTGTGTGGTCGATGCCTGTGGCCGAGGTGAAGCCGCCCTTGATCGTGTTGTAGCGCTGGGTGTTCCACTCGACCAGCCCGGGATGGACGCCGACCAGGCCGGCGCCCATGTCGATCAAACCCAGCAGGGAGTCGGCCGCACCCTCGAAGATGCCGATGACGGCCAGCCCCACCCGCTTGCCGACATACGACCACACCGACTGCCCCATGAAGATCCGGTGCGCCTTGATCTCGATGTCCGTGTACTTGCCCGCCTCGCGCGTCCACATCCCGGCGAGTAACAAATTGCCGCGGGAGTAATGGTTGGCTGCCCGCCCGAGCAGCTCCATCGACTCGGCGTACATCTCTTTGACTTCTTCGAACGGGTATTCCTTGAGTACCGTCTTGGCGTCCTCCGGGATCGCCTTCATCTGGTAGCGCAACCGACGACCGAGCGCCGCGCGTTCGGCTTCAAACGCGGTGGCGTCCACCATCTTCTTCTTCCGCGCGATGCGGTCATAGACCGGGAACATCGGGGCCGCGCCGGCCTCCCCGGACTGGGCATTGGCGGGGGTGGACGTCTGTGGGCCACCGGTTCCGGTGATCGCGTTCGTCACCGCCGCGTTGCCGGCCTCGCGTTGCAGGCTCAGAAGTGCCGCACCCGATTGCGTTGGGGCAGAGAGGGATCGGGTTCGAGGCGGCGTTGACTCGAAGCGTGTATCCGGTGTGCGGTCTGAGTACATGGTCCGCTCGACGATAACCGCGCCGAGGCCGCCAGGTAAGGGATGTGGTCAAACCTCGCGCGAACGGGCACCGCTTCGTTCCCGAACGGGCCGATGGTACGAACCGGCTATTGACTACGGGTTCTTGAATCCGCGTTCTGCCAACGACTCCAATACAGAAACCGATCCACGGAACGGGTCGTTGTCACGCGGCCAATGGGTGATCACGTCGGTGAATCCGAGTTCTGCTGCCTGGCCGACCATCTCGTCGAAGACCCCGATGCTCTCCAGTGAGAATTGAGGTGAGGCATCAAGGTTCAGATAGCGATCGAAGCCTTCCGGATCCCGACCGTTGGCAATCAGTGTTTCGTCGAGTAACCCGCAACTCGCGGCGATGCCGGTGAACCACTCATCAAGCGTCTCGACCTTGGCGCCGGTGGTCATCCAGGCATCGCCGTACTTTGCGGCAAAGCGGATTGATCTGGGGCCGTTGCCTGCCAGCACCAACGGGATCCTGTCGCGTACCGATCCACCGACGAGCCGCATGTTCCTGGCCTGGTAGTACTCACCGTCCGCGGTGACGTGGTCTTCGTGGAAAAGCCGTTGGAGCAGCAGCGTGAACTCCTGGAACCGGTCCACCTTCTGCTTGGCGGACAGCGGAGCCCTGCCTTCGAGACCGTCGTCGGGGGTGCCACCGGCGCCCAGTCCCAGCAGGATCCGGTCGCCGGCGATGTCGAGGAGGGTTTCGATCTCGCGGGAGAACGAGACGGGATGCCTGAAGTTGGGTGTGGCCACGAATGTCCCGAGCTTGATCGGTGTCACCGCTGCCGCGGCGGTCATCGTGGGTATGCAGGAAAACCACTGGGAGTCGGGCAGACCACCCCACACCAGGTGGTCGAAGAACCACCCGTGGTCGAAACCCATGCTTTCCACACGTTCCCACTTCGGCCGCGCTTGATGCCATGGCTGGTCCGGAAGTATTGAGATCCCATACCGCATCAGCTGAGCCTAAACCGGAAACGGCGCACAGTTCTGAGCGGTGTGCGCGAGATGACGCCCACACCCGAACGTGCAGTCGGTCACAGCACGGGCTAGTGTCCGGCTGTGATTCTCAATACGACACTCCGGGCCGCAGTCGTGACGGCTGCGCTGGTTCTCGGGTCCGCGACGTTGACCGCTCCCGCCGTTGGCGCGGCACCTGCCGCGTCGGCGTGTGTACCCCTTTCGACACCTGAGTCCGACGCCACACTCGCCGCCCTGACGGACCCCGCCGGCATCGAGACCTTCGAGCAGGCGCGAGATCGCATCACCGCCTTGCGTGGCGAACTCACCCACTCCGACGACTACCGGGGCACATTCCCCTTGGCGTTCGACGAGATCCTGAATCTCGTCGGCCCGAGTATCGACTCGGGGGTGTACGACGATCCGGTGTGGGCCGGCGACCTTGCCGTGGAGGTGGTCCGGTTGTACCTGACCGACCTGCACAAGTTCGTCACCGGTGGCACACCGTCGCCCCACTGGGCCGCTGCGCTGGCGCTGACCGAGGATTGCGACCGTAGTCCAGGACGGGTTGTCATGGGCGCGATCTTTGCGCACCTGATCATCGATTTCCCCAAAGCGCTGGTCAACATCGGCACCACCGCGGACAACACCAAGGATTTCTACACCTTCGGCGGTGCGTTGGTCGACGCGACACCCGGGATCGTCTCGGGCTTCGAGAAGACCTACGGCACCGACCTCGAGGGGTTGTTCACGGGCTGGTTCGTCGGCGACATCTTCGGCGATGAGTTGGCGACCACGTTGATGTTCCAGTCGGTACGGACCGTGGCGCTGGTCAACAGTTTCGGTTTGCAGAATCCTGCCACCCACGACGCGACGGTCGCCGAGATGAACCTGCTGCTGGGTACGGCCAATGTCGCCCTGGACGGACTCGAGGTGACCGGCCTCATCTGATCGCCGAAACCACTCGCCTACTGGGGCGTGTGCCGTTGGCCGGGTGCCGGAGCATCACCAACGTGCCGGGCCGGATCTTCGCCGCGTGAGACGTTGCCGTCGCGGACCGGATTATCGGAGTGGACCGGATTGCCATCGCGGGCCGGATTGCCGGAGTGGACCGGATTGTCGTCGCGAGCCGGAGTATCGACACCGACCGGATTGTCGCCGTCTCCGTGGCGCTCATGCCGGCCGGCGTGCGGCACATCGGGATCGATCTTGTCGGCGTGTTCGAACTCGGCCTGCAGTTCCTCACGTGAGGACGCTGCCACACCGTGATGGGTCTGGGCTTCGTGCGACAGACGCTTGGCCTCGGCGGCCTTTGCTTCGGCGTCTGCTTGTGCGCGGCGAGCCTTCGCTGCTGATTCTTCGGCGATGGCCTCGTTCCGCTGGACTTCGTTCACCCGATGGGAGGCGGCTTCCCGGATCTGTCCGGCTTCGACCCGGCGATGGGCGCGGCGCTTGCGCACCAGGACGACAGCAAGTGCGAGTAGGACGAGTACGACTACAACGGCTATGACGATCCAGACAACGGTGTTCACGATCAGCTCCAGACATGTCGATGGTGCTGACGGACTACCCTGTGCGCCTCGGGGGCAAACACAACCGCTGCGGTGTGGTCGGTGTTTTTGCTGGTCAACGGGTACGTCGGGGGTTGCGAATACAGTGCTCCCATGAGTGAAACCGACGGCTTCCCCGACGATTGCCCGACGTTGGCCCGTGATGGCCGGGTGATCGGCTTCTGCCCGTCCCCGAGTGGATCGCACCTACTTGTGTGGTGGCGGGCCGACAGTGTGGTCATCGGTGGATTCGAAACCTACGAGGCCGGTGTCATCTGTGCACTGCGTGCTTTCGCCGGTGATGGTCTCGACCCGGATCCAGATGAGGTCAAGCTCGAGGCCGCGCACCTGGAGAGAGAATTCACCGCCACCGACTGGATGGGGCTCGGTTTCTAACGCACGGCCCCGGTCATCCTTCGGTCAGTGGATGACCGGGGGCGGCGCTGCTGACAATCTTTTGCAACGCAGCGGTATGGCCTTTGAAGGCATGCCGTCCGACGTCGGTGAGCCTGACCCGAACCGTTCGTCTGCGACCGGTGGATGCCCGTTCGGTGATCAGGTAACCAGCGTCTTCGAGCGTCGACAATTGCTTGGACAGCGCTGAATCGGAAAGGTTGAGGCGTTCTTTCAGGAATGCGAACTCGGCCCAGTCTGCGGCCGCCAAGGTCGCGACCAGCGACAGCCGTGTACTCGGGTGGATGAGTTCGTCGAAACCGTCGGGTGGGCTCACACGCGTGCCCATCTGCGTACCGTCTTCAGGATCTCCGGTCCGGCGACCCCGGTCATCACGGCGACGACCAGCGATGACCACAGCGCGGGCATCCCGACGTCCTGGGCGTCGAGAACCAGTGCGAACGAGATGGTCAGCGCCACCAGGATCAGCAGGATTCCGACCACCATGATTGCGTTCTTCGCGCCGGTCACCTCTCGGCTGACCTGGAGGCGAGAGGTGCGGCGACGACCGCTCAACAGTTGCGATGCGAGAACGGAATGCCCCACACCGAACAGGATGGTTGCCGCGAGCGCCACCCACCACGGAGTGAATGTGGAAAGGACCCCCAACACCAGCCAGCCTGCCGCCATGCCCCACCAGTATCGGTTGGGCAAACCCACTTCGTCGCTCACCTGGCGACGGGCGCGTTCGGCGGACTCCAGGGCGCTGCGGGCTTCTTCTGGATCAATATCGGCCATGATGTTAAACTCACTTTCCTATCGGGAAAGTAGTATCTACTTTCCCAGTGGGAAAGTCAAAGCCCCCGCGCGACCGGAGTCGGGCGAGGGCTTCGAGAAATGCGGGTCTAGCTGGTTGTTTGCGCCCGATGTGGCAGTTTCCAGCCCGGTCGGACGTAGTGGCAGGTGTACCCGTTCGGGATGCGTTCGAGGTAGTCCTGATGTTCGGGCTCAGCCTCCCAGAAATCGCCGGCAGGGGTCACCTCGGTGACGACCTTGCCCGGCCACAGTCCCGACGCGTCGACATCGGCGATCGTGTCCAGCGCCACCTGCTTCTGGTCGTCGTCGGTGTAGAAGATCGCCGACCGGTAGCTGGCACCGACGTCGTTGCCCTGCCGGTTCTTGGTCGACGGGTCATGGATCTGGAAGAAGAACTCCAACAGATCACGGTAGGTGATCTTGTCCGGATCGAACTCGATCTCCAGGGCCTCGGCATGCGTGCCATGGTTCCGGTACGTGGCATTGGGAACGTCGCCGCCGGTGTATCCGACCCGGGTCGACAGAACGCCGGGAAGTTTACGGACCAGGTCCTGTACGCCCCAGAAACAGCCGCCGGCCAGTATCGCCTTCTCGCTCATCTACTTCGCCTCCTCGGTGGTGAACAGCTTGAGATACTCGCCGTAACCTTCTTTCTCCAGGTCAGCGACCTGGATGAAGCGGAGTGCGGCCGAGTTGATGCAGTAACGCAGACCACCCTCGGCGATCGGGCCGTCGTTGAAGACGTGGCCGAGGTGGCTCTCGCCGTGGGCCGAACGCACCTCGGTGCGGACCATCCCGTGTGTGGTGTCTGTCTTTTCGACAACATTCTTCGGTTCGATCGGAGTGGTGAAACTGGGCCATCCACAGCCGCTGTCGAACTTCTGAGTCGAGGTGAACAGCGGTTCGCCGGACACGATGTCGACGTAGAGGCCGGCTTCGTGGTTGTCCCAGAACTCGTTCCGGAAGGCCGGCTCGGTGGCAGATTCCTGCGTGACGGCGAACTGCGCCGGGTTCAGCTTGGCGACGGCCTCTGGATCTTTGCGGTACTCATGCGACACGGGGACGCTCCTTTGATAATTGTCACCGCCGACTGCCGGTGTCGGGCATTCGGCGGGAGTCGTGGAGTTCTGTACCTACAACGACGGGTGAGGTTCAGGTGTTCCACGTGCCAGGGGGCGGCTCAGCGTGTTTGCAATCCGAGGATAACGGCGAACACAGAGAATCCGATGAGCAGCGCGATCAGCATCCAGATGGGGAAAGGGCCGGGCAGTTCGCCGCCGTCCCGCAGCGCGGTGGCGGTCTGTTTCCAGCGCAAGCCGCCTGCGATCGCGGTGAACGCGCCGAACGCCACCAGGCCGATGCCGAGGATGTCACGAGACATCTGGGTCGAGTAGTCGGGCAGCACGTGCATCACCGCCAACCCGGCCGCGACGAGCCCGAGCGCGGTCCGGAACCACGACAACACCGTCCGTTCGGCGGCGAGGGTGAACCGGGCGTCGACCGCACCGGGAGGGAGCTGTTGATCCGCCGGTGGCTCATCGGGATTCGGCACGACTCCATCATCGCCCATGACCCTCGTGTGCACCGGCCTTGGGCCGGATGTCGGGGCCGAATCGATGAGGACCATGCTTGAAACCTGGGGCCGAACGCGTGAAAGGGATGTCTGTGCGCTCATGGGTGATCTGGGCGACAGGTGTATTCGCTTATGTGGTGGCGATTCTCGCGCGAACCACACTCGGTGTGTCCGGGCTCGATGCCGCTGACCGATTCTCTGCGTCGCCCGGTGTGCTCTCGACGTTCGTGGTCCTACAGCTCACGGTCTACGCGCTCTCGCAGGTTCCGGCGGGACTGTTACTCGACCGTTTCGGGTCCCGGTCGATGCTCGTGACCGGTGGTTTGATCCTGGTCACCGGACAGATGACGATGGCGCTCACCGACGACTTGGCTGTCGCGATTGCGGCGCGGGTCCTGGTCGGGATCGGCGACGCATTCACCTTCATCTCGGTGCTGCGCTTGGTCCCCCGATGGTTTGCGCCGCGACGGGTGCCCCTGGTCACGCAGTTGACCGGGATCTGTGGACAGTTCGGTCAGGTGCTGTCGGCGCTGCCGTTCCTCAAGGTGCTCGATGTGCACGGATGGACGCCGGCGTACATGTCGGCTGCCGCCCTCGGACTGTTGTCGGTGGTGTTGACAGTGGCCGTGGTGCGTAACGCTCCGGCCGGAACCGAGACGGCCGTGCCACGGACCTCGCTGCGCGTGACGTTGGCGGGTGTCAAGACGGTGTGGTCGCGGTCCGGGACCAAATTGGGCTTCTTCACCCACATGGGCACCCAGTTCTCGATCACGGTGTTCTCTCTGATGTGGGGAATCCCGTATCTGACTGCTGCACAGGGACTTTCCAAGCACACGGCGGGTGGGATCCTGACGGTGTCGGTCGGTGTGATCGTCATCGCCGGGATCCTGATCGGCATGTTCACCGGACGCTACCCGAGGCGGCGGTCGGATCTGGTGCTCGTGATCATGGGCAGCAACGCGGTGATCTGGGCGATTGTGTTGCTGCTTCCCACTGCGGCGCCGATGTGGTTGCTGCTGCTGCTGGTGGTGGTCATCTCGGTCGGGGGCCCCGGATCGGTGATCGGCTTCGACTTCGCCCGGACCTCCAACCCGGGTGCGGTGCTCGGGACCGCGCAGGGCCTGGTCAACATGGGTGGGTTCCTGGTGTCCATGGTGGTGATGCAGTTGATGGGCAGCATCATCGGCGCGATGGGCGGCTATTCCTTCGACTCGTTCCGGGTCGCGTGGACCGTGCAGTTCCTCGTCTGGATCGGCGCCATCGCCGGTGTCCTGGTCTACCGCGGCCGGGCGCGCCGGGAAGCGGGCGTGCGGCTCATCGAAGTGCCGGTGCCTGCGGACAACAAAAACCCGACACCGTCGCCGTGATCGGCGCCGGTATCGGGCTTTTGGTGAATCTGGCTCCGCAGGTCGCTACTGACCTAGGCGGTCGGTGAGACCGTACCGCCGGTGAGGACGCGGTAGGCGTAGGTGCTGGAGATGACAACAATTGGTGCGGCCACCAGCAACCCGAGGCCACAGGTGATGACTCCCAGGACGATCAGTCCGGTGTTGGCGAGCGCGAGCAGGAACAGGGGACCGACGTTGTTGGACGTCAGCTCGAAGCTCGCCTTGATCGCGGTTATCGCGTCCTGATCGCGATCGATCGCGAAGGTGAGCGCAAACCAGGTCAGGAACATGATGATCAGGCCCGGGATGATCAGCAGGATGAAGCCGATCGAGGTGGCAATACCCACGACGATGGCAACGAGGAACACCGCGGCGAGGTTCCTGAAGTTGAAGAACGCGGCGACGTTCGGACGCCGGCCGTCGAGTTCGGCCAGGGCGCCGTTGGTGAGCGCGGCCTTGAAAAGCGTGCTGACGATGAACGACGCCAAGCTGCCGAGCAGGCTCATCACCACTGATTCGTCGTTGAAGCTGAAGCCCGAGAATGCAAATGATACAAACAGGCTCACGACGAATGCCAACAGGCAGATCGCGATCCAGGGACCGACATTCGCCTTGTACTTGTCCCAGCCGTAGCTGATCGCCGCTCCGACCGACAGCTGCGGAGGTCCGAAGCCGCCGACGGGGTATCCGCCACCCTGCGGCGCGTACTGCCCGGGCGGCGGTGGTGGCGGGAATCCGCCTTGTGGGGGCTGGTAGCCGCCCTGCGGTGGGTATTGCCCGCCCTGTGGGGGCTGGTAGCCACCTTGCGGTGGGTATTGCCCGCTCTGTGGCGGTTGGTAACTACCGGGCGCTGGGTACTGGCCGCCCTGCGGGGGCTGGTATCCGCCCGGCGGTGGGTATTGGCCACCCTGGGGTGGTTCGGCCTGCCCCGGATCCTTTCCGAGGGGAACGTCTGGTTCGTTCCCGGGTGGGGGTGGGTTCTGCGTCATTTCGCAATCCTTCGACAATCCGTTGAGACTTCGGCACTAGTGTTCAACTGACCCAATCCCACCAGGTATGGGGTGTCAAGGACATCGGGACCCGTTTGGCCAACGTGTGTCTGAACGTCACACGGTGACGATTGCGGACGTTTGGCGCCGGTGCTTGATGGGAACCCTGCCCCCATGACATTCACCGCACCCGGCCTCTCGGATGACGCCACAAAAAAACTGATCGCAGTCATGCAGGAACGACTCAGCGCGTTCAACGATTTGCACTTGACCCTCAAGCACATTCATTGGAATGTCGTCGGCCCTAACTTCATCGGTGTCCACGAGATGATCGATCCGCAGGTCGAGCTGGCCCGCGGATACGCAGACACCCTCGCCGAGAGAATTGCGACGCTGGGCGGATCGCCCAACGGCACCGCAAAGGCGATCGAGGAGGATCGCTCGTGGAAGGACTATTCGGTCGGCCGCGATACCGTCCAGGCCCACCTCGGAGCGCTTGATCTGGTGTACGTCGGTTTCATCACCTCGCAGCGTGAGGCGATCTCCGTCGCAGGTGAGATCGATCCGGTCACCGAGGACATCTTCATCGGCCAGACCGCCGAACTCGAGAAGTTCCAGTGGTTCGTCCGGGCGCATCTGGAGAACGCATCAGGCGAATTGTCCAACGCGGGCGCGAAGACCGCGGCTGGGGCAGCGAAGAAGAGTCGCTGACCGCGTAGCCGGACTCCGAACTCCTCAATCCCCGTCGGCACAGTGTGCCGGCGGGGTATTGTCCTGCCTCGAACTAGAACACGTTCTACATATTCGAGGGGAGACGCCAGATGGCGAGTGTCGAGGAGTTGCAGAAGGTTGTCGAATCGTATGTCGACCTGGTTGCGAACGGAACGCCCGAACAGGTCGCCGACCTCTACGCCGACGGGGCGACCGTCGAAGATCCCATCGGGGCCGACATCCGGAACACCCGCGAGTCGCTGATCGAGTTCTACGGCGTGATCGCCGCGATGGACAAGGCCACCGCCGAACTCCATTGGACCAAGATCGCCGGAGACACCGCGGTGTTCGAGTTCACGTTGATCACCGAAACCGCCGGGATGGCGTTCAAGATCACCCCGGTCGACATCATGGTGTTCGACGAGAACGGCAAGATCAAGACGATGCGAGCGGTCTGGCGTCCCGAGGACCTGCAGCAACTGTAGTTTCATGCGCTATCGGCAGATGTCTGTCGCCGGATTCGACTGGAACCTGATCGACGAGGGCTCCGGGCCGGCGATACTGCTCTGCCATGGCTTCCCGGGCCTGGCGTACAGCTGGCGACACCAGGTCGAGCCGCTGGTGTCCGCCGGGTTCCGGGTGATCGCACCGGACATGCCGGGATACGGCGGGTCCTCGGCGCCTGCGGACGTCGGTGAGTACACCTACAGGTCCGTCGGTACCCGTCTGATCGGCTTGCTCGACGCCCTCGACGTGGACTGCGCGCTGGTGGTCGGCCACGACTTCGGGGCGCCCACGGCATGGACTTTGGCGCTCGAGCACCCGACTCGTGTCGCAGGACTGGTTCTGATGGCAATGCCGTACACGCCGGACCGGCTTCCGATCAGGCCGTCCGATGTGTTCACCGCCATGGCGCAGAAGCATTTCTTCCACTTCGAATACTTCCTGCAGCCCGGCCTGGCCGATGCCGAACTCGACGGCGCGCCTCGGGAGTTCCTGCACCGCATCCATCACGCGCTGTCGGGGTCGTACCGCTACCTCGACATCTGGCAGCACCCGAGTCATCGCCCGAATCATCGCGACGACACCAGGCTCGGATACCTCGACGTCCTGCCGCAGGCGCCGCCGCTCCCGTGGTCCTGGCTGACGCCCGCCGAGATGGACGTCTACGAAAGCGCTTATTGCCAAGCAGGTTTCACCGGTGGCCTGAACTGGTACCGCGCCGCCGACCTCAACTGGGAACAACAGGACGTGCAGCCTCGGATGCTCGATGTACCCGCGATGTTTCTCTGCGGCGGCAACGACCCGGTTCTGACGATGGCGGGTACGCGGGCCATCACCCGGATGCGCCAGATGATGCCTCGGCTGCAGAGGGTCGAAACATACGACGGTGCCGGTCATTTCATCCAGATGGAACGTGCCGGCGAGATCAACGCGGCATTGGCGCACTTCGCGACGACACTCGACTTCTGAAAACCCGGACCACCGATCAGACCGTGGGGTCGGGTCCGGCTCGGATGCGACGACGATCGGTGAAGGTGCCACAGTGGGGGGCATGGATCTTGTCCGACACCTGAGGTTTTTCGTTGCGGTGGCCGAAGAGGGACATTTTGGCCACGCCGCCGCGCGCCTGGAGATGACACAACCGCCGGTGTCCCAGGGGCTGCGGCGCCTGGAGAAGGAACTCGGTGTCGAACTGATCCGCCGGGGACCGCAGGGAGCGGTACTGACCGGCGCGGGGCGCGAGCTCCTGCCCCGTGCCCGGGTGTTGGTCGACGACGCGGAGCGGTTCGCCGGGGAGGCGCGGCGATTGCGGGAGCACCGGGATGTTCTGCGATGGGGGTTGCCGTCGGATGTCGATCCGGCGATTGCTGCCCGGTGTTCGACGGCACTTGCCGTGCTGGGTGCCGATCGTGGGCATCGGATGGTCACGGGCACGGTTGTCGAGTTGATCGCGGATGTCCGGAAGGGACTGATCGATTTCGCCGTTGTCGAGCACCCCTGTGTCCGAGACGATCTGGAAGCGGGACCGGCTGTTCGCATCGAGCGGACCTTCGTGGTTCCGCAGGGTCATCCGGTGGCGTCGGCGGCGCGGCCATCGGTGCGGATGCTCGACGGGTTGGCGTTGGCACATATGCCCCGGACCGCGAATCCGCCCGCCGTCGATCTGCTCCTCGACACCCTCCACGTCCGCGGGCTGGACGTCGAGGTCATGCCGGTCCGGACCTCTGGTGAGGTGATCGCCGCAGTGGCAGGCGGTCAGGCCTTTGCGTTGGCGGTGGGCGCTGATCACCTCGGGCACATCGCCGGCATCACGCCGGTGCCGATGATCCGCGAGGACGTGCCGCTACGACTGCAGCTGGTGCGGCGTGCGGGAGCTGATCGCGAGGCGATCGACGCGGTCGAATCCGCGCTGTGGAAGCTCTCCCGGTGATCTCCCGCGATGTCGCGAGCGCCCGATCCCGGATCGGCGAGACCTTCGCCGATGCCGGTTGCGCGGGGTGGGTCCACGCCCGCACCATCGGTCGGGTCCCGGTTCGTGAGTTCGCCTGGCAGGCAGACGATCCGGTGGTGATGGCGTCGGTCTACAAGCTCCCCCTCATGGTGGCGCTGTGCCGGAAGTCGGATCGCGATGAGCTGGATCTGGGCGCGACCGTCACCGTCGATCCGCGTAGGTGTGCGGCCGGGCCGACGGGCATTGCCGCACTGCATGATCCGATCACGTTGAGCTGGCGTGATCTCGCGGTGCAGATGATGGTGATCTCCGACAACGCCGCTGCCGATGTGATTCTCGCCGAGGTCGGTCTGGCGGCGGTGCGGGAGGTACTCGAGACGGCGGGCCTGGGTGGGACGCAAGTGGTCGGCGGAATGGCGCAACTGCAGCAGCAACTGGTGGCCGAGACCGGGGCGGACTCGGTCTCCGAGGCCTTTTCGGCGTTGGCGAACATCGATCGCGACGACACCATCAGCGCGTACGACCCAGCGCTGGCCAGCGCCACCACACCTCGTGAGGCCACCCGATTACTCGAACTGATCTGGGACGACAGGGTGGCCTCGCCGGCGATGTGCGACCTGATCCGCAAGACCATGCGTAAGCAGGCCTGGCAGCAACGCATCTCGTCGGGATTCCCGCTGGGGGTGGCGACGATCGCGGGCAAGACCGGAACACTCGGCGCCATCCGCAATGAGGTCGCGGTGGTCGAATACCCCGGCGAGCATCCGATCGCGGTCGCCGTGTTCACCCATGCCGCCCGATCGGAGATGTCGCTCCCGACGGTGGAGGCCGCGATCGGACGGGCCGCCAGAATCGCGGTCACAGAGGTGCGGAGCCCGGTGATCTGATCGTGCTGTGCCCGATTCGCATCGGGCTTGGCCTGCGGTGATATCCGAACGCTATCGCGTTGCGGGGTGTTGCGACCTTGTGGGCGGTGCGCCGCGGTGGTTGAGTTCGCGGGCAATGAGTATTGATGAACGCACGCGGCCCGCCTTTCGACGTTCGACCGTAGCGGTGCTGGTGGTCGTGGCACTGCTTGCGGCGGCCTGCAGCCAGTCGGGAGACGATCCGGAAAGCAACTTCGAGGCGTTCGCGTCCGCGCTGCACAGCAAAGACGTGGACAAGGCGGCTGATCAGACCACCGATCCCGCTGTCGCGAGGGCGGCGATCGCGGACATGTTCGATCGACTCGGAGAAGAGGCCGCGGTCGATGTTGCGGTCGGCGACGTGGGATCCGACGGTGGTGATGGCCGGTTGACCATGGCGTGGACGTTCGGGCCGGGCAAAGACCTGACGTACGAGACGACCGGCCGATCCGTGGACACCGACGACGGCTGGCGACTGGAGTGGTCACCAGCCTTGTTGCACAGCAACTTACGCTCGGGTGCGCACTTTCAGTACTCCGACGACAAAGAACTTCTGACCCCGGTCGTCGACCGGTCCGGCGCCGAACTGATGACATGGCAGACGGTAGGTGTGATCACGCTGGATCAGGCGGCACTCGGTGAGGGCTCGGCCGCGCTGGCCCGGGTACTCGCCGGGATCGACCCCTCGATCACCGACGCGTCGATCCGGACCGCGGCCCGAGACCAAGGCGGTCCGACCGTCAACGTCGCAACCCTGCGCGCCGATGATCTGGAAAGAGTTCGGGAACAGCTTGATTCGATAGACGGAGTCGAGGTCGTTGAGCAGGGGAAACTGCTCACCGCCGAGCGCGGACTGCGCTCGCCCGTGCTGGCCGGTATGGAAGACGTATGGAACGACCGGATCTCGGCCGGGGCCGGCTGGTCGGTGCGGATCGTCGATGACGAGGGCAAGAACGTCGACCAGCTCAAGACCGTTCTCCCGCAACAGGTGCAGCCGATCGGGCTGACGCTGGACCTACGTCTGCAGATGCTGGCCCAGCGGGCCGTGTCGGCGCAGACCAAACCGGCAGTGCTGGTGGCCATCTCACCGTCGACCGGCGGGATACTCGCGGTCGCGCAGAACGACGCGGCGAACAGGGAAGGTCCGATAGCGTTGACCGGGCTGTACCCGCCGGGATCGACGTTCAAGACCGTGACGACCGCCGCGGCGTTGTCGTCGGGAACAGTGACGCCGCAGTCGCAGCTGCCCTGCCCGGGTCGGACGACCATCGAGGGCCGGACCATCCCGAACGAAGACGACTTCGATCTGGGTTCGGTACCGCTGACCACGGCATTCTCACGCTCGTGCAACACCACGATGGCGACACTGTCGGACCGACTGGGACCCGATGCATTGCCGGCCGCTGCCGAACAGTTCGGAATCGGTGTGGACTTCGTCGTTCCCGGCATCACCACGGTCACCGGTCAGGTCGGCTCCGCGGATACTCCCGCGTTGCGGGTGGAGAACGGGATCGGCCAGGGAAGTGTCACGGTGTCGCCGTTCGGTCTGGCGGTGGCCGAGGCAAGCCTGGGCAACGGCTCGATGGTGCTGCCGGGCCTGGTCATCGGGCAGAGCACCACCGCCGACAAGACACCATCGCCGCTGGATCCCGATGTGGTGGCGGCCTTGCGGACGATGATGCGTCAGACGGTGACGTCGGGCACCGCCGCGTCGCTGGCCGACATCGACGGTCTCGGCGGCAAGACCGGCACTGCGGAGTACGGCGACAACACCCACGCGCACGGCTGGTTCGCCGGGATCAGCGGTGACATCGCCTTCGCGTCACTGGTGGTCGGGGGTGACAGTTCGGGGCCCGCGGTTGCGGTGGCCGGCGACTTCCTGCGGCCGGCCGCCGAGGGCTGAGCCCCGTCAGCCCTGTCAGTGACGACCGGTGGGCTTGAGGACGATCTCTTGCGGATGGGCGTCGACCGGGGTGTTGATGGCGGCGACGACGGCCGCGGCCACGGTCTCGGGCCGCAGATAGCGGGTCCCGTCGTAGTCGCCCCCGCTTTCCATGGCATTGAGTTCTTCCTGCATCTCGGTGTCGATCCGGCCCGGGAAGATCGACGTGACCCGCAGCGCCGGTTCTTCGAGACGCACCGCGTCGGCCAGCGCTCGCAGTCCGTACTTGCTGGCCGCGTAGACACCCCAACCGGCGTTGACCCGTTGGCCGGCACCGGAATTGATGAACACCACATGGCCGCCGGCGTTACGCAGGGCAGGCAGCAGCTGCCGGGTGAGTTCGGCGGCGGCGATGAGATTGACCTCGAGGACCCGGCGCCACTCGTCGGCAGGGGACTCCTCGACGGTGCCCCAGCTGATCACCCCAGCGCTGTGTACCAGCACGTCGAGTGAGCTGATCGCCTCGGTGGCGGCCTCGATCTCGTCGGGATCGGTCAGCTCGACCGGCCATGTGCTGGCACCGTCCAGAGACAACGCCATGTTGTCCAGGTCGGTGGAGGGTCTGCCGCCGAGCAGCAGGTCGTGGGTGGGGGCGAGTTGGCGGGCGATGGCCGCTCCCAGCCCGCGGCTGGCGCCGGTGATCAACGCGGTTGGCATGGCCTCAACCTTAGTGCCGATGGACCACACGCCCGGCGGGTCGGGCTACCAGGCCGGGCGCGAATGGAGGTGGGGGGTCAGAATGTGGAGCGTGGGATACTCCGGATTCACGAACACACAGCTGTCCGCCCGCGCCGCGTACCTTCTGCGCGGCAACGATCTGGGGACGATGACCAGCGCGGCGCCGCGTCTTTATCCGCATATGTGGAGCTGGGATGCCGCCTTTGTCACGGTGGGTCTGGCGCCGCTGAGTGTCGAGCGGGCCGTGGTCGAGATGGACACCTTGCTCTCGGCGCAATGGGGCAACGGGATGATCCCGCACATCGTGTTCGCCAACGGTCGCGACGGTTACTTCCCCGGGCCCGCCCGCTGGGAGTGCTCCGATCTCGCGTTCAATGCGCCACGGGCACCGGACACCTCGGGCATCACGCAGCCGCCCGTGCACGCGATCGCGGTCCAGCGGATCCTCGATCATTCCCGTCGGCAAGGTCGCACCACCCGGTCGATGGCCGAGGAGTTCCTCGATCGGCGTTGGGGCGACCTGGTGCGCTGGCACCGGTGGCTGGCTCACGCGCGGGATCCCAAGGGGCGCGGCCGGATCACGCTCTATCACGGCTGGGAGTCCGGCATGGACAACTCCCCGCGGTGGGATGCGGCCTACAACAACGTGATCCCGGGCCTCGATCTCCCGCCGTACACCCGGGCTGATCTGTCGCATGGCGCGGACGCGTCGATGCGTCCGACCGACATCGAATACGACCGGTATCTGTGGCTGGTCGAGCAGATGAAGCGCGCCAATTACGACGACGCGATTCTGCCCGACGTGATGAGTTTTGCGATCGAAGACGTGTTTGTCAGCGCGATCTTCGCAGTCGCCTGTGACGTCCTGGCCACCATCGGAGAGGAGTATTCCAAACCGCTCGCCGACGTCCGCGACCTGCGAGCCTGGTCCGAGCGCTTCCGCTCCGGGGTTGCGGCCTCGACGTCGGAACGCAACGGGGCGGCACGTGATTTCGATATTCGCGCGGATCGCTGGATCAACACCGAGACCATCGCGATGTTTGCGCCGCTGCTCTGCGGTGGTCTGCCCCGCGACCGCGAACGCGCCCTCTTGCGTTTGTTCGAGGGCCCACGCTTCTGCGGCCACCCGGATCTGAAATATGCGGTGCCGCCGTCCACGTCACCCATTTCCGCGGACTTCAAACCGCGGGAGTACTGGCGCGGGCCGGTCTGGCCGGTGATCACATGGCTGTTCTCGTGGGCTTTTGCCCAGCGCGGCTGGCCCGAGCGGTCGGCACGTCTTCGCGAAGAAGGTCTGCGGCAGACGCAGGACGGGTCATTTGCCGAGTACTACGAACCGTTCACCGGGGCGCCGCTGGGCAGCATGCAGCAATCATGGACCGCGGCGGCGGTTCTGGACTGGCTGGACTGAGTAGACAACGGCGGTCGGACCGCTGAACCCTGGACAGGACGGCGGCTGTCGGCTTGAGTGGTTCGATGGCCCCCGAAGTCGACCCGTCCGAAGTGGATCCCGAAATCGCTGTGCCCGCAGGCGCCGAGGTGATCATCCTGGAATTGCCGACGGTCACGCTCACCGCCTTCGCGTGGGGGCCGCCTGACGGCCCACTTGCGCTGTGTCTGCACGGTTTTCCGGACACCGCCTACAGCTGGCGACACCTTGGTCCGCGGCTGGCAGCGGAGGGATACCGGGTCGTCGCACCGTTCACCAGGGGCTATGCGCCGTCGACGGTCGCGGCGGACGACGATTATCACCTGGGTGCGCTGATGTACGACGCGGTCGAAATCCATCGGCTTCTCGAGGCCGACAACCGGGCAGTGGTCATCGGCCACGATTGGGGTGCCCTGACCTCCAACGGGCTTGCTGCTTACGGGGATTCCCCGTTTGCCGCGGTGGTGTCGATGTCGGTGCCACCGGTCGGTGCCTTCACTTCGCTGTCGGACAATACGGCACAGCTGATGAAATTGCTCGGTCGCCAACTGGTCATGAGCTGGTACATGATGTTCGTCCAGCTGCCGCGGTTGTCGGAGCGCAGCCTGGACCGGCTGATCCCGCTGCTGTGGCGTCGCTGGTCACCAGGCTATGACGCCGGTGTGGATCTTCCCGCGGTCTTTGCCGCCTTACCGGATCGGCAGCACCGCAGCGCAGTGCTCGGCTACTACCGGGCGACGTTGCGACCGGGTCGCAGCGCCGGCCGATATCACCGCATGCAGGCGGCCGCCTTCGGTGAGCCGCTGACACCGGTGCTGTATCTACACGGCGCCGACGACGGCTGCATGCAGGCCGGGTTTGTCGGTCGTTCCGAAAAGGTCCTGGCGCCGGGCAGTGAAGCCCGCATCGTGCCGGGTGCCGGTCATTTTCTGCATCTGGAAAAGCCCGACGTTGTGGGTGAGTTGATTGTCGACCATCTCCGCCGGACCTCTTGAACGATTTGTGAGGAATTGTTTGAAGGTGGGCAGACAATTGATTGCCGAGATCGCACGGCCCTAGAATCCCTTGTGATGAGTACGCCTACGAAAAAGCCGCGCGGTGATCGGCGTCCGGACAAGTTCGGGGATCGCCGCCGAGAACTGGCGAAGTCGGCCTTACTGACACTCGCCCAACGCGGTTATGCCAACACGAGTTTGCGCGACATTGCAAATAATTCGGATTTCACTCACGGCGTCCTGCACTACTATTTCGCGGACAAAAACGAACTCATGATCTTTGTCGTCCGTGAATACAAGGTCGAATGCGTGACCCGATATGACGCAGCCACCGAGGGAGCCACCAGCGCGTCAGATCTGTGTAGCCGGTTTGCCGCGGCGATGAAGGATTCGGTCGTCGAAGATGCGTCGACGCACCGGCTTTGGTACGACATGCGGGCTCAGAGCCTCTTTGACAAGAGCTTCCGGCCGGTGGTCGGCGAGATCGAGCAGGGTCTGGAAGACATGACCTGGCGGGTTGTCACCCGTTACTGCGAGTTCGATCAAGCAGTCCCGGCGCTGCAGCCACCGCAGGCCTACGCGCTGATCGACGGTCTGTTTCAGCAAGCCCTGATCAGGTGGCACAACGGTGACGACACCGCCGGGGACTACCTCGCCGCACAGGTGAGCGACGTGATGGAGAACCTCTTCACCTAGGGGTTTGTGGGCTCGGTGTCGGGCTGGGGTGCGGCAGGTGTGGACAGGGGCGCCGCGGGTGCGGGCTTGATCTTCTGCTTCAGCTGGTAGGCCTTGATGAAGATCGCCCCGATGATCTTCTGGATGCGGGTGGGTTCTGACGGTTGTTCTGACACGTTGATTCGCTCCGTGGATAGTCGGCAATGGTGTGATCCGGTGCAGGTTGATGATTCACGCGTCGAACCCTGCCCCGGTCGACACACCAGGTACACGCCCCCACCCCGTAGATCCCTCCCCGTCGGATCCATGGAAAGGTAACCCATCCACGGCGCTATGGATAGGCTTTCGCGTCCAGTTCTTCTGAAGTGGGTCCCGGAGCCCCGGCCTGGCGTACTGCCTCAGATGCCGATCTGACCGCCGGACTTCCAGACCGACACCACTGCCGGGCGGGGCTGGCTGTCGCCACCGTCGGGCCAATGCGAATACGGCTTGTCGGCCGAGTAATCGTCCTCTTCTCCCGGATGCTGGACGCACACGATGACCCGGTCGGTCCCGATGATCGGGCCACAGGTCTCGGAGCTGCGCGGGACGGTGAGGAATTGCTTTGTCTCACCCCGGTTCTCGCCGGAGAGGGCGACGGCGAACAGGCCGTCGTTGTTGCCGAGGGCATTGCCGTCGGTGGACACCCACAGGTTGCCGTGCGGATCGAAGGCGACGTTGTCGGGGCAGGAGATCGGGCTGACCTTGGTCTTGTCGAAGCCACCGTAGTAGGTGTCGGCGGCTGCCGGATCGCCGCAGACCAGCAGCAGGTCCCAGGTGAAGTCGGTACCCGCGTGGTTGTCGGTGATCTCGATGATCTGGCCGTTCTTGTTCTTGTTACGGGGGTTTGGTGAATCCGCCGCGGCCTCACCATCGGTTCCGCGATCGCTGTTGTTGGTCAGCGCGCAGTACACCTTGCCGGTGACCGGATGTGCCTCGATGTCCTCGGGGCGATCCATCTTGGTCGGGTTGACCTTGTCGGCGGCCGCTCGGGTGAACACCGCGACCTCTTCGGCGCTCATGCCGTCGACGCGCGACTGGGCGCCGTCGTCGGTCACCGTCAGCAGTGGGAACCATTTGCCGGTTCCGGCGAAAGAACCGGAGGACGGTAGTGCGCCGCTGCCGTCGATCGACTTGGGTTCGTTGCCGCTCAACTGGGCGACGTACAGGGTGCCGGTCGACAGGATGCTCATGTTGTGGCGCATGGCCGCGGCACCGAGTCCGGGCTGAACCTTCTTGTCGGACACGAACTTGTAGATGTACTCGAACTTCTGATCGTCGCCGGTGTAGGCCACCACGGTGCCGTCTTCGGTGACAAAGATGTTGGCGCCTTCATGCTTGAGCCGCCCCATCGAGGAATGCTTGACCGGGGTGGACTCCGGATCGTGCGGGTTGACCTCCACGATGTAACCGAATCGGTTGCCCTCGTTGGGTTCTTGGGCCAGGTCGAAACGGGTTTCGTAGCGACCCCACTGGTGGTAGTCGTCCTCGTCGTCGAATCCGTAACGGTCCAGACGTTCTTTGGCGACCGGTTCGGTGACCGATGCCGCGCCGGTGAAGTAGTTGTTGAAGTTCTCTTCGCCGGAGACCATCGTGCCCCACGGGGTCAGGCCGCCGGAGCAGTTGCCGATGGTGCCGAGAATCGTTGTCCCGGTGGGATCTGCGGCAGTCTTCACGAACTCGCTGCCTGCTGCCGGACCGGTGAGGGTGAACGGGCTCATCGCCGTCAGCCGTCGGTTGCGGTCTCCGACCACGGGTGTGAGTTTGCCTGAACCGCTTTCGCTTTTGACCTCGACAACCGTGATCCCGTGGGCTGCCATCGAGACGCGGGCCTGCTGATCGGTGGGTTCTTTGGGCTTGTAGCCCTTGAACATGAACTGTTCGGTCGTGTACTCCTGGTTGACCACCAGGTAGAAGTGACCGGCCTGGCCGTCGATGGGGATCAGTCCGGCAAAGTCATTGTTGAATCCGAACTGCTTCTCCTGGGCATCGGCGGTCTGGTTGTCGAAATCGAACTCAGGGGCGCCGGGCAGTACCGGGTCACCCCACCTGATCACCACCGCCTGTTCATAACCCGCCGGGATCACCAGGGCGTCTTCGACATTCGGTGCGACCGGCGCGAAGTTCATTCCGGTGGTCCCGGTTTCCGCCGCGGTACCGACACCGGTGCCGGCGGCAGCGCTGCTGCTCGTGGCCGCTGTCTTGCCATCGCCGCCGCAGGCTGCCAGTGCTGAGGTGGCGCCGACCGCTACCACTGCGGCCGCTGAGCCACGCAGGATCGAACGTCGGGAGATGGCCCCGCGGGCGACATCACGGAAGTAGGTGTTGTTGCTGGTGTTGGGGGGTTCATGCCAGCAGGCGTCGCCGCACTTGTAATGGCAGGTCACCAGGGAACGCGCAGACGCCCCTTCATGCTTGGTGGTGATTGTGAGCGGAATACGCACCGCGGGCTCCCCCAGGTAGACAGACATCGAGCAACCGGTCGAACGTTAGGCGGCGTAAACAACGGGTGTCGGAACGTGGGATGAATCAGTGGTTAAGTCTTGGCATTTGAGGTCTACCGTTGATGGACATGGGAGCAGATGGGTACGACGCGGTGGTGGTCGGATCGGGTCCGAACGGTTTGTCCGCGGCGGTGACCCTGGCCAAGACCGGCCGCAAGGTGCTGGTACTCGAGTCGCACCCCACGATCGGCGGCGGGACGCGGACGGCCGAATTGACCGAGCCCGGCTTTCACCATGACGTGTGTTCGGTGGTGCATCCGACCGGGATGGCTTCTCCGGCGTTCAATTCGATGGATCTGTCGCGCCACGGCCTGCACTGGCTGGTGCCCGAGATCGGTCTGTCGCATGTGTTCGGTGACGGGACCGCTCTACCGCTGTACACCGATCTCGGCCGCAGCGCCGAGTTCCTAGGCCGCGATGCCCGCGCCTGGTCGGCGACCCTGGGATACGCTGCCGCGCACTCGGCGGACCTGATCTCCGATTTCTTCGGCCCGTTCCGGATACCCCGACACCCGTTGGCCGCCGCACATTTCGGGCCGCTGGCCCTGCTCAGCGCAGATGTGTTCAACCGGATCATGTTTCGGGACCCTCGGACGCGCACGGCATTCTCGGCGATCGCCACGCATGTGGTCAGACCGCCCGGCGAGGTCGCGACGGCCGCGGTGGGACTGATGCTGGGGATGCTGGTGCATTCCGGCGGCTGGCCGCTGGCGCGTGGCGGCAGTCAGTCGATCGCCGATGCGCTTGCCGGTGCACTGCGCGAGCACGGTGGGCATATCGAGACCGACCATCCCGTCTACAAGTTCGATGACCTGCCGGATGCACCGCTGAAGCTCTTCGACATCGATCCGCGGCAATTCGCCACCATCATGGGCGAGAGGTTGCCTGCCCGCTATCGCCGCAGGCTCGCGAAGTTCCGGTTCGGACCGGGCACCTTCAAGATCGATTACGCCTTGTCAGAACCGATCCCGTGGACCGACCCCCACACCGGGTCCACGGTCACCTTCCACATCGCCGAAAGTGAACAGCAGATCCGCGACAACGAGAAAGACGTGCAGGCCGGCCGGATCCCGCAGCGTCCGAACCTGATCGGTGGCACGCCAACCGTGCTGGATCCGACGAGGGCCCCCGCAGGCAAGCACGTGGCCTGGGCGTACTGCCACGTACCGCACGGCAGCGACGTCGACATGACGGCGGCCGTGGAGGCGGAGATCGAGCGGTGCGCACCGGGTTTTCGAGACGTCGTACTGGCTCGGCACACCATGACCGCCAAACAGTATTCCGTCTACAACCCGAATTATGTAGGTGGCGACATGAATTCGGGCATTTCGGATCTTCGTCAGCAGTTCACCAGGCCGGTCGCTGCTCGGGTGCCGTACGCAACGCCGGTGAGGGGCGTGTTCCTGTGTTCGTCGTCCACGCCTCCCGGCGGCGGTGTGCACGGAATGTGTGGGAAGTACGCCGCCGAAGCCGCGATCATCCAGGAGCACTCGGGCCGAAACTGAGGCAGACTGGATTCATGACCGCACCTATCCAGATTGCTGTTCAGCTGCAACCACAACACGCCCAGTACTCAGACATCCGCGACGCAGTCCTTCGGGCAGAGGATGCCGGGATCGACATGGCGTTCAACTGGGATCACTTCTTCCCGCTCTACGGTGAGCGCGACGGTGAGCACTTCGAGTGCTGGACGATGCTCGGCGCGTGGGCGGAGCAGACCTCGAACATCCAGATCGGTGCGCTGGTCACCTGCAACAGTTACCGGAATCCGGAGCTGCTCGCCGATATGGCCCGAACGGTCGACCACATCTCGGGTGGACGACTGATCCTGGGAATCGGATCAGGCTGGTTCGAGCGCGACTACACCGAGTACGGATACGAGTTCGGCACCGCAGGTGGCCGGCTCGATGCGCTCGGCGAGGCCCTGCCGCGGATCAAGGACCGGTTCGGCAAACTCAACCCCGCACCGACCCGCGAGATCCCGATCCTGATCGGCGGGGGCGGCGAGAAGAAGACGCTGAAGTACGTGGCCGAGCACGCCCACATCTGGCATTCGTTTGTCGATGTGGAGATCTACCGCCACAAGGCGCAGGTCCTGGCCGGGCACTGCGCCGCAATCGGACGCGATCCGAACGAGATCGTCCGGTCGAGCGAGTTGTCCGCGGCCGAAAACCCCGAGGCCGCCATCGCGCTGGCCGAGAGCCTCGCCGATGAGGGCGTCACACTGTTCACCATCGGAGTGAACGGCCCGGATTACGATCTGTCGCTGGCCACCAAGATGTGTGCGTGGCGAGATCGGCGCAACGGCGCGTAGCGTCGGCAAACCCCCCAAGTCGATTGCCCACCCCGGTCATGCCGCGGGTGGGCATTCTTCGGCGATAATGGTCGACAAACGTCAGATGAGGATGCCGCTGCGGCATCTCAAATGGCCCGGCAAGTCAGGTAGCGAGGTGGGTTTGCGGTGACGTACTGGTCGACATCGCAGGCTCGCCTGTTGCCTGAAGCCGAGTTCATCGCCGCCATCGGGCAGTCTGTCCAGGCCGCGGCGCCTCCCGGGGCCGTCGGCGCGAAGATCTGCTTCAGCTTCGCCGGAACCGCGACGCGGTACACGCTCACCTACTTCGGTCAGGTGCTGCCAACCCCGGTTCCGGCGCCGCCGATTGCGCTGGAACTGGCCCGAGATCTGCGGGTGGGCCGCTACCAGGCCGGGCACGACGCGGCGCTCACCATGGAGATCACGCTGAGCGCCGCCCCACCGGTGGTTCACTACGATCACGGTGAGATGGGACCCATCGATGCGGGCCTGATCTTCGACCCGGACTCCTATCGGGATGATCTGCTCCGATACCCACGGACCGCGCCGCAATGGCTGATCGATTACGTCGGTGGCATATCGTTGGCGCAGTTGTTGTCAGGGACGTACTTTCCGTTCCCTGCCCCGGGTTCGGTGCCTACGCACGCGACCGATCCTGCGTCTGCGGTGGCCATCGCACTCGATTTCATTCGCGCACGGCGGGTGAACTTTGTCGGCCACAATCTGTATTCCCTGACCGCGCAACGCATTCAGGCGGGCTGGCGGGTCTTCACCCAGGCGCCCTCCGACCCGGCTCGGGCCGGTGGCCAGATGCGACTGATCTTCCTCGTCGCCGATGACGGATTTGTCGAGATCCCCACGCCGGCAATGACTCCCGACGCGAACGAGTTGGCCTTCACCCAACGTGCTTTCCAGCGCGCACATCAGGCGAACCAGGTGCCCTCCGCGCCGACCCCGGTGCAGTACGGCGGTATCGCGGTCGCGAATCGAGGCGAACCGGAGTCCACCGCGGATGTGCCGGGTGCACGCGAGGCCCAAACGGCCCGAGACAACCTGTGGCGCAGCGTCGGGCACGTGTACGAGTCGCTGCTCGCGCCGCTTGACGCCGGAGGTGTGCTCTGGCCGGGCGGTACCCGGGCCTTCCGGGCGGTGCGGCGCGATCGAACCACGCTGCTCGCCACCGACGGACTGTCGGCACCAAGTCTGACCGGCGGTGGAACCAGTACCGCTTATGGCCCGGTGGCGGGTGGCTCGATGCTCGGTGTGGGAGCGGAGTTCTTCCTGGAGTCGATCGAACCGGGGCTCCGGGCCGACGAGAGTGCCCGTGAGCACTGGCTTTTCGGGGTGCTGTCGGCGGTTGCGGAACGGGCGGCCACCGATGGTTCCGATTTCGTCCGCTCGATCACGGCCGCACCCGAGGCGGTGTACGTGGAACTACCGGGCCTGACGGGCCCGCGGGAATGGCTGGTGAACGGCACCGCCGGCGTCCTTCTGGGCAACAAGGGGTGGGGCGCGCCAAGCGGTTTCGACACCCCGCTCGGCCACGTCGCGCTGATCACCGTGACGGTCCTGCGGGCCAGTGAATCGGTGACCACGTCGGCCTGGCCGTCGGCGGCCGGTGAGATCTTCCGGCAACTCGACGCCCGTCGCGTCGGGCACTACTTCGACCCGGACCGCGTCGCGATCTATTGAGCGCGCACCCCCCGGGACGTCAACGCACTGGTGTGAGGCGCCCGTCGATCATCTCGACCACCCGATCGCAGTGGGAGAGGACGTCGTGATCGTGGGTCACCATGATGGTGGCAACGTTCGCGCGGTGCGTCTCTTCGGCGAGCACCTGCACCACCTCGTGGCTGCGCTTACGGTCGAGCGCGGCGGTCGGTTCGTCGACGAGTAGCAACGACGGCTCGGTGACGAGGGCCCGGGCGATACCCACCCGCTGTCGTTCGCCACCGGACAACTGACCGGGCCGCTTGTCGAGGCGGTGACTCATACCGACGGCCTCCAGCAGCGGGAGGGGATCGCGACCGGGACGCCCGGTGATCGTGGGCATCAGTCGCAGTTGATCGAGCGTGGTCAGCGACGGCACCAGGTTGGCGGTCTGGAATACGAACCCGATGTGGTCGCGGCGGATCTTCGTCAACTTCTTCGCCGGAACCGTGCTCAGGTCGGTACCGGCCAGGTGAACCGAACCCGTGGTGGGTACCGTCAGCCCGCCGGCAACCGCGAGCAGGGTCGACTTGCCGGACCCGGAAGGCCCGACAATCGCAACCAGCTCGCCGGGTGTGACCTGTAGGTTCACGTTGTCCAGGGCGGTGATCGAACTGTCGCCGTCGCCGAATGTCAGTGTGACGTCATGGAGTTCGAGGCCTGCGGTGCGAGTGGTGGTCATCGGTTTTCCCCCAGGGCGGTGAGTGGATTGATGCGGGCGACTCGGATCACTGCGACGGCCGCGCCGAGTAGACCCAGGACGATCAGCAGGACAGCGCCCTGGAGAATGGGCCCGGTTTGCATGGAGAAGGGCATCCCGGTTCCGCTGAGTCCGGATCCGAACCCGACCCCGATGCCGACTCCCACGGCGACAGAGCCGAGAAGGACAAATGTTGCCTGCAGGATGCTGTCCCTGAGCAGGTACGGCGTCGAGGCGCCGAGTGCGCGTAGGAGCGCAAGTTCTCGCGTACGTTGCACGGTCCAGATCGTGAAGAAGGCGCCGACCACCAGCGCGGAGATCGCGTACAGGAACACAGTGATCATCGACATGGTCATCGTCTCCGCCGCGTATCCGGGTGAAGAATCGAACGAGTCCTCGAGGCTCTTTGACGACGTGCCGGCCGCGGTGTCACCGGAAGCCAAGTCGGGCAGCTGGTTCGAGGTTCCTTCGATCGCGACCACACTGGCCTCGTCGTAGATTCGAGGGTCGAAAGAGCCGTCGCTGTTGGCGCCGCCGCTGTTGATCTCCTGCCAGGTGGTCAGGGGGACATAGGCGATGTCGACGTGGCCGAATGTGCGCTTGTCCGAGGTGAATCCGACAACATTGAGCTCGGTGCCGATGCGATCGATCGTGATGCGGTCGCCGATCTCGACACCCTCGTCGCGGGCAGTTGAGCTGACGATGATGTCGTTTGGTCCGGCGATGGCGGTGCCCTCGGCGGCGTCGGGTTCGAGAAACGAACCGGGAGTCACGCCGAACAGTGTCAGGTCGACGGGCGTGCCATCACTGTTGTGCGCATTGACAATCGAGTTGCCCATCAGTTCGGCGTGTTCGACATCGGGCTGCTGCGCCCACGTCTCGGCCTGCGTCCGGGTGACAACCGACCGGGAGAACGCCGAGTCGGCCTTCGTGCCCTGGGCGAATGCAAATGCCTGTACCGGGCTGCGCTGAAGGCCGGAGACACCATCGTCGACCAGGCCCGTGGACAATCCGGAAAGAATCACCATGAGGACCGAGATCAACGCGACGACCGCCCCCATCAACAAGAACCGGGTCCGGGCGTAGATCAGTTCGCGAATTGCGAGGAACATCGGAAAACTCCTTGCGGGTGAGCACCGACAAACGGCGGCTCATATTGCCGTCGACCAGTCGGGTGACGTGGGGCAGTCGGAGCAGTCCGTCCGGGGCCCTTCCCGCACTGTCGATCCGAGAACGCGGCGTCCGAATTGTTCCGTCGAGCCACCCTACTACGGGCGGTAGTACTCGCCGGGGCCGGTTCTACCGTTCACTCGTCGGACAGTTTCGACCGGTCGCGGGTACGTAGTGCCTCGCGGATGGCGTCGGTCTGGGCGGCCAAGAAGTCTCGGGCGATGCGTGCGCGGTTGGCGACCATGTCGAAGCCGTGGAATGCGCCCGGGATCACGATGAACGTGCACGGCACACCGGCATCGCGCAGCCGCTCGGCATAGGTTTGGTCTTCCTCGAGGAAGAGATCGAGTGATCCGACGCCGATCCACGCCGGGGCCAGGCCGGTCAGGTCAGTGCGGCGGGCGGGGACCGCAACCTCGGGTGAGGCGTCGCCGAGATAACTGTCCCAGCCGTATCGGTTGCTCTTCGCGTCCCAGAGCCGGTGGTTCTCGTCGGGCGTGACCGAGCGGTTGTCGAGCATCGGATAGACCAGCAACTGCAGCATCGGGGTGATCTCGCCGCGGTCGTGGGCGAAGGCCGCGACGGTGGTGGCCAATCCGCCACCGGCGCTGGCACCGGCGACCACGATCCGGTCCGTGTCGACCTCGGGTCGTTCGGCAAGCCATCGGAGCGCGGCGTAACAGTCTTCCGCGGGGATGGGATAGGGGTGCTCCGGGGCGAGCCGGTACTCGACAGATGCCACCGTCGCGCCAACGGCGTCGGCGAAATGTCTGCAGGTGGCATCGTCCTGGGCCGCGGTGCCGATCACCATGCCGCCGCCGTGGATCCACAAGACACCCGGTCCCGGGACCGCGGCCGGTTTGGTCGGCCGGAACAACCGCACGCTCACACCCGGTGCAATCTGGTGGACGGTGGCGGCGGAACTGCCGCGGATCAGTTTGGACAACCACCGGATCGCCGGAACCGTGCGGGGCCCGACCAGGTGCTGCGGTACCAGCAACGAGTGCAGGCGCAGGTCAGGGTCGAATGCCTCGCGATTTCGGATCCGGTTGATCATCATGTCGGATGCTATCCGGGCTCGGCCTCCGAACGTCTCGGTTTCGGCGTAACCCCCGTGACCGTCGCCGCGACAACGCCTAAAGTCGTGGGCATGACCATCCAGACCCCCGAAGCCAGTCGCGACCTGATCAGCGTGGACGTCCCGACACACTGGTACAACCTGGCAGCGGAGTTGCCCGAGCCGATTCCGCCGCATCTGCATCCCGGCACGAAGGAGCCGGTGGGCCCCGACGATCTCGCGCCGTTGTTCCCGTCGGGACTCATCGCGCAGGAGGTGTCGACGGAGACCTACATCGAGATCCCCGAGCCGGTTCGCGAGATCTACAAGATGTGGCGGCCCTCGCCGCTGATCAGGGCCCGGCGTTTCGAGGAGGCGCTGAACACCAAGGCTCGGATCTACGTGAAGTACGAGGGCGTGAGCCCGGTCGGTAGTCACAAGACCAACTCCGCAGTGGCACAGGCCTATTACAACTCGGTGGACGGCGTCACCCGCCTGACCACCGAAACCGGTGCCGGTCAGTGGGGTAGCGCGTTGGCCTTCGCGGGCGCGCTGTTCGGCATCGACGTCGAGGTGTGGCAGGTCCGGGCCTCCTATGAGTCGAAGCCCTACCGCGGCTACCTCATCGAGACATACGGCGGGACACTGCATTCGAGCCCATCGGAGCTGACCGAGGCCGGCCGCGCAATCCTGAAGGCGACACCCGATACCACCGGCAGTCTCGGGATGGCGGTCAGCGAGGCAGTCGAGGCGGCGGTGAAGGATCCCGGTGCGCGGTATGCGCTCGGTAGCGTTCTCAATCATGTTGTGCTGCATCAGAGTGTGATCGGGCTCGAAGCCGTCGATCAGCTCGCCCTGGTGGAGTCCGGCGGCGCCGACTACGTCTTCGGTTGTGCCGGTGGTGGTTCCAACCTGGCCGGGCTGGCGTTCCCGTTCATCCGCGAGCAGATCCACGGCCGGTCGAATCCGAAGATCATCGCCGCGGAGCCGTCCGCCTGCCCGTCGATCACCAAGGGTGAATACCGCTACGACCACGGCGATGTCGCGGGTCTGACGCCGCTGCTGAAGATGCATACGCTGGGTATGGACTTCGTGCCCGATCCCATCCATGCCGGCGGCCTGCGCTATCACGGGATGTCACCGGCACTGAGCCACACCGTCGAACTCGGATTCGTCGATGGCATCGCGATCGAGCAGAAGGACGCGTTCGCCGCAGGCGTTCTGTTTGCCCGGACGCAAGGCATCGTGCCCGCACCGGAATCGACCCACGCGATCGCCGCAGCCGTTGACCGCGTGCGTGATTCGGACAGAGAAGAGGTTATCGTCATCGGGCTGAGCGGACACGGCCAACTCGACCTGCCCGCCTACTCGGCGTTCTTGAACGGAACGATGTAGCAATCTGGTGGTCCGCGGGCGGGGCTACCGGGTCGGAACGACCACACCCCGTCCGCGGATCTTGCCTGCGTGGAGTCGTTCGTACGCGACAGGTGCGTCGGCCATGGAGAACTCCTCCACCGCGATCTCGATCGCGCCCCGACGAGCCAGTTCGACGACTTCGATCAGTTCGGGCCTCGTGCCCCAATTGACCACCCGCACCGAGACATCGAATGGAACGGTGAGGTAGCCGACCGGTACTGCGCCGGTGCTCACGCCGACCATCGCGATCTCGCCGCCAACGGCTATCGATGCCTGCGCGAGGTCGGCGGTGACCTGTGCACCGACGAAATCGAAGGCGGCGTCGACCCCGCGTCCACCGGTGATGTCGCGGATGCGGCCGGCGGCCGCGGCGTCCGATGCGAAGGCGTGGTCGGCGCCGAGTTGCACTGCGTGCTCGATACTCTCGGGGGCGATATCGACCGCGATGATCCTCGCTTGTGTGAGCGCTTTGAGGAGTTGTACACCCACGTGGCCGAGTCCGCCGACACCGATGACGAGCGCTGTTGTGCCCGGTACCAGCTTCGAGATCGTCGGTTTCACAGCGTGATACGGCGTCAATCCGGCATCGGTGAGCGAGACGCTGGAGATGGGATCGAGTTCGCCCAGCGGCACCAGATGACGGCTGTCGTCGACAATCATGTATTCGGCCATTGCGCCAGGCCGGTAGATACCGGGTGCCTTGATGCCGTGAATGCAGTTGTTCTCGCTGCCCTGCGAACACGGATAGCACAGTCCGCAGCCCCAGGGTCCGTAGACGAGTACGGATTGCCCCACTTCGACCCCGGTGGCCCCCGGCCCGAGTGCTTCGACGATTCCGGCGCCCTCATGTCCGAGTGTCAGCGGAAGTGGTTGAAACGCATACTGATCCGCAGGAGTCGACATGATGAACTCATCGGAGTGACAGGCTCCGGCGGCGGTCATCCGCAGGAGTACCTCGCCGGCGCCCGGTAATGGCTTGTCGATCTCGACGACTTCGGGCCGGGCTCCGATTTCACGGTATTGCAAGGCTTGCATGGTCGTAGACCTCTCAGTCGACTTCCTCGCCGATCCACTTGACGAGCAAGTGTTGGATATGCCGGAATGTGACTTCCTGGTACCGGGCCAACAGGCGTTTACCTGGATCTACGCCGACTTCAAGGCCTTGGTGCACCTTCGACATATTGTAGGCGTCTGGTCGCACCATTCGATTGTGTTCGACAAAGGTCAAACGCCAAGAGCCGCACACCTTCGAAAAGGTGTGCGGCTCTTGGTTTGTGTCAGTTGCCGACCGGGTCTGGTGACCTCAGATCAGGCGTCTGCACCGATCCCGATTCTGCTTGTCAGGAATCGGCCCCGATGATGAAGGCTTCGAGCTGCTCGCGCGCGACGTCGTCGGCGAGCTGCTCCGGCGGGCTCTTCATCAGGTAGGCCGAAGCCGGCAGGATCGGTCCACCGATGCCACGGTCCTTGGCGATCTTGGCGGCGCGCACGGCGTCGATGATGATGCCTGCCGAGTTGGGGGAGTCCCAGACCTCGAGCTTGTACTCGAGGCTCAGCGGAACGTCACCGAAGGCGCGGCCTTCGAGGCGGACGTAGGCCCACTTGCGGTCATCGAGCCACGCGACGTGGTCCGAAGGTCCGATGTGGACGTTCTTGTCCTCGATCTTGTTGGCCAGGGCACCGGTCAGGTTGGAGGTCACAGCCTGCGTCTTCGAGACCTTCTTGGACTCCAGGCGCTCACGCTCGAGCATGTTCTTGAAGTCCATGTTGCCGCCGACGTTCAGCTGGTACGTGCGATCGAGCGTGACGCCACGATCTTCGAACAGCTTCGCCATGACGCGGTGGGTGATGGTGGCACCGACCTGGCTCTTGATGTCGTCGCCGACGATCGGAACACCGGCGTCGGTGAACTTCTTGGCCCAGACCGGGTCGCTGGCGATGAAGACGGGCAGTGCGTTGACGAACGCGACGTTGGCGTCGATGCAGCACTGTGCGTAGAACTTGTCGGCCTGTTCGGATCCGACCGGCAGGTACGAGACGAGTACGTCGACCTTGTTGTCCTTGAGGACCTGGACCACGTCGACGCCGTCGCCGTCAGCCTCGGTGATGGTCTCGCGGTAGTACTTGCCGAGTCCGTCCAGGGTGTGCCCGCGCAGGACGTTGACACCGGTCGGCGGCACGTCAGCGATCTTGATGGTGTTGTTCTCGCTGGAGAAGATGGCGTCCGAGAGGTCGAAGCCGACCTTCTTGGCGTCCACGTCGAACGCGGCGACAAAGTTGACGTCGCGGACGTGGTACTTACCGAACTTCACATGCATGAGGCCGGGAACGTTGGCGTTCTCGTCGGCATCCTTGTAGTACTGCACGCCCTGGACCAGGGATGAGGCGCAGTTTCCCACGCCAACAATCGCCACGCGAATTGAATTGTTGTCACCCATGGTCGGGTTCCCCTTCTTTGTGTGGTGTTACTGAGGTTGTTTCGGGTTCTGCAAAGACCGTTTCCGAAGGCAACGGTCCGGGATTCCTCGACGTCTCAGTCGAATCCTCGGTCCGTTCCGAGCCCTCGGCGGCGATGAGCTCGTTGAGCCAGCGGACTTCTCGTTCGCTCGACTCGAGACTCAACTGATGGAGCTGCTTGGTGTAACGATCGACTGTGCGGTTCGAACGACCGACAGCCTCTCGGAGACCCTCGCGGCGTTCTTCCACTTGCCGGCGCCGACCCTCGAGGATTCGCATGCGAGCCTCGGCGGGAGTCCGGCTGAAGAATGCGAGGTGCACTCCGAAGCCATCGTCGGTGTAGTTCTGCGGGCCGGTGTCTGCGAGCAGTTCGGCGAACCGCTCCCGTCCCTTCGGGGTCAATGCGTAGACGCGACGAGCGCGTCGCTTCAGAGTTCCCGGTGCGCCCGAATCCTCAGCGATCAAACCGTCTGCCTGCATTCGGCGCAGCGACGGGTACAGCGATCCATACGAAAACGCGCGGAATGCGCCGAGCAGGCCGGTGAGCCGCTTGCGCAGCTCGTAGCCGTGCATCGGAGACTCGAGGAGCAAGCCGAGTACTGCGAGTTCGAGCATATTCGGTCACACCTCCATCCGACGTGTTTCAGAAACCTGTAAGCCTGATGTTACACACGTATGTATCGCGCCGATATAACCGGTACCCTAAAGTGTGCTGACCTGCGCAATCATGTGTGGAACCGGCCTCCGAGTGGGCCGAGACCATCGCGGAAACGGACAAGTTCGGCACGGTCGACGACTATTTCGGACCGCTCGATGAACTGACCGTGGACTGCACTGAAAGTGACATCGCCGGACAACCACGACCGCGTGCTGGTCGGAGCCACGTACTCTTGACGAGTGCCGATGCAGCGACAGGTGGTGGACTACGCGTTACAGCGGAAGTCCCGGCTGGCCGAGGTCTACGCCGGGCGTACCGGTGTGGCCGAGGTCTGCGATGCCAGCCCCTATCTGCTGCGGGCGGCCAAGTTTCATGGGCTGACCAGCTCGGAACGATGCCCGATCTGCCGAAAAGAGCAGGTCACGATCGTTTCGTGGGTGTTCGGCGAGAAACTTGGACAGGTTTCAGGTTCGGCCCGTACAAATGAAGAGATTCAGCGCCTGGCAGCGAGCCAGGAAGAATTTTCGGTACATGTGGTGGAGGTGTGCCGCACGTGCAGCTGGAACCATCTGGTCCAGTCGTACGTGTCGGGATTGCCACCGCGACCGCCCGTACGGCGGACCCGCCGGGTTGCCGGCGGACGGGCATCGAACGACACGACTACCGGTGGATCCGCGAAGGCGGACGCCGATAAAGGCCCAGCAGGAATGGGCACTGAAGGTATGGAGAAGTATCTGTGAGCAACGGCCCTGACGGACCGAATCGATCTGGTTGGACCACCGGCAACGGTGACGCCAGGCAATCTGCGTCCCCCGGTCGGAGTCCGGTGCAGAAGAAGCGCGCGTGGCAGAAAGCCGTCGCGTGGATCCTCGGGCTCGGTGGTGCACTGGTGCCCGGCTTCGCGCTGGTGATGGGGGCAGTGTTCCTTGTCACCTATGCCGATGTGGCGGTGCCCGCCCCTGGTGACATCAAGCAGAGTCAGATCGCGACGGTGGTCGATACCAGCGGGGGCGAGATCGCCAGGATCGTGCCGGCCGAGGGCAATCGCACCGATGTCCCCATCGAGGATATCCCGCTGGTGCTCCAGCAGGCCGTCATCGCCGCCGAGGACCGCGAGTTCGAAGAGAACGCGGGTTTCTCGATCAGCGGATACGGCCGTGCCGCGCTCGGCAAGATCACCGGCAACGAGAGTGCAGGCGGTGGGTCGACGATCACCCAGCAGTACGTGAAGAACGTGCTCACCGGCGACGAGGCCAGCTACCAGCGCAAGTTCCGTGAGTTGGCGATCTCCACCAAGATGGCCAACGAGTGGTCCAAGCCCGAGATCATGGCCGCCTACCTCAACACCATCTACTTCGGTCGTGGCGCCTACGGTGTCGCAGCGGCGTCAAAGGCTTACTTCAACAAGGACATCCGTGACATCACGCTGTCCGAGTCGGCAGTGCTCGCCAGCTCGATCCGGTCCCCTTCGTACTACGACCCGGCCACCAATCTCGAAGCAGCGCAGGTCCGCTGGCAGTACGTGCTCGACGGAATGGTCACCACCAAGGCGATCACCAAGGACGAGGCTGCCGCCCAGCAGTACCCGAACGTGGTCGAGCAGCAGGCGCAAACCGGTGATCCGGCCAGCGATGGACCCAACGGGCTCATCAAACGGCAGGTACTCGCCGAATTGGGTGGCCTCGACATCTCCGAAGACGAGATCCGTACCGGCGGCCTGAAGATCAGCACGACCATCGACCCGCAGGTGCAGGCCGCAAACGTCGACGCGGCCAACGGTTCGCTGGACGGTGAACCGAAGGATCTGCGGACCGCGGTGGTATCGGTCGATCCTCGAACCGGCGCTGTGCGGGGCTACTTCGGTGGCAACGACGGCAACGGATTCGACTACGCGCAGGCTGATCTGCAAACGGGTTCGTCGTTCAAGGTCTTCGCGATGGTGGCCGCCCTCGAACAGGGCATCCCGCTGTCGAAGACATACAGTTCGGCGCCGTTCGAGTCCGGCGGTGTCACCATCAACAACTCTGATGGCACGTCCTGCGGTACCTGCAACCTGGCCACCGCGATGAAGATGTCGCTCAACACGGTCTTCTACCGGCTGATGATGGACCTCAACGGCGGACCGAGTGCTGTCGCCGATGCCGCCCACCGCGCCGGTATCCCGGAGACCCGGCCCGACGGCACCCCGACCTTGGAGAACCAGGACGGCACCGGCGTCGAAGGCGGTGTGGTGCTGGGACAGTACGACTCACGTGTCATCGACATGGCATCGGCGTATGCGACCCTGGCGGCATCGGGGACGTACCACACACCCCACTTCGTGCAGAAGGTCGAGAACTCGCAGGGCGACGTGCTCTTCGAACGCACCGACGATCAGGGTGAACGCCGACTTCCAGCCGAGGTCGCCGACAACACCACGGCCGCACTCGAACCCGTCGCCGCGTACTCCAACGGCAATGCGCTCGATGGTGGTTCGCGGCCGTCGGCCGCGAAGACCGGCACCACACAGCTCGGTGACACCGGCATGAACAAGGACGCCTGGATGGTCGGCTACACGCCGCAGCTGTCCACCGCGGTCTGGGTCGGCACCGACGCCGGCACCGAGTTGGTGAACTACAACGGCTCCACGATCTACGGTTCGGGACTGCCCGCGCAGATCTGGCGCACAGCCATGAACGCCGCGCTCGACGGCCAGCCGATCGAGGACTTCCCGAAGCCGGCTGCGGTGGGTGGCATTTCGGGCATTCCGTATGAGGCCCCGCCGACGTCCTCGGCGGCCACCTCCACCCGCAGTACGGCTCCGACGACCACGGAGCCGGAGACGACGACGTCTCGGCCGGGTGTGACGTTGGCGCCGGGCATCGTGATCCCGCTGCCCGGTGGCGGTGAGGCCAGTGAAGAAACCGAGACCGAACCCGAACCCGAATCCGAGGCGGAACCCGAGTTGCCGTCTGAAGAGGCCGGGCCGCCCACCAGGAATCCGTAGGCGGGGGTCCGTGGCTACCGACGGGGATCCGGGGGGCTCTGCGGTGCCGACGGAACATCAGGGGCCGGAGCAGGACACACACGCCCAAGACGTGGACCTCGCCGACGCGAAGACGACGGAAGCGTTGAACCTGTTCGATGCACCTGCGGAGTCGGCGACGGATCGCCGTGAGGTGACCACCCGCGAGCTGCCCAGCGGCACCGATCCCATCGTCGCGCCGGGCAGCATGGTGATCGGTGGCCCGATCGGCCTGCACGCGGTTGTCGGCCGGAGCCGAACCTGGACCCCGGTTCGGGTGTTGATGTTGATCGCTCTGGTGTTCCTGGCGCTCGGTTGGTACGCCAAAGCCGGTTGCCTGCAGCAGGCCCCGGACTCCGAGACCGGGGTCATGGGCCTGGACTGGGACAACCACCGGCAATACACCGCAATGTGTTACGCCGACACGATTCCGCTGTACAGCGCCGAGCGACTCGACGAGGGCGCGTTCCCGTACAAGACATCCTGGTATGAGGATGACGGGTCCGGCGGTCAGCAGCAGCGGTTCATGGAGTATCCGGTCCTGACCGGCATGTTCATGTACGCAGCGGCGCAGACCGCGCACGGTTGGGATTGGGCGCACGACAACTGGGGTGTTCCCGGGGCTCTGAATGTGGTCCTGTTCTTCAACCTGGTGGCGCTGGGCTTGGCCCTGTGCTGGTTGGTGACCATCTGGGCGACGGCCCTGACTGCGCAGCGACGGGTGTGGGCTGCGGCGCTGGCCGCGGCATCGCCGCTGGTGATCGTGCACATCTTCACCAATTTCGACGCCATTGCCATCGCTGCGCTTTCGGTTGCGATGCTGGCGTGGTCACGGCGAAACCCTTGGCTCACAGGCATTTTCCTGGGCATCGGCATGTCGGCGAAGCTGTATCCGGCGTTGTTGCTGATCCCGTTGCTGGTGCTGTGTCTGCGCGCGGGCAAAGTGCGCGACTTCTTGGTGACCGCGGCGTTGACCGCGGCGACGTGGCTGTTGATCAATCTGCCGATCATGATCACCCACTTCCGCGGCTGGACCGAGTTCTACCGGTACAACTCGGACCGCGGTACCGACCCCGACACCCTGTTCAATGTCATCTCCGCGATCACCGGCTATCAGTGGGGCAATCAGCCCGGCCAGTCGCCGACGCTGCTCAATGCCATCAGCATGGGCCTGTTCATCCTGGTCTGTCTTGTGGTGGTGTTCATCGGATTCCAGGCCCCGATGCGTCCGCGCCTGGCGCAGTTGATGTTCCTGACGGTGGCCGGGTTCCTGTTGGTGAACAAGGTCTGGAGTCCGCAGTACTCACTGTGGCTGGTGCCGCTGGCGGTGCTGGCTCTGCCGCACACCCGAATCCTGTTGGGCTGGATGCTGATCGACGCTCTGGTGTGGGTGCCCCGGATGATGTGGTACCTGTACAAGGAAACCGATGACGGGCTGCCCGAACAGTGGTTCCTGTCGGCGGTGGTGATCCGCGACATTGCCGTGATCGCCCTCTGCGCGATGGTGATCTGGCAGATCTATCACCCAACCGCAGACCTGGTTCGACGTGGCCGTGGCTGGCGCAGCGTCGTGGTCGACGATCCCGGAGGCGGCGTTCTGGACAACGCGCCGGATCGGATGCCGTGGCCACGCAAGCCGAGCAAAATGGCTGCCCAAGAAAGTGATCCGCCCACCGAAGCGTTCGAGGTTTCGCGGGCTTGACCGCGGCGGCGTCATCCCAGGACGCGTTGCTCCAGAACCTTCTTGGCCGCGGGCCAATCCTCGTCGGTCATCGCGTATTGGGCCGTGGTGCGCCACAACGACGGCCGCGGTCCGTTCGAGCGGGTTTCCTCGGCGGGTCCCGGCAGCGGCCGGTGTTTGCGTAGCAGCCCTTCAAAGGTGGTACCCAGTTTCGCGATCCCGGCCCGCGACTGGGCATTTCGTTCGTCGGTGTGCCAGACCACCCGGACCGCACCGAGTTCCTCGAAGGCCCGTTGCAGCAGCAGGAGTTTGGCCTCCGGGTTGACCGTGGTGCCCTGGACCGCAGTCGAATACCAGGTGTGGCCGATGGCGAGCGTCCAATTTGCGGGCTCGACGGCGTAGAAACTGGTGGATCCGACGATCCGGTCAGAGTCTTGGTCGATCACAGCGAACGCCACCCGATCGGGGGTGTCGAGGGCGGTCTGGATGTATCGGGTGGCGCTGTCGGCGTCGGCCGGGACCGTCGTCCATCGGTAGGCTTCCGGGCGATCGACGGCCGCATACAGCGCGGCCGCGTCCGACAATGTCAACGGGCGCAGGGTGACCCGGGTTCCGGTCAGGGTGGGTGTCGCGAACCAGCTCATGCCGGAACGGTAGTCTCCGGGACCTTCTCAGGTGAAGTGATTTTCGGCGGCACCCGCAAGGGCGCTCCGACAAAGTGGTAGATCAGGATCAGCAGACACAGCGCATGCGACCAGACACCGAGCTGCACGCCACCCATCACCCACCAGGTCATGTCGTCGCCCCGGGTGAGGATGCCGAACATCCGGAAGATGGTGAGATCGAGTGCGACATCGCCGATCAGATAGAGAACGATGATCCGCCAGTCGACGGCGAGCAACACGAAGAAGGGCAAGATCCACAGTGTGTACTGCGGCGAGTGCACCTTATGGAAGAGCATGAACGCGGCCAGCATTGCCGCGCTGGTCCCGATCCATGGGAAGACGTTGCCGCGCTGCCAGTGCCGGACACCGAACCACACGGCCGCCGCCATCCCGACGATGATCAGCAGTGGTGAGGCCACGCCGACGAGCGAGTTGTAGAGACTGTCCGGATCGTTGGGTCCGTCGCCGGTCAGATGTCGAAGGCCCCAGTACCAAATGGAGTTGGTGTCCACGTCGGCCTTGCGCTTGCCCTGGAACGACAGCGAGGCCTTCCAGCCTTCGAAGCCCGCGACCATGAACGGCAACTGGACGGCGACAACCGTCGCGATCGCCACTCCGACCACGCCGCCCGCGCCCTTCCAATCGAGATCGGCCTTGGCTGACTGCTTGGCACCGATCGCCCGGGTCAGCACGAAGATGGCCAGCGGCAACACGAACAGTCCCGGATAGATCTTGAGACAGAACCCGATCGACAGGACAAACGACGTCCACAAGGCGCTGGTCCGCAGCGACAGCCACGGCAGTCCGGTACGGGGATTGATCCGCGCGCCGAAGATCATGATCGCCACCGCGACCACGGTGGTGGCGACGACCGGCAGCTCCCAGTTGTGGAACGCGTAGAGAATCAGTGCGGGTGTTGCAGCCCACAGCAGCACCCACCAGCGGGCCAGCAGGGCGAGAAGGATGACGATCAGGACACCGAACGGTGCGATGAGCAGAGCCGACTGGAGGAGGAAGTCGGTATCGGTGTGTGCGCCGCTGGCGCCGATGTACATCAGCAGGCCCGACAGCACCGGATATTCGACGACGCCGCCGTACAGCACGCCGTTCTCGGTGATGCCGCCGTGGATGAACGGGAAGATGTGGTTGTTGATGTCGCGGCCGACCCAGAGGAATTGCAGGTCGGAGTAACACGGCATGAGGATTTCGCCGGTCCCCACCGGCCAGTGGGCGCTGCGCCCGGACGCGTCGAACGGTGCTCCGCCGCAGGTGGCCTTGCCCAGATAGCCGAGCCACATGAACAGCGAGCTGATCACCAGCGAGATGAGCAGGATCAAAACCAGTTCGCCGCGACCCGAACTCAGGCGCACGCGCCAGGATGGTTTTTCGGGGGTCGTCAGCTCCCATGTTGAAGGGACCGGCGGCGAAGGCATGGGCTACAGGGTAGGAGATGGGGTGCCGCGTTGCCGTTGCCACCCATGGGGGTAGGGAGGATTTCGCTGGTCAGCGTCATCTGGGGTACCCTGGCTCGGTTGCCGACGCAGGCGACCCTCCTGCCACGGAACGTCCGTGGCCTACCTAGTCCATAGGAGGTGATGAGGTCTTATGCGTCATTACGAATTGATGGTCATTCTTGACCCCAACCTGGATGAGCGAACTGTTGCTCCATCGTTGGATACTTTCCTCAATGTGATTCGCCAGGATGGCGGAAATGTTGCAGGCGTCGATGTCTGGGGCAAGCGCCGTCTTGCTTACGAAATCCTCAAGCACACCGAGGGTATCTACGCAGTCGTCGATCTGAACGCGGAACCGGCCACGGTTACCGAGCTCGATCGCCAGCTCAAGCTGAACGAATCGGTGCTCCGCACCAAGGTGATGCGCGTGGACGAAAAGGCCAAGGTGCGACGGGCGAAGATTGCTGCCAAGTTCGCTGCCAAGGCTGCGGCCAAGCCGCCGAAGGTAGCCAAGTAGCTACCTGGTGTTCCAAGAGAACCAAAGGTTCTCCGCGAACGTCCTAGTGCGTGTCGGTGCCGAGTTCTAGGCTCCTCTCAACAAGGGGCTCGCTCGGTGCACATCGACCCCAAACCACTGCGCAACCGCAACTGATCTCGGGAGATACACATGGCTGGCGATACCGTCATCACCGTCGTTGGAAACCTGACAGCCGATCCGGAACTACGGTTCACACCGTCCGGTGCCGCTGTCGCGAACTTCACCGTGGCTTCGACGCCGCGGACGTTTGACCGGCAGACCAATGACTGGAAAGACGGCGAAGCGCTGTTCATGCGGTGCAACATTTGGCGCGATGCCGCGGAAAATGTTGCCGAGTCTCTCACCAAGGGTTCGCGGGTGATCGTGTCCGGCCGGCTCAAGCAGCGGTCGTACGAAACCCGTGAGGGTGAGAAGCGAACGATAGTGGAACTAGAGGTCGACGAGATCGGTCCCTCACTTCGCTACGCCACCGCAAAGGTCAATCGGGCCTCGCGCGGCGGCGGCACAGGCGGAGGTGGCGGCAACTTCGGGTCCGGCGGCAGCGGCGGCGGTGGAAACCGTGGCAGTGGCGGCGGAGGTAACTCGAGTGCAGCTGCATCGAACGACGATCCGTGGGGCAGTGCTCCCGCGAGCGGATCGTTTGGTGGCGGGGACGACGAACCACCGTTCTGACGAACATTTCCAGACACCCATCGGGATGAAACCCGAGCCGTCTGAACATTTTTTGGAGTAAGTACACATGGCTGGAAAAGCTAAAGGCGGACGGAAGGTCCGTGGCGCAGAAAAGGTTGTCAAGGCCAAGGCCTGCACCTTCTGCAAAGAGAAGAACCTACTGATCGACTACAAGGACACCGCGCTGCTGCGTCGTTTCCTGTCGGACCGTGGCAAGATCCGCTCGCGTCGGGTCACCGGTAACTGCGTCCAGCATCAGCGTGACGTGGCCATCGCGGTGAAGAACTCGCGTGAAGTTGCCTTGCTGCCCTTCACTTCGACCTCTCGATAAGCGGAAAGGACCAAGAATATGAAACTGATCCTCACCGCAGAGGTTGAGAACCTGGGCGTCCCCGGCGACACCGTCGAGGTCAAGGATGGCTACGGCCGTAACTTCCTGCTCCCGCGTGGACTGGCGATCGCTGCCACCAAGGGTGCAGAGAAGCAGGTCGAAGGCATCCGTCGTTCACGGGCTGCCCGCGAAGTTCGTGGCGTCGAGCACGCCAACGAGATCAAGCAGGCCATCGAAGGGCTTTCCGAGGTCAAGCTGGGCGTCAAGACCCACGACTCCGGCAAGCTGTTCGGTTCGGTGACCGCCAACGATGTTGTCGGCGCCATCAAGACCGCCGGTGGACCGTCGCTCGACAAGCGGACCATCGCACTGCCCAAGGGGCACATCAAGGCCACCGGTAAGTACCCGGTTGTGGTCAGCCTTCACAACGACATCGTTGCGAAGTTCGACCTGACCGTGGCTGCTGCTGAGTAGTCAGCTTCTGTCTACGACAAACCCCCGGCCCTTTGGGTCGGGGGTTTGTCGTATCTCCGGGTATTGCGACTACGGGATCAGACGGTGCAGAGCGGCCGGATCTCGTTCGAGCCACCGGTGGTCGGTGAGGTCAGGATCAGACAGGCGTTGTAGCCGTCGTCCTCGGCGACCTTACGGATCTGCTTCCAGCCGTCGGCGCTGATGTTCGGTTCCCGGGACAAGACGAAGGCCGACGTGCGCGACGGGTTGCCGACAAACGCCCACGAGTAGTCGTCGGCGATATGGGAGACAACGTAGTTGGTTGGTCCGCTCTTCGACTCCTGCGTCGGGACACCGGGGAAGCTGACATGCAGCTGCGCGCCGGTGACGGGATCGTTGACGCGGGCGTTGCCGACGATCCGGTTGTCGCCGCCCGTCCAGGTGATGCAGGTGTTCTCGACCCGGATGTTCGATGCGTCGATCAGTTGGTAGTTGGCCTTGGTGTCGCGGGCACAGATGAGGTTGAACGGCTGTGGGAGTGCGGCGACCTGATTCCAGGTGCCGAGGTAGCGGGCGGTGTCGAGTTTGGCCACGGGCTTCAACGGCGGCGGCACGGAGCTGATGTCTGCGGAGGCCGGTGCGGCGAAGGCGAGGGCAAATCCCACTGCCAGGGCGCCTGCCACGAGTTGAGTGATGCGACGAGTCGAGAACGTCATGGTTGTCGTCTCCTACTTCGGTTGCGGTTCTGACACAGGTTGTGGACGCGCTTGTGTATCCACATTGCCGGGCCACCAGATTCGTGGCCCGATCAGACTGAAGAGCGCCGGGATGACCACCGTGCGCACGAGGAAGGTATCGAGCAGGATGCCGATGCCGACGATGATGCCGAGCTGGGTGAGTGTGATCAGCGGGAGGATGCCCAGCACGCAGAACACGGCCGCCAAAACGATTCCGGCACTGGTGATCACGGCACCGGTGGAGGCCACCGCGCGGATGATGGCGTCGCGGGTCCCGTGCCCGGGGGTCTCCTCGCGGGCTCGGATCACCAGGAACATCGTGTAGTCGATGCCGAGTGCGACCAGGAAGAGGAACGAGTAGAGCGGCACGTTGTCGTCGAGGGCGGGGAAGCCGAAGACGTGCTCACTGATGAGACTGCCCAGACCGATCGCGGCGACGGTGCTCAGGACCGTGGTGGCCACCAGGACCACCGGCGCCACGAGGGCTCGCAGGAACACGATGAGGATGACGAACACCACGGCGAGGATCAACGGAATGATCAGGAAGCGGTCATTTTCCGCGGCATTGCGGGTGTCGAGTGCCTGGGCATCGGAGCCGCCGACCAGTGCATCGGAGTCCGGGACGTCAGCGGTGGCCGAACGTAGATCGTCGATGATGTCGAAGGCCTGCTGGGATGCCGGTGCGGCATCGATCACCACCGACCACTTGGTCCATCCAGTCTCGGACCGGCCGTCCTCGGACGCCGACACCACACCGTCGGTGGCATCGAGAACACCCTGGATCTGTTGTGCGGTATCGGTTTTCGCGACGACAGTCGTCGGGTCGGCCTCGCCTGCCGGAAAGTGTTGCGCGAGTGCGTCGAATCCTTCGACAGAGTCGGCACTCACCCGGAACTGCTCGGTCTGCGACAGACCGATCTGGGCGCCGGCCAGACCCAGTGAACAGGCGATGAGCACGGTCAGGGCGACCGCCAACACCTTTATCGGATGGCGGGAGACGCCGCCTGCGATCCGGAACCACAGACCACCCTCGGTCGGAATCGGGTCACCGACCTTGGGGATGAATGGCCAGAACAGGCGAGTTCCGCAGAGCGCCAACAGCGGTGGGAGTACCAGGAGCGCGAAGAGGACAGCGACCACCAAGCCGGCGGCGGCCAGGGCGCCGAGGCTGCGGGTGCTCGGCAGGGTGGCGAGCAGCAGGGTCAACAACGCCAACACAACGGTGGCGTTGGATGCAAGGATCGCCGGGCCGGCGTGGCGTACGGCGTAATGCAGGGCCACCCGGTGGTCGGGTTCGGTGCGGAGTTCTTCGCGGTACCGCGATATCAACAGCAGGGCGTAGTTGGTACCGGCGCCGAAGACGAGCACGCTGGTGATCCCGGCGGTGGATCCGTCGAACGACAGGCCGGTGAGTTCGGCCAAGCCGGTGCCGATCGAGTTGGCCACACGGTCGGCGAAGGCGACGACGATCAGCGGTATCAGCCACAGGATCGGTGAGCGATAGGTGGCGATGAGCAGTATGGCGACCACCAACGCGGTCACGGCCAGCAGGGTGATGTTGGCGCCGGAGAAGGCGTTGGCGGTGTCGGCACCGAAGGCCGGGCCGCCGGTGACATAGGTCTTGAGGTCGGCAGGCAGGCCGTTGTCGGCCGCACTGCGGAGTTCATCGACGAGGTCGGTGAGTTTGAAGCCGCTCAAGTCGGTGTTGACCGGGACGATCGAGATCGCGGCCATCCCGTCGGGTGAGGTGATCACCGGCGGACCGGCCGCGGTATCGGCAGGTACGGAACGGTCGATGGCGAGCATGCGCTGGTGTGCAGCCGCCACAGCTTGCTGATCGGCGGGGGTGAGGGGGGCGCCGTCCGAGCGCACTGTCACCAGGACCGCGGGCGCCACATTGGAGTCGGGGAACTCTTCGAGGAGATCTTTGACCTGCGCCGAATCGGCTGAGGTCGGCAGCGACGTCGGCGCCTCTTCGGCCGAATCATTACCGCCGATCAAACCCATCGCGCCACCGGCGAGGATCAACACGACCAGCGCGACCAACCACGACCGGCGACCGGTCACGAGGGCAGCGAAGTGGTCCCAGCGGGTGCCAGAATGGATGGACTTGTCGATAGTCGCCATTGCAAAACCGTCTCATATGTTCAACTATTGAGCAACTAAAGTATCTCGTTTCGAGATGCTTTGACCGGAAGAAGGAACTTGTGTCCGAGCAACCGCCATCTGAGGATCCGCGTGCTGCGCTGGAAACTCAGATGTCCTCTGACCTGCGGCTGCTCAACGCCGAATCGGACCGGATCACCAGGGTTTTCGCCGGGCAGAACGATCTCAGCGCCAACGACTTCCGGGCATTGCTGCACGTGATGGTCGCCGACGCTGACGGTGAGCCGCTGACCGCCGGGGCGCTGGGCAAGCGGATGCAGGTGTCCGGGGGCGCGGTGACGCACCTCGTCGAGAGAATGATCGCGACCCAACACATCCGGCGGGCACCGCATGAAAGCGATCGACGGAAAGTGATGCTGCACTACGACGATCACGGCATGTCCGTCGCACGGGAGTTCTTTGCGCCACTCGGCCGGCACATGCGGGACGCGTTCGCGGAGTTGCCCGACGCCGATCTCGAGGCCGCACATCGGGTCTTCGCGGCGATGGTTGCTGCCATGGAGGCCTATCAAGATGACCTCGAAGATCCGAAATAGGCTGGTGCGCTCGCTATTTGAGAAAATGTTGTCAGCGTTGGTCTGCCGGTAGGAAGCGCGGATCGGAGTTCTTGTCATGGCGAGTGTCACCTGCCGGGTAGACGAACTTGAACCAGGTCTGCGTGACCGCGAACGCGCGGGGACCTGCGACGCAGGTGACACCGACGGGGCTCACGGCGCAGGTTGATCCCTCGACGGTGATCGACTGACCGATGTCGAGGAGAGGCGCACGAAACCAGCCTGTTGGCGTGGTTCGGTAACTGGTGTCGGCCGGGATCCAGTAGGGGCCTTCTTGCCCGCCGGAGATGGCCACCCCGACATTCCCCGGGGGTGCGGTGCGCGGATGTCCGCTGCAGCTGTTGAATCCGTAGCCCGGGCCCATCGCACACGTGCGACCGCTGGGGGTGACAAAGAAGGTGCGCCCGTTGTCGTTGTAGTCGGGGGATCGGTACGGCGATGGATCAATCGCCGCATAGCCGGAGAGGTCCGGTACTTGGTGATAGTCGGGAGATGGGGCGGCCGATGCCGTCGAACCCGTTGTCAGTAGTACCGCTGTCGCGGCGCCTGCGATGATTGCTCCCAGTATTTTCCGCACGAGCGCCTCCCCTTGAATGAACCCCGACACCTCATTCCACCACTATTGGGCTGGTCACGTGGCCAGGTTCGGCGGCAAGCAAAAACGATCGTGAAGATCACTTTTGATAGGACGCAAAACCTGTCGGGTGTTTGCGCCACAGTGGCTTCCGCTTCATCTGTGATTCATCGTGAGCTAAACCGAACACGCCCGAAATCGGACATCTCGGGACACGCCGCGAGAACGCTATCCACAGTAACTAAAAGTATTGAACAGCCCCTGAGCTGCGATGATCGCAAATCCGATCTCAGTTATCCACAAGTTCCACACAGGGCGCTAACAAGATGTGGCGGATGGTGCACAGCTGGCTAACAGGCTGATCCACAGGTGCATTTGGCCGGATCCGCACCAGCCCTTAGTGTCTGCCGGAGTGTGTCGAATCGAGTCGGCTTCGGCATGGCAGATCCGGGATGTCGGAGCGGCCTGCGAGACTTGAACCGAACAAACTAGCGAAGGGGTGGCATCTTGGCCGTCGTTGATGACCGCGGATATGCTCAACCTCAGGATCAGGCGCCACCGACCGAAGATTTTGGTCGTCAACCCCCGCAGGACATGGCTGCGGAACAGTCCGTTCTGGGCGGAATGATGCTCTCGAAGGACGCCATTGCCGATGTCCTCGAGAAGCTGCGCCCGGGTGATTTCTACAAGCCTGCGCATCAGGCCGTGTACGACGCGATCCTCGACCTGTACGGCAAAGGTGAGCCGGCCGACGCGGTGACCGTGGCCGGCCAGCTGGACCGAATGGGTGAACTACGTCGAGTGGGCGGTGCGCCGTACCTGCACACGCTGATCTCCACGGTTCCGACCGCCGCCAATGCCGGCTATTACGCCGAGATCGTCGCCGAGAAGTCGATCCTGCGCCGACTCGTCGAGGCAGGCACACGCATCGTGCAGTTCGGTTATGCCGGCTCCGATGGCCAGGATGTCGCCGAAGTGGTCGACCGTGCGCAGGCCGAGATCTACGAGGTGACCGAGCGCCGCACCACCGAAGACTATGTCCCGTTGGAAGAGTTGCTGCAGCCGACGATGGACGAGATCGACTCCATCGCGTCGGCAGGCGGAATGTCGAAGGGCGTGCCGACCGGGTTCCACGATCTCGACGAGCTGACCAATGGGCTTCATCCCGGCCAGATGATCATCGTCGCGGCACGACCCGGTGTCGGTAAATCAACGCTCGCCATGGACTTCTTGCGGTCGTGCTCGATCAAGCACGGCATGGCCAGTGCCATGTTCTCCCTGGAAATGAGCAAAACCGAGATCGTGATGCGGTTGCTCTCCGCCGAAGCGAAGATCAAGCTCGGCGACATGCGCGCCGGCCGGATGAGTGACGACGACTGGACGCGGCTGGCTCGCCGGATGGGTGAAATCTCCGAGGCGCCCCTGTTCATCGACGACTCGCCCAACCTGACGATGATGGAAATCCGCGCCAAGGCAAGGCGGATGAAGCAGAAGCACGATCTCAAGCTTGTGGTCATCGACTACATGCAGCTGATGTCATCGGGTAAGAAAGTCGAATCCCGCCAGCAGGAAGTCTCCGAATTCTCCCGAAGCATCAAGCTTTTGGCGAAGGAGATCGAAGTTCCGGTGGTCGCGATCAGCCAGCTGAACCGTGGTCCTGAGCAACGTACCGACAAGCGGCCGCAGGTTTCCGACCTTCGTGAATCGGGATCGCTGGAGCAGGACGCCGACATGGTCATCCTGCTGCACCGCCCCGATGCCTTCGAACGCGACGATCCACGCGCCGGTGAAGCGGATATCATTGTGGGCAAACACCGTAACGGTCCGACGGCGACGATTACCGTTGCGCACCAACTACATTTGAGCAAGTTCGTGGATATGGCGCGCGGCTGATTTCTGCCGCCATCGGGAAATTGTAGGTTCCACGAGAAAGTGTCAGTTTCCAGAGTCGGTGTCAGTGGTTTTGGCAGTAAATTCGGATATTCCGAGCTTGGCGACAGTGGGTTGCGGGCTGCAGCGCCGCAGTAGGGGTAGGACGTTCCTAGGTCGACTGCGCCAGTGCACGTACCGCGGCGGTGAACTCGCTCAGGGCCAGCACTTTGTGACCGTTCCGCAGTCCCATTCCAGAGATGCCGAGCTGATCTGGAGTGACCACCGTCAGATTCTCCGGGACCAAGCGCGGGATCGTTCTGTTCACCCACGGCCACCGCTTGCCCGCATCCTGTGATCCACTCTGCTCGGTGACAAAGGCAGGGTCTTCGGTGGCTTCGTCAATAGCCTCGACCACCGTGTAAGCACCGGGCAGCTCGAGTGCGTATATCAAGACCAGATCTGATGGGGCGAAGCTCGGCTTGCCCTTCTTAGGACTCGAGAACCAGGATTCCTTCCGCCAACTGTCGAGGTGCGGCTCGCCGTACTGGGCCTTCACCCACAAGCGCCGATCACGCGCATCAAGAATAAGTTGTTCGACGTCGGCAGTCGTTGGCTTGATAGCCGCGGTGGCGCTCGGCGGTACAGGCTTAGCCTTTGGGAGGTCGGCGGCCTCGTCGACGAGTTCGTCTAGACGTGCCGAGTCAATGTGAATACCTTCAGCCGCCCAGGCAAGGAGTAGGTCGCGGGCGCCTTGCACGTCGGCAGAATCGACTCGTGCGCACAGCTCACGGTTCTTCGCCGAGGCTAGTCCCAGTCCGGACCCGGTCAGGTTGGCCGAGCCGACCAAGCCGAACTGGTCGCCGACCACGTACACCTTGGCATGAAGGCGCCGGCAATCGATGACACGCACCTCGACGCCGAGCAGCATTCGGAGCCCGTCCACTGACAGGTATCCGTTCGCAACGGCTGGGGCATCGAGACGTGTGATCAGCGTCCAGTCGAAGTTGCTCCTTTTCGCGAACTCGGCGAGTCGCACTGCGACGTCCCTCGTCAGATATGGGCTGGCGAGGAGTACGTCGCCCATTTCTTGTTCGAGCGCGGAGAACAGCACATCTGCGGCATTGTCGACGAGGCCCATCGAGTGAAAGTAGCAAGAGATGTACCGGAAATACTTCGCTCGTCCCCACCACTTCTCGCATGTCGATTCGCTACCGTCTCCTCGTGAATCAGAAATACTGGGACGACCTGATCAACGAAGGCCGCGGTCTCACCGATGAGGCGGAAGGCGAGGCCCGAGTGCTCCGTGTCCCGCTGCATGCTGAGGACCGGGCTGAGGTCCACCGCATCGCTCAGGCGTTCCGCGACTCGATCAACGACGACCGTGACCGCGGCCCCACTCGCCCCGAGCACCAGCTGCAGGATGTGGTCGACTCGTACCGAGCCGCGCACCCTCGTGCGCACCGGCTAATCGGTGCACGTGGCGTGCCGAGGCAGCGCCCGAGCTACTGACCCGGCGCACGAATCAGTTCCAGCACGGCCGGCGTCTCCTATGCCTACTGCCACGTGATGAAAGGGCCCACGGCTCATCCAGTGAGCGGGTCTGTTGACCTACACGGCGTGCACCGAGGCCGGTAGCGACGGGTTGCGCGACGCCGGCGTCTCCGGAGAAGAACACGAATCCTGACACGACGAGTAGTCCGAGGCTGACGATTGCGAGCGCGGCACGGGCGAAGAAGCCGGTGCTCGTTTTTGTGCTGGGCGATTCCGCTGGTTGGGAGACAGGTTTGTCTTCCTGTGAGTCTCGGTCGGCCGGGCCTGTCGTATTCATTCGAATATTGTGCGTGCTGTTCACTGCGTTAGTTGCCCGCTCGGATCAGCGACTCAATCACGTGTCTGCGAGTGGAAGATGGGGGTGGTGGTCCTTGTTGTCGGTCGGCAGGCAACACCACTGCTGTTGGCCACCGACGGTGCAGGCACGACGGACCCGCCCAGAATGCTGAACTCCAATGGGACGTGGAACCCCGAGGCCCCCCGATTGTCGTCAGGGCTTGCACGTGACCATTTGAAGCGAACAGAGGTGAACGCTGAAGCTGGCGAAACTCCGCGTTAAGGATGACTGATGCCCGCTGCACGGAAATCGCGCAGACGATCTACCCTGATCAGCTCCGCTCATAACCCTGACTGGGCCGGTGTTCGCGTAGGCATGACTACAGCAACGATTGTAGAGTTGTCTACATGGACCAATACACCCAGGCCGAACGCCAGGCGTACGGGGAGAAACTCGCCAAGGCCCGGGCCACAGCGAAGGAATCCCTGCGTATCGCGCAGATCATGGCCCAGTCCGCTCATTCCGAAGGAGTCCCCGAAACGCAGATCGCAACCGAGTTGGGTGTCGATCGAATGACCGTCCGCAAGTGGGTGGGCAAGCGATGACGGGGGCGGACCTGTGATCGTGGACAACGGCCAGTGGTGGATGCCAGCCGATCCCGACCGTACCGCCGCGGGCAACCTCACCACCGCCGCCGACGGGTCTTTGCGCCTCGAGCTCGACCAGCACCTCGTCCCGTGGGATGTCGAAAACGCGGTGGTGTGGGGCGAAACCGCCGAGGCCACACCGGTGACCCTGCTGGGCGTCCTGCCCTTCGGGACGATGACGCAGGCAGAGATTTACGTGCACGTCGCGTTGATCGGCGTCCACATCGACTCCGCCGACGTCGCCATCTTCCGTCGGGTAGCGGTCAGCCTGTCGAACCTGACCGACTGGGCAACGCGCGGCCGCGATGGGCTACCGATGCCGGAGCAGATCGCCAACCCTCAATGCCCGGGCGAGCAGCTCAGCCTGCGCCGTGAGGGTAACGAAGTCCAACTGGTCATCGAGTCCGACGAACCCCGAGAATGGGCTGGTTTCGGCACCACCGTCCAAGCGTTCCAAGACCTCCTGACCATGGCAGGCAGCGCGGACTGCCGGATCGAGTCTTCTGTCCTGTTCACCGGCGAAGGCATGCCGGTCCAGGTGTTGATGAACGCCGACACCGTGATCGAGCATCGTTGGCGTCCAGGGTTCGGGCTGGCCACCGTACCTGAGCGGTTCATCTCCGACTGGTTGACGTTGCGCGCCGAGAGCTGGGAATGTCGGGTTCGGTGCTGTTCAGCCTCGACTACGGCGGCCGCGGCTACTACCAGAACAAGCTGTTTAACGCTGCCTCCGCCGCCGAGGGCATCCACCAGATTCTGTGTCCAGACACAACCGGCATCTCCGACCAGGAGCACAAGGAGCTCAAGAAGCACATCAAGGCTCTGCCCGATGACGCAGCGAAGGAATGGGCACTTTCAAAGATCAGACAGAACCAGCCGGGCCTCACGACCCGGATGAAAGAGTTGGCCGCAATCCCCGACGGCGAGGCCGTTGAAAGATTGCTCCACGACCGGGACCAGTGGGTCACGTGGATAGCCAGGGCGCGCAACGCGATCGGCCATTCAGCGTGGGACGGCATGGACACGATCCCTCACGAGGTCAGACCCGCACTGACTTACGTAACGAAAACCTTGTTGCACCTGGTACTGCTCGCGAAGCTCGGGCTCTCCGCCGATCAGCAGCGCAACGCGGCCCCAGTGAGCTATCACAGGTTGCGGCAACTCTACGACGACTACTTTTGACCCGCCGCCAACAGACTGACCTCCGCGCCGTCCGACAGCTGCCACTGTCGGGTGACAGCAGAGTTGGGAGTAGTGCCAGCTACCTGGGACTGGCGTCCAGCTCCACATCAGGCGGTTGATCCGCAGAGTCACCCGCGCTATCCTTGTGTCAACGATGCCCGCCAAGGCTAGAGCGCAAGCTTCCTCACTTCGGCGGGCTCTTTACTACCATCACTCCGGTGAAGCCCTTCCTCACCGTTGAGCAGCAGCTACAGAAGCTCCTGGCCAACGGGCTCCCTCTCGCAGACACTGAAACGACCCTGGCCCAGCAACTCCTCTGCGACCATAATTACTATCGCCTGAGCGGCTACTTCCGGTACTTCCAGATCAACCCCGCCGCCGGCAACAACCGGTTCGATGCCAGCGCCAAGTTTGCTGACATTCGAGCGGCCTACCTCTTTGACCAGCAGCTGGCCAGAAGGCTCCACGAAGGACTGGCAGAGTTTGAGGTCGTCTTCCGCTCCCAGCTCGCATATCTGATGGGCCAGTCAACCGGGCCTGGCGGTTACCTCGAGGAGAATGCGTACGAGTACCGGAACGGGCTCGCGACACACTGCTCAAGTCCATCACGGAGGATCTCAATCGCTCCACCGAGCGATTCGCCGGGCACCACAAAACCCGCGGCGAATCCATGCCGATCTGGGCAGCCGTCGAGACAATGTCTCTAGGCACCACCTCGAAAATGTATGGCCTCACAACTGACGTCGAAGGCGTATTGAAGCCTCTGGCAACCCGGTTCGACCTCAAACACAGCCACGCAGCCCGCACATTCCGGGCGATGACCGTGCTGCGAAACGTCTGTGCGCACCACGAGCGAATCTGGAACCGAAGCCACGGCGTCGAACTCGAGGCACCACGCAAGGTGCAGACTGACCACGATAAATCCATCTACAAAAACACTCCGTGGGCCTGGATCATGACGCTCGCCCACCTGGTCGACTGTCCGCAGCAACCACGACTACTCCGACACCCTCTGGGACTTCATCGAAGCCAACCCGACTGGCTCTGCGCCGGACTGACACATCCGTCGCCGAAGTAACTCCGTGACAGGCGATCTGGGACTAGTGACAGGTAGTTGAGAGTGCCACTTACTCGGTTGATTCGGCTAGAGGGTCAGTATCTGCGTCCTCGGGTGTGAGCCATGGCCGGTCCAGCCAGGGTTCGTCGATACCGTCGAGGTTCCATCTCGCGAACCAGCGACCCTCGTGGCCTTCTGGATCGGTCGCTGGGAGATAGACGAAAAAGTACGGGTCGCCGCCCGGCCTCACGATCAGCAGGTCAGTACTGACTTCGCCGCGTTCTAGCGCTTCGAGAGCGGCGGCGCCGTTCTCGATCCACGTCTCTGGGTGAACCGTAAAAGACTGTCCAAGATCGAACTGCCGGCCAGCGATTGGAGCAGAGTAAGGCCCGGCCGGCCAGCGGATGTCGCGTCTTTCCGTCAGCATGTCGCGAAGCTCACGCGTAAGTGAGGCATTGGCGGCTAAGCGGCCATGGATTCCGGGCGCCAATGGCGACGCCACCATGTGACCCTCGATCAGTAGCCGGGCGACACGCGCGTGGACCCGGTCATCCGCGGTGAAGCTGCTCGGGAAAGTCATTCTCTGCCCAGTGTGAGCGAGTACGTCGGCGAAGTCTTCGGCGAAACGGTAGATCATGAGCTGCTCCTTGAACTCGCTGGCCTCGTCGTCGATCTCGTCACTAGAGCGCCTGTACTTCGTCAGAAACTGGCCGTCAATGTGAAACTCAACCTCACCCGATATCCGTAGGCCCAGCACGATCTTGAGTAGGTTGGCAACAGCTCGCGGGCTGAGGCCTTGGAGTTTGTACCCAACTTTCATCGATGTGGGACCGGCCGCGGCTTGATACGGGATTTCGGCCGTCACGGTGAGTCGATTACCGCAGAAAAACATCACATTGGTGATGCCCCGGGTGCCGCGGTGCACTTCCATGACTGTTCCCTCCTCGGTTGCAACCACCTCGCCGTCTTCAAGCAACCGGATCTCCATAAGCATTCCAACTGCGGGACTTTCATCGTCAGGGAGACTTGCGATCACCAGACGGTCCGGGTCGGGTATCCCGCTCACAACGTCTGGGCCGGAGACTTCAAATCTGGTGAGGGCGGCGCCTGGGATCGTCACCCGCTCCGGTGAGCCGTATTCGATCGATCGTCGAAACTCACGCCCCACCGCAGAGTCGGCGGCGAACATCGTGCTGAATGTGATGCTGATGGGGCTGCGGACCGCCGCGTTGTCATGCTGAGCTCGCAGTGTTTGGATCGTCGTATTGCCTTGCCGCGCGAAGTCCCAGGTCCAATCCATATCTGTTGCGTCGATGAGCCCGCCAAGAGCATCCACACGGGTAGCGAGGTCGCTAGCGGGGGAATTAAGAAATGCAGTCCGCTCACGTTCGAAGACCTCGCGGGTGTTCCGGACGTGGTCGAGAGTCAACCACCGATCGACCTCAGGGAAGTCGATGAGCATCTGGTCCAGGGCCGATCGGCCAATCCAATCGACTGTGGGATGACGCTTCCCATCCGGAGTCGCATCCGGTAACCCACGCAGGAAGCGCTTCTCGGAGTTGGTGTAGTTGCGTGGAGCGACGAGTACCCACTCGTGCGGTTCATGTTTGTTCACCGCCTGCTTGAACGACTTCTTCACTTCAGTCCTACGGGGCCTGTGGCCCCCGGACATGCCCTCGGGGTAGTACTTCAGCTGGTAGATCACGAGACGGCCGTCGGGATAGGTAACGGACACGTCCATGCCCCCGTCGCCACCTCTGCCGTCGACCACTTCAACCTGCGCTCCGCCACGAAACTTCCGCAGCAGCAGTGTCTCAACAATTCGGTCAAACCAGGGCTGATCCAACCTGGTCCACTGAATCTTGTCGCCGGCCGCCTCACGCCCACCCATCGTCATGCCAATCAGAGTATTGAAACTCCGGAGAGCGTCCGATCAACGGTGGATCCGACCTTCGTGTCGGTTAGTTACCATTCAGGATGGTGCGTCCTCTAAAGGTCATCGGAGCCGACGGTCGGCTGACCGCGATCTGGGACTAGTGCCAGGTAGTTGGGAGTGCCCGTCCCGCGTAGATCTCCCGATATCTACAGGTGCTCCGTGCCATTGGAATTGAGAATTCCGTCGAATCGGCGCTCATACCTGTTCGAGTGACAGTTTGAGCGGGATTGCGACACGACGTTTTCCCAAGTGACGTTGCAAGTTGTCCGATATCGCCGTGAACGACTCCCAGATTGGGTGGCGAACTCCCACCTACGGTGTCATCCGACGGCGAGCGGCACGCCCTCCACCAAGGTGTCGTCAAGTTTAGTTGATGATAATTCTGTTATCGGCGTAATTGCTTGTGCTGCAATATGCTTCGTCACCAGTGATGAAATACACCCCGCCCCAGTAGGATCTATCCACCTTCACTCCATTCGGGTGTTGGGCGGGACGGCATTGTCGAGTGATGTGAGGAGTCGAACGAAGTTGGAGCCCATCACCGAGGCCGAAACACGCTTGCTGGCTGCCGCGTCCGAACGCAATTGATGCGATCTCAGGACCGGGGCCGAGCGCGACTCTAAGTGGCGGCCGAGTATCGGGGACGCAACGGCCTGGGGTGGCGATCGTGTTGTGCGCGCGGACTTCCTGCACTTGGTAGTCGACCTTGACCTCCCAGTCCACCTTGACGCCGCCCGCATCGTCGGTGTTTTGGATCTGAAACTGTCGACCTGAGCTTGCCCCACTGTGTATTAGCTGACACCGCCTGGTGCGAGGAGGCGGCCTTCACCTGCGACACCACGTTCTGCAAGGCGATCTTCAAGGTGTTGGCGTTGACTAGGGTGATCTGGGAGGGAGATGTTTCATCCGAGGGGTTACTGGCGACGGAAGTAATTTTCGAAGGATCCGTGTTTCGGGAGTCTGTCCGCCTTGATGTCACCGCTGGAGTCGTGTCGTGTGTTCGATTGAGGGCAGAAAAGCGGCTGCATCTGGTCGTTGCCAGCGCTGCAGTGGATCTCACTGATGCCAACCTGGCCAAGGATTCGCTGATCGAAGCTGTTCCAGCGACCTCAGAACCAGCACCTGACGGATATTGGGTTCGCCCAGTCCGTCCAGAGTGGATGAGTATCTTTGACTGGCTCGATTTTCAGATCGCCTACGCGACACTCAATCGAGCACTGACTGCGGCACTTCCGATCAGTGCTGCTGCGTCGATCACCTCATTGAAACGGGCTCGACTGGCCGGTGTGACGATTTCTGGAATTGGCTTGCAGGACTGTACTTTCAGCGATGTTCATGGGCTCGATGCGCTACGAATTACCGATGTGGCTGAGCTCCGTTCGAGCCGTGAACCGAATCCTGGTTGGTCGTGGCCACACCGTATGCGGTCGCGGCGGCGTTTGATCGTCGATGAGTATCCGGCGATCATCCGGATGTGGGATAGCGCCTGGCAAGAGTTCATCCCGTTCCTCGACTACGGCACCGAGATACGGCGAGTCTTGTGTTCCACCAACGCTATCGAGTCGTTGAACGCGCGGTACCGCCGTGCGGTCAAAGCCAGCGGCCATTTCCCCAGCGAGCAAGCCGCGCTCAAATGTTTGTACCTGGTGACCCGATCCCTGGACCCGACCGGCAAAGGTCAGGCACGATGGATCACACGGTGGAAGCCTGCACTCAACGCTTTCGCGATCACCTTCGCGGACCGTTGGCCTGGATCAGAAACCTACTGATGGAAAACGGCCGAAACACCGTTTAAGGGATAGTCCCAAATGCACGAGACGAGCCATCCGTTGGTTCCGAGGTTTGATCAATGGGGAACCCTCAGATGGTGGATTGGTGTGGATCAACTAGGTCTGTCTCCACGTGCAGTCCAATACGTCATTCGAAAGCGGTTGGCAACGGACACATCGCACTCGTCTTTATCACAAAATGAGAGCCGCGATCGCTGATCTATGCATGCCGGGCAGGGGATTCTGGCAGATCGCCGCAGTCTTCGGGCGGCCTCCGTCAAGGGGTGGTCGAAAGGTTCTGTATCGCAGCTATCTTGAGGCAACAAAACGTTCGGAGCGGTTTTGGCCGGTCGAGCGGAAAGCGTCATCGTCGCGCGCCATCGTGTGTCCCTAAGTGTGCGTGAAAGCGGAGGTTGGGCGCGTTGTCGGCTGCCTTTGCCAACTAGGATCCGTGTGGAATGCATATCATCACGGGGACTTTCCCAGTCGCTCCTGGTGTGCGTCGTGATGTCGCCTTGGCCATCGTTGGTGAGATCGAGTACTACGCGTGGTTGGGACCGGCGTGTACGGCGCCGTAGGAGTCCGGCTCTAGGATGTTGAGCACCGGCACACGTTCCCCGCTGGCTGTGCGATGGTGTATTTCGGTCCAGCACTCGTCGAGCTCGCGCCATCGGCCGATCACTGCATTTGATAGGGGCGATGTGTAGAAGTGCGTCGGCGACGGATAATGTGTGAATGAAACTACCTGTGGCCGACCGACTTTAGTTAGAAGTCGCGTGAGGTCGGGATCAATACCAGTTCGTTGATAGAAGTATATGATCTCACCGCCCCAGTTACTCATCAGCGGAGTGAGTCCACTTACGTCGGCACCCGACTGCGGCGTTGTGACCGCGCATACTTCGTTCAGCCGCCCGCTGCCGTGGTCTGCGTCAGAGAGGACGCTTGTAGCGTTGAGATGTTTGGCCTGAGCGGGAGTAATGTAGCCTCCCGACACTGCCGAGTCGAGTTTGTCTGCCAGGAGCTCGGTTGAAGTGGCACGCAATCCATTTCGGCGAATATCGTCGACCTCGGAGTCCAGAAGCCGGGTGTAGTGGTATGCGACGATGCCGTGCTCGGCCAAGATCGCATCGATTGGTAACGATAGTTCGGGGGTCGGTTCAAGTTCAGGGGCATAGTCGCCTTTGCCGCTGGGATGTAAGGACGCCTGTGCGGCTAAGTCCCGTAGCCGCTGGGGCCATGTCGAGGGCACATCGAGCTCGATTGGTTCGGGCATACGGTCACCCTAACGGCGGCGAGATCCGAAGCCGTGGCCAACTTGCGTCAAATTGTGCTGACCGCACGGGCCTACCTGTTAACCTCACGCGTCAACTGGAGTGGTGGCACTCCCCACCCCTTGTCGGATGACAACGTGGATTATGCTTCGGCACCCTTGTTGGACTCGGTGACACGGACCTGAGACTCGGATTGCCGTCACCTGCAAGATCTAGTGAGGACTACCGGCTCAACGGTAGGTTGTACCAAACAAGCATTTAGGAGGCGTACGTGTCCGACATCGTGCCGTCGACGAGGCTTCCTCAGCAGATCGACGTTTCAGGGACGATCACCTCCTATGAGAGCGCGATCCTCTCGAAAGTGGACGAGTTCGGGCTGCCGACGGTGGGTGTCCTGGTCGACATCCAACAGCGCATATCGATCCTCAACAACGTCGAAACGGTAATTGGTCCTCTGCCTGCCGAACACCGCCGCCGCGCCGTCTACATGTCCAAGTTCATGCTCGCCGTCAGCGCCGGGCTCTTCGACGCAGCCCTCAACTATCTCTGGGACGAGACAATCGGTGAGCTTCGTAATCGGATCGTCGCATACGATCTCAACTACTTCTTCGATCAGGCGGTCACAGACCCTGACAAGCGGAAGGATCTTCGCGAGCCCTCCGACCTCGCGAAGATCACCGATGACGAGCTGATCCGGGCGGCCGCGAAGATAGGCTTCATATCGGCGGTCGGTCAGCAGCAACTCGACCTCGTCCGCTACATGCGAAATCACGCGAGCGCGGCGCACCCAAACCAGCACGAGATAGGCCCGTACCAACTTCTCGCGTTCATGGAGACGTGCATCCGTGAGGTGATCCTCCTCCCGGAATCGCCAACAATGGTCGCGACGGGGCGGCTGCTGTACAACGTGAAAAACACGACGGTGACCGCCGACGTGGCCGCAGAGCTGGCCGGAGTGTTCAATGGCCTCCGCCCCGACCAAGTCGAGCTGCTCGCAAACGGCCTATTCGGGATCTATACCGACCTCAGTTCATCGACTGTCGTTCGTGACAACGTTCGGCTCCTGTCAGTTCCGCTTTGGTCGCAAGTCCCAGAGACCGTCCGAGCGAATTATGGCGTGCGGCAGGCGAGATTCAAGGCATCGCTCGACCAAGAGCAGGCAGACCTCGCCCGGGAGTTCCTTTCCGCCGTCGACGGCCTCTCCTACCTCTCTGAGGACGTTCGACTTGGCGAGATTGACACCCTGATCGACGAACTTCGCCGGGCGCACGAAGGTATGGACAACTTCTATAATGAGCCACCGGTCGCGACTCGTCTCGCTCAGATCATCGGCACCCAAGCAATCCCTATCGGCGTCGAGAAAAAGTACGTCGAGGCCCTCGCCACCATCTTTCTCGGGCGCTCCAGTGGCGTCTCATGGAAGGCCAACGAGATCTACGAAGACCTCATAACCAGGTTGACCCCCGGGCAAGCCGCACGCGCGCTATACCTTCTGACTGGCCCCGAGGTGGCAGGCAACCTGAGCTACGACAAGCCGCGGAAGAAGTTCGGGCAGGCCCTCGATATCCTCCGCCCGAAGTACGTCGACCGAGACGCCAAGGCACTCTCCGAAGCGGTGGACGCCTTCACTTCGTCACCCGACAGAATCATTCGCGACACCCGGATTCAGACTCTTAGGCAGTCCTTAGAACAGGCCTTAGCGACCTGACTGTCACGCATCTTGATGGCCGTCGCGCGCGAAAGTCCGCACGCGAACACCACCCGTCTACGCTGGCACGCCCCTAGTTCCCGGTATACGAGCGTAAGAGTCACGGTTGTCCGACCCGAAAGCTACAGGCAGCCAGCCGCAGCAGATGTCGGCCCTAGACGCGGCCTAGTTCAGGCGCGCCGCCAAGTTCTGGGCGGGCTTATGAAAGCGCTCAGGTTACTGATCGTGACATGGACGCGCGCTCTTGCCCGCATGAAGCCGTAGCTGGGGTTTCAACACTTATCTGAGAGTCGGCGACAGCGACTTGGAACTCGCGCGCTTCGGTGGTCTCCACCCGCGGTTGGGCGTGCTGGGCTTGGCCGACATGTAAGCCGGTGAGTTCAACTGAACGCATTCCGTGTGCCGTCAAGCCGAAGCGGGTCACATCCGGCCATTCGTTGGTGGGATCACTGTTCCGGCAGCCCGATCCCGCCCAGGTGGTGGCCATTAAATGGTCATCGAAGTAACGCCTGCCGAGACGATCCCACGCGCAGATCCTGGCGGTCCCGCCGGAGCTACCGTCGTGATTCTCATACCCACAACGAGGTTTCCGACTGCCTTCTGTGAGGGGAGGTGCTCTGGGTTGCTGCACAACACATGCGGTGCCAGATATGCTTCGGTGCGAGTCTGGAATGTTCCGGTGTGCCCGAATTTTCTGACAGGATAATTTGGAATCTGTTGGTGACAGTCCATGGAACACCACAGGTCACAGCCTTCTCAGGTGACATTGTGCGGCGGAACCTACACGGGAAATGTCGAGCTGCAGTGCAGCTTCGGTCGTAAACTGCCTGCGCGGCAACTTGTTCGGCCCGGTCACTCACTGTCGGCGGCAGCTGCGCGGCCTCCGGTGTGTGATCCGTCGATCACGTCGAATTCGTTGCCCTCGGGGTCGGCGAGCGTTGCCCAACGGATTCCGAGGTCGACATCGTTTAGTTTGGTGGCGCCGAGGGAGATGAGTCTGGCGATTTCGGTGTCGAAGTCGGTGGTGGTGAGGTCGAGGTGCATCCGGTTCTTCACGGATTTGCCTTCGGGGACTCGGTGGAAGCTCATCCGCGGGCGGTTCGTTCCTGGTTCGGTCGGGAGTGAGGCGTGGTCTGCGCTGGCTCCATCGGCGACGGCACATTGCAGGACTTCGCCCCAGAAGGTGGCGATTGCGTAGGCGTCGTGGGCGTCGAAGCTGACACCGAGTACGTTGCTGGACATAATATTTGGTTTCCTATCGCGAGTTCTGTCGGTTAGAGCACGGGGATCAGGGGCGTGTCGAGCGTGGTGCGGTCACCGTCGTAGCCGCCCGCGAGTGCGGCCGTCACATCTTCGTGTGGTGTCCCGAGCCGGACAGCGCTGACGTCGTCGAGGCGCTGATAGTGCTCTTCGCTCAACTCCAAGTCGAGCGACTCGAGGTATGCCTGCAGCTGTGACAGGGAGCGTGGGCCGATGATCGGAATCAGTGCGGTGTTCGCCAGTGTGGACCGACGGCGTAGCCACGACATGGACACCTGAAGGGCGGTGCTGCCAATCTCGTCGGCGATGGCCAGCACGGCGTCGAGTACTGCCGCGTTGTGCCCTTTGTCCTCGACTCCACCGGCCTGAGCATTGAGCCGACCTGTCTCGCCGCGTCGGTATTTGCCGGTGAGTAGTCCACCCGCCAACGGTGAATAGAGCAGCGCGCCAAGGCCGTGGGCCTGGGTCATCGGCAGTAGTTCCCGCTCGGCAGATCGTTCGGCGAGGCTGTATTCGGTCTCGATGCCGATCAAGGGTGCATGATTCTTCAGTTCGGATCGTGTTGCGGCCCCGGCTATCCGCCAGGCAGGGAAGTTGGAAAGCCCGCCGTGCAGGATCTTTCCGGATCGGATCAAGTCGTCGAAGGTATCGAGGATCTCGGCGACCGGCGTGACACCGTCCGGGAAGTGCGGCATGAACACGTCTACGTAGTCCGTCTGGAGTCGGCGAAGACTGGCCTCCAGGGAGCGGATCATGGTTTTCCGGCTGTTTCCAGTTGTGCCGGGGCCGGAATGGTCTTGTCGGAGACCTGTGTATTTGGTGATCACCACGAAATCGTCTCTATCGGTACCAAGCAGTTCGCCGAGGACGGATTCGGCCCGCCCGCCCTGGTAGACGTCGGAGGAGTCGAATGTGGTGCCGCCCGCAGAGACGAAGGCGTCGAAGATCGTGCGGGAGGCATCGGGTCGGTCAAGGGTCTCGACTGCACCGAAGGTCGAGGTGCCGAGGGCATATTCAGACACCCGAAGGCCGCTGTGTCGAGAAAAGGTCTTGTAGCGCATGGTGGGCTCCAGATGGTGTTCGGTACGATCTGATCAACGTACCAAAATAAAACGAGGGGTCACTCTTTTATGCCGAAGGTCACCCAAGCGCACCTCGACGCGCGACGTCAACAGATAGTGGACGCCGCCCGCGTTCGGTTCGCCAGCCATGGGTTCGCTCGAACGTCGATGGCGGACATCGTCGCTGAGACCGGCCTGTCCAACGGGGCGATCTACCGCTACTTCCGAAGCAAAGACGAGATCGTCATTGCAGTCTGTGAACAGGCGAGTGGCGCACTTCCGGACGCACTCACCGCCGAGGCGGTTCGGGATCTACTCGAGCACATGCGGACAATGTCGCAAGAGACCGGCCATGCCCGACTGGTCGCCCAGATTTACGCCGAAGCCGCGCTGTCGCCGGCATTGGCCGAGGTAGTTCGTGCCCAACTCGATGAGCTGCGGACGGCGATCGCTGAACTCGTCCCCGACAATCACCCGGATGACCCGGCTCAGATCGCCGAAGCCTTTGTCGCAGTTCTCGTCGGCTACAGCGAACAACTAGCTATCCGAGGCGATGTCGGCTCTGAGCCTTTCGTCGCCGCATTGATGGCGATTCTCGAGCACGGTACGTCCTGAACCGGGACACCTGAGCTCAGATGGATGCGACTGCCGATGACGATCTTCGTCTCACGCCTGGCTGTCAGTCCTCGGGTATCGGCCTCGGCGGGGGAGACCTCGTCGAGGAGTGTAACCGCGATCGCGGCTCGGGAGAACGGTTGTGCCATCCTGGGTGTCGATGATCTGTAGGAGAGGTAGTCGAACCGATGGCGGTCACTGAACCCAACCTGGTCGCCGGGTACACCGATGTCACATTTCGTTGGTACAGCGATGTTCCCGTGGTCGTCTCGCTTCATCTGACCGGTTATCCCGGCACCACCATCCACGGCGGCATCGGACTGACGCTCACCGAGCCGGGCGTATATGCGACGACGGTCCGACTTCCGGACGACGCGTGTGTGAGTTACGGTTTCCTGATCTTCGAATCCGTTGAAGCGCAGCAAGAAATGTCGATCTATCAGGTCCTCGACAACCTTGTCTGCGACCCGAGTAATCCTGATGTGATTCGCCGTCCATTCGGTATGCTCGGCTCGTCGTCGGTGCTGGAATTGCCGGGTGCGGTCAAACACCCGGCTTGGTCGGCCTCTGCTAGCGACGGTGGGACCGAGGGTGAATCCGTCTATTCCATAGTCGAATCGGGTCGGGCGCTGACGATTCTTCCCGGTGATGTGGATGGACCACTCATGGTGATGTTCGACGGAGATCTGTGGGCCGATTCCGGATTCGGCTATCGCAGTGCAATGACCCAGCGCAACAAGGATGCAACCGGACCATCGCCGACCGCCATCCTCGTCAGCACACCCGACCGGCGCATTCTCGACAAGCGTGCGTTGATGACGCAATTGTTGACGCGGGAAGTACTTCCGGCACTCGAACGAGCCGGAATCAGATGGAAAGGGATCATCGTCGCCGGCCAAAGCTACGGTGGCCTGGCTGCGGCTGGTCTTCTCATCGACCTCCCCGACCTCGTCGACGCTGCGATTGTGCAGTCGGGGTCCTTCTGGTTCGACGAAGAGAGCGAAACACGCGACTACGAGCGACCCGGGACGCTCACTCGGTCGCTCAAACGCATGGCCGGTACCCGCGCTTTCACCAATCGCGTTGTGGTGCAGGTCGGAAACATCGAGGGCGCGATGGTCGATCAGTCACGGTGGTTCGCGGACGCGGCGAAGGACGCCGGAGGTGATGTGCACTTCGAAACCTACTCCGGTGGACACGATTACGCGTGGTATCGCCACGCAATCCTCGACGCGATCGACCGTCTTTGCCCATGACCGCACCGGTCACCGAGGCAGCGGTGTGAGACCGATCATCCGGCGGTCCGACGAGAAGATCCACCCGTCGTCGTACCGTTCGGTCGCACTACCCGAGAGGAATGTTTCGGGATCGGGGTCGATGGCTGTGAACGGCGCGGTCCACACCACCTTGCCGGTGCTGACGTCGAAAGCCGTCAACGCGATCCCATCGGTACCGACGATCACACTGCCGCCGGCCGCAGTCGGATTGAAATGTTGGGCAGTATCGTTGTGCCACAACCGTGTTCCTGTTCGCACGTCGATGCCCGTTTCCGTCTCGACTTCGCCTGACGTGTCACGGAGGTAGGCGATGTCGCCGACGACGGCTGTCACGGTTCCCTGCGTCCCGTTCGCGCCCGCGACGAGATCGATATTGGTCCAGAGCCGATCGCCGGTGGCGCGGTCGTACGCGGAATCGCCCAGCAGGATCGGGGCATCAGAGTCTGACGGGTGCTCGAGCATCGGACCCTGCCGCACGGAGCTCTTCGCCGTAGCCAGAACCTTCCCGTCGGGGCCTCTGAGTAGCTGCTCTGAAATGGTGTCGTAGGACTCGCAATCGGTGTTCGCCTGCGCCACAACACCACCGGATTCGAGACTCGCGGCGTACACGCAGTTGTCGCCGTTGCTCCACAGCTCGCTACCCGACTCGGCATCGAATTGCGCCATCGTGTTGCTGATCCGCACGAGGCCGACGCCGTCCGTCACAATCAGCGTGTCGGGACCGAACACGTCCTCCCATCCGCCTCCGATGTCGAAGCTTTGCGACCAGTTGGCGGAAACGTCATCGAACGTACCTGAATGGACCCGCACATCGTTCTCCTCGGGACTGCCTTCGACGATGAAAAGGGTGTCCGAGGTGGTGGTGAGACCAAAGATCGATTCCTCGATTGATCGCCTGGCCGTCTCGCCGGATCCGGTGTCATAGCTGACGAGCTCGTACCCATCATCCATTGCATAGCAATAGATCTTGCCGCCGAGCGGTTCCTCGCTGCATTGCTGGAGATCGGCGGCGGGAGCCTCCCAGCGGACGGTCCCATCGTCGGGGTCGACGCCTATCATGACGGCTTCGTCGAGGGTGTATCCGTCGTTGGGGATGCCGGCAATGGTCACCAGGGTGCCTCCCGCGAGGATGAATCCAGGGAGACCGGAGTTGTACGAGGATCCCCCGCGCGGGTCGGAGAAGTCGGCAAACGGCCGGCCGAGATACTCGGCGGCATCAAGGGACCAGGCGAGTCCGGGCGTTTGCGCGGTCGTCCCGGTGATCTTCTTGACCGACGCCTGCGTGTGGTGGTCCACCAGCACAAACCCCGCTGCGGTGAGGGTCACGACGGCAGCCGCGGCGGCAGCAACGAGTTGCCAGGTGCTCTTGTCGGGCACGTCTACAGTTCCAATCCTGGTGTGAGTGCGATGGATTCGAGCTCATTGAACGAGAGCACCTGATCGGATGTTGCCGCACTGGAACTGACTGAGATCCTCGTCCCGGCAGGTCGCGTCACGATGACCGAACTCGACATCTGCATCGTGGATTCCTCTGGCTTGTTCATCGGGGAGGCTGAATGGAAGGACCGCTCGGTCTGTACAACGGTCCCGTCAGCGAGTGTTCGCAGCGTCTTCTGGGAATCGGAACCCGGAACCGGGCGCTCTTCGACGGGAAGCGGCTGACCTCCGGCGATTGAAATCTCGAGTCCCGCATCGGGATCCGCAGTGCACAGGGTGTCGTTCCCGCCGGGTTGCAAGGGTCTCAGCTTCGGCCCGCCTAGATCGATTGTCGCGAGGATGGCGTCGAGTTTGCGTGCCTGCTCACGAGTAACGGCGGGGCCGTTGGCCTCGGAGTAGCCATAACATTCCTCCGGCGGGGCCAGGGTCCCCGGCGGAACGACAGTGCTGATACGGAGCCGCGGATCGCTGACGATACGTACCAGATCATCTGTGGTCAAGGGGATTTTGCCGCTGTGCTCCTGTTGTGTCGCTCCGGAGTTGTCGGTGGAGCTCGCGTGGATCAGCGACCCGTCCGCCACGTATGCCTGCGCCGACCGACTGAGGGTACGAACACCATTCACTTCCCACCAGGTGTCGTGCACATCGACCACCACGCCGTCAGGCAAGGTGCGACGCTCGTCGAGATACCCTGCCACACAGGATGGAATCGGCGCTGAGCCTTGCTGCACTTGGACGGTCAGGCTGCCCCTGGCATCATCGTTGACCACCGATCCCGATGCAATGGTGCTCCCTTTGGGTTCGGCGTCAGAGTCACCGAAGTCCATGATCGGTTGAAAGACGAGCGACCGTTCCGGACTCGCGAACTCGATCTCTGCACTGTCAGGCAATGTCTCGGCCACCGCGTTCGACATCGCGGTCGCCTTCGGGCCGTTGAACCAAGGAAATTTGGGGTTGTCATAGGTCTGCTCGTCGACTGAGGAGACCGAGAACGCGCTGTAGCCACCGGACTCGTCAGGTTGTTCGACGACGTCGCATCCAGGGATCTGTGCCGTCAGGTCGACAGGTTCTTCCACCATGTCGTACTCGACGGGCGCAGTGGGTTCGGCCTCTGTGGTCGACGCGGGCGGAGCCGTCGTCAGTTCCGGATCGGGCTCAGGTTGCAGAAATCCTGCCAGCACGATCCCGAGCGCAAGGACGGACACGATGACCAGCGCGAAGGTCCACGCTTCCTTCTTACGCGAAGAACTCTCGTCGTCCATCGGTCTCCCCCCGATCGTGGCCGCTACAGAAGCCATGTCGTCCAGACCAGCACGTTCGTTACTCGACGCCAGATCGGCGGGTTGAAGGGCGTCAGTCGAGTAGCCGACTACACGCGCTTTGGGTGGCGTGCAATGTCAGTCTGGGAATGGAAGCCCGCCAGGCGGCGCCAGTGAACTTGCCGCACACAGAAGTGCATGGAGGACAGATGCCCGATCCCAGCTACACCTCGACCACCACTGCCCCGCCGAGGGACGTCTCCAACGCTGAACTCGTCCGGTGGTCATTGGGCCGCCTCAATGCCCAGGACATCGACAGCCTGCGTGGTTTCTGGACAACCGACACCCTCGTGGAGTTCCCAACCGGCACGTGTCGTGGAGCCGACGTCATTGCCGCCTACTTCGAGCAGGTCTTCGCGGCCGTGCACGACTTCGACATGGAGGTCGTGTCGATCGCCGAGGCCGGCAAAGATGTTCTGGTCCACTGGCATTTGACCGGTCGTCACGTCGGTACCTTCGTCGGAGTGGCCGGAACCGGGCGGTCAATCGACTTGGAGGGTTTCGACCACTTTGTCATCGCAGATGGGAAGGTCGTCACCAACACGGTGCGCTACGACCAGATGGAGTTTGCTCGCCAGATCAAGATGATGCCGCCCGATGGATCGATCGCGGATCGCGCGATGAAGGCCGCCTTCAACGCCAAAACTCGTGTGGCAGGGATGGTTCGCCGCCGTTAGCAGATGGAGGCGGGCGGCGGGTGTGGGAAACGTTGTCCCCAGCCACCACGAAGTCCTTCATCCCTGGTCACCAGCGCACGGAACCGGCTGCGTCCACAAATGTTCCCGACATGGCGTCGTCGGGGAGCATGGCGGCGCGGACAACCACTTCGGCCGCTTCGTCCGCGGTGAGCGGCGCCTGTGCCCTGTTATCGGGGGAGAGTTCGGTCTGGACGTAGCCCGGGCACACCGCTGTCACTTTGATCGGGGTGTCGACGAGCAGCTTCGACAAGCCGATGGTGATCGAGTTCAGTGCAGCTTTCGAGGCCTGATAGGCCGGAACAATCATCGAAAAGTACTGCGACTGCGGATCTTCCTGTTCTGCCAACGATCCAACTGTGCTGGAGACGTTCACAATTCGTCCGGCCTCGCTTCGCCGAATCAGTGGCAACATCGCTTCGATGACGTTGAGGACGCCCACGGTATTGACGGTGAACGTTTGCGATGCACTTGCAGGATGGACGAAATTGACGTCACCGGGTTGAGTGGCCTCCGGCAGGATTCCGGCATTGTTCACCAACAGATCCAGATGTCCGTGTCGGTCGCGCAAATCGTCCGCGGCACAACGTGCACTCTCGAATGAACTGACGTCGAGGATCTGGCCCTGCGCGTCAAACCCCAGTGCCTGTAGCTCTTTGACGGCCGGCGTCACCTTCTCGTGTGTGCGGCCACTGAGAACCACCGTGTAGCCGGCCCGTCCAAGCGCTTTCGCAGCGGCGAAACCCAGCCCCCGGTTGGATCCGGTGATCAACGCAATCTTCGACATCATCTGCTCCATGTGTTATCCGCCAACGATTTTGGCGTTCTGGTGTGTGCCACTTGATCTTCACTGCAACGAGCGCTGAAGACTGGCGGGAATCAGACCTCGCATTGGACGAGAGAGTCGAGGAGGGATCGGTGATCGGTTCTCCATTACCCCGACCATGCCGGCATGGGTGGTGCGAAAAGTCCGATTTCGGGGTCGGCGGTAGGGGTGGAGCACCCCGGGTGTTCGCTGATCTTTCCCGTTGATCGGGCGGTTTTACTGTCGGCGCCGTGTCAGGATCGATGGTGTGGCAACCGGCCGCGCTCCGGCCACCCGGTTTGCGAAGTAGGTCCGACGCCTATTCCGGTGCACATCCGGAACCGGCAGATGACAGGAAGCACGGCGGCGCATATGGACGTGATCAACGAATTCATCAGCGCTCAGGCCAGCGCGCTATGGGTGTATCCGGTGCTGTTCGCGTTGTGCGTCATCGACGGGTTCTTTCCGCCGCTACCGAGCGAATCCGTCTTGACGACCCTGGCGTCGTTGTCCGGATCCACGGGCCGACCATATCTATGGTTGATCATCCTCCTTGCTGCCTTGGGCGCGATCATCGGCGACAACATCGCCTACACGATCGGCCGACGGGTCGGCGTGGATCGCTTCTCGTGGATGCGCAAACCCAAGGTGCGTGAGGCCCTCGGCAGGGCGCGTCACGGGCTCGACAAGCGCGGCGCGGTGATCATACTGACGGCCCGATATGTTCCGGTTGGTCGCGTTGCTGCCAACATGACCGCAGGTGCGACGCACTACCCCCGGAAGAAGTTTGTGCCCCTGAGCATCATCGCGGGTACCACGTGGGCGGTGTATTCGGCTCTGATCGGGCGGTTCGTCGGTGACCTTTTTGACAAACAGCCGCTGCTCGGTGCGGTCGTGTCGATCTGCCTCGCGTTGGTATTGGGTTTCGTCGTCGATCGCGTGGTCAAGAAGTTCCGGGAATCGCGGAAAGTTGAACCCGCTGATCCCGACTTTGGCAATCCCAAAAAGGACACCACCTGAGCCGAATGCGAGCCATCGGGTGGTTCCGGCGTTGACTTGCGCGAACGTGGTGTTCCGCTGGACTGAATTCCTGTGGTCCCCACCACATCCTGGTTCGTAGTCTCGGTTCATCCGAGGAAGGGATCCGGAAAATTGCAGTCTCTCGCCTGCCATACCTGTGACGCTCGCGTGTTCATCGCGAAGTACAGCCCCGCTCACACGAGCCTTCAATGGACCGCCGAGGCCTCCCAGACGTGCCGGGAGATGGCCGCGGCCGCTTCCGTCGATTCCGGTGGCTATCTGCTGCGCTGTGAAGCCCTCGACCGCACGGTCGACGAAGCAGTGAAAGAAGGCAAGATTCCGATGACCACGCGATCTGAGCCGCCGGTCTTGCCCCTTGCCGCAGAAGAAGTCTTCACCCGCCTCCGGTGACCACCGTTCCCGTTCTGCCTGTTTGACCTCCCTACACACCCCATTTGGAGAACCTCATGACCGTCGAGCAAGAACGTATCGAGATCCGAAACATCGACACCGGCACCAATCCGACACGTTTCGCGCGTGGCTGGCATTGCATCGGATTGGCAAAAGACTTCCGAGACGGAAAGCCACACCAGGTCAAGGTCTTTGGTACTGATCTGGTCGTATTCGCCGACTCCACCGGCAAGATCAACGTGCTCGACGCCTTCTGTCGACACATGGGTGGCAACCTCGCCCGGGGTGAGATCAAGGGTGACGCGATCGCCTGCCCGTTCCACGACTGGCGCTGGAACGGCAAGGGCCGTTGCGAGTCGGTTCCTTACGCTCGTCGCACCCCCAAGGTTGCCCGGACGAAGACCTGGACCACGATGGAACGCAACGGCGTTCTGATGGTCTGGAACTGCCCGCAGGGTTCCGAACCGCCTGCAGAGCTGTCGATTCCGGAGATCGAGGGCTACGAGGACGGACAGTGGAGCGACTGGACGTGGACGACGATCCACGTCGAGGGATCACACTGTCGTGAGATCGTCGACAACGTCGTCGACATGGCCCACTTCTTCTACGTGCACTACCAGATGCCGGAATACTTCAAGAACGTCTTCGACGGACACGTGGCCGGACAGCACATGCGCTCGTACGGCCGTGACGACATCAAGACCGGTGTGCAGATGGATCTCCCTGAGGCGCAGACGATCTCAGACGCCTTCTACTACGGCCCCTCATTCATGCTCGACACGATCTACACCGTCGCCGATGGCTCCACCATCGAGTCCAAGCTGATCAACTGCCACTACCCGGTCACCTCGAACTCGTTTGTCCTTCAGTTCGGCACCATCGTCAAGAAGATCGACGGGATGACCGACCAGCAGATGGCCGACATGGCAACGCTGTTCACCGACGGTCTCGAAGAGCAGTTCGGGCAGGACATCGAGATCTGGAAGCACAAGACGCGTATCGAGAACCCGCTCCTCACCGAGGAGGACGGGCCCGTGTATCAGCTCCGTAGGTGGTACAGCCAGTTCTACGTCGACATCGAAGATGTCACCCCAGACATGACCGAGCGCTTCGAGTTCGAGGTCGACACCACTCGTGCACTGGAGAACTGGCACAAAGAAGTCGAGGAAAACCTCGCAGCTCCCCAGGAGTGATGCCACGCCTGTCGGCCCTGCCACCGGATGGTGGCATGGCCGACAGGTCAGGTGACGCGGTGGCGCATCCCGTCGACGAACACGGTGATCACGGTGCGGGCGAGATCGGCCAAGGTCTGCTCGGGGCTCGGCCGAAACCAGCGTGAGGCGTGCCAGAACGAGTCGTAGAGAAGTTCTTGAAAGACCTTGGGGTCGATGTCGGTGCGCAGGTCACCGGCGGCAACGCCTTCGGTGATGGCATCACGCCAAGCAACCTCCATGGTGTCGGCGGTCGCCGCCATATCGGCCTCGACCACGCGTTCACGCATGTACTCGCCTTCACGTCGCCAGATCGACGTGGCGCCGTGATACTGCTCGCTGGTCTCGAGCGCGATCACACCGAGCGCCACCAGTCGCTCGACAGGCGGTAGCTCGCGCGCAAGTACGTCATTGCATCGTGCCGACAGATCTTCGATGTACTCGCGGATGAGCTCGGTGACGATTGCTTCCTTGGAGGGGAAGTAGTGGTACAGCGCGCCCGAATAGACACCCACCGCTTCGGCGATTTCGCGAATGGTGGTTGCGGACACACCTTTTCGAGCGAAGATCTCGGCCGAGCGGTCAAGTATCAGCTTCCTGCGTTCTTGCGGATCCACGGTGGTACCCCTGTCGGATTCGGGCGTCGGGTGCCCATGGCGCTGATTGTGCCATAGCCATTGATCAAACGATCAATGGCTCCGGTTGTCCAAGTGTTCTGAAGGAGTATGCATGACTACTTCTACTGGTGGTCGTCCTTTACAGCCGGCCGTATTGGACGGCCAAACCGCCATCGTCACCGGTGCCGGGCAGGGGATCGGGCGTGGCATCGCTCTTGCGTTGGCAGCGGCCGGAGCGCAGGTGGCGGTGGTCGGCCGCACGGAAGCCACCATCGGTGCCGTGTCGGAGGAGATCATCTCCCGCGGCGGTCGAGCGGCGGCGTTTGTCTGCGATGTGACCGACGGTGGCGCAATCGAAGCACTGGTGCCTGCGGTCGCCGAAGAGTTCGGTGGAATCACGTTGCTGGTCAACAACGCTCAGAGTCCGGCACCGGGATTGCTGCTGGACATCGACGAGGCGACGTATCGAGAGGGCATGGAATCCGGTCCGACCGCGACGTGGCTCATGATGCGGGCCTGCCATCGATATCTGAAGGGTGGCGGTTCGATCGTCAACCTTGGATCAGCGGCCGGTATTCGGTGGAATCCTTCCGGTACCGGTGCCTACGCGGCGGCGAAAGAGGCGGTGCGGGTGTTGACCCGGACCGCGGCGTGCGAATGGGCGTCCGACGGAATCCGTGTCAATGCGCTTCTGCCGCTGGCCAATTCCCAGACGATGGAACAGTGGGCGCAGCACGAACCCGAAGCTGCCGCGGAATATCTCCGCACGGTCCCGCTCGGGCGGTTGGGGGATCCAGAGGACGACATCGGTCCTGCCGCGGTGTTCCTGTGCAGCGACGCCGCCCGATACATCACCGGTCATACCCTGGCCGTCGACGGCGGGCAGGCGCTCGTTCGCTGACGGCGTGTGGCCGGGCCGCTCATCCGGCTTGTCGTACAGATCCGTTCTCGCCCAGGGCCTGCCAGATTGCCCGCGCTGCTGCCCGAACGGGAGTCGCCAGGGTGACGGTGTCGACTCTGTTGACGGGCCCGGTGACCGACAGGGCGCCCACGCAGGTCCGGGCGTTGCCGATCGGGGCGGCCACGCACGCAACGCCGGGCACCGAATCTTCGCGTTCGTGTGCCACGTTGCGCTGCCGAATGTGGGCGATCTCGTGGCGTAGCCCGACGCTGGTGCCCGCCGCCTTCAAGGACGCCACTGCCGATCGATTGCGCATCGGATCAACGCCGGAGTGTGCGATGAGCGCTTTGCCCAGTGCGGTGCGCAGAGCGGGTTGCCGCCCACCGATCCGGGACGGGAGTGCAACCGGGCCACAGCCGACTTTGTCGAGGTAGCGGACGTCATTGCCGTCGAGGACCGCGAGGTGAACGACGAGCCCGGTGGTGGCGTGAAGTTCATGCAGAACCGGGTGCGCGGCCCGGTGCAGGCTGTCTTGCTGTTGGGCGAGCGCGCCCCACTCGAACATCGTGCGGCTCAGAACGTACGACTGCCCGCGCCTGCTCACCCAGCCGAATTCGACCAGTTGGGACAGCAGCCTGTGAGCCGACGAGCGCGGTAGGCCTGTGCGACAGGACAACTGGGACAAGGTGAGCTCGTTACCGTCACGGAACTCATCGAGCAGACCTGCCACACGGTCGATGACAGCCGGGGAAAAGTCGTCGCCGTTTCTCACGTAAACCTCCATCGGTCAGCAGGCCGGGGCTGTGGCCTACAAGCGCGTGGCAATCGTATTGATCAAGCGCTCAATCAATGTGGATATGACGATAGCAGGACTGTGACGTGGGTCAAACTGAATTGGTGATGTGCGTCTCCACCCATGCGCTTTCGGGTGCGGATTTGTGACGCGCGGGGCTCAGATGGAGAGCGTCGAGGCCACCAGGTCGGCGGCCCGGGTCAGGTCGCGGACGGCACCTTCCGGTGTTCGTCCGACCCGTCCGGTCAAAGAAAGCGCGGCGATCTCGCCGTGGTGCGCATCGAAGGCGACGGCAACACTATGCACTTGCTCGCCCCCGATACCGTCGAAGATGCGTTCTTCAGCGGCGGGCTCACGGCCGTCGCGGTAGGCCAAGAGGGCGACGCCCTCGGTGGTTTCGTGTGCGGGCCGGCGTTGCCCGACATAGGTGGGAAGGGCGCTCGCCGCCCATCTGCCGCCGATCTTTTCGAGGTAGAGCAGATCGTCGCCCTCGAGAACTGCCAGGTGAACTGCCATTCGGGTGTGCTTGTGCAGTTGGTACATGCTCGCGCGGGCGGCCTGGTGGATCCGGTCATGACGCTGCGCCAGGGATCCGAGTTCGGTCAGCTTCGGGCCCAGGTGATAGCTGGTTCCACTGCGACTTATCCAGCCGACCTCTACGAGTTGCAAGAGCATTCGGTGGGTCGACGATCGCGGAAACCCGGTGCGTTCGGCCAGTTCGGTGAGCGTCAAGCTGTCGGATTCTCGAAACGGCTCGAGCAGCAGAAGTACTCGCCCCATCACGGTCTGGGGTCGTTCGTGGTCTGTGGGGGGCAAGGGCGCTCCGAGGCAAGAGGTACTCATTGATTGATCGGACAATCAATGACGGATGGTACTGCAACGCTGTTTGAGCGGCGAAAGGGTTCTTCGCTCTCAGGTGGGCGGATGAACGCAGAGAAGCACCGCGACGAGTGTCCCGGTGCTTCTCTGTTGAATGGGTTCTGACCTGCGGTGAGAGGGGGTCAGCCGGCTGTCGGGACGAAGGCTTTCAGCGGCTCGGAGCCGGACTGATCATGGCCCCAGTAGGCGTCGGCGGTGATCTCCTCGGACGTGTAGAACCGTTCGTCGACGAGCATGCCTTCGGTACCGAACTCGAGATCCCAGCCGCCCGGAGCCCGGACGTAGAAGGAGATCATCTTGTCGTTGGTGTGGCGACCCAGCGTCGACGAGATCGAGAACTCTTGCTGGTTGACCCGATCGAGCGCCTGGCCGACTGCGTCAAGGGTGTCGACCTCGGTCATCAGGTGTACCAGGCCAGGCGCTTCGGTCGGCGGGGCCGGACACAGCGCGAGGCTGTGGTGGCGCTGGTTGATGCCGAGGAATCGCACCCGGGCCAATCCCTCCTCGTCGAGCCGGATCGAGCCGCGGGGCAGGAATCCGAGTACCTGCGTGTAGAACTCGTACGACTCGGCGAACTTCGCGGTCGGCAGCACCACGTGGCCGAGGCCGTGTCCGCCGGTCACCCAGCGGCCGGCAAACGGCGTCACCACCGGGCTGTGGTCGAGAACGGGACCGTAGAACACTTCGAGGCGGGTTCCGGCCGGGTCGTCGAACGCGATGACCTGTTCGGCATCGAGATACGAACTCTCCTTGCGCGACAACATCTCAACGGTGCGCCCGGACTTCTCGACGGCCTGCTGTACCCGCTCGAGTGCGAACTCGTCACGCACCTCCCAGCCGACGGCCAGTGCCTTGTCGGAATCGCCGGGGAGCACCGAGATGCGCGAACGCCGTTCGTCGACTCGGGCATACAGCGCGTCCGGCTCGGGGCCGCTGCCGACGGCCATGCCGAGGCCGTCGATGAGCAGTTCGCGCCAGCGCGCCAGGTCCTGCGTCTGGATTCTGAGGTAACCGAGACCCCGAAGTTCTGTCATGGCTTCCGTCCTTGAAATATGAAGAGGGTCAGATCATTGCGCGGTATGCGCCCTGCGGGTCGCCACCGAGCTGGGCGAGTGCGGCAGCGTGGTAGGTCATGCCGGGTACGTGGATGGCATGGGTGAGACCGACATGCGCATCCCGCCAGAACCGTTGCATCGGGGTCTTCGTATGCACCGCTGCGCCACCGGCACGTGCGAATACCTCGTCCATCGCACGCACCGCACGCCATGCGGCCGCGATCTGGGTACGTCGGCCGATTGCGCGTTCCTCGAAACCGATTTCTTCGCCGCGGTCCGTCTTGTCCCAGAACCGGTCCACCGTCTCGAGCAGAGACAGCCGGGCAGCGGAGATCTCGGATGCCGCCTCGCTGATCGCGAACAGGACGTACGGGTCTTCCTTGATGGGGACGCCGGTGACCTGGACGCGTTCCTTCTGCGCTGCGATGTAGCAGGCCAGCGCGCCCTCGGTCATGCCGATCAGTGATGACGTGATGCCCAGGGGGAAGATGCAGGAGAACGGGAAGCGGTACAGGGTCTCGTCGCGTCCCGCGTGGCGCCACCCGTTGCCGCTGAGCACGATGTCGGCGTCGAGCGTTCGGTACTCCGGTAGGAACGCATCCTTGACGATCAAATCCTTTGAGCCGGTGCCCCGCAGGCCGATGACGTTCCAGCTGTCCTGGTCGATCTCGTAGTCCGAACGCGGCAGCACGACGTGCAGAACCTTGTCGGTGCGGTTGCCGTCCTTGTCGCCGACGGCAGCACCGATCATCACCCAGCCGCAGTGGTCGGTGCCGGACGAGAACGACCAGCGTCCGTTGAGGATGTACCCACCGTCAACCGGGACCGCGACACCCATGGGCGCGTACGGCGACGCCATCCACATGTCGTTGTCCTCGCCCCAGATCTCTTCCTGGGCTTTGGGATCGAAGAATGCGAGTTCCCACGGATGGACGCCAACGATGCCGGCGACCCAGCCCGTCGCACCGTCCAGAGCGCCGAGTGCCATGGTGGTTTCGGCGGCCTCACGCGGGTGCCCCTCGAAGCCGCCGTATTCCTTCGGCTGGAACATGCGGATGATGCCGGAATCTCGCAGGTGTTTCGCGGTCGTGTCGGTGAGCCGCATCAGCGACTCGCCTTCGGCGGCGCCCGCGCGGATCTCGTCCGCGTGCTGCATGATTCTGTCCAATACCTGGCCCATGGCGTGACTCTTCCTGGAAATTCGGCCCATGACGAGCCGGGGATTGCGTGGGGGATTTCTCCACGGAACTGACAAGACCTGCACGCATTGTGCGGGTGTGGTGTGACCAACATTTCCAGCGAGACAGTGATGGTGCACCTACGTTTCCGTTGAGCGGGACGCCTGGGGTGCGGTCGGGTCGATACCGGTAGAACGAGATGTACCGGCATCACCTGTGGATGCCTGCATCTTCCGGAAGGACTGACATGACCGACACCGCAGACCTGGTGGCTTCCCTGCTCGAGCGCGTGCAGACCCTCGAAGACAAGGCGGCGATCCACGAAGTGCTCACCGCCTACGGCCCGGCTGTCGACGCCGGTGACGCCGATGCGGTCGGTCGCCTGTGGGCGGACGATGCCGTCTACGACATCGACATCCGGGTGATGGAAGGACGCGACGCGATCACCGAGATGGTGCGCACCAGGCCCCACCAGGACTACATCAACGAGGGCTGCGGCCATCTTCTCGATCCCGTCCATATCCGCGTCGACGGCGACACCGCGGTTGCGACGTGCCACTCGCTGCTCCTGCGCCGCAATGTTGGCGAGGATTCGTTTCGGGTCTGGCGTGTCACCGCGAACCGCTTCGACCTCGGACGAATCGATGGTCGGTGGCTGATCCGTCGCCGCACTGCGCGATTGCTCGACGGCAGTGCCGGGGCCCGCGAGTTGCTTGCCCGCGCTTCGCAGGGGTGAACTCGCGGAGGAAGACGATCTGACCTCCACTCAGTGGAAGCTGTTGGTACACACCGATTTGTTGCTGATCTGACGTCTCGTTCAGCGGAATCGCTGCTGTGGACGGTGGTAGCGCCCTGGCAACGTCATGGCCCATGACTGCAGACGTGAGCTACGAACAGAGCCGACGGGAACTCGAGACGAGCCTCGGAGTCCTTCGCTACCACGAGGCCGGTGACGGACCGCCGCTGTTACTGCTCCACGGATCGGGCCCCGGGGTCACCGGATGGCGCAACTACCGCGGAGTGCTCGCCGAGCTGGCGGAGCATTTTCGTTGCCTGGTACTGGAATTCCCCGGTTTCGGTGTGAGTGACCCGGTCGACGGACACCCGATGGTGATGGCCGAATCGGCTGTCGGTGTGTTCCTGGACGGACTCGGTCTCGGGGCCGTCGACATCATCGGCAACTCGATGGGTGGCATCGTCGCAACGAAGGTCGCGATCTCCGAACCCGAGCGGGTCGGCAAGCTGGTCACCATCGGCGGTATGGGCAAGAACATCTTCTCGTCGGGACCCAGCGAGGGCATCAAACTGCTGATGGAGTTCACCGACAACCCGACGCGGGAGGGCCTGATCCGCTGGCTCCTGTCGATGGTTCATGATCGCGGACTGGTGACGCCGGAACTGATCGACGAGCGCTGGGAGCTTGCGACCGAGCCCACCACGTTGGAGATCGCCCGACGGATGTACAGCAGCAAGGCATTTGCCGCGACGATCGCGGCGAACAACTCCGCCGACGCAGTGCCGTACTGGGCGCAGCTGCAGAAAGTGAAGGCGCCGACTCTGCTGACCTGGGGCCGCGACGACCGGGTCAGCCCGGTGGACATGGCCGTCCTACCGATGCGTGACATCCCGAACGCCGAACTTCACGTGTTCCCGAACTGCGGGCACTGGACGATGATCGAGGCCCGCGAGGCCTGGCTCTTTGCCGTGCTGGCCTTCCTGACACGGGCGTAGGCGTTCGTCCTAGGTGCCGAAACCTGTTGCAGCTACCCCTGATCGAACTATCGATCAGGGGTAGCGGCGTTGTACCTGGAAGCAGTGACCGTTCTCAAAACGGTAGTGCCCAGCAGGAGGACCCGAAATCGTGGCCGACTGCAACGTCGACCGGTTCGACCTGTGTAGGTTGCATCCCCTGGAATGCCCGAATCTCATGCGGTCCCGGGCCCAGCGGTGTCCACAGGATTTCGACGGTCCTGTCAGCCGGTACCGGCGAGAGGCGGCTGAAGGCTGCAGGGGCACTGTCCCAGAAATAGACGAGGTCGGTACCGGGGTCCGCGGCGATTGTGACCTTGTAGGTGCAGCCGGAGCCGTGCTGCGCCGATGTACCGAAGCTCGGGCCCGGCGCGACGGTGATCGCGCGAACGTCAGCTTGCGCGTCCGGTGCGGCCAGAGCCAGTCCGCCTACCGCAATTCCTATCGCAGCGATGCTGATCCAGGCGTTGCGGCGACGTGCTGTGTCGGTACTCAATTGTGTTGTGGTAGAGGCATTTCCTGTAGCCATGATGATCGCCTTTTCGGATAGTCGTTCTGCGGTCGTTTGATTCGCAGTACGTCAAGGCTCGGGGTGGCCTCCCCGGAAACCGCGAGTAGTCGACTACCTCAATTTTGCGATCGTTCGTATCTTCGCTGGGCGCAGGGTGTTTCGCCTCAGTCGAGTACCGACAGGTCTGCCCTTTCAGGATTGCCTGAAAGGGCAGACTTTGTGTTCACCGGTGGCGAACGCAACACCGTGTGGAAATGATCTAGTCGACGTCCTGAACAAGCGCAATTGCGAATCCATCCCAGCCCTTGACGCCCACCGTCTGTAGCGCGGTGGCATCAAGCCGAGGGTCGGTGGCAAGGAGATCGAGTACCTCACGACTGGCCACCACCCGTTCGTCGTCCTGGGTCGGATCGGCGATTGCGCCATCACGGACGACGTTGTCGATGACGATGACCGTGCCCGGCCGCGACAACCGCAGCGCGGCACGCACGTAGTTGCTGTTGTTGGGTTTGTCGGCGTCGATGAACACCAGATCGAATGGGGCGTCCGCGGGGAGCGTGGGCAGGATGTCCAACGCTGCGCCGACCTTGATCTCGACACGTTCGCCCACCAGTGCGCGGTCGACGTTGGCCCGGGCCACCTCGGCGTGGTGGGGCTCGTATTCGAGTGTGAGGACGCGTCCGCTGCCGCCAACTGCCCGCGCCAACCAGACGGTGCTGTATCCGCCGAGTGTGCCGATCTCGAGAATTCGCCGGGCACCGATCGCTCGTGCGAGCAGATGCAGGAACTTGCCCTGGACGGGTGCGACATCAATCGTCGGTAGCTGTGCGTCGGCATTGGCTTCGATGACGGCGTCGAGGGCCGGATCATCTCCGATCAGGACATTGCTCAAGTACAGGTCGGCGAGGGCCCAGTTCTCGGTCATGTTTTCAGTGTGCCGCTTCACGAAAGGGTTTGCCCATACTTCTGGCCAGACTGCGCGTAGGTGTACCAATCGCTGAACTAGGGTTGGCAACAAGTTCCTGGGAGGTGCGCATTGTCGGACTCGGCGAATGAGAATCCCGCTGCTGCGCGCCGGGGGCGCCCCGCACGGATCAGCCGTGAGGTCATCATCCGAGCCGCACGCACCCTGCCGTTGGACACCATGACGATGCAGGCAGTTGCCGACGTGTTGGGCGTCGATCGCAAAGCTCTCAGCTACCACGTGAACGATCTCAACGGCTTGCGTGAGCTGGTCGCGTTCGATGTGTTCGAGTCCGAATTGAGTGGGGTGGAACTGCCGACCGGCGCCGACTGGCGCGAAGTGATCCGCCGGTATGCCAGTGCCGTGCGCGACGCGGTTGTCACGGTGGGTGCGCTGGCGATGTACATCCGACTACCCGGCTCCGGCGGTGTGCGCACCTTGGCTCCGATCGAGCGGGTCTTGCTGAGTCTGGTCGATGCTGGTTTCGGTCTCGATGAGGCGGGCCGGATCCTCGCGTTGTTGACCGAGGTGGCCTACTCGACCGGACGGGATACGTTGCAGGCCACCGACAGCAAGATCCATCCCGACGTACCCGATGTGGCCCGCACCTTGATGAGCGCCCCGGACACGGATTTTCCGGTGCTGCGCAGTCTGGTCGCGGCGAGGCAGAGTGCGGGATCCGACGACGGCCAACTCGAGTTCGATCTGGCCGTGATCATCGCGGGTCTGGAGAGCCGCCTGGCTGCGATCGGTTCCTCCGCCTGACCCAGTTTTCCCCGGCCGGGAAAAAGATTCGGAAAAGACGCCGCGGCGTGTGTCGTGCCGTGTAGGCATAGGGAAACCGCCGGACCTGAATCGAGGCAGCTATGCCACAGAAGAACACCACACCGCACCGCGTGGTCCAGTGGACCACCGGAAACGTCGGACTCGAAGCCGCAAAGGCGATCGCCGCAAACCCCACACTCGAACTCATCGGCTGTTTCGCCTGGTCCCCGGACAAAGTGGGCCGCGATGTCGGCGAACTCTGCGGGATCGGCTCGTTGGGAGTCACGGCAACAAACGACGTCGAGCATCTGCTGGCGCTGAAGCCGGACGTCGTGGTCTACAACCCCATGTGGATCAACGTCGACGAACTGGTCACGATCCTGTCGTCCGGCGCCAACGTCGTCACCTCGGCGTCGTTCATCACCGGACACAATCTCGGGGAGGGCAGGGACCGGATCCTGGAGGCCTGCGAGGTCGGCGGATCGACGATCTTCGGCTCCGGTGTGAGTCCGGGCTTTGCTGAACTCCTGGCGATTGTCGCGACGAATGCCTGCGATCGGGTCGACAAGGTCACCATTGCCGAAGCCGCGGACACAACCTTCTACGACTCACCCGACACGGAACGGCCGGTGGGATTCGGCACCCCGATCGACGATCCGAATCTGGCGCCGATGGCCGCCAACGGAACCGCGGTCTTTGCCGAGGCGGTCCGTCTGGTTGCCGATTCGCTCGGTGTTGAACTCGACGAAATCGTCTGTGAGGCGGAGTATGCGCACACCACGGCCGACGTGGATCTGGGTTCGTGGACGATCCCGGCGGGATGTGTTGCCGGCGTGTATGTGAGTTGGCAAGGGCGCGTGGGTGATACGACGTTGATCGACGTGAACGTGCGGTGGCGCAAGGGCCAGACCCTCGAACCGGACTGGCAGATGGGCGCCGAGAGCTGGAAGATCACCATCGACGGTCGTCCGACCGTGAACATGAGTATCGGATTCCTGCCGCCGCCGTACTACGAAGCCGAAACCATGGCCGACTTCCTCAAGCTCGGGCACATCATGACCGCGTTGCCGCCCATCCATGCGATTTCTGCCGTTGTCGCCGCTGCCCCGGGGATCGCCACCTACAACGATCTCCCGTTGACTCTTGCCCGCGGTGTGGTGCCGCGCAACGTCACCGCGTGAACCGATTCGCCGACCCGCGCGTGAGCAACTAATCTATTCTGGTAACAGATGTAGTCAGATAAGGGGTGGGGCGGATGGGGACCAGTGACCGGCGAATGTCGCGCGACGAGATGGACCGGATCGACAGCAGCTTTTTCGGCAAGTCGCTGCTGTCGATGGGGCGGACGATGAGTACGGCCAACGTGATCATGCAGCTGGCCAATCCGGCCGTGGGTTACGGCGTTGCCCGTAGCAAGGTCGAGAGTGGCCGGCTCGATCTGCATCCGGTCAAGCGGGCGCGCACCACGGGGGCCTATCTGGCAGTGGCCGTATTCGGGAATGCCGACGACCGCAGGCGCTTTCGGCAGGCGGTCAATCGTCAGCACGTGCAGGTCCGTTCGGATGACAGCAGTCCCGTCGAATACAACGCAATGAACGTCGACCTGCAATTGTGGGTCGCGGCCTGTCTGTATGTCGGATGGGAGGACATTTACGAGAGAGTTCACGGTCCCTTGACCGGCGTGGACCTCGAGACGTTCTACCAGCAGGGCAAGGTCTGCGGCACCACGCTGCAGATGCCGGCAGAGGTGTGGCCACCGAGCCGGCAGGCGTTCGAGGAATTCTGGCACCGGCGATCAGCTGAGATCTCGATATCCGACGAGGTCCGCGAGTTCCTCCTCGGCATCGCGAACTTCGACTATGCGCATCCCGCGATCAAAAAACGTTATGGCCAGGTCAAATACCGGCGCACCATCGGATACCTACCACCGCTATTCCGTGAGGCGATGAGGGTTACGTGGACGGCTGCGGATCAGGAGTGGTTCGACGGCTACATCGACGATCTCGTAGAGCGTGAGCGACGTAAACCATTGTGGCTGTCCCAGTTGGGCTTTCGCCTACTTCTCTGGGATGCGCGGGTGCGGTGCCGTTTCGGGCGCCCGCTGGTCTAGGAAAGATGGGTTCTCGTCCGATGACGTAGGTCGGTCCGGACGTCGGGGGTACGTTGGCGGGTAGGACTGTTCGACGTCGACGGGAGTGCCGGAAATGCGTTCGATTGTCAGAACCGCCAGCGCGGTCACCATCACGGCCGTGGTCGGCTCGATTGCATCGAAAGACACCGACTCGCGTTGGTATCGCCGATTGTCGAAGCCGGCGTTTCAGCCCCCGGCGGTGGTGTTCCCGATCGCGTGGACGGCTCTGTATGCCGATGTCGCGATCAGTTCGGCGGCCACGATTGATGCGCTGAACGACGATATGCGCCACATCGACGCCGCTGCCTTCGAACGCGCGCTGGTCGCCAATCTGATACTGAACGGCGCCTGGACCTGGGTGTTCTTCAAGGCGCACCGCACCGGTGCCGCGACCCTGACTGCCGCGGCACTTGCCGCGAGCAGTGCAGACCTGGTCCGCCGTGCGGCGCCGGCATCGTCAACGGCGGCGGTCGCACTGGCGCCTTATGCCGGATGGTGCGGCTTTGCGACAGTGCTGTCCGCCGCGATCTGGCGCCTCAACCGCTGAAGCTCCGGGCCGGAGCTCAGATGAGGCCTTGCGCGATCATCGCGTCGGCAACATGTGTGAATCCGGCGATGTTCGCCCCGGTTGCGTAGTTTCCGGGGACGCCGTAGTCATCGGCGGTGTGCAGGCACGTGTCGTGGATATTGCGCATGATCGCGGCAAGACGGGCCTCGGTGTGCTCGAACGACCATGAGTCCCGCGACGCGTTCTGCTGCATCTCGAGCGCACTGGTCGACACACCACCGGCATTGGCGGCCTTGCCCGGCGCGAACCGGACGCCGGAGTCGGCAAACAAGCGGATCGCCTCGGGTGTGGTGGGCATGTTTGCGCCCTCTGCGACGATGGAGCAACCGCCGGTGATGAGTGCCTTCGCGTCGTCGGCCTGGAGCTCATTCTGGGTTGCGCAAGGCAGGGCAATATCGACCGGCACATTCCAGATGGTGCCGTTGGTGCTGAATGTGGTTCCGCTGCCACGGGTTTCGGCGTACTCGGCAATACGCCCACGCTGATTCTGTTTGATGTCTTTGAGGAGGTCGAGGTCGATGCCCTTGTCGTCGACGACGTATCCGCTCGAATCCGAGCACGCGACCACGGTGCCGCCGAGCTGGTGGATCTTCTCGATGGCATAGATGGCGACGTTGCCCGACCCGGACACTGCAACACGCTTCCCGTCGAACGACTCACCCGCGGCCTTCAGCATCTCTCCGACGAAGAACACGGCGCCGTACCCCGTGGCCTCGGTACGCACCTGAGAACCGCCCCACGACAAGCCCTTACCGGTCAGGACGCCGGATTCGTATCGATTGGTGATGCGCTTGTATTGACCGAAGAGGTAGCCGATCTCGCGGCCGCCCACTCCGATGTCGCCGGCGGGGACATCGGTGTGTTCGCCGATGTGCCGGTAGAGCTCGGTCATGAACGACTGGCAGAACCGCATGACCTCGGCGTCCGACCGGCCCTTCGGGTCGAAGTCTGACCCTCCCTTGCCGCCGCCGATCGGTAGGCCGGTGAGGGCGTTTTTGAAGATCTGTTCGAATCCGAGGAATTTGACGATGCCCAGGTAGACGCTGGGATGAAACCGCAGACCACCCTTGTACGGCCCGAGTGCGGAGTTGAACTCGACCCGGAAGCCGCGGTTGATCTGGACCTGCCCGGCGTCGTCGGTCCAGGGCACGCGAAAGATGATCTGGCGTTCGGGCTCGCAGAGCCGCTTGATGATGGCGGAGTCGGTGTACTGCGGATGCCTGGCAACCACGGGGCCGAGACTGTCGAGTACCTCTTTGACGGCTTGGTGGAACTCGCGCTCGCCCGGGTTGCGGGCGATCACTTCGTCGTAGAGATCCTGCAGTTTCGTGTCGATCATCGGAATCGTCTGGCTCCTTCGTGCTCCGAGCACCGCGAGATGTTCGCCCGCGGTGTCAGTAGCCGTCAACAGTCAGACGGCACCGCCCGCCAGCCTATCGATCGACAGATAAGCGGCGGCCGGGGGTGACGGATCAGACAACTCCTGGTCAGGGCGCGATGAAGCCTCCGACACCGGGAAGTGATGGCTGACCTGCGTTGGGATAAGCCCACGATCCGGTGATGGCCGCGGAGATCACCACCGCGCCCGAGCCGGTGTAGACGGTTGATTCGACAGGTGTCGGATCAAGGAAGTACGGGCACAGCTTGACCGTCGTGGTGCCTGCGGCGCCGGTGCCCAGGTTCCGGTAGGTGACCCGGACCAGGGATCCGGCTGCGTTGGTCGAGCAGGTCGAGGGGCTACCCGGTGCGCTGAAGGTGGTCTGGCCGGGTGCCGGAGAAGACGCGTTGACCGATACGAACAGGGGGCCGGGCACTGCCAGTCCGCTGACCTGTAGTCCGAGCGCGGGGATCTGGTAGACGGACACGGGAGCTGCGGTCAGGGTGGGGCCGGCAGGTGCGGCCGATGCGGCAGGAGCCCCGGCCACGGCTAGTCCGGCAGCGGCGAGCGCTGCGCCTGTCAACATCGATATTCGTTTCGCAATGCGCATGATGTTCCCCTTCGGATAGTTGGCTTTATCCTCCTATCGAAAAGGTGATTCGGTTGTGTTACGGGCGACAAGGATTCCGTTATCGCGGGAAATAGACGACCTGATTGGAAAACAGGGAATCGGGGACAGAGATATGGTTTGCCGCCGCGACAACTCCGATCCAGGTATCCAGATTCGCGCTGCCGTATTCGGTCTCGCACAGAGTGTGGAGCGTGTCGCCGGCAACATGGGCGCGCCGGTTCAGCCCGGGCCTGATCAGCACCTGGCCGAGGGTGAGAGTTGCATTGAGCGGCAACTGATTTGCATGTGCCAGCATGATTCGCAAGTGGTCGTCGCCATACCAGCGGAATGCGAGCTCGTGCAGGGTGTCGCCGGTGACAACCGTGTGGTGGCCGGAATTGGCGAGGTCGGGTATGAGTAGCCATGACCCCGGCTGAATCTGCCGTTGCGCGACACCGTTGATCATCTCCCAGATCAATTGTGTGCCGGTGTCGGTGGTGCCGTAGTAATGCTGCGTGATCGCCTGCCGGGCGGCGGAGCTGTCGGGGGTCGAGAACCGGTGGCGAAAAGTCAGGTAGGGAACCTCTAGTTGTTGCCCGATGCTGATGGCGTTCGGGTCGGCGAGATGATTCTGGCGGGCGATCACCGGGTACAGGGTGCCGTCGCCGTACTCGTGCTGCGCAATGGCGAAGAGGGTGTCACCGGGTTGGACGTTGTAGGTCTTCATGGTTTCCTCGCTCGTCGGCGTGTTGTGGGTCCGGATGGGCCTGATGACAACTCTCGTCGCAGGGACTCGGCGTGTCATGCGTACTCGACTTTCCGATTCGGTCACCTCTGGTAGAGGGCTCCTCTCGCAAATGAGAATGACGTTCTGATAGCCTGCAGCAAGTTGCGCATCACTACGTCGAAGGGCTTTGCGAACCATGTCGGACAATCAGCTGGAGTCGTTGGCCTCCAATGCCTTCGAGAACCGCACCGTGCTCATGTCCGGTGGCAGCCGCGGTATCGGTTTGGCAATTCTGCTCGCGCTGGCCGCGCGGGGCGCCAACATCGTGCTGCTGGCCAAGACCGATGTGCCACATCCCAAGTTGCCGGGAACCATCCACACGGCGGTCGACGAGATCACTGCGGCAGGCGGAAAAGCCGTCGGAGTGGTCGGTGACGTACGTGTCGATGACGACGTGCAGCGCGCGGTGGCAGCTGCTGTCGAGACCTTCGGTGGCATCGACATCCTCATCCACAACGCCAGCGTCATCAACGAGGCCGGGACCGCTGACCTGCCGCTCAAGCGTTACGACCTGATGCAGGGCGTCAATGTCCGCGGAATGTTCTCGCTGACCCAGGCGGCCCTGCCGCATCTGGCCAAGTCGCCGAATGCGCAGATCCTGTCCATCGCGCCCCCGCTCAACATGTCGCCGCACTGGCTGGGCAAGTTCCCCGCGTACACGCTCTCGAAGTATGGGATGACGGTGTTGGCTCTCGGCTTCGCGGCGGAGTTCGCAGATCAGAAGATCGCCAGCAACTGCCTGTGGCCAGAGACGACCATCGCCACCGCCGCGGTCAAGAACCTCCAGGCAGATCCCGAGGCCGCACTGCACGCGCGTGAGCCCGAGGTCATGGCCGATGCCGCCACGCTGATCTTGGCGCGGCCGCCGCAGGCCACCGGTGAAGTCCTGATCGACGCCGACGTCCTCAAGGGCGCGGGGGTCACAGACCTTTCAACATACGGCGGCACCGAACCCCTCGACCTGGACTTCTACATCGACGCCTGAGTGGCGGACGGCTGAGCCGACTCAACCGACAACGATCCGCGCGATCTCGGTCGCCTGCTCCTGCAGGGTCTCCCGGAGTTCTTGCGGGCCTTCGATCTCGACAGCGATCAGGGCATCGTCCACACACACGGTGAGCTCACCTTCGGCATCGGTCGAGTTCCCGAAATCGCCTGGCTGCCACCAGGCTTGATTGCCGAGGCCGGCGACGGGGGTCACCGGGTGGATGTGGTCGGACGGCTCGATACATTGCACTGCGTTGTCGCTGAACTGTTCTGCAAACGACAGGTCCAGATCGACTTCGATCGTGTTGGCATCGGTTTCTGATTCGACGGATTCGAAGCTACACCCGACGGTTTGGTAGTTGATGTCGTCGATGGTGCTGTTCGCGCCGCTCGACGGTACCGGCGTGTCGAACTCGGTACCGAAGATCTGCGTCAGATCGTCGGAGGTCAGACCCGCGCATTCGGCGCGAAGGTTGCCCTCGCTGACGGGTGCCGCGGTCGCGTCGGCGGATTCCGGCATCGGTGACGGCGATTCGGTCGTCGTCGACTGGATCGGTGATTCGGTCGTACTTCGGTCCGACGATTCGTCGGAGTCGTCGGAACACCCGGCCAGCAGGGACACCATGACCCCGGCCGCGAATATCGCTGCCACACTTCGTCGCATGCCACGCTCCTCACATCCGGTCGCATCGTCGGCCTTATGTGTTGCGACCCTAGGCGAGCGCGGGCGGCAGTGGGAACGCAAATTGCGCGATGTCCGGCATACGCACGACGTGCGGGTAACTTTGCCCTATGTCGATGCTCGATAGCCTGGTGTCGTCGGGAAAGCTGCCGCTGACGTTGGCGTTTGTCGGATTTCTGCTGACGTTCATCATCACCCGGATCATCACGAGGATGATCCGTGCGGGCCGGGGACCGTTCCGCGACAACGTGTCCGGTGGCGTTCACATCCACCACGCAGTGCCCGGCATCGTGTTGACCATCGCAGGCGCCTTCACCTCGGTTGGCGTCGATGGACAGTCGCCGGGCGCAGAGATCAGCGCGGTGATGATCGGGGTGGGTGCATCGCTGGTTCTCGACGAGTTCGCGATGATCCTGCGCCTGCAAGACGTCTATTGGTCCAAGCAGGGCCAGCTTTCGGTTCAGGTGGTGACGATGACCTGCGCTGTCCTCGGCCTGTTTCTGCTCGGGCTCAATCCACTCACCGAAGACAGTGGTTTCGGCGCAGGGCATCTGGTCTTGCTGGGGATGGCAGCGGTTCACATCGTTGCGCTGCTGATGTGTGTCGAAAAGGGCAAGTACTCCACCGCAGCCGTGGGAGCTTTCATTCCGCCGCTCGCCTGGTTTGCGGCGGTGCGTATCGGGCGCCCGGAATCGCGCTGGGCGCGTAAGCACTATGGACCGGAGAAAACCGAACGTGCTCGGCAGCGGGCCGAGAGGTTCGATCGTCGTTTCGGTCATTGGGGTTTGGGTCTGGAAGATCTGGTTGCAGGCAAGCCCACCGAGACGTCGAGCAAATAGGCTCGGTCAGACCTTTTCGAAGATCGCGGCCAGACCCTGGCCGCCGCCGATGCACATGGTCTCCAGGCCGTACCGGGCGTCGCGACGCTGCATCTCGCGGGCCAGTGTTGCCAGCATCCGGCCGCCGGTCGCGCCGACGGGATGGCCGAGCGAGATACCCGAACCATGCACATTGGTGCGCTGATGATCGTCTGCGCCGAACTTCCATTCCCGCATCACGGCGAGCGCCTGTGCGGCGAATGCCTCGTTCAGTTCGATGAGGTCGATGTCGGAAAGCGTGAGTCCCGCTTTCGCCAACGCCTTCTCTGTTGCCGGCACCGGCCCGATGCCCATCACCTTCGGTTCGACGCCGGCCACACCCCACGACACCAGTTTGACCAAGGGGGTCAGACCCAGTTCGGCGGCCTTCGCGGCGGTGGTCACGATGCTCAGTGACGCGGCGTCGTTCTGACCGCTGGCATTGCCCGCCGTGACAGTGGCATCGGGATCCTGCTCGCCCATGAGGGGGCGCAGTTTGGACAGCGACTCGACGGTGGTGTCGGCGCGCGGATGCTCGTCGGTGTCGATCAGCTGCTCGCCGGATCGGGACGGAACCGACACCGGCACGATCTCTTCGGCCAAGATGCCTGCCTGCTGTGCGGCGACGGCTCGGGTGTGCGAAGCGACCGCGAGTTCGTCCTGTTCGAGTCGGCTGATGCCGTATTCGCGGCGCAGGTTCTCGGCGGTCTCGATCATGCCGCCTGGCACCGGGTAGAAGCGACCACCCGCGGTCGAACGGGCCCGAACCAGGCTGTCGTGCATCGAAATACCGGACCGTGCGCCGCCCCAACGCATGTCCACGGAGTAGAACGAGGCGTTGCTCATCGATTCGGTGCCGCCGGCCACGACGAGTTCGTTGTCACCATTTCCGACCTGGAACGCCGCCTGGATGACAGCCTGCAGACCCGATCCGCAACGACGGTCGATGTGCATGCCGGGAACCGTGACCGGCAGGCCCGCATCCAGGGCCACCACCCGGCCGATCGCCGGCGCCTCACTGTTGCCGTTGCAGTGACCGAGGATGACGTCGTTGATCTCGCCCGGTGCGATTCCGGTCCGCTCCAGCAGACCCTTCATCGCGGCAACACCGAGATCGACAGCGGTGAGCGACTTGAACATTCCGCCGTAGCGGCCGATCGGGGTGCGAATCGGCTCGCAGACAACAACCTCGCGCATGTGCTTTCCCTTCCCCTTTTCAGACCCATAATGCAAGGTGGACCCATGACCTTCTGCACTGTGCCTACCGCCCGATGAGCCCGGAGAGCAAACCCCAGGCGTTACCGTTGGCGGGTTTACGAATCATAGAGGTATCCAGCTTCGTCGCAGCACCCCTTGCCGGAATGACCTTGGGATCGCTTGGCGCCGAGGTGATCCGCGTCGACCCGATCGGCGGTGCCGCGGACTACCGGCGCTGGCCGGTGACCGAGGACGGCGAGTCGATCTACTGGGCGAACCTGAATCAGGGAAAACGGTCGCTGGCCGCGAACTTTCGTGATCCCGAGGCGACCGCGCTGATCCGGGAACTCATTCTCGAAGCGGGAATTGTGGTCACCAACGCGGCGGGGCGGGACTGGCTCGACTACGACGAGTTGGCGCGGGCCCGGCCCGATCTGATCCACGTACAGGTGCTCGGTCGCGCGGACGGGCGCGGCGCAGTCGACTACACGGTCAACGCGGCGATGGGCTTTCCGCTCGTCACCGGCCCGACTGCCCTGGGAGCACCGGTCAACCATGTACTGCCGGCATGGGATGTGGCCTGCGGGTTGTATGCGGCCCTCTCGGTGACGGCAGCGGTGCATCGGCGTGCGAGCACCGGAGAGGGGGCGCAGATCGTGTTGCCCCTCGAGGACGTCGCGTTGGCGACGATCGGTCACCTCGGCTACTTGGCCGAGGTGCAACTCGGTGGACCGGACCGGCCCCGGGTGGGCAATTCTGTGTACGGCACCTACGGAAGCGATTTCCGCACCGCTGACGGCGAAACGATCATGGTTGTCGCGGTGACGCCGCGACACTTCCGCGACCTCGCCGAGGTCACCGGAACCGCCGACGCCGTAGCCGCATTGGAAACAGCACTGGGCGTGGACTTTCGCGAAGACAGTGATCGATTCCGCCATCGCGACGTCTTGAGTGGTCTGTTCTCGATCTGGTTCCGGGATCGGACCATCGATCAGGTGGAGAAGGAGCTGAGCGCAACCGCTGTGCTCTACGAGCGCTACCTCACCTTCGCGCAGATCGCGGCCGATCCCCGCGTCACCGACAATCCGATGTTCCAGCAGGTCGATCAGCCGCGCATCGGCTCTTATCTCGCGCCGACCACGCCGATGTCGATCGACGGACGGTATCCGGCGGCCCGGCCTGCCCCTGCCAACGGGGATGACACCGCATCCGTGCTCATCGAGTGCCTTGGTCTGAGCGAGAACACAATTGCAGACCTCGAGGCCCGCGGGGCCATCCGCGTGTCGACACCCATCACCCAGAAGGAAACGTAGATGACGCGCCTGGCGCAGACGCACGACCTCACTGAGGTGCAGGCCGATATCCTGTCCACCGTCCGCGATTTCGTGGAGCGCGACATCATCCCGAATGCGCAGGCCCTCGAACAGTCCGACACCTATCCACAGGCGATCGTCGACACGATGCGCGAGATGGGCCTTTTCGGGCTCATGATCCCGGAAGAGTATGGCGGACTGGGTGAGTCGCTACTGACCTACGCGCTGTGCGTCGAGGAGCTGGCGCGGGGTTGGATGAGCGTGTCCGGCGTGATCAATACCCACTTCATAGTGGCCTACATGATCCGACAGCACGGAACACCGGAGCAGAAGGCGCATTTCCTTCCTCGGATGGCGACCGGTGAAGTGCGCGGGGCTTTTTCGATGTCTGAACCCGAGCTCGGCTCAGATGTGGCCGCGATCCGTACCCGCGCCCAGCGATCCGGCGACGACTACGTCATCAACGGCCAGAAGATGTGGCTCACCAACGGTGGTAGCTCCACCCTGGTTGCGGCGCTCGTCCGCACCGACGAGGGTGCCGCGAAGTCACACGAGAATCTGACGACCTTCCTGATCGAGAAGCCCGCCGGATTCGGTGAGGTGTCACCGGGTCTCACGATTCCCGGCAAGATCGACAAGATGGGATACAAGGGGATCGACACCACGGAGCTGTTGTTCGACGACTACCGGATCTCCGCCGACATGGTCCTCGGCGAGAAGCCGGGCCGAGGCTTTTATCAGATGATGGACGGTGTCGAAGTAGGCCGGGTCAATGTCTCGGCCCGCGCCTGCGGGGTGGCGATCAGGGCTTTCGAGTTGGCCGCGAGGTATGCCCAGCAGCGCAGCACCTTCGGCAAACCCATCGCCCAGCACCAGGCGATCTCGTTCTCCCTGGCGGAAATGGCCACAAAAGTCGAAGCGGCCCATCTGATGATGGTCAACGCGGCCCGGCTGAAGGACTCCGGTGAACGTAACGACGTGGCCGCGGGGATGGCGAAATACCTGACGAGCGAGTACTGCTCCGAGGTGACGCAGGCCAGCTTCCGTATCCACGGCGGCTACGGATACTCGAAGGAGTACGAGATCGAACGCCTGATGCGGGAGGCGCCATTCCTGCTGATCGGTGAAGGCACCAGTGAGATCCAGAAGACGATCATCAGCAAAGGTGTGATGCGCAGCTACGCGTTATAGGGGTCAGTGCGCGTCTGCGAGCTCTCGGTGGGCTGCCCTCCGGATCCGTCGTCGGCCCACAACCAACCGATACGTTTTCTCCAACAACGATGTTCGGGTCCGCTCGGGATCCATCAGCTCGTTCTCGGCGAAGGGGCTGTCCTCGCCGTCGACGATGTCGTGATCGAACTCGACCAGGGTCTTGCCGTCGCCGCGCATTGCGTCGATGGCGGCGCCGAGTCCGGAATGGTTGTCGATCGCAGCCTGGAGTTCGTCGACGTCGATGTCGAGGTGTTCGCTCAGCAGCCGATCCCGGACCCCGCGGATCGCGATGCGGTTCTCATTCGATTCGGGAAGGTCGGGATCGAACTCGACGGCGAGGTCACATTCGCTGTCGAAGCCCATCGACCGGTTGTTGAGATTGGACGACCCCACGCGCAGGAGACGGTCATCCATCACCAGGACCTTGGCGTGCACGTATATCGGTTCCCCGCCCGCGGTCACCGGATGGTATGCGCGAAAACGCTTTTCGGTGTCGGCCTGCCACAGGAACTGGAGGAGGCGCTGGCGGGCACCGTCCATCGCCTGCTGTTCGAGCCAGCTGTCGGCATGTCGGGGCAGGACGATCACGATCTCGGGCCCCCCGCTTTCGCGCAGGCGCTTCTCCAGGGCCTCGGCGATGGTCCGGGACGCGAGGTACTGACTCTCGATGTAGAGGTAGTGCCGAGCGGCGGCTATGGCTGCGAGATAGAGAGATTCGATCTCGCGCACCTCGTCCCGGCCCGGGATCTCCGGCAGTGTCCGCGCCACGGCCACGTCGACCGATTCCATGGTCGGGATCAGTGTGTCGGGCCAATAGTTGTCCCCGACGTCGGTGACCTGTTCGAGGGTGCGCCCGGTTGCTGCCAACCATCGGGCCCGTGCCATCTCGCCGACCACACGGGCCGCGTCCCCGTCAACAGCGGTGGTCGCGTCGTGCCAGGGCCCATACGTCTTGCCGTTGGGCTGGGTGCGCCGATCGTTCTGATCGAGGTGGTCGGAGGTGTCCCATCGGTCGACGGTCATGTCGATGCCGCCACAGAACGCGATCTGATCGTCGATCACCAGGATCTTTTGATGATGTGCCGCGCCAACCGGGTGCACCAGATCGTTCTCGAACTGCAGTGCGGGGTCGGTGAGCCAGTTCTGAATGAAAACCGGCGCCATCCCCCTGTTGATCGCACCCAACCCCAAACTCCACTTGAGGAGGTTGATATTGAGCCCGGGTCGGTTCTGCGGCAACCACTTCAGGAAATCGCCGAGAGCATTGGGTCCGTCGAGGGTCTGCCCTTCGGGCTCGAACTGGATCCGGGTGTCAAAGTCCCACCCGATCAGAATGATTCGGCTGCGTGCCTGTAACATCGCGGCCTTTGCATGCCTGAAGTAGTCGGCCGCGTCGACGATCACCGCGAGTCGATCGGCCTCGGCGATCTTCCAGCAGGTCTCATCGGGCACAAGCACCGGCTTGTCACTGCTCACGGGGGACCCTCGGCTTCTTCGACGGATTAGCGTTCTAGAAAGTAGCACGTTGGGTTGTACGCGCTGATTAGTCGAACAAACATTCGACATGCGGCGGCATCGCAGGTAGGCTCATGGCAAGCTTTCGATCAGATGTGCTGGGGGGCATGATGACTGACGATCCATCTGATGACGTGACGGTTGATTCTTCTTCGGTTCCGGTGTTGGTGGCCAAGTATCTCGAGTTGGAGTTGTTGCTCGCTGATATCAATGATTGTTCCTCGTCGGATATGGCTGACAGTGAGCTCAATGAGCTTGTGCGGGTGCATGAACGGATCTCCCGCAAGGTCGAGTTCACCGGTGTGCGGAATTTGCTGCGGGTGTCGGACCGCTCGTCGTTTACCAAGGCGGGGTATTCGTCGTTGTTCGGTTTCGTGCGGCAAGAGTTGCGGTTGACCAAAGGGCAAACCTCCTCCCGGATCCGTGGACTGGAAGCCGTCGGACGGTTTCATACGATGCAGGGGCAGGAGTTGGCGCCGAAATGTCCTGCCGCTGAACAGGCCTGGTCGAAAGGGTTGATCGGGGCAGCGCATATGGATGTGATGTTGGATGTGCGCAAACACATCCCGTCTGCTTCCGATCCGGCGGTGTATGACGTGGTTGATCACTGGATGACCGAAGAAGCGGTCGGTCAGGACCCGACGCAGTTGGTTGCGTCGGGCCGGCAAGTGCTGGCGCGGGTCGATCCCGATGGCCGGTTGACCGACGACAGCGATCGAGCCCGCAAACGTTCAGTGGGAATCGGCGATCAGGGTGTGGACTTGATGGCGAAAATCTCGGGCACGCTAGATCCGGAAACCTTGGCGTTGTTCAAGACCGTGATGGACGTCTGGGCCGCGCCCGGGATGAACAATCCGGCCGACCCGAACTCGCCGACCGGCGCGAGCGATGATCCGAAACAAGATGCCGAGTTGATCAAGGCCGCGGCCGAGCGCGATACCCGTTCGACGAGCCAGCAACATCACGATGCGTTGAAAGCGATCCTGAAAACAATTCTGGAGTGCAACGTGCTCGGTAAGTCCCATCGGGGTTTGCCGGCGCAGTTGATCATCACGATGACCAAAGAGCAGCTCGACGACTGCGCGGGTATCGCGAAAACGGCTTCAGGGGTGGATATTCCGGTCAAGGAAGCGTTGAACCTGTCGGCCCGCTCCGACAAATACCTCGCCGTCTTCGCCAACCACAGCGCCGAGGTGCTGTATTTCGCCCGGGCCAAACGCACCGCGCAGAAAGGCCAGCGTTTGGCGATGTTCGCCCGGGATCGCGGTTGCTCGCACCCGGGGTGCACCAATCCGGCGACCTGGGCGGAGATCCATCACCTGATTGCCTGGATCAACGGTGGTCTGACCGACATCGATCTGATGGGATCAGCCTGCCCGCCGCATCACAAGCTCGTCGGCGATGGCCCGGGCCAGTGGCAGACGGTGATGATCACCGAAGGGCCCGACAAGGGCAGGGTCGGGTGGATACCCCCGGCAAGTGTGGATCCGGAACGCAAACCGAGAGTCAACCGTGCCCAGCATGTCGACGAAACCTTCGCAGCGGCCTGGCAAAAAGTCCTCGGCGACCGCCACGCGGTGTTGGCCGAAAAGTTGGCGGAACTGACCAGCGACGTATCTGACCTCCCACCTGATTCTGGCACCGACGACCCCGAGTCCGTCGAATAGCATTGCAGGTAAGTGTGTTCAGAGATCAGTGGTCGCGTATGGCCGCGGATCGAGCCTGCGTTCAGCGCTCGCTGTCGAGCATCGCCATATGGGCTTCGTCGTAGCGCCCGCCGGCAGCGGCGTCAGCAGGGACGGCGGCCTCGATGGTGTCGAGTTCCGCCTTGGTGAGGTTGAAGTCAAGGGCGGCAAGGGAATCGTGCAACCGTGTCACCTTCTGGGTGCCGATGATCGGGACGATGTCGTCACCCTGGGCGAGTACCCAGGCGATCGCGAGTTGTGCGACGCTGACACCGCGCCGGTCGGCGATCGTCGCGAGTGCATCGACGAGTTCGAGGTTCTTGGTCAGGTTGTCGCCCTGAAAACGTGGGGTGTGCGCTCGATAGTCGTTGGGGGCGAATGTGGTTCCGGCCCCGACCGAGTTGCTCAGCAGACCGCGCGCCAACACTCCGTAGGCGGTGATCCCGATACCGAGTTCACGGGTGGTCGACAGTATTCCGGATTCGATACCGCGGGACATCAGCGAGTACTCGATCTGCAGGTCGACAATGGGATGCACTGCCGCGGCGCGGCGAATCGTGTCGATACCCACCTCGGACAGGCCGATGTGGCGGACATAACCGGCGTCGACCATCTCGGCGATGGCGCCGATGGTCTCCTCGATCGGGACGGCCGGGTCGAGGCGGGCCGGGCGGTAGACGTCGATGTGATCGACCCCGAGCCGGGTCAGCGAATACGTGAGGAAGTTCTTCATCGCAGCCGGTCGGGTATCGAACCCGACGAACTCGCCGTCGGGAGAACGGAGTCCGCCGAACTTCACACTGAGCTGCACGTCGTCGCGATCACGTTCGCGCAACGCCCGGCCGATCAGCATCTCGTTGTGACCGCTTCCGTAGAAGTCGCCGGTGTCGATGAGGTTCACGCCTTCATCGATCGCGGCGTGAATGGTGGCGATGGACGACGCGTCGTCGCTGGGGCCGTACATACTGGACATGCCCATCGCACCGAGGCCGATGCGGGAGACCGATGGTCCTGTTTTGCCGAGGGTTACCTGTTGAATGTTCATGAGCTCAGCCTGGACGATTTGTGCGGCCGGTGGCAGAGACCGGTTATCGGGGGATCGCCGGTCCCTGGCTCGCGAGGCCGCGAACGGGCAGAGTTGTCCTCGTGAGCACACGTATGGACCGCGACGAGCTGGCCGACTTCCTGCGTCGCCGCCGCGCGGCGCTCGTCCCCCGTGACGTGGGACTGCCCGAAGGCGTTCGCCGTCGCACACCGGGACTTCGTCGTGACGAGGTGGCCGTCCTGGCCGGCATGTCGACCGACTACTACACCCGGCTGGAGCAGGCCCGCGGCCCGCACCCGTCGACGCAGATCGTCGCGTCGATGGCGCGCGCTCTGCGACTCACCGACGACGAACGAGATCACCTCTACCTGCTGTGCGGACATGCGCCGCCGCCCCGCGTCGGTGGCGATTCCCATGTCGGTCCCGGTCTGTTGTACCTACTCGACAAGCTCGACGACATCCCGGCCTGCGTGATCTCAGAACTCGGCGAGACGCTGGCACAGAACCGGATGAACGTGCTGCTTGCCGGCGATCGATCGGCAGTGACCGGACTGGACCGCTTCTTCACCTGGCGTTGGTTCACCGATCCGCAGGCCCGCCGGCTTTTCCACCCGGAGGACTGGCAGATGATGGGTCGCAAGCACGTCAGTGACCTGCGCGCGATCGCCGCCAAACGGGGCGACGACGCGGTGGTGATGGAACTGGTGGGGGCACTGCAGGCCGGTAGTGAAGAGTTCGTCGAGCTGTGGTCGGAACATCGGGTGGAAATCCGGACCAGTGCCGTGAAAAGGTTCATCCACCCCGAGATCGGTGAGATCGCCGTGCAATGCGAAACGCTGGTCACCCAGAACGCGGACCAACATCTGCTTGTCTATTTCCCACAGCCGGGCACGCCTGCCCGTGAACGTCTCGAATTGTTGTCGGTGATCGGCACCCAGGCCATGACCGGAGGCCGTTGACGCCGGTTTGTCGCATTTCTTCAAGACGCGGCCGCTGATCGTGGAGAAGACTCGATGGCATGACCAACTCAACTGTTGACCTACTCCGGCCGGTCCTGGCCGATCTCGCGATCGTCGTCGCGAACACCGACGGTCACGACACCGCACCTACGCCGTGTACCGAACTCGATGTCGCACAGCTGCGCAACCACGTTGCGGGCTGGCTGACCACGTTCGCGGCCGGATTCGCCGATGCCGATGGCCGGGCACAAGCCGGCGGTGCCGAGGTTCCACAGGCTGCGGTGCCTGCCGCCGAGGTGATCGGTTCGGCGGCAGCACAACTCGACGCAGCCGTGCGAGCAGGCGCCGACCAGCGTCCGCTCTACCTCGGCGAAAGCCCGATGCCGGGGGACATGGCAATGTCGATGATCCTGTGGGAGTACGTGGTTCATGGCTGGGACCTCGCGGTGGCAACGGGACAGACATGGGACCCCGCACCCGAGGCCGCGGCCGCGTCGGCGGCCTTTGCGCCCAACATGCTGACCCCGGACTATCAGGGTCCCGGCAAGACTTTCGGCCCGCGGGTCCCGACGGCCGACGATGCTTCGGACCTCGATCGACTACTGGGACTCTCGGGCCGCGACCCTTCCTGGCAACCACCTCGCTGAGCGTGCGGACACCCGGGCCGCTGACCGGGCGGCGGTAGAGTCCTGGGGGTGAGTACCCCATTGACTGCACCTGTTGTTGCCGCCGGACTCGTCGGCGGATACGCCACCGCCCGATACAGCGGGCGTCGTGAACTCGGCGGCGTCGTGCTCGCCGCGGCAGGCGGCTGGTGCGCCACCCGGTGGTACCAGGAGAAAGGCCCGGTCGTGGCCGGATCGCTGCTGGCCGGCTACCTGGTCGCCTTCGGTGCGTCGCATCCGCTGGCCAAGAAGATCGGTGCCTGGCCGTCGGTGTTCGCCGTGACCACAGCGGCCGCAGGCGCGGCCTACGCTGTCGCCGATCGCTGAGCAGACTCACCGACAACGTGATGAGCCGCTGATGTCGGGCATCACGATCGCCGTTGTTGTCATCGCAGTACTGGTGCTGGCGATTGCCGTTGTGGCGCTGCGGGTTCGGACCCGCCCGACCCTGACGACACCCGCCGAGCGGGCAGTACACGCGACCCTGCACACCGCGTCACTGGCAGCCCGGCCCTTGCGGCGCGGTTTGAATGCCGACTCGGCTGCGGAGGCCGCGCCGCATCTGCAGAGTCTGACCGCTGCCGACGCACTGGGCATTGCCGACGCCGACGGTGTGGTCCTGGCCTGGACCGGATCTCACGAGCGGCTGGCAACCGAGTTCGCAGACGCCGCGGTTCGAGCTGCGGCCGAAGGGCGCCGGATCCTCATCAAGGCCTCTGAACTCGACGAACCCGGTGTCCGGGCGCTGATCGTGCAACCGATGCCTGCCGACGGCACCGGATCGGTGGGTGTGATCGGTGTGGTCACCAGAAACCAGCCGGGACCGGGCATGCTGTCGGCGATCACCGAAGTGGCCCACTACGCAGGTAACCAGATCGAGTTGGCCGACCTCGATGCCTCTCGTGCCCGTCTGGACCGGGCCGAGGTGCGTGCGTTGCGGGCTCAGATCAGTCCGCATTTCATCTACAACGCGTTGGGTACCGTGGCGTCGTTTGTGCGGACCGACCCCGATCAGGCCCGCGAGCTCATCCTGGAGTTCGCAGACTTCACCCGGTACTCGTTCCGCGCTGCCGGGGAGTACACGCTGCTTGCCGACGAACTACGCAACATCGACCGTTATCTGACGCTGGAACGGGCCAGGTTCGGGGGGTCGCTGTCGGTCAAACTGCAGGTCTCTCCCGAGGTCCTCAACGTGGTATTGCCCTTCTTGGCGTTGCAGCCGCTGGTGGAAAACGCGGTACGGCACGGTATTTCGAGTAAGCCGGAAGGCGGGACGGTCACCATCGTCGCGGCCGACGAGGGTACCGATTGCGTGATCAGCGTCGAGGACGACGGCATCGGGATGGATCCGGAAATCTTGCGGTCCGGTGATCTCGACGCGATCGTCACCGGGACCGGCGGACCCAGCGCCACCGAGAACGCACACGTGGGTCTGGCCAACGTCGATGACCGGTTGCGCGCGGCGTTCGGTAACGACTACGGACTGGTGGTCGAAACCGCGCCCGGCGCCGGAACCAAGGTGAGCATGCGGGTACCGAAGTTCCGGCCGGGGATCTCGGTCTGAATCGCGCCCAACCTCGGGGTTGACTTCGAGTGCGCTCTAACTCTTACGCTGCGTTCTATGAAGAACGACGAAGCGTCGACCGACGTTGATCCCCAAAGTCTGACGGTCGCCCAGATGGCGCTGGTGACCGGTGTATCGGCGCATACCCTTCGCTACTACGAACGTGCCGGGCTGATCGAATCCGTCGGCCGAAATCCTGGGAATCAGCGCCGGTATTCGGAGGCGGATGTGGAGTGGGTGAAATTCCTGCTCCGACTCCGTGAAACCGGGATGGCGATCTCACGGATGCGTGTGTACGCCGAGCTGCGTGCGCAAGGCGCCGGGACTGTCGCGACCCGGCTCGAGTTGCTCGAAGTCCACCAAGCGGGCCTGCGAGAACAGATTGCGGCCCTGCGGCAGCACGAGAAGGCACTCGAATCAAAAATCGCGATCTACCGCAACGACCTGGCCGCCGCGTCCGGCGACCGAAACGACAACGATGCAGGAGACACCCATGAATGACACCACCACGCGCGAACAACGGTACGTCCATGGACGATCGGTGCTCGACGCGATCGACGGACAAGCCGGTGTGAACGTCATCGATTCCCTGAAAGATGTTTCACCAGAGCTCGCACACCAGGTCGTGGCATGGGGGTTCGGTGACATCTACTCGCGACCCGGTCTCGAACCGCGCGACCGCCAGCTCGTCACCCTCGGCATGCTCACCGCGCTCGGCGGATGCGAGCCGCAGCTCGACGTCCACATCAATGCATCACTCAACGTCGGTCTGTCGCCGCACCAGATCATCGAGGCGCTGCTGCATTCGGCTGTCTACTGCGGATTTCCGCGCGCGCTGAACGCCACCCTCACTGCGAAGAAGGTCTTTGCCGAACGTGGACTACTGCCGATCTCCTGATCGTGTCGGATCCGATGTCAGCTCGAGACACTGGATGTTTCGCTCGTTTGGTTGCGCTCGGCCACGATCTTCCTGATCGCAGCCTTCTGGACCTTGCCGCTGGGTGTGCGGGGGAACTCGTCGAGTTGGTGAAGCTCCTCGGGCCACTTCTGTTTTGCCAGACCGGATGTGGTGAAGTGCGCCCGTAGGTCGTCCAGCGTGGGCATTGCCGCGCCCGGCTTGAGTCGCAGTACCGCGGCGGTGTGTTCACCGAGTCGGGCATCGGGTGCGGAGACCGCCGCTGCTTCGGCGACACCGGGTAGTCCGAGAAGCTCCTCTTCGACCTCTTGCGCGCTGATGTTCTCGCCACCGCGGATGATGACGTCGTTCTTGCGGTCGGTGATCGTCAGGCTGCCGTTCTCATCGAGGATCCCGATATCGCCGGTGTGATACCAGCCGTCGGAGTCAAAAGCGTTGGCCGTCAACACGTCATCGGTGTATCCGATGCAGAGATCGGGGCCGCGGGAGAGTATCTCGCCGTCGGGTGCGATCTTCAGCTCCACGCCTTCGAGCGCGCTGCCGTCGGTCTCCGTGCGTTTGGTGACCGAGTCGGTCGTTTTCGATCCGGTGATGGAGGGGTGTTCGGTGCTGCCGTAGGAGCGGTAGGCGGTGACGCCGAGTTCGGTCAGCCGGCGGGTGAAGGTCAACGGGACGGTGGCGCCTCCCAGGCCGGCGTAGGGCATGAACTCCAGATGCGCGGCGGTAAAGTCGGGATGATCGAGCACACTGGTCACGAAATATGGTGCACCACCGCCAACTTTCAGCTTCCGCTCGGTCATCAGCCGGAGCACCACGGCCGGATCCCAGACGTCGATCAGGTGAATCGGATATCCCTCCAGAATCGGGATCAGAAACGCACTGACCATTCCGATGAAGTGACCGATGGGTGCGCCGGTGATCTGCGGTTGCCCGTCGCGTGGCCAGCGAGCGGCCAGCTGCCGGGTTTCACAGACCAGGGTCTGGTGACTGTGGATCACACCCTTGGCCTTACTGGTGGTTCCGGACGTGAACGCGATCAGCGCAGGCGCGGCCGGGTCGGCCTTGACGATTCCGGCCATCGGCTCATCCGCGAGGAGTTCGTCGAAGTTCGCTCCGACAACACCGACGACCGGGACATCACGATAGAGGTCCGGCTCGTAGGTCATCTTCCCGAAGCCCTCGGCGGTGATCACCACCTTGGGCTTGGTGGTGGCGATGATGTGCGCCATCTCCTTGGGGCCGTAGAAATGGACCACGGGCACGATGACCGCACCGAGGAACGACGTCGCCCAGAAGGTGGCGCCGGCCTCCATCCAGTTCGGCAGTTGCGCGACGACCACGTCGCCTTCGCCGACGCCGCGATCACGGAGTCCGGCGGCCAGCCTGCGGGCGATCAGCTCGACATCGGCAAAGGTCCCCACGTACGGGTGGGTCGCGGAGTGCACTTCGAATGCGAGGTGGCCGCGGTCGGCCAATCCGTGACCGGCCAGTTCGCCGATGGTTTCTTCGGTCCACCAACCGTCGTCTCGGTACCGTTTTGCCAGTTCGTCGGGGATATGTCTCATCGAGTGCTACTTCCTGACGTGTCGATACTCAAGTGCGACCCGCATCTTGACAGCGGGCGATTATGACGTAGATCATACGAAGCAAGCTAGGTTTTCAAAATGGAGAATAGCGTTTCCGCGCTGTCTTGATGGTGCGAATGCTGTTCTGGAATCAGTTGGTTTCGCAGCGAGGAGTTGTCAGGTGGAGATCCAAGAAGTTGTCGACAGGCTGGAAATCGAGCAGCATTTGACGAATTACGCGAAGGCGGTCGACTCCGAGGATTGGGATTTGTGGCGCTCGCTCTATACCGAGGATGCGCGCGTCGACTACTCCGCCGTCAGCGGCCCGACGGGCAATCCGGCGGAGATCTCGGCCTGGCTCGAAGCCTCGATGAAAATGCTGCCGATGAAGCAGCATTTCATCACCAATATCGATTACACGATCACCGGTGATCGCGCGGAGGTGCGGGCCATGTTCTACAACCCGATGATCCTGCCCGGTCAAACCGAGAAGAGTGACTGTGGCGGCTGGTATCGCCACAAGCTGGTGCGGACGTCAGAAGGATGGCGTACGTACGACTTCCAGGAAGAGGATGTCTGGTTCAGTGCCACCATGAGGGCAGGGGCGGAGGCGCATCACGCTGCGTCGGTGAAGGGCTGAAACCCGTGGGTGAACTCGACAACACGGTCGCGCTGGTCACGGGTGCGGCACGAGGGCAGGGCCGTAGCCACTGTGTGGCGTTGGCCGAAGAGGGCGCCGACATCATCGCGATCGACATCTGCGCCGACATCGACTCCATTCCGTATCCGTTGGCCACCAAAGAGGATCTCGACGAGACCGCCCGCCTGGTCACCGAAAAGGGCCGCCGGATCTCGACGTATACCGCTGACGTGCGACAGCTGGCCGACCTCGAGGCTGCTGTCGCGGCCGGCGTCGCGCAACTCGGCGAGATAGACGTCGTCGTCGCCAATGCCGGTGTGGTCGCGCTCGGGGTCGCCGATCCGAAAAACGAGCAGCTCTACCGCGACATCGTCGAGACAAATCTGTTCGGGGCCTGGAACACGATCGCGGCGACCGTGCCGTCGATCATTCGTAAAGGCCGGGGCGGATCGATCGTCCTGACCAGTTCGGTCCAGGGCCTGATCGGACGCGGTGGTGACGGGAGTGCGGCCGTGTTCGGATACGCCGCGTCGAAACACGGGATCGTTGGCTTGATGCATTCGGCGGCAAACGCGTACGCGTCGCACAACATCCGCGTCAACACGGTCCATCCCACCGGGGTTGCGACACCGATGGTCATGAATGAGTACATGGCCAAGATGCACGCGGAGCAGGGCAGTCCGTCGTCCATGGGCGGGAACATGCTGCCGGTACCGATGGTCGAAGCCGAAGACATCACCAACGCTGTGATGTGGCTGGTCAGTGAGAAGGCCCGATACGTCACCGGCGTCGCGTTGCCGGTGGATGCCGGATGCTCGGCCATGTAGTTCTGCCGCGTTGGTGGGCTGGAGGAGGAGCGTACGTGGCACGATAGACCCCGTTGTGTCACAGACGAACAAGGATTCCGCGCCCACGAAACGGCCGGCACTGACAGTGCTGGCCGTCGACGACGAATGGCCGGCGCTCGACGAGCTCGCCTATCTGCTGCGGGCCGAGGACGCGGTGGCCGAGGTGCTGACGGCCGGTGACGCGACCACCGCATTGCGGTTGATCAAGGATCGTCCCGACAGCATCGACGCGGTGTTCCTCGACATCAACATGCCGGGCCTCGACGGACTCGAACTGGCCGGGGTGCTGGCAGCTTTTGCCAACCCGCCTGCCGTGGTGTTCGTGACCGCGCACGACGACCGGGCGGTGGCCGCGTTCGACCTCGGCGCGCTCGATTATCTCCTCAAACCGCTACGAGCGCAGCGTCTTGCAGAGGCGGTCCGGCGGGTGGTCGAGCAACGGGAGACATCCGGTTCGGATCCAGGCCCGCAACTCGCCGGCATTGAAGATCAGGACGAGGTGATTCCGGTCGAGATGGGCGGTTCGACCACACTGGTCAATCGCTCGGACGTGGCCTGGGTGGAAGCCGAGGGTGACTACACCCGGCTGCACACCCTTACCGGATCGCATCTGGTTCGTATCCCCATCTCGGCGCTCGAAAGCCGTTGGGCACGCGCCGGATTCCTGCGTGTTCACCGTTCGTACCTGGTGTCGTCGTCGCTGGTCACCGGTATCCGCACGGTTGGATCCGGCATGGTTGTCCTCCTCCGGCCGGGCCCGAACGCGGCGGTGGTGGAGTTGCCGGTGAGCAGGCGGCACACCAGGGAACTCAAAGACCGCCTTGTCCGTAGCCCCAAACAGGATCGGCTCACGCGATGACGACGGCCGGAGACGACGCGCCGCGCGCGCGGGAGCGGGTGGTACTCGCAACGCGGCGCGGGGCGCGCACCGTCCGTACCCGGGTGGAGGTCCAAGAGCAGACCGAGGTCGGCGACGCACTCATCCGTGGGCTGATGCGCGCACAACTGGGGCTGGCGTTGCGGCTGGCCGCGCCCACCCTGCTGCTGCTGTGTTCGATACCGGTGTTGATGAAGATCTTTCCGGGACTGACCGAGGTGTCGATCTTCGGGATCCTGTTGCCCTGGTGGATCCTTGGATTTGCCGTGTACCCGCTGCTGCTCGCCGTCTGCTGGGTCTACAACCGTCTCGCCGACCGAAATGAAGAAGAGTTCGGCGACCTGGTCGACGACTGAAATCAGATGCAGACGATATCCGGACAATCGGTGCCGATCCCGACACTCATCGCACTGGTTGTCGCAGCGGTGGCCACCGTCGCCATCGGGGCCTACGGAGTCCGCCTGGCCCGCACGACATCCGACTTCCTGGTCGCCTCCCGCAGCGTCGGACCCAAATGGAACGCCGCGGCCATCTCCGGCGAGTATCTCTCTGCTGCCTCATTTCTTGGCGTTGCCGGACTGATCGCGAAGTACGGCGCGGACGCACTCTGGTATCCGATCGGCTTCACCGCAGGTTATGTCGGCCTGTTGTTGTTCGTGGCCGCTCCGCTCCGCCGGTCCGGCGCGTACACCGTCCCTGATTTTGCCGAATTCCGGTTGCAGTCCAGACGTTTACGTAAGCTGGCGACCGCTGTCGTGGTCCTCATCTGCATCCTCTACATGGTTCCGCAGTTCCAGGGCGCGGGTCTGACACTCAACATCTTGCTGGGTGTTCCACCCTGGGTGGGCGCGGTGGTGGTCGCGCTGATCGTGATCGCCAATGTTGTTGGCGGCGGGATGCGTTCGATCACCTTCGTCCAAGCTTTTCAGTACTGGCTCAAACTCACCGCCATCGCGGTGCCTGCCGTTGTCCTGGCGATCCACTTCTACGGCACCGGTGATGATCAGGGTTCCGAGGCGCCACCGACGGTGTCGACGGAAACGACTGTCGACGTCACGACCGACGTTGTCGTCACCGTGGCAAACCCATTGCAGGTGAATGTGTTCGGGGAGGTCGACGACGTCGCCGTGTCCGGACCGCTGACATTGCGGCCGGGCGAGCACAGGTTGAGCGCCGGGACCGAGCTCGAACTCGCGGCCGGATCGGCCGTACCGGTGGTCTCCGGCGCGCCGTCAACGCACAGTGAATGGGCCACCCCTGGATGGGGTTTCGGTGGCGAGCACCCGATGTTCCAGGTCTTCTCGCTGATCATCGGGATCTTCCTGGGCACGATGGGTCTCCCGCACGTGCTGGTGCGCTTCTATACGAATCCGGATGGCAGGGCCGCCCGGGCGACCTCGCTGGCGGTGGTGGGTCTGCTCGGGGTGTTCTATCTGTTCCCCACCCTGCTCGGTGTTTTCGCGCGTTTCTGGGTACCGCAGCTGCTCATCACCGGGGCATCGGACGCCGCTGTGTTGTTGCTGCCGGGCTCGGTGTTGTCGGGCATCGGTGGCCAGTTGCTGGCGGCGCTGGTGGCCGCAGGCGCCATCGCAGCTTTCCTCGCCACGTCGTCCGGCCTGCTCGTCAGCGTGGCCGGTGTTCTGAGCACCGACGTATTGCGCGGGCGGGTCCGAGACTTTCGGGTCGCCTCGGTACTGGCCGGTCTGGTGCCGCTGCTGCTGGCCGTGGGGGTGACGTCCATCGACCTGTCCCGAACGGTGGGTCTGGTGTTCGCTGTCGCCGCCTCGACGTTGTGTCCGTTGCTGGTGCTGGGCGTCTGGTGGCGCGGACTCACCGCGGTGGGCGCGGCGGCAGGACTGATCGTCGGTGGTGTTGTCGCCGGTGGCGCCGCCCTCGCGACGTCGGTCGGCGGTGTCGATGACGGCCTGCTCGATGGCTGGCCCGCTGTGCTGATCGGTTATCCGGCGGCCGTCAGTGTGCCGCTGGCGTTCGTCACGATGGTGCTGGTCAGCAAGTTGACCGCGGATCAGGTTCCGGCTGATGTCGGGCGGCTTCTGACCCGCCTGCACGCCCCCGAAGGTCTGGGGGTCGGGCGCGATCGCGAGGTGGGTCTCGACCACGGGGAGGATCGCTGAATGTGGCGGAGCAGTCATGAGTCCAGCCGTTGTCACCGTACGGCCAGGCCGAGAGGGAACGTCACGCCGGTGAGCTCTTCGGAGGCGGTCCACAGGCGTTGCTGGACCCCCTCGTCGTGCGAGTCGGGGCTGGAGCTGACCAGCTTCGGATTTCCGCGAATCTCCCCGAAGCTGCTGGGACCGTAGTACTGCCCGCCGACGACAGTCGGGTCGGTGGCGGCGCGCAGGGTGGGCAGGGCACCCATGTCGGGCTTCTGGGTGAGCAGTGGTGCGAGCCAGGTGACGGGCAGGCGGAGCGCGGTTGGCGTGTTGCGGACGAGTTCGGTGTTGGACACGCCGGGATGGGCGGCGACCGCGACGGTGGTGCCATGCGCCGCGAGCCGGCGCTGCAGTTCGTACGTGAACATCAGGTTGGCGAGTTTGGACTGGCCGTAGGCGGCCACGCGGCTGTACGAGCGCTCCCACTGCATGTCGTCGAAGTGGATGGCGGCCCGGATGCGGTGGCCGGTACTGCTGACCGTCACGACGCGGGAGCCGGGGACGGGCAAGAGCCGGTCCAGCAGCAGGCCGGTCAGGGCGAAGTGTCCGAGATGGTTGGTGCCGAACTGCAACTCGAAGCCGTCGGTGGTGGTCTGTCGCGGCGTGTACATCACACCCGCGTTGTTGATCAGGAGGTCGATGCGCGGGTGGGCGGCGCGCAGGTCTGCCGCAGCGGACCGGATCGAGTCGAGGGACGTCAGGTCGAGGGACTGGACAGTGACATCGCCGGTGATGCGGGCGGCTGCCTGCCTGCCCTTCTCGATGTTACGGACGGCCAGGACCACCGTCGCCCCGCGTTCGGCGAGCATCCGCGCGGTCTCGAAGCCCAGCCCGGTGTTGGCGCCGGTCACGATCGCCACCCGGCCGTGCTGCTCGGGAATGTGTTGGTCGTTCCAGTTGCTGCTCATGACGTACTCCTTAAGAAACCATCGGTCTGTTGTGGAACAAACATAAAAGACCAGCGGTCTCCTGTCAAGGGACCGACGGTCTTTAATTCCTCCCAACGGACCGGTGGTCTTTAAGCTAAGGTCAAACCGTGACTTTTCAGCGGGCACGCAGCGAGGAGCAGCGCGAGATCCGTCGCCGGGCCATCCTGGACACGGCGGCGGCGATGCTCGACGAGATGCCCGTGGCCGAGGTGAGCCTCAACGAGCTCAGCCGGCGGGTGGGCCTGGCCAAGTCGAACGTCTTGCGGTATTTCGAGTCGCGCGAGGCGGTCCTACTCGAACTGCAGGACGCCTTCCTGGAGAGCTGGCTCGCCGAGGTGGCGGACGAATTGGCCGCGGGCGTCGAGGCGCAGGCGACACCGGACGTGCGAGCAGGTCAGCTCGCCGAGATCCTCGGCCGGTCGCTGTCGGAACGAGTGGTGCTCTGCCACCTCTTCGGCGCGCAGGGTGCCGTCCTCGAGCGAAACATTTCGGTCGAGGTGGCCAAGCAGCACAAGCGTTCCTTCCTCACCAGACTCGTTGCCATGGCCGATCTCATGCGTAGTCACCTGCCAGAGCTCGGCGACGGCGCGCAGATGTTCTGCTTTATGAGCCTGATCTCGGCGGGCGCGCTGTCGACGTACGTCCCGATGCCACCGAGCCTCCTGGCCGCCTACGCGGACGAACCCGCCCTTGGCGTACTTCACCCGGAGCTACACGAAGCCCTGCGGTCCTCCTTCACCGCGATGCTCGTCGGAGTGCTGCCGCGCGCCTGAACGCCTGGGACCTTGTGCGTGCAGCTCGAGACTGACCGTTTGTCGCTCAGAACGACAGCTCACCGTGTGACTGCAACCACCCCATATTCATGTGACCTGGACCTCAATAACGTCTGCTGACAGATTCTCTCCTGCTCTATGTCGTCGTCGCCACGTACGCGCACGACTTCATGACCAATAAAGTGCGGGCAACACCAACATCGTTCTCGGGCAGTTTGTTTCGACGTTTGTAATCACGGCCGCATACGTGCGATGTAGTGCCGCAACAACTATGGTGATCGCACTAGGTAAATGAAGTGGAGTCCGTCGGCTTGAGAACCGCGGTCAGATAATGGGTGCCTTCGGGGGTTGGGGTGAGCCGACCGTAGCGGTCTTGCAGATCGGATTGACTATGAATGATTGTCTGCCAGTTCATGTGGTCGAGCTGGCTGGTGGTGTCGCGGTCGGCGCCTACAGTGGCCGGATGACTGCTCAATACATCCTGATGATCAGTGGCAGCGTCCGTGAGGGCTCAGTTAACGCTGCGGTGGTCGCGACGGCGGCCGCGGTGGTGCCCGAAGGCACCACCGCGGTGACATACGCCGGGCTGACGGATCTGCCGCACTTCAACCCCGACCTCGACAACGACTCTCCGCCGCCGGCCGTGATCGAGCTGCGTCGCCTGATTGACGAGTCGACTGCGCTGCTGTTCAGCACACCGGAGTACGCCGGTGCTATGCCGGGGGCGCTGAAGAACCTGCTGGAGTGGACCGTCGGCGGTGTGGAGACGACGCAGAAGCCCACCGGGTGGATTAACCCGTCAGCGATCCACAACAGGTCCGTCGGAACGTACGCGTCGCTGCGCACCGTGCTCGAGTACACCGACGCTCGAATCATCGATGCAGCCTGCGTCAACGTGCCGATCCCGCGAGCGTTGATCGGTGCGGACGGTCTCGTGGCCCCGAGCCCCGAGCGTGAGGCGATCCGCAGCGCCGTGGCTGCGCTCGTCGCCGGCACCTAGAAACGTTCCGATCGCGTCGGCAGTTCCCACGCGGCTGATCCCGGTTCGGGGCGCGGCCGCTCACCGTTCGTCGCTCAGAATCGACCGTTCGTCGCACAGTTCGACAGCTCACCGTGTGACTGCGACCACACCATATTCATGTGACCTGGACCTCATTAACGTCTGCTGACAGGTTCTCTCACTCGTTTATGGCAGGAGTCTCCCGTGACCACATCAGACCTGAGCCCGGATAGGTCGCCCGAGCGACCGGCTCCGGACGCACAGGCGTTCATCGACATGCAGGCAAGTCCGGAGTTCCAGGATCTGCGCCGTCGACTACGCGTGTTCGTCTTCCCCCTGACGGGCTTCTTCCTGGCCTGGTACATGCTCTATGTCCTCGTCGCCACGTACGCGCACGACTTCATGGCCACCAAAGTGTGGGGCAACATCAACATCGGCATCATCTTCGGTCTCGGGCAGTTCGTCTCGACGTTTGTCATCACGGCCGTATACGTGCGATTCGCCAATCGTGACCTCGATCCTCGCGCCGCGGCCATCCGCGAAGAGCTGGAAGGACCGGTCAAATGACCATTCTCGCCGCGGATACCGCTTCGGTAGGTAACCCCGCACTCAACATCGCCATCTTCGTGGCATTCGTTGTCATCACCATGACGATCGTGATCCGGGCCAGCAAGACCACCAAGAAGGCGTCCGACTTCTACACCGGTGGCGGCCAGTTCTCCGGACCGCAGAACGGCTTTGCGATCGCAGGCGACTATCTGTCGGCCGCATCGTTCCTCGGTATCGCCGGCGCCATCGCCGTCTACGGTTACGACGGCTTCCTCTATTCGGTCGGCTTCCTTGTGGCCTGGTTGGTGGCACTGCTCCTCGTTGCCGAATTGCTGCGCAACACCGGCCGGTTCACGATGGCCGATGTCCTGAGCTTCCGACTCCAGGAACGTCCGGTCCGGATGGCCGCTGCGCTGTCCACCCTGACGGTCTCGCTGTTCTACCTGCTGGCCCAAATGGCCGGTGCCGGTGGACTTGTCGCGCTGCTGCTGAACATCGACGGCAAGTTCGGTCAAAGTATCGTGGTCGCCGTGGTCGGCGTCCTGATGATCGCCTACGTCCTCATCGGCGGCATGAAGGGCACCACCTACGTCCAGATGGTCAAGGCGGTTCTCCTCATCGCCGGTGCGGGCATCATGTTCTTTCTCGTGTTGTTCGCGGTGAAGGGCAACTTCTCGCAGTTGATCGCCGATGCACAGGCCACCGTGAGTGGTTCGGCAAACGAGGCGGTGGCGAGCCGTGACATCGCTGCTCCCGGTGCCAAGTACGGCATCAGCGAGATGTCGAAACTCGACTTCATCTCGCTAGGCATCGCTTTGGTTCTCGGTACCGCTGGTCTGCCCCACGTCCTGATGCGCTTCTACACGGTCCCGACCGCCAAAGAGGCGCGTCGCTCGGTCACCTGGGCGATCGGACTCATCGGCGCCTTCTACCTGTTCACCCTGGTTCTCGGTTACGGTGCCGCCAAATCGGTTGGCCCGGACAAGATCCTCGCCGCACCGGGCAAGGAGAACTCGGCCGCGCCGCTGTTGGCCTTCGAGCTCGGCGGCACCATCTTCCTGGCCGTGATCTCGGCGGTGGCCTTCGCGACCATCCTCGCCGTGGTCGCCGGACTGGCGATCACCGCGTCCGCCTCGTTTGCCCACGACATCTACGCCAGTGTCATCAAGCGCGGCAAGGCATCTGAGGAGCAGCAGGTCCGGGTTTCTCGGATCACCGTAGTGGTCATCGGCATCGTCTCGATCGTGCTGGGCATCCTGGCCATGGGGCAGAACATCGCCTTCCTGGTGGCACTGGCCTTCGCGGTCGCCGCCTCGGCCAACCTGCCGACTCTGCTGTTCTCGCTGTTCTGGAAGAAGTTCAATACCACCGGCGCGCTGTTCAGCATCTACGGCGGTCTGATCACCTGCATCGGCTTGATCGTGATCTCACCAGCTGTCTCCGGCAAGGCGACCTCGATGTTCCCCGATGCCAACTTCGACTTCTTCCCGATGTCGAACCCGGGCATCGTCTCGATCCCCGCCGGCTTCCTGCTGGCAGTGATCGGCACCTACGTCGGACGTCGCAAGCAGGAGAACGCAGCGAAGCAGGCCGAGATGGAGGTTCGCTCACTCACCGGAGTCGGCGTCGAAAAGGCCGTCTCGCACTAACCTGAAAACCCGATGATGTGCGGTTTTGGCGGTCCCGTCCTGGGAGTTTGTTCGCCAGAACCGCACATCATTGTGTTAAGCCGGTGTTACTTGGGTACTCGGGGGCGATGAGTACTTACACGACCACAAATCCGACCACTGGCAAGACTGAGCGGGAGTTCGAGAGCCTCACCGCGGCGGGTGTCGAAGACGTACTGAGCCGTTCGATGGCGGCCTATGAGCCGTGGCGGGCCACCAGTCCGGCCGACCGCGCCGCAGCACTGGCCCGGACTGCCGACCTGTACGAACAGCAGGCCGACAAGCTGGCGCAGGCCATCACCACGGAGATGGGTAAACCGACAAAACAGGCGCTCGGCGAAGTGCAGTTGGCTGCGGCGATCTACCGCTACTACGCAGAGCACGGGCCGGACCTGCTCAAGAGCGAGAAGCTCGATGTGGGCGGGGCGGACGAGTCGATCGTTCAAAAAGAACCGGTCGGTCCGCTCGTGGGTGTCATGCCCTGGAACTATCCCTACTATCAGGTTGCCCGTTTTGTGGCTCCGAACCTGATGGCGGGCAACACAATCATTCTCAAACATGCGTCGATCTGTGCCGGGTCGGCTCAGCTGATGGAAGAGAAGCTGCACGAGGCCGGCGTACCGACCGACGCGTATATCAACGTGTTCGCATCCAGCGACCAGGTTGCCGACATGATCGCCGATACTCGCGTTCGGGGAGTGTCGTTGACGGGCAGCGAAGCAGCGGGAGCCTCCGTCGCCGAGACGGCGGGGCGGAATCTGAAGAAGGCGGTACTCGAGCTCGGTGGGTCCGATCCCTTCATCGTTCTGGAGACCGCCGATCTGGAGAACACGGCGCGGACCGCGGCCAAAGGGCGATTGTCGAACGCAGGCCAGGCCTGTAACAGTCCCAAGCGTTTCATCGTGCGCGACAAAGACTTCGACACATTCGTCGCGACGGTCACCGCGGAGTTCGAGTCGGCCACCGTCGGTGACCCCTCACATCCCGACATCGTGGTCGGGCCGCTGTCGTCTGTCAATGCCAGGGACACGGTGGTCGATCAGGTCAAGAAGGCCGTATCGCAGGGCGCCAAGTTGCACACCGGCGGTGAAGCGGTCGATGGAGATGGCGCCTTCATGCGTCCGGCCGTGCTGACCGGGATCACCAAAGACATGGACGCCTACTCCGAGGAGATCTTCGGTCCTGTCGCGATGGTCTACTCGGTCGCGTCGGAAGACGAGGCTGTGAAGCTGGCCAACGATGTCGACTTCGGCTTGAGTGGTTCGGTCTGGGGTTCCGACCTCGACAAGGCCCGCGACATCGCCGATCGCCTCGAGGTCGGTATGGCCTACATCAACGAGCACGGAACCACGCTGCCGGGCTTGCCATTTGGTGGCGTCAAGCGCTCGGGATTCGGACGCGAACTCGGACGTTGGGGAATGGGTGAGTTCGTGAACACCCGCCTTCGCCGGACCTCCAGCCGCTGACCGCTCTCGCAGATGGGTGGACCGGTCAGCCGACGATGTCGGCCACCGCTTCGGCGATCGCGAAACAGGATGTGAGCCCGGGGGATTCGATGCCGAACAGGTTCACCAACCCGGCGACTCCGTGCTGTGCCGGCCCCTGGATCAGGAAGTCGGCGGCCGGTTCGCCCGGGCCGGAGAGTTTCGGCCGGACACCGCAATAGGCAGGTGTGAGGGCGTTGTCCGGTAGTCCCGGCCAGTATCGGCGTATCTCGGAGTAGAAGCTGTCGGCTCGGGTCGGATCGACCTGGTAATCAACACGGTCCACCCATTCGACGTCCGGGCCGAAACGGGCCTGGCCACCGAGGTCGAGTGTGAGGTGTACGCCCAGCCCGCCGTCGACGGGAATCGGATAAATCAGCCGGGAGAACGGCACCTTGACACCGGTCGGGGTGTAGTAATTCCCCTTGGCGTAGTAGCGCTTTGGAAGGTGCTCGGCAGGGTAGCCATCGATCTGGGCCGCTACATCCCACGCGCCCAGACCGGCGCTGTTGATCACGGTGCCGCAGGCGATCTCGGTGTCATCAATGGTCAGGATGATCGACGAATCCTTGCCTGTCCCGCGCACAATCGACCCGCCCATCACCGTGCTGCGCAGCACCGTGGTCGCGCCGGCTTCTTCTGCGTCGCGACGCAGTGCAGTCATCAGGCCATGGCTGTCGATGATTCCGGTGGAGGGCGACAACAGTGCCTGTTCGGCCTGCAAGTCGGGCTCGAGGTCGGCGAGTTCATGCGACTCGATCAAACGAAGATCGTTGACGCCGTTGGTCTTTGCGGCAGCTGCGATGCCCGCCAAGCGGTCTACCTGATCGGGATCGGTTGCCACGATGAGCTTGCCGATCCGCTGATGGCCAACGCCGTTGTTGGCGCAGTATGCGTAGAGCTTGTCTCGGCCGGTCGTGCAGAAGTGGGCCTTGGCGCTGCCTGCGGGATAGTAGATACCGGCGTGGATGACCTCGGAGTTACGTGAGCTGGTCTCTGACCCGATCAACTCGGACCGTTCGATGATGAGGACCTCGCGCCCGCTGCGGGCGAGCTGCCGGGCGATGGCCAAGCCGATCACACCGGCGCCGATCACCACACCATCGACATGCTCCACCGCTCACCTTCCAGACCTCGTCGAACGCAGATGCGCTCGATGCGCACTGACGCATGGAGCGTATCCGCGGACGACTCAGCGAGCAGCGGTTGTGGACCCTTCGATGTCAGTGGTGTCGCCGGGCAGCTCGACCGGGGACGGCGGGGCTGTGAAGCGCGGAACGAACGCCGTGAACGCAAATGCGAGGAGCGCGGTTCCGGCGGCCAGCAGCATGGTCACCTTGAATGCATCCGCGGACGGCACGTCGAACCCGCCGGACGAGATCGTCATCTGAGCCAGGATCACGCCGACGATGGCGCTGGCGAAGGATGTTCCGAGTGAGCGCATCAGGGTGTTGAAGCTGTTGGCCGCGCTGGTCTGCGACATCGGGACGGCACCCATGATCAGCGCGGGCATGGCGCCGTACGCCAAACCGGTGCCGATGCCGATGATGATGCCGACGATGATGATCTGCCAGATGGTGCTGAGGGCAAAGGCCCCGAGGACGTATCCGGCGGCGACAACAAGGGCACCGATCATCAGCGTTGTCTTGGGGCCTCGGGAGTTGGTGATCCGCGCCGACACTGGGGCCGCGAGCATCATCACCACACCGAACGGCGCCATCGCCAGGCCGGTCATCAGGGTGGATTGGCCCATCCCGTACCCGGTGCTCTCGGGTAGCTGGAGAACCTGCGTCAACACCAGGGTCATCGCGAACATCGCAAAGCCCAGGGCGACCGATGCGAGGTTGGTGAACAGCACCTGACGACCGGCGGTGACGCGGAGGTCGACGAGTGGCAGCTTGGTCCGGAGTTCCCACCATCCCCAGAGCGCGAACGCGACGACTGAGAGCGCTGCCAGCGTCAGGGTCGTGCCACTGGTCCAACCCCAGTCGGCGCCCTTGGAGATCGCGAGCAGTAAGGCGATCAACGCGGTCGAGAGTGATGCGGCGCCAACGTAATCGAAGTTGCCGCCGCTGCGGACGTCAGATTCGGGAACGAACACGACGACCAGCACGGTGGCAAGTACGGCGAGTGCCCCGGAGATCCAGAAAAGGAAGTGCCAGTTGGCATATTCGGCGATCAGGGCCGAGATGGGCAGACCGAGCGCGCCGCCGATGCCGAGCGATGCGCTCATCATGGCCACCGAGCTCGCCAACTTCTCTTTGGGGAGGGCGTCGCGCATCAGGCTGATCCCCAGCGGGATCACCGCGCCCGCCAGACCCTGCAACACCCGTCCGAGAAGCAATGGGATCAGGCTGTTGCTCAGCGCAGCGACGACGGAACCGAGGACCAGGAGCATCAGGCTCAGCAGCAGCAATCGGCGCTTGCCGAACATGTCTCCGAGCCTGCCCATGACGGGCACTGCGACAGTGCCGGTCAGCAGGGTGGCGGTGACGGCCCATGCGGTGTCGGACGGTGACGCATCGAGGAGTTTGGGCAGTTCGGGGATGATCGGGATCATCACGGTCTGCATCAGGGCTGCGACCACACCGGAGAAGGCCAGGATCGCCACAATGGGCCCCGGTGACGGGGCTTTGGCGGTATCGCCGGCTACAGGAACGTGCATGTAACGCCTCCAGAGAGATTCAGGTTCGTGGCGCGCGATTACTAAAGCAGCCGACTGATTGAACTTAAAGCGTATGACTCAATCGGTCAATGAACCTGTAGGTGATGCACCACACAGCCAGAAAGGGACGGGATAGACTTTCGCACTAGTCACGACAGTGATGGAAAGGCTTGTCACTCAGGCCTGGTGGTGGCGATTCGCGAACGAAAGTGAACATGACTGCATCTGAGCGACCGCGTGTACTGATTGTCGGCGGCGGTTTCGGTGGATTGAATGCGGCGCGAAAACTGCGGCACGCCGACGTCGACGTCACCCTGCTGTCCCGCGGAACGAGTCATGTCTTTCAGCCGCTGCTCTACCAATGTGCGACGGGCGTGCTGTCAGAGGGCTCGATCGGCAGTCCACTGCGACATCTGTTGCGGCGGCAGAAGAATACGCATGTGGCACTGGGTGAAGCGACTACGATCGACGTCGACACCAGGACGCTGACGGCCTGCCGAAGCGATGGGTCGATGTTCGATCTGCCCTATGACCACCTCGTGGTCGCCGCCGGGATGCAGCAGTCCTATCACGGACATGACGAGTACATCGATTGGGCGCCGGGCATGAAGACGCTGGACGACGCCTTGACCATCCGCCGCAAACTGGTCACCGCATTCGAGATGGCCGAGTCACTGCCGACCGCCGAAGAACGAGCACGCTGGCTGACCTTTGCCGTGGCCGGTGGTGGACCGACCGGTGTGGAAATCGCCGGTCAGATCCGCGAGTTGGCTCTGCATGCGCTGACCAACGAGTTCCGGTCGATCGATCCCTGCGAGGCGCGGGTGCTGCTGTTCCACAGCGGTGACAGGGTTCTGCCCTCCTTCGACAAGAGACTGTCGAAGAATGCGCAGCGCACGTTGGAGCGAGTCGGTGTCGAGACCCACCTCGGGGTCCATGTCACCGAGGTCGGTCCCGGTTATGTCGAGACGACCACCAAGGCGGAGCCGAAAACCACGAGTCGGTATGAAACACAGACCGTCGTCTGGACTGCCGGTGTGGAGGCCGTGCCTTTCGCCAAGGCGCTCGCCGCGGCGCTGGGGGTCTCGCAGGACCGGTCCGGGCGCATCGCCGTCGAACCAGACCTGACGGTCCCCGGACATCCGAACATCTGGGTGGTCGGCGACTTGATGTCCCGCGACGAGTTGCCCGGTGTGGCAGAGGTCGCGATGCAGGGCGGACGGTATGCAGGCAAGCTGATCGCTGCGGACGTCGCATCGGGTGGCAACGCCACCCGGCCACCGTTCAAGTATCGAGACCTGGGCAATGCGGCGTACGTTGCGCGGGGCCACGCGCTCGTTCAGGCCGGGCCACTTCATCTTTCGGGACGGCTGGGTTGGCTGTCGTGGGGGGTCATCCACATCGTCTTCCTGGCAGGAGCTCGCAATCGTATTGGCACGCTGCTCAACTGGGGTGCGACGCTGGCCACCGGATCAAGGCGCGAGCGCGCCGTGACGTTCGGCGACTCGCGCATCGCACGGAACACCTACTTCACCAACGCCAGGAAGAACGTGAGCTGACCGGCCGCTGAACGAGGTTCGGGCACAATGTGACTCAGAGTGCCGCGGTACCCATCGTCGCCAGCATCAGTACGAACAACAGCCATCCGGCGCCCTGCCAGATCGTCCAGCTGCCACCCTGCTTCCACACCCGGTAGCCCTTGATGAACGCGCCGATGCCGCCCAGGACCAATATCGCGGTTGAACCCGCACCCCAGAGCAGGTTGGACGGGTCGATCAGAAGGTCCGCAACCAGCCAGATTGCGGCCAGGAGGATCACCACGACGACGTATTTGGCAGCGGCCCGGAATGTCGGGGGATCATTCCAGCGCTTCTCGACGTCATTGGTCACGGTTGCGCCTCCCTCTCTGTGAACTGCACGGTGCCTCACTCTCTGTGAACTGATGCCGAAGTGGTACCCGGGATGACCCGATTTCATGCAATCGACTCAGGCTCGGCAGGCGGACCAGGCAACTGCGCGCTACTTTGCACAAGCAACTACATCCACCAACGCCGGGAGCCATCAGTGTCAGAGCAGATCGTCGACAAGAACGCCGCCGGACTCGATGTCCGGCAGTACCACATCGGGGTGGCACCGGGTGAGGTCGGAACAGTTGCGTTGTTGCCGGGTGATCCGTTCCGGGTGCCCTTTGTCGCAGAGTTCCTGACCGATGTGCGTGACATCGCCCATAATCGCGAACACCGGACGATGACGGGTTACTACAAGGGCAAACTGATCACCGCGACCTCGACGGGGATGGGTTGTCCGTCGACTGCCATCGCGGTGGAAGAACTGGCCAGGGTCGGTGTCACTTCTCTTATCCGCGTGGGGAGTTCGGCGGGCCTACAGCCGGGGATCGCGCCGGGTGATCTTCTGATCAGTGAGGGTTCGTTGCGCAATGACGGAACCACCGCGGCGTATGTTCATCCGGGTTTCCCTGCGGTCCCGGACATTTCGATCGCAGCAGAACTACGACGAGTTGCCGAGGCCATGGCGGCGCAGCGCGGCGGTTTCCGGGTGTACTCCGGCATCAACGCCACCGACGATGCCTTCTACGCGGAAGGCCCGGAGTGGATCTCCCAGTTGTCGCAGATGGGAATCCTCAACGTGGAGATGGAGAGTTCAGCGCTGTACGTCGTCGCGAAGCTGCGGGGGCTGCGAGCCGGCATGGTGTGCGCTTGCTCGAGCAACCTCGTCGACGGTGTCAGCGTCTACGGAGATCAGAAGGCCGCTCTCAAGGACGGTTGGATGCGCAGTATCGAGGTGGCCCTCGATACTGCTGTTGCGCTTGACCTTTGACGGGCAGGGTGACCCGGTGCGGCTAGCTTTCCGGCCGCGTCGGGTACTTCGCCATGAGATCACGGGCCGCCTGCTTGTCGCCGTTCATGGCGACCACCAGATCGTCGATCGAGTTGAAGTTCTCCATGCGGCGCACCAGAGTTGTCAGCTCCGCGATCGCGTGGGCGCCGTACAGATCTTCTTCGAAGTCCATGACGTAGGCCTCGACCGTGCGGGTGCGGCCGTCGAATGTCGGATTGTTGCCCACGGAGATCAGTGCGGGCAGGTACGTGCCCGGGCGTAGGCGGCCACGAGGCGGCTCACCTTCTGCCAGACCGAACCAACCGAAGTAGACACCGTCCTCTGGGATCCGACTCTCGTCTTCGGTGCGGATGTTCGCGGTCGGGAAGCCCATGGGCGCTCCGCGTCCCTCGCCACGCACGATCTCGCCCGCGGCGTAGCCGAGAAGTTCGTCGGAGTTGCTGGTCACTGCACTATCCCTTCGTGGGGTCACAAGTCGCGGGTCGGACACCGCGTGGTGCGGCGACCAAATGCTGCCTTCGAGCGTAGACGTGTCCGTGCGGGTACCGGTGATCTGGCTGTCGAGATGTGGGGGGTTTCATCCCGCGGAAGACCAAAACTCGCGTCGACTCAAACCCGTGGCTAGGTTGTCGTGGTGACATAGCGTTTCACCTACGGCTGCAGAATCGCTGGTCTACGGCCGATGACCCCCCGCCACGATGAAGTCTGGAGCTGACCGCGTTGTCTGAAGCTGGATCGTTGAAGGTCTCGGTAGTTGTCGGAAATCCCAAGCCGCAGTCGCGGACCCGGACGGTCGCCGAAGCACTGGTGCCGGCGTTGCTCGAGCCGGGATCGTACGAGGTCGAGGTCATCGAACTCGCCGACCTGGCAGATGAGTTGTTCCAGTGGGGCTCGGAAAAAGTCACGGCAGCAAAGACTTCGGTCGCGGCCAGCGATCTGGTCATCTTTGCCACACCCACCTACAAGGCCTCGTACACCGGACTGTTGAAGGCATTCCTCGATCAGTACGGCACCGACGGCCTCAAAGGTGTGGTTGCGATACCCGTGTTCACCGGTGGAGACCTGACGCATTCGCTGGCACCACAGACAACGCTGGCACCCCTGCTCCTGGAATTGGGTGCGGCGATCCCGGGCCGTGGCCTGTACTTCGTCATCGACGACCTGCCTGAACTCGACAACTTCATCGCGCAGGCGGCCGCCGACTACGCCGCCGTGTTCACCTCCCTGTCGTCGGTGGCCGGTTCGGTCCGTCCGGCCCGGAAGACTGTTCAGTAGCGGGGTGCCGAGGGCGGATTGCCCTCGGTTGCACTGCCTACTTCGCTCCCAGGTGGGACGATCGACGATGTGTCCGGACTCGAAGCGGCCCCCGGGGTCAAAGCGGCCAAGAAGCTCCCGCCCCATGTTGTGGTGCTGTTCGGTGCCACCGGCGATCTGGCACGCCGAAAACTGTTGCCCGGCTTGTTCCATCTGTTCATGTCAAAACTGGCGCCACCGATGCGGATCGTCGGGACCTCGCTCGATGACATCGACACCGAGGAGTTCCGGGCGGTCGCGGTCGAGGCCTGCAGCGAGTTCTCCAGCCGGGTCTTCACACCCGAAGCAGCGGCAGAGTTCGCCGAGACCCTGAGCTATGTGCCGCAGGGTGCAGGCGCTGAAGCGCTCGCCGCACAGGTGCGGCGGGAGCTTGCGGTGCTGGGAACCGACGCCCACATGCTGCACTACTTGAGCGTGCCGCCTGCGGCCGCGATGGCAGTGCTCGAGATGCTGCACGAAGCGGATCTGGTCAAGAAGTCCCGCGTGATCATGGAGAAACCGTTCGGTACCGACCATGACAGCGCTGTCGCGCTCAATGCCTCGATCCACAAGTGGTTCGGGGAGGATCAGATCTTCCGTATCGATCACTTCCTCGGTAAGGAAGCGGCCCAGAATATTCTGGCCTTCCGGTTCGCCAACGGGTTGTTCGAGCCGATCTGGAACCGGAACTTCATCAACTACATCCAGATCGATGTGCCCGAGAAACTGGCGCTCGAAGGCCGCTCACACTTCTATGAATCCACCGGCGCGTTCCGGGACATGGTGGTCACCCATCTCTTTCAGATCCTCGCCTTCGTTGCGATGGAACCACCGACCGCGTTGGCACCCGGACCGATCGGTGAGGAGAAGAACAAGGTCTTCCGGTCGATGCTGCCGCTCGATCCCCGAAACGTGGTGCGCGGTCAGTACACCGGCTATCGCGATGAACCCGGTGTCATCGCCGAGTCGCAGACCGAGACCTTCGTGGCGCTCAAGGCCGAAATCGACAACTGGCGGTGGGCCGGGGTGCCGTTCTACCTGCGAACCGGTAAGGGGTTGGCCGATGGACAGCGCATCATCTCGATCGCGTTCCACGAGCCACCGAAGAGCATGTTCCCGGACGGATCGGGTGTGGGGCAACAGGGTCCGGATCACCTGACGTTCGATCTCGCCGACGAGTTCAAGGTGTCGCTCTCGTTCTACGGCAAAAAGCCGGGACCGGGCATGAAGCTCGACAAGCTGAGTCTGCAGTTCGCGATGCACGAAACCGAGCAGGCCGACCTGGTGTTGGAGGCCTACGAACGTCTCATCCTCGATGCGATGAAAAACGATCACACACTCTTCACCACGGCGGAAGGCATCGAACGGTTGTGGGATGTCTCGGCACCGCTGCTGAACGATCCACCCCCGGTCCGCAGTTACAGTCAGGGTTCCTGGGGACCCAACGCGATCCATCAGCTCATCGCACCGCACGCCTGGCGGTTGCCGTTCGAACGGATCTGGCGCCACAAGAAGGAAAGCTGACGGTGTCTGACCATCAGTTCTCTTCAGCCGCATACTCTTTCATCAGTACGCGTTCCTTGGTGACATTCGGGTACCAGATCCTGACGACCACCGCGCCGACGAGCACAACGAGGATCGCCGAGGCGTAGGCCAGAAAGTCGCCGTCCACAAACGCTTCTCGCGCAGCCGACAGGATTTCGGTGGCGTTGTCGGGGTAGCGTTCCGCGAGATCCTCGGCACTGGAGAACGATTTGGTGAGCGCCGCCTGAGTCTGATCGGTGATGCTGTCGGCATCGGGCGATCCGGCGATCTGCTTCGACAGGTCGTGCGCATAGCCTGCGGTGAGGATCGCACCGAGAATCGATTGCATGATCGCCCCGCCGAGATCGCGCTGCAGGTCTGACATGCTCGAGGCCATTCCGGCTCGCGACAGCGGAACAGAACCGGTCAGCGAACGCGACGCCGGCGTTCCCGCGATACCCACCCCGACACCTATGCAGACGTAGACCAACGCGACCTGCCAGTAGTGCGCACTCTCGCTCCACATCGTCATGGCGAAGACCATGCCGAGACCGATGAACGCGAATCCGACCAGCAGTGTGGTGCGCGATCCGAGGTTCTCGACCATCCGCGCCGACAGGGGAGCAACGATCACCATGGAGGCGGCGGCGGGAAGAACCGAGGCGCCTGCCGCGAGGGTCGAGTACTCCAAAACGTTTTGCAGGTACTGCTGCCCGATGTACATGGCGCCCATCAGGGTGCCGAACACCACGATGCCGCCGATTGCGGCGACCCAGAAAGTCGGGCGGCCGGCAATCTTGAGGTCGAACAGGGGGTTGGCGGCGCGGTGTTGTCGGAAGAAGAACGCGATGGCTGCGGCCAGTGCGATGGCCGCCAGGATTGCGGTGATCGTCCCGGCGCCTGCCATCGGGAGAAAGTTCAGCGCCAGCACCATGGCGCCGATGAAGGCGATGGACAGGACGCCGCCGAGGTTGTCGACGGGGTCCGTGGAGTCACCGTTGTCACCGGGTACCAACTTGAGTGCAGCGATGAGCGCGATGACGGCGAGCGGCAGGGTGACGAGGAAAACCGAATGCCAGCTGAACACCTCGAGCAGCCCGCCGGACAGGACCGGACCCAGTGCGGTGATCGCACCACCGAGCGCCGACCAGGCCGCGATGGCCTTGGTGCGGCTCGGGCCCTGCCACAACGCGGTGATGATGGCCAGGGTTGTCGGATAGGCAAGGCCCGCCGCGATACCGCCGAGGAGGCGACCGGCAAACAAGATCTCGATGTTGGGGGCCAGTCCGGCGATGAGTGATGCCGGAATCGACAGGCCCATGCCGATGATGAGCATCCGCTTGCGGCCATGCCGGTCGCCGAGGGCTCCGAAGTACAGAACCGAGGCAGCCAGGCCGAGGGAATAGCCGACGGCCACCAGGTTCAAGCCGGTGGCGCCTGCGTCGAAGTCCTTACCGATGTCCGGCAGGGCGACATTGGCGACAGCGAGATTGATGTTGGCAACACCGGCAACCAGAATCAGTGTTCCGAGCACAACGTTCGCGCGCGGAGGGGCTTTGTCGGCAACCGCTGTGGTCAAGGGTCCTCCTCCATCGGCGGACGCGCAGCATGAGTACTGAATCGAGTGCTGAATGCGTCAAGCCGTCAAAGAGTATCGCGAATCAGTCGCGCAGCCTGGGCTAATCGACTTCAGCGCAGCGCGCTCGCAACGATATTCGCGAGCTCGAGCGGTGCATCGCTCTGCACCGAATGCCCGGCACCGTCGACGGTGAAGACCTCCATGCCGGGCCGATGCCGCCGCAATGTGTCGACGTCGTCGTCGGCGACAAACGGCGAGAGGCCACCGCGGACGAGCGTGATCGGAGTATTGCTGTCGGACAGGTCTTTCCACAGCGGCTCGGGTTCGATGGACTTACGGAACCGGTCGTAGCGCCAGCGCCAGCGTCCGTCGTCGGTCTGCCGGGTGTTGTGGATGACACCACGCCGGATCGAAGATCTGGGACGGTTCGGGGCGGCCGCGGCGGTGAGGTTGATCAGCTCATCGAGATCGTCGAACGTGTCCGGGCCGCTGACCAACGCAACGGTGCCACGCTCCTTGTTGCTGAGGTTCTCCACCCGTTTGGGTGATTCCGGGCTGACATCGACGAGGATCGCACGCTTGACCAATCCCGGGAACCGGGCGGCCACCGAGATCGTCGTGAGTCCACCGAGTGACATCCCCACCACCAGCTCGGCCTCCGGAGCGAGGGCACGAATCACCGGTCCCACGGCTTGGGCGTTGACATGGGGGCGGTAGTCACCGTCCTCGCGCCACTCCGAATGGCCGTGACCCGGAAGGTCGATGGCCAGAGCCGGCACCCCGAGCGCAAGCAGAACGCTGTCCCAGGTGTGGGCATTCTGGCCACCGCCGTGGAGCAAAACCACGCGCGGCGACGCGGTGCCCCATCGCAGGGCACTCACGGTGCGGGTGTCGACAACCGTGTCGATCCGGGTCACCGGTGGGAGCGGATCAGATTCCAGGCCAAGCTCTTCGGCGTTCTCGGGCAGCAGGTCGAACTCAGTGGGCATCAGTTGTCCTCTTCCGGTCTGGTCTGCAGAGAAGACTACGGACCAGACCGTGGCGACAGAGGTGTTCCGGGCGCAAACAGTGCCCTTTTTCGCAGGCGCGCGAGAAATTCCGGCCGGAAGGAGGCAGGTCAGTCGGTGCGGTTGCGCAGTTGTTCGACCCAGTCCGTGGGCACGCGGCCTGCTGGTCCGGGTGTGGACTGGTCGGCGGGCCGAGAGTGTGGGGGAGCGAGCTCGGGTCCGTCGTAATAGTCGTTGCTGGAGTAGTCCCAGAACCAGTCCTCGCCCGGTTCAAATGACTGGATGATCGGATGCCCGGTCTGCGTGGCATGGGCGGATGCATGACGCGAAAGGGAATCGTCGCAACATCCGATGTGTCCGCACGCCGCGCATCGACGGAGATGAAACCACCAGCCTCCGGTGTTGTCGCAGTCGAGGCAACCCGGCCCGCTTGGGGGCACCTGGGAATCGATGGATGGGGTCGTCATAGATCCCATCCAAGACCAGCTTTGCCGATAATGCACGCCGTGCAGCGAGATCGATTGTCGACAAAGGGTTTTGATCAAGCGTGGGTGGGTTCGCCCTCGCGACGGGCGAGCATTTCGAGTTCGGTCTGGGTACGTGTGGACGTCGGCCGGCGAACGGCATCGAGGGGCGCGTACGGCGAGGTGTGGTTCTGGTATGCCGCAATGATTCCGGCCACTACAGCCGGTCCGATGATCACCAAAAGTTCCATGGCAGTAACTATCCGTTCAATAACTTCCTGCCAACAGTGGCGGAATTGCCAGCCTTGGCAAAGTTTCTGCCAAGGCCTGTCTGGGCGAAGGTTGTGCAGGTCAGGACAGTGTTGCCGCGATCAGTGCGCTGCGGCAACTGATTTATTGCGGTCTGCTCCCGCGCATCAACTCGAGCTCGCCGAGGTAGGCCGCTGTCGCAATGAGCGGATGCGCCTCATCGACGCTCAAGCCGTTTTTCTCGTGGTCGGCGCGAAGCGCGGCGACCAATGCGGCCGCGATTCGGCTCAGGTGGTCCTCGGTGTTGACGGTGTTGACGGTGTCGACGGTGTCGACTTGAACCCGGGCCGCTTGGATGTCGAGGACCGTGCACAGGTTCGGCCCGGTTGCCGCCGGGTGTGAGGTGGGTGTGAGGTCGGCGATGGAATCGGCGACGGTGCGTAGCCGGATGGATCGTCCCAGGGCGCTCACCATCGGCGTACGACGTTCGACGGCTGATCCTGTTTCGGAAAGATATTGGCGCGCTGCATCATCGGCTGCCCGGTAAGCAATTTGGCTTTCCGTGCGCATCTCGGCGACCGTGGTTTCGGTAGCGGTAGTCGAGCCCGTGATCATCCTGACAGTGGCAGCTCTGAGATACCGCGTGTGGACGGATATTGAGTCGTTGATGGCGGCGCGGGCCGTTGCCGCGATGCCTCGCGGCCACATCAGGATTCCCGCGACGACGGCAACGGCGCAGCCGATCGCCACGTCTTCGACCCTGATCAGTCCGATCTTCCAACCGCTGGGACCCAACACGTTGAAGAGGGTGACGACGAACACCGTGAATGCCGCCTGACCCGCGGCGTAAGAGATCACCTTGGGGATGTAGGCGGCGCCGAACACCGCAATCGGCAACACGATCCACAGTGCGATCTCGCTGGTGCCAACGGCGGTGATGATGAGCGCTCCGACGAGAAACCCGACCGCAGTACCGAGAATTGAACGCAGTACGTTCGAACCCGTTGCCAATGCGCTGGTGCGCAGGACTGACAGGGCACCAAGGACCACCCAGAAACCGTGTTGCACAGGCACTATCTGGATGAGGGCGACAGCGGCCGCGAGACCGACGCCGGTGCGCAACGCATTTCGCGTGATCACCGAGTTCTTGATCAAGGTCGACGAAATCGACATACGCGTCGACTGATACTCGGGTAGCACCGAATCTGCTGCCCCGGTGGATGGTAACTGTCGGCCGAGGATCTTCTGCAACATCGGTCGTGCGTCGGCGGCCGATGCCCACGCCACGGTGCGGCCGATCAGTGCGATGGTGCTGCAGCTGGTATGGATTTCGAGTAATCTCACGCCGTCCGCCTCGGCTTCGGCGTCACTGGGATCGGCGAGAATGGTGTCGAGGTTCGTGCCGAAACGGTTGTGCATCAATGAACTCAGGTGGTCGGCGGCGTCCAACAGCTCACTGCGCTCGTCGAATTCAACCTTTCGACCGTCTGTTGCAAGTATGTCGGCGGCCAGCTGCAGCACGTGGACAGAAGGCCCACGCAGGTCATCTGACAGCTGCACTTTGCGCCGGATCACCTGAGTGGTCAGCCATTCGAGGTCGTCCACCACCCGGATGATCGCGCGACTGCCTGCAGACAGGCCTGCGGGCCGGGCATTGGAGCCGAGGTAGGCCTGTCGTAGACGATCCATCAGGGTGTCGACGTCGGCTGTGGCCGGTTTCGTCGCGGTGGTGTCGGGACCACGTGCCAAATACTCCGCCAATCCACCGCACACCAGGCGCGCGCGTTTACGTAGCTCGTTGTGGTGGCGCGGCGGCAGCAGGAACAGGGCTGCAGGGATGCAGAATACGACGGCAAGAGTCCAGCCCAGCAACCGATCCGTCAGGTGGCCCGCGGGGTTGGCGACCGGAACGACAAAGAGCAACAGTGCCGATCGCTGCGCTGCCGAGAAACTGGAACCGAGGATTGCGGTAGACGACACCGCCACGCCCACCACGAACATCGACAGCGCGGCCAGCCATCCGGGCTCGGCGAGCACCGTGGCCGCACTGATGAAGGGGTAGCCCACCACGGCCAGACCGCCGTAGCTCGCCGCGCGCCGGGTGCGACTACCCGGAAAGTCGACGAGAATGAGGAGTGCGACCGAACCGAAGATCGCGAACAGCGAGGTTTGCGCGTCCCCGAGCTGCATTGCGACCGCCGCGGCGACCGGTATGACCAGCGCCGATCGAATCGCGCGTCGTAGCGCGTCGAAATCGGGATCACGCCTACCTGCTGCAGCGACGAACCTCGTGCGGAGCCGGCGGACGGGCATGCCCATTTTCGAATCCTAGCCGGATGCCCTTGCCCCCCGTGGGGAACTGATTGTGGCCGATGTTCTCGTGAACGCCTCCACCGCTGTCCCTGATCAGTACCGTTGGCAGTGCGAGGGATTGATGCCATCGAACGACTTCCGTCCAACGAAGGATCGAGGACCGCCAATGAGCGAGAACGTCTATCGAGTCACAGAGATCGTGGGAACATCGATGTCGAGTTCCGACGATGCGATCAGAAAAGCCATCGCGAGGGCAAACAAGTCGCTACGTAATGTCGACTGGTTCGAGGTGGTCGAGACCCGTGGGCACGTCGAGAACGGTGAAATCGCCCATTTTCAAGTGACTTTGAAAGTCGGGTTCAAGATCGAGGACTGACCCGGGTCGAGAGCGCCGGACCCGGGCGTCAGTGTCCGGCGCCGAGATTTCCGGAGAGACGTTCGAGCCGCTCCAGACTCGGACCGGCGAGTCCGACGATGGTGGCTTCCTTGCCGCGATCACGGTACTTCCGCAAGATGGCATCGAGGGCGGCGACCGTCGAGGCATCCCAGATGTCCGCCGCGCTGAGATCGATGACCACGGTGTCGGGATCGCCTGCGTAATCGAACCGGTAGACAAGATCGTTGCTGGAGGCGAAGAACAGCTGGCCGGTGACGCGATAACGCCGGATCTCTACGCCATCTTCGGTGATCTCCGTTGTCGCCTCGACCCCGGTCAGGTGGGCCACCCGGCGCGCGAACAGAACCATGGCCGTGAGCACCCCCAGGACGACGCCGATCGCCAGGTTGCTGGTCGCAACGGTGGCCACCACCGTCACCAGCATCACGAGCGTTTCGGGGAAGGGCATCAACCGCAACGTGCGGGGGCGGACGCTGTGCCAGTCGAACGTGCCGACCGACACCATGATCATCACGGCCACCAGGGCGGCCATCGGGATGACGCCGACGATGTCGCCGAGCACCACCACCAGGATCAACAGGAAGATTCCGGCCAAGAACGTCGACAGCCGCGTGCGGGCGCCCGACTGTTTGACGTTGATCATCGTCTGGCCGATCATCGCGCAACCGCCCATGCCGCCGAAGAATCCGGTGACGATGTTCGCCACACCCTGACCCCAGCTCTCACGGGTCTTGTTCGAGTGGGTGTCGGTGATGTCGTCGACGAGTTTGGCGGTCATCAACGACTCCATCAACCCGACCAGCGCCATGGCCAGTGCGTACGGCGCGATGACCGACAATGTATGCCACGTCCACGGCACATCGGGCAGAAGGAGCGACGGCAACGAATCGGGCAGGGCGCCTTCGTCTTCGACCGTCGGGACATCCCAGCCGACTGACGTCACAAGCACCGTGAGCACCACGATCGCAACGAGCGGTGACGGGACAACCGAGGTGAGGCGCGGCAGGAAGACGATGATCGCGAGACCCGCCGCCACCAGTGGATAGACCAGCCAGGGGATGTCGTCTCCGAACAATTGCGGCAGCTGTGCGCTGAAGATCAGGATGGCCAGCGCGTTGACGAAGCCGGTCATCACGCTGCGCGGGATGAACCGCATCAGCTTCGCGATGCCGGCCAGGCTGAGCACGATCTGCAGCAGCCCGGCGAGAAGGACCGTTGCCAGGAGGTAGTCGAGGCCGTATTCGTCGACGACCGGTGCCACCACCAACGCGACTGCGCCGGTGGCTGCCGAGATCATCGCCGGACGACCACCGACCACCGAGATGGTGACGGCCATCGTGAACGAGGCGAAGAGGCCGACCCGTGGATCGACCCCGGCGATGATCGAGAACGAGATCGCCTCGGGAATCAACGCGAGTGCGACCACCAGACCGGCGAGGATCTCTTTGCGCAGCTGCACCGGACTGCGGAGCAGTGAGCGGACCGTTGCCGGTGGCGTCTGCGAATGAGCGGTCTTCACTGCGCTGGGCACGGGGAGTTCACCTTCTGGTCCTATGGCCTGGTCCTACGGCGGGGGATAGCACGGCGCGACTGGTCGACCCCGCGATTGTTACCCGAGGTCAGCGCCGTCGGACTGTAGGAACCTACCGATCTGACCGCTGTGCTGCCAACTCAGACAACGCTTGACCTGACGTACGTCACATTGCCAGATGAGTGATGCGGCCTGCGGTGACCGTTGCCGCGACACCGAGGTTGCGCAGCACCTGCGCCGCCTGCGCGGTGGTCTCGGCCGGCTGCAGCGGATCCTCGTCGAGCAGCACCACATCGCCCCGGTTGCCTGCGGTGATGGTCGACTGGCCGCCGGTACTGGCCGCCAGGGCCTGCGCGGGTGTGAGTGATTCGGCCGGATTCCATGGGTCCTCGCCGTCGCGGCCGCGATGTACCGCCGCCGCCATCGCCAGCCGAGGGTCGAGGATCGAGACCGGGGCGTCGGACCCCAGGACAAGCTGAACACCACCATCGAGCATCGACCGCAGGGCAAAGCAGCGATCGCCGCGGTCGGGCCAGCATCGGTCGGCGACGTCGCGGTCGTCGAGAAGGTGTGCCGGTTGCACACTGGCCCGGATGCCCAGCGCCTTCATCCTGGGGATGTCGGCGAAGCGGATCAGCTGCGCGTGCTCGATGCCGCCGCGAGCGCCGGTGGCCTCAAAAGCGCTCAGCGCCTGATCCACTGCGGCATCGCCGATGGCGTGCAACGCGATGCGGAGTCCGCCGGCAGTGCCACGGGCCAACAGCTCGATCAACGTCTCGCGATCGTAGATCTGTTGTCCGCGCGGATATTCGAGCTCATGAGCGTCGGCGTAGGGCTGGCAACAGTGTGCGGTCCGGGTGTTGAGGGAGCCGTCGGAGAAGATCTTCAACGGACCCATGGTCAACAGGTCCGAACTCTCCATCAGCCGATCCCCGGTCCTCAGTCCCGCGGCGAGCACGTCGTCGAGTGTGGTCGCGTACGTGACGGGCGCGACCCGCAGCTGATCGATCCCGGCCGCGAAACGCTGCGGCCATTGCTGATGTCCGGCCGCCATCTCGAAGTCGACGATGCCGACCACGCCGCGGCCCGCAGCCTCGTCGACCGCCGCGCGGACAAGCGAGTCGACATCATTCGAGGCCGCCGACAACTGCGCGAGCGCCGGTTGCAGGTCAAACCACTCGGCTTCAACCAGCTGTGTATCGCGCGGTGGAATGCCCAGTAGTGCAAGCGCTTTGCTGTTGAGCCAGCCGGTGTGCACGTCGCCACTGGACAGGATGACCGGGTGGTGTCCGCTCACGGCGTCGAGTTCGGCGACGGTGGGTTGGGTGGGCCACAGTGCGGTTCGGAAGCCGAAACCCAGGAGAGCACGGCCCTGCCACGGCCCGGGCAGCGTCTCGACATGGTTGGCGATGATCCGGGTTACGTCGGCGGCACAGGTGGCGGCGGAGACGTCGATTCGCGCTCTGGTCTGAGCCCACATCGACATGTGCACGTGCTGATCCCACAGTCCCGGAATAGCCCATCGGCCGTCGGCGTCGAGCACCACGTCCTCGGATCCGGGGCGCAATCCGGGTGCGACCTCGGTGACCACACCATCGGTGATCCTGATGTCCACGGGTGAGTCGGTCGCCGCAGGCGTGCGGACCGGTACCAGTCGTGCGCGCCGGATGAAAGTCGAAGAGGCCACGAGAGATCACTTTCCAGTAGGAGCATCCGCGGCGCAATGTGGGCTCGGACTCCGTGGTGTCATTCCGTGGCTGCCGCGTACCGGCGTGCCAGCCGCGCACAGGCATCCGCGAGTTCCGGCGGACCGACAACCTCGAAATCGGCGTCGAACCGGCCGATCCCGGCAGCCAACGCGGTCCACGACCACGAGCCGATCTGCAGACGGCAACGATCCGGGCCGAGATCTTCGACGGTCCCGTCTTCGACAAAGGGCGACACCGTCGTTGCCGGGAGATCGAGCAGGACCTCACCCTGACACGGCCAGGAGTTCGCACCGCGCGACCCCTTGAAACGGGCAGCCACGAACGCGCCCACATCGCCTCCGGGTATCTCCCGTGGGCCAAACCGCGGGCCGGTCGGAATTCGTGGGGTCATCCGGTCGATGCGGAAGGTCCGCCAGGCGTCACGATCGAGGTCCCACGCGACGAGGTACCAGCGGCCGTCGTGGCTGACGACGTGATGGGGCTCGGCTCGTCGCGGTGGCATGACCTCGGCATCCGGGGTCTGGTCGGTTCGGTAGTCGAATCGCAGGACTTCGCGGGCACTCACCGCGGCGCTGACCGCGAGAAGGGTGTCCGTATCCAGCGGCGCGGCCGGACCGGTGGTCGTCCGCGGGACGGCGGTGACCTGCAGGGTGTCGATGCGCCCGCATAGTCGTGCAGGCATGACCTGTCGGACGGTGGCAAGGGCCCGCGCGGCCGCTTCCTCGATGCCGGGCGTGGTGGCGGACTGCAGCGTGACGGCGATGGCCACGGCCTGTTCGTCGTCGAACAGCAGCGGCGGGAGTTCGGATCCGGCGCCCAGTTGGTAACCGCCGGCGGGACCCTTGATCGCGTCGATGCGGTAGCCCATCTCCCGCAGGTTCTCGATGTCCCGGCGCATCGTGCGACTGCTGACCTGCAGTCGCTCGGTGAGCTGCGGGCCTGCCCACACCCGCCTGGTCTGGAGCAGCGACAGCAGCGCCAGGAGTCGAGCCGAGGTTTCAGCCATGAGAGCCATCTTGCCGGAAGTAGTGGACATTATGTGTCCACTACTGGTGTGACTCTGGTGTTTGTCAAACACAGCGCACCAATCAAGGAGCAGAGAATGTCGATCACCGTCACCAACCACCTGAACTTTCGCGGCGATGCCAAGGCGGCACTGGAGTTCTATCAAGCCGCATTCGGTGGAGAACTGACCGCAATCAGCTACTCGGATGCCCACAACGTCCAGGAACCGGCAGAAGCCGAGCAGATCATGTGGGGTCAGGTCCAGGCGCCGAACGGTTTTCATGTGATGGCCTACGACGTGCCGTCCGCCATGCCCTACGACGCCGGACTGAACGCGCACTTCGTGTCGGTGCGCGGCCGGGACGCCGACGAGGTCACCGCTTACTGGAAGGAACTCTCCGCAGGGGCGCACACCGTCGTCGATCTCGGTCCGGCCGCCTGGGCTCCGCTGTACGGGATGCTCGTGGACAAGTTCGGTGTCACCTGGGTTCTCGACGTCGAGGTCGACTACCCGGCAGGCGAGTGAATCTGGTGCCGCCAATACTTGGACGTCCTATAAAGTTGCGGCATGATCGCCAACCCCCGTTTCAGTACCGTTGATGGAGTTCTGCGCCGGACCGCAGCGCGGTTTCCCGACCGGACCGCGCTGCGATTCGCTGACCGCACCTTGACGTACGCCGAGCTGGACAATGCGGTGACCAGGGCTGCGGGTTACCTGCGGTCACTCGGCCTGAACTCCGGCGACCGGGTGGCGGCCTACGGCACCAACTCTGACACCTACGTCATCGCCTTTCTGGCCTGCGCTCGCAGCGGGCTGGTTCATGTGCCGGTGAACTACGCGCTCAAAGAAGGCGAGTTGTCGTACCTGATCGGTCAATCGGGTAGCCGTGCGGTCCTGGTGGATCCGGCGTTGCGCCAGAACCTCGGTCCCGTCGTCGATGCGCTCGACATCGGGCAGGTCATCACCCTGCGCGACGAGGACGGATCGCTCCTCGACCGTAGCGCGGCCGGGGATGTCCCGGAGATCGACTGGGAGGTGGCCGACTCCGACCTCGTGCAGCTTCTCTACACCTCGGGCACGACGTCAAAGCCCAAGGGCGCGATGATGACCCACGGCGCGATGGTCCACGAGTACGTATCGTCGGTGATCGCACTCGACTTCGATGAGTCCGACAACCCGCTCATCGCGATGCCGCTGTACCACTCGGCCGGGATGCACGTGTTCATGCTTCCAATGCTCTCGGTCGGCGCGACGATCAGCCTGATGGAGACGCCGGACATCCCGGAGATCCTGCGCCGCATCGAAGCCGAGAAGATCGGGTCGCTGTTCCTCGCACCGACCGTGTGGGTACCGCTGGCCGGCCACCCCGACCTCGACACCCGCGACCTCTCGTCCCTGCGCAAGGCCCAGTACGGGGCATCGATCATGCCGGTCACCGTGCTGAACCGGTTACGTGAGCGCTACCCGGACATCAAGTTCTACAACTGCTTTGGACAATCCGAAATCGGCCCGCTGGCTGCTGTCCTCGGACCCGACGACCACGCTGACCGGCCCGCGTCCTGCGGCAAGGCGGTGTTCTTCGTCGAGACGCGCGTTGTCGACGCCGAGGGCAACGATGTTCCCGACGGTACGGCAGGCGAGGTCCTCTACCGTTCCCCTCAACTGTGCCAAGGTTATTGGGAGAACCCCGAAGCCACCGAAGAGGCATTCCGCGACGGTTGGTTCCACTCCGGCGACCTCGTCACCCGTGACGAGCAGGGCTACCTCACCGTGGTCGACCGCATCAAGGACGTCATCAACACCGGTGGGATTCTGGTGGCCTCACGGGAGGTTGAAGACGTGATCTACACACATCCCGGCGTCGCCGAGGTCGCCGTGATCGGTACCCCCGACGAGAAGTGGATCGAGGCGATCACCGCGGTGGTGGTGCTGCGGCCCGATGCCGGCGACGTTGCGCCGGAGGTGTTGATCGCCCATGTGAAAGAGCGGATCGCACCCTTCAAGGTGCCGAAACGTGTTGTCATCGTTGATGAACTGCCCCGCAACCAGAGTGGCAAGCTCCTCAAACGCGAATTGCGTGCGGGTCTGTAGATCGGCCGCGACACATCGAACAAAGGCACACGTTCCAGTCATAAGCACACGTCGCAACGTGTGCTTATGACTGGAGTGTGTGCTTTTCTCGTCAGACCGTGATCCGTAGGCTGGGTGCATGGCCAGAACCATTGCAACCAATAGTCACGTGGAACTCACCGAACTGCTCGATTTCGTTCGTCCAAGACACAAGATGCTGCTCAGCACGGTGCGGGCTGACGGGACGCCGCAGTTGTCACCGGTCAGCGGTGGCGTCGATCCGCAGGGTCGCATCGTGATCGCCACCTATCCGGGACGGGCGAAGACCGTCAACATCAAGCGGAACCCCGCGATCAGCGTCTGCGTGCTCTCGGATGAGTGGAATGCGGCGTGGGTGCAGGTGGACGGTACGGCCGAGGTGCTGGACATGCCGGAGGCCGAGGACGCGCTGGTCGACTACTTCCGCAGCATCGCCGGTGAACATTCGGACTGGGATGAATACCGCGCCGCGATGAGGCTCCAGAACAAGTCGCTCATCCGCATCACGCCGACCCGATGGGGTCCCCTGGCGACCGGTGGATTCCCCGCTGACGTCGCCGAGAAGCTGGACGCTCAGGACGGCTGAGGGGCCAATGCGTCGAGAGGCGCGCTCGGTACGTGGATCCAACCCTCGCGCCGGGCGATGGCTGCGTGCTCGGCATCGGGCAATACGGTCAGGCCGAGGGCGGCGGCCCGCGCGATGAGGGCGGTGATCACCGCGTCAAAGGCGTCATCGCTGGTGGTGCACAGCGCTCGATAGGGGCCGAGGTCCAGCCATGGAGCCCGGACCTCGAGTTCGTCGACCAGGGCGGCCAATGACACCTGTTGCGGGCGCCCCTTGTACCGGTTGTGCTGCAGGTTCCAGGTTTTCAACGCCGCAGCGGGGTATGCCTCGATCGCGGTTCCGTTGATCCGGCTTGCATCGAAGTCGGGGCCGTCGAGCGACGCCAGCAACCGAACCGCGCGCAATGCCACGTAGGCAATGCGATCGGCGGACACGCTCAGTGGGATCAAACCTGTTGTCGCGCGTACCCATTCATCGGTACGGCGGGCCACGAACCGGGTCACGCCGGGATCTGCGAACAGTGCTTGTTGTCGAGGGACATCACCGACGTGCTGGGCGGACACCACATCGACAAACGCATCGGGCCAGCCGAACGGAGCATCGATACCGACCTTGTCGGCCCCGGGTACGGCCGCCAGGATGTCCGCGTCGGTGACAATCGTCTGCACGGCACTGACCGACGCGCCGGCGCCGGACCACTCGATCGTCGCCATTGCCGTCCGATTCGGTTGGGACGCAAGGTCGATTCCGAGGGTCCGCATCGCCGGTCAGTCGGTCGGGGTGGCGTCGAAGACTTCCTGGACCACAGCCATGGCCGACAACGCGGCCGGGGCGCCGCAGTATCCGCTGCAGTGGATGACGGCCTCGGTGATCTCGGTGCGGGACAGGCCGTTCTTCAATGCGCCGCGGACGTGGCCGGCAAGTTCGCCGTGTGCTCGCAGGGCGGTGAGCAGTCCGATGTTCAGCAGGCTGCGGTCGCGGCGCTCCAGGCCTGGCCGCGACCAGATGCCGCCCCAGACGAGGTCGGTGACCGCCGTCTGGATCGCCTCGGATTCGGTGCCTTCGGTACGGGCCAGGGCGCGGTCGACGAACTCGTCACCCATCACTTCCCGGCGGATCTGCATTCCTGGTTCGAATCGGGAGTTCTCGGTGGTCATGGTGCTCCTTGCCGGGTCGAACGTTCAGGGCCGAACGGGATGTCGCGCAGCCAATCCTGCCATGCCGACCTGTCAGGGCCGGATGCCCACGTACACACCTTCCGGGCGGAATCGAAGTCGCGGTTCGTTGTACTCCTCGATGGCGTGTGCCACCCACCCGGCGATCCGCGACAGGGCAAAGATGGTCTCGGCGGCGTCCGGTGCCATGTCGTAGCGCAGGGCCAACGCGGCAAGTGCCATGTCAGAGTTCATGAATCCGGCGCCCGACTCGGCGAGCAATAGTCGAAGAGCGGTGATGGTCGGCATGACCTTGCGGTTGCCACCGGAGGCCGACGCGAGCGCGGTCAACAGGGTCTCGGCGCGTGGATCCTGGTGGCTGTAGACAACGTGGCCGCAGCCGGGAACGCTGCCCGACGCCTCGAGTTCCGTCGACAGGGCAGCTGCCGGGTCTGATGTGGCCTCACGTAGGAACTTGTAGGCGAGGGTGGCGGCACCGCCGTGCAGCGATCCGTCGAGCGCTCCGAGACCGGAGGTGACCACCGAATAGATGCTGCCCCGGGAACTGGCGGCCACCCGGGCGGCCACGGTGCCCGCGGAGAGGTCGTGATCGGCGAGCAACACCATTGCCATGTTCAATAGCCGGATCCGCTGACGGGTGGCGGTGACGGGGCTCAGTCGTGGCCAGAGCCGCGCGGCCAGGGAGTCGTCGAGGGGCGGCTTGTCGGTCAGTGGCGGGAGAACGGCCACACTGTTGGCCAGGATGCCTGCGGCTCGTGCGCAGACCGCGGCAGGGGAGATCTGATGGCGCAACGCATCTCGTGATCCGAGGACGTCGACGACCATCTTGATACAGTCCACACCGCGGCCGGTGGCCGGCTGCAATGCGGAGATCTGCCGGAAGACTTTGGCAGGCAACAGGTTCACATCCCAGTCCGCGGTGTGGCCCCAGAGCAATTCGGCGACGGTTTCGAATCGGCCGGCATCGGCCAGGACCGCCGCGTCACGGCCCCGATAGTACAGGCGGTCGTTGTCCAGAAGTGTTATCTGCGTGCGTATCCGCTCGACGACCCCGGCCGGTGGACGGGTTGAGGATCGGCGGGCGACCGCATCCACCTCGTCGACGGCGAATACGCTCCCGCCGACACCGTCGATGCGGGCACTGGTCAATGTGCCGCGACTGGCGTAGGCGTAAACCGTCTGCGCCTTGACTCCGAGGATACGGGCAACCTGCGCGGTGGTCAGGTAGTCCCGGCCGTCGTGGCGCAGTGGGGTGGGCCAGCGTCGTCGATGTCCGGTGCGCCGGGATTCAGCTGTCATCGTCGGACCTCCATATTGATTCGATCAACATTGACACAGATCAATATCGGGCCGAATGTTGCTGTACCAGAAGAACACAAAACAAGATCGGAGGCATCAATGTCCGTCATTGTTGCGCCACCCGGATTGAGCAACGTCGTCGTGACCGATACCCGCGTCGGTGACGTCCGCGGTGACGAGGGCTTCTACCAGTACCGGCAGTACTCAGCCATCGAACTCGCCCGGACGAAATCGTTTGAGGAGGTCTGGTACCTGTTCGTATACGGCCGGCTTCCAGATTCTTCCGAACTCGCGGAGTTCGTGACCCTCACCCGATCGTTGCGGGCGATACCGGACGAGTTGGGATCGCTGCTGCGGACCGTCGCCCTTGCCGGCACCGAGCGGCAACTGCTGGCCGGACTCCGGACGGTGCTCTCGGCGTTTGCGGCGACACACCAGATCGCGCCGATGTGGGACAGCGGTCCGGAGCGGCGCATCGCTGATTCGCTGGTGGTCACGGCGATCACGCCGACGATTCTGGCTGCCCTGTACCGAATTCGTGCCGGTGAGGACCCGGTCGAACCGCGTGATGATCTCTCGGTGTCGCAGAACTGGTTGTACAGTCTGACCGGTGTGGATCCGACGCCCAGTGCTGCCCGGGCGGTGGAGCAATACATGATCGCGACCATCGATCACGGCTTCAATGCGTCGACCTTCACCGGCCGGGTGATCGCCTCCACCGGCGCCGATGTGGTCTCGGCCGTGTGTGGTGCGATCGGCGCGTTCTCCGGTCCGCTCCATGGTGGGGCACCTGACCGTGCGCTCGATGCACTGGACGAGATCCGCGAGATGGGCGACGCAACCGCCTGGGCCCGAGAGCAACTCGCGCACCGCAGTCGCATCATGGGTTTCGGTCACGCCGTCTACCGGACGGTTGATCCACGGTCAGAGATGTTGCGCGACATCGCATTGTCGCTCGGTGGCCCGCTGGTCGAGTTCGCGGTCCAGGTCGAGAAGGACGTGGTCGCGGTGCTGGCCGATGCCTACCCCGACCGGAACCTCTACGCCAATGTGGAGTTCTATGCCGGGGTGGTGATGGACCGCTGCGGTGTGCCGCGGGAGATGTTCACCCCCACCTTTGCTGTCAGCCGGGTGGTCGGCTGGTGCGCGAATATCCTTGAGCAGGCCGAGGATCGCAAGATCATCCGTCCCATCGCCCGCTACGTCGGACCGCCCGTGGTGTGATTCAGCGCGGGGTCAACGGCATGATCGAACGAACGGTGCTGCTGCGCAACCAGAGGCCTGCCCAGATGATCACGCCGACAACAATAGGAAAGAAGGCCCCTGCGGCAAACCCTTCCTCGGACACCATCAATGCGGTGACAGCACCACCGAGGTAGCCGGTCAGCAGTACTGCTCCGAGAATCGAAGTCCGTGGAAAAAGATATAGCGCAACGCATCCGAGCAAGACGAGACCCATGGCGGTGGCGTCTCCATCGGTGAAACCGAGATCGTACGTCGCATCCTTGACGCTCTGGGGCATCGCCAGGTGCGACACGGCGTCCACGAGTAAGAGGGCGGAGACAATTCCGGTGACCACCCAACCGGCGATCCGGGCCGAGCGGCCGAGCGAGGGGGTGTTGGACGCTGGGGAACTGGGACGTGTGGTGATGGTCATCGGGTACTCCTGGCTTGGTGGGATGTTGTGTAGTGAGACCACCTACGTCGGAGAAAGTAATCGAAAGACAAGAATTGCCTGCTCAGGCGGGCAAGTTTGGCACAGTGGGCGCTAGGAGGCGCCGGTGAACGGCGCGGCGAACCAGCAGCCGACGGGTTGCTGGTTCTCCGGGTCGAGTGCGTTGAGGACAAAGGTTGCGGCACGACGTGATCCGGCGATTCCGGTGTGTTTGGAGAAGTCTTGCGAACAACCGTCCTGGACAACGATGTTGGTGGAATTGGGAGCAACCACGCTGCCGCTTGTGTACGGCACAACCAGTTCGTCGTACCGGGTCATGATGTTGGTGTAGGTGACGCCAGGGTCGAGGATGCCGCCGGCCTGGAGTGTGCGCAGCATGTCTGAGCCGGTGACCATCTGCAGGCAGGCGCCGCACAGCGCGCCGACGGTGATCTCTTGAAACCATCCGAGCCCAAGCAGTGTGGTGTACATGTTCAGCTCACTCGCGGCCGCGACGGTGGTCCCGTTCCAGAGCGGGGCCAACGACACATACTTGTCGACCTTGCCGGCTCCGCCGAGGAACTTGATCCAGTACGTCGGCATCAGGGTGCCCTGAGAATGCCCGACGATATCGATCTTCTCGGCACCGGTCGCCGACAGCACGCGATCGACAAAGGTGGCCAGTTCGGCAGCGCTGTCCTGTATCCGGTCCAGCCCGCCGATCGCGCTGAGCGGCCACGGAACCACCGGTAGGTTTCCGTAGGTCAACGCGAAGACGCAGTAGCCGTTGTTGGCGAGCAGCGGCGCGTACGTGCCCCAGTTCGTCTGGGCCCCACCGCCGGTGCCGTGGACGAGTACGACCGGCCGCGGGTGTTCGGGCGAGGGTTTGCAGTCCCAGTCATTGCTGCCGGGCAGCGATCCGCCGGGGTTTGCGAACTCGTTGGGGATACCGGAGAAGAAGTTGTATGTGACCGGAAGCGGATCCTGTGCGCCGGCCGGCCCCGCTCCCAGGCCGGTGAACAGGGCGAGTGTCGCAGCGACGAGAACCACTCCGACTTTGCGTACGTTCTGCATCCCGACCCCCGCCGGTCATCGCAACCGAACCAGTTGTTGGATGAAAAAATAGTCGTCGGTCGACGTTCGGGGACGCGTTTTCGGCTCTGATCACAAGCCGTGACCAGATCGAGTCAATTCAGTCCGGGTCGGCCGTCCCTACTGTGGGGAGAGCACGGATTCGCCGATGAGATGGAGCAAACATGACCACAGCAGTGACCGGAGCAACGGGGCATCTGGGAGCCCACGTCATCGCCGAGCTCCTCAGGCGCGGTGTCGGACCGGCCGAGATCGTGGCCGTTGTCCGCAACGCGGACAAGGCGGCAGACCTCGTGGCCAAGGGCGTGCACGTACGGGTTGCTGATTACTCCGACCTGGCAGCACTTCGGGCAGCGCTCGAAGGCGTGGACAAGCTGCTGCTGATTTCCGGGTCCGAGATCGGACAGCGGATCGCGCAGCACACCAATGTGATCGAGGCCGCCGAACTCACCGGCGTACAGCTGATCGCCTATACGAGCATCCTCAACGCCGATACCAGCGGAACTGTGATGGCACCCGAACACCTGGCCACCGAGCAGCGGTTGATCGAATCCGCGGTGCCGTCGGTCGTCCTGCGTAACGGTTGGTACTGGGAGAACTACTTTGCCGCGATTCCGCAGGCAATCGAATTCGGCAAGCTCTTCGGTGCAGCAGGAGAAGGCCGGGTCGCGGCCGCCACGCGCGCCGACTACGCCGCGGCCGCCGCCGTCGTGCTGACCTCCGACGACGATCAGGGTGCCAAGATCTACGAATTGGGCGGCAACGACCGCCTCACCTACACAGCGTTCGCCGAGGTGATCAGCGATGTGTCGGGTAAGCCCGTCGAATACCAGGATCTTCCCGAGGCCGACTACGCCGCGCTGCTGGCCGGTGCCGGCTTGCCCGAGCAGATCGCAGCGATGCTCGCCGGCTCGGACGCGGCCATCGCACGCGGTGAACTCGACACCGATTCCGGTGATCTGCAGTCGCTGATCGGCCGTCCGTCCACTCCGGTTGCGGACGCGATCTCCCCTGCCCTCGGTTAGGCTCCCGGGACCGATGAGTTCGGTCGCCGTTCGCAGTCTGTCTTGCAAGCGGTACTCACAGACAGACGAAAGGTCGACAAAATGTCGCAGCTGGTCCGGGTTCAGAATTTCGGCGTGTCGTTGGACGGCGTCGGCGCGGGTGAGAACCAAAGCATCGATCAGCCGTTCGGAGACGGAGTCGATCCCAGGGATCTGCACGCGTGGGCCATGGCCACCGCCGGTTTTCCAGGTCGCACCGGCCCCGGGGGTACCCGTGGCCTCGACGACTACCTGATCCGTGACTTCGAACGCAATATTGGCGCCGAGATCATGGGACGCAACAAGTTCGGGCCGGAGCGTGGGCCGTGGCAGAACCACGAATGGCAAGGATGGTGGGGCGATACGCCGCCCTTTCACACCCCGGTATTCGTTCTGACCCACCACGAGCGACCGTCGTTCACGCTGGCCGACACCACCTTTCACTTCATCGATGCGTCGCCGGCCGAGGCACTGGATGAGGCCAAGGCAGCTGCGGACGGCAAGGACGTCCGTATCGGGGGCGGGGTGAGCACCGTCCGTGAGTTTCTCGACGCCGATCTCATCGACTCGATGCACGTCGCGGTCGCACCGATCACGATCGGGCAAGGCCTGCGTCTGTGGGACACCCCGCAAGAACTCGAAGACCGGTTCTTCCTCGAAACCGTGCCCAGCGCAAGCGGAGTGACCCATCAACTGTTCTGGCGTCGGTAGGCCCATCCGTTCTGGCGCCGCTCGGCGATCAGCGCACGATGCGGGCGTACAACTCGGCGAGTTCGTCGACGGCCTGGGCCACATCCATTGCCGCGGAACCTGACCGGCGCAGTGCCGCCGACAACTCGGTGGTGTCGAGCTCGGACAGCACATCGAGCTGGGGTGGATGGGGCAACGCGGGCATCTGCCTGCCGTCGCCGTAGAAGTCGACCTCGGTCATGACCGCCGGCGGGGGCGCTGTTTCGGTCTCCGCATCGGCGGGAGCATCACGCAAGTGGGCGAGCAGCAGGGCCAGGTCGGTGCCCATCACGGTGAGCAGCGTGGATGGTTCCTTGTCGATGGCGGCGGCCAGCTCGTAGCTGACGGCGAGCAGGTGGATGCAGCGGTCGGCTGCATCGGGGCAATTGCAGTCGACGCGGATGTCGGATGCCTCGGTGGGGATCACCAGCGATCCGAGGGTTTCGGGTTGCCGACCACGCGTGACCGCGACCAGGTCATCGGTCTTGCCCTGTTGGCGTAGCAGCGACAGGACGGTGGCGGGATCTGCCGGGCCGGTGGTGATCGTCACCTCGAACGGATCGAGCTGGCTTCCCTGGACCAGTGCTTTCACCTGGCCGGACCGCACCACCAGGTCGATGACCACACGGTCACGAAAGTAGGTGCGCGCCTTGGTGATCTTGCGTGCCTCGGCGGTTGATTCCACGGCCAGCAGGAACGCCTTGGACCACGGCGTCAGACCGTAGCCGCGCTGCGGCGCCTTGGGTGTGCGGCTCATTCGCCCACCGCCTCGTCGCTCAGGCGCATCAGGTCATAGAGTTCGTCGTCCGCGGTGTTCGCGAGCCAACTCTCGCCGGTGGAGACGGTCAGCTCGGACAACTCCCGCTTGTCGGCGATGAGCTGGTCGATGCGTTCTTCCAGGGTGCCCACGCACACGAACTTGCGCACCTCCACCCGACGTTGTTGCCCGATCCGGTAGACGCGATCGGTGGCCTGGTTCTCGACGGCGGGGTTCCACCAACGATCCAGATGCACAACATGATTGGCTGAGGTGAGATTCAGTCCGGTGCCGCCTGCCTTCAACGATGCCAGCATGATCGCGGGCCCATCGGGGTCGGAGAACTCCGCGACCATGGTGTCACGCGCGGTGCGGCTCAGTCCGCCGTGCAGGAACGAGAACTCTTGGCCGATCCGATCGGAGAGCCACGGCTGCAACATCGTCCCGAATGCGGTGAATTGCGTGAACACCAGCGCTCGCTCGCCGTCGGCGATGATGTTCTCGAGGATGTCCGCCAGCAATTCGATCTTGCCGGAACGATGTTCGTTGCGGCGCATGATCGGTGAACCGTCACCGAGATAGTGGGCAGGATGATTACAGATCTGCTTGAGTCGCGTCAGTGCCGCGAAAACCGTTCTGCGCCGCTCACTCCCGGCCTCCTTGGTCTCACCCCTGCCCAGGGCCTCCATCAGATCGTCGATGACCGCGCGGTACAGGCCCGCCTGTTCGATGGTGAGATTGGCGCGGACCGTGAGCTCCGCTTTCTCGGGCAGGTCGGAGATCACTGTCGGATCTGATTTGACCCGTCGCAGGATGAACGGGGACGTGACGGCGTTCAAGCGTTGTACCGCCCGCGGATCACGCTCTCGTTCAATGGCTTCGGCGTACCGGGATTTGAAGGTCGAGGCGGTGCCGAGGAGTCCGGGATTGACCAGATCGATCACCGACCGCAGATCTTCGAGTCGATTCTCGACCGGGGTGCCGGTCAAGGCGATTCGATGTCGGGCCTGAATCGTTCGAACGGCCTTTGATTGTGCGGTGGCGACATTCTTGATGTGCTGTGCCTCGTCGACCACCAGCCGGTCCCAGGTGTTGGAGCTCAACAGCTTTCGATCACGGGATGCGATGGCAAACGTGGTGATCACGATGTCGGCGGCTGCTGCGGCGGCGACGAACGGCGGCCCGGCCTGCCGTCCGGGCCCGTGATGGATCAGCACCGACAACTGCGGGGCGAACCGGGCGATCTCCCGCTCCCAGTTGCCGACCACCGACATCGGGCAGATCAGCAGCGTCGTTCCCGACCGATCTGCCTGGGCGTCAGGGGTTTCACGCTCGCCACAGATCAACGCCAGGACCTGAATTGTCTTGCCCAGACCCATGTCGTCGGCGAGCACCGCTCCGATGCCCAACGAGCTCAGATGGCGCAGCCACTCCATACCGCGCTGTTGATAGGGCCGCAGTTCGGCGCGCAACGATTCCGGCGCGGCGAGCACCGGCGGTGCCATGCGCCCACGGCGTTTGATCTCGTCGAGCCACGACAAACCCTCGACCCGGCTGACCGGGACCGGGAGCTTGTCATCACCGTCGGTCACCAGGGCGAACAGTTCGCCCATGTCGGCGGGCTGACCGGACTCGGCCAGTGCTTTCTGCGCCTGGATGAACGCCGCCGTGCGGGACAACGCGGCATTGTCGGCCCGCACCCATTTGCCCCGGACCTTCACCAGGTCGCCCTTCTGGCGGGCCAGCGCGTCCAACTCGGCGGCGTTGAGCACGTCCTCGCCGAGCGCCAATTGCCATTGGAAATTGCGGATCTCGTCGAATCCCACCACGACCGACCGCTGCGGCGTGCCACCTTCTTGCTTGCCCCGCAGCGTCAGCGTGGGCCGGACATGTGCGATCGAGCGAGGCAACAGCACTTCGTATCCGGCCTCGGCAAGTGCCGCGACGCCGGTGTCGAGGAGTTCGAGCACGACGTCGGTGGTGAGCAGGAAATCGAGCGAATAGTGGTCGTGGCGAGCGGCCTTGAGCGTGGGAAAGGCCCGGACCGCGCCTGCGACCTCGGTGGTGACCTGATCGATCTCGTGGGCGTCGAGTCGCCGTAGCTCCACGGGTTCGTCGGGGCGGTCGACGGTCCGACGGCAGACCTGCAGCCGCCACCTGGTCGGATCGCCTTCGCTGTCCTCATCGCCCTCGTCTGGTTCGTTCAGACGCAACACCAGAGCTGATTCACCGAGCCGCAGACCGTCGGCCCATTGCGACCAGGCCGACGCGGCGGCCGTCGCCTTGTCCGCGGACATCGGCGGCGCATCGACGTCGGGTAACAGGGTCCGGACAAATGCGGATCGGACGGCATCGGGTTTGATGGCGCGACAACTGGTGCGGCAGAGATGGTCGGTCATCTCACCGCAGAAGTCCATGATCGCGTCGGTGTCACCGTTGGCGAGGACCACGGGTGGGGCCGCTGCGATCGCCGTCGACAGCCAGGTGCGCCAGGGGGTGGTGGCCAAAGGTGCCCACCGGACAGTCCACTCGCCGGCGATCCGGTTCACAGCGGGCGTGACCGAACCCGATCGGACAAATCGTTCGGTCGAATCCAGCAGATAGCGGTAGTAGCGCAGTTCGCCGCCGACGATGTCGTCGGGTTTGATGGCCTCGAGAAGTTCACATGCTGCCGCCGGTCCCAGCGTCACCGAGGCGATGTCGCGCCGGTCATCGGCGCCGGGCCCGGAGACCGTGATGGTGCGCCGCAGTGACCGACCACCGACAACGGTGTCGAGTGCCGGCGGCAGGCCGTCGGGTACGTGCTCGGTGCACGGCTGCCCATCGGCGTCGGTGAACCACAGGGACAGACCGACCCCACCGCGCCATAACGCGTGGGCCGCCGCTGTCTGAGTCACCCGTTCATGGTGGCACGCGGATGTGACAGCCCCGGCATCGCGCGACACCGGTTCGGCTACTGCCGCGGACAACTCACACAGAACAGATTTCCCTCTGGATCGGACATCGTTGTCCATTCCACCCACGGGACCTCGTCGAGTACGTCCCATTCGCGAGTGGCGCCCAGGCCGAGAAGCCGGTTCACCTCTTCGTCACGGTGCCCGGCCGCGGTGCTGAGGTCGAGATGGATACGGCCCTGGGCCGGTGGGAGATCGTCGACCTTGTGGAAGAACAGCGGAACTCCACCCGTGGGTGCCGAGACGTAGACGTAGTCGGGGGTTTCACCGGCGATCTCGCCGCCCATCACCGCGATCCAGAACGCGGCGAGAGCCGCCGGGTCGGTGGCGGCGAAATTGACGCTGCCGATGGTCAGGGTGGTGGGTTCGTCGGACATGGGGCGAGCGTACGACAGGCCTGTGACAGCGACCGATGTGTACGCAACTGCTGACTTCGCGGAATGTTGACGACAACCGGCGTAGTTGTAGAGGGCATGACGGAACTCTCAGGCAAGGCCGCAACTCTGCTCGAACTCCATCAACCAGGAAACCCGGTGATCCTGCCGACGGTGTGGGACGCGTGGTCGGCCAACCTGGCCGTATCCGCGGGATTCACCGCACTGACCGTTGGCAGCCATCCGGTGTCGGATTCGATCGGCAAACCCGACAACGAGGGCATCACCTTCACCGAACTGACCACCCGCATCAAACAGATCACCGACGCGGTCGACGTGCCGATCTCCGTGGACATCGAAGCCGGCTACGGCGAAGACCCGAAACGGCTGATCGACGGACTGATCACCGCAGGCGCGGTGGGACTCAACATCGAAGACACCGTCCACAGCGAGGGTGGCCGTCTGCGGGAAGCGCAGGAACACGCAGACTTCGTGGGCGCCCTGCGCGCGGCGTCCGATGCCACCGACGTCCATGTGGTGATCAACGCCCGGACCGATCTGTTTCTCAAACAGGTCGGTGACGAGGCCGACCGCGTCGACCGGGCGATCGCCCGCCTGAAACTGGCCGCCGACGCCGGTGCCGACGTGCTCTACCCGGTTGGCTTCCACGAGGATGCGGTGCAGAAACGGCTCGTCGACGAATTGCCGCTGCCGGTCAACGCCATCGGGCATCCGGTGAACAACAACAAGGCCGCCTTCGCTGCGCTCGGGGTCGCCCGGGTCAGTTTCGGTCCGCTGTTCCAGATGGTCCTGGCCGTGCGGGCCGACGAAGTCCTCGCGCCCTGGAAGTGATCGGGCGCGGTCGACGGTGATTCGGGTCCGCTCGGCGGGCTTTGCGACACCGTCGGCTGCGAGTGATTCATGACAGCGGTGGCAAAGTGTGGGTGTGGAACTGACACTGGTCTTCGTCCTGGCAGTCATCGCAATCGTGGGCGTAGCGGTGTTTTCGGGACGGCTGGGTGTCGCGGCCCCGTTGTTGCTGGTGATCGTCGGGGTCGGCCTGAGTTTTCTGCCCGGGGTTCCGGACGTCGAGATTTCACCAGAACTCATTTTGGCGGGTGTGCTGCCGCCGCTGTTGTACGCGGCAGCGGTCAACATGCCGGCCCAGGATTTCCGGCGGAACTTCAAACCGATCACGGCGCTCGCGGTCCTGCTGGTAGTCGTCACCACGCTGGGGACGGGTTGGTTCTTCCACGCCCTGATTCCTGACCTGGGTTGGCCCGCGGCCTTTGCCCTCGGCGCGGTGATCAGCCCGACCGACGCGGTCGCGGCAACCTCGATCGGTAAGAAGTTGGGGCTGCCCTCGCGAGTGGTCGCGGTCCTCGAAGGTGAGGGTTTGGTCAACGACGCCTCGGCGCTGGTGTTGTTGCGGTCCGCGGTGGCAGCGCTCGGCGGCACGGTGACGCTCTGGGGTGTGGCCGGCGATTTCGTGTTGGCCGTGGTGATCGCCGTGGCGATCGGGGTGGTTGTCGGCTACGTCAATGTCCGCGTCCGCGGTCTGCTCGACGACCCGATCCTGACCACCGCCATCTCGTTGGTCGTGCCGTTCATCGCCTACTTACCCGCCGAAGAGGCCGGGGCCTCGGGTGTGTTGGCCGTCGTGGTCGCGGGGTTGGTCACGGGCCATCGGGCATCGCAGCATCTGGGTGCACAGGACCGGCTCACGGAGGCGGTCAACTGGCGCACGCTCGCCTTCCTGCTGGAGGGTGCGGTGTTCCTGCTGATGGGGCTCGAGCTCAAGAAATCGATCGAAGATGTCCAGGACAGCTCGTTCAGCACCTGGCACGCGGTCGGCCTCGGACTGCTCGCCGCGGCCATCGTGATCCTGCTGCGGATCGCCTTCGTGGCACCGATGGTCGCGCTGTTGCGCCGCGACACCAAGCGCGCCCACGAGTCGATCCCACGCCTGGACAAAATGCAGGCCAGGCTCGACGCCCACGAACCCGATGACGCGTTCACCGAACGACGGCTGCGCCACATGCAGACCCGGATGACGCGGGTCTCGGCCGACGTCGCCTTCAAACTCAACGAGACCCTCGGATGGCGCGGCGGTGTGGTGCTCGGCTGGGCGGGTATGCGCGGCGCCATCACCGTTGCCGCCGCACAGACGCTGCCGTCGGACACCCCGCACCGTCCGCAGCTGATCCTGATCGCCTTCGTGGTTGCCGGCACAACGCTTCTGCTGCAAGGTTTCACACTGCCTGCGGTGATCCGGATGGCGAAGGTCGCGCCCGATGATCAGGACCGGCTGCGCGGTGAATACGAACAGCTGGTCGCAGAGCTGAGGGAGGCCGCCGCCGATGCACTGCGTGATCCGGAAGTGATCGGTACCGGTGAAGACAGGGTGTCAGAGACAGTCATCGACATGGTTCGCAACGACAGCATCATCGGACGGGGGCGCGTCCAGAGTGACACCGAGGTCGAACAACGCGGACGTGACGAGTACTTCCGGGTTCGCATGGCGGTGCTCGTTGCCGAACGAAAGGCGCTGCTCAGAGTCCGCAATCTGGGGTTGTGCAGCTCGCAGGCACTGAACCATGCGCAGCATCTGCTCGACCTCGAAGAAGCACGGCTCGAACAACTGAACATCGAGGAGTCCGACTGACCTCGGCCGGTTGCTGAGATGGCTTTCGTCTCAACCGATCACGACGCGTTTGATCCGATCGTCATCGGGTCCCGCGCTGCCCCGACCGTCGGTGTTGTTGGTGAGAAACCACAGGGAACCGTCGGGCGCCACCGCCACATCGCGGAGTCGGCCGAACTCGTCGACGTACAACTCTTCGGCCGTGGACGGAGCAGCAACCGGAATCGCACGCAGCCGTTCACCTTTCAAGTTGGCGACGTAAATCGTGTCCCCGGCGATGGTCATGCCACTGGGGCTGGCGTCGTCGGGCCGCCATTGCTGAACCGGATCGGTGTAGATGCTGTCGCCGACCTGCTCGCCGATGCCCTCGACCTGCGGCCAGCCGTAATTGCCGCCGGGTCGGATGATGTTGAGTTCGTCCCACGCGTCCTGCCCGTACTCGACCGAGAACATGGTGCCATCGTCAGACCACGCCAACCCCTGTACATTTCGGTGCCCGAGCGACCACGCCGGACTCCCTGCGGTCGGGTTGTCGGCCGGCACCGTGCCGTCGGGGTTCAGGCGCAGGATCTTGCCCGCCAGGCTCGACGGATCCTGGGCACTGGGCCGGTCCTGCGCATCGCCGGTGGTGATGTAGAGCTTGCCGTCCGGGCCGAACGCGATGCGTCCGCCGTTGTGGGTACGCCCACCCGGGATCCCGACCAGGACGTCGGTGGGTTCACCGAGCCCGAGACCGCCCGCCGATCCGGTCAGCGGGTACCTCACCACGCGGTTGTCGCCGTCGCTGCCGGTGAAGTAGACATACAGGTCGCCGTCGTTGGCCGCCAACCCGAGAAGGCCGCCTTCACCGGCGGGCGCGACGTCGCGGACGGTCCCGACCACGCGGGTGCCATCGCCGACGATCTCGAGGATGTCGCCGGTGTCGCGTTCGCTGATCAGCGCAGCACCTCGGGTGAACACGATCGACCACGGTGCGTCGAGGCCGGTCACGACGTCTTCGGGCGTGCCCGGGTATCCGATCTGGGTCGACGTCTGGGCTGACGTCGTCGACGATGGGCTCGGGGGTGCGGTGTCTGCGCTCTCGCCGCTGCACGACGCGATCAAACTCGCCCCGGCAACGGACATGAGTACTCGGACGGTTGTGCGCACGACGACCTCCCGGAAGATCAGTAGCTGGCGTTCGGATCGACCAGCGCCAGCATGTTGTCGCCGCCGGCAGTGAACCGGCGCAGGTTCTCCGCCACCCAGGGTGCCAGGGTCCGGGTCAGTCCCGACGACGGGTTCGCCACGTGTGGCGTGATGATCACGTTCGGCAGATCCCACAGCGGATGGTCAACGGCGGGTGGTTCCGGATCGGTGACGTCGAGGGCCGCGCCTGCGATCTCACCGGTGTTCAGAGCGGTGTACAGGGCGGTTTCGTCGACGAGGGGTCCCCGTGCGACGTTCACGATCCAGGCGTGTGACGGCAACGCGGCGAGGGTGGTCGCGTTGATCATGTGCCGGGTCTCGTCGGTCGATGGCGCGGCCAGGACCACGTGATCGCACCGCGACCACACCTCGTCGAGGCGGCTGGACGGCAGCGTGTCGATCGCCCCGTCGACCGGTCGCCCGGAGTGGTTGACGGCCAGCACATCTGCGCCGCAGGCCCGCAGGCGTGGGATCAGCGAGCGGGCGATTCCACCGGCACCGATGATGGCCACGGTGGAACCGTGCAGCGAACGAACCGCGGTGTCGATTGCGTCTTTGTCCCAATGTCGCTGCACCGCAACGTTGATCTGACGGAGTCCGGCCAACAGCAACGCCAGGGCGTGTTCGGCGACGTTCTCGGCATAAAAACCCGAGGCATTGGTCCAGATGCGTTTGTCGTCGAGAAGGCCTGCGTTCAGGAATGATTCGATCCCGGCCAGTCGCAGTTGCACCCACTCGATGTGGTCGGGCAGGGGCGAGGGGAAGCCGTCGACATTGCCGGTCCAGACCAGAGCGCGGGCATCGGCGAGGTCGACGATCTCGCCGCCTGCCGAGGTGATCGCCTGTGCCAGATGCTGATCGTGGTCGGGGATCAGGGCGACCGGAACGGGTTCGGTACTCATCATCCTTCTTTCAGCTTGCGGGCAGCGCTCGTGGCGAGTTCATCGGCGATCTCGTTGTAGTGGTCGCCGGAATGGCCTTTGACCCATCTCCACTCGACCTCGTGCCTGTCACATTGTGCGATCAGTTCACGCCACAATTCACTGTTCTTCACCGGCTTCTTGTCTTTGGTCAGCCAGCCGTTGGACTGCCACCCCGACGCCCACTTCATGATTCCGTTGCGGACGTAAGTGCTGTCGGTATACAGAATCACCGTCGACGGTTTCTTCACAGCCTCGAGCCCCTTGATGGCTGCGGTCAACTCCATCTTGTTGTTGGTGGTGTCGGGCTCGGAGCCGGAGATCTGCTTCTCGTGTTCCTTGTAGCGCAGGACCGCACCCCATCCGCCCGGTCCCGGATTGCCCAGGCAGGCGCCGTCGGTCGAGATCTCGACGGGAGTTGTCATGGTGTGATCGTCTCTGACATGGCAGAAAGGCTACCGTCGGCGTAGCACTACTCAACGCAGGAGGTTGGCCGTGGCGGTGTTCGACGTTCGTGCTCTCGAGGTACCCATCGTGGGGGCTCCGATGGCGGGTGGCCCGAGTACTCCGCAGCTGGCGGCGGCGGTGACCGAGGCCGGTGGGCTCGGCTTCCTCGCCGGAGCGTTGCTGACGGCGGACAAGCTCGCCGACGACATCGCAGTGGCGCGCTCGCTGACATCCGGACCTCTCGCGGTGAACCTGTTCGTGCCACAGCCGGACGTCGGGAAGCCCGCGGAGATCGCTGCCTACGCGGAGGAACTCGGGGCGTTGGCCCGGCACTTCGGCGTCGACCTCGGCGAGCCCAAATACACCGATGACGACTACGCGCAGAAGGTCGAGGTGCTCCTCGACCTGCGGCCCGAGGTGGTGTCGTTCACGTTCGGCTGTGCCGACCACGGCGACATCAAACGATTTGCAGACGCCGGGGTGGCCACGCTCGGGACGGTGACAACGCAGGCCGAGGCGCAAGAGGCCGTCGCCCGAGGTGTCGACGGTCTGGTGGCGCAAGGTCCGGGGGCAGGCGGCCATCGCGGCACCTTTGATCCGTTGGCGCGGCCGTCCACCGATTCGCTGGAAACACTGGTGGTCGCGGCCCGGGCGATCAGCGATGTGGTGATCGCGGCCGGCGGTATCAGCACACCGGAGGCTGCCGCGGTGATGCTCGGTCTCGGTGCGGTCGCTTCGCAGGTCGGCACGGCGCTGCTGCTCAGCGATGAAGCCGGAACCAACCCGGTCTCACGGGCCGCGCTGCGCGATCCGCAGTTCACCGCAACCGCTGTGACCCGCGCATTCTCCGGGCGATATGCGCGCGGCCTCCGCAACCGGTTCATGCAGAATCACGAACAGACCGCGCCCCTGGCGTATCCCCAGGTCCACTATCTGACCGGGCCTCTGCGTAAGGCCGCGGTCCGGGCCGGTGATCCGCACGCGACAAATCACTGGGCGGGTACCGGTTTTCGGGACATCCGCCCGGGTTCGGCCGCCGACATCGTTGCAGATTTTGCTGGTCGTTGACTATTGCCCGTCGATGGAGCCCGCGGTTCCGCCGAGGGCGTGGCCACGGTTGATCTCGTGGCCGTGCTCGCCGGCTTCGTAGACCGCGGCCTGTTTGCGCAGTTCCTCGGTCTCACCGATCGGTTCTGCGTCTTCGAAGGGGAACGTCATCAAGGCCTCGCTTCGATTGGAGTGCTGCCTCCACGCTAGTCGCGGAACCGTTTGATCGCATGGAGGTACCGGATCGCCCGTCGGTGTGCCGGTACCGCGCAGGTCAACTCTCTTGAGCAGTATGCCGTCGCATTCCCAACCCGCGAGCCACCGCAAACGACGCGCACAGGATCAGGACCACCTCGACCACTACGACGATCCACGTCGAGGTGACGGTGGAGAAACCCAACCACCACGCGCTGAACACCCCGGCCGCTGTCGCGAGAATCGCACCGACAGGGAGCACAACTGCCGTCGCGTGCGTCGTCGGCTTCGTACCCGGAGCACCGATAGCCCCTAGCGAGAAGTGCACGGCAGCGAGCGCGAGGGCATACGCGAACATTCCGGTGACCGCGTAGAGCTCGAGGGGTGAGAGACCACCGGGTGGCTCAGCTCCGGTCGTCAAAGGGATGAGCGCGGGCAGTAGGCCGACGGTGCATCCGAGAAGCCCCGCCAGCACGGTGAGGCCGACGCGAGTACCCGCATCCACGCGGACGCCGACCAGGTGCAGCACCGCACCGGTAACCAACCCGATCACCGCACCCACCGCACCCGCCGTGACGTAGCGCTGGGATTCCGAGGTGATGTGATCATCGGAAAAGGACGTGGCCCCGATGTAATCCACCACGTACCCGCTACCACCGCCCGGACTCGACAACCCCTGGTACAGCGCCGCCCCCAGTAACGCGACCAGACCACCCACGACCGTCAGTGCAAAACACAGTCTCCCCATGGGGCCACATCCTGCCACCTGGTCATTCGAAACAAAGCTGCACGATGAGAGATCAGGTCCGGACCGGACTTTCGTCCCGGACGCGGTGGGTCCGCTCCCACGGGTAGGTCATCAGGGCCCACACGATGAGGATCAAGACGGTCGCGGTCAGCACATACAGCGGCCAGGGCCCGAGTACGTCCAACAGGGTTGCCGTGTCGGGTTTCCGGTTGAGGAACCCGTAATTGGTACCGGCGATGCGGTTGAAGGTGAACGTTGTCACCGCCCAAGCCGCTGTGACCAGGACCGCGATCCGGTAGCTGCGCCACTGCGGCAGCATCCGCAGACCCCAGGTGAGATAGATCGCGGCCCAGACGACGAGAAGGTGGATCCCCCAGAAGGTGAGGAACTCGTAGTGGGGGAAGTCCGGGCCGGTCAGGACCGGTGAGATCAACGCCTGCGCGCTCAGCACCAGCCCCCAGTAGTAGGTGAGGGCGAAAGCCCAAAGTGCCTGCGACCACAGCGCGTACGCCGCCGCCACCGTCGCGAGGTCGGTCAGACGCAGCGGCACAGACCCGTCGATGCTAGGCGGGAACAACGAATAGATCAGCGCCGCACCGTAGATCGCGGCGGTCGTAACGGCCAGGGCGCGGCGTAGCCGCCGCGCCTGCGCATCGCTCTGTCGGCGCCCGAGCCAGACGAGCAATGCGGCGACCGCGACGAACAGTGCGATCACTGCCCAGTACGACGGGCCGTAGGCCGCGAACTCCCTTTGTGCGGTGAACAATCGATCACCTCCGCCGTTGTCGTCCTCCGACCCCGCACCGGCTTTCGCCACCCACTCAGTGCGGAGTGATCTCGATCAGTATTGCGGTACCGTCCACAGATAGTGTCCGTTCGCTGTGATGGATGAGGAGACAGTCGTCCGGGTGTGCGACGAGATCGCCCGCCGAGATGCTTCCGGTGATCACGAACATTCCGGTGATCACGGCGGGATCGGTGGTGAAAGGCCTGCGGCCGTGACCGGGCAGTGGCGACACGGCGATGTCGGTGGAGTCATGCTGCGCCATCACGTTGAGTGCCCGCGTGTGTCCCCGCGGATGGCACTGCGGCGCACTGTCGTCGGCGAACCGATAAGGGGTCAGTGGATCGACCTGGACGGTTGATCCCGAAAAGTCCAGCATCACACCGTGTTCGCCGATGATGGTGAAGATGCGGTCGAATCCTTCGAACACCGAGAACGTGGTCGCCGCGCCGGGCAGATCGGCGACGCTGATACGCCAGATGGGTGTACCCGAGGCGTCGGCCAGAAGCGCGATCTCCTCTGTGATTCCAGCCCCGTTCTTCCAGGGCACCTGGACGCGATCGGTTGACTGAACGAGCATGATTGCCATTGGCTGACACCGGCTTTCTGATTCTCGAGTTGTTGGCGTGTATGAATATTCGGCCGTCCCGCGTCAGGTGGGGCGCAGCAGTGGCGGGTGAAGCAAGGCGGCGCCGCCGACGGTGTAGAGCGCGGCGGGGCGCCCACCGTCGCGGCCGGTCATGGCTCCGGTCGCCCGGACGAAATCCGGGGCGCCGGTCACCTTGCGATGGAAATTGCGGGGATCGAGTGTTCGGCCCCAGACGGTCTCGTACACCCGGCGCAGTTCGGCGACGGTGAACTCGGGCTCACAGAATGTCGTGGCCAGTGGTGTGTATTCCAGCTTCGATCGGGCGCGTTCGACACCGTCGGCGAGGATCTCGTTGTGGTCGAACGCCAATGACGTTCTGCCACCTGACGTTGTGTCACCGAGAATTGTTTCGACCGGATGCAGGGCTGCGTTGGCCGCGTCGGATCCGGCCACCGGTGCCGGCGTGTGCGGCGTCAGTGCCAGGTATGCGGTGCTGATGACCCGGCCGCGGGGGTCGCGGTCCGGGCGACCGTACGTGGCGAGTTGTTCGAGGTGGACGCCGTCGCGTCCCACTCCGGTTTCCTCGGCCAGTTCCCGGTAGGCGGCGTCGGGTAGGTCTTCGTCGTCGTGGATGAATCCGCCGGGCAACGCCCACTCGCCGATGTGCGGATCGATGCCGCGGCGGACCAGCAATGCGCACAGCCGGCCATCGTGAATGGTCAGGACCACGAGGTCGACGCTGGCCGCGGCGTTGAACCAGAAGTCGGAAGCCATGCGCCCATACTAATCGTCATCTTGACGATTAGCGACCAATGGGGTTATCGTCAATCTGACGACAACAACAGATCGTCGAGAACGAGCAACAGAGGAAGGCCGGGTCATGGCTGACATCAAACGAGCAATGTTCCTGCGTCACATGCGGTGCGCGCCTAACATGTACATCGAGCACACGGCAAAGGCGAAGCTGGTGCATTCGGGGCTGGCTCAGGCGTTCTGGTTCCGGCCGCTGAACGCGTCGGTCAGTGAGGTCCCGGTCGATGACCAGCAACTCCCGCTGTTGTTCCACGCTCGCACCGTGGACTTCCAGGACCTGACCGTCCAGGCCACCGTCACCTACCGGATCGTCGATCCGCACACCGCTGCCGGTCGTATCGACTTCGGTATCGATCCCGACGAGGGGGTGTGGCGGGCCAGGCCGCTGGATCAGCTGGCCGGCCTGCTCACCGAATCGGCTCAGCAGCACGCGCTGGACCTGCTGGCAGGCACGCCGTTGCGACAGGCCCTGGCCGACGGTGTGACGCCGGTGCGCGAACGCGTCGCGGCCGGGTTACTCGCCGACCGGAGACTGGCCGAGACCGGTCTGGAGGTCGTCGATGTCCGGGTGGTCGCCCTGCGGTCGGAGGCGGAGATGGAGCGGGCGCTGCAGACCCCACTGCGGGAACAGGTGCAGCAGGAAGCCGACCGGGCCACCTATGAACGACGTGCGGTGGCGGTGGAACGGGAGCGGACGATCACGGAGAACGAGCTGCAGAGCCAGATCGAACTCGCTCGCCGCGAGGAACAATTGGTGGACCAACAGGGACGCAATGCCCGCAAGCGGTCAACAGAGGAGGTCGCCGCAGAGAAGATCCGCGCGGAGGCCGACGCGCAACGTCAGGAGTTGCTGGCACAGACCCAAGCAGAAGCGACCCGGGTGGTCGGAATGGCGCAGGCCGAGGTGGATGCGGCAGCACTGACGCCGTATCGCGATCTGGATCAAGCCATCGTCCTGGGCCTGGCTCTGAAGGAATTGGCCGCCAACCTGCCGGAGATCGGGACGCTGAACCTGACGCCCGATGTGCTGACACAGGTCCTCGGTCGGTTTGCCGCCGAACGCAATTGACAACGCACCTACCCGCGAAAGGAAAGAACGATGGCACTGGCACCACGGGCGGTGGTCGTATACCGCCGCACCGAACTCGACGAACTGCTCGCCAAGCACGGCACCCGTGGCCAGGCCGCGTTCTTCCTCAAGTCCCGCGGACGCAATATCGCCGGAGTGCAGGCCCGCCACGATGCGGTACAACTCGCCCGCACCCGGGTGGACGCGGCGATACCGGTGGACTGGCGCCGCGGGATGGTTGAGCGAACCGACTTGAGCCGCTTCGTCTTCGGTGAAGAAGATGTTGTTGTGGTGGTCGGTCAGGATGGGTTGGTGGCCAACGTTGCGAAGTACCTCGACGGTCAGCCGGTGATCGGGGTGAATGCCGAACCGACTATGAATCCCGGTGTGCTGGTGAATCATCGGAGCCAGGATGTCGCGGAGCTGCTGCGTCGACCGGAGGCGCTCGAGCGCGTAACGCGATGCACCATGGTCGAGGCCGAACTCGACGATGGTCAGGTGTTGCGGGCACTGAACGAGATCTACATCGGACACCCAACCCACCAATCGGCCCGCTACCGCATCGAACTCGGTACGGCGCGTGAACGGCAGTCATCCTCCGGGGTACTGGTGGGCACCGGGACCGGGGCCACGGGGTGGTGCCAATCGGTGTGGCTCGAACGTCGCAGCAGGCTGGTTCTACCGACGCGGCCGGCGCCGGCCCTGTGCTGGTTCGTCCGCGAGGCCTGGCCGTCACCGGCCACCGGTACCGACCTCACCGAGGGGTCACTCGACGACGGTGAGGAACTCGGGATCGTTGCCGAATCCGATCTGGTGGTGTTCGGAGACGGCATCGAATCCGATGCTCTGACGGTCTCCTGGGGCCAGCGGGTCACCGTGCGGCGAGCGAGGGCGTCGCTGCGGCTGGTGAATTGATCGGCGACGACGACGTTTCGCAACAAGTTGCGGCAGCTCCGTAATCCTCCTGCCATGCAGGGATTCTGGTGGTCAAGTGGGCAGTGGCGTCGTGGCTACGAAGGTCCTGCGAAACCAACGTGCCCATGTCTCCCGAATGATTACTGCGACGAAGACGAGGGCCAGAGCGGCCATCGGCCGCATCCAGTCCCCGAAGAACGCGCCGAAGGTTGCTGAGAGAAAGAACACGAACCCCACGAATGGTATTGCCACGTTGACCATGCCCGGTAGAAGTCGGCCGACCGCAACGGCTTGCACGAGCGCGGCGGTGACCACGATGATGAACGCCGCAAGGGAGTAGAACGAGGTGTCAGCGAACCAATGCTCCGTAGCAGAGCCAGAGGTACCCGTCACGCATGTCGAACGCTGGCCGTCACCTCCTCCTGAGCAATAGAGGTAGATTTCGCTGCTGAAGGATGCGCCGCGAACCCGCTCCTGGTTCCACCAATCGACCCCTCCGGTGATCAGCGAGGCGACGACAAACAACCACCAACTGACATCACCGATCAGCCCCGCGCGACGTGCAAGGTGTTGACGCACCGCTGAATTCATTCCCTGATGCTGTCATATGGCGGGTATGCGGAACGTTCTCATGGTCGTATCGGCCACGGTGGCTGGTCCCCTGCCGACCGGCTTCCGCGTCCACCACCCAACCTGGGTGTACAGATAGGCGATGGGGAGTTTCGAGCAATACCGGTGGGGCAACGAAGAATCGTGGATTCAGAACGCGTACAGAGCAACTCCGATGATAGGACCACGCTATCTCGACGAGGACGGTGCGACCGGGCTGAACTGGCCTGGGGCCCAAGTCGCTCCCGGCGGTGATGCTGGTGTGAGACCGTGGCGCCATGCCGCATCGGAACACGACTCACGACGGCCGGACGAGGCCGAGACGCCCAGCCCACGTACTGGCGACGAGAGGATGAAACCGACCAAAACAGGTGCGAGTGCCGCTCCCGGGTCCCGGTCCTCAAGGACTCTGCCACGAGCCGCGGTCTTTGCGGCGCTGTGCGTAGCCGTGACCCTCTCGGGGTGCGGGAAAACGACCGTCAACGAGGGGATCAGACCTACTGGGAGCGCGACAACAACCGTGACTGCGCCCTTCGACGCCATCACAGATTTCAGTGACATACGCAACCTCATGGCGGAGTCGACCCATGTCTTCACCGGACGCGTCGAATCCAGCGCAGGTTCAAAAACTCTGAACAGCTTCCCGGAAACCCAGTACACCGTCAGCACCGGTATCCAGCTCAAGGGCGAGGTATCTGCCACCGTGACAGTCAACCAACAAGGCGGAACCCGAGACGGCATCTACATGTCCCTAGGCGGCGACCGACCGCTCAACAATGGCCAGTGGTACCTATTCGCCACCAACAAGTTGCAGTCAGAAGGCTGGTTCACCGTCGTCCCTGTCTTCGGCGACGCCAAAATTACCGAACAACAAGCACTCGACCCCGCCTCACCGCCACTGGTGGCCGTGGCCGCGGCAATCCAGGACAACCTCCAAGGCGCGCCCCTATCGACCCCCTCTCCTAGCGAAACCCCCTCCCTGACGTTCCCAATCCCAACACCGGGAGAGGAATACCCACCCCCGCCCTCACCCCCGCAACCGACTCGATAACCACCGCCGCATTCGATTACTGGCGTCACACGTCAACGACCGAAACTGTCTATATCGTCGGGCTATAGAACTTCCGGCTGTGGTCGAAAGATTCGGGTACGCATGGGATTCGGCCACCGAGCAACCAGCTCAGTTGCGAGCGACGCACCGACGGTTGCGGGGTGTGTGTGCCGGTTCTTCAGGAGGTATGAGCCGGTACGAGTTTGGGGATCAAACGGACGAAGATGACCATCCCGACCACTTCGACGAGGGTCTGGGTGACGACAACAACGGCGGCCACCTCGAATCCGGCGGGCAATGCCAGCGCCAGTGGCATCACCACCAGTGAGTTGCGGGTGGCCCCGCTGAACACCACCGAGCGTCGACCGGCGGTGTCGAGTGAGAACAGCGCGGCCACCAGTGCCCCGGCACCGGCCATGACGATCAGGAAGGCCACGTAAAACGGCACTACCGCAACAACATTCCTGTAGTTGCCGTCGAGTTTGGGCAGCTGGGAGCCGACCACCGAGAACAGCACCACCGCCATCAGCGGGACCATGGTGGCGGTGGCCGCGACCTCGAGTTGCCGAATGATCCGTGTGCGCCCCGCCGACCATTGGGTGATCCAGGCCAGTGCCAGCGGGATGACGATCAAAAACAGGAAGGCCTGGGCAAACGGCCGGAACTCGACCGCGTCGGTGAGATCCGATCCCATGAAAAGCCATAGGTAGAGCGGCAGTAGCGCCATCTGGAGCAACAGCAGGAGCGGTGTGGCCGCTATCAACCGCAGGCGGCTACCGCCGGCCAGACCCGCGAACACGATGACGTAGTCGACGCACGGGCACAGCAGGACCAGTAGAACACCCACGCGCACAGCCTGTTCGGAGGGCAAGAAGGTGAACAGGGCGCCGACCACGACGGGTACCACCGCAAAGTTCACCACCAGTAGGGCGGCGACGAAGCGGTGGTCGCGTAGTGCACGTCCGAGGTCGGTGGCCGGAACCTGAAGGAAGGTCACATACAGCAGGGCGCCCAGGGCCGGGTTGATGACGGTGGACAGTGCAGAACCGGATCCCGGTGCCGCCCAGGCCACTGCCGCACCGGCGGCGATGGCGCCGAGGTAGATGACGACCTGATGCCGATCCAGATGGCCGAGAAGTCTCGATGATGACTCGGACAACTCGTCGACTCCCGTGCTCGGCATGTGGCAGCGATACTTCAGTGGACGCCTTCTCGTGCCATCTTCGCAGACCAACCTGTGATCCTATGGCGACCGCTGTCTTCGACGCGCACCCTCCGCTCATCGCGGCGCGCGGCGCCGTTCACCTGGTGTTAACGCCAATATCTGTAATCGGCTCGAATGACGTCCCCGATATGCGAAATGGGCTGCGGCCAAGCGATAATTGGACACATGGCCAAAGCACACGACAACCTCGATGACCAGCCCGCGGACATCCTGGGCTTCGCGCGCAGGTGGTACCCCTTTGGCGGTGGGTCAGCCGAGGACATCCTCGTGGAGTTCGGTATCACCGAGCACGAGTACTTCCGACGGCTCGGTGCGGTGCTCGACACACAGTCGTTCCGTCCGGGTGACGACGAAATCGAAGCGATCCGGGTGATCGTCGAGGCAAGGCAGAACCCCGAGACCCACTAACGTCGAGTCACGCCGCGCGGGTGGTCATTGCGGGTCAGAGTGCTCGCGCGATGATCGTTTTCATGATCTCGTTGGTGCCTCCGTAGATCCGCTGCACACGGGCGTCTTCGTACATCCGGCCGATCAGGTATTCGCGCATGTAGCCGTAGCCACCATGGAGCTGCACGCAGCGGTCGACAACTTCGCAGTGCCGATCGGTGAGCCAGTACTTGGCCATGGCGGCGGTGGTCGGATCGAGTTCTCCACGCAGGTGCTGCTCGACGCAATGGTCGAAGAAGACCTGGCTGGTGAGCGCGATCGTCTGGCATTCGGCGAGTTCGAAGGCGGTGTTCTGGAACTCGAAGATGCTGTGACCGAAGGCCTGTCGTTCCTTGGTGTAGCGCACCGTCTCTTCGAGCGCGCGTTTCATCGCTCCGGCCGACTGGGCGGCGATGATGAGTCGCTCCTGTCCGAGCTGGGTCATGAGCTGTGCAAAGCCCTGACCCTCCTTGTCGCCCAGCAGGTTTGCCACCGGTACCCGCACATCGGTGAACGACAGTTCGGAAGTGTCGGCACCGTGCTGGCCGACCTTGTCCAGGACGCGTCCGACGACGAAGCCGTCGCAGTCGCGGGTGTCGACGAGGACCAGTGACACACCCTTGGCGCCGGCCTTGGGGTCTGTCTTGACCGCCAGGACGATCACGTCGGCCGTGGAACCGTTGGTGATGAAGGTCTTCGATCCGTTGATCACATAGCTGTCGCCGTCACGGATGGCGGTGGTGGTGATCGCCTTGAGGTCGGAGCCGGTGCCAGGCTCGGTCATGCCGAGTGCGCCGAGCAGCTCGCCGCGTGCCATCTCGGGCAGCCAGGCACGCTTCTGCTCTTCGCTGCCGTACTCGTTGATGTAGTGGGCGACGATCCCGCTGTGGATGCTCAACCCCATCGCGAAGTCGCCGGCGTAGCCCTGGGCCTCGAGGACCGCGAAGTCGTGGGCGAACGTGCCGCCACCGCCGCCGTACTCCTCCGGGATCGAGCACAGCAGCAGGCCGAGTTCGCCGGCCTTGCGCCACACATCGCGATCGACGCGGCGCTGGTTGTCCCAACGCTCCGCGTGGGCCATGACCTCACGCTCGAAGAATCCGCGAGCGAGATCGGAGACAGCCTGAACCTCGTCGTCATACCAGGACGGTGTGTGGTTGATCATCGTTGTTCTTTCTGCGGTGAAATAAGCGGAGTGTGTGGCAGCCCCGCGGTCGGCAGCGACGACACTACCCGCCGCGCGCGATCACCCCCGGTGGCGGGTGGTCGGCCTGTGAAAGTTCTTGTGTTGCACGCAAATCAACGCCGACAATCGGTGGCCGTGAGGCGGTTGTGGCGGGTGGTGCAATCGATCGCCTGCGCAGTATCGCAGATGTCGCATTTGATGTCACCGGTTGCGTTCAGTGAGGTCGCCGACCGGGCGCTCCCGCGACGATGAGTATTAGCCTGGCGGTCAGGGGAGGGGTTCGAATCCGTATCAATCGATGAGAGGCCTCATGAGTATCGAGTCAGTCCAAGCCACCGTCGACGTTGCCTGGCTGCGCGCCAATCTCGGAGATCCAGATCTTGTCGTTGTCGATTCCACAACGCATCTGCCGATCCCGAAAGATGGCCCCTACGTACCGGAGTCGGGTCAGCAGACCTACCACGCGGAGCACATCCCAGGAGCGCTGTTCGCTGATCTGCTCACCACGTTTGCCGACACCGCCAGTGACCAGGCGTGGACCGTGCCGAGTTCGGAACAATTCGCCAAGGCCGCCGGGGCGTTGGGCATCGGGACCGGCGCGACGGTGGTCGTCTACGACCAGTCGCAGGGATTCTGGGCAACCCGGTTGTGGTGGCACCTGCGCCTCGAAGGCTTTGACAACGTCACCGTGCTGGACGGTGGGCTGGCGGCATGGAAGGCAGCGGGATACGACACCACCGACGCCCTGTCGGTCCCGACACCGCGCACCTTTGTCCCGAATCGGTGCCCCGAACTGCTTCGTTCCACCGATGACGTGTTCGCGGCGATCGAAGACGAGTCGACCATCATCGTCAACGTCCTCGACGAGGCCACCTACCGCGGTGAGACCACGAACTACGCCCGCAACGGGCACATCCCGGGCAGCATCAACCTGCCTGTTTTCAACGTCCTGGACGTGGAGAACGGTGGCTTCAAGCCGGTCGAAGAGTTGAAGGCAATCCTCGACGAGGCGGGTGTGCTCGACACCGACAAGAAGGTGATCACCTACTGCGGTGGCGGGATCGCGGCCACCGGGGTCGCCCATGCGCTGGCGCAGGCCGGCCGCCTCGACGTCGCCATCTATGACGGATCGATGACCGCGTGGGCCGCCAACCCGGACCTGCCGCTGGTCCAAGGCTCGTCACTGCGCTGATCGAGACGCCGGGGGTCACGGGTAGTCAGCGAACGACCAAGACAGAGCATTCGGCGTGGTGGATGAGGCTCTGGCTGACTGAACCGAGCACAGCGCCTGCCATTTTGCCGTGACCCCGGCTTCCGACCACCACCAACTGCGCCTCCTGCGACAACATCTTGAGGCCCTTGGCCGGGCCGCTGTCGGTGTAGACCTTGTGGATGTGCGCGCCGGGGAACTCCTTGCGCAGGGGTGCGAGGAGTTCGTCCATCTTCTCTTCCTGATTGGACTTCAACAGGTTCATCAGATTCCAGTCGACCGGGCCTTCGCCGTATCCGAGTCCGATCGCGGCACCGGTTTCCCACATGTGAGCCACCGTCACCGGTGCGCCCAGGGTGTCGGCGACGTAGAACGCCGCACGCATGGCCCGGATGGAATTCTCGGATTCGTCGACGCCGACCACCACCGGCAACGGTTTGCCGGTGCGGGTGGCCTCGGATTCGCGCCAGACCAGTACGGGGCACTTCGCCTGATTGACGATCCGGATGACGTGGCCACCGAGCACCAGATCGCTCGCGGCGTTGTGCCAGTGCGCGCCGACAACGATCAAGCGCGCGGTCTCCGAGCTCTCGGCAAAGACGGTTGGCACGGATTCATTGACGATCCGGCGGTCGATCGTCAATTCGGGGTGGCGTTCACGGACGACGCTCTCGGCATCGTCGAGCTTCTTGTTGCCGTCGGCGGCGAGTTCTTCGGCCAGTGACTCCGGGCTGAACACCATCGCGTTCGCGAAATACCACTCGAGCCGGGGGATGGCGTGAAGCAACTGCAGTGGAGATCCGCTGCGGGCGGCAAAATCCGCTGCCCACCGTGCGGCGCCCAGGGAGCCCTCTGAACCATCGATCCCGACAACTACCGGTGCGCTGCTTGCCTCGGCGTTCATCCCACGTCCTCGTCTCTCGCGTCACTGCCGCACCACTGTCGTTCGGGTGCCCGGTTCGGTTCGAACTCTATGCCGGGGTGCGCGAGGTATCAATGAACGGCGGTCGAGCAGCATATCCAGGGAGTGCGACACCCTGGCTCCGCAGATGCGGCACCTAGAGTGAACGCAGTGAACAAACAGGGAGAACTCGGGGCCTACCTGCAGGCCCGACGCGCCGCGGTGACGCCCGCAGACGTCGGGATGCCGGGGTCGACCGGACACCGGCGGGTGGCCGGGCTTCGTCGCGAAGAGATCGCCACGCTCGCCGGGGTGAGTGCTGACTACTACGCGCGTCTGGAACAGGGGCGCGAGAGACATCCGTCGGCGGCCGTGCTGAATGCGTTGGCCAGAGCGCTCCGGCTCGACAACGGTGGGAGAGAACACCTTTTCCGGCTTGCCGATGTCGCCTTTCATCCAAGCCCGGTGTCCAGACGCGCACGGCCGTCACCAAAACTGCAGATCATGCTCGATGCCTGGACCGACACGCCGGCGATGATCATCAACGACAGACTCGACGTCCTGGCCTCCAATGCACTTGCCGACGAGCTGTATTCGCCGTTCGAGAGTTTCGACAACGTGGCGTTGATGGTGTTCCTCGACCCGGCCGCTCCGACGTTCTTTGCCCGGTGGCATCTTTCGGCCGAGACCTGTGCGGCCAACTTGCGAACGGTGATCGGCAGAGACGGATCCGACGCAGAGCTTCGGGATCTGCTGGAACAGCTGCTCGCCAACACCGAGTTCCGTAGGTACTGGAAGCGACATGAGGTCCGGGGTAAGACGTCGGAGTCCAAACACTTCGTGCACCCGGATGCCGGTGAATTCAGCCTGGATGTCCAGGTGTTCGACATCCGGGAAGCACCTGGGCAGCAACTGATCGTCTATACCGCGGACCCCGGTACCCCGGCCCGCGACGCCCTTCGTCTTCTGGGTGCCCTGGCCGCGACCCGTTCGCAGGCAGCCGAACCCAGATCCCGTCGCAGCTGACCGAGTCCGACCGCTGTCTGAGGCTGGGTGTGCTACTCCTCGGGTCGATAAGTCCTGGTACGCAGATGATTCCGTGACCATCATGGTAATCGGAATCAAAAATCCGTATGAGACAAGGACTTAACCGATGGACAAGATCGTTCTCATCACCGGCGCTTCCAGCGGAATCGGCGAAGCAACCGCACTGCACCTGGCCGAACAGGGCTGCACCGTCGTGCTGGGTGCCCGACGGATCGACCGCCTGCACGCACTCGTCGAACGGATCGAGGCATCCGGCGGCCGAGCCACTGCGCACACCCTGGATGTGACCGACCGCGGTGACGTTCAGGCTTTCGTTGAGGCAGCCCACGCCGAATACGGTCGGGTGGACGTGCTGGTCAACAACGCCGGAGTGATGCCGTTGTCTCCCTTGAGCTCCGGCAAGGTCGATGAGTGGGAACGCATGATCGATGTGAACGTGCGCGGGCTGCTGTATGGCATCAACGCGGTCCTACCGGTGTTCACCGAGCAGCGCAGCGGGCATGTGGTCACGATCGCTTCCGTTGGGGCTCACCAGGTGTCGCCCACCGCGGCGGTCTATTGCGGAACCAAGTATGCCGCCTGGGCCATCACAGAAGGTCTTCGGCAGGAGAGCGAACCGTGGCTCCGGGTATCCACGATCACCCCGGGCGTTGTCGAATCCGAGCTGGCCTCGACAATTACCGACAAGGGCGCACAGGAGGCGATGGCGGTATACCGGGCCAACACGATTCACCCTTCGGCGATTGCCCGGGCGATCGGGTTTGTCATCGACCAGCCTGAAGATGTTGACGTCAACGAAATCGTGGTGCGGCCGGCCGCGCAGCGGTAGGGCGAATCGCGGTCTGGGTGTTTAACCCGCACGGCGTGCGCAACGCGTTGTCTTGCAGAGGGTTTGTCTTGCCTGGGCGCCAAGTCCATTACTCGAACAAACATTCGACACAGTGCTATTTCCGAGGTACTCTGGTTGAAAGCGTTCGATCAGATGTGCTGGGGGGCATGATGACTGACGATCCGTCTGATGAGGTTCCGATTGATCCTTCTTCGGTTCCGGTGTTGGTGCGCAAGTATCTCGAGTTGGAGTTGCTGCTTGCCGATATCAACGATTGCTCGTCGGCGGATGTGTCTGACTCAGAAGTCAATGAGCTTGTGCGGGTGCATGAACGGGTCGCCCGCAAGCTTGAGTTCACCGGGTTACGTCACCTGTTGCGGGTTTCGGATCGGTCATCGTTTACCGAAGCCGGGTACTCGTCGCTGTTCGGTTTCACGCGTAGCGAGTTGCGGCTGACCAAAGGCCAAACCATGTCGCGGATTCGTGGGCTGGAGGCTGTGGGCCGGTTTCACACGATGCAGGGTGAGGAGTTGGCGCCGAAATGCCCTGCCGCTGAGCATGCCTGGTCCCAAGGCCTGATTGGCGCCTCACATATGGATGTGATGCTGGATGTGCGCAAACACATTCCCTCAGCTGCCGATCCGGCGGTGTATGACGTGGTCGATCACTGGATGACCGAAGAAGCCGTCGGCCAGGATCCGACCCAGTTGGCTGCGGCTGGCAGGCAAGTGCTGGCCCGGGTCGATCCCGATGGCCGGCTGACCGATGATTCGGATCGGGCGCGTAAACGTTCGGTGAGTTTGGGTGATCAGGGTGTGGATCTGATGGCGAAAATCTCCGGCACCCTCGATCCGGAAACCCTGGCCTTGTTGCGGACGGTGATGGATGTGTGGGCGGCGCCGGGGATGAATAATCCGGCCGATCCGAACTCGCCGAACGGGGCCTCCGATGATCCGAAACAGGATGCAGAGTTGATGAAGGCTGCGGCCGAGCGTGATACCCGCTCGAAGGGCCAACAGTGTCACGACGCGCTCAAGGCGATCCTGAAAACGATTTTGGAGTGCAACCTGCTCGGCAAGTCGCATCGGGGGTTGCCGGCGCAGTTGATCATCACGATGACCAAAGAACAACTCGACGATTGTGCGGGGATCGCGAAGACGGCCTCAGGAGTGGACATTCCGGTCAAAGATGCCCTTCACCTGGCGGCTCGTTCGGACAAGTATTTGGCGGTGTTCGCCAACCACAGCGCCGAGGTGCTGTATTTCGCCCGGGCCAAACGCACCGCGCAGAAGGGTCAACGGTTGGCGATATTTGCCAGAGACCGAGGCTGCTCGCACCCCGGCTGCACCAATCCGGCGACCTGGGTAGAGATCCACCACCTCATTGCCTGGATCAACGGTGGTTTGACCGATATCGATCTGATGGGCTCAGCGTGCCCGCCGCACCACAAGTTGGTGGGCGATGGTCCGGGCCAGTGGCAGACCATCATGATCACCGAAGGGCCTGACAAAGGCCGGGTCGGGTGGATACCCCCGGCGTCGGTGGATCCCGAACGCAGGCCGCGGGTCAACCGTGCCCAGCATGTCAACGAAACCTTCGCAGCGGCCTGGCAAAAAATCCTCGCCGACCGGCGGGCGGCGTTGGCCAAAACTCGGACGGAACTGAGCGGATGCGAATCTGAGGTCCCACCGGAACCGGAACCTGACATCGAAAATCCTGATCCGATCGAATGACCGCTACTCGGCCATCACATCGGACTCGTCGTGGCAAGGCGCCGGCATCGAGTAGCCGCTGCATCACCGGTGCGGTGACGTCGGCGACGTACGCGTAGTCGGGGCAGGAAGGGTAGTGGGGACCCCGGCGACGTCGATGCTGTCCTTGACGCCGAAGGGCACACCGTAGGGCGGAAGCGTGCGGGCGCCGGGGCGTAGTTCGATTTCTTCGGTGGCGGCGAGAAGTTGGGCGCGCGGCACCGTCGACAACCAGGTGCCGTCGTTGCCACGGGCCGCGATCGCGTCCGCCACTCTCGCGGCGGTTTCGGTGGGCGATCCGGTGCCGCCCGCGGAACGGCTGCGTATCGATTGTGTTAGGTGTTGCTCTCCAGGTCCAGATATCGAGCTGACCGTGGTTCTTCGCGGCGGCACAGCTATCCGCGGATCGTTGGTTTCGAGCGCCTTGAGCACGTGCTGATGCCGCCGGATTCCGTCGGCAGGGTCATGCACGCGCGCTTCGCTGCGTAGGTTGATGGCCATCGGGAGCTGGAGCTTGAGCAGGATCGGCTCCATCGCGATGATAGAGATTCTGTCGACAATCCCAAGCACCGCGATGCCGACCTCGCATGGTTAGCGGATGTAATGAAGGTGGATCACTGGCCGTCGGTGGTGCCTTCGGTGCCGCCGACCGCGTGATCGCGCTCGTCATCGGCGCCTTGTTGCGCGGCGTTGTATGCGTCTTTCTCTTTGGCTGTCCTCTCGGTCTCGCCGAGGGGCTCTTCGTTCTCATGGGGAAAGGTCATGCCCCGAGCATGCCCGAATCGCCGATGTCACAAACGTGTCGAAAATACTTACCTCAGACGTCATCGCCGGGGGCTACCCGCCACGGGCAACATGGTTTTCACCCACGAAGAACACCCTCAGATGAAGGAGAAACCGATGACCGAAACCATTCACAACACACACGAAGCAGCAGCGTCCGCGCTGATCGATCAGTACCTTGCCGCGTGGAACGAGACCGATGCGTCCGCTCGGCGAGATCTGATCAGCGCACTCTGGGCCGAGGATGGCGTCTACACAGATCCACTCGCCTCGGTGAGCGGTGTGGACGCGATCGATGCGGTGATCGCCGGTGCCCAGGAACAGTTCGCGGGACTGCAGTTCGTCCGAGGCGATGTCCTCGACACCCACCACAACATCGCCCGTTTCACGTGGGAGCTGGTGCCGGAGGTGGGCGCGGAGCCCCTGGTGGTCGGATTCGACGTGGCGGCCGTCGACACCGACAACAAGATCACCAGCATCTACGGATTCATCGACAAGATGCCCGGGGCTAGCTAGTGCCCCTATGTGATGCTGACGCCGCCATCGACGACGATGGTCTGGCCGGTGACGTAGCCACCGGCCGGTGAGGCCAGCCAGATTGCCGTGGCGGCCAGCTCTTCAGGATCGCCGGTGCGGCCCAGGACCATTCGGGAAGCCATGGATTCGAGGTAGCCGTCCGCGTACGAGTCGGTCATTTCCGATTCGAAGAATCCCGGTGCGATCGCGTTGACCCGGATGCCTTTTCGGCTACCCCACTGCTGGGCCAGATCGCGGGTCAGGCCCGAGATGGCGGCCTTGCTGGCCGAGTACGCAGCTTGTGGGAGACCGGCGGTGGTGATGCCGAGGATGCTCGAGATGTTGATGATCGAGCTTCCCGGCGTCATCACCCGTCCGCATGCCTGGGCAGCCCAGTACGAACCGTTCAGATTGATGTCGATGACCGACCGGAACTGCTGCGGTGTCTCTCTGGTGGCGGGGAACGCGGTGCCGACCCCGGCGTTGTTGACCAGCACGTCGACCTGCCCGAACTCGGCCATCGCGGCGTCGACAAGAGCGCCGGCCTGGTCCGGATCGGCGATGTCGGTGACCACGGTCAAAGCAGTGCCGCCTACTGATTCGACGAGTGCAGCGGTCTTTTCGAGTTTGTCGGCACGACGCGCCGCGAGAACGACTCGGGCGCCGGCTTCGGCGAACGCCTTCGCGAACGCGACACCCAACCCAGATGATGCGCCGGTGACGATCACGACCTTGTCGTCGATCCGGAAACGGTCGAGCACGCTCATGGTTTCACTCCTAGCGGGTCGATGGTCCGGCCTGATCATAGGTGCCAATGGTGACCGAGGGTCGATAATGCTTCACAGACGACCATGCGAGGGATGTGAACGATGACCGGCGAGCAGCGCTACTTGTTCGGGGACCTGTTGCGGCAGTGGCGAATCAACAGGAAGGTTCCGCAGCTGGAACTGGCATCGGTGGCCGAGGTGTCGGCGCGGCATCTGAGTTTCTTGGAAACCGGCCGTTCGGCGCCGAGCCGGACGATGGTGCTGCGGCTCGCCGAACACCTCGATGTGCCGCTGCGGGAGCAGAATCAGTTGCTGCTGGCGGCCGGGTACGCACCGACCTATGGGGAGTCATCGCTCGACGGTGACCGAATGATGATGGTACGCAGCGCATTGCGTCAAGTCCTGACCGCAACTGAGCCCTATCCGGCCCTGGCCGTCGACCGGCACTGGAACCTGGTGGACGCCAACGCGGCAGTGGCTCTGTTCACCCAGGACGCTCCCGACGACCTGCTCGAGCCGCCATTCAACGTCCTCAAATTCAGCCTCGATCCCCGTGGACTCGGCGACCGGATCGTCAACATCGGCCAGTGGCGCCGCCACCTGTTCGACCGGTTGGACCGCCAGATCAAGGTGACCGGCGACCCCGTCCTGATCGAACTGCTCGCCGAGTTGCAGGGCTATCGGTTCACCGACGACATGGACGAGGATCCGGCACTGTCCGGCGACGTCGCGGTCTATCTACGGTTGCGCGTCGACGACAAAGAGCTCTTGTTCTTCAGCACGGTGACCACCTTCGGTACCCCGCTCGACGTCACCGTCGACGAACTGAGTGTCGAGAGCTTCTACCCGGCCGACGACAAGACGGCGCAATATCTTCGGAGCCTGTGAATCTCGATCAGCTGGGGGTTCGGGTGGAATGCATCCGCGTACGGTGTCGTTGTGGGACAAAGATGAGAGGTGGATCACATGACCAAAACTCGATTGATACCCGACGACACCCATCCGATCACCGTGGAGCCCAGCGCCGGACAGGTCCGGATCCGGGCAGGCGACACCGTCGTCGCCGACACCTCCAGGGCGCTGATTCTTCAGGAAGCGGACTATCCGCCGGTCGCATATGTTCCGCTGGATGCCGTTGACCAGTCACTGCTCCGACGTAGTTCGACGAAGACGCACTGCCCGTACAAAGGCGACGCGTCCTACTACGACCTCGTCACCCCGGACGGCGTGATCGAGGATGCCGCCTGGTCTTACGAGGAGCCGTACGACGCCGTCTCTGAGATCGCCGGGCATCTCGCGTTCTACCCGGACAAGGTTGTCATCACGGTCTCCTGATGGACGAACTCAGGGCCAAAGGTAGCGACCAAACAAAATCGGCCGCGATTCGGAAAGTTCCGAATCGCGGCCGATTGTTCAGGTATTGATCTGGCGGAGTGTCAGACCCCGAGTGACGGAGCCAGCGTGCCGTACCAGGATTCCTTGAGGCGGTCCGCCCAGTAGGTCCACCAGTGCACACCCTCAGGGGTGATGTGGGTCTGCGGATTGACGCCCGCTGCCCGCAGGCTAGTGACGTAGAGCGAGCTGCTGATCGAAGCGGCGGTCTCCAGTGGCACCATCTGCGAGAACTTCACCGGATCGAACGCCGCGCTGGTCGGATTGAAGATCGGATCGGTACTCAACGCGCCGGATCCCGAGGAGACGTAAACGCGCTTACCGCGCAGGCTGGCAGGGTTCAGCGACGGATCGTTCTGGGTCCACGCGCCACCGGGCCAGACGCCCCACATGTTGACGGGATTGCCGCCCATCTCGATCACCGAGGCTGCGATGCCCTGGGCAAATCCGGGCAGGCTGACGGTCGGGTAGCCGCTGTACGAGGCGACTCCCCGATAGAAGTCCGGGTGCTTGCTGGCCAGGTTGAGCGCCGAGGTACCGCTCATCGACAGGCCGGCGATTGCGTTCCGACGATTGTCGCTGCCGAAGTTCGACGCCATGTACGCGGGCAGTTCCCGTGTCAGGAAGGTCTCCCACTTCTGGCGGCCCAGGGTCGGGTCGTCCTGCTGCCAGTCGGTGTAAAAACTTCCGCCGCCGCCGAATGGGATCGCGACATTGACGTTCTTGCCGGTGAAGAAACGCTCGATATCGGTCTCGATGAGCCAGCCGTTGTTGTTGCTCGGCGCGCGCAGGCCGTCGAGGAGGTACAGCGTCGCGTGGCTGCCACCACCGTCCGCCGAGATGACCTTCACGGGGATGGTCTTGTCCATCGAGGCGGAGTAGACCCGAACGGTCTGTGAAGCAGCCGCAGCAGTGCCTGGATTGGCAGCCACGGAGACTGCTACTCCGGCAACAAGGGCAAGTGAGCCGGCAATGATTTTCCGCCAGGCAGTCTTTGCTCGCATCAGTTTCCTTTTGTACGTCGTTGTTGAGGCAATCCGAACAGCACAGGATTGACCGCGACCGCCGAGCGGCCAGGCAAGATAACAGCAAGATAACAGGAGAAAGCGTGGTATGCACATCACTCAAAACGGACTCGGGCCTCGCTGATTCTAACCAACAACATCCCGATCAATGGCGGGAAATTAAATGTCGAAGATCAAAAATCAAGTTCAAATGATGCGGATGCCATTCGGCGCCCATTAACTTGTAAGGCCAGCTCATGACCACCGGGGTAGAAGCGGCGCGTGGTGATGGGCGCAAACGAATGTGACTTCGCAATCGTGATTTGTTCGTTTGGCGCGATCGATTTGCCTGCCAATTTGAACACCTTGTGGGCGATTGTGCCGTTGGCCTTGCGGAAGCCGATGCTGTAATCGATCACCACGTCGACGGGCTCATCGCCGGTGTTGTGGACGATGGCACGAAGTGTTTGTTTGCCACCGACCCGAACCAGCGGATCGATGTCGAACTCGGTCACGGTGATCGTGGCCGGAGCCGCGAAACCGAGCAGGGCAAGGGCGTCGGGGTCGCCGCGTTTGATCAGCGTGCGCAGTGCGTGCCGGACGAGTCGTTCGGTGTTGTCGTCGGGGTCGGCCAGCCATCGACCGGCAGTGTGCACGACCACGTCGGCGTGCTGCCTGCTCAGATCGTTGAGGTGGTTGGCGACCGAGCGGCGTACGTAGCCGCTCGGATCGCGGTAGAGCGCATCGATGACGGGCGCGGTCGCCTCGGGGCGCTGCATCAGAGCCGGCACCCGCCTGGCCCACGGCAGGTATTGACGCGTGCCTTCGCTGGCGAGCCGGCGGACGTGTTCGTCTTTCGACGTTGTCCACCGGACTGCGGCGGCCAGCGTGCGGTCCGTGTCGGCGATCAGCATCGTTCGCAGTGCGAACTCGGCGGTCAGACGCGAGGTCAGCTTTCTCAGCAGGACCAGGCCGGTGTCGAAGGCCTTGGCCGTGCCTGCCTCGGTGGACCGGACCGCAACCGCTTCGGTGATCGGCCAGACCATCCAGCCGGTGCAGTCGGGTTGCGCGATCAATGTGTTGATCGCGGCCACGAAAGCATCGAAGTCGTCCGGGAGGTCGACGATCAGTGCATCACGCACCAGATCCGACCGGGCCTTGAGCGCCATCCCGTCGAATGCTGCCGAGGTTGCCTTTGTCTCGGTGGCGCGATGTCCACCAAGGGTGAGACATCGCGCCAGCCCGGCCACGGCGTCGGGCCCGAGTAGTTCGTCGGCGAACGGCATTCGGCCACTTTACCGATGGTGTCGGACAATGCCTTTGCCTGTTGATACCGCCGTCGCGTCGGCGCGGCGCTGGCTACCGGTCGGCGGTTGCTTGCGTGACCGGCGGCTGGTCGGCAGTCGACGTGACCGGTTCGTCGTGGGCAACCGTTGTGGCCAAAGGCTTCTCGATCACGAAGCACAGCAGGATCGCTCCGACCACGCACAGTGGGCTGATGAAGAGGAAGACCGGCATCAGTGCATCGTTGTACGCGTTGACAATCGGGTCCCGTACCGAGTCCGGAAGGCCGTGGACGATGGCCGGGGTCAGTGATTTCGCGCCGTCGCCCGTCGCGGTGACATCGGCGGGAATTCTGCCGACCAACAGCTCGGCGAGGCGGGACGCGAAGACACTGCCGACCAATGCCGCTCCGAGTGAGGCTCCGATCTGGCGGAAGTAGTTGTTGGCGGCCGTCGCGGTCCCGACCAGGCTGTACGGGAACGTGTTCTGCACGATCAGGATGATGATCTGGAAGCTGATACCCAGTCCGCCTCCGAGGATTCCGAGGCAGACACAGATCATCCAGGTCGGGGTCGACAGCGCCACCTGCGACATCAGGAACAGGCTCAGTGCGATCAGCAGTGAACCGGCAATCGGCATCGCCTTGTACCGGCCGGTGCGTGAGACGAACCGCCCGCAGGCAATGGAACAGACCGTCATCGTCGACATCATCGGGACCATCAGAAGTCCCGCGTGGGTGGAGCTGACGCCGAGTGCCATCTGCAGGTAGGTCGGCAGGTATGAGATCACGCCGAACATACCGATTCCGCCGAACAAGCCGCCGACCGTGGTGAGGTTGAAGTTGCGCTGCCGAAACAGTGCCATCGGCAATATCGGTTCTGCGACACGGCTTTCGACCAGGATCACGGTGATCCACGCGACGATGGTGCCGATCACCAGACCGATGATGGTCGGCGACGTCCATTCGTACTGCGAGCCGCCCCAGCTGGCGATGAGCACGACTCCGGTCGTCGCAAGGGTGAGGACGGCCATGCCGAGGATGTCGATCTTACGTTTGACGCGAGTGATCTTCGGGGGGTGCAGGAACGCGATCGCCGTGATGATCGCAAGCGCGCCCAGCGGCAGATTGATCCATAGCGTCCAGCGCCAGCCGGGGCCCTCGGTGAGCCATCCGCCGAGAAGAGGTCCGGCGACGGAGGAGACCGCGAAGACGCCACCCATGATCCCCGCGTAGCGACCACGGTCGCGGGCCGGGACCACGTCGGCGATCGTCGCCTGGGCGAGGACCATCAGACCGCCTGCACCCAGGCCCTGCATGGTGCGGGCGACGATGAGCGTCAACATGTTCGGGGCGAGTGCGCCGACGATCGATGCCCCGGTGAAGATACTGATCGCGATGATCAGCAACGGCTTTCGACCGAACTGATCGCCGAGCTTGCCGTAGATGGGCATGGCAACCGTCGACGCCAGGATGTACGAGGTGATGACCCAGGACATCTGGTTGGTGCCGTGCAATTCACCGACGATGGTCGGCAGCGCCGCGCTCATCACGGTTGTGTTCAACGAAGCGAGCAGCATTGCGACCAACAGCCCGGCGAACATCAGCAGCACAGAGCGGTGCGAGGCCTGCCCCTCGGTGTCCGGCGTGCGAACCGACGGGACATCGACTGCCATCTAGGCCTCCTCGAGAATGGTGGTGAACGACTGGGCGGCCCTGTGCACGAGTTCGTCGGGCGCGATGTCGGCCTCGGGCTCATTGAGCAGCCAGTCGATTGCGATGCGGACCACGGATTGACCCGCGGTCACCAGGATCTGGGCGGTCGCCTGGATATCGACCGAATGATTGCGGCGCTGCCACCGGCCTGATTCTGCGAGCCGGGTCTCGACAAGTGTTCGGGCGAGGTGGCGGATCTGGTCGGTGTGCGCGAGCCGCATCCGGGCGAGGTCGGGGTGGCGGTGCATCAGTTCGACGCGCACCTGGCGGCCGCCTGCACCTCCGGCCGTCTTCTCGAAGACGTCGAAGAGGAGCAGTGCGACCTTCTCGAGCAGGTTGTCGTCGTCGCCGATCACAAATGCCGCGGCGGTGCCGTCGTCGATGAACGGGGCACGGAGTCCGAGGATCGCGTCTTCTTTTGTGGGGAAGTAGTTGAAGAACGTGCGCGGCGAGATGTTGGCTTCGTCGGCGATTTCTTCGATGGTCACCTTCGACAGGTCGGTCTGCGCCATGGCTGCAGCTGCTGCGGCCTGGTGGATCGAGGCCCAGGTGGCGGCACGCTTCCGATCACGCAGCGATTCCTTGTGTGCTGTAACCATCTAAATAACTTAGCCAAAAATTGCACGACTGCAAAATTGCAGAAGTGCAATTCCGATGATGTGCTGTTTTGGTTGTGCTCACCTGGGCTTTTGTTCGCCAAAAGGGCACACTATCGGGGTGCGGGGGTCAGCCGATCTGCTTCTTCAGGGCGTCGAGGACGGCGGCGTCTTCGATGGTGGAGGGGACGGTGTAGTCCTCGTGGTCGGCGATCTGGCGCATCGTCTTGCGCAGGATCTTGCCTGACCGGGTCTTCGGCAGACCGTTGACGACGGTGACATCACGGAAGGTGGCCACCGCACCGATCTCGTCGCGCACCATCTTCACGAGCTCGGATCGCAGGGTGGCGTCGTCGATGTCGGCACCTTCTTTGAGGACCACGTATCCGCTGGGACGCTGACCCTTGAGGTCGTCGTGGATCCCGATCACCGCACATTCGGCCACCGCGGGATGAGCGGCCACCACGGCCTCGATGCTGCCGGTGGAAAGGCGGTGTCCGGCAACGTTGATCACGTCGTCGGAGCGTCCGAGCACAAAGACGTATCCGTCCGCGTCGATGTAGCCGGAGTCGCCGGTCAGGTAGTAACCGGGGAAGGTCTTCAGATACGAATTGTGGTAGCGCGCTTCGTCGTTCCACAGACCTGCGAGCGTTCCGGGCGGCAGTGGCAGTGCGATGACGATGTTGCCTTCGCCGCCTGCCTCCACCTTCTTGCCCTCGGCGTCGACGATCTCGACCCGGAAACCGGGAACCGGCACCGTCGGTGAGCCGGCCTTGATCGGCATCGGTTCGAGGCCACGGAGATTGGCGGCGATGGCCCATCCGGTCTCGGTCTGCCACCAGTGGTCGACAACAGGCACACCGAGGACCTTGGTGGCCCACTCATAGGTGTCCGGATCGAGACGTTCGCCGGCGGCGAAGAGTGTCTGCAGTGTCGAGATGTCGTGATCGGCAAGGAGTTTGGCATCCGGGTCCTGCTTGCGGATGGCCCGGATGGCGGTGGGTGCGGTGAACAGGGCCTTGACCTTGTAATCGTCGATCACCCGCCAGAAAGCTCCGGCATCCGGGGTGCCGACGGGCTTGCCCTCGTACATGACGGTGGTCGCGCCGATCAGCAACGGTGCGTAGACGATGTAGGAATGTCCGACCACCCATCCGACATCGGAGGCGGTCCACCACACGTCGCCGGGCTTGATGTCGTAGATGTTGGCCATCGACCACGTCAGCGCAACCGCGTGTCCGCCGTTGTCGCGGACCACGCCCTTGGGCTTTCCGGTGGTGCCGGAGGTGTAGAGGATGTAGAGCGGATCGGTGGCCGCAACGGAAACAGGCTCTGCCGGAGATGCTTTCGCGGTCAGCTCGTCCCAGTCGTGCCAGCCTTCGTGGTCGGCGGCGCTGCCTTCGATCTGCTCACGATTCTTGACGATGATCGTCGCAGGCGGCTCCTCGGACAGCTCCAGGGCCTTGGCGACCATCGGCAGGTACTCGATGGTGCGGCCGGGTTCCAGACCGCCTGAGCTGGTGATCAGCGCAACGGGCCGCGCGTCGTCGATCCGGGTCGCGAGTTCGGGACCGGCGAAGCCGCCGAAAACCACCGAATGCACGGCGCCGATGCGGGCGCAGGCGAGCATCGCGATGGCTGCCTCCGGGATCATGGGCATGTACACGATGACCCGGTCACCGGCCTTCACGCCACGTTCGATGAGAACCCCGGCGAAGGTCGCGACCTCGTCGCGCAGTTCGGAGTAGGTGTACGTGCGGGACTCGCCGACCATGGCGGAATCCCAGATCAGGGCGGTCCGATCACCACTGCCTGCCAGTACGTGCCGGTCGAGGGCATTGAAGCTGGTGTTGAGGGTGGCGCCGGGAAACCAGCGGTAGGCGCCGTCCGGCAGCGTTTCGAGGGCGGCGGTGGGGGCTTGGTACCAGTCGACTGCTTCGGCTGCGTTGAGCCAGAACCCTTCGGGATCATCGGCACTGCGAGCAAACGTCTCCGCATACGAAACCATCGCCACTGTCCTCTCACGCGTCAGGGCGCAGCGAGAGCCGAGGAGCGTCGTCGCTGTGCCCGGTTGATCACCTTGACCAACACGCCCTGGCGCGGCGCGAACAGATAGATGACCGCAAACGCCAGGCCCTGAGCCAATACCACCATCGCACCGGGCGCCACGTCCAGGTAGTACGCATAGTAGATCCCGAGCACGGCGCAGACGCAGGCGAGGATCGGGGCGATGACGAGCATCCGGTTGAAGCGGTCGGTGAGCAGGTATGCCGACGCCCCGGGGATGATGAGCATCGCGACGACGAGCACCACACCGACAATCTGCAGTGCAACAACACAAGTCAGTGCCAGCAGTCCTAGCAGCAGGGCCCCCAGGCGCCGAGGCGAGAGGCCGATGGCGTGGGCGTGGGTGGGATCGAAGGCGAACAGTGTCAGGTCGCGACGCTTGAGGGTCAGGATGATGACGGTAACGATGGCCAGGCCGATGATCTGCCACAGATCGGACTGTGACACCCCGAGCACGTTGCCGAACAGGATGTGGTTGAGATCGGTCTGACTCGGGGTGACGGAGATCAGCACCAGGCCGAACGCGAAGAGTGTCGTGAAGACGATGCCGATCGCCGCGTCCTCCTTGACCCGGCTGGTGTCGCGCACCACTCCGATCAGCAGCACCGCTCCCAGTCCGAAGATCAACGCGCCCACCGCAAACGGGGCGCCGACGATGTACGCGAGCACCACGCCGGGCAACACGGCGTGCGACACCGCATCACCCATCAGGGACCAGCCGATCAGCACGATCCAGCAGCTGATCATCGCGCAGACGGCGGCGGCGACCGTGGTGGCCAACAGCATGTTGACCATGAAGTCCTCGGCGAGGGGATCGAGCCACCAGTCGACGATCATCATGGTGCGACCTTTCCGTCGACGATGTCCATCCCGAATGCCCGGGCGAGAACGCGCGGCCGCAAGACCACATCGGGTGAATCCTGCACGAGGACGGTTTTGTTGAGCAGGACGGCTTCGTCGCAGAACGTCCCGAGTGAACCGAGGTCGTGGGTCGAGACAAGGATCGTCTTCCCCTCGGCCGCCAGTTTGACGAGCAAGGTGATGATCGTGGCCTCGGACTTCTTGTCGACGCCTGCGAACGGCTCGTCGAGGAGCAGGATGTCGGCCTCCTGGGCGATGCCGCGGGCCACAAATGCACGCTTGCGCTGTCCGCCGGAGAGACGCCCGATCTGTCGATCGGCCAGCTCGGTCAACTCCACCTGCTCGAGCGCGTGTGCCACCGCTTCCTTGTCGGCCCTGCTCGCGCGCCGGATGAAATTCTGATGGCCATACCGGCCGGTCATGGCGACGTCATGGACGGAGACGGGGAAGGACCAGTCGACGTCCTCGGATTGCGGGACGTAGGAGACCAGGCCTTTGCGGCGGGCCTGCGCCGGTGTACCGCCGGAGATCAACACGGTGCCCGAATCCGGTTTGACCAGGCCCATGATCGATTTGAACAGGGTCGACTTGCCCGACCCGTTCATGCCGATCAGACCGCAGATGCGCCCCGGAGCGATGGTGATGTTCACATCCTCGAGGGCGTGGACCTCGCCGTAATAGACGCTGACCCCGGAGATGGCCAGGGCCGGTGGACCGGTGACGGCCGCTGGGGGCAGGTCTGCGTCCGCTGCCCGTGGCAACGATTCTTCGGCTGCTGCCGTCATTGGTTTCCACCTTGGGTGAGGGCGCCGAGGATGACGCCGGCGTCATGCCGGATCAAGTCGAGATACGTGGGCACGGGTCCATCGGATTCGGAGAGCGAGTCGACGTAGAGAGTCCCGCCGTATCGGGCGTCGGTGGCCCGTTCGACCTGCCGCATCACCGCGTCGCTGACGGTCGATTCACAGAAGACGGCCTCGATGTTGTTGTCGCGGACGAACTCGATCGTCGACTGCAGCTGTTTGGAGGTGCCCTGCTGCTCGGCGTTGACCGGCCAGATGAACTTCTCGCGCAGACCGGTGTCCCGGGCCAGGTAAGAGAAGGCGCCCTCGCAGGTGACCAGGGCGCGGCTCGTCGCAGGGACGTCATCGAGACGATCGACCATCTCGTCGTGGATCTGCTGAAGCTGCGCCTTGTAACGGTCGGCGTTGGCCCGGTACTCGGCGGCGTTGTCGGGGTCGAGATCGACGAGTGCATCGGCGATGTTGTCGACGTAGATCTGCACGTTCAGCGGCGACATCCACGCGTGCGGGTTCGGTTTGCCCGCGCCGGCGTCGGCGGAGATGGGAATGTCGGTGACACCTTCGCTGGCGACGACATGGGGTGCGTCGAGCCGATCGACAAACCGCTCGAACCAGGCCTCGAGGTGCAGTCCGTTGTCGATGATGAGGTCTGCCCGGGTGGCGCGGCGCATGTCGCCGGGGGTCGGTTCGTAGCCGTGGATCTCGGTGCCGGCTTTGGTGACCGACTCGACGCGGATGTTGTCGCCTGCGACGTTGGCCACGATGTCCTGGAGCACGGTGAAGGTGGTCAGCACGGTCAATCGGTCGTCGTGACGGTCGACTTTGCCCACGCAGGCGCTCAGCGTGACCACCGCTGCCGCTGCCAGCACCACGCCGGTTGCGCGGGCGAACCCTGCGTGAATTCGCATTCTCACATCGTAGAGTTCGGGTGCCCGAACTTTCAAGTTCAAGCAAACGAATAGGGCAGGCTAACCAGTCGATCGGGTGGGGATTGCCAGGATCGCCTGAGCCCGTCGGTGGACGATGTTCAGCGTGCGTTCGGCCGCGGCGATGTCGCCGGGATCAAGTGATGTCCACAGTGGTGCGGTCAGTTCGGTGATCTCCTGTTTGATTGCCGAAATCTTTGCGTTGCCTGCTTCTGTGAGTCGGTTGCCTGCGACGAGTCCGCGCTCTGTCAGGCCCGACAGCAATGCTCCGGGGTTCGTGAAATGGGACCCGTTCTGAATGAACTCCGCCAGGGTCCCGGTGTCCGGGGTTCCGGAAGTACCGAATTGTTCGGCTAGTCGAAGGGTGACCCACTCGGGCTCGGTCAGGTTGTACGGGGTCAGGGCCCGCCTGAGCAGGGCGCCAAGGGCCTTTTCGGTCTGACCGATGAGCTGGGGTCCGAATGCGATCATGACTCCTCCTTAATCGTTGGTGCGACCAACGATAGCAATCCGTTGGTCCAACCAACAAGTTGGTACGGTGGTCGCCATGGTGAAACGACTTGATGAGCGAGCGACATGGCTGGTGAGTCGGGCGCAACTGCGAGGACAGACGCTGCTGCGAGATGCGTTTGAACAGGCCGGAGCCAGGCCGTACCACTATCGAATACTCGCTGCACTCGATGAAGCCGGTTCCTCCAGCCAGGCTGATCTCTGTCGGATGACGGGGCTTGATCGCAGTGACGTATCCGGGGCGATCGAGTTCTTGTCGGAGGCCGGGCTGGTCCTTCGTGAACCCGATCCGTCGGACCGGCGTCGCAACGTCGTGTCCGCGACGAAACCCGGACGAACGGAGCTGCGGCGACTCGATGCGGTGCTCGACGGTGTCCAGGCAGAATTTCTTGCGCCACTCACCGAATCGGAACGACAGGTCTTTCTCGGTCTGACCAACCGGCTGGTGGATGGGTCGACCTAGACCGGGTTCGATACAGAGACCTGGGGTTCAACGAAGAAACGCGGCCGCGAGGTCGGGCCATCGCCGCAACTGCATGGGCGTATCGGCGATGACCAACTCGGCGCCGGGAATCACCTCGACCAGGTGCCGTGCGGTCGACAGTGGATGACCGGCATCGCCCGACCAGGCCAGGATCAGCGTCGGTAGATCCAATGTGGCCAGGGCGTCGCTGTCGGGTAGGTCGGAGAGCGCGGCGCCGCGCAGGATCGATGGCAGCAGAGACTCCGCGACCTCCGCCGCGGGAGGAGTGGGATCGAGGTCGGAATAGATGTGTGGCTGCGTGGCGGCTGCGCCGGCCTGCTCGTAGGCGGCAATGCCGGAACGTTCGATCAACGCTGCGCTGTCGAGGTACCCGCGCACATACGCTGCGCGCACCGGGCCCATCGTGGGTGGGGTGGTAAGCACCAGGCGCCGAAACCGCTGCGGATCCGTGGTGGCGGCATAGAGCAGCGTGGCGGTGCCCATCGATGCTCCGAGCCCGTCGACCTGTTCGCCGCCCGAAATCTGGTCCAGCAACGCCAGCAGATCCAGGCCCAGCTGTGGCCAGGTGTAGTGCTCGGGCTCGGGGTGGCCGGTCGAACGGCCATGACCGCGGGCGTCGTATCGGATCAGCCGGTGTTCGGCGGTCAGTGGCGACCAGTCGAACACCCCGGCCTGTTCGGATCCGTAGCCGCTCGAGGCGATACCGTGCGCCCAGATGACGGTGGGGCCGTCGCCGGACTCGGTCCAGGCGAGGTCGGCTCCGCGGACTGCGGCGTGGTGGCTGGTGCGTGATTCAGATGTCATGGACGCCTCGATGTTTCGGATGCCGTGGACTGCTGGTCTTGGGACGCCAGGGACACCAGGTCGCGGGCGGGTCCCCGGAGGCCGGATCCCCGGGGCCAGATCGCGCGGAGGTCCCGCGGCATCGACACGTCCTCGACCTCGATCCGGGTCAGCCGTCCGTCGATGAGTTCCTGTGCGACAGACAAACTCGACAACACCGCCGGGGAGTCCGAGCCGAGTACCGCTGCCTTGACTGCGGCGACGGAGTTGAGCTCCAGCAACGGATCGGCGACCTTGCCCAGTGCCGACTCGAAGGTCACGCGGGTGCCCGATCCCGGTTCACGTTGCACCAGTGGGGTTTTGCGTAGCTCGGCTGTCGAGATGGGTCGCCCGCGCCGCGCCCACGGGTGATCGGGATGTGTGATGACCACCAGTTCGTCGCGGGTGACGGTCAGCGCCTCGAGTCGGCTGTCGGTATCCGGCCCCTCGATGAATCCGACATCCACCGAGCCGGACAAGACCTCGCGCGTGACATCGGCAGAATTCATGGGCTGCACCCGAATCCGGGTGTTCGGGTGGGTTCGGCGCAACGTAAGGGCCCAGCGGGGGATGAGGTACTCGGCAACGGTCATGGACGCGGCGACAGTCAGCGACGCACGTTTGCTCCCGAGCAGTGAATCGACGCCTGCCGAGAATCGTTCTGCCGCATCGAGCAGTTCGGAGGCCCACTCCAGGACGGCGACACCCTCGGCGGTGAGCTCGGTTCCGCTGGGGGAGCGGCGGAACAGGACGATGCCCAATTCGCGCTCCACCGAGTGCACCCGGGCGCTGATCGCCTGCTGGCTCAGATTCTGTTCTCGCGCCGCCGCGCTCATGCTGCCCCTGCGGGCCACCGAGACAACCACATCCAACGCGGACAGATCGGGGACTCGCGCAGGCAACACCATCGGTCGAGGGTACAAGCACGGCTTGTATCGGGACAAGGGCAAGCCGTCTACCGCGCAGGCGTCGCTCGCCGCAGGCTTGATTCATGACACCGAACTGGTTTGCCGCAATCATGGGCACGGGCATCGTCGCGACCTCCGGCGTTGCGCTGCACTCGAGCGTCCCCGGATTCAATGCGCTGACCACGGCATTCTGGTTGCTGGCGGCGGTCGGACTGGTGGTCGCCTCGATCCTGTTCCTGCGGGGTGGTCCGGCGCGGCACGCCGCCGACCCGGCGATGGCCCACTTCTACGGGGCGCCGGCGATGGCGCTGTTGACCGTGGGTGCCGGCACCATCGAACTCGGACCTCAGTTCATCGGCGAAGCTGCGGCCGTCTGGGTCGGTGCACTGCTGTGGCTGGCGGGTACAGCCGCGGGGATCTTCACAGCCGTCTGGATCCCGTTCCGGATGATCACCGGAACCCAGAGCGCAGAGTCGGGGGCGATGCCCAGCTGGTTGCTGCCGGTCGTGCCTCCGATGGTGTCGGCGGCCGTCGGATCGCAACTGATCCAGCACATTTCGGCCGGTCAGCTGCGGATGAGTGTGCTCGCCATTTGCTACGGGATGTTCGGGCTGAGCCTGCTCGTCGGACTGCTGACCATCGGCATGGTGTACTCGCGACTGGTTCACCGTGGACTTCCCTCGGCGCAGGTCGCCCCGACGATGTGGATCATGCTCGGTCTGATCGGACAGTCCGTCACTGCCGCAGTGCTTTTGGGGGAGCGGGCATCGCTGGTTTTCGTCGGCGATCAGGCCTCGATCGCCGACGGACTCCGTATCCTCGGAATCGGCTACGGGCTGGTGATGGGCGGGTTCGCGGTCTTCGTCTTCATCCTGGCGGTGTCCATCACGGTCCACAACGCACGGCAGGGTATGAGTTTCACCCCGGCCTGGTGGAGCTTCACTTTTCCCGTCGGAACCTGCGTCACGGGGTCGTCCGCTCTCGGATTCGACGCCGGTTCGGTCCTGCTCCAGGTCATTTCGGTGTGTCTATACGTACTCCTGCTGGCAGCCTGGGGAATCGTCGCCTTCCGGAGCGTCGCGTTGGTCGCCGGTATCCGGCCGACAGGGACGACCGGTCCGCTCGCGGTACCGAAGGCTGCGGTTCAGCGCACCCGGCCTGCCGGGGCCCGTCAGATGGCCGGATCGTCCGTCCGGTGATGGCATCCGCGAGACTCTTTGCGCGCCAATGCCGAAGCGATCACGAGCTGTGCGGTCAGGGTGAGTGCGGCGTCCTCGTGGTCGGTGACGTCGCGGGGGCGGCGCACCGGGGCTGATTCGAGTCGGTCGGCGAGTGCACTCAGGCCGATCTGATCGCGGCTCAGGGCAGCGTGCGTGGACATCTGATCCTGGAGTTCCTGACGAGTTGCGATCCGAACCGGGGAAGTCGGTCTCGAATCCGGTTCCGCCAGCGTGATGCCCACCCGCCCGGCGGCAGCCTGCGCCACCCGCCTACCCATCACCAGTCCCTCGAGTAAACTGTTGGACGCCAACCGATTTGCTCCATGTAGGCCGGTTCGTGCAACTTCGCCTGCGGCGTACAGGCCGGGCACTGTGGTAGCCCCTGCAGTGTCGGTGACCACGCCACCACACAGGTAGTGGGCGCCGGGGACCACCGGGATCAGATCGACCGCGGGGTTGATGCCGATCTCGGCAATTCCGGCGGTGACCGTCGGGAACCGCTCGGCGACACCGGCGATGTGGCGGGCATCGAGATAGACGTGTTCGGCGTCGGTGCGGGTCATCGCCGCGCTCACCGCGTCGGCCACCACGTCGCGTGGCGCGAGGTCGCCGAGTGGATGAACGCCTGCGGTCACCGAATTGCCTTGGACATCAACGAGTATCGCGCCCTCGCCCCGCAACGCCTCACTGATCAGGGTTCGGCGCCCCCGGACTCCCGGCCGGTACAGCATCGTCGGATGGAATTGGATGAATTCCATGTCGACGACCGCCGCACCCGCCGCATGGGCCAGGGCGATGCCGTCGCCGGTTGCGCCGAGTGGGTTGGTGGTGGCTCGGTACATGTGGCCGACGCCGCCGGTGGCCAGCACAACGGTCGGTGAGTACACCTCGGTGCGGACTCCGTCGCCGGAACCGATGGTCAGGCCGACGGCAATTCCGTCGGCGCTGAGCAGGATCTGCTGGGCGTGCGTGTCGTCGAGCACCCTGATCTTCGGGTGTGACAGTGCCTTCTGCGTCAGTGCCCGCTGCACCTGGGCGCCGGTGGCGTCACCGCCGGCGTGGATGATGCGACGAACGCTGTGGCCACCTTCGCGGGTCCGCAGAAATCGACCATCCGCGCCGACATCGAACTCGGCACCCCAGCCGACCAGCGCGGAGACTGCCGCGAATCCGTCGCCGACGATCGATTCGGTGGCGACCGGATCGGTGAGTCCGGCTCCGGCCACGACGGTGTCGCGGGTGTGGAGCGCGGTCGAGTCCTCGGTGTTGTGGGGCTCGACCACGGCGATGCCGCCCTGGGCGAAATAGGTGGCGGTACCGGGTTCGCGGTCGCCCGGATGCCAGCCGCGCCCCTTGTTGATGACCAGGACATCCAGGCCGGTCTCGGCTGCGCTCGCTGCCGCGGTGAGGCCGGCAACACCGGCCCCGACCACGACCAGATCAGTGCGCAGCGCCGCGTCGGAAACCATGAGTGAAAAGTCTATCCGTCGAGGTCATGACCGACAGATCAGGGTTTGACCAGCGATATCCGTAGCTCGTCGAGCGGCACCTCGGTGCCGTCCGGCGTGGTCAATCCGGCTTTGACGGGTTCACCGGTGACGTCGGAGATCAGGTCGAGCGGGTGGCCCTCGGGCTGGAGGTATTTGTCGCCCCACTGCATCAGCCCGAAGACGACAGGCATCAGGTCGGTGCCCATCTCGGTGAGGTGGTACTCGTACCGGGTGCGCTGCCCGGGCTCTTGATATGGGGCCTTCTCCAGGAGTCCGGCGTCGACGAGCCCCTTGAGGCGTGCGGAGGCCACCGCATCACTGACCCCGACCCGGCGCGCGAACCCGTCGAACCTGGTGGTGCCGTACATCGCCTCGCGCAGGATCAGCATCGCCGTCTTGGTGCCGACCACATCGAGGGCGCGGGTGATCGAGCACCGATTGCCGGGAACCCAGCGATCGAGGTCGGCCAACTTGTCATCCAGAACGGCTACCATGACCCCAAATATACGCCCCCTGACTAGGGCTTATCAGAGTCAGGCGATTCTGGTCCGGACTCAGGTCAGCTCAGCACCAAGCAGAACGGATGGCCGACGGGGTCCAGATAGACCCGGAAGGTTTCGAATTCCTGCCCCTCGACCTTGGTTGCGCCTGCTTCGAGAACCCGGGGTTCGGCGTTGTCGAAGTCGGAGACCTGGATGTCGATATGGACCTGCTGACTTCCGTTCGGGTCGGGAAATGTCGGTGGTACGTAGCTCGTCGACCGCTGAAACGTCAGTTTCGCCTTGCCGAGGCCGCAGTCCAATTCGACCCATTCCGGATCGCTGGTGTCGAGGTCTCCGCCGAGCACTTTCTGGTAAAAACTGGCCAGTTCCACCGGATTCGGACCGTCAAGTGCAATTGCTTTCACGAAACCGATCATCAGTACTCCCAACTCGTGTGTCGAACTCGCGACCACTACCACTTGAGGACAAGATGGACATGTGGCGGGAGAATTCGATGTGTGTTGGTCAACGGTAATTGCTGCCACCGACACGCATGCCGCCTTCGACGACGCCCCGGACAATGGATGGGTCCAGCGTTGCCGTCTGGGCTCGGGACATCCCGGAATCCACGCGTCCGATGCGGGCGTGGGGCCACGCGACGGCTTTCGACTGTGGCTGCAATGGTCGGACGACGACGACGACCATCGGTTGACCGAACTCGAACCCTGCCCGGTCCTCGACAGCACAGAACTGGCCTGTGTTTTTTTCGCCGGCCACGGCGGACCGCACCGGTACATCCCGACGACATCGACGCCGCGGTTCGGCTCGCACTATCGGCCCGACACCACCGTGAGTGTGAACGGGTTGAACCGATCGGGTTCGGTGGCGACCGCGGAAGATGCGACCCAGAGCGCACCTGACGTTCCAGAGCCCCCGAGCGCACCTGAACCCGTCCCGGCCCCGGAGGCGCTTCCCGAGCCGGAAACGCGCAGTCCGCGGCATGAATCGACTGATCCGACACCCGAGGCGGTCGATGTCCCAGTCGGCACCGGTCGCCGTTCCCGGCACTCCGATGAGCCCGCGGACGAGGTGGAATGGACGGGAGGCCGCGCTGCCGACCGGACGCGCGCGGTCGATGACGTGCTGCTCGATCTCGTCGACCTCCTGTCGGAGTTGGCAGCGGCCATCAAGGCGCGACACGAGTCCTGACCTACCCCGATCCGCTGTCGATCGACAGGTAGATCTCGTCGACGGGAATACCATAGGGGGGTATGGTAGTTCTGTTGGTAGGCGACAGGAGCAACCATGACCGAAGAGCATCAGCACGGCTACATTCACCGCAAAGGGGACTACCTCAAGCGACTGAAGCGGATCGAAGGCCAGGCGCGTGGACTGCAGCGGATGGTCGAGGAAGAGAAGTACTGCATCGACATCCTGACCCAGGTGTCCGCGATGACCAAGGCGCTGCAGGCAGTGAGCCTCGGTCTGCTCGAAGAGCACATGTCGCACTGCGTCATCGATGCCGCCCGTGAAGGCAATGAGCAGGGGCAGGCGAAAGTCAAAGAGGCCACCGAGGCGATCGCCCGGCTGGTCCGTTCATAGAGGGGAAGTATGAGATGAGTGTCGAAACCTACCGGGTGGTCGGAATGACCTGCCAGCACTGCGTCGCGTCGGTCACCGAAGAAGTCGGAGAGATCCCAGGGGTGGACCGAGTTGACGTCGATCTGGACACCGGAGCACTGAATGTCCATGCCGCACAACCCGTTGCGCGCGAGAAGATCGAAGAGGCGGTTGTCGAAGCCGGATACAGGTTGGGCTGAACGCATGACCACCACAACACCCGCGCATATCGATCTCGAGATCGGCGGCATGACATGCGCGTCGTGCGCCAATCGGATCGAGCGCAAGCTCAACAAGCTCGACGGTGTGGCGGCCACGGTCAACTACGCCACCGAAAAGGCAAGTGTCAGTTACCCCGGATCTGTGGACACCGCGGACCTCATCGCCGCTGTCGAGGCGGCCGGCTATCACGCCAAGGTGCCGGAACCGACCGGCGCAGACCGCACCGATGACGACAAACCCGACCCTGAGCTTCGCACGCTCCTGCACAAGACCCTGGTCAGTGCGGCCCTGTCGATTCCCGTGATCGCGATGGCGATGATCCCGCAGCTACAGTTCGACAACTGGATGTGGCTGTCGCTGACATTGGCTGCGCCCGTGGTTGTCTGGGGTGGCTGGCAATTCCACCGGGCGGCCGCGATCAACGCCCGCCACGGTGCCGCCACGATGGACACGCTGGTCTCCGTCGGGACGTTGGCAGCCCTGGGATGGTCGCTGTATGCGCTGTTCTTCGGCGCGGCCGGTGATCCCGAAATCGCGCACGGGGCCATGGAGATGGCCTCCTCCGATGGCACGGCCAACATCTACCTCGAAGCCGCGGCCGGTGTCACCACCTTCATCCTCGCGGGGCGCTATTTCGAGATGCGGTCGAAGCGGCGGGCCGGCAGTGCCCTGCGCAGCCTGCTCGAACTCGGCGCGAAAAGCGTCACCGTCCTCGTCGGAGGACGCGAAAAGCTGATTCCGATCGAGCAACTGGCGGTCGGAGACCTGTTCGTGGTGCGACCGGGCGAACGCATCGCCACCGATGGCGAGGTCGAAAGTGGCTCGTCCGCAATCGATGCCTCGATGCTCACCGGCGAATCAGTGCCGGTGGAAGTCGAGCCCGGTGACTCGGTTGTCGGCGCAACGGTCAATGCAGGCGGCCGGATAATTGTGCGGGCCAAGCGCATCGGGAGCGATACCCAACTCGCTCAGATGGCACGGTTGGTTGAACAGGCGCAGACCGGTAAGGCGCAGGTCCAGCGTCTGGCCGACCGGATCTCGGGGGTATTCGTCCCGATTGTGATCCTCCTGGCGCTCGGTACCCTGGCGGTCTGGCTCGGCTTGGGCTACGACGCCACCGACGCGTTCACCGCTGCGGTCGCGGTACTCATCATCGCCTGTCCGTGTGCCCTCGGTCTTGCCACTCCCACGGCACTGATGGTCGGCACCGGACGTGGCGCCTCGATGGGCATCCTGATCAAGGGCCCGCAGATCCTGGAATCGACCAGGCAGGTCGATACGATCGTGCTCGACAAGACGGGCACCGTCACCACTGGTCAGATGACGTTGACCGAGGTGGTGGTGGCCGACGGCGAAGACGTCCGGCAGGTGGCACTGCGGGCGGGCTCGGTCGAGAATGCCTCGGAGCACCCGATTGCCAGGGCGGTTGCCGCCGGCGCCGAGGAACGGGTCGGTGACCTGGCCTCCGTGTCGGACTTCGCCAACACCGCAGGGCTCGGCGTCACCGGCGTCGTCGACGAGGTGTCGGTATCGGTCGGACGGCCGCAGTGGCTGATCGAGCGAGGCCTCGACCTCCCCGATGAGCTGGCGTCGGCCATCGACACGGCTGCCCGGTCCGGCCACACCGCGATCGCGGTGGGTTGGGACGGCCGAATCCGCGGCGTGCTGGTGGTGTCCGATGTGCTCAAACCGACGTCGGCGCAAGCGGTTGCCGAACTCGTCGATCTGGGCCTGACCCCGATCCTGCTGACCGGTGATCACGAGGCGGTGGCGAAAACCGTTGCAGCGCAAGTCGGCATCGACACCGTCATCGCCGGTGTGTTGCCCGAAGCGAAGGTTGACGCCATCAAAGACCTCCAGGCACAGGGAAAGACCGTCGCGATGGTCGGTGACGGTGTCAATGACGCTGCGGCCCTGGCGCAGTCCGATCTCGGACTCGCGATGGGAACCGGGACCGATGCCGCGATCGAGGCAAGCGACATCACCTTGGTGCGGGGTGATCTGAGAGCGGCCGCGGATGCGATCCGGCTGTCGCGGGCCACCCTGCGCACGATCAAGGGAAACCTCTTCTGGGCCTTCGGCTACAACGTCGCCGCGTTGCCGCTCGCCGCTGTCGGGCTGCTCAGTCCGATGATCGCGGGTGCGGCGATGGCCCTGTCGTCGGTGTTCGTCGTGGGCAACAGCCTGCGGTTGCGCCGATTCCGGTAGCCACGGTCGGTTTTCATGGGCGTCTGACAAGGCCGCTCGCCGTACTCACAGACTTGCTCCCGTAGCGCGGGCAAGCGTGAGAATGGCGAGCGGCTTTGGCGTTTGGCGAATGTCAGCGGCCTTGAGCCGGATTGGGGATCCGGTCCAGCTCTGGCTCTTCTGCACCCTTGTCGAAGACCAGCGGATAGAGAACGCCTGCGATGATCGCGCCGACGATCGGTGCCACCCAGAACAGCCACAACTGACCCGGCGCTCCGTTCCCGTTGAAGAACGCCACACCGGTGGATCGGGCCGGGTTCACCGAGGTGTTCGTGATCGGGATGCTGATCAAGTGGATCAGGGTCAGGGTCAGGCCGATCGCGACGCCGGCCAAACCCGCCGGTGCCCGCGTATCGGTGGCGCCCAGGATGACGATGACAAAGATTGCGGTCAGCACAACCTCGGCGATCAATGCGGCCCATAGCTCGTAACCGGCCGGGGAATGGTCCCCGAATCCATTGGCGGCCATATTTCCTTCGGCTTCGAAACCATCTCGCCCGCTGGCTATCGCGAGGATGATCGCGCCACCGGCGATACCTCCGATCACCTGGACGATGATGTATCCCGGAACGTCTTTCCATTCGAAGCGTCTGGCCAGGGCCGCACCAATCGTCACCGCCGGGTTGAAGTGCCCACCCGAGATGTGGCCGAGAGCGTAGATGCCGGTCAGGACGGTGAGGCCGAAGGCGATCGACACACCGAGGAAACCGACACCCACTTGGTACATCGTTCCGGTGTCGTCGTCCTGGGCGATGGATTTGGCGGCGAAGACTGCGGTACCGCAGCCGCCGAGTACGAGCCAGAAGGTGCCCAGCCCCTCGGCGGCAAGTTTTTGAACTGTGGTCGGAGTGGCCATTGGATCAAACCTCCAGGTGTGGTGATGATCATGGGGTAACTCGCACGATGCAACGGGCCAAGCGTCCACAATGGGCTTTACGGGCGTACATCGCCGTTACTATCGGTAATTATCACCACTGCGGCATGAACTGTCTGCTCGGTTGAATATTCGATGTGGCTCGGACTGGAAAATGCCTGCAGGATCATGACGCGAACTGGGAGAAGTGGCTGATGAGCAACCTTGTCGAGGGTCCGGAGATCGACTGCGCATCAGCCCCGTCAACCGATCACCATGTGCAGATCCTGACCTCGCGTGAGGTTCCGTTGGGTGGACCGCGGGCGATGCTGGTTCATCGGACACTTCCGCAACGGGCGCGATCCCTCATCGGCGCATGGTGTTTTGCCGACCACTATGGTCCGGCGAACGTGCGGGACACCGGTGGAATGAACGTTCCGCCGCATCCGCACACCGGGCTTCAGACCGTCAGCTGGTTGTTCTCCGGCGAGATCGAGCACCGCGACAGCCACGGCATTCATGCGATGGTCCGGCCGGGCGAGGTCAATCTGATGACCGCGGGACACGGGATCAGTCATTCGGAGGTGTCGACGCCGCAGACCTCCGAACTCCATGGCGTCCAGCTGTGGGTGGCGCTGCCCGCCGACGCCAGGGATACCGGCCGCGGGTTTGACCACTATGTGCCCACACCGCTGTATGTCGACGTCGGCCGGATCAATGTGTTCATCGGAACGCTGATGGGAAGAACGTCGCCGGTGAAGACGTTCAGTCCGTTGCTCGGAGCTCAGATCGACCTGGATACCGGTGCGATGCTGACGATCTCGGTCGATCCGGACTTTGAACACGGTGTGCTCGTCGATCTGGGCACGGTCAGTGTCGACGGCGTCGAGGTGGCACGAACGGAGATGGCCTACATCGGAACCGGGCAAACCCAGTTGACGTTGCAGAGCTCTGACGACCAGCCGTCTCGGGTGATACTTCTCGGTGGCACACCATTCAACGAGGATCTGGTGATGTGGTGGAACTTCGTCGGCCGCAGCCATGACGACATCGTGACGTACCGCGAGCAATGGGAGCAGCGCTCCGATCGATTCGGTGAAGTGGCCGGGTACGAGGGACCGGTTATCCGCCTGCCGGCGCCCGCGTTGCCCAATGCGAGGATCAAACCACGTCAGGAGCCGTCGCGATGAGTTGGAATATCCGAGCAGCACAGGCAGTTTCAGCTGTCATGACCAACAACAGCGGGGCCATCACAGACAAAACCGGCGCATCGGTCACGGTGGCCGACGACCCGGGCGAACATCGATACATCGTCACGGTCGGTGGTGAGCGTGCCGGTCTGGCGGCCTATGCGGATCGAACCGACGATGGCGGTGTGGCGCAACGGGTTTTCTATCACACAGAGGTGGCGGAAGCCTTCGGTGGTCGAGGGTTGGCCACCATCCTGGTCAAGGAAGCGCTCGATGATGCTCGCGCGCAAGGCAAAAAGATCGTCGGCGTCTGCCCGCTGGTCGCGGCATTCTTGAAGAAGCATCCCGAATACTCGGATGCCACGAACAAGGTGACCAAGGAGATCTTGGATTGGCTGCGCGCCTGACGAGGGTCAGGACATCCCGACCAGTCGTAGGAGCGCCGTCGATCCGGCGGCAGCCAACACCACGACCACAAATGGCACCCTTCGCCAGGCCAGTACGCCGCCGACGGCCACCCCGATAATTCGTGCCGGACTGGATATCTCGCCCGCCTCGATGAAGGTGGCGGTGGCGACCAGTGCGGTCAACAGGACCACGGTGCCGATCGCGGTGAGCTGTTCGAACCGTTCGGGGATGGTCCATCGTCCCGCCAGGACGGGCCCGGCAAAGCGGAACGCGAAGGTGCCAAGAGCCAGTGCCGCGATCCCGAGGAGGAGCGCGGGTGTGCTCACGCTCATTTCGCCACCGCCTGCTGGGGGCGGCGGATCGGGACCGCAAGGACAACTGCGGAGAGCGCCAACAGGATCGGGATCCCGGCCGGCGTGAACGGCGATGCGGCGACCGCGATGACGGCGCCGGCGCAGGCTGCCTTACGGGTGGTGTGGTCCCGAAGGCTGGGCAGGATCAACGCCAGCAGCACAGCGGGAAACGCGGCGTCGAGACCAAAAGCGTTGGTATCACTGAGCATGCTGCCGCCGATGGCACCCACAACGGCGCCGAGGTTCCAGGAGGCGAACAGACCTGCGCCGCAGGCCCAGTAGACCGCCCGTCGCCTCTCCGGGTCACGCTGCGCGATGGTGAACGCCACGGATTCGTCGATCATGAGGTGGGCGCCGACCAGACGTGAGGCGATCGACTTGCCGAATACGTCGCCGAGGGAGAATCCGAACAGGATGTGGCGTGCGTTGGTCAGGAGTCCGGCGGCAACTCCGGCGAAGATGCTCCCGCCTGCGGCGATGATGGCCACGAAGGCGAACTGGGCGGCGCCCGCGAACACCATCACCGACATCAGCAGCGGTACCCAGATCGCGAACCCGCTGCCGACCGTGATCGCGCCGAACGACAACCCCACCACCGCGATCGCAGCACAGACCAGTGCCACATCTCGGGCCAGTCCACGGTCAAGTGTTCGCCATATCGAACGCATGGCTTTTATAGTGGGCTCTTCACCCTGTGTTCGTCAACCCGAACGAACGGTAGTGTCAGTCGAACGAAGTTGTTGGTTATGCCGAACAGTCCGAGGGGAACCACATGACCGGCGCACCACTGCAGGCCATCGCCACCGCGCTGCAGCGAGAACGCAAGCGGACGGGACTCTCGCTGGCCGAGGTCGCCCGCCGGGCGGGTGTCGCGAAGTCGACGTTGTCGCAACTGGAGGCGGGCAACGGCAACCCAAGCGTGGAAACGCTGTGGGCACTGAGCACCGCCCTCGAGGTGCCGTTTGCGCTACTGGTGCAGCCCCCGGCCCCACGTGTCCAGGTGATCCGATCCGGCGAGGGGCCTGCCCTGTCGTCCGAGCGGTCGGACTATGTGGCGACGCTGCTGTCGGCCTGTCCCACCTACGCCCGCAGGGATCTTTATCTGATCACCGCGCAGCCGGGGGAACCCCGGGATTCCGACCCGCATATGTCAGGCGTCGTCGAGCACGTGGTGCTGGTGTCCGGCCGAGCGCTGGTCGGCCTGATCGACGAACCGGTCGAACTCGGGCCGGGCGACTACATCAACTACCCGGGCGATGTTCGGCACACCTTTTCGGCGCTGGAGCCGAACACGGTCGCGGCGCTCGTTTCCGAACACACCTGAAGCCGTGTCGCCATCCTTCCCATTGACCTAAAGTAGAACAAGTTCTAATTTAGCTGGATGTAGTTGGTTCTTCTGGTTGGGACTGAAGGGTCGAATCGCGGGGTGCTCACCTCGGCGTCGCCCGCGGGAAGAGTGAGTGAGGATTGCGCTGATGAAGGCTGAATTGCCCGAGGTGGTGGCCGTATCGACGGTTGACGAGTGGTCCGATGAGGTCGACGTGCTCGTCGTCGGATGCGGAGTCTCCGGCGGTAGTGCCGCGGTCGAGGCGGCAGCCGCCGGAGCCCGGGTGCTGGTTCTCGAGCGGGCGGCCGTCGCAGGCGGAACCTCGGCGATGGCCGGTGGACACTTCTATCTCGGTGGGGGCACCGCGGTGCAGAAGGCGACCGGGCACGAGGATTCGGCCGAAGAGATGGAGAAATACCTGCTCGCTGTTTCACGTGAACCCGAACCGGACAAGATCCGCGCCTACTGCCAGGGAAGTGTCGAGCACTTCGACTGGCTCGAGTCGCTCGGCTTCGAGTTCGAGCGCAGCTACTACCCGGAGAAGGCCGTGATCCAGCCCGGAACCCAGGGCTTGATGTACACCGGCAACGAAAAGGTCTGGCCCTTCTGCGAGCAGGCCGTTCCGGCGCCGCGCGGTCACAAGGTTCCGGTCGAAGGCGACCTGGGAGGGGCAGGCATGGTCACAGACCTGCTGGTGAAACGGTTGGCCGAGATCGGCGCGGAAATCCGGTACGAGACCGGTGCCCGCAACCTCGTGGTCGATGAGAGCGGTGACGTCGTCGGAGTGCGGTGGAAGCGTCTACAGGACACGGGGTTCATCAAGGCCAAGGCGGTGATCATCGCGGCGGGTGGTTTTGTGATGAACGAGTCGATGGTCGCGGAGTTCGTCCCGCAGATGTCCGAGAAGCCCTACACGCTGGGCAGCACCTACGACGACGGGTTGGGTATCCGGCTCGGGGCGTCTGTCGGTGGCGGACTCAAACACATGGATCAGCCGTTTGTGACCGCTCCGGTCTATCCGCCGTCGATCCTGTTGACGGGCCTTGCGGTCAACAAAGATGGCCATCGATTTGTATGCGAGGACTCCTATCACTCGCGGACGTCGGCATTCGTGATGGAGCAGCCGGACGCGGTGGCCTACCTCATCGTCGACGAGGCACACATGGAACGGCCGGAGTTTCCGCTGGTGCCGTTCATCGACGGGTGGGAGACCATCGCGGAGATGGAGTCGGCGCTCGGGATCCCCGAAGGAAACCTGCAGGCGTCGATGGCCCGATACAACGAATATGCCGCACGCGGGGAGGATCCCGATTTCGGTAAACGTCCCGAGTGGCTGGCACCTCAGGACCACGGGCCGTGGGCGGCGTTCGACATGTCGCTGGGCAAGGCGATGTATGCCGGGTTCACCATGGGTGGCCTGGCAACCTCGGTCGACGGTGAGGTGCTCACCGAGTCGGGTGCGACTGTTAGTGGTCTCTACGCGGCCGGGGCCGGGGCCGCCAACCTCGCGCAGGACGGTAAGGGCTACGCCAGTGGGACCCAGCTCGGTGAGGGATCGTTCTTCGGCCGTCGGGCCGGCCGGCACGCCGCGACCCGCTAGACGCTCCACAACTACGAAGACGCTCCACATGCAGTTCTCTGCAGGTGGAGCGTTTTTGTCTACCTGGGGTGTGTGGGGGCGGCGTCAGGCGGCTGTGGCGAGCTGCTTGCGCAGCGCACGAGCGAACATCTGCCTGAAGGTCACGAACCGGACGCCGGTCGCGATCAGGTTCACTGTCATCAGGATGACCAGTTCGAGCTGGCTCGACGGGTGTTCTGAGATCTCGTGCAGGACGAACAGAGAGAACGCGGTCAGCGCCCAGCCGAAGCCGAAGACGGCGACACCCTGGATGTGATGGGTGACCAGCTGCGCAGAGCCCCGCAGCCGGAACGTGAAGGCGCGGTTGGCGGCGGTGTTGAGGACGGCCGCGACAAGCATGGAGATGAAGTTGGCGGCCTGCGCGCCGACCAGTCCGTGCAGCGTGAGGTACATCAGGGCGTATGCGGTGGTGCACATGATCCCGACCGCAGAAAAACGCAGGACCTGCATCGGCAGGGGCCTGCGCATGAACTCGACAAGAGTTCCTCGCCGGGGAGGATCGGTTTCCGCCGCAGCGGTTTCGATCTGATCTCCAGGGACCGGGCCTACCGTCACAACGAACACGATATGGGAGGACACCGGAATTCGTGGTATCGGCGGGCGAAGTTGTCGGGCGAACTGTGGAAACTTGATGTAAGGAGACGCAAGGCCCGGGCCGGAGCGGCCGGTCGGGGGTGTAGCCGCCCCGGCCCGAGTTCTTGATCTACCTCACTTGGTGAATGCCTGGTCGCAGGGGTTATGCGGCCGGGGGCATCAGCACCGTGTCGATGAGGTAGACGGTTGCGTTGGCGGTTTTCACGCCGCCGCAGATCACAGAGGCGTCCTGGACCGTGAGGGTATCGACGGGACCGGTCACGGTGACCATTTGGCCTTCGACGGTCTCGTGGTCGCCGACGATCTCGTCAGGCGACAGCTGCCCGGGCACGACGTGGTAGGTCAAAATCTGGGTCAGGGTGTCGCTGTCGGTCTTGAGCGCTTCGATGGTCGCCGGATCGATCTTGGCGAACGCGTCGTCGGTGGGCGCGAAGACGGTGAACTCGCCACTGTTGAGGGTGTCCACCAGATTGACGTCCGGGTTGAGCCCACCGGAGACCGCAGCGGTCAGTGTGGTGAGCAACGGGTTGTTGGCGGCCGCGGTGGCGACCGGTTCGGCGGCCATGCCGTCAACGGAGCCTGCGCCGGTCGGGTTGGCCTCGGCGTACGCTGCACAGCCCGGGCCGACCAGGGTGGCGGCTTCTGCCGATGTACCTGATTCGCTGGGCATCGCGGACGTCGTCATCGGCGCCGAGGTCATCGCCGAGGCCGTGGTGCTGTCCGACGAGGAGTCGGAACTGTCGTCCGAACAACCTGCCACGAGGCCGATTGCCAGGCCAACGCTCGCCACGGTCACTGCCAGTCGCTGAATTCGTTTGAGAGCCATCTTCGCTGTCCTTATCCATAACGTCGGTCATGTATGCGCGGCGCCGGCCACGTGTGGCATCTGTGGCGCCGATCATTTGTCGGTCACGGCAGGTTCGGAGCTGGTCGGTGGGCGGATGGGTGCAGATGAAGGAATCTTGTGATCGAGCCCTCAGCCATCCGAAACGTCGATGGATACGAATCACCTCCCGACAAAGGAAGATTGAAAACTCCTGAGAGGCTAAGGAATTGCGTATAGCAGCGGTGGCACGCCACGGGCTCGCCGGCCTGGTGGCGGCAGGTGCCGGGCTCGCTGTCGGGGAGTTGACGGCTGCATTCGTTTCCTCCTATGCCTCGCCCTTCTATGCCGTGGGATCGTTCCTCGTCGATCGCGCTCCCGCTTCGATGCGGGAGTTCGCCATCGAGACGTTCGGAACCAACGACAAACCGGTGTTGTTGTGGGGCATAGGGTTTGCCGTGGCAATTCTGTCGGTGGTGGCCGGCATCGTCGAGCGGCGCTCTGTCCCTGCCGGTTCGGTGTTGATCGCGGCCTTCGGAATCTTCGGCGTGATCGCGGCACTTCACCGGCCCACGTCGGACAACTGGTATGCGCTGCCCTCCCTGCTTGCGATCGTGGTTGGTGTTCTGGTGTTGCGTTACCTCCGGGGCTTTCTGTTCAGCGGGTCGCCCCAGGGTCGGACTGCGCAGGGTCCTGCGGATCGCGACGAGGCGAATGCGGTGGGGTCCGGTGAGCGGGTGCCGTCGCGGGAGGGCTTGTCGCGTAGGAGTTTTGCGATCTCAGCCGGCCTGATCGTGGTGATCTCCGGTGCCGGCGCTTTCGTCGGTAGGCAGATCTCGACGATGGGTGACGTCATCGCCGACCGCAAACGCGTGCGGCTCCCGCGGCCGGCCAGTGTGGCCACGCCGATTCCGTCAGGCGCGGAAGTCGGGGTCGAGGGCGTGACCCCATTTGTCACCGCAAACAACGACTTCTACCGAATCGACACCGCCCTGCAGGTCCCCGCGCTGACCACCGGCGACTGGCGGTTACGGGTGCACGGAATGGTCGAGCGCGAGTTCACTCTCACCTGGGACGACCTGATGGACATGCAGGCAACCGAACGAATCGTGACGCTGACGTGCGTCTCCAATGAAGTCGGCGGCGGTCTGGCCGGGACGGCCGACTGGGTCGGATACCCGATGAAGGCGATCCTGGAACGGGCGGGTGTGCGCGGCGACGCCGATATGTTGTTCTCCACGAGCGTCGACGGATGGACGTCGGGCACACCTCTCGAGGCGGTGATGGACGGCCGCGACGCGATGCTGGCGATCGGCATGAACGGCGAGCCGTTGCCACTCGAGCACGGATATCCGGTTCGGCAGGTGATTCCCGGGCTGTATGGCTTCGTCTCGGCGTGCAAGTGGGTCGTCGACTGGGAGGTCACCAGGTTCGACAAGGCGCAGGCGTACTGGACCAAGCGCGACTGGGCGCAGAAGGCTCCGATCAAGACCGCCTCGCGCATCGACCGGCCGGCCGGATTGTCGCGGCATCCGGTTGGCGATGTGGTGATCGCCGGAACCGCGTGGGCACAGCATCGCGGGATCGCCAAGGTCGAGGTCCGGGTCGATGACGGTCCGTGGAACACCGCGACGCTGGCGACGGAGTACTCCGATGACACCTGGCGGCAGTGGTATTGGACCTGGCCGGCCACGGCCGGGCAACACACCATCTACTGCCGTGCGACCGACAAGACCGGACAGGTTCAACCCGAGGAACGGGTTGCACCGATACCTGATGGCGCCACCGGTTGGCACAACCGAGTGCTGCGGATTGCGTAGGTGTTCTGATGACTATCGCTACTGTCATGGATGTGACCGACCGAATTCCCGAAGCGCGGGTAGACCTCGCCGATCTGTTGATCCGGACGGCCGGCCACGATCGATCGGCTTTTGCCGACCTGTACGACGCGACGAGCGCCCGGGTGTTCGGGTTGATCCTTCGAGTTCTACGAGATCGTGGTTATGCCGAAGAAACGCTGCAGGAGGTGTACCTGCAGGTGTGGCAGAAGGCCGAAGGGTTCGATCCCGCCTCCGGCTCCGCGCTGAGCTGGATGATGACCATCGCGCACCGGCGGGCAGTCGACCGCGTTCGCAGCGAGGAAGCAGCCAGCAGGCGATCGACCGACTACTCGGTATCCAATCTGGAACTGCCAAGCGACAGCGTGGCCGAGTCCGTGGTGTCCCGTGAAGAACGTGATGACGTCGTGTTCTGCCTGGGTAGCCTGACTTCGACGCAACGTCAGAGTATTGAGCTGTCCTACTATGGGGGCCTGACATATCGGCAGGTAGCAGAGCGACTCGATGCGGCTCTCCCAACCGTTAAATCACGTATCCGCGACGGCCTCCGTCGCCTGAAGCAGTGTCTGGAGGCGAACCCCCATGGCTGAGCACAGTTGGCTCGACGAACACATCGAACTGTTCGCCCTCGGGGCTCTGGAAGCGGATGAGGTCGACCGCGTCGAGCGTGAGATCGCCGAAGCGCCCCTCGCCGATCGGCAGCGGTACCGCGGGGAGATCACCAGCACCCGCGAGGCGCTGGCTTCGCTGTCGGCCGAGTACGCCACCGCGCCGCCACCGCGGATCCGCGGACTGTTGTTGGCCGAGTTGCCGCAGCGCGAGGCGGCACCGGAGTCCGGCGAGCCGAAACAGGCGCCCGACACCGAGTCACGATCGAATGTGGTTGACATCACATCGCGTCGTCGGCGGGCGAGTATCGCCGTCGGTGCGGTCGCGGCGGCACTGATATTGATCATCGGCGGAGTGATGGTCGGCCGGGTCACCGCCCCGGACGCCGAGGGACCAGTCGCGCAGGGTGACCTGGACAAGCAGATCAGTCAGGTGCTGGCGGCGCCGGACCTGCAGATGAAGCAGGCCGACATCGGTGATGGTGCCAGCGTCACCGTCGTGGCGTCGCGCGACGAGAACAAAGCGGTTGTCCTGGCCGACGGGTTGCCCCCGGTCCCAGCAGGCCAGACGTATCAGATGTGGCTGATGGGGGAGGATCATGAGCCTCTGTCGGTCGGGCTGATGCAGGGTTCACCGGGCCGTCAGGCCGTCGCCGTCGACGGGTTGTCCGGGTCGGACGAGTTCGGTGTCACGGTCGAACCCGAGGGCGGGTCATCAGCGCCGACAGGCGACCCGGTCGTCGCAGTCACTTTCTGACACCGCCGGGCGCCCGAACACTCCAGGCCGCCTCGGTCACTCGCAGATAACTGCGCAACCGGATAAGAGCCTTTAATGGCACGGTTGTGTAACTGAACTGTGTTCAGTTACACACTGCCCCTGCCCATTTGATCATGCTATGTTCCAACGCAGTGATGTGGCGCACGTGAGTCGTGTGCCACATCGGCCATTTGTGGGCAGGCGTCGGACGAAGGTGTCACCGACGAACCGCCCAACCCCATGACAAGGGAGCTTCTATGAGTGTGGGTGTCGTGCGCGAAACGACGGAGGGGGAACGCCGGGTTGCGCTGGTTCCGAAGGTTGCCGCCACTTTGGTGAACAAGGGTGTATCGGTGGTCGTGGAGTCGGGCGCAGGTCTGGGCGCGTTGATCCCGGACGCGTTGTATGTGGCCGCAGGTGCCTCAATCGGCGATCCGTGGTCGGCAGATGTGGTGGTGAAGGTCGATGCACCCACTGATGCCGAGATCGCAAAGTTGTCGTCGGGTTCGTCGTTGATCGGATTTTTGAACCCGCGTAATGCCGAGAATCAGATCGGTGCTTTGAAGTCGGCGGGTGTGCAGGCCTTCGCTGTCGAGGCGATCCCACGTATCTCGCGGGCACAGTCGATGGATGCGTTGTCCTCGCAGGCCAACGTCGCCGGCTACAAGGCCGTGATCTTGGCGGCAGAGCGCTCGACCCGGTTCTTCCCGATGTTGACCACTGCCGCCGGAACGGTGAAGCCGGCCACGGTACTGGTGCTGGGTGTGGGTGTGGCCGGGTTGCAGGCGCTCGCGACCGCAAAGCGGTTGGGTGCTCGGACAACCGGCTATGACGTGCGTCCCGAGGTTGCCGAGCAGGTGAAGTCCGTTGGCGGGCAGTGGCTCGATCTCGGGATCGACGCGGCCGGTGAAGGCGGATACGCTCGCGAGCTGACCGAAGACGAACGCGCACAGCAGCAGCGGGCTCTGGAGAACGCGATCAAGGGTTTCGACGTGGTCATCACGACCGCGTTGGTGCCGGGTCGTCCGGCGCCGCGCCTGGTGACGGCAGGCGCGGTGGAGGGCATGAAGCCCGGCAGCGTTGTGATCGACCTGGCCGGTGAGACCGGCGGCAACTGTGAGTTGACCGAACCGGGCCAAGAGGTGATCAAGCATGACGTGATGATCTGCTCACCGCTCAATCTTCCGGCGGGTATGCCCGAGCACGCATCCGAGCTGTATTCGAAAAACATTCTTGCGCTGATCGAGTTGATGCTCGGCGAGGACGGCAAGATCATTCCCGATTTCGAAGACGAAATCCTCGCCGCGGCCTGTGTCACGCGCGAAACACAGAAGGCAGGTGCCTGATATGTATTCGGGACTTCTCGCGAATATCGCGATTCTCGTGCTGGCCGGTTTTGTTGGCTTCGCGGTCATCTCCAAGGTGCCCAACACCCTGCACACGCCATTGATGTCCGGCACCAACGCCATTCACGGCGTCGTTGTCCTCGGTGCCCTGATCGTGTTGGGCCGCTTGCCCGATGATGCTCCTTGGGGTGTGCGCATCATCGCTTTCGTCGCGTTGATCTTCGGAACCCTGAATGTGGTGGGCGGCTTCTTGGTCACCGACCGCATGTTGGGAATGTTCAAGAGCAAGAAGGCTCCGCTGAACGAAAAAGATGCAGCCGGGTCGTCTGAGGGAGTCCAGAAGTGAACAATCTGGTCAATATTCTTTATATTGTTGCGTTTTCGCTGTTCATTCTGGGTTTATCGGGCCTGACCGGGCCCAAGACCGCGGTCCGCGGTAACTGGATTGCTGCTGCCGGCATGGGGTTGGCGGTGATCGCGACGTTGATCGAGATCCGCGATACCTACGCCATCAACTGGATTCTGATCGTGGCCGGTCTGGCGATCGGTGTGATCCTGGGTGTGCCGCCTGCCAAGCGCACCAAGATGACCGCGATGCCACAGCTGGTTGCTTTGTTCAACGGTGTCGGCGGCGGCACGGTCGCGTTGATCGCTTGGGCCGAGTTCATCGAGACCGCAGGGTTTTCCGAGTTCAAGCATGGCGAATCACCGACCATTCACATCGTGATCGGATCGCTGTTCGCGGCGATCATCGGTTCGGTGTCGTTCTGGGGTTCGTTGATCGCCTTCCTCAAGTTGCAAGAGTTGATGAACAAGAAGGTCGAGAAGGCATTCGTCAAGAACGCCAAGATCTTCCAGGTTGCGAACATCGTCCTGTTGTTGGTGGCGCTCGCGGCGTGCGTGTTCATCGGCGTCAACGCCAGCCCGGGCGAGGGCAGCTCGCAGTGGTGGATTGTGCTGGTGCTGGTTGCTGCCGGTGTGATGGGTCTGTTCGTGGTGTTGCCGATCGGCGGCGCCGATATGCCGGTGGTCATCTCACTGCTCAACGCATTGACCGGGTTGTCCGCTGCGGCAGCGGGTCTGGCGTTGAACAACACGGCGATGATCGTGGCAGGCATGATCGTCGGCGCATCGGGTTCGATCTTGACGAACCTGATGGCCACGGCGATGAACCGGTCGATCCCGGCGATCGTGTTCGGTTCGTTCGGTGGTGGCGGAGCGGCCGGGGTTGCCGGTCCGGCCGGTGAGCAGGGCACGGTCAAGGCCACCTCTGCCGCTGATGCGGCCATCCAGATGGCGTATGCCGGGCAGGTGATCGTGGTCCCCGGTTACGGACTCGCAGTGGCGCAGGCTCAGCACGCTGTCAAGGACATGGCCTCGATCCTGGAGGAGAAGGGCGTAGAGGTGAAGTACGCCATTCACCCGGTCGCCGGTCGTATGCCCGGACACATGAATGTCCTTCTCGCCGAAGCTGATGTCGAGTACGACGCGATGAAGGAAATGGACGACATCAACGGCGAGTTCTCGCGCACCGATGTCACCCTGGTCATCGGCGCCAACGATGTCACCAACCCGGCCGCGCGCAACGACCCGTCATCCCCGATTCACGGGATGCCGATCCTCAATGTCGATCAGTCCCGTTCGGTGATCGTCCTCAAGCGCGGTATGGCCTCGGGTTACGCCGGTATCGACAACCCCCTGTTCACGCTGCCGGGTACGTCGATGTTGTTCGGGGACGCCAAGAAATCGGTGGGCCTGATCATCGAAGAACTCAAAGCGCTGTAACAAATGGGCTGCGGCCCACAGCTCCACCCGAATTCACACCGCCCACCTGAAACCTCAGGTGGGCGGTGTGAATTCATGTGGGTGGCGGGTCAGAACCAGCCGGGATCGGTGTCGAGGGTGGTGCGGTCCAGTGCTGCCAGCAGGTCGAATTGCGGGTTGGTCTTCGGTAATTCATAGCGGCAGAAGTACTGGGCACGCTCTCCGGCGCGATCGATCGTGGCGGTGATGTCGGCAAACGACGATCCTGCCTGCGGCTCTGACAGGCGCATGGGCCGATTTGTGGCTCGTTCTGATCGGACTTCTTGTTATGCGGGGCAAAGCATTTGACGGCGATGTCGGTACACAGGTCGAGCATGCCGTCGAACGTCTCCCGCGAGTGCTCTGAAAACCGGCGGGGAAAGGTCATAAAGGTCCGTCCGGAGGTGCCCGTGAAGTGGGTTGGCTCAGTATGGCCGATCCTCGATCGCCGGCGTCTGGTGGGTGAAGTACCAGGTCACAGCTGCGTTGATGGCGGTGATGGAAGGTGTTGCATCGTCGATCACCACGTAGGTCGTGGAACTGATGGGTGCACCGTTCAATGCACACTCGTACGCCATACGTTGGCCCAGTTGCCTGGTTGCCCGAATCGCAGCTCGTGACGACGCTGCGTCGGACGTATCGCAGAGTAGGAGAACGCGCGCCCCTGATACGGTGCTCGCCGCGTCGACCACGACCTCGGTGAGACGGTCTTCGGCGGCCTGGCGGACCACGTATTCACGCCACCTGCCGAACCCTCGGCGCCGGGGCGTGGCCGGGGTGTTGGTGGTGACGATGACAAGTGCTTCGCCCGCCTCGGGTGTCAGCAAATCGCGGGGATCATCGGTGGCGGTCACGCCGTGATCGGCGAGCGCGCGGCGGACAGCCGCGTTCAATCCGCCGGAGGGTCCCACCAACAACACCGGTTCGTGGTGAGGTCGCTGCAACGGTCCACCGGGTATACGGGGAGAGACTGCAATCTGCATGATTCCCCCTTCGGGGATAGGGGCCGAATTCCGTGGCGTTCGAGATTGCCTAGGCGGTATAGGGCGTGTTTGCGATAATTGTTGCGGTGCAATGTCTTCCGGTTGGCAGAAGAAACCGGCAGTCGTCACCGAGTCGGGCTCCTCGAATCGCCCGCCCGAGTGGCGATTCGGGTGAGCACACCTGCAGCCTCCCGGTCTCGTGTTCCTCGGGCATCCCGAGCAGGAATGTGTCGGTGTCGGAATGATCGTGGTCGAACTGGACTGTCACGATCGAGCCCGGCTGTACGGTGCCGTCGTCTGTGGTGGTCGTTGTTGCGGTGGCCAGGACGGCATGAGTCCGCGCGATTCGGGTATTGACGTGATCCAGTGCTCCGACCGCTCGGTGATATGCGTCATTGTTGTCCAGATCGCCCATGTTCCGATGCTTGATCAGGTCGGCAGACGCCGCATCGCGTTCTCGATAGAGTTGTGCCACTTCATTTTCGAGACGCTCGCGCGTGGCAGCGCTGATCCAGGACGGATCGGTGGTGGTCATGATGGGTGTTCCTTAGTGGTTTGTTTTGTGGCGCCCGGAGATCGCGATTCTCGGGTGTGTTCTGCGCAGCGGCCCGACGTCCAACGGTGGATATCGCTCCGTGATCGCCTCGTGTGAGGCGCGGTCGGTGGCGGCGTTCAAAGTCAGGATCCACGGCACGCATTCTTGTGCCCTGTCGCCGTGTGAGCGCTGCGACGCCAGGTCGGCGAGCGCGTCGTTGGCGATGCTCTCGACCTTTTGCGCCGTCAGGCGTCCGGTCGGATCGTGGAGTCCGTACCCGATGTCTTGCGTCTGGGGTGGGGCGAGGGCCAAAGTGCCGTTGAGGCGTTCCCATTGGCGCCGTAAGAGTACAGAATCTGTTTGCTGCACTAATTGGTAGCGCTGTACTCGTTCGGGAAGCGTAGAAGAAACGACGTCGGCGACGTGGTCAAAAAAGCGCTGGGCCCGCCGGGGTGTGGCACACACCCGAAAGCGAACCTCCATCAGTACCGTTTTCACGGCGCATCCTCACTCCTTCTCCGATCGCACTCGGTCCAATGGACTCTAGCCCATAAAAAAATAAAAGCCAGTCCGGTCAATTTGTCCCGGATCAGATCCTGAAATCTACTGTGTTGCAGTCCCACAGGACAGTATGGAGAAACTTGACCTTCCTGTGGGCTTGGCTATGGTCTGGAGGTGAGCGGCCTGATGGTCGCTGATGTGCTACGGACCACAAGGAGATGTCGATGGCGACTGAAAAGAAGACAACGGCGAAGAAAAAGCGAATTGCAATGAAAGCGCAGCGCGAAAATAAAAGGGTGGCGGAAAGTGGATCTATTATGCGGAAGCGCAAAAATGCCTGACGCGCCCAGTCGTGAGAGAACGCTTACGGAAATGCTGACCTCATTGCATGAACACTTTTCGGCCACTGCTTGCGGGAGGGATGAGCCGGAAGAATATCGGCGTGGGCATGGCGCGGGTATGGGCTTTGCGCGCCTGTGCGTCCTCGACCAGCTCGCCGGGGCTCCGACAACACCACTCGTCGAACAGAACCCGGCCACACGTCACCGCTGGGAGCTCGCGGCATTGCAGACCATCGAGGGTCGCCTCGATCAGGAACGAGGCAGCGGTGTCCCGCCCGGTGTCGCTGAGTACAGCGTGGGTTACCAGGCCGGGATATCGACGGCCCATACATATATCGGCCTGGCGCACGACGCGCTCGAGCTACGCGGCCGATCATTAGAGGGCGGCAAGCTGAGATCAAGCACCTGCTGAACGCTCAGCCGCGGGACAACTCGTCGATGCACACGGTGATGGCGAGGATGAACGCCTGATCTTCGTTCGCGGCGATCTCCACACCGTAGGTATCCCGGAGCCGGAACCACTTCTTGGAGATCGTGGCGATGGTGTCGCCGTCGCGTTCGATCTCGTACTCATGGTCGACGAAGTTGCCCTTGGCTTTGAGGTCCGGCCCGGAATCCGGATCGATCGTGTACCGATCCCGGATCCCGAGCATGGCCTTGTGCACGGTGGCCTCTGAGTCCCCACGTTGGATATGCATCTTGTCCCGGACGCTGAACTTGCGTTCTTGAATCTTCGCGAGTTCGGCGCCCCGGCTGTCTTCGAGGATGAATGTCTGCCGGAAGCGAATCGCCTTGCCGTTGACCTTGAAGACCTTCTCTCCGGCGCTGTTCTCGATCCAGTAGTCGTCGCCGATGGACAGCAATTTCTCGCGCATCTGGTAGCGGATCGCGGCAGGTTTGTCTTCGTGAGAACGGTTGAACAGGCCCATGACAACCGATGGTGCCCGGACGGGGTGTTTCCGGCATCACCCGATGTGGATGAGGTCAGGGGCCGATGGGCGGGGGCGTTATCGAGCTGAGACCGCTTGAATGTGGTCCCGTGGCATTGAGCGCCTATTGTGGCCAGTGTGACAAGTGGTGCGCGTGTGGCGCGAGTGAATAGAGCGCTGGTGGCCGCGGCCGCTGCCATCGGGATGTCGACCGGGGCGGTCGCGCTGATCCCGACCGTCATGAACGCGCCGACCGCGGTGTCGCCGGTGATGTCCGGGACGGACACGGCGAACCTGTACAACTCTGCCCAGCTCCAGTTCCGCCGCGGTGAGGTGCCGTTGGGGCTCAATGCACTCCGACAGCTTCTGGTGGCCAGCCCCTCCGACACCGATGCGCTTGCGCTGCAGGCGATCTGGTCCGACTACAGCGGTGATGCACGGGCGACCCAGGCGGCACTGGCCGCCCTGGGGACCTATGATCGCGCCTTGCAGGGACGGATTCGCGAGGTGCTCGCCGGCATCGGCCGCGGGGTGGTCGTTGGCCCGAATCCGGTGCCGGGCCTGCATGGGAAGACGACCGGGATCGTGGTTCTCGGAGCCGGCCTGAACCCAGACGGAACACCCACCGCCGAGACGGCCAGCAGGCTGTTCGCCGCCTGGAGCCAGGCGATCGTCGCCCACGAATCTGCGGTGATCATCTCCGGGGGCGCCAACGCCCGCGGACAACGCGAGGCCGACGTGATGCGGACCTGGCTGGTTGACCACGGTATCGCCGCTGCCCGTCTCCATGTCGACTCCGCAGCCCACTCCCTGGCGCAGAGTGCGGTGGCCTGCGCTGCAATGGCCAGGGCGCTGAGCCTGGCGAATGTGGTGGTGGTGACCTCTCCGGATCAGGTTCGGCGCGCTGCGGCCGACCTGGTTGTCGCCGGGATACCGGTGGTGTCGGCGACCACGTCGACCCGAGAACTGATCGGCAACCTGTCCGTGCCCGCGAAAGTCGATCAGCGGGACATCTACATCGATGCGACCGACATCCTCGGCCTGCCGTCGGACCGCATCAAGGCGGCCCGTTCCGCCGCATGATCGCGGCGTCTCATCACTGAACCGAACGGAAGTGGCTGATCACACGGCCATCGGCGTATGTGTGGAACGCCAACCCGGCAGGCTGTGTCTCGTTGACCACATCGGCCCCTTCGAACGGCAGATTGAGGGTCGAGGACACGCCAGGGGCCAGGCACAGTGGCCGTCCGGCAAAGGTGGTCACGGCGCCGGTGTGGGCGTGTCCACACATGAACATGGTGATGTTCGGATGCCGCTCGACCAGTGCGGCCAACCGCTCTTCCCCGGTCTGCCGGATGGTGTCCATCATCGGCATCTGCAGCACAACCGGCGGATGGTGGAACGCAACGAACACCGGAACCTGCGGTCCGGCCGCGGATATCTGCTCGTCCATCCAGGCGAGGGTCTCGTCGGTCAGGTAACCCCCGTTCTCGCCGGGGATGGAGCTGTCGCAGATCAGGAACAATGTGCCTGCGATCGTCCGAGAGAAATTGAGCGGCGCGGTGTGGTCGGTACTGCGCAGGGAGAGCTCGTCGGCCAGGAAGGTCTGGTTGAACTCGTCGCGGGAGTCGTGATTTCCCGGGCAGATCAGGGTCGGCAGCGGACTGTGCAGCGTTTCGCCCGCTTCTTTGTATTCGGAAGCCAGACCGTTGTCGGTGATGTCGCCCGTCACCAGTAGTGCGTCGATGCCGTCGGCTCTGGAATTGATGTAATCGAGCACAGCTTGGATCCGGTCGCGCTTTGCGGCGGTTCCGTTGAAGTGAAGATCGCTGATGTGCGCGACTACGAGCACGTGGACTCCTTTTGGTGCGGCTGTGGGTTCCCGCGGGGCGCAGGGCGGCCATCGGAACCCGTAAATACCGTAGCTCGCTCGAAGATTCTGGGCACGTGCAGCCGTGCTGCCTTCCTGCTCTCAGAGGTCGCCGGGTAGCTTGTCCCGGCGGATACCGCGCCAGGAGGGGTGACGTAGGTGACCCGTGCTGGTCCAGTCCATGAACCTCACATCGGCAACGAGTTTGGGCAGAACCCACACCGCGTCCATCTCGACGGGGCGATCGAGGTGACCCAGGAACGGTGAAGTCTTGCGGCGCAAGGGCTCCAGCTCGGCGAGCAGGGCGTCGAGTTGGGAATCTGTGAATCCGGTCCCGACCCGGCCGACGTAGCGCAGCCCGGTCTCCTCGGGCAGGCCCATCAACAGTGAGCCGATCCGGTTGCTGCGACCACCTTTGCCTGGTCGCCAACCGCCGATCACCACCTCGATGTCGCTCCAGTTCTTCTGCTTGAGCCACGTCTTGGAGCGTCGGCCTTGCTGGTAGGTCGAGTCGCGCCGCTTGGCGACAACACCTTCCCATCCGCGCTCACGACTGTGGGCGATGGCATCCGACCCCGGTCCGGGCAGAAGGGGTGGAACCTGCACGGGCGCATCGGACGAGAACGCCTTGCCGATCTCCTCGAGCAGTGCGCGCCGGTCCTGCCAGGTGTGTCGAAGCAGCGACGAGCCGTTGAGATACAGGATGTCGAACAGCAGGAGTTTGACGTCGAGGTCTCCGGAGTTGTTGCGGCCGGCGAGCTGGGTGAAGTTGGTGCGTCCCTGCTCGTCGAATACCACCATCTCACCGTCGAGCACCACATCGAGCAGTCCCAGATCATCGGTGACCGTGTGGATCTGGGGGAAGTCCGCGGTCATGTCGATGCCCGAACGTGACGTCAACCGGAGCTTTCCATCGATGTAGCGCAACAGAATTCGGTAACCGTCCCATTTGCCCTCGAAGGCCCACTTGTCGTCGGTGAAGTGCTCGATGGTCTCGTCGGTGGCGAGCATCGGCCGCGGATCACGCAGACTGTCGGGCATGATCGGCCGTGCTTCGTCGGACATCAAGTGGGCCAACCAGTTCTTGTCGCCGGTCTTGATCAGCGCGTAACGGCCCTGGATGCGTTCGCCGTGCAGCCGGACGATGATCTCGCTGTCCCGCCACTTCTCGGTCTCGTAGGTACCCCGATCCCAGATCTCCACATGACCGCCACCGTATTCGCCGGACGGGATGTCACCCGAGAAGTCGGCGTAGTCGATCGGGTGATCCTCGGTCTGGACCGCCAGTCGATTCTTGTCACCTTCCAGCGGAAGGTTTTTGGGGACCGCCCAGGACACCAGGACACCGTCACGCTCGAGGCGGAAGTCGTAGTGCAGGCGACGGGCGTGATGCTCCTGGATCACGAACATGGGTTCGGTACTGCGATCGGCATCGGAGCGACTGTCCCCGAACGGCTCCGGGGTCTTGCGCTCGTCGCGTTTGCGGCGGTACGCGCCGAGATCGACGACCGGTGTCGCCGGTGATGTCGGTGATGTCGGTGACGTCGGCAGCGGCTGCGCTGCCGACGTGTTCTCGAGATCGGCCAGCAGGTCACCGTACGTGTCGATCCGGTCGGCCATCTCATCGAACAAGATATGCCGGATGTCTTTGTCTTCCAGTTCTTCCCAGAGTCGCGGTGCGGCCACGCAGGGCTGTTCGCGGCCGCGCATCGAGTAGGGGGCCAGGGTGGTCTTCGACGCGCTGTTCTGGCTCCAGTCCACGAACACCCGTCCGCCCCGCACCGATTTGGTCATCTGCGCGGTCACCAGATCGGGGCTCTCCGACTGCAGCCCGGTGGCTATCTGCTTGGCAACCTTGCGCGCAGAATCCGATGAGATCGCCGTTTTCAGCGTGAAATACACATGTATGCCCTTCGATCCACTGGTCACCGGAAAACACGGCAGGCCGATGGCGTCGAGCATCTCCTTGACCCGCAACGCGACCTTCGCGCAGTCGAACAACGACACATCGGGACCCGGGTCCAGATCAAGCACAACTCGATCGGTGAGCCGGTCCGCCTTGTACGACGCGTCGTCCCGTCCTGGCGAGTTGGCGAGGGTCCATTGCGGGACATGCAATTCGAGTGCGGCCTGCTGAGCCAGCCAGACCAACTCGGCCCGAGACGACAACACCGGGTACACCACGTCCCGATCACTGTGCCCGAGCCGTGCCCGGCCAATCCATTTCGGAGCATGGTCAGGCAGGTTCTTTTCGAAGAACGGAGTGGATTCGACGCCGTCGGGCCACCGTTTTCGGGTCACCGGCCGGTCGCGGATGTGCGGCAACATCACGTCGGCGATCGCGCTGTAGTACTCGATGACCTGGGCCTTGATCGTGCCGGTCGCGGGATAGATCACCTTGTCGAGGTGGGTGATGGCAATGCTGTGTCCGTCGACCTCGAGTGTGTCGCGCCTGGGCATGCCACGACTTTTCATCGCCGCAGGGGGCTGCGTCAAATGCTCAATACCTGCACAATGGCGATATGCGTTCGATTTGGAAGGGCGATCTCAGCTTTGGCCTGGTGAATGTGCCGGTCAAGGTCTACTCCGCGACGGAGAGCCATGACCGTACGTCGCACCAGGTCGATTCGAAGGACGGCACCCGCATCCGATACCGCAAGGTTCGTGAGGGCACCGACGATGAGGTCGAGTTCTCGCGGATAGCCAATGCGTACGAGAGCGACACCGGTCAGACCGTGGTTCTCACCAAAGATGATCTGTCCGAACTCCCGGTACAGCGCAGCCCCGAGATCGCGATCACCGACTTCGTGCCGATCGACCAGGTCGACCCGATCTATTTCGACAAGCCCTATTACCTGGAGCCGGCGAGTAAGTCGCCCAAGGCATACGCGCTCATGCGCGAGGCCCTGAAGAAGACGGACCGGCTGGCCATCGCCACGTTCACGCTCCGGAACCGTACGCGACTGGCGGCGCTCCGAGTGGTCGGTGACGTCCTGACGTTGCAGACCCTGCTCTGGCCGGACGAAGTACGGGAGGCGGCGTTCCCGTCTCTCGACGAATCGCCCGACCTCAAGCCGCAAGAACTCCAGATGGCCGCCTCGCTCATCGAGTCGATGTCGGGCGACTTCGACCCGACCCAATATGAGGACACCTATCAAGAAGAGCTGAGCAAGCTCATCGAGGCGAAGGCCGAGGGGACCGAGGCGTTCACCGGACCAGAGGCCAAGGACGAGGAGGAGGGCGACGACTCGGAGGTCGCCGACCTGCTCGCGGCGCTGCGGGCGTCGGTGAAGGACCGCGGTGGGTCGTCCACGGACGACGACGACGAGGGTTCGGCGAAGAAAGCGCCCGCAAAGGCGGCGGCCAAGAAAGCCCCGGCCAAGAAGGCCCCGGCGAAGAAAACGGCCGCGAAGAAGACCGCAGCGAAGAAGGCCCCGGCCAAGCGCAAGGCCGGCTGAGCTTCGGCGCCCTACGCCCCCGGTCGGGGTTTCTGGCAATCTGGACAGATCGACCAACACGAGCCAGTCCCTGAACGCGACGCCACCGTGCACACGCGCAAGAACACCCGAACCGGGCGCCGGGTCACCGCAGTGGAAATCGCGGAGGCCGCCGCCCTGGCCGACGTCGCCGCGGCGATCTGTGTGCTGAGCCGGGTGTTGCCCATCGGCGGCGCCGCGGTCCTGGTCGCGTCGGTACCGTTTGCCATCCTCTCCGGCCGCAGGCGCCTGCGCGTGAGCCTGCTCGGCGCGATGACGGGCTGGGTCGTCGCATTCCTCTTCGGTGGGGTGACCGCGGCGAACCTGGTCGGCTCGGCGGCGGTCTTCGGCATCCTGTCCGGGACCGCGCTGCGCCGCGGATGGAAGTCGCCCCAGGTCGCCCTGAACACGTTTGTCTTCATCGCAATTCCGTCCGCGGCGATCGCCACCGGACTCATCGCCGCACTGAGCGACTACCGCGAGTTCATGTTCACCCAGATCCGCAACGGCTGGCGCGGCGCCGAGCGGGTCATGAACAACGCCGGGCTCGAGGGACTGACCGACGTCATCGGCCCGGTGATCAACTGGTGCATCGACTACTGGTGGATCGCCATACCGGCGGTCGGTGTTGTCGGGGTGACGTTCTCCGGGCTCGCGGTCTACGTCGTGCACCGCAGGCCCCTGCCGCCCATGATCGCCAGACTCGGTGCCCCGCATGTCGAGGAGAAACTCGACGAGTCCGGACCTGTTGCGCCGCTGCCGATGCGTCTGGACGGTGTCGGGGTGCAATATCCGGACGCTCCGGTACCGGCCATCTGGGATGTCTCGCTGCAGCTCGACGCCGGTGAGGTCGTTGCGGTGACCGGACCCAATGGTGTCGGCAAGTCGACGCTCGCGAGAGTCGTCGCCGGGCGGGAACCCACGACCGGAACCGTCAGTCGTCCCGGTGCGGTTGGTCTCGGCAAGCCCGGTGGCACTGCTGTCATCAGCCAGCGCCCCGAGACCCAGGTGCTGGGCATGGTCGTCGCCGACGATCTGGCCTGGGGCAATCACGACCTCACCGAGGCCCAGATGAACAAGCTGCTCGACCGGGTGGGTCTGAGCGGGATGCTCTACCGCGAGACCAGCACCCTCTCGGGTGGTCAGCTGCAACGCCTGGCCATCGCCGCCGCGCTGTCGCGGGAGCCTGCCGTCCTCATCAGCGACGAGTCGACCGCGATGATCGATCAGGAGGGCCGGACCTCGGTGATCGAGGTCTTCCGCGAACTGGCCGACGCCGGGGACACCGCCGTCCTGCAGATCACGCACGACGTCGACGAGGCGGCGTTGGCCGATCGGGAGATCGTCCTCGACTCGTCGCACCGCGAGGTCTCCACCGAACTGCTCAACCCCAGCCGTCCGGTGGGGCACATCAACGGCGCCAACGTCGCCCTCTACGACGTCGGGTTCGCCCATGACGCGGGAACCCCGTGGCACAACCAGATTTTCAGCGGCCTGAACCTGCGGATCGAGGCGGGATCGGCCGTGCTGATCACCGGACCCAACGGTGCCGGAAAGTCCACATTGGCAAGGGTTCTGACCGGCTTGCAGAAACCCACGTCAGGACAGGTGATGCTCGACGGGGAGCCGGTCCGCAACGGTCGCGACCATGCTCTGCTCGGATTCCAGTACTCCAGACTGCAACTGGTGCGCTCGCGGGTGCGCGCGGACATCAAGGATGCCGCAGGCGTCGACGACCTGGCGGTGAACGTCGCACTGATCGAGCTCGGGCTCAATCCGGCGGTGCTCGGTGACGCGCTCGTGGATCAGCTCTCGGTCGGGCAACAACGCCGGGTTGCATTGGCCGGTCTGTTGGCCTGCAAGCCCCGGTTGCTGGTGCTCGACGAACCACTGGCCGGGCTCGACACCCCGGCCCGTGCCGCGATGGTCAGGGCACTGCGCCGGGTGAAGGCCTCGGGCACCACATTGGTTGTCATCTCTCACGACGTCGGTGAACTCGCCGACCTCGTCGACCGCACCGTGGTGGTCGACGAGGGCACGGTCGACGGAGCGCCGGTCAAGCCCGCGCCCGACCCGTCGGAGGTGAAATCAACCGCCAACCTCGCCAATGTTGTTCGCACGCTGCCACATTCCTCGCCGGCCCGGAGACTGTGGGTCGGCACCAAGCTGCTGACGCTGGCTGCGGTCGCGGTGATGTTCATGCTCGAACCGACCTGGCTCAGTGTCGGGGTCGGGGCCGGCATCGCAATCGGCTGGACGCTGCTCGGCAAGGTTCCGCGCGCCGCACTGCCACGGTTGCCGAAGTGGCTGATCGGCATCACCCTGTTCGGTGGATGGATCACGGCGCTGGGCGGTGACGAACCGTACGTCACGGTTGCCGGGGTCGAGTTCGGACTCGGCGGCGCGATCTACTGGGGCATCCTCATCTGCATGACGGTGCTGTCGCTCTATTGCGCATTGCTGTTCTGCTGGACGACACCGATGGTCGAAATACCTTCGTTTGCGCAACGATTGGTCGGTTGGGCGGCACGCATCGGTATCCCGGCCCAGTCCGCCGCCATGTCGGTGGCCCTCGCGCTGCGACTGTGTCCGTTCATGATCAGCGACTTCCGGACTCTGTTGCAGACGATGTCGCAACGCAAACCCGACCATCGCCAATCGATGGGCGAGCAGATCAACGGCTGGATATCCTGCCTGACAGTCGTCTGTTCGCTGGCGGTACAGAACGGCCGGGAGCTCGCTGCGGCCGTCGAAGCCCGTGGTGGAATCGGATCGGTGGCCCGATCTGATCGGAGTCCAAGACTTATCGACCTTCTGGTGCTTATCGTGGTGTTCGGATCGGTTGGCATGGTCATCGCACTGGGTTGACCCTCGGATGACAGCTCAAGAGCGGATCGATCCGAAGTCGACGACGACTGGGAGATTTCCGTATGACCGCACAGTCAGCATCAGATATCCCCGACGAGGATGCCTTGTTCACCGACGTCCTGATAATCGGGGCGGGTCTGTCGGGGATCGGCGCCGCGTACCGCATCAAGGAACGAAACCCGGGACTGAGCTACGCGATCCTCGAACGACGCAGCCGGATCGGTGGCACCTGGGACCTGTTCCGATACCCGGGGATCCGTTCGGACAGCGACATCTTCACCCTCAGCTACCCGTTTGAACCCTGGACGCGGCCGGAGGCGATCGCGGACGGTGACCACATCCGCGAGTACCTGACCGATACCGCGCGTCGGAATCGGATCGACCAGCACATCACGTTCGACACCCGGGTCAATTCGGCCGACTGGGATTCGCGAACCGACACCTGGACCGTGCACGCCGAGCAGGATGGCGCCGACGTGACCTACAGCTGCCGGTTCCTGTTCTTCGGGACCGGCTACTACAACTACGACGAGGGATACCGGCCGGTCTTTCCCGGTGAGGACGAGTTCACGGGGCAGATCATCCACCCGCAGTTCTGGCCAGAAGATCTTGACTACGAGGGCAAGAATGTGGTCGTGATCGGTAGTGGCGCCACGGCGATGACACTGGTTCCGGCGCTGGCGGAACAGGCAGGGTCGGTGACGATGCTGCAGCGTTCACCCACCTATGTCTTCTCCGGACCCAGGGTGAACCGAGCTGCCAACGTTATTCGTAAGGTGTTGCCACGCAAGGTCTCACATGCGCTCATCCGGTACTACTATGCACTGTTCGCCTGGTTGCTCTTTCGATTCTCGCGCCTCGCACCTGGCGCGATGGCCAAGTTCCTGCACAATATGGCCGTCCGTAATCTGCCGGACAGCTACGACGTCGACACCCATTTCAAGCCCAGTTACAACCCGTGGGATCAACGAATGTGTTTGATTCCGGAGGCGGATCTGTTCACGATGATCACCGACCAGCGCGCAACGGTGGTCACCGATCACATCGCGTCATTCGATGCCGACGGTATTGCACTTGTCTCGGGTGGACACCTCGACGCCGACATCATCGTCATGGCCACCGGCCTGCAGCTACAAGCACTGGGCGGTGTCGTGGTCAGTGTCGATGGGGCCGAGATCAAACTCAACGACAGATTCGTTTACAAGGGCCATCTGCTCGAAGACGTGCCGAACCTGGGCTGGAGCGTCGGCTACACCAATGCCTCGTGGACGCTGCGATCCGACATGACCGCGCAGTCGGTGGCAAAACTGTTGGCGCATATGGGTGCGAACGGATACACACACGCCTATCCCCATCGAGGAGATGAGGCACTCGCCGAGATACCCGCGTTCGATCTGCAGGCCGGATATATTCTGCGATCGCCCCACGTGCTGCCCAAATCGGGAACCCGCCGACCCTGGCATGTGCGCCACAACTACGTCCTGGATGCGATCGATCATCGTTTCGACCGGATCGAGGAAGCGATGGTATTCGGCCGGGTGAGCGACCCTGCCACGGTCGAGGCCTGACCGGGCGACTACTGCGTTCGTCGTAGCGAAGGTGCGTTGGCGAAACCTGCTGGCACGCCGCGGCTAAGCTCCATCCATGGTGAAGTTCAATGTGCTCCTGGGGCTGGTGGCTGCGGCCGGTGTGCTCACGCTCGCGGCTGCGGTCAACCGGCACACCGTGTGGTGGTTTGCGGTTGCGATCGTGGTCATGGTTTTGCTGGTTGCCATCTACGACGTTCTTCAGAAGCAGCATTCGATACTTCGGAACTATCCCGTGATCGGGCACATGCGGTTCATGCTCGAATCGATCCGGCCCGAGTTGCAGCAGTATTTCATCGAGCGGAACTACGATGGCCGTCCATACGACCGCAATGTTCGATCATTGATCTACCAGCGCGCCAAGGGATTACATGCCGAGGCCGCCTTCGGTACCGAACGTGAGATCACCGAACCGGGATACGACTATCTGCTGCACTCGATGGCGCCGGTGCCGATGGCGCAGACCGTCCCGACGGTGCGCCTCGGCGGACCCCAGTGCGCCCAGCCGTACGACGCGCCCCTGTTCAACATCTCGTCGATGAGTTTTGGTGCGCTGTCGGCAAATGCGGTGCGCGCGATGAACAAAGGCGCGGCTCTCGGTGGATTTCTTCACGAGACCGGTGAAGGTGGACTGACCGCGCACCATCTCGAATACGGTGCACCGCTGGTGTGGGAGATCGGCTCGGGGTACTTCGGCTGCCGAACCGTCGACGGGAGATTCGATCCGCAGCGCTTTGCCGAGAAGGCGAGTCTGCCCAACGTCAAGGCGATCCTGATCAAACTGAGTCAGGGTGCCAAACCCGGGCTCGGTGGTGTGCTGCCGGGTTCCAAGGTCACCGCGGCGATCGCGCAGGCCCGTGGTGTGCAGCAGGGTGTCACCGTGATCAGTCCGCCGGCGCACAGCGAGTTCACCAGCCCGATCGAATTGATGCACTTCGTGGCCGAGCTCCGCCGCCTGTCGGGGGGAAAGCCGGTGGGCTTCAAGCTGTGCGTGGGTACCCGCACGGACGTGCTGGCGCTGTGCAAGGCGATGCTGCGCACCGAGATCGCGCCCGACTTCATCACCATCGACGGGGCCGAGGGTGGTACCGGTGCGGCGCCGCCCGAGTTCGCGGATCATGTTGGTACACCGTTGAATCTGGGTTTGATGATGATGCACAACGCGTTGGTGGGCACCGGCCTGCGGGGGCGGGTCAAGATCGGTGCCGCGGGCAAGATCGCCGGCGGTACCGACATCGTGAAGGCTCTGGCGCTCGGCGCCGATTTCACCAACGCTGCGCGCGCCATGATGATGGCGGTCGGTTGTATCCAGGCGCAGGCATGCCACACCAACAATTGTCCGGTGGGTGTGGCCACGCAGGATGTCCGCCGGGCGCGGGCGCTCGATGTCGAAGACAAGGGTGACCGGGTCTTCAATTACCAACGCGCAACGGTGGAGTCGGCGAAGCAGGTGCTGGCCGCGATGGGTTTGACCAGCTTCGACGACCTCGGGCCCGCGGTGGTGATGCGCCGGGTTGGTCACTCGACGGCGGAGTCGTTCGAGGACCTGTTCGAGTGGCTTGATGAAGGTGAACTGATCCGTGGCACCGACCGCGCGGAATGGGAGCGTGACTGGCAGCGGGCCGATCCGGAATCCTTTGCGGTACCTAAGATCAGGACCGCATAGACAGCGATTCGCCGGAGTCCGGGACGATCAGGTGCTGATCTCGTCGATCAGGCCCCAGTCCAAAGCTGTTGTGGCATCGATGGTGTCACCGCTCAGCACCAGATATGCGGTGCGCCAGCGGCCGATTCGTCGGGGGATGCTGACGGTACCGCCTGCCCCGGGTATCAATCCGAGGGTGAGTTCGGGGAGCCCGAAGACCGTCGCCGGGTGGGCGGTGACGTGTCCGCAGACCGCTGCCATCTCCAGTCCGCTGCCCATCGTGGCGCCGTGGGTGTAGGCCCGCAGGTTTTCGCCGAGTCGATCGCGCAACGTGTTGAGAAGCAGCGCCGGGCTGAAACGGGTGCGGGCCAGATGGGCGGCCGCCGGATCGGAGAAGGTGCCGAACTCGGTGAGATCTCCTCCGCTGCAGAATGATTTGCCATTTCCCCGGAATTCCACCCCGGTCACCGTCGGGTCGCTCAGGGCAACGGTGAGGCCGTCGATCAGGCCGGCGCGCAGGGTGTTGCTGAAAGCGTTGTGCCGCTTGGGCTGATTGAGCGTGACGACAACAACATCGCCTGCCCGTTCGAGGACAACGGGCTGTGGCGGATCGGCCAGACCGCGTGGTCCCTGCGCGGCCAGCCAGTCTCCGAACTCGCGGCCGGCCTGCAGCGTCGAATAGGCCAGCGACTCGGTCATCAGCCCGCTGAAGGTCTCGGTGTTCGATTCGCCTGCCCGCAGCACGTCGTCGCAGACCGCCGCCGAGACCGGCCGGTCGGCCAGTCGCTGCGTCAGTGTGGCGATCGCCGCCGGTATCGAGTCGACGGTGATGAAACGGCGATCGTGCGCAGGCGCCTCCGTGAGGGCAAAGGTGGAACGGCCGACGAGACGTTCAGCCTCATCGGAGATCGGGCCGCCGCCCGAATCGATGGCGATCAGGCATCCGGGGACCAATTCCTCGGTCGATCTCCGCGGATCGGCCAGATCGACGAAGACCGGACCCCGGTGGTCCGACGCCGTGTGCCCTCGTACGCCGTGCAGTTGGGACACGCGATCTCCTTTGTCGTCGGCCACCTGATCGGTCTCACCGTACTGCGACACGCGAAACGATATGTGATCTGGCTCTCTCCATCGTTTATCTGACGGGCTGACGGGTACGCCTCTTGAGGACGCTCAATATCGATGCCCACCAATCCTGAGGAGACTGATATGAGCCTTTCCACCAGCACTCTGCGCAACCAGCTGCGGACGTTGTTGACCCTGACCAATACCGAGATCCAGGTGGCAGAGACCCGAACCGCCCAGGCACGCACCGAAGCGGTACGCCGGGAACTGTCCCAGAACGCCGCGAACGGTCGTATCCGTGCCGTCGCGATCGAAAAAGCCATCCGTGAACTTGGCGGACTGCCCGATGTGCTGCGCCCCGTCTTCGGTCGGCTGGCAGCAACCGCGAAGGCCGTTGCCGAACAGGTCCAGCCCCTTGATGAGGCGTTGCTCGGCGACCTCGCCCTCGAACACCAGTTGCTCGACCGGGCGAAGTACGTGAAGGCGCTTGCGACCTCCGAGGGTGAAGCCGAGATCGTTGCACTTGCCGAGCGGCTGATCGTCGCCCACGAGGCAACCGTCAATTGGATCACCACGCTCCTGGCCGAAGAGGCCATCGGTGGCCCGGTGGCATTGCAACGCGGTCCGTTGCAGGCCGCGAGCGGCACCGCCTTGCGCGTTGCCGGTATCCCCGCGACGCTGACCGCGCGTGGTGCCGAACGTGTTGTCGACGCGCTCCGCACTGCGCCCGCCCGGTTCGGTGGATTCGTCGACAAGACGCAGGAGACCGGCGAGGCCGTATTCAAACTGGCCACCGATGCCGGTCACGACGCCGTCGGACGGTTGAGCTCGACCGGTGATGCGGCTGCGAAACAGGTGGGCGAGGCCGCCGAGCGTGCCGCCGACATCGGAAAGACCGCCCGCAAGACCGCTCGGGCAACTCGGGATGCGGCGCTCGACGCCGCCGAGGACACTGCTCGGGCACAGGGCGCCGTCGGCGCTGCGGAGGCGGTGCACGCCGTCCGCGAGGCCGCCGGGGTGGTCGATCCCGCCGACCTACCGATCGACGACTACGACTCACTGAACGTCAACGCGGTGATCGTCCAACTCCGGGAACTCACCAAGCCGGCTGACATCCGGTCGATCCTCGCCTACGAAGAGGCACACAAGAACCGGCAGGGCGTGGTGTCCGCTGCCCAGACCCGGCTTGCTGCCATCGCGCAGGAAGTCATCGGTGTGAACTGATCTGATCGGTCGCTCACCCAACGCCAACTCGCCGTCACCGAAATCCCAGGTGGCGGCGAGTTCGTGCGTCAGGTCCGGGCGAAAACGACTGGCGTACGGCGTACCCAATCGGGCACAGTTGGTTGGTGACCGCACCATCTGGCCTACCCCGGGCGCTGAAGCCCTTCGCGCATCAGCAGTATCGACTGCTGTGCACGGGGCTGGTTCTGGCGATGTTCGCCGACGGGATCTGGACGGTCGGTGTCGTCTGGCAGGTCATCGGGATGGGCGGCGGGCCGGGACAGTTGTCGATTGTCACCGCGGTGGCCGCCGTCGGCATGGTCGCCTCGACACTGCTCGGCGGTGTGCTCGCGGACCGGATGTCGAAGCGCACCATCCTCATCGCGCTGGAGGTGGTCAAACTCATCGCGATCGGCGGTGTCGGTGTGCTGGCACTGTCCGGGACGATCACGCTGTGGCATCTGGTGTTGGTGTCGCTGATCGGTGGTGTCACCACCGGGATCTATTACCCGACGTACTCGGCGTTGATCCCGTCGTTGGTACCGCGGGAAGAACTGATGGCGGCCAACGGTATCGAAGGTGTGTTGCGGCCCACCATCTTTCAGGCTGCTGGACCGGCCCTCGCGGGCGGGCTCATCGCGATGTCCTCGCCAGGGGTGGCGATCGTCGGGTCGGCGGTGGCCTCGGCGCTGTCCGGGGCCTTCTACCTCCTGATGCGTCCGACGCCGCCGAGCCATGAGCCCCGCGCCAAAGCCGACCTGGTGCGCGGGACCGTCACCGACATCGCCGAGGGGTTCGCCTACATGTGGCGCACGCCCTGGTTGCTGGCGACCCTGCTGTACTCGCTGGTCCTGGTGTTGATGGTGATGGGGCCGATCGAGGTACTCGTGCCATTCGCCATCAAAGAGCGTGCAGGCGGTGACGCCGGCGACCATGCGATCGTGTTGGCGGCCTTCGGGTTCGGAGCCGGACTGGGTGCGATCATCCTGGCCTCCATGCCGATGCCCCGCCGCTACCTGTCGGTGATGTTTGTGATCTGGGGTCTGTGTTCGGTGCCGTTGGTGGCGGTCGGGCTCGCCACGGAGCTGTGGGCTTTTGTTGTCGCCGCGTTTGTTCTCGGCATGGCATTCGACGGTCCGATGGTCCTGTGGGGAACGTTGTTACAACGGCGGGTGCCACCGCACATGCTCGGCCGGATCTCGAGCCTCGACTTCTTCGTCTCGATTGCGTTGATGCCGGTGTCGATGGCCATCGCTGCTCCGGTCAGTGAACTGATCGGGCTGACCGCAACATTTGTCATCGCCGGATTGGTGCCGGTTCCGTTGGCCGTGATCGCGTTCTTCGCGTTCCGTCTGCGCGACGACGAGATCGCCAATCCACTCCGTGATACCCCGAGCGTCGAAGAACTCGTGCCTGCGGGCGGAGGGACGGAAGGGTCGTCAGATCAGGAACTTCCGGGCACCCGCCTCGATCAGGCGGGTGAGGTCGTTGATGATCGGTGACCCCAATTTCCAGTACTGCCAGAACAACTGGATGTCGACGTGGTGATTGCCGAGCTTCTTGACGGTCCCGGCGGCGAGTGCGGGTTCGATCTGGGCGGCGGGCACGGCACCCCAGCCGGCGCCCAACTCGACGGCACGGTGGTACTCGACCGACGCGGGCACGTAGGTCACCGGCGGGTCGACGTGCTTGCGGGTGAGTCGATTGAGGAGATCGAGCTGGATGGTGTCCTTGCGGTCGAAGGAGACCATCGGCGCCCGGGCGAGATCGGCGGCCCGTAGTCCGTTCGGAAGCCAGGTTTCGATGAACTCGGTGGTCGCGACCGGTAGATAACGCATGGATCCCAGTGGCAGCACCGTGCATCCGCGGACTGGCCGTGGATCGGACGTGATCGCGCCGACCGCCTGTCCGGCGCGCAGGAAGCCTGTGGAGTGGCTCTCGTCGTCGCGCAACACCTCGACGGCCACCGGATGCAGTTGCTGGATCTGGGCGACCACCGGTAGCAGCCAGACGGAGATCGAGTCGGCGTTGGCGGCGATGGGTAGATGTATTCGCGGCACATCACGCCAGTCTTCATGTCCCTCTTCGGGTTTGCCGGTCAGGGCCGCAACCGCCTCCAGTCGGAGCAGATCCCATTGCGCGGCCAGGCGCAGCAGGATTTCGCCGTCCGGTGTGGCCCGGGCAGGTTTGGTGCGTTGCACCAGGACCACCCCCACGGCGGTCTCGAGTGCCTTCATGCGCTGGCTCACCGCGGACGGGGTCAGATGCAGAACTGCCGCCGCGGCGTCGAAGGTTCCCTCGCGGACCACCGCGGACAGTGTCTGCAGGCCCTCGCTGCTGATGTCCATCATCAGTAACTCTAATGGTTCTTGAAAAACATTCGCTGGATTCAAGCCGGTCAGGGACTTAGCGTGGCCTGGTGAGCTTTGTGGTTCCCGCAATGGCGGGTCTGTTGACCGGTGCCGGCCTCATCATCGCGATCGGTGCGCAGAACGTTTTTGTGCTGCGCCAAGGGATCAGGCGTGAGCACGTGATGTCGGTGGTGGCGATCTGCACCGTGTCGGATGTGGTGTTGATCCTGGCGGGTGTGGCCGGACTCGGTGCTGTGGTCGCGGCATATCCGCAGGTGGTCGACGTGGCCACGGTGGCAGGGGGTACTTATCTACTGGTGCTCGCTGCGTTGGCCGCACGCCGGGCGATGCGACCCGGTGCGATGGAGGTCGCAGGTGGAACCGCTGCGGCGGGGCGTTGGGCCGCGGTGGGGACCGCGATCGCGTTGACCTGGCTCAATCCCCACGTCTACCTCGATACCGTCATCACGTTGGGCGCCGTTGCCAACAGTCACGGTCCGCAGAGCAAGTGGGTGTTCGCGGCCGGTGCATGCGTGGCGTCGTTGCTCTGGTTCGCGGCGTTGGGCTTCGGGTCGTCCCGCCTGGCACCGCTGTTTGCCAGACCCCGCGCCTGGCAGCTGTTGGATGTGGTGGTCGCGGCGGTGATGGGAACGTTGGGGGCCGTGCTGATCCTCAGTGCGGCATTCTGATGGTCACGGATTTCGGTCATACATTTCGCAGGCGACGAGTTTCTGACTACTGTCGTTCTCAGAGTCTGTCCGCTGGGGATCGTCGAAGGTGTAGTGAGGTGGAGATGAACAACGACAAAGCTGTTGCCACGTTCTTTGAACTCAAGGAAAGCCAGGCCGTCAGCGATCCCGCGCTGCTCGACGAGCTGTGGGCCGGTCTCGAGCCGATCGGTCGAGACTTCATGCTCGGCGCCTGGTCGGGTGGTGAATTGCCCAGTGGCCACGCCATGGACGGTCAGCTCGAGCTGGTCAACTGGCATGGAAAGACCTTCGACAGCTACCACGACGTGAAGCCGCTCGTCTGCCGCGACGAGGATGGGAATCTGTACTCGAACAAAGAGCTGGGCAAGGGTGAGGCCAGCCTCTGGGCGGTGGAGTTCCGCGGCGAGACCACGGCGGCGATGGTCTACGACGGGCAACCCGTGATCGACCACTTCAAGAGGGTCGACGACACGCACGTCATGGGCATCATGAACGGCAAGACCAGCCTGGTACGCGAGCGGCACTTCTACTTCTACCTCGTCCGCGAGTGACGTCCGCAGGGATGAAGGGCGCGGTCGCCGCGGTCCTCACCGAGGTCGGTGGCACGCCGCAACTGCAGGAGATCGCGCTCAGGGAGCCGGTCGGTGCCGAGGTTCTGGTGCGGATCGATGCGGTAGGGATCTGCCATACCGATGTCTCCCTGGCGGCGCGGTGGCCTGCCAAGCGCATGCCGATGGTGTTCGGTCACGAGGGAACGGGGGTCGTCGAGGCTGTCGGACCGGACTGCACGCTCGCGGTCGGTAGCCGGGTTGTGTTGACATTCAACAGCTGTGGGAACTGCCACAGCTGTGCGGCGGATGCCCCGGCATACTGCGTGCGGTCAACCGCTCTGAACATGCGTGGCAATGGCGGCGACGCGCTGAACCGGCGCGGTGAGCCGGTCATCGGCGACTTCTTCGGGCAGTCCAGCTTCTCCACGTATGCACTTGCACACCAGCGCAACACGATTTCGATCGGCGACGAGATCCGCCCCGAACTCGCAGCGCCCCTGGGATGCAGTGTGCAAACCGGTGTCGGCGCCGTTCTCAATGCACTGTCGCCGGACGGCGGTCAGACGATCGTCGTGTTCGGTGCCGGTGCTGTCGGTCTTTCCGCGGTGATGGGCGCCCGGATAGCCGGCTGTGACATCATCGTCGCGGTGGACCCGAAATCCGAACGACGTGCGCTGGCAACCGATCTCGGAGCCACTCACGTGCTGGATCCGGTGGGGTCGGAGGTTGTCGCCGAACTTGTCGAGATCACCGGTGGCGGCGCCGATCACGCGCTGGACACCACAGCGTTGCCGTCGGTGTTGTCGGACGCACTCACCGCGCTGCGTCCCCGTGGACAACTGGGCATCGTGGGGCTCGGTGTCCCCATTGCAGACCTACCGGTCGGGCTGATCATGGGCAGGGGATTGCGGCTTCGTGGTGTCGTGGAAGGTGACAGTGTGCCGGAGCGGTTCATCCCGGAACTGATCGGGCATCACATGCGAGGCGATCTTCCGCTCGAAAAGCTGGTCACCACATACGAATTCGACGATTTCGGGACCGCATGGAAGGCGGCCTGTACCGGTTCGGCCATCAAGCCGGTACTGACCATGCCTGCCTGACACCCCCCGATCCGAGGCCGACGTCCCCAAACGCTCCGGAAATACGAAGACGATCCACAAATATGTGGATCGTCTTCGTATAACTGGAGCGTTTGGGGTGGGGGATTGGCGGTCGGTCAGGCGGTGTCGGTCATCTGGGTGACGAACCGTCCCGGTGTACGGCCGTACTCGCGTGCGAACGCGGACACAAACGCAGGCACACTCGCGTAGCCGACCAGATGGGCGACCTCGGTCACCGAACTCGTCTCGAGGAGAACAACCGCGGCCTCGAGTCGAATCTTGGTGCGCCACTGCGAGAACGGAATCCCGAACTCGCGGACGAAGTCGCGTTGCAACGTCTTGGTGCTGGTGTGCAGTCGGGTGGCCCACTCGTCGAGCCGGGTCTGGTCGGAAGGATCGTGCAGCAAAGTGCTGGCGATCGTGTCGGCAAAACCTGCACTGCGGCTGACCGGCGTGCCGATCGGGTGTCTCCCCGCAAGGTCGCGATGGGCCTCGCCGAGGCCGGCCATGATCAGCGCCCGTGCCGCCAGCGCGTCGTCTTCGTCCTGCCCTGGCCGGGCGATCTGCTCGATCAGGCGACGGGCCGCAGCATTGGTCGACACCGCTGCCACCCGCAGGTCTCTCAGATTTGCGGGCGTCTCGCGCAGGCACACGCGGTAGACGATCTGCTTGCGGGAGGCGAACACCTCGTGGGTGACGCCGCGCCTGGCCCACAGTGCTTCTTTGTTGCCGATGAACTCTGTCCGGTTGGCATGGCGAACCGACAGCATTCCGTCCGGCGTCCAGTACAGCTGGTGGACGAAGTCGCTGCGAGATCTCGCGATCTCGAGGGCGCCACCCGATGCGTACTTCAGGATCCGGATCCCGGTGGTGGGTCCCAGACCGTACCCGTATTCCTCAACCCACAACGGGTCGGCGGCGGCCCCGAAAACGCTGGGTGCCGCGGAGCGATCGAACTGTCCTCCGAGCGTCACGAAGTGTCCTCTCAAAGTAGCCGTGAGGTAGCCATGTAAGGCTAACCTCAGCTGGTGTTCGGGTGCGGCCGTGGGGTCCGCATCACGATTTTCCGCGTAGTAGAAGGAAGTGCAGATGTCCGCTCGTACGAATTGGCAGAGCCTGGGCGTGGTCGCCATCTCGGCCGGCCTGGTCCTGGGTGCCGCCGCATGTGGCAGCGACGATTCCAGCTCCGATAGCGCCGAGACCAGGGTCTTTGTCGCCGACAACGGGGATATCACGATCCCGGTGGAGCCCGAGCGCATCGTTGCGACCGGCTATGCGGTCCCGGCACTGGTCGAGTCGGACGCACCCCTGGTGGGCATCTCGACCTGGGAGCGCGGCACCGACCTGATGTCTGACGAGGATCTGGCCGAGTACAACGAGCTGGAGAAGGTGGCAGGCGAATCCGCCGCCGAGACCAACTACGAGGCGATCGCGAATGCGCGGCCGGACCTCATCGTGATCGGCGTACCGAAGCCCGCCCTCGGCGACATCGACATGGCGCGACTCGAATCGATCGCACCGGTTGTCGCGATCACCCCCGGCGTGCCCTCGGCGTGGCGAGAGATGACCGCCCGTCAGCTCGACGCCGCAGGTGAAAACGAGACCTATGCGGTCGACAAGGCGGCCTACGAAGAGAAGGCCGCTGCGCTCAAAGAGAAGTACGCGGGTGTGCTCGGGTCCCTGCAGTTCGGGCATGTCGGAGCATACGGCGACTCCGCAGCCGGTGACTTCATGCGGGAATTCGGCGGATCGTGGGGCACGAATGTCGCCCAGGACATCGGCGTGAGCTACTACGGAGAGGTCAAAGAGAAGGGCAACGGCGCAGCTGCAGTCTCGGAGTATCCGTCGATCGAGGAGATTCCGGCCAGCCTCGGCGACGCCCAGGTGATCACCTACACCCTCGGGGATGACGGTAAGCCGAACGCAGAAGTCCAGTACGTCCTCGATTCGCCGCTGTTCAAGAATCTGCCCGCTGTCGCGGCGGGTCAGGTCTACGGCTTGCAGTACACCGAGGCCGCAACCTACGCATCTGCGATGCAGACCCTCGACGCGATCGACGCAGCGTTGGCACCACTACTGGAGCCGGCACCGTCGGCGGCCCCTGCTGCATCGTGAGGACAAGCCGCGTAGATCCGGCCGAGCGCGTTGCCGCCCATCACCGATCCGGAGATCGCTTGGCGCGCATCGGATACCCGATCGGCATTCGCACGGTCACCGTCAAGCGCCGGACAATGGTGTCGCCGGGCATGCTTCGCCTGACACTTCAGGGTCCGGCCCTGGCCGGGTTCCACACCTATCAGGCCGATGACCATGTGAAGGTCATCTTCGCGGACGCCGACGGCACAGTGCGGATCCCGACCGAGAACGCAAAACAGGAGCTGGACTGGCCGCTGCCGTATCCGGCGACCAGGAAGTACACGATTCGCCGGTTCGACCCGCAATTGCTCGAACTCGACCTCGACTTCGTGGTGCACGAAGGCGGCTTGGCATCGGATTGGGCGGCGGGCGTCGCGCCGGGTGATCCGGTGGTGGTGGCCGGACCGCCCGGGGCCCAGACTTTTCCGCACAACTATGACCACTACGTCTTTGCTGTCGACGCCACCGCCCTGCCTGCTGTGGCGCGCTGGCTCGACGAGTCACCGCAGGATGTATCGGCCGATGTGGTCGTCGAGGTGACGAACCCCGGTCACCAGCAGTACCCGTTGGCGACGCGGTCCGGTGTCCGGGTGCGGTGGTTGATCCGTCCGGCGGGCTCATCGTTGCTGGCGGACACGGTCAACGCGCTGGATCTGCCGCCGGGTCGGGTATTCCTCTTTGCCGCAGGCGAAGCCGGAGACATCAAGCCGCTGCGCAGTCGACGTGATCTCGACAAGCTGATCACCGGCTACTGGAAACGCGGTGTCTCGGACGAGGACGTGGACCTCGATGAAGATGACGAAGACCATCACCATCACGATCACGATCACGATCACGATCACGATCACGACCATGATCACGACCACTAGTTCGGTTCGGACTGTTCGAGCGCGGGCGCGGGTGTGACAACCACGGTTGCCACGGCGCGTCCGCGTCGGCGTCTGAGTAACACCGCCATCATCGGAACTCTGCTGCTGGTGTTGCTTCTGTTGACGGTGTTGAGCCTGTGCGTGGGGGCACGTACCACTGCGCCGGGCGAGGTCTGGGCGGCATTGACCGATTACGTCGGTACCGACGACAGCCACATCGTCGTTCGGGACGTGCGATTGCCGAGGACCCTACTGGGCTTCGCGGTCGGGGCAGCGCTCGGCACATCCGGCGCATTGATCCAGGCGATGACGCGAAATCCGTTGGCAGAACCGGGGATTCTCGGTGTCACGGCAGGCGCCGGATTCGCGTTGACCGTCGGTGTTGCCCTCTGGGATGTCCAGGGCCAGATCCCGATCGTGGTGCTCTCGTTCTTCGGCGCGCTGATCGCGTCCGTTGCCGTCTATGCGGTTGGGCGGACCTCCCCGCTGCACCTGATCCTGGCCGGGGTGGCGCTGACCGCGGTGCTGTCGGGCATTTCGTTGGGCCTGCGCCTGATGAAGCCGGACGTATTCGACCGCTACCGTTTCTGGTCGGTGGGATCGCTGGCAGGGCGTGAGCAGGCCGATTTGATGATCCCGATTCTGATCATCGTCGGATGCCTGATCGCGGCGATGATGATGACACGCTCGCTCGACACCCTCGCGCTTGGTGAGACCGTTGCGCATTCGCTGGGTACCAGGGTTGGGCTGACCCGCACGATCGTTGTGCTCTTGGTGACGATGCTGGCGGCGGTTGCGACCGCGATCGCCGGGCCGATCGTGTTTGTCGGGCTCATCGTTCCGCATCTGGCGCGTCGCCTGGCTGCCGGGTCGGTGCCCTGGTTGATCGGCTACTCGATGCTGGTTGGACCGATCCTCCTGGTCTCGGCGGATATCATCGCCCGGTTGTTGCTGCCGACCGGGGAGGTTCCGGTCGCGATCGTGACCGCATTCCTGGGTGGACCGATGTTGATCTGGGTTGTCAGGAAGTTCGGAGCGATGACGCTGTGAGCGCGATAGTTCTCCGCACCGGAAAGGTGACACTACGCGCCGAGCGACGTGGTGTGACCGCTTGTGTGACCCTGACTGTCCTCGCCGTCCTACTCGCTTTCGTCGGGCTGAGCTACGGCAGCGACTGGTCCTCGCCGGCCACGGTGCTGCAGGCATTGGTCGGGCGTGGCGACGAATGGTTTGTCATCACCCACTGGCGGATGCCACGAGTCGTTGCCGCACTGGTCTTCGGTGCTGCGCTCGGCCTGGCAGGGGCCATCTTTCAGAACTTGACCAACAATCCACTCGGCAGCCCGGATGTGATCGGCCTCGACGCCGGGGCATACACGGGTGCCCTGGTTGCGATCACGGTGCTCTCGGGGACCTCGGGTGAGTTGGCCGTGAGTTCTGTGATCGGAGGCCTGGCCACCGCGGCCCTCATCTACGCGTTCTCACTCGGATCCGGGCGTGGCGGCGTGACCCTCATCGTGGTCGGCATCGCGTTCAATGCCATGCTGACAGCGGTCAATTCGTGGATCATCCTGCGTGCCGACCTCGATGTGGCGATCGCTGCGACGGGCTGGAGCGCCGGGTCGATCAACGGGGTGGACTGGGATGAGCTCGCTCTACCGGCAGCCATCATCGCCGGGATGGTACTGGTACTCATGGCGGTTTCATCACCGATGCACCAGTCGACGTTGGGCAACGATCTGGCCGTCACCAGTGGTGTGCAGTTGAATCGGTTGCGGCTGTTGCTGGTTGGGGCCGGTGTCGTCCTCACCGCAACTGTGACCGCGGTGGCCGGACCGATCGTGTTCATCGCGTTGGCGGCGCCGCAGATCGGGCGCCGGCTTGCCGGGTCCGCGGGCGTGGCGTTGATTCCGGCCGCGTTCACCGGTGCGGTGCTGTTGCTTGCCGCCGACCTCATCGCGCAGTTGTTGTTGGCGCCGGTGTCGTTGCCGGTGGGTGTGGTCACCACCGCCATCGGCGGAACATACCTGCTCTGGCTGCTGGTCAAAGAGGTCAAGAGCGCACGAAAAGGATTGGGACAGTGACAGTTGACAAGGTGGCCGGGCCGAGGGCCGGGACGAAACCGTCCCGACTGCGGGTGCGTGGCGTGACACTGGGCTACGAGGGGCGAGTCGTGTCGACCGGTCTTGACCTCGACATCCCGGACGGCGCGTTCACCGCGATCGTCGGCCCCAATGCCTGCGGCAAGTCGACACTGATGCGCGCGATGGTGCGGCTGCTCAAGCCGGTCGACGGTGTCATCGAATTCGACGGGGCCGACGTCAATTCACTCAAACCCAAATCGGTGGCCCGGCAGATCGCTTTTCTGCCACAGGATCTGGTGGCACCGGAGAACATCACGGTCCACGGGCTGGTGCGCCGTGGTCGGTTCCCGCATCAGTCGGTGCTGTCGATGTGGTCCCCGGATGACGAGGAGGCGGTGAACCGCGCGATGGATCAGGCTGGTGTCACCGACCTCGCCGAGCGACAGGTTGGCCAGTTGTCCGGTGGTCAACGGCAACGTGTCTGGATCGCGATGGTGCTCGCGCAGGACACGTCCTACCTCCTGCTGGACGAGCCCACGTCGTTCCTGGACATCACCCATCAATACGAGCTGCTCGAGCTCTGTTCGTCCCTGCGGGATTCGGGCCGGACAATCATCACGGTGCTGCACGACATCAACCAGGCCTGCCGATTCGCCGATCACCTGGTTGCGTTGTCGGGTGGCCGGATCGCCGCGCAGGGCCGGCCCGAGAACGTCGTGAACGCCGACTTGATCAGCGAAGTGTTCGGACTCGACGCCGTAGTGGTGCCCGATCCGGTGACCGATCTACCGATGGTCGTGCCCAAACGCCTGCGCTGACCCGACCATCCCAACTGGTGCGGGGGTCCGGGGGTCGGGTCAGCTGGCGACGCGGACCAGGGCCTTGCCGAAGTTGCGTCCCGTGAGGAGTCCGCGGAACGCGTCGAGGACGTTCTCGAAGCCGTCGGTGACGTCTTCCCGGTATTTCAGCGATCCATCGGCGACCCATCCGGACGCCTCTTCGAGGAACTTCGGCATCTGCTCGGCGGCGAACTCGGTCTGGATGAATCCGCGGATCGTCAGGCTCTGGGCCAGCACGATTCCCATCAGCTGCCCGGTCCGGTCCGGGCCCTCGGGAAGTGACGTCAGGTTGTAGTTGGCGACGAGTCCGCAGACCGGGATCCGGCCGTAGAGGTTCATCCGGGGCAGCACTGCGTCGAACACCGCGCCGCCCACGTTCTCGAAGTACACGTCGATGCCGTCGGGTGTGGCTGCGGCCAACTGCTCGGCGAAGTTGTCGGCGCGATGGTCGACCGCGGCATCGAATCCGAGTTCATCGACCAGGTAGGCGACCTTCTCGGGGCCGCCTGCGATGCCGACGGCGCGTGCCCCCTTGATCTTTGCGATCTGGCCGACGGCCGATCCCACCGGACCCGCCGCGGCCGCCACCACAACGGTTTCGCCGGGTTGGGGTTTACCGATGGTCAGCAGCCCCGAATACGCGGTGAACCCGGGCATGCCGAGGACTCCCAGTGCGGTGGAGGGCGGATTCGTCTTCGGGTCGAGGAGTCGCAGTTGCTTGGCGGGCTCGACCGAATGGGTTTGCCAGCCCCCGTAGCCGAGCACCACATCGCCCGGTGCAAAACGGTCGACGGTGGACTCGATGACGCGGGACACCGTTGCGCCGACCATGGTGTCGCCGATCTCCACCGGCGGTGCGTACGATTTCGCGGCACTCATCCGGCCGCGCATGTAGGGATCCAGGGAGAGGTAGAGCGTCTGCAACGAGACCTCACCGTCCTGTGGCTCACGCAATGGAAACTCCTCGAAACGGAAATCGGAGTCCTTGGGCTCACCGTGTGGCCGCGCGGCCAGCACGATACGGGTGGCGTTTGTCATGTGTCTCCTCATCGAGATCGACCGTGTACCTCCACCGTGCCCCTGGTGCGGTGTTCCGTCAATGGCGCCATGTTCCGTCACCCATTGTTCTGGTCGACCCGGTGTCACTACGGTGGAGCGATGAGCAGCGACCCAACAGACTCGGCAGACGGGGCGAATTCGGTGGGCCGGGCCCGGCAGAACACCATCTATTCGAACGGCGTCTTCGGCCGAAAACCTCAGGTACCAACCAATTTTGAAGCGCTCGAACGGGCTGCGAAGAAGAAGATGTCGCCGAAGGCCTGGGCCTACGTGGCCGGTGGCGCCGGTGACGGTGGCACGATGTCGGCAAATCGCAAGGCCTTTGACCGGTGGGCGATCGTGCCCCGGATGCTGCGGGATGTGTCGAAGCGGACATTGACGACCGAACTCTTCGGGCAACAACTGCCTGCACCGATTCTCTTCTCGCCGGTGGGTGCCGGTGCATTGGCACACCCGCAGGCCGATATTCACATCGGACGTGCCGCTGCCGAGCTCGGCGTTCCATATATCTTCTCCAGCCAGGGCAGTGTGCCGATGGAACAGACCGCGGCCGCGATGGATGAGGTCGCCGCCGGTGCGCCACGGTGGTATCAGCTGTATTGGTCGACCGACGAGGACCTGGTCGACAGCTTCCTGAATCGGGCCGAAAAATCCGGGGCCGCAGCCATAGTCGTAACTCTGGACACCACGATGCTCGGCTGGCGTCCCCAGGATCTGAATCTGGGATCGTTGCCATTCGCTCAGGGGCTCGGGATCGACCAGTACACCTCGGACCCGCGGTTCGTCGACATCGTCCGGGAGCGGATCGCGGCAGCGCTCCCGCGGGAGCGACCACAGATCACCCTCGGTGCCATCAAATCTCTGGTCTCGATGGCCCGCAATACCCCGGGAGGTGCTGTGCGCAACCTGCTTTCGCCCGTCCCGCGGGAATCGGTGCAGACGTTCCTGGAGATCTATTCACGCCCGTCGCTGAGTTGGGCCGATATCGCCGGACTTCGTGAACGCACCTCGCTGCCGATCGTCCTCAAGGGCATTCTGCATCCCGACGACGCCCTGCAGGCCGTTGACCTGGGGGTCGACGGGATCCTGGTGTCCAATCACGGTGGCAGGCAGGTTGATGGGGCGATCGGATCGGTCGACGCGCTGGTGGACGTCGTCGCCGCGGTGCAGGGGCGCGCAAAAGTGTTGCTCGACTCCGGAATTCACGGTGGTGCCGATGCATTCAAGGCGCTGGCGCTTGGCGCCGACGCGGTCTGCGTGGGGCGGCCTCACATGTACGGTCTGGCCTTGGCCGGGGCCGATGGTGCCCGCGATGTCGTTGCCAACATCATCGCCGAGCTGGATCTGACGCTGGGATTGTCGGGCCACACGAGCGCCGCTGATCTGACACCGGCGTCGTTGAAGAGAGTCATCTGACGTTTGCGCCGGGCCTGGCCGGTCGCGCGTCGCCGCGGTCAGGTCAACGAGCGGCCCGTCCGGATCCGGCGCCGGACGTCCCACAGGTACGCGTTGAAGGGGAAGGCGCGCAACGGCTTCGGTAGCCGGGTCGCAACGGACCTGGCGAGCTGGTTGTGGATGTCGAACACCCGCTGGTTCCGATCGGACCAGGCCAAGCCCATCTTGTCGCGGAACTCCGGCGGCAGGAAGCCGGTGGTGAGGAACATTCCGTAACCGCCGATCACGAAGGAGAACGGCCGCGGCAAGAACTCGAACTTGGAGATGGAAAGAAGGAGCTCGCGGATCGTGTCGTCGATCTCGAGTCCGGCGACGGTGGTGTCCCAGTACTCCTGGAAGTCGGCGCGGGTCGCGGGCCACATGTCGCGGGACATCTGCAGCGTGGTGCCCATCAGCGCACCCTGCTGATAGGCCTGTTCGGTGACTGCTTCGGGATCACCGTAGAGGTACTGCATGTCCTCCCAGCCCTTGTACAGACAGGCGGCAACCCACAACTGCAGGTTCGGGTCGAAGGCGTTGTACTTCACCGGACTCGAGGCGCTCGACTTGACCTGGGCGTGGGCGTGGCCGATCGCCTTGCGGTAGGCCTTGCGGTCCGCAGGTGTCCCGTTGACCGCGACCGCCAGGTACGACAGCGTGGTGCGGGCCCGTTTGAGTGGGTGCTTGAACAGGTTGCCGGAGTCGACCTTGCTCTCCGCGACCCCGTAACCGACCGCAGGCAGCGCAAGTTGCATGATCACATTTGCCGCACCGGCGAGGGCCGAGATACCGGGCATTTCGAGCAGGTCTCCGGAAGCGCTGTCAGTCTCGTCCCGGGTCCACGTCGGTACCGGTATCTCCGTAGAGCGTGCGCTGCTTCCATCGATGATCCCAGACGTCATTGTCTGCCCTTCTCGCAATGAACATTGTGACTACGTGCGTTGTCGCTTTGATTCAACCGATCCGTTGACCGAAAGTCAATCGCCTGGAACACGAGGTGACAAGATGGGGGGATGGCTGACCCCTTGCGCCCATATGGTGGCGAAAACGGAGCAGACCGGGTGAAACGGCGCCGGGCAACCCTGGTGGACGCAGCATTGGACATCCTCGGGTCGCCCGACGGCGGGTTGATCAGCGTGCGCGGGGTCTGTCGGCAGGCCGGTCTGACGGCCCGGTATTTCTACGAGAGCTTCGAGGATGTCGACGCGCTGGTCGCGGCCACGTACGACGAGGTCGTTCTCGACATCGCGGCGGCCGCGCAAGAGGCGGTGGTGGCAGGTGGCAGATCGACCCGCGATCAGATCGCGTCGGTCGTGCGGGTCATCGTCGACCGGATCGATGCGGACCGTCGGCGCGGGCGGGTGTTGTTCTCGCAGACCCTGCTGAGCGGAAAGCTTGCCAGTAAACGCAATGACACCATCCTGATGTTCGCGACGCTGACCATGCAGAACTCGGGCGCCGAGGACAACGGGCCCGAGGTGCAGGGCGCTGCCCATTTCTACGTCGGCGGGTTCGGGCAGGTCCTGTCCGCCTGGATCGACGGCGGGATCGACTGCAGCACAGACGAACTCGTCGACCTATGTGTCACGATGATGTACGGTGCGGTGTCGGAGTTGCTTCCGCAGCGGGCCGATCAGCACCACTGATTCTGCGGTTGTTCCAGCGGTCGAAGCCGATCCACAACAGCAGGCCGAGGGTCGAGACAACGATCCCGATCACGCACAACGTGCCCCAGCCGCCACCTGCATAGGCAAATCCCGAGCAGACCGAACCGGCAACCGCGCCGGTGAAATACGTGACCATGTAGGCGGTGGTCACCCGGCTGCGGGCTTCGGGAGCCAGTGTGTAGATGGCAGTTTGGTTCGACAGCTGTGAAGCCTGCGCTCCGAGGTCGAACACCACGAGTCCGATGATGAAGGCGGCCAACGGGGTACTGGGCCACGCCAGCAGCAGCCAGCCCGCGATGGTGACGAGCCACGCCGACGTTGTTGCCAAACGCAGATGTCCGCGGTCGGCGAGCTTACCGATCAGCGGTGCACCCGCGGCGCCGGCGATCCCGGCCAACCCGAAGGCGCCGATCGCAGATTCGGAGTAGTCGAAGTGCTCGCCGCGGTTACCGGACAACAGGAACGCCGTCGACGTCCACATCGCGCTGAATCCGAACATCGTGAGAAATCCCAGCGCCATTCGCTGGCGCAGCATCGTCTCGGTGCGGACCATCCGGGCCACCGACAGCAGCAGTTGTCCGTACGGCTGATGTGGCCGTGCGGCATCGGGGGGTGCCATGAAATACACGACCACCGCCAGGGCCGCCATCAGTGCGGCGCAGACGAACATCACCGATCGCCAGCCGCCGAACTCGGCGATCACGCCGCTGACCAGGCGAGCGAGCAGGATGCCCATCAGTAGTCCACTCATCACCACACCCACCACGCGGCCGCGATCGGAGGGCAGTGCCAGTGCTGACGACCAGGGGATGACGAGTTGCGCGGTGGCTGCGCTGATCCCGACCAGGATCGATGCCGCGAACAGTGCGATGAATCCGGGAGCCAGTCCACTGACCAGCAAAGCGCCGGCAGACGCGGCCATCATGCTGGGCGCCAGCAACTTTCGATTCCACAGGTCGCCAAGCGGAACCAGCAGGAGCATGCCGATGACGTAGCCGAATTGCGCGGCGGTCACCACCAGTGCCGCGGTGGCGGTACTCACGGCGAAGTCCGCGCGGATCTCGTCGAGGACCGGTTGCAGGAGGTACAGCGACGAGACCGACAGACCGCAGGTGAGCGCGAACAGGAGCGTCAGTGACGAGCTGATGCCGACGGAACTGGGCCGGGGCGAGGTGGGGTCGGCCTGCATCCAGTCAGCTTGCCGGATCATCTGCGAGGATCACCAATCGGGCTCGCGTGCGTCGGTGCGTGTGTATGGGGGCAGCGGCGCGACAAGCTAGGTTGAAACCCATGAACTCCGGGGTCGATCCGACGTCGCACGCCAGTGATGACGGTGCGCGGAGCTCCGGTGCGTGGCGGCAGTACGGGGACGAGGAAGACCTCCCGGTCCCTCTCGCTGCTGCGCTCGCGGCGTTCGCCGAGCACGGCTACCACGGCACGTCGGTGCGTGACATCGCTGCTCGCGCGGGTCTGAGCGTGCCGGGCCTCTATCACCATTACCCGTCCAAGCAGTCGCTGTTGCAGGGACTGCTCGAACGGACGATGAGCGACCTCCTGGACCGTTCGGAAGCCGCGCTGGCCGAAGCCGGGCCTGCACCCTTGGAGCAGTTCGACGCGGTGGTCGAGTCGCTCCTGCGATTCCACATGTACCGCCGGGCGCGGGCGTTTGTCGGTTCCACCGAGACCCGGAGCCTCGAACCGGACTTCCGTCTGGAGTACATCGCCCTCCGCGACCGCCAGCAACGGATGGTGGACAACATCGTCGAGGCCGGCGTGGCGACGGGGGACTTCGTGTGTCCGTATCCCAAGGATGCGGCGCGGGCCGTCGCGACCATGTGTGTGGGTGTTTCGACGTGGTACCGGCCACGAGGACGCCTCGGTCCCGACGAGTTGGTGTCGCGATATCTGCTGATCGCACGGCAGATGGTTGGGGTCATGCCCGGGACGCAGTGAACCGGACGGCTTGACCGCCCCGGTGCAGGCATGGCACGGTGATCCCCAACTACCGAACGATCGCTCGGTCGGGCCGGGGTTCCGGATCGTCGAGCACCGCGCACAAGGAGGTGCCCATGGCGATTCAGCTTTCCTACGATCCCCAGGTCGAGGACATCATCAAGAAGACGAACGTCTTCGTCCGCGACCACGTGCTGCCGATCGAGGACGAGTTCGCAGGCGACATCACGGCGGCCGGTGGCGACGAGCGCCGCCTGGAGATGCGCGACCGTGCCCGTGAGGCAGGTGTCTTCGCACCGCACGCCCCGGTTGAATACGGCGGTCTCGGATTGAACATGTCGGACCGCGCGCCGGTCTTCGAAGCGGCCGGCTACTCGGTCTTCGGGCCCATCGCCCTGCACATCGGCGCCCCCGACGAGGGCAACGTGCACATGCTGGCCCACATCGCCTCGGACGCGCAGAAGCAGAAGTACCTCGCACCGCTGGCCGCCGGTGACCAGCGGTCGGCGTTTGCCATGACCGAACCCGCGCCCGGTGCCGGTGCCGATCCGTCGGCCCTGCGCACCGCGGCGACCAAGGTCGACGGCGGCTGGAAGATCAACGGCGACAAGTGGTTCATCACCGGAGCCGATGGCGCCGGATTCTTCATCATCATGGCCCGTACGGCCGGCGCCCCCGGCGATCGCGGCGGGGCAACGATGTTCCTGGCCCCGGCGGGTACTCCCGGCATCACCGTCGGGCGCCACATCAACACGATCGACCGGGCGATGATCGGTGGGCATTGCGAGGTCGCATTCCGTGACGTATTCGTCCCCGACGAGGACGTCCTCGGTGAGGTCGATGAGGGCTACCGCTATGCGCAGGTCCGTCTGGGGCCGGCTCGGATGACCCACGTGATGCGCTGGATGGGTAGTGCCAACCGGGCGCACGATGTCGCGCTGAACTACGTCGCGCAGCGTGAGGCGTTCGGCGGCAAGCTCGGCGACCTCGGCATGATCCAGAAGATGGTGGCCGACAACGAGATCGACCTCGCCGCTGCTCGGGCGCTGCTGGTCAAGGCCTGCTGGGCCCTCGATCAGGGTTCCAACGCCGGCGATGAGACCTCGATTGCGAAGACGTTCGGCGCCGAGGCATTCTCCCGAGTGGTCGACCGTTCGATCCAGATGTGTGGCGGCATGGGCGTTTCCGATGAGTTGCCGCTGGCCCGACTGCAGCGTGAGCTCCGCCCGTTCCAGATCTACGACGGCCCGTCCGAGGTGCACCGGTGGGCCATCGCCAAGCGTGCCGTCGGCAAGACCAAGAAGGCCATCGCCGCCGGGAAGGCATCATGACCTCGCTGCCCGGGATGGACGTTGCCAAGCTCCGCACGTTCCTGATCGAGCGTGGTGTTCCGGTCGCAGGTGATCTGGCGGTCGAGTTGATCAGCGGCGGGCGGTCCAACCTGACATTCTCGGTCCGGGATGACAACTCGCACTGGGTTGTTCGGCGCCCACCGACCGGTGGACTGACGCCGTCGGCGCACGACATGAACCGCGAATGGACGGTCACCAACGGACTGCAGCACACTGCGGTTCCGGTCGCAGTCACCGTCGCCTTCGACAAGGAAGGTGACGCGCTCGGTGCGCCCTGCACCGTCGTCGAGTTCGTCGACGGTTCGGTTGTGCGTAGCGCCGACGACCTCAAACCGCTGCGCGACGATGATGTCGAGCGGAATGTCGACGGCCTGATCCAGGCGCTTGCCGACCTGCACGCGGTGGACTACCAGGCCGTGGGTCTCGGCGAGTTCGGTCGGCCCGACGGGTTCGTGGCCAGGCAGGTCAAGACCTGGGCGCGCCAGTGGGAGCACGTCAAGACCCGCGAACTCGACGATGTCGCCAAACTGCATGCGGCACTGAGTGAAGCGATTCCGGCGCAGACGTCCAACTCGATTGTCCACGGTGATTTCCGGGTCGACAACACGATTCTCGACGCGAATGATCCGGGCAAGATCAAGGCCGTGGTCGACTGGGAGATGTCGACGCTGGGCGATCCGCTCACCGACGTGGCCCTGATGTGCGTCTACCGTGCACCGATCTTCGACGCGGTACTCGGCATGGATGCGGCATGGACGAGCGACCGCTATCCGTCGCCGGATGACCTCGCCGAGCGGTACGCAAAGGTATCCGGTCGCGAATTGTTCGACTGGAACTTCTATCTGGCGCTGGCCAACTTCAAACTCGGTGTGATCGGTGAGGGCATCACCCACCGGGCGCGCAGCGGGTCGTCGTCCGGTGACGGTGCCGAGAGTGCCGCTGCCGCAACGGGCGAGTTCATGGCTGCCGGCCTGCGGGCGATCAACAACAAGAGCTGAGGGGGGTTTCGGTGGTCGAGCGGGACAAGGGTCGTAAAGTCGCTTTGGTGACCGGTGCCTCACGGGGTATCGGCGCCGAGATCGCGTCGAGGTTCGCGGCCGACGGCTGGGATCTGACGATCAGCGCGCGTAGTCCGGAGCCGTTGCGGGAGATGGCAACCCGGCTGACCAATACATTTGGTGGACGCGTTGAAGTGGTGACCGCGGACGCCGCTGACGAAGAGCAGCTGACGCACCTGGCCGCGATGCACGTCACCGAATACGGTCGTCTCGATGCGCTGGTACTCAATGCCGGTATGGGCCAGAAGGGTCCGATCGGCGACCTACCCGCCCGCCGTTTCGACAAGTTGTATCAGGTGAACGTGCGATCGGCGTATGTGCTGCTGCAGACGCTGCTCCCGACGTTGCGCAACACCGCCGAATTGGCCGGTGCCGCAAAGGTCATCGCCATCGCATCGATCACCGGAGTTCATCCCGAACCGGAACTCGCGGCATACGGCGCGACCAAGGCCGCGCTGATCTCGTTGTGCGAGACCTTCAATCTGGAGGAGTCGGGGCGGGGTGTCTCCGCATCGACCATCTCTCCCGGGTACGTGAACACCGACATGTCGTCCTGGACCGCGATCCCGCCGCAGGAGATGATCACCGCGGCCGATGTCGCGACGATCGCGATGGCGGTGACCCAGTTGTCTCGGTACGCGGTACTTCCCGGTGTGGTGTTGACCCGGCCGGGTACCAGCCTGGGCCGGGCCTGACCTTCGAAACCCTCTGTGGCTCAGGGAGCATCGCGCAGAGGGCGGTAGTTTGCGTGGAAGATGCGTTTCCCGAACCGGCGGAGCACGACATTGCGAATCACCGGCGGCAGGTTGCGTGCGTGGTCGCGGCGGTGGGTCTGCGCCAGAACCCAGTCCGTCCGCGGTCGGCGGCGCTGTTCGAATGCCGCCAGTGCCTCGGTGATATTCGTTGCTGCCGTCAGGGATTCGGTCAGGACGATGGCGTCTTCGAGAGCCATCGCGACACCCTGGGCCATGTTGGGGGAGGTCCCGTGGGCGGCGTCGCCGATGAGCAGGACGTTGCCGCGCGACCACCGGTCGAGCACGACCTCCTCGACCGGCCCGGCATGCAACGCTTCCGGGCCCCTTTTGTCCAGCGCATCGAGCAGGGTCGGGACCGGTTCGGCATAGTCCGACAGCACATTTCGCAACGGAACCACCGGATCGCTGATCGGCCCGTCGCAGTAGCAGTACACCTGACCCTGGCCGATCGGGATCATCAGGAATGCCGAACCCGGCCCGAGCCGCACCGACCACAGTCCGGGCGGGCCGTCCCACTCCGTCAGGAAGCGGTATGCATACTGGCCGATCGGCGCTACCGCGTCGACATCGAAAACTTGCCTGCGAACGGTGGAGTGCACACCGTCGGCGCCCACGACGAGGTCGTAGTGGCCGACATGGCCCGCTGTCGTTCGCACCGTGATGTCGGTTCCGTCCGAATCAATCGTCTGTGGTGAGTCACCCCAGCGAATCGGCACATCGGCGACCCTGTCGATCAACACTCGGTGAAGGTCGGCCCGGGGCATGGCCAGGCACGACCCGATCCCGTCCCAGAGTTCGCCGACATCGACGTCGAACAGCAGACGGCCACGGTGATCGGCGGTGCGCTGGCGATAGATACGAACGGAGAGGCCGGCCACCTGGCGCGCAAGTCCGATGGTCTCGAGTGCGCGAACGGTGTTGCCCAGCAAGTAGATTCCGGTGCCTTCGGGTACGGGGATCGGGGCTCGCTCGATGATCTCGACGGCCGCGCCCCAGTCATGCAACAAGCGTGCGGTGGCAGGACCGGCGATACCGGCGCCGACGATCAGGACACGTACTCCGCCACCGTGCATGGTGACCACCTCCGTCACCGCATCAGCACACCGGGACCCGGTTCGTCAGAAAACGGTGAGGTCGACGTCTTGTCCGACAAGTATCGCACCCGCCGTCGTGAGGCTGTCGAGCTTTACGAGGAAATGCTGAGTGATCGCATGAACGTCGCGCAGCCTGCGCTGGAGTGGATGTTCGGAGTACAGCGAGGTGCCGCCCCCGGCCGTGTAAGCGGTGTCGACCACCTCGACCGCACTGGCCACCACCCACGTGCATGCGGCGCGCAGGTGTGCCCGGAACTCGGGCGTGAGCTCGTCGTCGGCCAGCGCGCTCGCCCAGGCGGCGTCGGCATCGGAATACAACAGGGTCCGCGCCGCGCGTAGCTTGGCATCGGCGACGCCCAGTTGGTGCTGGAACAGTGGGTTGGCGGCCAGCGCAGTCGGGCCGAGCAGCGGCACCTTCGTCGTGGCCAGGTCGACGATGTCGGACAGTGCCCCGGCGGCGATACCGACTGCGACACTGGCGATTTCCAGTGCGAACACTGCTGGTGGGGGAAGGCGCAGCAGCGGTTCGTCGAGACACGGCTCGTCGACCATGATGAGGCCGGTACGCTCGGCAGGGACGAGCGCGTCTCGTACCGAGAAATGGTGGCTGCCCGTGCCGCAGAGCCCGGACGCGGTCCAGGTGTCCTCGATCTCGACCTGTTCGGGCGAGAACACAACCAGACGGATCTGCGGAACCGAGCCCTGCGAGCCGTCGCCCTCCATGCAGTTGCCGAACAGCCAACGGGCGTCCTGGCAACCACTGGCGAAGGACCAACGACCGCCGACCCGATAGTCGTCACCCTCGCGCACCGCCGTCCCGCTCGGGTTGAAAACGCCGACGATGACCTGCGGTCCGTCGGCGTAGAGGGCGTCGAAGGCGGCCCGCGAGAGGTGACTCACGTCGAGCCAGCCGCTCGAGGCGATCGCCACCGTCCAACTCGTCGACCCGTCGGCTTGCGCGAGTGCGTCGAGGACTTTCAACGCCGAAGGCAACCCGATGTCGAGACCACCGTGGCTGTGGGGCAACAGCATTCGAAAGCATCCCAGGGACTCGAGCGACGCACGCAGGTCGTCGGGCAATCGTCGGGCCGTCTCGATCTCGCGGGCACGATCGGTTATGGACGGCGTCATTGCCCGTACGCCGTCGAGGATTGCGGCCGCCTCGAGCGACGGCGGCCGGGCGGCGTCGATGGCGGACATCACGACACCGCGCCGGCCGAGGCGGTGGCGGCACTGAGTTGCGCCAGCAACCCGGCGACGTCGACCACACCCCAGCGTTCGGCAATCTTGCCGTCGGCCACGCGCCAGATCTCGATACTGCGCACCATCACCTCGGTACCGGATGCGGGAACACCGAGCATCTCGCCGGTATGGATCGCGCCGACCGCGGCATTCTCGACGACCGTGTCGCCGGCCGATCGGTACTCGTCGAGCAGCATCTTCCGGTCGGAAAGCCCGTCATTCAGCAAGGCGATCGTCTGCCGCATGCCCTCCCGACCGGTGTCATGCCCCGGCATCGGGTCGTGGTTGACGAAGTCCTCGGCGAAGATCTCGTCGATGACGCCGAGCCGGCCGCCGACGCATCCCTGTGTGGTGAAACGCCGTACGACGGCGATGTCCGCGTCACTCATGATGTCTCCCGTGGGTTGGTGGTGTGAACCAACCGTACGAAGCCCGCAGCTCGTCCACATCGGACAAATCACTGATTTTTGACCCCGGTGCGACTAGGTGATTCTGCGGAGGAACGCAGTCACCGCGTGGAGGCCGGTCAGATGAGGTCGTGCCGATACGCGTAGGCCGTGGCGGCCGCCCGCGACGACAGGTCCAGCTTGGTGAAGATGCTGCTCAGATGGGAGGCCACGGTCTTCTCGCTGATCACGAGGTCGGCGGCGATCGCTCGGTTCGTCGCGCCGGTGGCCACGAGCGCGAGTACCTCCAGTTCGCGGGGGCTCAGTCCGCACGCCGACCCCTGCCGCGCCGACGTCGCGGTCACCTCGAGTCGGACGAGGTCGGTGGCCGCACGAAGCTCGGCGAAGATGGCGTGGGCCACCGCGAACTCCATCTCGGCGCCCTCGGAGTCACCGAGCCGGTGACAGGCACGCCCGATCAGCACGATGGCCCGGGCCCGTTCGTACGGCACGCCCAGATCGCGCCAGCCCGCGACGGCGCGACGCAGGGCGATCAGGGCCGCTTCAGGCGACCCGTCGGCGAGGAGTACGGCGCCGGTCGCGTGGTCGGCGGCGGCGCGCAGGAAGGCTGTGCTCCACATGGCGGCGAGCGACGCCAGTTCGTCGGCGCCGGCGCGGGCGGCGAGCGCATCACCACCGGCCAGGACGATCTCGACGTAGCCGGCGAGTAAGGCCGCCCGCTCGGGCGGTTGCGTGGCCTCGGCCAGTGCCCTCCGGATCGCCGCACCTGCCCCGTACACGTCACCTTGGGCCAGGCGCAGCAGCGCCAGCCCCGGATGCGGTTGCCGACCCTGGCGGTTCGCCTGCCGGTAGGCGACCTCTGCGGCGGCCGACTCTCCGCGCAGTCGGTGCAACTCGGCCCGCAGATACAGCGATTCGCCGACAGCCGGGTGACTGAACAACCGGTCGAATGCTCTCTCGGCCTCGTCGGCGGCGTCGGACCACTCGCCGTGCAGCATCATCATCTCGGCGCGGTGGACGAGGCACTGACCGTGGTAGAGCACCAGTTCGGGTTGGTTCTCGCACCAGCGGTGAAATGCCGACGTCCATTCCTGCACGCGTCGGAGGTCGAAGAGTTCATGACAACCGTCGATGGCTGTGCAGTAGATGTCGCCAACGGCGATCGGTGAAACCTGCTGTGCGGCAATCGTAACGATTACCTCGTCGAGCAGAGTGACCCCTTCGGCGACCTCGCCGTGATTGATCAGGCATCGTGCCACACAGACCCGCGCGAGTGCGACCAGCTCGGGATCGTCGAAATTTTCGCCGCTCGCGCAGGCCTCGAGAAAGCCGCGATGAGCACCGTCGGTGTCGCCTTCGAAATACATTCTCACCGCGGCGAGATAACGCAGGAAGCCCCGCTCCACACTGTGGATGTCCGCATCGTCGAGCAGCCTCTGCGCGTGCGCGACCCAGCCGCCACCGCGGGCCAACTCGCCGCGATTTATCAAACCAAACGCCAGCCACGCCGCACAGCGCACCGCCCGGACAACATCCCCGGAGGCGAGCGCGCTCTGATGCGCACGCTCCCACACGCCCGTGCTCTCCTCGTATCGCCCCGTGAGATACGCGGCGACAGCGAGGCGTTCGAGATCATCGACGCCAGGCGGCGCGTCATCGGCAGCCGCGGACAGGTACTTGTACGCCGTCTCCCAAGCGAGCCGGCCGAATGCTTCACCGCCAGGATTCCCGACGCCCACCATCACTTCAGTATGGACCGCTCGCATACTCGCAGACGCCTGATGCGGGACAACTGTCAAAGCATCCAGGAGGTGGCAATGCGTGAGTCAGGCAAGTAGACACAGTAGGTGCCTGTCCGAATGGCACGATCGAAGTGCTCCCCGAGTGCTGGGTGGTGTTGATGAATGCGGCGCATCGCATAGCGGACCGCCCGGGTCACGCCGACTCGGGCGCGTTCCGATGCGGAACCGGCACGCCGGCTACGCCCGCCCAAACCCACTGCGCGCGACAGTTCGCGGATGAGGAAGTCGCGTTCCGCCTCGGCCTGGACGACGCGTCCGCTGTCATTCAGGAGTCGCGCCTCATCTAGATCGTCATCGATCTCAACCAACCGCCGACGGTAGGCGTTCTTGGCCTGGGCGTCGAGCAGTACACCCGCGTCGCCCCACCCGGAAGGCGTCAGCTCGGGATCCGGCGTACCGATCGCGGACACCTGCATCTCATTCGTCACGAGGTCGAGCACGTGGAACTCCCGACCGGGATGGGCGAGGAGCCGCGCGAGATAGTGCAGACCTTTCAGGTCACGCAGCGTAACGGTGTGTTCTCCGAACGAGATGGACCAGTAATCGCCTTGCCGGCGAAAGACATTGGGGTCTTGCAGATGATCGCTGACCTGACGCGCCTGGACTTGCGAAAACGCCGGCGACGGCGCTTCGCGATGTGCGTGTGCGAGCTCTGTGCGCGCCAGAGCCGTCTCGTGAGGAGCCCCCACGACGGTCCACAACTGGACGGCGGCTTCGAAGGCCTGCCGGGCACCCGCCACGTCGCCGCTCGGTAGCCGCACCCGGCCGTCTGCCATTGCCGCACTGGCCGCCAATGCCCTGCTCTCGAACAATGCGGCCACGTGCGCAAGTTCGTCGGCCGCGTCGCGTGCACCGACGAGGTCTCCGGCCGCCACCTCGATCTCCACCCGCGCGGCCAGCAGTGGTGCCCGGCGCAGGTCGGTGTTCGGGGGCAGTTCCTTGGAGGGGACGGTCAGCGGATGATCCAGTGCCTCTCGGATGGATGCTGCTGCCAAAACCACGTCGCCCTGAGCCAATCGCACCAGGGCGAGTCCCGGCTCCGGATCCCACCCGGCCTCACGAGCTGCGAGAAATGCGTCTTCGGCACCTCGGAGATCTTTCATCTGGAAGCGTATGAGGCCCAATTCAGTGAGGGGCCAACCGAATTCCCGTTGAAGGTATGGACGGAGTTCCGCGCAGGCCGCCAGGGCCTCACGCTCGGCTTCGTGGCTATCCCCACGCAGTCGGAGGATTTCGGCACGGTGGACGCGGCAGCGACCATGGACACTGCCGATACCGTTCCCGGGGAGCCACCGCTCCATTGCCTCCGTCCACTCCTCGGCGAGGTCGTGCTGAGCGAGCCCTTGGAGCATGCACACCAACTCGCAGTAGACCATCCCTGTCGATATGGCATCGAGTTCGCCAGAAATAGTGGCCACCGCTGCTTCGTCGACGAGTTCGAGGCCCCGGCGGACGTCACCCTCCAGGATCACGGCGTGTGCCTCCGCCACCCTGCCGATAGCGGCCGCGACCGGGTTGCAGATCGATCCCACGATGACAGCCCGGCCTGCCCATTCGTGGGCGGCGTGGACGTCGCCGATCATGAGACGCTCGTAACTCTTGATGACCGCCAGCCATGCGTGGATCGGCGTCTCGTCGTGACCCACGAGGAGTCGCTCCGCTCGCCTGACCCACCCACGGATCGGCGCCATCAGCGCGGTGTCCATCAGCAGGTGCAGGGCGATACGCGCCGCCGCGCCTGCAGCCGCGATGGGGTCGCCGATGCGCACAGCCTCCGCATGCGCACGCTCCCAAGCCGCGATCGTCACGTCCAGATGGCCGGTGGCGTACGCGACTTCGGCGAGCAACCCGAGGTCGTCCACCGAAAGTCTGGAGCGCGCGTCCGCGCCGAGGAACAGGTCGTAGGCCCGTATCCAGTCACCGCACGAGGCTGCCTCTCGCGCCTGCTCGATCTGCGCCGCATCAGCCGTGTCGTCCATCGCTCACCTGCCCGCAGGCCTGCCCGTTTGTCCGCCGGCCTGCCGTAACACCGAGGGCTACCGCGGTAACAGTCTTCCTCACGCATGGAGGTTGACACGTCCGATCCGGCCAATCGGACGACAGTCCCAACACACCCCATCCGGCCGTGGAAACCAAGGAGAGAGCGATGAACACCAACATGACGCAACTGCCACGATCAGGCACGGTGCACACCAACGGGCAGGAGCTGTACTACGAGACCCATGGCAGCGGACCTGCGCTCCTTTTGGTGATGGGAATCGGATACGACTCGTCGCTCTGGACGCTGGCACAGGTTCCGGCCCTGTCCACCGAGTTCACGGTGGTGACCGTCGACAATCGCGACGCCGGCCGCAGCTCACAAGCGGACAACCCGTACAACGTTGCAGACATGGCCGATGACCTCGCCGGTCTGCTCGACGCGTTGCAGATCGCGCGAACCCATGTGTTGGGGTTGTCCATGGGCGGGATGATTGCCCAAGAGTTCGCCCTCCGGCATGCGGACCGGCTGGATCGGCTGGTGCTCACCGGGACCGGTGCAGCGCCGGCACGAAGTGCGGTCGATCCGATCTGCATCTGGCGCTGGGTCAAGGCGAACGACGCGACCGGGGAGGTCTTCGGCGGACAACAGTTGGCCGCGTTGTTCTCCACGGCCTTCCTGCGTAATCACGACGCGGTCCAGGACACCGTCGCACTGTTGGCTGGCAATCCGTACCCGATGAGTCCTGAGGCGTACGCGCGCCAGTCCGATGCCTACCTTAAGTTCGATGCCCTCGATCGGTTGGGCGAAATCACCGCCCCGACCCTGGTCGTTGTGGGCGAGCAGGACTTGTTGACCCCACCTTGGATAGCGCGCGAGGTTGCCGACGCGATCCCCGGAGCACGGTTCGAGGTCATTCGAGGCGACGGATCCTCGCATGTGGTGCCGATCGAGCGCCCCGACGACTTCAACCGCCTCGTGACTGATTTTCTTGCCGAGTGAACGGCCGCCACAGTGTCGCGCAGGAACGAAAAGCCTGCGTCGGTCAGGGCCGGTGTGGATCAGCTTGGGTAACGGCCTCGGCTTGCCGGATGATCTTGGTCGCCGTGGCGTCGTAATACTTTCGGCGGACCGGCAACATCGCATACCAATAGCCACGGCCCACCAGGCCCCGCGGATAGAACACCGTCCGCAGCTCGAGGCGCGATCCGTCATCGGCGGCGCGGACGCGTATGTCGAGCCAGGCCTTCCCGGGCACCGGCATCTGCGAGGTGAGCCGCACAAGCGTTCCGGGCACGGTTGATTCGACCTTCCACTGTTTCAGGTCGCCGCCGACGGATTCGGCAGCTTTCCAGAGTGTCGCCGGGTCGGTGGCGGTGTTGCCGGAACGCGTGTCTGTGCATACCTGTTCGCCCGCCCACGTGGGATCAGACGGAATCGGTTCTGATGGAGGCGTTTTCGATGAGGCATTCGACCACTCGACTTCGACTTCGCCGCGGTTGACGCGGGCCAGCGCCAGCTCGACCGCAGTCCGATACGGTGTGAGTCCGTCGTTCGGTGGCGGGATGACCGAGTCGATGTCGTGCTCGGAAGCCACCGCGTCATGCTCCAGGGATTCGACGAGAGGGCGGGCCAGCCCGCCGGGAATCGGTGTCACGGTGCCCACCCATCGACTCGCGAGTGTTGGTGTGAGCAGCGGCAATACGAGGATGCGTCGTTTGGCGAGGCCCGCCACCTCGGCGTATACGTGCATCATGTCGCCGTATTCGAGGACGTCGGGGCCGCCGATATCCCAGGTCCGGGATTCCGGCACCGGGGCGGTTGCGGCTTCGACGAGGTAATGGAGGACGTCGTTCACCGCGATCGGCTGGATCTTGTTGTGCACCCACCGGGGCGTGGTCATCGCCGGTAGGCGCTCGGTCAGGTGCCGGATCATCTCGAACGACGCCGAACCCGAGCCGATCACCACGCCGGCCTGCAGCACGATCGTCTCGATGCCGGAGTCCATCAGGATCTCGCCGACCTCGGAGCGTGAACTGAGGTGCTCTGAGAGCTCGACGTCGGCGGGATGTAATCCGCTGAGGTAGACGATGCGACTCACTCCGGCGACCTCGGCCGCCGCGACCACGTTGCGGGCCGCGCGCTGCTCTTCGGCCTTGAAATCTTTGGTCCCGCCCATGGAGTGAACCAGGTGATAGATCACGTCGGTGCCATCGAACGCCTCGGCCAGTGACGCCGGATCGGACAGGTCTCCCTTGAGCACCGTTGCGCGCTCAGCCCACGGCGCACCCTGGAGCTTGTCCGGTGTTCGCGCCAGCACCCGGACATCGTGCCCGCGTTCGATCAATCGTGGTGCCAGGCGCCCGCCGATGTATCCGGTGGCGCCGGTGACCAGGATGTTGCGGGCCTGCGTCGGTTGCGGCTGCATATCCGCAGTGTGCCCAGCGCAGCCGCAGGCAAACGTTGATCAGCAATCACCCGGGCTGCCGGTCAGCGCATGGTCATCATCGGCCGGGTGCCTTCGGTGTCGTCGTCGATGTCGGCGTGGGCATGATCGTTCACCGACATGACGTTGATGCCCGAGCTGCCCACGAGGAGTTTGGTGATCGATGCGTTCACCATCGTCCGGGAAACCGCGGGCCAGTTTTCCGGGCTGATGCCCCAGAGATCCGCGATCACCGCGCCGATGGTTCCGGCGGACGACGCCGCGATCGCCACCTGGCCGGGTCCGGCGTGTTCGGCGATCTGGGCCAGGGCCTCTCGAACACCGTCGCGGTACTTCGCATACGAACCGTCAGTCGCATTCGCCCACTCGATCAACGCGCCGTCGAGATTGCGCTGGAACCCGCGCTGTGCGGAGGCGGCCTCGGGTGCGTTGCCGGTGGGCGGCACGTGGGTCTGGGCGAGACGTTCGAGGTCGTACTCGTTCCAGCCCGGGTTCACCACCGGTTCCGGCGCCGCGCCGCTCGGGAACTGCGCGACGATCTCCTCGATCGTCTCGAGTTGGCGCGCAAGGTTTCCCGACACCGTGAAGTTCACCTTGCCGGCGCGGGCGGCAAGCGTCCTGCCGACGTTGCGGGCCTGCCTGCGGCCGAGTTCCGTCAAACTGCCGTACCCGTTTTCGTCGACGCCGGCCTGACCGTGCCGAACCAGATAGATGACACCCATGGCACTCATCTTGCAGGTAACGGTTGGTGATCAACGTGCTGGCCCACGTGAGTTCCGGTGAAATATCCGCAGCCCGCGATGTTGGATTGCAAGACGTTGTGCCTGGACCGCCACGTTTCAAGACCGGCCAATCGGTCATTCGCGCCATGAGTGGGTTGCGTCACTAGGATGGGCTGGACCCTGACGAACACGATTGGACAGAGCCCTGATCAACCAAGTGATGGAATCCGACAACCAGGTGGTGCGTCGCGGCCGGACCACCCTCTCAGACGTACAGCAGATGCTGCAGGACGGATCGTGTTCTGTCCTCTCACTGGACATCTTCGACACGGTGTTGTGGCGGCGGGTTCCGCGGCCGACCGATCTGTTCGCCGTATTGGGTGAGCGGCTGGCGCGCGAGGGCGCCTTACCGTCGTGGGTCGACGCCGCCACATTCCGCCGGATGCGGATCGTGGCCGAATCAGATTCGCGGGAGCGACGGGGAGCACTCGGCCCCGAGGTGTCGATCTATGACATCTGGCGGGAGATGCCCACCGCGATCATGTCGGCAGGCGACATCGACTTCTACGTCGAGGCCGAGATCGCCGAGGAATACCGGACCCTGGTGCCGGACCTCGACATCGCGTCGGTGATCAACACCGCTCACACGCACTCGATTCCGATCGTTCTGGTGTCCGATACCTACTTCCTGCAGGAACATCTCGACCGCTTCCTCGACCAGCCAGGCCTTGAACCGCTCAAGTCAGCGAGGTTCTTCCGCTCGCATGAGCACGGTGTGGACAAGGCTGAAGGTCTGTGGAAGATCGTGGTCAAGGCACTGGGTGTGGTGCCCAGCCAGATCGTGCACATCGGCGACAACAAGCGCCCGGATGTCACGGTGCCCGGCAAGTTGGGTGTCCGGACCGTGCACTTCACTCGAATCAGCGAGCGATACGAGCCGATCCTGCGCCGCGAGCGCAGTCCACTCGGACCGTTTGGTGCCACTGCGCCTCGTCTGGACCTGACAGAGGGCGACTTCGGCATCACGAGCCTGCGCGCCAAATTGATCGAGGATGCGCAGCTCGATGCCGTCGCGCCGGATGTGGCCTGCACGTGGCGTTACGGCGCATCGGTGCTCGGACCGGTACTCACCGGCTTTGCCGAATGGGCCGCGCGCCGGGCTCACGAAGAAGGCACCTCGGTGCTCTGGTGTCCGATGCGGGAAGGAGAGATGCTCTCGACACTCATCAACAATGCTGCCCGCCAACATGGCCTTGATGTCACCGCGAAGCCGGTGTGGTTGTCGCGGCATCTGACATCGGTTGCGGCGCTGGGGTTCATCGACCAGGACAGCATCCACAAGTTCATGCGGCGCCGTCACGGTATGACCATCGGCGGGTTGCTGGGCATTCTCCAGTTGCGGCCCGGTGATGTTCCGGCGTTGTCGGCGCGGCTCGGCACGGTGCTCGACAACGGGATCATCGCCGACGACGTGGCCACCGCCCTGACCGAGTCTCCGGCGATTCGCAACCGGATCGCCACCACGGCAACAGCCACCCGCGAACGACTCCTGGCACATCTGCGGTCGCTTGGTGCTCTCGACTCGGCCGATCTCACGCTGGTGGATCTGGGGTGGGGCGCCACCATCCAGAGCCAGCTGGCAACAGCCCTGGAGCTGGCCGGGATTCCGATCACTCCGGCCGGCCTGTACCTCGCGACAGACACACGCAGTACCGCGGCCGCGCTGCGTGGACTGCGTCTGGAAGGCTATCTCGGTTCCGCCGGTGAACCCGTCGAGATCGTCAGCCCCCTCATCCGAAGTCCGGAGGTTCTGGAACAGGGCGTGAGCAGCCTGTGCGGCTCGCTGCTCGACTTCACCCCCGAGGGCGAACCGATCCTCGGACCGATTGCGGGCACGGCAACCCAGATCCACGCGCGCGCAGCACTGCATGAGGGTGTTCACGCGTTCCAGGGCGAGTGGATTCGTTATGCCTCGGCGTTGTCGGAGTGGCCGGCGTTCAACGGCGGTGAGGTACCGCTGCTCGGCAACATCTTGGCGTCCTCCATCATCTCGCCCACCCCTGACGAGGCCGCGGTCTTCGGCGCCTGGGAGCACGAGGACAATTTCGGCTCCGATCTGGTGAGTCATGTTGTCCCGGTGGATCTCCTACCAGCCGTCGGATACATGTCGCCGGGGGATGTCACCGACCTCTTGATGCGGGATTCGTTCTGGCCGCAGGTTCTGGCGGCGACGGATCCGAAGCTGGCCGCCGCTGCCGAGGCCGTGAACTCGGGGGCCGTACCGGCCGAGGTCTTCGAGCCGGACGCCCCGGGGAGCGAGACCGTCCTGCGTTTCCGGACCGGCGACGGTAAGTGGCATGACGGACCGAAGGTCCCGTTGCGGATCAACCGCAACGGATTGTCGTTCGCGCGCTTGAACTTCGAAGCGTTCGACGCGACGGACATCTCACTGGCGATCCCGGGGCGTCCGGCGCTTGTACGGGTGGACTGGATCGAGGCCACCGTCACCGCCGGTGGACATCGGTTGCCGGAACCGCTGCGCTGGGAGCATCCCGGGGACTTCTCCGGCCTGGTGTATGCGGAATCGACGTGGCTGGGCGGCAATCTCGTCGAGTTCCACGCCCCGCATTCGGCGTTGTGGATACCGCTGGCCGCGCGGGCCGGTGCCCCGGTCAGCACAGCTCAGGTCACCATCGCGTTTGCTGTTCTCCCGCAATCATTGTCGGGTCTGCAGCATCGGCCCCCATCTGGGCCACGACTGACCAGGTTGACCGCTCGCGCCAAGGAAGAATTCCGGGCGGGTGGAGCGCTGGCATTGGCTGCCGGTGTGGCCCGTATCGTCACTCGCGCCGGGAGTCCGCCACCTCCACCGAAGGAAGCGGACGACGACCGTGACGACACCTGAGTTCGGGGATCGAGGCGATCCACACGCCCAGGCGCGGAATGCGCGCCGGGCTCCGCTGCTTCTGCACTCATTGACCCTGTTCTCCGAGGTGATCGGCCGCGTCTTCGCGGCGGCGCGTCCGGCGATCGTGGTGGAGGTGGGCGTCGAGTCCGGCGGAGCGAGTTCGATCTATCTCGATCACGGCGCCGGCGAGGTGTACTGCATCGAACCGACACCCACCGAGCAGATGCGCAACACGTTGGCGAAGCATGCCAATCTGCATTTGGTAGAAGGGTTTTCGCCGGACATCCTCAGCGATCTCCCGATCGGCGATGTCTACATACTGGACGGTGACCACAACTACGCCACCGTCCGTGCCGAACTCGACTGGATTCTGTCCAAGGCGCCCGATGCGATCGTCATACTGCACGACGTCTTGTGGCCCTGCGGTCGGCGCGATCAGTACTACAACGCGGACGCACTGGAGCCCGGTGGCGTCCACGAGCACGGTGACGAGGGATCGACGGTGTGGCACGACGAGGTCACTCCGGCGGGTTTTGTCGGTCTCGGTCAGTTCACGGTTGCCGTCGAGGCCGGGGGTGAGCGTAACGGCGTGCTGACCGCGGTCGAAGACGCCCTGGCCGCGCAACCGCCGGGTACGCACGAGTTCGCTTTGGTACCGGCGATTTTCGGACTCGGGATCATCTACCCAACCGGAGACGCGGAGCGGGCGGAGCGCATACGTGAGGCGCTCGAACCCTATGACAATTCGCCGTTACTGGCGGCGATGGAGAACAATCGTATTGCGCTGTACACCCGCGTTCTCGCCATGCAATACGAGATGGCCGAGGCCGCCGTCAATCGCGACGAACTCGTACACCAGCTCGAGCAACAGCGTGCGCAGCAGAGTGACGAAATCGCCGACCTCCAGCGCCGACACGACGAAGAACTGGCTGCACTGCGGGCCAACCCACCCATCTCGATCCGCAACGTGACCCGACGTGCCGCGCGGAAAGCAGTGCGAGGGGTACGTGGTGTCACTCGTGGTAGACCTTCGCGGTAGGACCGTGCCGCGTGGTGGCCGCCCGTGCGAGAATGCCTCAGCAGCAGGATGGTTTGCTCGCGAAACCGTGGTCGACCACTGCGCTGTCATGCGGAGCTGTACCACCATGTCCCGGCCGGCCTGGTGAGAATCGCGCCAGTGCGCGTTTGCCAGGCCGGGCCGGGATCTGATGGCCCCGGGGGTTCACTATTCAGTTCTCAAAGGTCATGCAGTACACAGGGTTCAGCCTGTGTTGCTCGGTCTTGCGGATTGGTGTCCCGCCCTCTTATGCGGCGGCGAGGTCGGTGGTCAGTGTGCGGCGGGCGTGGGATCGTAGTTCGGTGGTGGTGCCGGGTGCGATGAACCAGGGATGGCCGTCGCGACCCGGGAACACGGTCCACCCGTGGTGGTGGATGTAGCGATGATGGCGCCGGCAGAGTAGGACCATGTTGGTCAGGCTGGTGGTGCCGCCGTTGCGCCAGAAGTCGATGTGATGGGCATCGGTGTACACCGGGGCGCAGCCACATCCAGGGAAAGCGCACCCCTGATCGCGGGCGATCAACGCTTTGCGGATCGCGGGGGTGACGGTGCGTTGGTCGCGTCCGACATTGAGCGGCACCGACTCACTGTCCAGTAGAATCTTGGTGATCACCGAATCACAGGCCACCATCTGGGCGGTGGGTGCTGAGGCGGGGCCGGTCCATTCGAACTTCGGCGCCATGGCCGGCGGCGTAGGACCCGGGATACCCCGCAGCTGCAGCTGTTGCAGATATTCCGGCGAGACTGTCACCGTCACATGTGGTTTTGCCCCGCCGCGGGTAGGTCGGTCTTCCTGATCGAAATACGAATCCAGCAATCGTTCCAGAGCATCAGCCCGGATTTGGCCTGTGCTCCGCGGATCCGGCGAGCCGTCGGGTTCGGGTACAGGCCTGCACAGTGGATCGAGTGCCACCGCCAGCTTTTCGCCGAGCAAACTATCCAAGTCCAGGGTGCCGTGGGTGCGGCCGTCATCACCGGTCCCGAATGACAACTCGTTCAAATCATGGTTTTCGGCGTCCGGGATCTCCTTGTCAGGCGGCGATAACATCAACGCCATATGCCGTGCCCGTAGCGACACCGCCGCCGGCGTCCCCATCAACGCTTCGGTCAGCAGTCCACGCTCACAGTCAGACCGGTCCGTAGCCGGGAGTTCTGGATTGCGACGCGCAATATGATGTAGCCCCTTCACAATCGAATCCACATGCTCACCAGATAGTTGTCCGTCGATTCCATAGTCGGCAATCGACGGAATGTCACTGAGCGCCTTACCCACTCGCACGTACCGGTGCGCGACCGCCGGCGCGACACCTGCGTCCCGCAGTAGCTTGGCTGTGGACCCCACACGATTCTTCTGTGCGATCCGGCGCTCATCGACCTCGCCGACCAAACGGAAAAGTATCTGCTCCACAACATGATTGAGTCGAATAACTGCCACCGTTCGTGAAGATACCTGCGCATCATCACCGGCGACCAAAGCCGCATCCCCTGCCAGATCTGACAACCTGGCGAACATTCCCCCGAGGTCCATGGATCAACAATACGACGCAGATTCCGTTCGCACAAGCTTTCGAACGAATTAATCAAGTTGGGCTGCAATATGTTTCGCGATACTCAGGTTCGCGACGAGATAGTCTATCGAGGGGGTCTGACAAGTGTCAGGTGGCGTTCCACAGCCGTTGGTAGTAGTCCAACCGAACGTGATCAACGGGGAGTCCGTACGCGCTGACCAATTCATGCTCCCAGCCGGGCCCGTAGTTCCATCGGGTGCTCATGGCGGCAACTGCGATATCTGCCCAACGATCGCCGATGCCAAGGGAACCGAAGTCGACGTGACCAGAGAGCTCCCCGGCGTCGGTGAGGATGGTGTTGGGGCAGCATGCATCCCCGTGGCAGACGACGAGATGATCGACCGTAGGCGGGTCATGCAGAACTTGGTCCACGTGAATGTTCCTGGAGGCCGCGTCGGCGATGCGTGATGATGGATCCCATTGCCATGGGCACTGCTCGACCGGCAAACGGTCATGGAGCTCCCGTAAACCACGCCCGACGGCCCGGACTGCAACATCGGGTCGGGCGAGCCAGCGCGGCGACACAGCGCTGCTCCCGGGGAGAGCTTGGGTGAGAAGCCATTCCGCCTGCTCGGACTGACCGGCTGCGATGACGCGAGGCGATAGGGTGTGCGGATTCGTCCAAGTCAGCTTGCGCACTTCGCGTTCCAACGACACCTCCGCATGTGGGGGCTGCCACTTGAAATAGCGGGTCGCCGGACCGGTTCCCAAGCGGTATGTCACTCCGCCGACACCGTTCATCCACACGGCTTCGACGGGCTCGTCCACCGCGACAAATCTGGCGAGCACCTCAGGAATGGGCATATCGGGAACCGCTGACGTCACCCCATGAGCATATGTGGAAACTGTTCGAGGTCTCGAGAACCCCCGCGGCGCAGAATGTCTCCATTGCCCAGGCGGCATCTTCCGCATCGGACGTGGGATCCTTCGATATGGTGGACTTCATGGCCACAACGCGTGACTTCCGTTTCGGTGTCAATCTGCTGGGTCGTGGCAGCGTGGATGATTTTCTGGCACAGGTGCGTGATGCCGAACGATGTGGCGTCGATGTCATCTTGTTGCCAGACCACCTGGAACTCGGGGCGCCCTTCCCCATGCTGGCCGCCGCAGCGGCGGCCGCGCCCGGCGTCCGGGTCGGCACGTTTGTGCTCAATGCCGGGTTCTATCGCCCGGCATTGTTGGCCCGGGACATCGCCAGTGTTGATCAACTCAGTGGTGGACGGTTCGAGATCGGGCTCGGTGCGGGCTATGTGGAGAGTGAGTTCGCAGCTGCTGGAATACCTTTCGGTACACCTGGGCAGCGCGTGCAGCACTTGCGGGAGACGGTGTTGGCACTCAAGGACCTCCTCGGCCGCGCTGACCATGAGCCTCCGTCGGTGCAGACTCCGCCGCCGATCATGATCGCCGGGACGGGGGACAAGGTCCTCACCCTCGCGGCGGAGCATGCCAACATCGTTGCCATCGCCGCAGTCGCCGACGACGAGGCGCTGGCCGAACGGGTCGAGTTCGTTCGATCCAAGGCAGGCAGCCGGTTTGACCAATTGGAGATCAATCTGATCATTTTTGATCTCGCCATCGATCGTGACCCCGACCTCGACGTCCTTCGCAGCCATCGGCCGAAGGATACCGACGCCGAACTCCTGGCGCTGCCAAACGGATTGCACGGCAGCCACAGTGAGGTCGTTGCGCGTATCCGGGAACTGAGGGACAGGTTCGGGGTCAGCTACATCACGCCGATCGACCCGCCCGCCGCCGATATGCAGGCGTACGGGCGGGTCATCTCGGAATTGCGAGGCGACCAGTCAAACGCGCACCCGGATCGGACGCCGCCTCGCCGAAGAAATTAGTCAGGCGCCAGGCGAGCAGACCGTCGTCGTGGTCGGCACAAGCCACTGCTGTCCTGCCCCGATCGGCCGAGCAACTCGCCGGGCTGTGCTGAACGACGAACTGGCCGCTCACTTACTCGTCGTCGCACAGAGTTTGGTGGAACCGCTGCGCCAGTGGGGCACCTTCGCTACTGTCGTGGCCTCCGAACCGGGCGACACCGCTACCGATGAACTGCTGCGCTACCTGGGGCGCGAACCGTAAAACGCCGAACGAAACGAAAGCGGCTAGGTTAATGGTCACCAGCAGTAGACGGTCGGTGCCCGAGAGGGAGGCGGTCATGCCGTCGACCGATCGCCGCTGGCCGATCAGGTGGCGCTTACCTGCGTTCCACACATGATGGCAGGAGACGAAATGACAGTCGAGTACATCCGCTACCGGATCGAAGATCCGCAGCGCCGCGACGAGTTCGAGAAGGACTATGCCGCGGCCGCCGAACAGCTGGCCGCCGCTCCCCAGTGCCTCGGGTGGGAGCTGTGCAACGGCGTGGAGGAACCAGAGCGCTACATCTTGCGGATCGAATGGACGTCCGTGGAGGACCATCTGGGCGGCTTCCGCTCCAGTTCCCTGTTTCGACAGTTCCTCGGGCACATTCGGGCCTACATCGGCGACATCGAGGAGATGAAGCATTACGAGCGCACCAGCGTGGTGTCCACGTAAGCGGCGAACTGACGGTGCCGCCCGGCTGACGGTGCTCGGGCTCGGACGTGCCACCGGTTCGACAAGTCGACGTTGTCGAACTCTTCCGGTGCACGGTCGATGATCGTGGGCACGGCGCTTGCATGCCACGCTCGAGTTCGCGCAGTTCTGCCGGCGCCAGTTCGATTGCCGCACCGACCGGCAGTTCGTCGTCCAGTCATCGGCCGCATCGACCTCGACGGCATCGCCTCCGTCATTGACAGACCGGTGGCAGGTCCGAGAGCTACCGCTCCAGCCAGTGTGTCGCGGTGAGTGGTTCGGCGTCGGCCACCGAGTCGTGGCTACAGCCGAAGCCGACGGTCCAACGACCATCGGACAGTTCGACCGGTCCCAGTGTCATCGGTGCCGGCAGCTCTGCGAGGAACTCGCCGAGGGCCGCCGGTGACAGAGTCCAGAGTTCGCCGCGGATGGACTTCCCGTGTTCGCTGTCTCGCACCAGTCCGGGCTTGGCAGGTTGTGTATCGAGTGCGACCAGGCGATAGTCCGGTGCGGTGGCGGCCTCACCCGACCACCGGGCGCCGCGCCTGGTCAGCTGCCGATCCAGTGGCTGCCCACGAAGATGAGCCCCGACAACAAACACCTCGGCGACGTCGGCGCCCGCCCGCTCCGGCCATGACGGACCGGTGGCAGGCAGGCTGCTGCCGATACGCCCGGCGATGTCGAGTGCAACGGCGTCGTCGTATGCGCGACCGATCACGGTGATCCCGAACTGGGCTGTACTGCCATCGGATTCGACAACTTCTCCGGCGGGGACCGCCACGGCGCACATGTCGAACAGGTTGCAGAAGTTGGTGTACGTGCCCATTGTCGCGTTCACCCCGATCGGATCGGCCGCCACCTGCGCCAGCGTCGGATGCATCGGGGCGGTCGGAACCAGCAGAGCCGCGGCGTTGCCGAGTGCCTCGAGTGCGCGGACGCGAAGGTCCTCGACCCGCCGCCGGTCGGCGAGTAGTTCAGTCGCCTTGAAGCGATCGGCACTACTGATGATCCCGGCCACCGTGGGATCGAGGCCATCCGAATCCTCGGCGGCCGAGATGAACTCGCCGACTGCGTCATACCGTTCAGCCACCAGAGCGCCCTCGTACAGGAGCTTGGCGGCGGCGAGGAAGTCGTCGATGCTGATGCGCTTGACCGTGATACCCGCAGCCTCGGCCTGTTCAACGGCCGCTTCGAAGGCGGCCTGCCAGCGTTCGTCCAATGCGGGCAGTGTGTCCGGAACCGCAACCACAGGTCCCTCACTCGCCGCGAAATTCGTGTTGGCGGGCCATGTTCCGACGTCGGACATCACGCCCATCGCCAGGTTGGCGAGATCGAGGTCGGCGGCCAGGATGGTGACACAGTCATAGCTCGCACACGCAGGCACGACGCCGGTGGTGCTGACCACGCCCAGTGTCGGCTTGATGCCGACGATGCCCTGCAATCCGGCAGGCACGCGGCCGGATCCGGCTGTGTCGGTGCCGATTGCGATGTCGGCGAAACCCAGTGCGACTGCGACGGAGGATCCGGAACTGGAACCGCCGGAGATCCGATCGTCGCGGCGCGAATCCCGCACCGCACCATAGGGGCTGCGGGTGCCGACAAGGCCGGTCGCGAACTGGTCGAGGTTGGTCTTGCCGATGACGACCGCGCCTGCTGCCTTGAGCGCGGCGACCGCATCGGCGTCGACGTCGGGCAGGTACTCGTATCCCGGGCAGGCGGCGGTGGTCGGGAGCCCGGCCACATCCACGTTGTCTTTCACTGCCAGGACAACACCGGCAAGCGGACCTCCGGCGGCCAAAGATGCGGTGTGTTCCCGGGTTACGTCGGCTTCATCGCGCAGTGTGATGAAGACTTCGGGGCGATCTGCCGCGGCGATGGCGGCGTAGATCTCGGTGATGCGGCTCATGCCACCCTTCCTGTTTTGATGGCGAACTCGCCACTGTCGGACCAGCGTCGACGTTCTTCGTTTCGGGCGATCTCCATCGCTGTTCGCTCGGCGGCGATGTCGTCGGCGTTCTCGTCGAGATACTTCTGGTGTTCGGCGAGCGAGAACGTTCCATGCTCGATCTCCACCCGGCCGCGTCCGGCCGCGGTGTCGGCCCGTAGGTCGAGCAGTTCGTCCGCACTCACCGGATACCACCTGATCTTGTCGAAGAAGCGCAGCAACCACGGGTGCTCGGGGTCGAATCCCGCTGCCTCCAGAGGATGTCGATGATTCCACACCTGGGTGGTGCGTCCGACGAACTGGTAGCCGCCTGGTCCCTCCATGCCGTAGATGCACATATAGGCGCCACCGATCCCGACCGCGTTCTCCGGTGTCCACGTGCGTGCCGGGTTGTACTTGGTGGTGACCAGCCGGTGGCGGGGATCCAGTGGCACCGCAACCGGGGCACCGAGATACACATCGCCGAGCCCGAGCACGAGGTACTCGGCGTCGAAGACGATGCGGTGCACGTCGTCGACAGAACCCAGTCCGTTCATACGCCGGATGAACTCGATGTTCCACGGGCACCACGGGGCATCAGAACGGACCCCGAGCATGTAGCGCTCGATGGCTTCCCGTGTTGCCGGGTCATCCCACGAAAGGGGCAGATGGACGGTCCGGCTCGGGACCACCAACTCCGATGCGGCCGGAAGCTGGGCCTCGCACTCGATCAGCCAGTCCAGAAGAACCGACTGCCGCAACTTGGTCGGATCGACTTTGACCTGTAGCGATCGGATGCCCGGGGTGAGGTCGATCAGTCCGGCCGGCCGGTCCGCGTCGATCCGTTGCGCGAGCGCGTGCACCCGTGCGCGCAGTGCCAGGTCGAGGGTCATCTCGCCGTACTCGACCAGGATGTTGTCGTCGCCGCTGCGCCGGTAGGTGACCAGGGTGCTGCCGTCGGCGGTCATGGTGGAGCCCAGGACACCGTTGTCGAGGTCGCCGCCGGATGACAAGACGATGCTGATGTCGGAGCGGCGGGCCGAACCGAGGTCGGCCGGGCTGGCGGTCTCGGCCGAACGGACGGGGACGAAGCGCACGGTGTTGCCCGGCTTGAGTTGGCCCATCTTCCAGCGATCGGCGGTGGTGATGGTGACCGGGCAGACGAATCCGCCGAGGCTGGGGCCGTCGGGGCCGAGCAGGATCGGGGTGTCGCCGGTGAAGTCGAGGGCGCCGACGGAGTAGGCGTTGTCGTGGATGTTCGAGGGATGCAGTCCGGCCTCGCCGCCATCGGTCCGCGCCCAGCGGGGCTGTGGTCCGATGAGTCGGACGCCGGTCCGATCGGAGTTGAAATGGACTTCGTAGGGCGTGTTGTAGAGGTCTTCGATGTCTTCGACGGTGAAGAACTCGGGTGCGCTGTGCGGGCCGACGGTCACCGCGAGATGCCAGTTGTCGGTGAGGGCCGGCTTTTCCTCGTTCAGGATGCGCCGGGGTGCACTGACCAGATCGGCGCCGGCGCAGGTGAGCGTATCGCCCTCGATCAGTGGACGGCCGTCTTTTCCGCCGAACTTGCCGAGAGTGAACGTGGAACGGCTCCCCAGATACTCCTGCGCCTCCACACCGCCTGCGACGGCCAGATAGACCCTCATCCCGACCGGCCCGGCCGCACCGATGTCGAGGACCTCGCCTGCCTTGACCGGGATCGGGGCCCACTGCGGCACCGGGGTCGAACCCACGGTGACAACCACCGGTGCGCCGGTCACCGCGACGACGGTGTCCTCGGCGAAGGTCAGCCGCGGACCCATCAGCGTGCATTCGAGTCCTGCTGCGCCCTCGGGGTTTCCGACCGCGACGTTGGCGAGGCGGAAGGACAGGTCGTCCATCGGTCCCGACGGTGGGACACCGACCTGCCAGTGCCGGATACGTCCGGGCCAATCCTGGATGGTGGTCTGCGGACCCGCCCGCAGCACCGAGATCGTCGACATTGCTTCAGGCGCCCTTCGAAACTGCGGCCGGCCGGGTCACGATGACCCGGACTGCGGTGGGGTCGAATCCGTTGCACGGGTTGTTGATCTGCGGGCAGTTGGAGATCAGGACGAGGGTGTCGATCTCGGCGCGGAGGGCCAGTCGTCGTCCCGGCGCGGACAATCCGTCGACGATGCCGAGCGAACCATCGGCGTCGACCGGCACATTCATGAAGAAGTTGATGTTGCCGACCAGGTCGGCCTTGCCCAAACCGTGTGGCGCACCGCCGATGAGGAAGTTCTCGACGCAGGCGTGCTGATGTTTGGTGTGGTGCCCGTACCGCAGCGTGTTCGATTCTTGTGAACAGGCGCCGCCAACCGTGTCGTGATTGCCGACCTCATCCGCCACGATCGTCATCATCGGGGCCCCTTCATGATCCCTGATGACGCTGCCGGTGGTCAGGAAGAGGTTGCCCTGCGCGGCGATCGTCGCCTGGGCGGAGTATCTGACCGCGTGATCGTCGGCACCGTAGAACAGGGTGTCGACGGCCTGATTGCCGTGCAGGTCCACGATGGTCAGCACGTCGCCTGCTGCCACGACGCCCGACCAGGGTGCGCGATCTCCGATCACGTGGTCGAAGATCACCTCGCCGGTGACCAGTGCCAGCTCTGCGGCCGACGTCGTGGCGGCGGAAGCTGTTGCGGTGGTGGACATCAGATGGTCCTTTCGAAGTGGGCGGCGTTCCAGGCGTCTTCGGAGTTGAGGACCGCACGCTGGTATTCGGGGTCGGTGTCATCGAGCCCGGCCACGGCGGCGTCGAGGTCGGCGGGCGCCTTCCAGGCCAGCACCTCCACGGGCCCGACGTCGAACGTGACGGACGGGTCGAGGGGGTGGGCGGTGTTGACAATGGCAACGGTGCAGGGCAGATGGAGCAGGAGATCGACGTACTTGTCCTGCCCGGCAGAACCTTTGGACGTGAGCGAACCATCGGCCTCGACCACAACACTGTGGAAGAAGGAGATCGATGGCACCACGTCGGTGGGGGTGAGTCCCTGTTTGGCCGCGGCCAGCGTGAACAGCTCCCGGCCGGCGGGGGAGTGCGAATGGACCTCTCCGGCACCGTATTTCTCGGTATTGGTCGTCAACGTGGTGGTGCCGCACAGGGCGTCGTGGTGGCCCGAGGTGTCCTCGACGATGGTGGCCAGAGCCCGACCCTGATCACTGAGCAAGGGATGGCCGGTGCCGAGGTACGCCTGCCACGGCACCTTTACCGTGTCGGCGACATTGAGTCGCTCCCACGGGGCGTCGGAACGCCACAGCAACAGATGCGCACATCCGGTACCGGTCACGTCGCGCAGTCGCAGCCGTGTACCCCGTGCCAGTACCTTGACGCTGTAACGCCCGCCGGGGATGGTCTCGGCCCACGTCATATCCTGCGGTGCGATCTGGTCCGGGATCGCCGGCCAGGCCGACGCGGGAACAACCGGCATGGAGTCGGTGATGGCCCGGGCCTGAGCGCGGGCATGCTCGCGGGCGCCTGACGTGGTTCCGGTGGTGGCTCCGGTTGTGGTCATGGTGAATATCCTTGTGCAGTAGGTGAATTGGATGTTCTGCTACTTGGAAGCTGCAGCTGACGGCGCCGGGACCGGCATCGGATGCTTCTTGCCGTGCGGGAAGCAGGCGATACCGACGATGATCGTGACCACGATGCAGATCGGGCCTGCCCACTTCAGGATCGGCATGTCACCGGCCGGATCGAAGATCTCTTCCCGGGGCCAGGCGAGGTTGATCACCATCAGGAACCCGTAGACGACAGCCAAGATGTTGATCGGAATCCCGAACCGTCCCAACGTGAACAGCTTCTTGCCCTCGGAATCCACGGGCACGTCTTCGCCGGGCCAGCCCTTGATGCGGCGCCAGAGCATCGGACCGGTGACGGACAGGTAGGCGAGGTAGATCAGGATGATGCAGACGCTGGCCAGGGTCGCGAAGATGGCGGAGTTGCCGACGTTGACCACCAGTACGCCGATGCACAGGACTCCGATCAGGATCGACGGTGCGATCGGGGTTCCGGTCTTCGGGTTCACATGCGACAGGATCTTGGAGGCCGGCAGCCGGTCGTCGCGTGCCATCGAGAACATCAGTCGTGAGCATGCGGTCTGAATTGCCAAGGTGCAGATGAAGATCGCGATCACCACATCGCAGAGCAGGACCTTGCCCCAGAACGATCCGAGGACCGAGTCGAGGACGTAGGGGAGACCGCCGACGGCGAGTTCTTCGCCCAGGCTGGGTGCGGCCATCAGGGCGCCGAGCAACATCAGGCCGCCGCCGATCGCCGACACGGTCAGTGCCAGGCGGATGGTGCGTGGAGCGACGCGGCGCGGGTTCTTGGTTTCTTCGGCGAGTTCGCCGGCGGAACCGAATCCGACCATCACGTAGGCGGCCATCAGGCCGGAGACGATGAACGCCCAGATGTAGCCGGGCTGTTCGCCGGGGATGCCGGTGTCGAAGACGACGTCGGGGCCACGCTCGGCGTGGGTGAACAACGCCAGGATCACCGCGATCACGCCGATGATCTCGCAGGTGACGCCGATGCTGTTGATACGGCTCATCCAGTTGACGCCGATGCAGTTGATGAAGGTCGTGACCACGAGCAGGATCGACCCAAGCAGGACCGCGTTGGACGCTCCGCTGGTGCTGGTCAGGGCGGAGTCGTCGCCGATGATCTGGAAACCTTCCCAGATCGACGGCATGACCACCTGCAACGCGATCGCCGCGGCAGAAGCGGTGACGATCTGCGCGAGCATCATGAACCAGCCACCGAACCATCCGATGACCTCACCGCCCATGCGCCGCGCCCACTGGTAGATGGCACCGGAAATCGGGTATCTGGCAGCGATTTCGGCAAAACAGAGTGCGACAAGGAACTGGCCGACGTAGACGATGGGCCACGTCCAGAAGAATGCCGGCCCACCGAAGGAGAAGCCGAGGCCGAAGAGTTGGAAGATCGTCGTCAGGATCGATACGAACGAGAATCCTGCCGCGAAGGATGCGAAGGTCCCCAATGACCGGTGCAACTGTTGGGTGTAACCGAAGGCAGAGAGATCGTCGGAGTCGCCGATCTGCGAGGCACTCCCGGTTGTCGGCGCCGAGGGTGGTTGCGCTGTTGCGGTCATGGCGGGGTCTTCCTGGTCGTGGGCGCTGGAGCCCGATGAACCTGTCGAGTGATAGATAATCGTGAAGCGATTTCTGTCGGGTGACAGGTTTGTTACCGGGGTGCTACCACGTGAAACAATTAGGTTTCGCAAACCACACTGAGCTGCAGGTAGGGGGCTTACGCTGGTGATTCGTGCTGTCCGAAAGAGCCCGGGCGACAGTAGGGTAAGTGCTTGTGAGTCAGATTGCGGCAGGGCCGGGGCGCCCGAGGTTGGTGGAACAGCGCCGCCGTGGGGCAACCGCCCGCGATGAGATCCTCGACGCCGCAGCTGAGTTCTTCACGACGCGCGGGTACTCGGGTACGTCCACCCGCATGATCGCCGAGGCGGTCGGAATCCGGCAGGCTTCGCTCTACCATCACTTCAAGACCAAGGACGACATCCTCGAGGCGCTCCTGCAGGACACTGTGCTCGCGCCGCTCGAACAGGCGACGGTACTACTCGATGCCGACGGATCAGCGCTGGATCGGCTGCAGCAGTTGGCCCGCTTCGATGCCGGACAACTTGCCCGCTCGCGCTGGAACCTCGGTGCGCTCTACCTGTTGCCAGAGCTGCGGACTGAGCGGTTCGCCGAGTTCCGCAGTGCCCGAAGCGACTTGGCGCGGATTTACGCCCAACTGGCCGGCGAGGTGCTTGGCAACCAGACCGATCCTCGTAGGCACTTGCCGTTCCGGCTCGTCGAGTCGGTGATCAGCATGCGGTCCGACGAGATGGTCGGCGCGCTGGGGGCGGATTCTCTCGAGGACTTGGTGACGGTGCTCGTCGAGAGCGTCGAGCCGGTCCTCACCTAGTACCGCGAGTCGACAAAAGCACACCGTTCGGTCAAAAGCACACGTTGGAATGTGTGCCTTGACCGAACGGTGTGCTTTTGTGGGATCAGGCGCGCCAGTCGGCCGTGCGTTCCGGGGTTGCCTGCGCGAGTGCTTCTTTGGTGGCTTCGGCGTCGAAATCTTTGCCGTACACCGGGGTTCCGGGCTGCTGGCGCCACGACTGCGCCAAGGATCCGGCGTCGACCGGATTGAAACCGAGTTCGTCGACGATGGCCGACACGATCTTCTTGGCCTCGGCGTCATCACCGGCGATGGGTAGTGCGATCCGGCCCTTCGTTCCGGGCGGGGTCCCCTTCTCCAACAGGTGCTTCCAGTAGATGCCGTTGAAGACCTTGATGACGGGCTCCTTCAGAACCTCCGAGACCCACACGCTTTCAGGGGTTCCGTCTTCGATGGCAGCGATTTTCCCATCGCGTTGCTGTGGGTAATAGTTGTTGGTCTCGATCACCGGCGCTCCGGGTTTGCGGTTCGCCACGATTCCCGGTGCCAGGTCGGGTGTGTTCTTCTGGGGAATACTGACGATCACCAGATCTGCGTCCTGGGCGGCGTCCTTCGCCCATACCGCTTCAGCACCGGTTTCGGCGGCCAGTTCGGCAAGGGTCTGCGGATCCCGCGAATTGGCGACGCGCACCTCGTGACCCAACTGCGTCAGGCGACGTGTCAGCGTTCCGCCGATGAAACCTGCACCGATGATCCCGATTTTCACAGCTGCTCCTTGCGTTGATAGACGATTCGCGATGGTTCAACCCGTCCGGTCGCCGGATCATTCCACTACTACCGGCGCTACAGCACCTGGTCGGGCATTGCGTCGTGCACGAGTAGTGCGATCTGAACTCGGTTGTTGAATCCGAGTTTCTCGAGAATGTGGGAGATGTGTGTCTTGACGGTGGCGACGGAAACGTGCAGGTCGGCGGCGATCTCGGCGTTGGACATACCGCGGGCCACAGCGATCGCCACCCGTTGTTCTCCGGCCGTCAACTGGTCGAACTGTCGGGTGCCCCGTCTGTTCCGCGTGTCGTGCTGGGTATAGCGCTGGATCAGTTTTCGGGTGATTGCGGGCGAGAATATCGGCTCGCCTGCGGCCACTTTGCGCAGTGCCGCGATCACATCGCGCGGTGGAGTGTCCTTCAACAGGAATCCACTGGCGCCGGCCCGTAGCGACCGCAGCACCAGATCGTCGGCGCTGAAGGTGGTCAGCATGATGACGTGCGGAGGGCGGGGCAGTGCGCGCAGTGCCGCGGTGGCATCGAGCCCGTTGACCTTTGGCATCCGGATGTCCATGAGGACCAAGGTCGCGGCGGTCTCGCGGACGAGCTCGGTCACACCGACTCCGTCTGCGGCCTCACCGACGATCGTGATGTCGGGCTGACCGGTCAGCATCGTCCGCAGTCCCGCACGAACCAGCCACTCGTCGTCGATCAACAGGAGCCGGATGTCCGTGTCCAACCCGTCGATCACCTCGGGCATTCTTCCTCCCAGGGCAGCCGTGCAGTCAGCACGAAGTTCCGGTCGATGATGCTGTGCCCGAGCGTCCCCCCGGCCAATGTCACGCGTTCATTCAAGCCGACCAGCCCCGACCCGGTCCCCGGGATCGATGGATGCGGGTGCAGGTCCGCGTTCAGCGGCTGCGAGATGGTGACCGTCAGCCCGAACCCGGGTGACCCACCGATCCGCACGGTCACCGGCACGGCTCCGGCATGCTTGCGGGCATTCGTCAGACCTTCCTGGACGATGCGGTAGGCAGCGCGACTCACCACACCGGGCACCATGTCCACATCCGCTATGTCGACGGTCGCCTTCACCGGACTTCCGGCCAGTTCTGCCTCGTCGAAGAGCTCGCCGATCGTGGCCAGGGCCCTGGTCGGCGCGGCGAGATCGTCGTCGGTCTCCTCGCGGAGCATGCCGATCACATCCCGCAGATCGACCAGCATCTGATGGACTCCGGCGCGGATCACACCGGCGGCGCGGCTGATCTCATCCGGCGAGGCGTCTGGCCGAAACTCGAGTGCGCCCGCGTGAACCGATAGCAGACTCATCCGATGCGCGAGCACGTCGTGCATCTCCCTGGCCAAACGTTCACGTTCGGTGGCGCGGGCGTGTGCGATCCGCTCGCGTTGCTCGGACTCGACGTTGCGGGCGAGTTCGGCGAGCGAGATGAGCAGCTGACGACGATTGCGCACCATCGTTCCCCAGCCGAGCGCCGCGACAGTGAGCAACACCGAGAACGCCAGGACCACGGGCCAGGAGTCCTGCTCGGCATCGGGGTACAGAGCATAGTTCGACATCGCGGCACCGATGCCAAGTGCGCCGATCGCCAGGGAATAGCGCAACGGTCGGTGCACAGCGAGCGAGAAGAGGGCCAGGAACGCAGGTCCGGTGATGAACGTGGCAAACCCGGATGCGATGGTGAGGATCAGTGCGATCGCGACTGGCCACCGACGGCGCCAGGCCAAGGCGATGCAGCCGAGTAGACCGACAGCGATGTCGGCAAGGAGGAGCGGACCCCAATTTTCGACACGACCACCAATGGTGAGACTGCCGATCCCCGCGGCGAGTAGCACCATGATCACATCGATCGTGATGTCGCGGTTGGTGCGCCGACCCATCAGCGGATGAGGGTCGGCCTCGAGGGTTTCGCGCACTGCACCGGGCACCCATGCCGGACGTGCGGGCAGGCTTTCCCAGCCGTTGATCTCCGGTGGTGCATCGGCGCGACTCATCTCTCGATGTTCTACGGTCACGCTCGGCGACGCATCAGGCGAAAGTCTGAACAGTCGCCGCGAAGCGGTGCCCGCGATTACTTTTCGGACGGGTAAGGGTCTGCACTTTCAGAATTGTCGACCAGAACACCCAGATACGGAGTACCCGCCAATGTCCCGCATGATGTTCCTGAACACCACGGCCACCGACATCCCTGCGACCCGAACGTTTTTCGCCGGGCTGGGATTCGAGTTCAACGACACGTTCTGCGACGAGAACACGCTGTGTTTGATCATCAACGACCTGACCTTTGTGATGTTCTTGACCCCGGCCCGGTTCGAGGACTTCATCACCGGTGGGATCAGCGACACGAGCAAGGATCGTGAGGTGTTGATCGCGGTCTCTGCCGAATCGCGCGAAGCCGTTGACGCCTTGGCCGACAAGGCACTCGCGACCGGAGGTTCAGCCTGGATGGACCCGCAGGATCACGGCTTCATGTACGGCCGCAGCTTCCTCGACCTGGACGGTCACGTGTGGGAGGTCAGCTGGATGGATCAATCGGCGATCGAGGGCTGAGTGTCAGCCGTCCGGGTTGTCGGTGATGCGGTGGCCGGCAACCCGAACCGGGCAAAGTCTTCGACCATCGTTTGAGAGAAGAAAACCACGACATGCGCGACACCGCCCCGGGTGATGTCGAGAACCTGTAGCTGAAAAGGGCGATGTACGCCGTCCTCTGGATCGCGCATGTACAGCCCGAAAGCAGGCTGGCCATTGGCGGTGGTGGGGAGGAGCACCATGTCGTCGGCTTTCTCGGCCGGGCAGTTGTGTTCGATGAGCCTGCCGATGACAGCCGGGCCCTGGTACCAACCGGTGAAGGGCGGCATCTCCCAGATCGCCTTGTCGGTGAAGAGTGCCACGATGGCGTCGATGTTGTAGGTCTCGAAGGCCTCGACCCACTTCTGCAGCATTTCCCGTTGCGCCTGGTCATCGGGTTCGGTGATGGAATCGCGTTCGGGTGACACCTCTTTGAGCTGGGCTCGCGCCCGCTGCAGGAGACTGTTGACCGTTGCGGTGGTCAGGTCGAGGGTTTCGGCGACCTCTGCCGCCCGCCACTGCAACACATCACGCAGGATCAACACGGCCCGCTGGCGCTCGGGCAGATGCTGGAGCGCGGCGATGAAAGCGAGTCGAATCGATTCGCGGGCCCCGACGATGGTGGCCGGGTCCGCGGTCTCGGAGAGCGTCTCATCGGAGTCGGCGAACGGCTCGAGCCAGGGCACCTCGTTGTCTTGCAGTAGAGGAGCCTCTGGATCGTACGAATCACCACCGAGGCCGGATGGCAATGGCCGACGCTGCTTGGAACCCAACGCGGTCAGGCAGGTGTTGGTGGCGATCTTGTAGAGCCAGGTGCGGACCGAGGCGCGGCCGTCGAAGTTGGAGTACCCACGCCAGGCCCGGATGAAGGTCTCCTGGAGCAGGTCCTCGGCGTCGTGGTGCGAGCCCATCATCCGATAGCAATGCGCCAGCAACTCACGACGGAACGGTTCGGTGACTTCCAGAAAGTCGGAGTCCGCTGACGTCTCAACAGTCATGTGGCACAGATTACGGGAGCAGTCGGACACCGAACAGCCCAAAAGGGCACGATCGGTCAGTTGTTCCAGAATCCTTCATGTATTTCGGCGGCCTCGGGCATCGGGATCGGACCGTGCACCGCCGTGGGACGCTGGCCGGCCGCAAAGACCTCGCGACAGGGCAGCGCCATCGTCGGATTGTGCTCATCGGCCCCGGTGATGGTGGCCAGGTCGGCCTCCGACAGGGCGTAGACGACGGTGCCGATCCCGGCCCAATAGACCGCTCCCGAGCACATCGCACAGGGCTCGGCCGAGGTGTACATGGTCATCGTGGCGAGTTCGGCGGGCGTGAACCGGCCAGAAGCCATCCGGGCGAGATTGGTTTCCGCATGTCCGGTGGCGTCCCGTCCGGTTTCCACCGTGTTCTGTGCTTCGAAGACAACTTCTCCCGTGCTGGTGGCCAGCAATGCACCAAATGGGTGATTCCCGGATTCACGGGAGAGTCGGGCCACCGCAACAGCGCGGCGCAACAGGTGGTCGTCGATATCGCTCATGGATATCAGTGTGCCGGGTGTGGCCATTGGTGTAGTGGTTGAGGGGTGATTCGAGTAGGGACTTCCGGGTGGGTGTATCCGCCTTGGCGCGGTGAGTTCTACCCGCCGGGCCTGGCGCAGCGTCGTGAACTCGAGTACCTCTCCCGCACCTTGAATTCGGTCGAGATCAACGGTTCCTTCTACTCGTTACAACGCCCAACGAGCTATCAGAAATGGGCGCAGCAGGTTCCCGACGACTTCGTGTTCGCGGTGAAGGGGCCCCGATTCATCACGCATATGAAGCGCCTTGTCGATGTCGATCAACCACTTGCGACGTTTCTGGCCTCGGGCGTCCTGGCGTTGGGACCCAAGCTCGGACCGGTGCTCTGGCAACTGCCCCCGAATCTGCCGTTCGACCCGGAGGTGATCGCCGCGTTTGCCGATCTGTTGCCCCGGACCACCGCGGAGGCCGCGACGATGTCGCAGGGCCATAGCGACAAGGTCGACGGACGCGCCTGGACGACAACCGATGCCGATCGCGCGTTGCGGCACGCGATGGAGGTTCGGCACCCGAGCTTCGACACCCCTGCGGTTCCAGAACTGTTGCGGGAGAAGAACATCGCACTGGTCTTGGCGGATTCGGCGGGCAAGTTCCCGGTGATCGACGAGGTGACCGCGGACTTCGTGTACGCCCGGCTGCACGGTGAGCACGAGTTGTACACCAGTGGATACACCGACGATGCCCTCGACCGGTGGGCGTCGCGTTTTCGGGAACGTGCGGCAGGCAGTGACGTCTACGTCTATTTCGACAACGACGCCAAGGTGCGCGCACCCCACGACGCGCGGGCACTGCTCGACCGGCTCGGGTGAGGCACCGGGTAGCGTTGTCGGTCAGCGCACTCGGTTTGTGAACGGCGCCAATTTTTTCAGGATGTCGGTATGACTTGAGGTGCTCTGATGATCGACCGACTCGACAGGCTGCAAAGACGGCATCCGGTCCTGGGCTTCGGCATCGCTGTCATCTACAAGTTCGTCGATGATCAAGGTGGCTATCTCGCGGTCTTGATCACCTATTACGCTTTCCTGTCGTTGTTCCCGCTGCTGCTGGTGCTCACCACCACGGTCGGCATCGTCCTGGAGGGCAATCCCGAACTCCAACGAACGGTGATCGATTCGGCACTGAGTCAGTTCCCGGTCATCGGTGATCAACTCGGAACACCGCAGGAACTGAGCGGCGGTGTCGCCGGCATCGTCATCGGTCTGATCGGCGCCCTCTACGGTGCCTCCGGCATCGGGCAGGCCACCCAGAATGCGATGAACACGGCGTGGCAGGTGCCGCGAAACAGCCGGCCGAATCCGATCCTGTCGCGGGCGCGAAGTCTGCTGTTGCTCACACTCATTGCGCTGGCGCTCGTCGCGACGACGGTCCTTTCGACATTCGGTGGGCTCTCGGGTCCGCTGAACATGTGGCAGAGCATCGTGGTGGGTTTGGGTGCGGTACTGACCAACTCGATGATCTTTGCCGTTGGCTTCCGGCTGAGCACAACATCCAAGAGCGTGAGCTATCGCGATGTGTTGCCGGGCGCAATTGTCATGGGCGTGGTGTGGCAGCTGTTGCAGACCTTTGGAGCGGTCTATGTGACGGGTGTGGTCAGGAACGCCAGCACCACGAACAGCGTCTTCGCGGTGGTGTTGGGTCTACTTGCGTACTTCTATCTGGCGGCAATCGCCGTTGTCATATCCGCCGAGATCAACGTGGTGCGCAAACACCGGCTGTATCCCCGGGCATTGCTGACCCCGTTCACCGACAACGTCGATCTGACCCGGGGCGATCGAAAGACCTACACGCGGCAGGCGAAGGCCCAGCGGGCCAAGGGATTTGAGCAGGTCACGGTCACTTTTGAGAAGCCTAATCAGGCGGACGAGAAACATGAAGGTTAGCAAAAGCAATAAAGTCTGATGCAGGAACTTACGCTGCAGTAAGTTCTTATGCACCACGCATCAGTGTTAGTGATCAGAAAGGCTCCACGAAAAATGGGGATGAAGACCCGTGTTGTTTCTTCGGCCGCAGCGATAGCCGCCACACTCACCCTCGGTGTCGCACTGGCCGGCCCGGCCGCTGCCGAGACCATCGATCTCGAGGTCGATTACACCGCCAACACCTCGACCGTCATCAAGAAGCTGAATCAGAAGGTCGACTTCCCGGCGACCCCGCTCGTCACGACGCTGAGCCTGGATTACCCCAGTCTCGAAAAAGGCACGCTCAGTGGCCAGCTGAATCTCCCCACCACCAGCACCGACCTCAAACTCGGACCACTGAACCTGGCAACGATCACGATGTCGATCGTTGATCCCTCCGAGGTCACCGGCACCGCGGCGATCGACCTGGAGACATTCGACGTGAGCCTGAAGGCTCAGCAGAGTTTCAAGATCAAGATCGACAGCATTCAGCCGCTGGGCATCAGCACCGGTTCGGCAAATCTGAACCTGCTCTCCCCGAAAGCGAACTGTGTGACGTCGGTGACCACGGCCAACCTGAGCGGCACGGCCAACCTCAACGAGGGTCTCGACACCGTCCTCAGTGGCACCTACGAGATCCCGGCGTTCACCGGCTGCGGCAACCTCGTCGGCCCCGTGCTCAACTCACTGGTCTCGGGCCCCGGCAACACCCTGACGGTGGATCTGAAGACCAACACAGACGGCGCCGCCACCTCCATGCTCCGGCAGGCAGCGAGCAGCTAGACCGGAACCTTCGGGCGAACCTACAAACAGCTCATGCCCATGCACACCGCGGTGCGCATGGGCATGAGTGGTATTCGGCGATCAGATGACTCCGTGTAGCGGCGGTGGTTCGCCGTGGAGCAGGGTGCGTCCGATGTGCTGATACTTCCAACGCACAGGGTCGTGCAGGGTGTGGGTCCGGGCGTTGCGCCAGAAGTGGTCGAGTCCGAGATCAGCTGCCGCGCTGCGTGTTCCCGATACCTCGAACAGGGCCGACGACACGTCGTTGGCGGCCCGGTCCGCGACGATCTTGGCCGTCGCGACCGCGATCGACGCCTCGGCCGCACGCTCGACCGCGTTCTCCGCGGTCGCCGAGAACGTCTCGTCCACGGCGTTTCCGGCCACAGCCAATGTTGCTTCGGCCGTGCGGACTTCGACGGCGAGTTCGCCGAAGCGCTGGATCAGCAGCGGATCGTCGATCGCCCGATCAACGCCAGCCTCGAACCATGGCCTGCTCTTTGTCCGCGCGAAATCGGTTGCGGCGCGCAGGGCGCCACGTGCGATACCGGCGTCGATCGCAACATGCAGCAACTGGGCAAACGCGCCGTAGCCGGCCGGGACATCGATCACCTTCGCCCGGGCCACCAGCTGCTGCGGTTGCACGGTCACGGCTTCGAAGGAGATCGTGCCACTACCCGTGGTGCGCTGTCCGATGCCGTTCCAGTCGTCCACGATGCGGACCCCGGCGATATCGGCGGGTATGAACGCCACGTATTCGCCGGTCTCCAGCCCTGATTCACCGTTCGGGTCGTCCAGCCGTGCGAGCACCGCCAGCGTGTGGGCGTACAGGGAACCCGTGCAGTAGAACTTCGAACCATCGAGCTGCAGGCTTCCCGAAACGGGTTTGATCGTTGTCGAGATGTCGGCAATCGTTTTGCCACCGCGCTCGGACTGCGCGTTGGCGATGCGACCACCGCCGAGGACATCCGAGAAGATGTCCCGCTGCTGGGTCGGAGTACCGGCCAGCCGCAACAGATTCAGATACACGAAATGGCTGTGTGGGATCTGCGCGATATTCGGATCGGCCGTGGCCAGGATCCGGACGATCTCGGCCACGACGCCGGGCGTCAGGTCGGCGCCACCGAACTGCGTTGGCACGGTGATCGCCAACAGTCCGCTGGCCGAGAGCTCGTCGATCTCACGGTGGGGGAGCTTGCGGTCACGGTCACGGCCGGCGGCCCCGGTGGCAAAATGTGCCGCCAGGGTGTGTGCGGTTGAAAGTGCCTGTTCCGCAGAGTCGATGCGGGTTGCGATCGCGGTACTGCTCACGACGCGTTGACACCGGCTGCTTCGTCCGCCGCTTCGATTTCACGAACCAGCGGGAGCACCTTGGCACCGAAGTACTCGATCTCTTCCTGGAAGTGCAGGAAGCCGCCGAGTACCAGGTCGACCCCGAGACGCTTGTAGGCGACGATTCGTTCGGCGACCTGCTCGGGGGTGCCGATGAGCTTGGTCTTGAAACCGTCGTTGTACTGCACGAGATCCTCGAACGAGGAATCTGCCCACATGCCCTTGTGGTCAGAGGTGGAAGCGCCTGCCTGCTGTACCGCGTCACGGAAGCCCTCAACCGCAGGACGATTGGCCTTCGAGATGATCTCGCGGAGGGTGTCGTGTGCTTCGGCCTCGGTGTCCCTGGCGATGATGAATCCGTTGAGGCCGAACTTGACCTCGCGGTTGTGCGCCCGGGCCACGGCCCGCAGATCCTCGACCTGCTCGGTCACACCGTCGAAGTCCTTGCCGTTGGAGAAGTACCAATCGGCGTACCGGCCACCGTTGTTGCGGGCCGCGGTGGAGTTACCGCCCTGGAACAGTTCGGGATTCGGGCGCTGCGGGGTGTTGAGCGGTTTCGGTTTGAGGGTGAAGTCGCGGATCCGGTAGAAGTCGCCGGCGTATTCGACGTTGTCCTCGGTCCAGATCTTCCGGATCACCTCGAGGAACTCGGCACTGCGTCGATAGCGTTCATCATGTTCGAGCCACGGTTCGCCGAGCGCCTTGAACTCACCGGAGAACCATCCGGACACCACGTTGATCGCGAAGCGGCCGTTCGACAGGTGATCGGCAGTGGCACCGAACTTGGCGAGCACTGCGGGATGCCACAGTCCGGGATGGACCGCCGCGATCACCTTCAGCTTCTCGGTCGCACCGAGCAGTGCAAGGCTGAAAGATGTTGATTCGTGCTGGAACTCGGCACCGTACGAGGCCATGTAGCGCACCTGTGACAGGGCGTACTCGAAGCCGTTGTTCTCGGCGGTCCGGGCGAGCTTCTTGTTGTATTCGAAGTCCCAGCCGGTGCGCTGTTCGATGTCGCTGGTGACCAGGCCGCCACTGACGTTGGGCACCCAGTACGCGAACTTGATCTGGTCGGAAATTTTCTCGGTGGTCATGGGCTCTTCTCCGGATGTTGTGGCGGAAGCAGGGTTTACGAGGCGCTGGCCGGCTCGTACGAGCTCAGGAACGCGCCACGCACTGGTTCGCGTGCGTGATCGTCGCCATCGAGCAATCCGCGCCGGATCAGACGCGGACGTACGCCTTCACCGAAGTGGTAGGCCTCTTCGACGTGCGGATATCCGGAGAGGATGAAGTGGTCGAGGCCGAGTGCGGCATATTCTTCGATCCGGTCGGCAACCTCATCGTGCGACCCGACAAGTGCGGTTCCGGCGCCACCGCGGACCAGGCCCACCCCGGTCCAGAGGTTGGGATAGATCTCCAATGAGCGGGCGTCGGTGGTCGAGTTGAAAGCGGCTCCACCGCTGTGGAGTTCGAGCATCCGCTTCTGTCCTTCGGACTCGGACTGCGCGAGGTTCTTCTGCGCGCCGGCCACCACCGCCGGATCGAGGGCTCCGAGGAGTCGATCTGCCTCGGCCCATGCCTGTTCGGAGGTGTCGCGGGAGATGACGTGCAGCCGGATCCCGTACGTCGGTTCGCGGCCTTCGGCGGCGGCGAGTCCGCGGATCCAGTTGAGCTTGGCGGCGACGGCGTCGGGCTTTTCGCCCCAGGTCAGGTAGGTATCGGCGAACTTCGAGGCCACAGCACCCGCAGCAGGCGAAGACCCGCCGAAGAAGACAGGGGGCAGCGGATCGGGGCGCCGGGCGAGCTGTGCGCCCTGTACTCGGAGGTGCTTGCCGGTGAAGTCGACGGGTGCGTCCTCGGTCCACAGACGTCGGACGATGTCGAGGAACTCGCCGCAACGCTCGTAGCGGGCGTCTTTGGAGAGGAAGTCGCCGAAGGCGCGCTGCTCCGACGCTTCACCGCCGGTCACGACGTTGAGGAGCAACCGTCCCTTGGATTGCCACTGGTAGGTGGCAGCCATCTGCGCCGCGAGGGTCGGGCTGGTCAGCCCTGGACGCATAGCGACCAGGAACTTGAGGGTGTCGGTGGTCTCCAAGAGCATCGCCGTCGACAGCCAGGCATCCTCACACCACAGGCCGGTCGGGGTGAGGACGGCTTCGAAACCGTTGACCTCGGCAGCGCCGGCAATTTGGTTCAGATAACGCAGGGTTGCCGGGCGATCGCCTGACATGTCCGAACCGTGACCACCTGCCATCAGATTCCGGGAGTCGCCATATGTCGGCAGGAACCAATGGAAATGCAGGGACACGATAGGTGCCTTTCTCTTGGAAACGGGGAACGTCTCTTGGAAACGAGGAACGCAACTCAGTGTGGGCTGTATTCGGGATTCGTTTCCACAATTTCGTTCGTCGTGATTTCAAGTCGACGTGGAGGTCGGCGCCGGGGCTATTGTCGCCGGTGAGCTGCGCTGCAGCCGGGGTTCGACAGGTCGCCGCAATCAGTTCGCGTTACCTGGTGCCCATCGGTGGATCGTTTGCAGCCCGGTTGTGTCACTGCTATGTTTGCGCCTATGTCGAGCGCAGGTCACCACATCCCGGAGGTCACTTATATGACCACCGCACTGGGATGTCGTCTGCCGTTTGCTCGCGTCCTCTGTTGTCGAATGTCCTGATCTGATCTCGCCGCGCTCGCGGCATTTTCCGAATCTGACAACTTCCCGCGCTGGAGAACCCATCGGTTCTCCAGGTGCGATCATTCGACGAGGACATCCGATGACTGCAACACTTGATCACCGCATCACTTCTGGCTCCACCCCCACTCGCTCCACCGTCACACGTCCGTCCGAGCGAAGCGGTTCGCGACCTCTGGTCGGTTCCCGCGTCACCGCGCCAGGGCGTCCTGCCCGTCCGCTGGGTGTTCCCGGCCCGAAGAAGGCACCCAAGATTCACATCGCGAACCCGCAGCTGCATCTGTCGACCAAGCCTGCAGCGGTTGTGCTGCGGGCTGCGCGTCTTCACGGACCGGTGTTCCGGGACGCGGCATCAAGTGCCTCAGGACTGAGTATCTCGACCGTGAACCGGCAGGTCAGCGCGTTGTTGAAGTCCGGTCTGTTGCGGGAGCGGGCCGACCTGGCACCGGCAGGTGCCATCGGGCGCCCACGGTTGCCCTTCGAGCTGAACACCGCTGATTTCTTGACCGTTGGCATCCACATCGGCCTCAAGGTCACCTCGATCACCACCCACGACCTCTTCCATCGTGTTGTCGGTGCCATTCAGATCCCGACGCCGGTTGCGGACACACCGGAACAGGCTCTGACGTCGATTGGTCTGAGCACCAAGCGTTTCTTGTCTCGCTGGCCGAACAAGAAGATGCTGTGGACCGGCGTTGCGCTTGCCGGCCGGGTCGACAAGGCCGGCCGTAACACCCACCCGCGACTCGTCTGGGAATCTGCCCCGGTCGGCGAGGTACTCGCGTCGGTCATCGGTCTGCCGATCTCGGTGGCCTCGCACGTGGAAGCCATGGCCGCCGCGGAACTGCTGCTCAACCCCCAGGCCGAACTGCTGGTGGACCCGGCTGAAGAGGGCGGCAGCTTTGTCTACTTCTACGCCCGTGAATCGGTGGGTATCGCGTTCACCGTCGGCGGCAGCGTCTACACACCGGCAGGCGGACCGCCGGAGATCGGTCACTTCCCGGTCGGGAAGACCGCACTGCTCGACCCCACGGGGACCGGACAACTCGAGTCGACGGTCAGCGACACCGGCATCGTCGATGCCGCGATCGCTGCGGGCCTTGCGATCGCCAACGTCGACGAGGTGCACCAGTTGGCGGCCGAGGGACACGAACTCGCTCGCGCGATCCTGGCCGAGCGCGCAGCGGTCTTGGGCCGTGCGGTCGGTCTGATCGGGGACATCTTCAATCCCGACCACGTTGTCCTCGGCGGCCAGGCATTCACCGATGCTCCCTCGACGCTTCCGATGGTCGCCCAGGCCGTTCGTGAAACGTCTGTCGCTCCGCGGCGCGACGTTCGCGTGTCACGTTCCGGCGCAACAGTTCAGCAGCAGGCAGCAGGCGCGGTCTCACTCGATGCGATCTACAGCGATCCCATCGAAGCCCTCGCACGTACCGCGTAAACCTTTCGCCGAACAGCCCGAAAACCGCCGACCGGGCCGAAATCACCTGCGTAACCGCATTATTGGCACGGTCAACGGTGATCAGGACACGCTCGACGGCTTTGACCCGACGATTTGGTTGGTCAGTCGGTGGTGCGCTTGTGGTACGCGAACAAGGCGAATGGGGCGAAGATCAGGGTCAAAGCCACTGACCACAGGACCGTTGCGAGTTCAGGATTCTGCAGTGGCCAGGGTGCCCCGGCCGGAGCAGTCGGGCCGTTGCCCCATAGTTCACGCATGGCCTGCACCAGTGCCGAGATGGGATTCCACTCGGCGATGGTCCGCAACCATGACGGCATCGGGGCAGTCGGCACGAATGCGTTGGACAGGAACGTGATCGGGAACAGCAATGTGAACATGACACCGTTGACCGCTTCGGGTGATCGCATGATCGATCCGATGAGGATCCCGAACCAGATCATCGAGAAGCCGAACAGTAGTACCAGCGCAAATGCCAAGACTGCCTTGAGGAATCCCTCGTTGATGCTCCACCCGATCAACAGGCCGGTGATGGCCATGACCACGATGCCGATCGATGAGTGGATCAGCGCCGCCACCGATCGGCCGACGAGCACCGATGATCGCGACATCGGTAGCGACCGGAACCGGTCGATGATGCCCTTCTCCAAATCGTTCGTGAGACCGAGTGCCACGATGAATGCGGAGAATGCGATCGTTTGGCCCATGATCCCGGGCAGCAACCACTCCTTGTAGTCGAAGCCCGAACCGGGATTGATCGATGCCCCGAAGACGTATGCGAACAGCAACACGAACATGATCGGCTGCACCGTCACATCCGACAGCATCTCGGGTTGGCGTTTGGTGTGAATCAGGTTGCGTCGCACCATGACCAGCGATTCCCGCAGTAGGTCGGGGCGTCCTACTGTGAAATCGCGGGTGGCCTGCTTGCCGGTTGTGCCTGCAGCGGTGGTGGTCATCAGTTGGTCTCCTCGGTGTCGGCATCTTCTGCGCGATGCCCGGTGAGTGAGAGGAAGACGTCGTCGAGGCTGGGGCGGGTCAGTCCGATGTCGTCGACCTCGATTTCGCTGCGTTCGAAGATCCCGGCGATCTTGGTCAGGTCGGCGATCCCGTTGGCGGCGGCTGTCAGTTGCCTGGCCGACTCATCCACGAATACCTCCCCGCTGTTCTCACGGAGGAGGCGTGTCGCTTCGGGCAGGTCGCCGGATCTCGACACGGTGAGCACCAGACTGGCCTTGCCCGCCTGCTCTTTGAGTTGCAACGGAGTGCCGGCCGCGATGATCTTGCCCTTGTCGATGACAACGATGTCGTCGGCGAGTTGGTCGGCCTCTTCGAGGTATTGCGTGGTGAGAAGCAAAGTGGTGCCCTGCTTCACCAGTGAGAGCAGAACGTCCCAGAGTTCTTGGCGGCTCCTCGGATCAAGACCGGTGGTCGGTTCGTCGAGGAACAGGACCGGCGGTGACGCCAACAGGCTGACCGCGAGGTCGAGTCGTCGGCGCATACCGCCGGAGTAGGTCTTGACCACCCGATCCGCGGCGTCACTCAGGGAGAACTGTTCGAGCAATTCGTCGCCCGACCGCCGGACCTGTTTGCGGGGCAGCCCGTAGAGGCTGCCGATCATCCACAGGTTCTCGCGGCCGGTCAGCAATTCGTCGACGGTGGCGGCCTGGCCGGTGAGCCCCATCCGGCTACGCACCAGGTCGGGGTTCTCGATCACGTCGTAGCCCGCGATTCTGGCGGTGCCCGACGTCGGCGTGCTCAGAGTGGTCATCATTCGCACGATGGTGGTCTTTCCGGCACCGTTCGGGCCGAGTAGACCCATGACCGAGCCGGGGGGAACGTTGAAACTCACCTCGTCGACAGCCCGGACACCATCGAACTCTTTGACCAGATCGATGGCCTCGATGGCGTAGTCGGTTGCTATGGCGGTGGAGGTCATGTCCGCAACGGTAGCGACGTGGTCTGACATAAGGCCAGTGGTTTTATTGCCGAGCGCCGTGGTTTTACTGCCGAGTACTGCCACTGGGATTCCCCCTGTTGTTGGTTGGCAAGGTGTTGATGCCGATCCTCCGACTTCAAGTGGACATGAAGTCAAGGGCAAAGCGTGATCCCTTACCGGTCATGTCGTGGTGGATGACGAAAATCCGGCGGGTGCGATCAGGATTCGAGGACTTGATGCAGTTTGATCATTGCTCCCCAGGGATCACCGATGGTGGCAAGACGTCCGTAGGGGGTGTCCTCGGGTTCGGTGATCACTGTGCCGCCGAGTTCGGTGGCCCTTGCCGCGGTTGCGTCCGCGCTCTCGACACCGATGTAGATGGACCAGTGCGACGGCACCTCCGGCGGCAGGTACTTCGATGCGTCCATGATCCCGGCGTATCCCTCGCCGGGTCCGGCCCCCGGCAATGCCAGCTGACCGTAGCGGAACTCGTCGGTATCGCTGACGGTCACGAAGGGGCGCTCGAGAACTGTGCTGTAGAACTTCACCGCGGCGGCGTAATCAGTGGTCTGCAGCTCGAAGTAGCAGGGCGCGCCGACCTCGTTCTCGAGTTCGAATCCCTTGTGTTCTTTGGGTTCCCAGAAGCCGAAGACCGCGCCGTGGGGATTGAGGCCAGGTGAGGTCTCGGGATTGCTCCCACTATCGGTCACAAACGTCATCAGCCCCAGTTCTCCGATCTCCATCGGCTCGAAGAGGAGACTGCCGCCGGCCTCGGTGACCTTTTTGGCGGAGGCATTGATGTCGGATGTCTGGAAGTACATCCCCCAGAAGTCCGGTGTGTCGGGCGCCATTTTCGGGCCGATGCCGGCGATCCGCTTGTCTTTGTAGGTAGCTGTGGCGTACCCGCCGAACTGTTCGTCGGGTTCGGTGCAGTCCCAGCCGAAGAGTTCTCCGTAGAACTTCGCGGCGGCGACGGGCTCTGAGCTGGACAGGTCGAACCAGACGGGCACGCCGTCGGGTCGGGAGTCGATGGCAGGCATGGTGTTGGTCTCCTCTTGGCGGGGGATTCGAAAGCTTCACAGGCATAGACCAGGGTGCGCGCGAAAACTCATCGCGACGAGGGGACTCCGCAGATGCGGCTGCCGAGGCTTGACAGAACCGCAGCCGCGGACGAATCTCAGTGGGTGACCGACCTGCGAATCCGTCAAGCCGCCGAACTCCTGGGGATCAGTGACGACACTGTCCGGCGGATGATCGCCACCGATGAATTGTCGGCCCACACCGACGCCTCGGGTCGGCAAGTGGTCGACGGTGCCGAGCTGGCGAAACTGGCCAGCGAGCGGGCGCCGGTGCTGTCCTCATCCGATGCGCCCGTCGCGCGGTCGGCTCGCAACCGCTTCGTCGGTCTGGTCACCGAGGTGAAGTCGGATCCGGTGATGAGTCAGGTGACGATGCAATGCGGTCCGTTCGAGGTCACGTCCTTGATGAGTACCGATGCCGTGCGTGAACTCGATCTCAAACCCGGCTCGGTGGCAACAGCGGTGGTCAAGGCCACGAACGTCATCGTGGAAACGAGGTCCGCCGAATGAGGTCGAGAATCTTTGCAGTGTTCGCACTGTTCCTGTCGGCGGCGCTCCCGGTGGCGGGATGTTCGTCGAGCGATGATGACAACTCGGCGAGTGGCACCGGCAGCGATGGCGCGGACAAGGTCACTCTCACCGTCTTTGCCGCGGCGTCGCTGAAGAAGAGCTTCACCGACCTCGCAACGCAGTTCTCCGAAGACAACCCGAATATCGAGGTGAAGTTCAGCTTCGACGGATCTCAGGTACTTGTCACCCAGATCCAGCAGGGTGCCGATGCGGATGTGATCGCGACCGCCGATGAGAAGAACATGGCGAAACTCGGTGAGGCGGTGAGTGATCCGCAGACATTCGCCACCAATACCCTGACCATCGTCACCCAACCAGGCAATCCGAAGAACATTCAGGGTCTGGATGATCTCACGAAAGATGATGTCAGCACAGTGATCTGCGCGGTCGCCGTGCCGTGTGGCAGTGCCACCGCGAAGGTCGAGGAGAACACCGGAATCGACATCACACCGGTCAGTGAGGAAACAGCGGTGACCGGTGTGCTCACCAAAGTGCAGACCAGGCAGGCCGACGCGGGACTGGTGTACGTCACCGATGCCACCGGTGCCGGCGATACGGTGACCGCCGTAGCCGATCCCGCCTTTGCCTCGGTGGTCAACGCGTACCCGATCGGTGTCGTCGCTGCGAGCAAGAGGAAACAAGCGGCGCAGAAGTTCGTCGACATGGTGCTCGGTACGCAGGGGGCCGCGCTCCTCGGGGCGATGGGCTTCGGTCCTGCGCAGTGAAAACCAGTGGACTGAAAGCTGTTCCGGCCTGGCTGTACATTCCGGCCGTGATCGGCGTGGCCCTGGTGATGCTGCCGCCGATCGCACTTGCCACCAACACGCCGTGGAGTGACTTCTGGGAGAACATCACCTCTGATGTCTCACGGGACGCGCTGTTGCTGAGCCTTCGGACCGCGATGATCAGCACCGTGTTGTGCATCGTGCTGGGTGTGCCGATGGCGATCGTTTTCGCCCGGAGCACCGGTGTGGTCATTCGACTGCTGCGCTCGGTGGTGCTGTTGCCGCTGGTGCTTCCGCCGGTGGTCGGTGGTATCGGATTGATCTATGCCTTCGGCAAATTCGGTCTCGTCGGTGAACATCTGGTGGCGATCGGTATCGATATCGCATTCTCGACCACCGCGGTTGTGCTCGCTCAGACCTTCGTGGCGCTGCCCTTTCTGGTGATCAGTCTCGAAGGTGCGTTGCGCAGCGTCGGCAGCCGGTATGAACGGGTGGCGGCCACATTGGGGGCATCGCCGACGCACACCCTGTGGAAAGTGACCATGCCGCTGGTGTTTCCGGCGTTGCTCTCGGGGATGGTTCTGGCTTTTGCGCGGGCGCTCGGTGAATTCGGTGCCACGATCACTTTTGCGGGCAATCTGCAGGGGGTCACCCAGACCGCGCCGCTGGCGATCTACGTGGAATCGATCAGTGAACCGGAACAGGCCTTGCCGCTCTCGATGGTGCTGGTACTGGTGGCGCTGCTGGTGGTCATCGCCGTGCACCTGCGCGATTCTCATCGGGCGGTTGCGATATGAGCGGGCCGATATGAGTGGGGATCTTGTTGCCGAATTACGCAGTGACGTCCCGTTTCTGGATCTGCAGCTGACAGTCCCGGCCGGTGCCACGGTGGCCGTCCTCGGTCCGAACGGCGCAGGCAAGAGTACGTTGATGAACCTGTTGGCGGGTCTGCTCAAACCCGCATCAGGGACGATAGACGTCGGCCGGCATGAACTCGTCGGCCCGAAAGTGTTTGTCCCGCCGCATAAGCGTGGTGTCGCGATGCTCTCGCAGCAGGGCATGCTCTTCCCTCATCTGACCGTCCGGCAGAATGTCGCGTTCGCTCCGGCGGCGGCACGGCTGCCCCGATCCGAGGTGCGCGCGCGAACGCAGCGGTGGCTCGAAGCAGTGGACGCGATCGACCTGGCAGATCGCAAACCGTCACAGTTGTCGGGTGGACAGGCGCAGCGGGTGTCGCTGGCCCGGGCATTGGCGGCCGATCCGGCGCTCCTGCTACTCGACGAACCGTTCAGCGCACTCGATGTCGATGTGGCGCAGCGTATCCGGGTGCTGTTGCGAGGTATCCTCGCCGATCGTGCTCGCACGACAATGCTGGTGACCCATGACATCGCCGATGCGGTCACGCTGGCGGACTCGGCGATCATCCTGGGTGATGGCAAGGTCGTGGACCGTGGTCCGATCCGTGAACTGCTCACCAGTCCGGCGAATCAGTTCGCGGCGCAGTTGGCCGGACTAAACCTCGTCGCGGGGCGCTGGGACGGGAATGCTCTCGATGCCGGGACCTTCGGCATCACCGGAATGGCCGACACCCCGCTGACCGTCGGCGACCCGGTCATGGCCGCATTTTCGCCGACCGCGGTCGCGATCTACCGGACGCCGCCGAGTGGAAGTCCTCGCAACGTCGTGAAAGCCGTTGTCACACGGATTGTTCCGCAAGGCGATCTGGCCCGGGTGGATACCGGTGTTGGCACCCAGGCGGTCGCTGGGGCGATCACGTGGTCGGCTGTTGCCGACCTCGACCTGGTTGCAGACGACGAGGTCTACCTGGTGATCAAGGCCAGCGAGGTCACGTTGTACCACCCGCGCTGACGGCCTCCGGGCGGCCGCTTCGCCGCTGAGACCAGGAGCCCAGAGGCGCCGAGTGATTGACATCACCATTCGACGCGGGCTAAGTTCATTGAACTGATATCAGTTCGAGTTTCGGTTCCCGCTGTTCCCCCCACGCGGCAGACAATTGTTGCTGTCGCGCGATTCTGGAGGTCTCTTTGAAATTGTCTGCCAGGGCAACGCTTGCGGTCGGCATCGCCGGCGTCCTCTTGCTTTCCGCCGCATGCGGAAATGAGAAATCCGCGTCCGGGCCAGTTGAGGGTAGTTGGGAGGATGTGGTCACCGCCGCTGAGGAGGAAGGTGTCGTCCACCTGTATTCCACCCAACACCCGGAGAATCTGGAGGCGCTGAAAGTAGCTTTCGCGCAGGAGTATCCAGCGATCAAGCTCGAATTCACCCGCGGCACGGACGTCGAGACGAATCCCCGCGTAGAGGCGGAGGTGAGAACAGGGAAGGGCACTGCTGACGTACACATGCTGTCCGACCCGGCGTGGGCGACCACGGCTGCCGATTCCGGTGCGTACTCGGTGGACATCGTCGGACCGGCGTTCGACGATCCGGACTACGACCGCGAGGGCAGCGTTCTGAACAACAAGTTCTTCCTGACCAGCGCGGCGGTCATGGCGTTGGGTTGGAATGTCAATGAACTTCCGCAAGGTTTGCAGTCCCCGGCTGACCTGCTCGATCCGGCTCTGCGCGATCGGGTCGGCGTGGTCAATCCGTCTGGCTTCGCTGCCGTTGTGGATGAATATCAGTTCTTCGAGAAGCGTTGGGGTGACGGCAGCTTCAACGAACAGTTGGCGGCCCTTGATCCGCGTGTCTACCCCAGCTCTCTCGGTATCGCGCAGGCGTTGAGTTCGGGCGAGATCATCGCCACGCCGATGGTGCAACCGTTGGTCCGTGAGATGGAGGCCGGGGCGCCGGTCGACTGGGTGCTTCCGGACCAGGCGTGGGGGACACCGTGGTACTCCCACGTTCTGGCATCGGCGCCACACCCGAATGCTGCGCAGGTGCTGGCGAACTTCTTGGTCACCAGCAAAGGGCAGGAAGCACTGTCGAAGGGTTATGGCAGTGTGCTTTCCGATATTCCGGGATCCGTTGGGCGAGCGCAGGATATTCCGTTCCCCGACACGTCCGCGTTGACGCCGGAGAGCATCGCCAGGTATCAGGAGCAGTGGGAGAAGATGTTTGTGGGTTGAGATCAGCGAATTGCCGTCGTCGCGGTCAGGTTCTCGTGAACCGGCCCCCGGCGGCGGCTTCGCTGCTGCCCGACCTCAGTCGAGGCGGCACAACGTCTTTCCCCTGGTATGACCGTTCAACATTGCCACCAGCGCGGCAGGTGCCTGATCCAGGCCGTGGTACACCGATTCCTGGTGATACATGGTGCCGTCGGCGAGGTGTTGCCCGATCTCGGTGTGGATCTCCGCCGAGAGGTGGTTGAACGAGCCGGCGCGAAAGCCTTGCAGACGCAGACTCTTTGCGGTGATCTGGAACAGGTTTGATGGACCGGGCAGCGGGCTGCTGCGGTCATATGTCGACACGGCGCCGCAGATGGCGACGCGACCGTTCTCGCGCAGGACATCGAGCGCCGCAGCGAGATGGTCACCTCCGACGTTGTCGAAGTATGCGTCGATCCCGTCGGGTGCGGCCTCGGACAACAGTGTGCGGAGATCACCGCTGCGGTAGTCGAATGCACGATCGGCACCGAGGTCGGTGGTGAGGTGGCGGACCTTGTCGGCGCCGCCTGCGGACGCGACGACTCTGGTCCCGCGGAGCCTGGCCAGTTGCACCGCGATGTTCCCGACGGCTCCGGCAGCCGCCGAGACCCACAGCGTGTCGTCCGGTGTGAGGTCGAGTATCTCGAACAGCCCGACGTACGCGGTCAGGCCGGAACTGCCCAGCGGCCCGAGGAACCATTGTGGCTCAAGGCCTCCGGTTTCGATCCTGGTCAATGCGCCCGCACCGCCGAGCGCGCCCTCGGCGCCGGCATCGGCGATCGCATAGTCCCGGTAGCCGTGCATATGGGAGACCAGGTCACCGACAGCGAAGTCGGGGCTGCGGGACTCGACCACCACTCCCAGTGCCAGGCCCGCGAGAGGATCGCCTGCTCGTAGCGCAGGTAGGTACCCGGCCGGAGCGTTGCTGCCCAGGCGGATTCGGATCGACGGATCGATTGACAGCCAGCTGTTCTGCACGAGTACCTGTCCCGGCGTCAGCGCTGGAACGTCTGCTTCCACGATCGTGAAGTGCTCTGGCGTGAGGGCTCCGGTGGGTGCCGAGGCGAGGTGCACGACACGGTTGGCGGTGGCGATGACGAACCTCCGATGAGTGGGATGCACTACCAGCTAAACAAAGGTGAGTTCAGTTTGGGTATTTGGCTGAAAGTAGCACAGACTCGGTATCAACTGAACTAAGTTCAACTACAGACCGATCGACGGAGTTGGAACATGATGAGCAACGCTCAGACGATGAGCCTGGTTGCGCCACTGCGGGTGCGGCGGTTGCGCAATATGCTCGGCTTCTCGCTGAGCGCAAGTGTTGGCGTGTGGATTCTGGTGCTGGCCGTGCAGTGGACGCTCGCCGAAGCCGGGGAATCGGCGGCAACGGTGTCCCTGGTGCAGTTCGCGGCCAGCCTGCCGTTCTTCTTGCTGGCCCTGCCGCTCGGTGCGATCACCGAATTCGTCAGCCATCGGGCACTTCTCGTCGGGACCTCACTGGTTCTGCTGGCGGCGTCGATCCTGCTGTCTGTTCTGCAGCAACTCGGCATGGCCGGCACCCCGGTTCTGATGAGCGCGGTGTTCATCGCCGGCGCGGGGTTGGCCTCGGTTGCCATTGTGTGGCAGGCATTATTGCCGCACATCGTCAGTCGAGACATGTTGATGGTGGTCCCGGCCATCGACGGCGCTGTGTTCAACGGCGCCCGGGCGGTCGGGCCGGTTGTCGGCGGCGCGGTGCTCGCCGGTTTCGGCGCGACGTGGGCTTTCCTGCTCATCGCCGTCCTCTTCGCGCTGTGCGTGGGGATCTCGGCATGGAACGTTCCCGGTGACATCGGACGGGCCGCCACGCATCAACCCGTGACCGCAGCCGTCGGCGGCAGCCTGCGGTTCATCCGGAACTCCCGATGGACGCGACGGTTGTTGTTGCGGCTGACCATGTTCGGCATACCGGCCAGTTGTCTGTGGGGACTGCTTCCGATCGTGGCGCACGAGCGCCTCCAGGTGAGCACATTCGAGTTCGGGGTGCTTTCCGGAGCGATCGGGGTCGGGGCCGTGCTCGGTACCGTCGCGCTGATGCCCGTACGGGCGCGATTGAGCTGGAATCACTTTGTGGCTCTGGGCTCGGGCGCCTACGCGGTTGTGCTCGCCGGAATGGCGGTGGTGCCCTGGTTCAGCGTCATGTTCGTCCTGTTGGTGGTGGTCGGGGCGGCGTGGGTGGGCGTGCAGAGCACATGGATGATCGCCACTCACGCGGCCGTTCCGCCGTGGATCAAGGCGCGAGTGATCGCGTTCATCATGCTGATGTTTCAGGGCAGTCAGGCCGTGGGTTCGGTGTTGTGGGGTGTACTCGCCGACGTCGTCGGTCTGCGCTGGGCAATCCTGTTGTCGGCGTTGATGATGGCCGTATCCGCGATTGAGGTGGTGCGGCGCGGGATCATGCCCAGCCACCAGATCACACCTGATCTCGCCCAGGCTCCGGCGCCGGTCGCTCCACCGCCCGGGCATGAGGGCAAGTGGGTGATCATCGAGACCACCTACCGGGTGGCCCCGGAATGCGCGAGCGGATTCGTCGCGGCGATGGAGGAGTTGCGGCGCTCGCGCCTGCGACTCGGCGCCAGACGATGGACCCTGGCCACCCCGGCGGATGCCTCCGGCACCTTTGTTGAGTACTGCATGTTCAAGGACTGGTCTGAGTATCGGTCGCAGGAGACCGAGCGGCTCACGGTACCGGAGTACCGGCTGCGCACGCTCCTCACGGAGTACCTGGTGACAGAGCCGCGGACGCGGGTACTGATCGAACCGAAGACCCCGTGAGGGGCATGAACACCGTTATCGCACAGCATTTCTCAGGCCGTGAACCGACCACCGTTGCTCAGTAGGACGACGCCCACCAGGTTGACGGCGGCATCGGATGCCAGATACAGGATGTTGTCGGCCAATTCCTGGGGGGAGGCGTAGCCGCGGGCACCGCTGCCGGCCATCGCCTCACGTAGGTGCGCAGGGGTACGGGCCGCCATACCGGTGTCCACCGGGCCAGGTGCGACTGTGTTGACGCGGATACCAAAGGGGGCAACCTCTTTGGCCACGGACTGACTCAGCGCGTGTACACCTGCCTTGGACGCACTGTAGTGCGGGTAGCCGATGAGGGTGTCGAACCCCGAGGATGATCCGATCGTCACGATCGCGCCGCTTCCGGCAGGCTTCATGGCCCGGACAGCCTCGCGCAGAACGAAGAACGTGCCGTCGAGATTGATCGACATGACCCGGCGCCAATCGTCGTCGTCGAGATGCGCGAGGATGTCGATCGGCTCGCCCTTCTCGGCGGCGTCGTACATGCGCTGTTTGCTCTTGGGGTCATCGACACCTGCGGCATGGACAACGACGTCGACGCGGCCCTGGTCGGCGACGATGGTCGCGAAAGCGGTTGCCACTGCGGCCGAATCACTGACGTCGAGTCCGATGGCCTGCCCGACCTCGATCTCGGCTGCGACCGCCTCCGCGGCGACGGCGTTCACATCACAGAGGTAGACGGCCCGGGCCCCGCGGTCGGCGAGCGCCTTGGCGGTTGCCGCACCGATGCCGGATCCGGCGCCGGTCACCACAGCGATTTTGCCGGCGAACTGATTGTCGGTCATCTTCTGCCTTTCGGTTGGGGTCATACGTCCGACGACGGGAGGTCGCGGGACGACAAAGCCCGCGTGCGGCCAATCGATGGCGGCACGCGGGCCGGAGGTATGTCAGTTGAAGACTTGCTCGAGCTCGTCGCGGTACTTGTCGGCACCTTCACCGGAGGTCACGTCGGTGTTCTGGTCGGGGATCTCCTGTGCCAGAGCGAGTGATCCCTCGATGTCCGGCAGCACCGAGCTGTATCCGACGGATGTGGCTGCCTGGCCTGCCGCGGTGACCATGAAGTCGGCCAGGACCTGCGCGGCATTCGGGTGCGGTGCGGTGCCCAGCGCGAGCCCGTACCACTTGGCGCCCCAGATGTGCTCGCCCGCAGCCCATTCGACCGGTGCGCCGGCCTCCTTGTTGGGCAGCATCGGGTCGGCCATCAGGCCGGCGCTGATCTCACCGGAGGCGATCGCCTGCGCGAGTGGCTGGTTGCTGGGGTACATCCGCGGATTCTGTTCTGCCAGTTGCTCCAAGATCTCACGCCCGCCGTAGTACTTCTCGGTGTGGGAGTAGTAGTCCAGGTAGGTGGGCGACGTCGCCGGGTTGACGATGCCGATCTTTCCCTTGAGGGCCGGATCCAGCAGGTCCTGCGGTGTTGAGACGCCACCGGGCAGCAGACCGGTGTTCCAGCCGAATCCGAGGAGCACCGCGCCTTCGAGGAAGTAGCGGTCGGCGATGATGCTGGTGTCGCGGTTGTAGTCGGGGTTGTCGAAACTCGGCCCCACCAGGGGGACCGCGGCGTCGCCCTCTTCGTTCGCGTTCATCCATGACACGTCGGTGATGACCGCGAGGTCTCCGATGCCCTTGCCGGAGCGGCTCTCGGCGTCGATCTTCGACAGCAGGTCGGCGTCGACACCGCGAACGATCTCCAGGTCGATGTCCGGGTATTCGGCCTCGAATGCGGTCTCGAGCGCTGCGAGCCGAGGGGCGGCCTGCGTCGAGTAGATCGTGACCTTGCCTTCTTCGTTGGCTGCCGCGACGACCTCGTCCCAGGAACCGGAGACGGGTCCGGAGGTACCCGATGAACTGCTGCCGCATGCGGTCAGCGTCAGGGCAGCCGCGGCGACCGCGACCGTGGCGCGGATGAATTTGCGATTCATTTCGGGGCGTCCTCTTTCTGAAAGCTGAAGTTAATTCGGTTCACCATAAAGTGATGCGCCCCACAGCGCAAGCCTTGTATGCAATAGACCTCGCCTCTGATGGACTGGTGATTGACACCGCTTACGGTTCGTGAAAATCTAATTGAACCGAAATCAGTTCTGTTTATCGCCGGTGAGTTTCTACGGGGCCAAGTGGTGGCTGCCGGGGTGCATGAATGGCCGGCATCGGAGTCCGGCGAAAGTGAGGAATCTATGTCCAACGAAGCCTTTGACCTCCTGGTTGTCGGTGCCGGCATGGCCGGACTGACCGCAGGCGCCAAAGCCGCGTCGAACGGCAAGAAGGTCTGTCTGCTGGAGGTCGGCGGCGACGTCGGCGGCTCGGCACGGTTCGCCGGCTATGCCTGGACCGCCCCCACCCATGAGGTGATGGACGCCGAGAATCCGCATGGGGACGAGGCGCTCAAGCGAGCACTGGTCGACCGCTTTCCGGGCGGTGTGGACTGGATCCGCTCGGTCGGAATCGATGTCGACGACGCCCAGCGCATCCTCAGTTTCGGGGGACAGGGCCACAGGTTCGACACCAATCACTACATCGACACCTGCCGTCGGATCGTCCTCGATGCCGGTGGTGAGATCTTGCTCCGTACAGAGACCGACAGTCTTGTCAGCGTCGATGGAGTCGTGACCGGTGCCCGCGTGCGAACCGGTCCCGGTGAGTCGCGAGAGATCTCGGCTGCGTACACACTGCTGGCCACCGGTGGTTTCCAGGGCGACAAAGAGCTACTCGCCCAGCACGTCCATCCCGATGCCGGGAAGATGCAGCTGCGTTCGAACCCGAACAGTTGTGGTGCCGGATATCGACTGGCGATGGCGGTCGGTGCAGGTGCAGGGCCGGACAACGTCGGCTTTTACGGCCACCTGATCCCGAGTGGTGTGCAACTCGCGGACCCGGCCGATTTCGTCGACATGTCGCTCTACTACAGCGAACATGCGTTGTTGTTCAACCTCGACGGCAAGCGCTTCGTGGATGAGACCCTCGGCGATCATCTGACGACGATGGCTCTTCTGGACCAGCCGGAGAGTCGTGGGCTGCTGATCGCCGATGCGCGAGTGCACCGCGACTGGATGCTGGCGTCCTATGTCGAGGGAGCCGTTGCGCTCGACAAATTCGAGTTGGCCGGCAAGCGCGGCGGCCGGGTGGGTATGGCCGAAGACCTCGAAGAGCTCGAGTACCTGCCCGAGGAGTGGGGCTACGACGGTGTCGCCATCGGTGCGGCGATCGCCGAGTTCAATCGCGCCGCCGGGAGCGGTCAGGACCTGACGCCCGGACGGCAGCGGGATCGCGAACCGCTCGCGGAGGGCCCGTACTACGTCATCGAGACGGTCCCGGCCGTCACTTTTCCTTTCCACGGGATCTTGATCGACGACCAGGCGCGAGTCCTCGACACCGCGGGCGTTCCGATTCCAGGCCTGCTCGCGGCCGGGTCGGATGCCGGTGGTCTGTGGCACGAGGCGTATGCAGGCGGCATCGCATCGGCCCTGGTCTTCGGGCTGACCGCGGCCGCCACGGCGTCCTGATCGGCGGATCGGTTGGCCGGGTTCAAGGCCTGGAAACAAATTCAGTTCAATTGTTCGAAAGTGATTGACACCACAGCCGGCGAACAGTAGCTTTCAAACTGAAATCAGTTCAGGGCAGATTTACGCGAATCCCGAACTCCCCACGCACGTTCAGGGCTCGTCGTCGAGCCCGAAGGGACCAGGAACATGAACACCCTTTCCAAGGCAATCGGGGCCGCGGCCACAGCCTTTGCGTTGCTCGGCACCGTCGCGTGCGGTGGCTCGTCGGGTTCATCGAACGAAGCCGTCGACGGAAGCTGGGACGACGTCGTGGCGGCGGCGAACGACGAGGGCAGCGTGATGCTGTACTCCAGCCAGAAGCCCGCGAACCTCGAAGCGCTCAAGGTGGCTTTCGAGGCGAAATATCCCGAGATCACCATGGAGTTCGTGCGCGGCACGGACCCGGAGATCAACCCCCGGGTCGAGACCGAGAGCAAGACCGGCAAAGGCACCGCCGATGTCCATATGCTCACCGACGCGTCGTGGATCAACACGGCCGCCGAATCGGGCGCGTACTCCGCAGAGCTCGTCGGACCGGCTCTCGAAGCTCCGGCGTTCGAGCCCGAGCGCAGTGTCATCAACAATCGGTTCTTCCTCACCAGCGCCGCCGTCTTCTCTATGGGGTGGAACACCACCGCTGTCCCGGGTGGGTTGAGCACTCCCGACGACATCATCGATCCCGCGTACAAGGGCAAGATCGGCATCGTCAACCCGACCGGAATCGCCTCGTATGTCGACATGTACCGCTTTTTCGCCACCAACTACGGCGAGGACTACTGGAAGCAGATCGCTGCCCTGAATCCCCGCGTCTACCCCAGTGCCCTCGGTGTCGCCCAAGCGCTGACCTCGGGTGAGGTGGTGGTCAGTCCTTCGGTTCAGCCGCTGGTGACCGAGGTGAAAGCCGGCGCGCCGGTCGACTGGGCCCTGCCGGCCAAGCCTTGGGGAACACCTTGGTACACACAGGTTCTCAAGGGTGCCCCGCATCCGAACGCTGCCCAGGTGCTCGCAGACTTCTTGGTGACCGTGGAAGGCCAGACTGCCTTGAATGACGGTTATGCCGCGGTTCTCCCCGACATCCCGGGCGCTGTTGCCCGGGCGCAGGACATCGCTTCTCCCGAGACCGACGATCTCACCCCGGAAAAGGTTGATCAGTACTCCCAGGAGTGGTCGAAGCTCTTCCAGAGCTGACGCCCTGCGGACACGAACCCGAAAGGTACGACGAAGATGGATGACACGGCAGCTTCGCTGCGCGGAATCAACGTATTGGTGACCGGCGCGTCCGGCGGCATCGGCGGCGCGAGCGCCGAACTGTTTGCGGCGCAGGGTGCAACGGTGTACCTCACCGATGTCGATGACGCAGCGGGGCAGACCCGGGCGGATGCGCTGGGGCCCAGCGCCCACTATCTCCATCTCGACGTGACCGATGAAAGTGATTGGGCGGCGGTCACATCGGCCATGGCTGCGAATAAGCATGTGCTCAACGTCCTGGTCAACAGTGCCGGTGCGGCGATCAAGGCGCCGCTCGAACAGACGTCGCTGGACGGGTTCCGGAAGATGATCGACCTCAACCTGGTCGGTACCTTCCTCGGCATCAAGGCCGCGGCCGAAGCGATGACCGCCGGTGGTTCGATCGTCAACCTGGCCTCGCTGCGCGGCGTCCTGGCTACCGCGGAACTGGGTGCGTACGGGGCCGCGAAGATGGGTGTGCGCGCACTGACAAAGGTTGCGGCACTGGAACTCGCCGACCGGGGTATCCGGGTCAACGCGGTCTGCCCGGGCAGCATCGAAACGGAGATCACCTCGGTTCCGGACTTTGCCGCCGATGACACCGTGGCCTACGTCCGCAGCATTCCGATGCAGCGGCGGGGATCGTCCGAAGAGGTGGCGAAGTCGATCCGCTTCCTCGCCACCGACGACAGCGCCTACATCACCGGAACCGACCTGATCATCGACGGTGGTCAGGCAGCGGGCGTCCGGACACCGAAGATCTCGACAGAAGGAGTCGCGAAATGACCTCTCAATTCAAGGTTTCGGGCCTGAACAAGACCTACGGAACAAATGTGGTCGTCGATGAACTCGACCTCGACATCGAGGAGGGCGAGTTCCTGGTCCTGCTCGGACCCAGCGGGTGTGGCAAGACCACCACGCTGCGTTGTCTGGCCGGACTCGAGACCCCGCAAGGTGGGTCGATCGCGTTCGGGGACAGGATGGTCTTCGATTCCGGCGCGAAGCTCGATGTTCCTGCGCACAAGCGCAATATCGGCATGGTGTTCCAGTCGTACGCGCTGTGGCCGCACATGACGGTCCGCGAGAACATCAAGTACCCCCTCAAGGTCCGCAAGCTGAAGCAGGCGATCTCGGAGGGTGCGGTCGAGGCCGCGGCCGACATGGTCGATTGTGGGGCGCTGCTCGATCGGTACCCGTCCCAACTCAGTGGTGGCCAGCAGCAACGCGTCGCGGTCGCCCGTGGGCTGGTGGCCCAGCCCGACCTGGTGCTGTTCGACGAACCGCTCAGCAACCTCGATGCCCGCCTGCGAGACCAGGTGCGCTCACAGATTCACCAACTACACCGGAAGCTGGGTTTCACAGCGGTTTTCGTCACCCACGATCAGGCCGAGGCGTTTGCCCTGGGTGACCGGTTGGCGATCATGAAGTCGGGCAAGATCGAACAGTACGACGCCCCGGAACACGTCTTCGAGAAGCCGGCCTCAGAGTACGTGGCCGCGTTCATCGGAATGGGTAACCGGCTCGAACTCAAACGGGGTCACGATGGCTGGATCACCAGCGCCGGTGACATCATCGATCTGAGCGGCGCTGTGGTGCGCGACCGGGCCGACCAGGGTGAGAGTGCGGTCGCCAGGTTCCGTCCGGACGACGTCTTCCTGCACGAGTCGCTCTCGGATGTGCCGGCAGGCAATGTCGCACTGCACGCCGAGTTGGTCGATCACGAATACGGTGGCCGGTACTTCGATGTGATGGTCAAGACCGGAACCGAGCAACTCTCGTTGCGGGCCAGGGCTTCTGATCATGGAGCTCGGCTGCGTCAGACGACGGCCGGTGCGCCGATGGTCATCAGCTTCTCACCGGACAGTTTGCGCGTCTATGGTGATCCGGCCGGTACCTCGGCAGCCGAACCCGGCCTGGTCGCGGCGGGCAGCGGGAGCATGTCGTCATGACAACTGCCATCGCAGCGGCACCCGCGCGATCATTCACGATCCCTTCCCACTGGCGCGCCCGGATCGGGTACTTCGTGATCCTGGCGGTGCTGGCGTACCTCGTCGTGCTTCCGATGGTCCGGCTGCAGATCCTGGCCTTCGAAGACGGTGCCGCGGGGTACAAGACCCAATACGGTCGTTATGACATCGCGAAGACACTCTGGACCACGGGAGCGTTGGCCGTCGGTTCGCTGGTGATCGCGATGGTGCTCGGCACGCTGCTGGCGTATGCGGCCAGTCGCCTTCCACAGAAACTCTCCTGGCTCAAGGTCATCCCGATCCTGCCGATCGTCATGCCCGCGGTCGCCAACATTGTCGGCTGGGCATTTCTGCTCTCGCCCGGGCCCGGCTATCTCAACGTGCTGCTCCGGAAACTCCCGTGGTGGAGCGATCTCGAATCAGGGCCTGTCGATGTGTACAGCGTGCCGTGGATCATCATCCTCACCGGCTTCGGACTCACCTCGTTCGTCTACCTGTTCGTCAGTTCGGGGATGCAGAACATCAGTTCCGAACATCTCGAGGCAGCGCAGACCAGCGGCTCGTCGACCGCCGGGATCTTCTTCAAAGTCGTTCTCCCACTGCTGCGCCCATCGCTCATCTACGGTGGCGGTATTGCGTTGCTGCTCGGGCTGGGACAGTTCACCGGACCATTGATGCTCGGCCAGAACAGCGGTGTGAAGGTGTTGACCACCGAGATGTATCTGCGGGTCTCGCAATCACCTTCGGACTTCGCCGCCGCTGCGGCCGCCGGATCCCCCCTGGTGATCTTCGGCCTGGCGGTGGTCCTGATCCAGAAGGGTCTGCTGGGCAACCAGTCACGGTTCGTGACCCACGGTGGAAAGTCTTTCGTCAATCCGACCGGCGGCGGAAGGTGGGCGGCTGCCACGATCGCGATCTTCTCGCTGTTCGCTTTGGTGCTGCCGCTGGTCGGCTTGATCATCGTCTCGCTCACTCCGTATTGGTCGGGTTCGCTGAGCTGGGACCTGTTCACGCTGGCCAACTACAGAGAACTCTTCGCGACCAACGCGATCGTGGAATCGGTCATCACCAGTGTCGTGACATCGATCGGGGCCGTGGCCGTCTGTATACCGATCGGTTATCTGATCGCGAATCTCCTTGTGCGAGGGCGCAGGTTCAAGATCCTCGGACTGATCGCAGATCTGATGACGGCCCTACCGCTCGGTATCCCGGCCGTGATCTTCGGTGTGGGCTTCCTGATGGTGTACACCGAGCCGCCGTTCATCCTGTACGGCACCCGGACAGTGATCATCCTGGTCTACATCGTGCTGATGCTGCCGTTCGCGGTCCGCATGCAGATGACATCAATGCTGGCGCTTGGCAACACCTACACCGAGGCATCGGCCACCAGTGGTGCCTCGCCGATGGTGACCACACTGCGAATCATGTTGCCGCTCATGCGTCCCACGATCCTCAGTGCCGTTGCGCTGATGTTCATCCTGCTCACCCATGAGTTCGCCGCCTCGCTGCTCGTCCGGGCATCGACCACCCAGGTGATGGGCACCCTGCTCTATGACATGTGGCAGAACGGTTCGTACCCGTTGGTCGCTGCGATGGCACTGCTGATGACGGCAGTGACCACGGTGGGTGTTGCGATCGCGATGCTCTTCGGCGGACGTAACGTGCTGAGTAAACTGTGAGCCAAAAGGATTCAGGGACTGTGACTTCGATGAACACCCGACTGTTCGACAAGGTTGTCCTCGTGACGGGGGCCACCGGCGGGATCGGTATCGAGATCGTTGCCCGACTGGCCGCGGAGGGCGCCCGTGTGGTGGCCACCGATGTGGATGGGCAGGCATGCGAGGCGCTGGTTTCTTCTCAGGAGCAACCTGATCGGCACCAGCCCATCGCTCTCGACATCACTCAGGAATTGCAGTGGCAGAGCGTCGTCGAATCCGTCTGTGGGCGCTACGGGCGCATCGACGCCCTGGTGAACAATGGCGCCATCGGCAGCCTGGAGACCGTGGTCGATGAGGACCTCGAGCGATACAACCGGGTCATCGCTGTCAGCCAGACCGGGACCTGGCTGGGGATGAAGCATGCAGGCGCGGTCATCGAGCAGAGCGGTGGCGGATCCATCGTCAACATCTGTTCGATCCTCGGCAGCGTCGGCGGACTGGGTAACAGCTTCGCCTACGCGGCCGCCAAGGGGGCCGTGCGGACGATGACGAAAAACGCTGCGCTGCACTGGGCCACGAAGGGGGTGCGGGTGAACTCTCTGCACCCCGGGTTCATCGAGACGCAGCCCCTGCTGGATCGCTACGCGGGCAGCGATCGGTACCGGTCCATGGTCGCCCACACCCCGATGGGGCGGCTGGGCCGGGCGTCGGAGGTGGCAGCGATGGTGGCTTTCCTGGCCGGCGACGACTCGACCTTCGTGACCGGTTCGGAAATGTACGTCGACGGCGGCTGGACCGCTGACTGAACAGGGGTTCAGGCAGCGTAACGCCACGGGGTATTGGGCCAGCCGAGATCGACTGCGAACTCCCGCGGGGTTACAGCTTTCTCCTCGAATGTTGCCCGCGCGCGTTGCAGGAACCATTCGGCGTCGGCGTCGCTGTTCGGGTTCCACATTTCCGGGTTGGTGAAGTATTTCTCCGGGAAATGAGTGTTGTTCGGCTGCAATGGTTCCAGTGATCCGCGGTGGCGCCACCCAACCCGTCCGTGCCAACCAGGCGGGCCGGTACCTTCGGTGATGATCTCGGTGATCCACCCGTTATCGCCGTCGTTGACTTGGGCATGATCAGGTCCACAGACCAAGGTCAGCACGGTGATATCGGTGCGACCGCCTTTGGCCCACTCCCGAATGTGGTGGACCGCGCACTCTGAGGCCGGGGCATCACAGCCCGGACGCGAACAGCCCCGCTCGGCGGCAATCAGAGCGAGTCTTTGGTCTGCGGTGGCCAACCGTTCTTCACGACCCAGATACAGCGGGCGGTGTTTGTCATCGAGCAACGCCAAGAACTTGCGGCTCACCCCGGCGAGCTTGAGGGCATCCTTGACGGCCAGGACCCCGCCGGAGGCGGTGGTGGCCAGGCCGGTTTCCTGTTCGAGTTGCTCCAACGTCATCGTGATGATGACCTGCGCGGGTAGGCCGCGGTGGGTGCCGAGTTTGCCCTGCCCGACGACCATTTCCATCAGCTTCTTGAATGCATCATGGTTGCGTTGCCCGGGTGTGCGGGTATCGCGCTCGGCCGCGGCGCGGAGGGCGTCTTTGTCGGCCTTGTCGGCGTTGCCGGTCGGTGAGTCCGGATCGTTCGGATTGTTCATGCCCTTGGCTGCCCATTTCGCGGCCACCGCATCCCACAGCGCTTTGGTCGCCGGGTCGAGAGTGCCTTTGATCCCGGCCATATGGTCTGCGCCCTGCTTGGATACCGACAGTTCCCGCTTCTGCGCGCGGTCGGCGTCATCGAATTCGCCGTCGGGGTTCAGATGGGCATGTAGGTGCAGACCCACCTTTTTCAGCTCGTCCGGGTCCATCGTCCGAGCAGCCTCGGCCATCAGCCTTTCTCCGTCGGACCACAGTTCGAGGTTGCTGCGGATCGTGCCGGGCAGGTTACGCAATGTGTCATCGATGACGTTGTAATGCGCCACCCCGATCGCACCATCACGCAACGCCGACCACGTGTTGGGGTACACCGGTGCCGTGACTTCACCCGATGGGGTGTGCCACTGGCCCATGCGTTCAGCGCGTTTGGACCGGGCGCTGGCCTGGGTCCCGGAAATTCGTAAATGATGGCGCAGGAACTTGTTGTGTTTGAGCCCTTGTTTGGCGGCGACCGATCGTTCGCGGAGCTCGACAGCGACCCGGACTTTGACGGCTTCATCACGGCGGGTTTGGGTTTCGATCGCTTGGGCGAGTTCGACGGTCTCTTTGTCCGACAGGTTCGCCAACGAGATATCAACAAGTCTGCGGGACAACACTTCACGGACAGCAACGATTTCTTCCGCATCAAGAGCCATGCCCTCGATACGGTCGATGAGATGTGCCACCCCCGCGGTCATGAAACAGTTCTATCAGCACCCACCGACAAGTGGCGGCATTGCTGGATTGCGTGCGGTCAAAACCTATTTCAGAACAACGGCTGAAGTTGTGGACGAATCTGATGTCGGAGAGCGCGGCCTACATATGGGGCGAGTTTCGACATAGGCGGCAAGAACCTGGCACATGAATGAAATCGATCCGATTGCCGTTTGTTGCTCGGATGGGGCTCGCGAACTAACTGCTGTACTACGATTCGTCGTCCCACCACTGCTCGAGTACGTCCACCAGTTCGGTCATGTCGAACTTGACGGCCGTACGCCGTCGCGTTGGTCGCCACTCGCCACTTGCTTGTCCGAGGCGAAGATCCCCGATGTGTTTGCCGCTGTTGTCCTTGACATGGATTGTGATGCCGTTGTTCTTGAGTTCGAGACCTTCGAGGTCAACCGTGATCTTCATATCGACATGATGCCGTAGCGGACGTTGGAATTGGCGGACGACTGGTGGTGAGGTCGTGTATGAGCGAACCGCTTAGCGGATGCTGAAGGTATCAACCCCGCCGTCCTCGGTGACCGAGAGCAGATCGCGGTCGACCAGGACGTCGAGGTGGGCGAGGGTCTCGCACGTGGCGACCATCTGATTGAAAGAATCCAGCTCGGCGAAACGTCGGTCGCGACGCGTCCAGGTCAGACTCTGGGCGACCTGAAGTCCCGTGCTAGGACCCAATTCGATGACAGTGCTGCGAGTTTGGCCGAGGCGGCGGTCGTGATGGGCCAGCAGTTCCAGGCACCGTGTGTGCACATCGCTGCCGACGGGACCGTGCGCGGGGAGCATGGTGGACGCCGGGTGGTCGAGGAGCATTGTCAGCGACTGCAGATACCGGCCCAGGGGGAGTTCCCAGTCGCCGAGTTCGAAACCGATGGACGGTGTGATGGTCGGCAGAACGTGGTCTCCGGTGTAACAGAGACCCCGATCGATGTCGTGAAAGACCAGGTGGCCCTTGGTGTGCCCGGGGGTGTGCACGGCAACGATGGAATGTCCGGGGATGTCGATCGACCCAGGGGAGAGCCAGTTGTCCGGCAGTTCCCAATCGCCGGCGAAGAACGGTTCGTCGATCGAACTGCGGTAGGCCTGCTCGGCGATGGCGGTGTCACCGGCTCGGTGCAACTCGCGGATCGAACTCTCCGGGACGTTGCTGCCCAGCCGGGTGATCGCATCGATGCCGGGCGCCTCGGCGCGCCCCAGATGAACCCGAGATCCGTGGCGGCGGCGCAGTTCTACGGCAAAGGTGTAGTGATCGCGGTGCACATGGGTGACATAGACGTCGTGGATGTCCGACGGTGTGCGCCCGATTCGGGCGAGTGCGGCGGAGAGTTCATCGTGGGTCGAAGGCCGGTGCCAGCCACCGTCGATCAGGGCGAGCCCGTTGCTGGTCTCCAGGGCGTACACATTGATCGCCCGCAACCCGTCCTGCGGCATCTGCAGTGGGATCCGGTGGACGCCAGCGGTGACCTGTGTGCACCCGGGCTGTGCCCACCCGGCCTGCGCCCAGTCGGCTGTCATGCTGCGGTGGTCATTCTTCGCTGGTGACGAGCGGAACCATCGTCTTTTCGTCGCCGTACCACATCATCCGTCGACCGCCCATGGTGCCGACGTGATCGACAGCAGCCTGCCACTGCGGGCTCGCCAGCGCTGTTTCAAGCGCCTCGCGTGATTCAAAGCTCAAGACCGACAGTCCATCCCAGCCTTCTGATCGGCCGCCGAACGATTCGAGTAGTTCGGTGTGCTGCCAGCGCAGCAGTCCGGGTAGTGGGTAGGTCACGTCGGCATGTTCTCCCCGCCACCACGTCATGAACTGCTCGTGGGTCCAGTCGGTCGGACGCGCTGCGATGAGGATGAGGTTGTACATCGAGACTCCTAAGTGAATTCAGTTCATTACGGTCGGCCGACGAGGGGCAGCGGCGGTCGAGGTGCGATCTACTTGCTGACGACCCGGATGGCCGCGTCGGTGACCAGCGTGGTGATCTCGTCGAGCGTGATCTTGCCGCCGGGCCGGTACCAGCGCCAGATGCTGATGACCAGGGCGAGCACGAGGCGGCCCAGCAGATGTGGATCGGAATCGACGAAGTCGCCGGATTTGATCCCGCGGGCGATCAGGTCGGTCCAGTTCTGCTCGATCTCGCCGACCAGCTCGCGCGACCGGAGGCGTTCGCCTTCTTCTTTGACGGACTGGCGCTCGGTGGCCAGCAGATCCATGTGGTTCTGCAGGATTCGCCGTTGCGATGCGTCGGTGGGAGTTGCTTCGAGTGACGCGGCGACCGCGGCACGTAGGGCTTCCTTGGGATCGGTGATACCGGCGGTGGCGGCGGTGAACCGTTCGGCGGATTCGGCCAATTCGAGGCGCATGATCGTCAAAAGGCAGTGCGCTTTCGACTCGAAGTAGTGGTAGAGCGCGGTCTGGCCAATACCTACCTCGTCGGCGATCGATGCCCATTTGGTGTGTTCGTAGCCGACTTTGCCGAACTGATCGATCGCCACCGATAGGATGAGGGTTCGTTTGGATCGCGGGCTCTCGCGACGAACCTCGGTATCAGTGGTCATTGGGCCCCCTGGAGTCTGGCATGTACACGGCTGTTCCGACTCTACCTCTCACTGAGGTGAATTAGGGTCAATTCTGGATGCAAGGCCGGTGGCCAGGCTCACCGCGTCCGGTCGCGATAGCTTGCCCACGCGATTCTGCGGCAGATCGTCGACCGTGAAGACGTACTCGGGCCACTTGAACTTCGGGAAGTCGGTTGCCGCGAGCTGGTGCGTCACGCTTTCCAAGGTGAGCTCCTCGCCGCGGGTGACCACCAGTGCCGCAGCGCGTTCGCCGAGCATGTCATCGGGGACCGGGACCACACATACCTGGACAACTTCGGGTAGCCCGGCGATGGCCGACTCCATCTCGTTGATGTCGATGTTGCGGCCACCGCGGATGATGATCTGTTTCTGGCGACCCATCACCGCGATGGTGCCGTCGTCGCCGACCTCGACGAGGTCGCCGGTGGGCAGGAATCCGTCGGGGGACAGCGCGGGCGCAACCGGGCCGCCACCGCGGGCGTAACCGATGAACATCGACGGCCCTTTGACCTGGGCATCACCGATCTCGCCGGTGGGCACCGGGACACCACTGGTGTCGACGGCCCGCACGGTGGTGCCCGGGAACGGACGGCCGTCTCGGCCGAGCCGGATTGCGGGGGGATCATCGAGTGCAGGTGTGGTGTGGCCGAGGCACTCCGACATTCCGAAGACCCGCAGGAATGTGGTTCCCAGTGTGGTCTCGGCGTTTTCGAGTGCGCGCTCGTTCATCGGACCGCCACCGACGGTCAGTGCCCGCACGTTGGACAGCCGGCCCTGTGAACCGTCGGTCACCGACAGCTGAAGTGCCATGGTCGGAACCAGCATCGTCCAGGCGACAGCGTGTTTCGCCATCGCGTCCACGGCTGCGGCGGGCGACCACTTCCCGATGGCGACCAGAGGTCCGCCGAGGTAGGCGGGGAGATACATGCCGAAGCAGAAGGCCGCAACGGACGACAGTGGAACAAATGCGCCGATGGCCTCGCCCGGCCGCAGTCCGACGGTGTCGATCGTGCTCTGACAGGCGTAACGAATGGCATCTTCGGACTGCACAACACATTTGGGCCGACCGGTCGATCCGGAGGTCATCGCGATTGCGGTACCACCCCGCCACCGGTCGATGTCCCCGAATCCTGCTGTGCCCGGGCCCTTGTTGAATCGCAGCAGGCGGCTGTCGAAGGCCTGAACCGAGTCGCCGAACCGCTTGGTGTCCACGCCCCAATGAGCCAGCGATGCCGGGTCGCCGACAACGATGTCGGGTGCGATGTCTTCCAGAGCCAGATCGAACTCGGATTCGGTTGCGTGCGGGCTGAAGACGGCGACCAGACCGCCCCGCATCCCGACGGCCACCGCGGTGGCCAGGGTCTGCCAGGTGTTGTCGGCCTGGATGAGTGCGGTCGGCGGTGCCTCGTCGATGGCGGCGATGCGGTCGGCGAGTTCGCGAGCAGCGTCGACCACCGTCTTGAGGCTGTGGTTGCCCAGTTCGTCGATGACGGCGATGGAATCCGGATCGGTCTGGGCCCGGGCGACCATTTCCTGTGCAAGTATTTTCACTGCGCTGTCTCTTTCGGTTGCTGTCGGTGTCGCGTTCAGGTGGGAGCTCAGACCCCGGGGACCAGAACCCCACGGCCGGCGAAAGCGCCGGAACGTAATTGTCGGTAGGCCGCGGGGATGTCTGCGAAGCCGAATCTCGTGACCTCGGAATGCAGGGTGCCCGCCTGGGCCAACGCGACCACGTCGCGCAGATCGGCCGTTGTTCCCCAGAACGGGGCGTTGACCTGCCAACCATTGGGCATACCAAGGTCTTTGCCGACAGTCAGGCGGCCACCCGCGGTGCCGACAACAACAATCCGTCCGCCGGGGGCGAGCAGCGCAGGTGCCGGTTCGACGGTGGCAGGTGCGCCGACGAAGTCGAAGACCACATCGGCGCCGCCGAGTGCGGTGATGTCGGGGGTGGCGGCTTCCAAGCTCAGATGGCTTGTCTGCGCGCCCAACTCGAGTGCCAGGTCGTGGCCCTGCGCGCGGTTGTCGACGGCGATGATGTGCCGCACACCGAACGCCCGCAGGATCTGCACTGCCAGGTGGCCGAGTCCGCCGATTCCGACAACCACGGCAACAGTGTCGCTGTCGATCAGGTCTTTGTGGGTTGCAATCGCGTGGTAGGCGGTCAATCCGGCGTCGGCCAGGGGCGCGGCCTGATCGGCGGGCAGAGATCCGGTGGGGACCAGTACATCGGCGGACGGGACCAGCATCAGCTCGGCGAGGCCGCCGTGATGGCCGAGACCGTTGCCGATCGGCGAAAGTCGACCATCGGGTCGGGGCACGAGTTCGAGACAGTAATTCTGCCGTCCACGACGGCAGTTGCGGCAGGTTCGGCAGGACCAGATGCCGTGTACCACCACGGATTCGCCGATCAGGCTGCGGTCGCCCGCCGGTCCGGCGTCGATGACTGTTCCGGCGACCTCGTGTCCGAGGGTCAGCGGCAGCGGATAGTCGAATCGGCCGGGCGGGGAGTCCATCACGCTGAGGTCGGAGCGGCACAATCCGGCCGCCCCGACCTCGATCAAGAGTTGTTCGCCGCCGGGCACGGGGTCGGGGATCTCCCGGACCACGGGTGACTGGCGCCAGGCGGTGAGCTGAACGGCCAACATCAGCGTGCGGTCCAGCCGCCGTCGACGATCAGGGTCTGCCCGGTCATGTACGACGAGGCATCCGAGGCCAGGAAGAGCACGGCACCGTTGATCTCGCCGTCGGTGCCACCGCGGCCGAGCATGGTGTTGCGGCGGACCCAGCCGGCGGACTTGTCGTTGCTGAACAGGCCATCGGTCATCTCGGTATCAAACCAGCCCGGGACAACTGCGTTGACGCGGATGCCCCGTCGACCCCATTGACCTGCGAGTTCCCGGGTGAGTCCGAGAGTGCCCGCCTTCGACGCGGCGTAGCTGGCGCCGCCGATCGGGGCGGTGGACACCAGCCCGATCACCGATGAGATGTTGATGTACGAGGCCTTTTCGTCCTCGGGAAGACGGGTGGACGCGTACGTCGCGAGATGAAAACCCGCGACGAGGTTGACCTCGAGGATCGAGTTGAACCCGTCGACCGTTTCGTCTTCGGCATTCGGTGGGCCGGGCATACCGGCGTTGTTCACCAGGATGTCGAGGCGACCGGAGGTGGTGTAGACCTCGTCGACCAGGGCCCTGCGGTCGCTGTCGTCGGTGATGTCGCAACGAACCGGGACGATGCCGGGTACCTCGTCGGCCAGTGCGTTGAGCCGATCGAGACGACGGGCCGCGGCGTAGACCGTCGCACCGGCAGCCGCCAGGGTGCGGGCGAAACCGAGCCCGAGGCCCGACGAGGCGCCGGTGACGATCGCGGCGCGTCCGGACAGGCCGAACATCGAGGTCAGCATCGAATTCAATCCAGAGGTGTTGTCAGTCATCACTTCTCCCGTACATCACAGTTGGAGTCGACATCAGTAGACCGCGGTTCGGCCACCATCAACGGGGATGATGGCTCCGGTGGTGTAACCGGCTGCGTCGGAGGCCAGATGGGTCACCATGCCGGCGATCTCCACCGGCAATCCCAGACGTCCCGCCGGCAGGCGGTCGACGATCTTGCCGATGAACTCGTCATCCCAATTCTCGGCCATGTCGGTGGCGAAACCGCCGGGCATCACACAGTTCACCCGCACGGTGGGCCCGTATTCCTGCGCGAACGCCCGAGTGAGGGCATTGAGGCCGTTCTTGGCAGCGGCGTACATGGCCTCGGGCGGACTGGGGCGTTCGGCGCCGATGCTCGAGATGTTGATGATCGATCCGCCACCGGCTTTGACCATGCGCTCACCGGCAACGGCCATCAGCCGGAACGGACCCTTGAGGTTGACCTCGATGGTCTTGTCCCACAGGCCTTCGGTGACCGAGACGAGGTTCTCGGCCAGCGGGGCGATACCGGCGTTGTTGACGACGATGTCGAGGCTGCCGAACTGCTCGATGATCTGATCGACCGCCGGCTCGATGCTCTCCCATTTGCCGACATGCAGGGCAAAGGGGTGTGCGGTGCCCGGTCCGCTGTCGCCGAGTGTGGCAACCGCTGCCTCGCAGGCCTCGATCTTGCGGCTGGACACGATCACGGTCGCGCCCGCCTCGAGGAGGCCCTTGGCGATGGCCAGTCCCAGACCGCGGCTCGCGCCGGTGACCAGGGCGACCTTGCCGGTCAGGTCCGATGTGCTCATTTGTGCTTCTTCACTTCCAGGCGTGCGATGGTCCGCAGGTGAACTTCGTTGGGGCCGTCCGCAATCTGCAGCGCGCGGGTGATGGCGTAGAGGCGGGCGAGGATGGTGTCATCGCTGACCCCGGCGGCGCCGTAGGTCTGCACGGCGCGGTTGACGACGTTGTGCGCGACCTCCATGGCGGACACCTTGATCGCGGCGACCTCCGATCGGGCCGACGCATTGCCCTTGGTGTCCATCAACCATGCCGATTTCAGGACCAGGAGTCTGATCTGGTCGATCTCGATGCGGCTGCGGGCAATCCATTCACGGACGACACCCTGATCGGACAGTGGTCCGCCAAAGGCGATGCGCTCCAACGACCGCTTGCACATCATGTCCAGCGCGCGTTCGGCCATACCGATCGCCCGCATGGCGTAGTGCATCCGGCCGGGTCCGAGTCGTCCCTGGGCGATGGCAAAACCATCGCCCTCGGCGCCGAGCATGTTGCTCGCCGGCACCCGGACGTCGGTGAACTGGACCTCTCCGTGTCCGAGACGGTCTTTGAACCCGAACATCGGCAGATCGCGAAGGACCTCGATGCCGGGTGCGTCCGCGGGCACCAGGATCATGCTCTGCTGGCGGTACGTCGGACCGTCGGGGTCGGACTTGCCCATGAAGATGATGAGCTTGCAGTCCGGGTCCATGACGCCGGAGGTGTACCACTTACGGCCGTTCAGGATGTACTCGTCGCCCTCACGGGTGATGGTCGAGGTGATGTTGGTGGCATCCGAGCTCGCGACGAACGGCTCGGTCATCGCAAATGCCGAACGGATGCTGCAGTCCAGCAATGGCTTCAGCCACTGCGACTTCTGCTCCTCGGTGCCGAACATGGCCAGGATCTCCATGTTGCCGGTGTCGGGTGCCGAGCAGTTGATGGTCTCGTTGCCGATGATCGAGCGACCGACGATCTCGGCCAGCGGTGCGTATTCGAGGTTGGTCAGTCCGGCGCCCAGATTGTCGTGGCACATGAACAGGTTCCACAGTCCCTGTTCGCGGGCGATGGCCTGCAGGTCGCGCATGATCTGCGGCTGCTCGTGCGGGTTCTCGTTGGCCGCGATCTGCTCGTCATACACCTTTTCGGCGGGGTAGACGTGCTCGGCCATAAAGGTTTCGAGTTTGCCGAGCAGTTCCTCGGTGCGGGCGGAATAGGCGAAATCCACGATGACTCCTGTGGTTTGAAGGTGTACGCCTACCGGCGCAGCAGGGCGGTGCCGGTCTCGATCAGTCGATTGATCGTGGCCGGAAGTTTCTCTTGAGCGGGGTCGTGGTGGCGGCCCTCGCGATGGCGGCGCAGGTTGTGCCCCATGATCGCGGCCATCTTCAGACGACCAAGGGCGTTGAACCAGTTCTGATCCGGCAGATCGGAGGCCCCGCCGGTGTAGAGCGACATCAGCTCGTCCTCGCTGGGCAGACCGGGGACCTCGCGTCCCACGTCGGGGAAGTTGGTGCCGTCGGCGAAGACCAGGAACCAGCCGAGTTCGACGCGCGGATCGCCGGCACTCCAGATCTCCCAATCGATCAGGGCGACCGGTTCCAGGCCCCGGGACATGATGTTGCCGAGGCGGTAGTCGCCGTGCACGAGAGTGGGGGTGATGGGCTCGGGGATATCGGCTTCGAGGAGCGCGAGCAGCTCGGCGCCGCCGACCACGAGTTCCGGTGGGACAGCGCCCAAGGTGCGTGCCCAGCGTGCCAATTCGTCTGCGGGCGAGAGGGGTTCGTCCAGACCGGGAATGGTCTCGAGGTCGACCGCGTGCAGGAGGGGGAGTACCTCGGCTGCGCGGCGCATTCGCGCGGCGGCGAGTTCGGGTTCCACCGCCGGGTCGTCGAGTACCGGTTCGAGGGATTCGCCTGCGACGAACTCCATGGCGAACCAGGCAGGTTCGGTCTCGTCGACCGTTACGATGCGGGGAACAGGGACGTCGGTGTTCTCCAGTGCCTTCAGGATTGTGGCCTGGCGCAACATGTCATGTCGGCCGATCGAGCGCTGACCCTCGGGAACCGCCTTGATCACGACGTCCGGGCCGGAGGTGCTGACACGATAGGTCAGCCCGGAGTGTCCACCGGGCAACACCTGGAAATCGGTCATGGTGAGTCCGCAGTCGGACTGCAACCGCTGTGAGACTCGGGATTTCAGGTCCTGACCCGTCATGGCCGTGGCTCCCTCGGTAGGCCGAGTACGCGCTCGGCGATGATGTTGTGCTGGATCTCGTCGGTTCCGCCTGCGATCTTGTATCCGGGCGCGCCGAGCACGTGCTCACTCCAGGCGAACGTTCCCCATCGGCCGGAGTCGGAGGCGAGGTCGCGGCCGAGCAGCATGCGGGCTACCTCGGAGGTCCGGGCCATCGTGTCGGTGGCCAGGAGTTTTCCGAGCGAGGCTTCGGGGCCGGGGTCGTTGCCCGCGACCACGGCGCCGGCCACGCGCATGTTGCTGACGCGCTGCAGATAGCTCCGCGTCACCAGATCGGCGACCTTGTCGCGCTCGATCTCGGTCAGCTCGCGACCGAGGTTCTGGGCAAGTGCCACAGCTTGGTCGGCGTTGGCCAGCCCGAGGTTACCGCCGTCGAGACGTTCGGCCGCCAGGACGGTGAGGGCGACCTGCCAGCCCTTTCCGACCGGGCCGAGCCGGTAGGTGTCATCGAGGGCGACGCCTTCGAGGTACACCTCGTTGAATGAGCTGCCGCCGGTCATCTGCCGGATCGGCCGGATGGTGACACCCTCGGCATTCATCGGGACCAGGAAGACGGTGAGGCCGGCATGTTTGGCGACGGTCGGATCGGTACGGCAGACCGCGACACCGAAGTCGGACACCGGTGCGCCAGAGGTCCAGACCTTGTGTCCGTCGATCTGCCACGAACCGTTGTCTTTCTGAACAGCTTTGGTGCGGACGGCGGCGAGGTCGGAACCGGCCTCGGTCTCGGAGAACAGCTGGCACGCGATGAGATCGGTGCGCAGCATCGCCCGCACGTAGCGTTCCTTCTGATCTTCGGTGCCCCACTGGGCAATCGTCGGCGCGACCAACTGCTGTGTCACCGAGAACATCTCGGTGCGGCGCGGGATGTCGAAGGCCTCTTCCGCGCGACGGAAGGCCAGGACGTAGGAGAGCGGGAGGCCACGGCCGCCGTATTCGGCAGGCCAGTTCAAGGCGCCCCACCCGGCGTCATATTTGAGCTTCTCGTAGCGGGAGATCTCGTCGGTGTGCTCGCGCTCCTGCGCGGCCGTCCAGTTCTCGAAGACGGCCACGGAATCGGAGCCGGTACCCCAGACCGATTCGGTGCGGGTCGACGCCACGCTCTGCAGCCACGAGACCGCTTCTTCGGTGAAGGTGGCTAGATCGGGGTGGGTTTGTGCTGTCACTGGATTACCTTCTGCGCCTGTGTCTTATCAAACGGTCAGAACGGTGCAGGCACTGATGCCCGGTGCGCCGTATACGTGCGTGAAGCCGACGCGAGGAGTGCCCTGGACCTGACGGGCGCCGGCCTCACCGCGGAGTTGGGTGACGATCTCGTGGACCTGTCGCAGGCCCGATGCGCCGATCGGCTCACCGTTGGCGATACATCCACCGTCGGTGTTGATCGGAATTCGTCCACCGATCTCGGTGGCGCCACTGGCGATCATCTCTTCCTGCTCACCAGGTTCGCAGAAGCCGCATTCGGCCATGTGCATGATCTCGGCGCCGCTCTCGGTGTCCTGCAACTGGGCGACGTCGACATCCGACGGGGACAAACCAGCTTGTTCGAATGCAGCTTTGGCGGCATCGGCGCTGACACTGGTGGGCTCTCCACTGCCCTGCACGGCGGGGCTGAAGACCTCGAAGGAGCCGAATCGTCTGGTGCGGTGCGTGATCGCCCGGAGGTGGACGGGTGTGCGATCGATTCGCTTCAGCGCCTCGGCACTGGCTACCACGATCGCGGCGGCACCTTCTCCTGGAGAGCAGAACATGTAGCGGGTCAACGGATCATTGACCATGTCCGCATTGGCGATGGTTTCTGCGGACATCGCTTCCTGCCGCCAGGCATTGGGATTGAGAGTGCCATTGCGATAGGACTTTTCGGCCACCCGGGCGAGCGTCTCCGCGGAGATGTTGTACTGACGCATGTATCGCGAGATCTTGGCGCCGAAGAACTGTGTGGTGACCATGAGGCCGGCATCGCCGTAGCTGGATGGCAGACCCCACTCTTCGGGGCGGGGGTCGAAGGCTCCGCGGGGGTGCTTGTCGAAACCGACCGCCAGTGCGATGTCGGCGGCACCGGCCCGAACGGCGTTGACCGCGGAGAACAGGGCGCTACCGCCGGTCGCGCAACCGTTCTTGACATTCGTGAAAGGGATTCCGGTGAAGCCCAATTCGGCGACGAGGGTGTCGGCGAGGCCGGATCCGTCGCTGCCGCCGAACGCGACCTGCACATCGGGCCAGGTCAGTCCGGCGTCGACGAGCGCCCGGTTGATCGCGGTGACGGCCATGTCGCGTCCGGTGACACCGGGCTGCCGTCCGAACTTGGAGAGTCCGGCTCCGACGATGGAAACGGGCTGTGTCACTGGGGAGCTCCTTGCGTGGTGAAGCGTCCGACTGCGAACCGGGGCACCGGTGAGCTTGCGATCAAGCTCACCGGAGCCCGGTCCAGTTCGGTGAAATCATCGCAGTCGAGGAGTGCCTCGATCTTGATGCCCTCGGGGAGTTCGACGTAGCCCACCGCATAGGGCGAGAAGCCCTCTGTCGGTGGGACATACGGCGGCGACTTGGGCGGGAAGCGCTGGATCGTGTAGGCCCACACCACACCCTCGGTGCTCAGATCCAGTGGATCTGCGGTCGGGGTCACGCATCTGCTGCACATCGTGCTCGCCGGAAAACCGACGGTGCCACAGACCGAGCATTTGCTGCCGCGGAGTACCGCGGCGGTGGAGGTCTCCGACGACGTCGACGCCTCGTCCATGTCTATCCCTTCGGGTTGAAGATCTGACGGAAGATCAGCGACCGACCCACTTGGGCTCGCGCTTTTCGAGGAATGCGGTGACGCCTTCCTTGCCGTCTTCGGACTGCAGGGCGTTGCCCACAGCGAGGTGTTCCATGACCATCAGCGACTGGATGTCGGCGTCGAGGCCCCGGTCGATGCACATCTTGGTGAGCTTCATCATGAACGGGCTCTTGTCGGTCAGAGTCGCGATGAAATCCTCGACGCGCTGGTCGAGCTGATCGGCCGGTGCCGAATCGTTGATCAGGTCGAAAGCGGAGGCTTCCTGACCCGAGAGCAGCTTGCCGGTGAGCATGAGCTCCTTGGTCTTACGGATGCCGATCATGCGGGGCAGGCGGTAGATCGGGCCGGCGCCACCGAACAGTGCGCGACGGATGTGGAAGTCACCGATTTTGGCGTCGTCAGATGCGATTGCGAAGTCACACGAGATCATCAGCTCGAAGCCGCCGGCGGTGACGTAGCCCTCGAGGACTGCGACCGAGGGGGTGTTCATCGAGTAGAGGCGGTCACAGACCTTGGCCGAGAGCACGGCGACGTCCATCGCGGTCGTGCTGCCGATGAAGTCGGACAGCAGCTCATCGAGGTCGAAGCCCGAGCAGAAGGTGTTGTTGACGCCGCGCAGGACCAGAACCTTGAGGTTCGGGTCGTTGTCGACCTCGACGATGATCTCGTCGAGACGGTGCAGCAGCTCCACGGTGACCGCGTTCTTCTTGTGCGGGCGGTTCAGCCATACGCGGGCGACTTCGCCGTCTTTTTCCAACAGGATGTGGTCGGTGTCGATCATGATTGACCCTTTCGTTTGACTACAAGTTGAACTGGATTCACTTCAGTATTAACCACGGGTGTGATTCACGTCAATACCTGACCTGAACTGAGTTCAGATTCCGATCAGGTTGGCGATCCGGGCCCGGTGGGCACGCGAATCTCCCTGTAGTGCTTCGTTTCCCATGGCCCGCCGGAAGTAGGAGTGGGCGGGGTGTTCCCACGTGAAACCGACACCGCCATGGAGTTGGACGGCTTCGGCGGCCGCTGTGATGGCGGCGTCGGTGCAGACGGCCCCGGCCACGGCGATCGCCAGGCGGGCACTGGCCGGATCCTCGTCGTAGACCGCCGCGGCGTAGCGGCAGGCAGAACGGGCTCGTTCGAGTTCGCGCAGGACATCGGCCAATCGGTGTTTGACGGCCTGGAACGATCCGATGGGGCGTCCGAACTGGTGTCGGGTCTGAACGTACTGAACGGTCATCTCCAGCAATACGTCGACGATGCCGGTGTTTTCGCAGGCCAGTGCGAGCGTCGCGAGGTCCTGCAGTCGGGTGCAGACCCGGTCGTGGTCGGCCACGGTGGTCAGCGGGATCGCCGGAGATTCGCGCAGAGTGAGGTCTGCTTGCCGCCGGGTCGGGTCGATGACCTCGCGGTCCGATGCGGACAGGTGCTCGCCCGGTGTGGTGGCGAACAGGCGGCGGCCGGCTGCGGTCTCGGCGGACAAGATGATCACGTCGGCACCCGCGCCGCCGAGCACGTGCGTCGCTGTGCCGGACAGTGTCCAGATCTCGCCGTTCTCGTGCGCCCTTACGTCGTCGGTCTCGGGTGTCAGTGATGAGACGGTGGCGATCGAGGTGCCGGAGAGAACGTTGTCGAGCAGCTCGGCGAGATCTTGGTCAGCGGTGGCCGACAAAAGAGCGGAAACCCCCACGGCCGCCGATGTGTAGACCGGCTCGCAGACCAGGCTGCGACCACATTCTTCGAGGATGATCCCGAGTTCGACCATGCCGTAGCCCAGTCCGCCGCGCTCCTCGGGAACCGCAAGCGCTGTCACCGACATGTCGTCGACAAGCTGCCGCCAGAGCTCGGGTGAATATCCGCTGGGGGAGTCGGCCGCGGCGCGAACCTGCTCGATGCTGCTGTGCTTTCCGAACAGACCGCGGATCGCGTCCCGCAGTTCTGCCTGTTCGGTCCCGGGGGTCAGTGTGGAGGGCTCAGATCGGGGCCAAGGTACCTCGAAGGCTGGGGACGTGGACATATCGCTCCAATTGACGTGAGTTCAGTTCGGTTAGTTTTCACAGTAACCCGGCGCGCTCTCGACAAGGAAGGGTTAACCGAACTAAGTTCATTTCATGAGTTCTGAGATCGAGAAGTATTACGCCACCGTCGACAGCGGTCGCCTCGAAGATGCGGTCGCGATGCTGGCCGACGACGTCGAGTTCGCCATGGTGCTGCCGACCGGCACCAAGCACGACCGGGGTCGTGCGGTCATGCTCGGCTACCTGCAGGGACGTCCACCGGTGGAACGCAAACACGTGGTCCAGCGGGTTGCGGTCGCCAACGACTTGCAATTCGCTCACGGTGAGGTGACCGACGATGGTGTGACAACCGGGTATTTCGTCGGCGTGATGCATGTCGGCGCCGACGGACTCGTCGACCGCTACCAGGTGTCGTTCGACGCCGAGTTCTCGTTGCTTCCCAACCCTGCCCTGACTACAGAAGGAGTCTGACCCATGACCGATACCGCCATCTCGACACCGGTTCTCGCGCAGTGGTTCGAGTACATGGATTCCGACGATCCCGACCGGGTTCTGACCATGGTCACCGACGACTTCGAGATGTCGGTGCAGTTCTCCAAAGGCGGTGGTCAGGCCGCGGAATTCGTGGGCGACCACGCCGGTCTCATCGCTTACCTGGCGCAGCGGGAAAAGAGTGTCCTGATCCACCACATCGACGCGGGTTCCCTTGTCGGACAAGTGGAACTGGTCCTCGGGCGGACGGTACGCGGCGGCGAGTTCGAGGCATCGTTCAACGCTTCTGCGCAGCTGAACGGCGAAGGCAAGGTTCGGCGCCTGCTCATCTGCCGCACCCCCGAGATCTCGTTCGCCTGAGTTGAGGGCGTGCGACGTGGGTGACGGCAAGTTGTGGTGACGAGAAGAAGAGAGTGAATAGATGGGCAACGAGTTTCCCCACCTGTTTTCGGCGTATGACCTTGGCGGGGTCTCGCTCAAAAATCGATTGGTGGCGTTGCCGGCCGGGACGAGTATGGCGGTGAAAGGTGTTCCGACCCACGGGGATGCGGAGCACTTTGAACGAATCGCGGCCGGCGGTGTCGGCCTGGTGATCGGTGGTGCCACGGTGGTCCACCCGACGACAACGCTTCGCTCGCGGAAGCTCATCGAGGCCTATATCGACGAATTCGTGCCCGCCACAGCGGAAAAGGTGAAAGTCATTCATCGGCATGGAGCGCGGTTCGTGGTTCAGCTGTGTCACCTCGGCCGAGAGTTCATCGGCGGAGAATCGGATGCCCCGCCCTCAGCTCCATCTGCGATCAAGACCGTGCGAGACGCGTATCCGCCGCACGAGTTGTCAGTGGCCGAGATCGACGACATCGTGGAGGGCTGGCGGATCTCGACGCAGAATCTGGTGAAGGCCGGCGTCGACGGAGTCGAAGTCCATGCGGCACACGGTTATCTCCCGGCCCAGTTCATGTCACCGCTGTCGAATCAGCGAACAGATGATTTCGGTGGTTCCTTCGCAAACCGAATGCGCTTCACCCGCTTGGTGATCGAGGCGATGCAATCCGTGATTCCGCCTGGTTTCCTTCTTGGTGTGCGACTCAGTGGCGAAGAAGAGATCGCCGGCGGGATGAACATCGAGGACTGTGTCCGAGTTGCCGAGAATCTGACCGAGCTGGGCATCGACTACTTCAGCATCACCCACGGAACCCGTGGCAAGTATGTGAAGGATTCGACCAATCCGGATGCCGTGGCGATACCGTCGGCATCGCGGGTGCGCGCCGCAACGGGCATTCCCACCCTTGTCGGCCAACGGATCCGCGATGCGGCCACCGCTGACCATGCGATCAAATCCGGGCATGTCGACATGGTGGGAATGGCCCGGGCGCTCATTGCCGATCCCGATCTGCCCATCAAATCCCAAACGGGGCGGTTGGACGAGATCCGTGGTTGCCTGGGTATCAATCAGGACTGCCGGGCATTCGATCCGCACCTGCACTGTGCGGTCAATGCAGAAGTCGGTCGTGGCCGGCATCCCGGGGTGGGCGCCACGGTGCCGAGAACCAAAGAGATTTATGTCATCGGAGGAGGTCCCGGTGGCCTCGAAGCCGCGCGCGTCGCCGCAGGCCGCGGGCATCGGGTAACCCTGTTCGAGAGGGACACGGTGCTCGGAGGCGCGCTCGGAGTGGCTGCGGCGGCACCCCACCGAGCTACCTTGATCGACGTCATCGACTACCTGCAGCGCGAACTCAGGCGTCTCAAGGTCGACGTGAACCTCTCTGCCGGAATCGATGTCGACGATATTTCCGCCATTCTGGATGCAGCCGATCACGTGATCGTATCCACCGGCTCCCGGCCCGCGGACCTACCGGCGGGTCTGGACGGGCGGCCCGCGGCGACCGTTGATGATGTGCTGATGGGGCGGGTGCCCGAGGTCGAGAGTCGTCGGGCCGTGGTCTTCGACGAAGGTGACGGCTTCTGGCCCGCTTACAGTGCGGCCGAGGCATTGGCCCAGCGCGGCTGGCAGGTCACGCTTGCCACCCCGCTCACCGCGTTGGCCTCCAGGATCCCCGCTGAAAGTGCGGCACCGCTCCTCGGGCGTCTCGGCGGGGCAGGTGTTGAGTTCAGGGTGGGTAGCTCGCTGGTGGTTTCCGAGGAACCCTCGGCCCCGTTAGTCCTGCGGCCGGTCTTCGGAGGTGGCGATGTTGTGTTGGGTGACGTGCTCACGGTCTGGCATCAGCCGCGTGTTCCGGTCTCATCCCTGGGACTGGCACCAGGTCCCACGGTGAGCGTGATCGGTGACGCAGTCACCCCTCGTCGCCTGAGTCATGCCATCGCGGAGGGCTATCGGACCGGCGCCGAATTGTGACGGCTGACGTGGCGACCGAGGTCTTATCCGGGTAAGTGCCTCGACGGCAGGTCAGTCGGTCGAGGCAGTTTTCTTGTTCAATTCCAGGGTGCGGGCCCGAAGTCGTTTGTAGCCACGAACATTGAGTGGACCGATTGATTTGAAGAAATAGCGGTCGTGCTGGGCGGCCGACGCCAGTGTGGTGTCGACGAGGATGGTGCCGGGGCGAGCTGAACTGGTCAACCGCGAGGCGATGTTGACCGGTTCGCCGAAGATGTCGCCGAGGCGGGTCAGCACGGTGCCCAGCGCCATCCCGACGCGGAGCGGTGGCAGATCGTGCGTGGCGGAGAGCTGTTGCAGCGCAAGAGCGATCTCGGCGGCGGAGATCGGGTCTTCGACCTCGAACATGACCGCGTCGCCGATGGTCTTGACCACATGACCACCGCGCAGGGTGATCGTCTCGTAGGCGTTGGTCTCGAAGCGGTCGAGCAGATTGTCGAGCTCGTTCATGTCGAGCTGGCGCGACAGGCTGGTATATCCGACGATGTCGACGAATCCGATTGTGAGGGTTCGGTTCACACCGTCGGTGGTGGCAAGGGCATTCTGTAGCGCCGAGGCCAGATGTCGCCGCCAGACGAGTGTCTGCACCCGCTGAACGGCCTTGACCATGATGGCCAGGTCGAGGCTCTCCCGGCCGGCCTCGGCGTCGGACCGGATGCGGTCGGCGATGTTGTGTGCCTCCCAATCGGTCAGGCGCGAAATCGTCTGGCCGAGGGTGCGTGCCATCGCCACCTCGAACTCGAGCGATCGATCCGCGTCGACCGCGTGGACCAGTTGCAGGGCCTGCACATCGTCGGCGGTGAACAATTTGTCGTCGCTGTTGTCCATGGTGAACCCGAACGCCGTCCACACCCGGCGGGCGTGTTCTTCCGAGATGTTCAGAGCCGCGGACATGTCTTCGAGTGTGAAGAGTCGCTCACCGCCGAGGAGATTCGACTCGATCGATTCGGCGGTGATCCCGGCGTGGCCTGCGACGTCCGGCGGTTTGGTCATGACGCGGATCGAACCGCGACCGCCGGGACCTGGGGCAGTCCGAGGACGCCTTTCATCAGGTAGGCCAGCAAAGCCGGCATCTCGGGACGATTCCAGTTGCGCCGCAAGCGCATGGCGTCGTTCGCGATTGTCAGTGCTGCGTGCACGGTCACTGCGGCCTCCGGGGTGGGAAGGTCGGTCTCGATCTGTTCGACCAGGTTGACCCAGCGTGCCACGTACCGGCGCTGATAGGTGATCAGATCGCCATTGTCGACGCTCTCGAGCACGCTACGACTGTTGAAGGAGACAGAGAGATCCGGTGTTGCGGTGAGCACCTGAACGTAGGAATCGATCAGGAGGCCGAGCAGCGCGGTCGGGTCATGGGCCACCGAATAGGCGGCGATCGCGCTGGCCTCCAGTCGGTTCGCACTGCGCTGACTGATGCCGATGAGGATGGCCTGTTTGCTCGGAAAGTGGTTGTACACACTGGGTCCGGAGATTCCGACCGCCTCACCGATCTCGTCGACACCGACCGTGGCGAAACCGCGTTGGGCGAACAGTTCCGCAGCGGCGTCCAGGATTTCGTCGCGTCGTCCGGAGGGCTCGGCCAGTGCCCTTGGCAGGGGATCGATGGGCCGGGCCAGGCCCGGACTCAGTTCGACAACACGGTCGACCAGTACAACCAATCGGCCCACCGCACGGGAGGTGGAGATGCGTGTCCGGTGAACCGAAACGCTGCCGTTCACGCTGAGGATGGTCCACGCGAGCTGGTCGATGTCACGGGATGACAGGCCGGTTCGATGCGAGAAGACGGCTCCGGACCACCGGTGCAGGACCTTATGGGTTCGGCGGGCCACCTCATCGTTCTGCTCCGGTGACAGGTGGGCCGACGACCAGCGCCACAGCGCCGCCGCATTCGGGTTGGTGACGCCGAGGGCGCACAGCTTCTCGATGGCCTTGCCGATGGGGACCTCGCCGTCGGCGGCGGGGGACAGGGCGGTGTCGGTGCAGGTCTCGATCTCTTCGATCCCGGCCATCACCGCGGCGAAGAGGATGGCCTGCTTGTCGCTGAAATGCCGATAGATCGACGGGCCGGTCACCCCGGCCGCCTTGGCGATGTCGGTCACCGAGACATGGTCGAATCCGCGCGCGAGGAACAGCTCGGCGGCGCGGTCGACGAGCTGGCGTTTGCGGTCGGCAGGCCGGCGAGTGCGACTCGCCGACCGGCCGGATCCGACATCGGGATTCGAAGACATTGTGAATCAACCCTAGCGCATGGTTGGACCCTTGAATGCATGTCTGTACTCGGGGTATGGTCAAATAAGTTACAGCGCGTTAGCCGTGCCGTTAGTTTCGGCGGGCGCGAGAACAGCGCAGTTCATCTGAAAGGAACCCAGCGTGACTGATGCATACATCTACGAGGCCATTCGTACGCCTCGTGGCAAGCAGCGGAAGGGCTCGCTGCACACCGTCAAGCCCGTCGACCTCGTGGTCGGCCTGATCCACGAACTCAAGGTCCGTTTCCCTGACCTCGATCCCTCCGATATCAACGACGTGGTCCTTGGCATCGTCTCGCCGGTCGGCGAGCAGGGCGCAGTGCTCCCGCGTACCGCAGCACTGGTGGCCGGACTCCCCGAGACCGTCCCCGGAACCCAGGTCAACCGCTTCTGCGCCTCCGGCCTGGAAGCCACCAACCTCGCCGCACAGAAGGTCGCGTCGGGCTGGGATGACCTGGTCATCGCCGGTGGCGTCGAATCGATGTCCCGTATTCCGATGGGCAGTGACGGTGGTGCGATGTTCACCGACCCCACCACCGTGTTCGACCTCTACATCGCCCCGCAGGGCATCGGCGCCGACCTGATCGCCACCCTCGAGGGCTTCTCACGTGAAGACGTCGACGCCTACGCCGCCGAGTCCCAGCGCCGCGCCGAGGCCGCCTGGTCGGCCGGCTACTTCGCGAAGTCGGTTGTCCCGGTCAAGGACATCAACGGCATCACCCTGCTCGATCACGACGAGCATCGTCGTCCGGGCAGCACGGTGGAGAGCCTCGGCCAGCTCAAGGCCGCTTTCGCCGGTCTGGCCGCAATGGGTGGCTTCGACGACGTCGCACGTCAGAAGTACGTCAACGTGGAGACGATCAATCACGTTCACACCGGCGGTAACTCGTCGGGCATCGTGGATGGATCGGCCCTGGTTCTGGTCGGCAGTGAGGCCGCAGGCAAGAAGGCCGGAATGGTCCCGCGCGCTCGCGTCGTCGCGACCGCTCAGACCGGCAGCGACCCCACGATCATGCTCACCGGCCCGACCCCGGCCACCGAGCTCGTGCTCAAGAAGGCCGGTCTGACCACCGATGACATCGACGTCTTCGAGCTCAACGAAGCGTTCGCGTCGGTCGTCATGAAGTGGATGAAGGACCTGAAGATCCCGCACGAGAAGGTCAACGTCAACGGCGGCGCAATCGCCATGGGTCACCCCCTCGGTGCCACCGGCGCGATGATCCTCGGCACCTGCCTCGACGAGCTGGAGCGTACCGGTGGCCGTTACGGCCTGGTCACCCTCTGCATCGGCGGCGGCATGGGTGTCGCAACCATCATCGAGCGCATCTGAGTCAGCTGACGCTGGTACTGACAGGCTTCTTCCAACCTTCACGAAAGAACTTCAAAAGTTATGACTGAAAACATGATCCGCTGGGAGCAAGACGGCGACGGCGTCGTTGTTCTCACCATGGACGACCCCAACCAGGGCGCCAACACCATGAATGACCTCTACGTCTCGTCGATGGCTGCCACCGTCGAGCGTCTCGAGGCCGAAAAAGACAGCATCACCGGTGTTGTCATCACTTCGGCGAAGAAGACCTTCTTCGCCGGTGGCGACCTCAAGGACATGACCGCTGACAAGAGCGGTGTCGACAAGGTCGAGGTGGCCAAGCAGGTCACCGCGCAGGCCGACGGCATCAAAGCCGTACTGCGCCGGCTGGAGACCCTGGGCAAGCCGGTTGTCGCGGCCATCAACGGCGCCGCACTCGGCGGCGGTCTCGAGATCGCGCTGCACACCCACCACCGCATCGCGGCCGACGTCAAGGGCACCCAGATCGGCCTGCCCGAGGTCACTCTCGGCCTGCTGCCCGGTGGCGGTGGCGTCACCCGTACCGTGCGTCTGCTCGGCATCCAGAGCGCGCTGATGAATGTGCTGTTGCAGGGCAACCGTTTCAGCCCGACCAAGGCCAAGGACACCGGTCTGGTCGACGAGGTCGTCTCGTCCATCGACGAACTGATCCCGGCCGCCAAGGCCTGGATCGCCGCGAATCCTGAAGCCGCACAACCGTGGGACAAGAAGGGTTTCAAGATCCCCGGTGGCGCACCGACGAGTCCGGCTCTGGCACAGCTCTTGCCTGCCATCCCGTCGCTGCTCCGTCAGCAGCTCAAGGGCGCACCGATGCCCGCACCACGCGCCATCATGGCCGCAGCCATCGAAGGTGCGTACGTCGATGTCGATTCCGCGGATCTGATCGAGACCCGCTACTTCGTGTCCCTGGTCACCGGGCAGGTGGCACAGAACATGATCAAGGCGTTCTTCTTCGACCTGAACTACATCAACGGCGGCGGATCGCGCCCCGACGGGTACGAGAAGTTCACCGCCAAGAAGGTCGGCGTCATCGGCGCAGGCATGATGGGTGCGGCGATCGCGTACGTGTCGGCCAAGGCCGGCATCGAGGTCGTCCTCAAGGACATCAGCATCGAAGCCGCCGAAAAGGGCAAGGCCTACTCGGTCAAGCTCGAGGAGAAGGCGCTCTCGCGTGGCAAGACCACCAAGGAGAAGTCCGACGCCCTGCTGGCGCGGATCACCCCGACCGTGGACGCAGCCGATTTCAAGGGTGTTGACCTGGTGATCGAGGCGGCATTCGAGTCGGTCGAGGTCAAGAAGCAGGTATTCGGCGAGATCGAGGACATCGTCGAACCCGACGCGGTGCTCGGCTCGAACACCTCGACCCTGCCGATCACGATCCTGGCCGAAGGTGTGAAGCGCTCCGAGGACTTCATCGGAATCCACTTCTTCTCGCCCGTGGACAAGATGCCGCTGGTGGAGATCATCAAGGGCGCCAAGACCTCTGATGCGGTGCTGGCCAAGGTCATCGACTACACCCTGCAGATCCGCAAGACCCCGATCGTCGTCAACGACAGCCGCGGCTTCTTCACCTCGCGGGTCATCGGCACCTTCATCAACGAGGCGATCGCCGCCGTGGGTGAAGGCATCGAGCCGGCATTCATCGAGCAGGCAGGCGCACAGGCCGGCTACCCGGCACCGCCGCTGCAGCTGATGGACGAGCTCACCCTCACGCTCCCGCAGAAGATCCGTAAGGAAACCGAGAAGGCACTCGCTGCCGAAGGCAAGCCGGTTCCCGCACATGGCTCGAATGCCGTCGTGGACAAGATGGTTGACGATCTCGGTCGTCCGGGCCGCTCCGGTGGTAAGGGCTTCTACGAGTACGACGAGGCAGGCAAGCGCACCAAGATCTGGCCCGGCCTGCGCGACGAGTTCAAGTCGGGCAGCACCGAGATCCCGTTCGAGGACATGAAAGAGCGCATGCTCTTCGCCGAGGCCATCGAGACGGTCAAGTGCTTCGACGAAGGTGTCCTGACCTCGGTGCCCGATGCCAACATCGGCTCGATCTTCGGAATCGGCTTCCCCGCGTGGACCGGTGGCGTGATCCAGTACATCAACGGGTACGAAGGTGGTCTGCAGGGCTTCGTCGATCGCGCCCGCGATCTGGCGAGCAAGTACGGCAGCCACTTCGAGCCGCCGCAGTCGCTGGTCGACAAAGCTGCAAAAGGCGAGAAGTACTGAGCAGTACGCTGATTCAGTGAACTGATCCAAGGCCGCGGCCCGGTTCTCCGAAAGGGGAGCCGGGCCGCGGTTCTTTTTCTAGCTCGGGGGCGGTGGTATCACCGGCGTCAGCTCCGGGCGTTTTGCGCTCATCCCGTCGCCCGTCGAAACCCCGCGTAGCCGACGGATCATCCACGGCAGGAGGAACGCGCGAGCCCACTGGGCCTCGCGGATCGACTTCTGCACCAACGACATCGGGTCGGCAGGCGCGATCGAGATGCCCCAATCCGGATCGCTTTCCGGCAAGCCGAGTGCGTGGGCGGCGCCTGCGGCAAACCGCTCGTGACCGAACGGGGAAGCGTGCAGCCGGTCGATCGACCAGGAGCGGGTGTCGACCAGAACCGGCGCGGCATGGAGATCGACGAGGATGAAGTCGTATGTGGTGGCGAACTCGCGCATCATCTCGTTCAACGCGAGCAGTCGTGGCTCGAGACGTTTGGCGATCGGCACAGTCTTGGCCATGTTCGGATAGGTCGAGATGATCACCGTTGCCGAGGTGTCGGCGAGCTGTGAGTAGATGTGGTCGAGATCGTGATGAACGTCGTCGAGCGTCGAGCTCGCCAATACATCGTTCATCCCGAGTGGAGCGGCGATCAGGTCCGGAGACAACGCGATCGCGGGTTCGAGCTGGGTATCTCGGATCTGCCGGGTCCGGCGTCCACGCACGGCGAGGTTGGCGTAGCGGAGATCGGGGTTGATCATCGAGAGCTGCTCGGCGAGGCGATCGGCCCATCCGCGGTGGCCGATGACGTCATCGCCGTCACCGATGCCTTCGGTCTGACTGTCGCCGATGGCAACAAAACGGGAGAAATGCACCAGAGGAGTCTAGTGCCCCGAGTCAAAGGTTCTTTTGCAGTCTCCGGCGTTCGATCGGCGCCTGGCGGCGCCAGGTGGGCGCCAGATGAACGCAGCGGCAACTCGAGATGACCGTTCGGAGTTCTCCTTGGACGCCTCGCGATGAGCGGTTCACCGAACTTGTGGATGCTGCCTGGTTGCGGAAACATGCTGGTCATGTCGTTGTCTCGCTCACGCCGCACCGTCTTGACGCTGCTGGCGGCCGTCTCCCTCGTTCTCCCGGTCAGTGGGGTCGCCACCGCCGACACCGCGCCGGCAGATTTCACCCCCGCTCAGCTGATCGGTCCTTACCCGTCCGATCTCCCATCAGGCGGGTGGTATCTGCCGGTCCTCGACGGATTCACCGCGCTACGCGACAACAACCCCGCGCTCATCGCACAGAATCTGCAGACCGTCGTGCGCTTCAACAACGAGGCCACCCCGGAAGCGCAGGCGGACGCGATCGAGGTCAACTACGACGACCGTTTGGTCTCGCTCTCCGTGGCACTCGGCGAGAAGCTGGGCCCGGTGTTCCTGAAGCTTCTGGAAGACGGCCGGCTACCGAAGGTTGCGGCTCTTGCCGAGGGAGACCTCGCCCGCGCCGGACTGCCCTCGGGAACGACGTTGCCCGAGAAGACCTTCTTCAACAATCCACGCCCGTTCGTCGTGGCACCGGACAGCATCAAACGCTACGACCGGCCCGGCGGCGACCTCTACGCAGAGGTCGAGACCAACGGGTCGTACCCGTCAGGCCACACCAACATGGGCTACTGGAAGGGCGCGCTGCTGGCGTCGTGGCTGCCGGAGCTCGGCCCGCAGATCATTGCCCGCGCCGGAGAGATCGGGCTCAGCCGGGTCATCCTCGGAGTCCACTACCCGCTCGATGTGATGGGCGGTCGACTCATGGCAATGGACCTCAGCGCGGCCCGCCTTTCCGACCCCGGGTTCGATCGGCTCATCGACGAAGCAGGCACCCAGTTGCGTGAACAACTCGAGAAGGTCACCGGCGTGCCGCTGGCAGACTTCATCGCCACCGACACGCCGTACCTGAGCACGCAGATGGCCGTGGACGAGCACCGGGCTCTGATGACGTATGGACTCCCTCTCATCAACCCCGGCCAGCAGAGCCAGATCCCGGCACAAGCCGCTGCTCTCCTGGAGACCAGGTTCCCGGATCTGACCGATGCGCAACGACTCGAGATTCTCGAGCAGACGGCCATTCCGTCCGGCTACCCCCTCGACAAGTCCGGCCCCGACGGAGGCTGGCTGCGCATCGACCTCGTGGCGGCGTACGCGGCGACACCCTGAACAGCGCAGTCGCGATTCGACACAACTCGGTCGAACTCGAGGCCCTCCGCGTAGCATCCGCGAGATGAAGCAGCCCGCCCCGGTGATGCAGCACGACAGCACCATCTGGGCGGGCGCCGCTCGCAGGTTGTCTCCGTTTCTCGACATCGCCATCGCGGTGCTCGCGACCGCATTCGCCCTCGGCGCCCTCTTCACGACCGACGTCGAAAGCGTCGATCCGCGCCTGCGCGAACCCGACGTCGTCGCGGTTGTCGGCACCGTGGTCGCGACGGCTGCGCTGTACTGGCGACGCACATACCCGACGACGTCGTATTGCATATTCGCGGCCGGATGCCTGGTCGTCACGCTCACCGACCACTACATCGGGTCGCTGTCGGTCATCCTGCTCCTGAGCCTGTACTCGCTGGCAGCGCACGGACGTCGGCGCAACGCAGCGATCGCTCTCGTCGCGACCATGGCCACATTCGGGGCACTCGCCGCCGCCGACGTTCCCGACCTGCGCACCTCAGACCTCCTCCAGGCCTGGGCCCTGTTGATCACCGCCTGGGCCGTTGGCGACGCGATCCGCGCCCGCAGAGGCCAACAGCGCGGAGAGATCCACGCCGCCGAACACGATGCCGCTCTGGCGCGCGAACAGGCCACGCGAGCGGTCGCCGAGGAGCGCCTGCGCATCGCGCGTGAACTGCACGATGTGGTGGCGCACAGCATGTCGCTCATCGCGGTCCAGGCGGGCGTCGGCGTCCACGTCATCCGCACCGACGTCGATGCCGCCGAACACGCGCTGCAGGTCGTCGCCGACACGAGCCGGGAGGCGCTGGCCCAAACGCGGTCGATGCTCGGGGTCCTTCGCGAACAAGACGATCCCGTCGGCGGCCCGGTACCCCAAGGGGTCGATGACCTGCCGGCATTGGTGGCGGTGGTCGGATCTGCGGGACTCGACGTTGCCCTCGAGATCACCGGCACCTCAGCGAAGTTGGATGCGGCCGTCGAGTTGGCGACCTATCGCATCGTCCAAGAGTCGTTGACCAACGTGCTCAAACACGGTGGACCGTCAGCGCGTATTCGTCTGGACTATCGCGACGACCACCTCGATATCGAGGTCACCGACCCGGGCGGACGCTCGGTCGTATCCGGCTCCGAAGACACGGGTGGCCACGGCTTGACCGGGCTGCGCGAGCGCGCCCACCTGGTCGGCGGCTCCCTGACGTCCGGCCCGACTCCCGCCGGCGGGTTCGGTGTCCACGCGAGGCTCCCCATCCAGCAGAACGGCACCTGATGATCACGGTGGCAGTTGTCGACGATCAGGCCCTGGTCCGATCCGGGTTCGTCGTGCTACTGAATTCTGAGCCCGAGGTCGAAATCGTCGGTGAGGCCGGCAACGGGCAACAAGCCTGGGACCTGTGCCTGCGCACCACTCCCGACGTCGTCCTGATGGATGTCCGGATGCCGGAGATGGATGGCATCGAAGCCACCCGGCGAATCGTGGCGGACCCCGGCTGCGCGGGCACAAAAGTGTTGATACTGACCACTTTTGACGAGGATGAACTCGTCGTGGCGGCGCTGCGTGCTGGCGCGAGCGGTTTCCTCCTCAAAGACACGAGGCCCGACCTGCTGCTCGACGCCATCAACGTCATCGCGGCCGGAGAGTCTCTCCTGTCCCCCAGTGTCACCCGACGGATGATCGAACGCTTTGCCGCCCTGCCGGATTCGACTCCACGCTCACACTCGGACGACGGACTGACCGAACGTGAACGCGAAGTGCTACTCGCGGTCGCACAAGGACTGTCCAACAACGAGATCGCGTCCGCGTTGCACATGGGATACGGAACCGTGAAGACCCACGTGAGCCATCTGCTGACCAAACTGGACAGCCGCGACCGCGCACAACTGGTCATGTACGCCTACGAATCAGGTCTCGCCGTCCCCGGCACCTGACTCCAACGCCTCTATCTGGGGATAGAGACACAGCGGACAAAGCCAGGTCTCGCGCCAGATGTCCCACCACCCCTTTCTGGAGCAGATTGATGGACACGGCCGCACCGGTCGCACCACCTCCAGTGGCCACGCGGCCACCGTCAACCAGGAGTCCCCCGATGTTCCGCTCCCCAGTCATTCGCGAGATCACCGCTTTTGTGGCGGTGGCATTCTCGCTGGCCGTCGCCATAGCCGTCGCACTGCCCGATGCCGAGATCAACGTCGTACTCAGTGTGTTCGTGCCCGTGATCTCGGTCGCCATCGTGACGTTCACCGTCATCCCGCGAGGGAAACGCAAAGAGCTCTGGAAGAGCTTCGGTCTGAATAACTCCGGCGGTTCGGCACTGCGTCCGGCGCTGCTCATCCCGGTAGTGCTGGTGTTCCTTGCGTACGGCGCCGCGGTCCTGACCGGTGTTGCCGACTTCGTCTCCATCCACGCCACACCACTGGGCACCGCGAGCTGGGTCACCGACCTTGTCATCGAACTCGCCATCGGCACCCTCTTCATCCTCGGGGAGGAAATCGGCTGGCGTGGATTCCTGTTGCCGCGTATTCAACAACTGACCGGGCAGCGCCGCGCCGCACTGCTGACCGGGTTCATCCACGGTCTCTTTCACATGCCACTGGTCCTGATTGCCACCACCTACGATGCTGACGGTGTCCGCTGGCTCGTGGCTCCGGCCGTGGTCGCCACCCTCACCATGGCCGGTGTGTTCTACGCCTACCTGTGGGATCGTTCGCACACCGTGTGGCCGGTTGCCGTGGCGCACAACGTCGCCAACACCGCCTTCGTTCTGGGCGCCACCGCGGTCATCGCCTCGTCACCGGACGACTTGGCCTACGTTGCCGGAGAGAGCGGGCTCGCGACGTTGGGTGCAGTCGCTCTGGTCGCCGGCATCTATCTGCTGCGGGCCAAGGTGTGGCGAGACGGTGACAACGTTGTCGCACACGACAAGCTGACCGTCACCGACGAGGTGTTCGAACCCAATCCTGTGGTCGCGGTGCGATAGACGAACTATCGGCGATGAGGCCCTGCATCTTTCGATGCGGGGCCTTCTCGCGGTTACTGCCGCTGTCAACGTCCCTGGTCATCACACCTGGGGCGGGTGACTCACAGTCGCGGTGCCAGCGCTTGGCCGTTGTGGCCGTATTCCACCCGGGTGGTGTCGTCGGGTGTGCTGTGCAAGACCGTGACCAGGGCATCTCGGTGCGGCGGGAGTATCCGGATGGTCAGGGTTCCGGTATCCGCGCGCATGAGGGCGTCGGTGACGGCGCGGTAGATCTCGGTGCAGACCCCCGGGGGTGTGGTGTCGAGGCCGTGGTCGTCGAGCAACACCACATCGACCCCGCGGGAGCGGGCCTGCCGGGCGGCGTCGGCGATCCGGGGCCGGTCGAGCGCTGGTGCCCGCAGCGAGTCCCGGAGTCGGGCTTCGACGAGTTTTGCGGCGAGCCGTTCGTCTTCGGTGAGCGGCCGGGGTCCTGCCATCTGTTCGAGGAGGGGCCGGGCCAGTTCGTCGAGCTCGGCGAGCCTGGCATCGCGCTCTTCGAGGATGGCCTTCCCGGCGGCCTCGGCTGCCACACGGAGCGTCGCCTGGCTGCGAAGTTCGAAGATGCTCCGGGCGGCCGGGCGGATGGTCCATGCGAAGAACGTGGCCATCAGCAGCGGCGCGAGGTTGATCACCGAGATGGACAGCCCGTACAACGCGCCTTCTCCGGCCAGCCCGGTCCACACCATGCAACTGGCCAGGGTGACAGCCATCCCGATCCAGGCCCAGGCCGTGCGCCCGCGAACGCACATGTAGGCGTAGATCGCCGTCGATGCCCCCAGCGCCCACAACTGCAGGTGACCTTCGAGCGGCAGGACCGTCTTCACGAAATTGAGGTTGATGGCAATCGGGCCGACAGCGGTGAGACCGAGTGTGGCCGGTATCGGCAGGGGATCGCCGGGAATGATGACCATACAGATCGCCCCGACACTGACCACAAGCCAGGCGGTGAGCTCGTACCAGAAACCGCCCGCCGGTTGGTCCGTCCAACTGACAACGGCGAACGTGAGCACGTACGCGGCCACCAGTATTCGTGCGGCGGTCGTGTGGAGTCCGAGCAGTGAACCCGCGTCGCCGATGGATCGGGGATCGTCAATCGTGCTCGGGGAGATGGCCATCAGCCCTCCCAGCCCAGGTACACCCGGGTGCCGGCGCCGGGGCGGGTGTCGAGGTGGGCAGTCCCGCCGGGGAGATTGCGCATCCTTCCGAGGATGCTGACCGCGATACCGAGGCGATGCGGGGCAACGGTGGCGGGATCGAAACCGGCACCGTTGTCGGTCACAACGACGCCAAGGCCGGTCGCGGTCACGTTGACATCCACGGTGCGGGTGGTATTCGGTCCGGCATGGATTTGGCTGTTCCGCAACGCCTCTGACAATGCCGATCCCATCGTCCGCACCACATCGGCGGGCAGATCCGCCACCTTCTCCGCCGGCTCTTCGGAAACCCGGAACAGTGCCTTGTCGTCGGCCTCGACACACGCTGCGCGGAGATGAGTTGTCGCCTGATCGAGCGAGAAATGCTGATCCGGAACAGGTTCGGCGCGGATGTTGTCGAGTTCGTCGAGGGTGGTTGCCGCCATGGCGGAGATGACCTCTGATGGTTGACCCCGGGAGGCGACCAGAAACGTCGACATCACGCTGTCGTGGATCAAGGCGTCGAACCGCTCGCGTTCGACCGTGCGCGCGTGCCCGGCCGCGGCGACCGCGGCGGCGGCATATGTTGTCTCGGTGGTCGAATCGAGTAGACGGCCGGTTCGCATCGCCATCACTCCGCCACCCACGAACAGGGTGCAGAACATGATCGCGAACATGATCTCCGGGATGAGCGCCGAGGCCGATGAATCTCCTCTGGCAACGGAGTTGATCAATTGGACGCCAACACATCCGGCCACCAGGTGCGCGAACACCAATGTGGTCGACCACACGATCACCGCGGCGAGGCTGGCGACCCCGGGGAAGAATGCGAGCCAGACACCGTCACCAGGTTGTATGGTCGGTCCGTTCCAGGCAATGGGCCAGGTTGCCGCCGCGACCAGAAACGCCACTGCGGCAATGCCACTGCTGATCCGCATGGGCCTGGGGTCCGACCGGAACGACAGTGCCCCGGGCAGCATCCCCGACCCGAAGACCAGCACCACGTTGACCGGGGTCCACCAGGGGTCCATCCGTGGGGCCAGCATGCCGATGGCGGGAAGAAGGATTGCGAGATAGGCGACATACCCAACACTGATGAAGCGCGCGAACATTCGGACGAGACGAAGGGTGTTCTCCCCGCCGCCGAGGTTGCCGGGGTGAAACAGTGTCTGGCAGCTCATGGCTCCGGTGCCTCCGGCATCGGAAGCAAGCCGTCTTCGACGGCGCGCTTGTAGAGCTCGATCTTGGTTCCGGCCGGGCGGCCGGCGTCGGCATACTTGGCCCGGATGCGGGCCAGATAGTCGTTCACGGTGTGCGGCGTCAGCCCGGTCAGCCGGGCGACCCGATCTGCCTTCTCTCCCGAGGCATACAGGCTCAGGACATCGCGCTGGCGAGGGCTCAGGCCGACGTCGGGGAGCCCGGGGTCGCCGTCGATCGCGGCCGCCCACTCGGTGGTCACCACCTGGCGTCCCTCCGCGGCAGCAGCAATCGCCGCGACCACCACCTCGGTCGACTCGGTCTTCCGGATCACACCCAGCACACCGGCTTTCGCCGCCAGGCGCACGAGATAGGGGTTTTCGGCCCCGGTGAACACCAACGCCTGTAGGCCGGCGGCACGGAGTTCGTCGACATTGGCTGTCGGAGATGACCCGTCGGACAGGCGTAGGTCCAGCAGAACCAAATCCAATTCGGTACGCAGAGCAAGAAGCTCGGAGACGGTCGGGGTGGCCGCGGCCACGACCAATCCGGGATGGTCGGCCAGCATGGCCTTGAGTCCCAGCACAACCGACGAGTGGTCCTCCACCACGCCTATTCGCTTCACGTCAGGCAACTCCACTGTTCTTCGTCTACCGCCGTCCCCTCGGCTCCCAGGGATCTGGGTGAAGGGTTATCTCTACGACACCGATCGGCTCGGCCTCGGCCGAGGTCGCCGGGCGCCGAACCGATCTCGACAAAATATAGACGCTAAAACGGCCATCAGTATCATTCGTGGGCTTTGGGTAACCGTTTGGCGCGCGAGAGTAGGGCCTTCGGTCTACGACATTTAGTACGCAAAGCGAATGGACCGGATAGCGCATCTCTGGTGCCTGAGCACGGCATTCTATGCACGCCGTCGGTGTTTTCGGGTCTGAACGCATCGGCTGATCCGACACCGAATTGCACCTTGACACGGCTGTAAGGCAAGGGCTACTTTTCGAGTGGCCCAGATCACACCCGGATTGGGCACGACGGATGGCACAGACGCTATTCGGTTGCAACCCCGTGTAACTCGGAGGATCTGGCCGGGATCAACAATGTGCCCGAACATCGAATTTCGCCGCGTGCGGATCGATGTTGTCGGCGCATACCCATCTCGACCACACGCCGCCGGGAAAGGCATTGAAATGCGTAAGAAAACCGGCCGAATAGCGGCAGCATTTGTCGCAGCGGTGTGTGTCTTCTCCGTCGTCTCATGTAGCGACGACAGTGATTCCGGTGGTGACGCCAGCGCGTCTCCGTCCGAGAGCGGTATCAAGGCGGTAGGCGAGTCGATCAAGGTCGGCTTCTTGAACCCGTCCAACGGCCCGATCACCCAGCCGGGTGTGGAGACCGGACAGAAGGCGGCAGTCAACTACATCAACAACGAGCTGGGCGGCATCGCCGGGCGCCCGATCGAGGTCGTCAATTGCGCCGTCGATGTCACGGCCCCGGAATCGACCATCGGTTGTGCCAATCAACTCGCGCAGGCCGGCGTGGTTGCGGTGATCGACGGTTATGACGCGGCATCGAGTGCAGCACTGCCCATCCTGCAATCGGCCAACATCCCGTTGGTCGGCCAGATCCCGTTCGACTCGGTCACCGGCTCCTCGCCCGACAACCGGGTCTACTTCGGGCCACCGCAAGCCTCATTCCTGATCGGTGTCATGCAGTCGCTCAAGCAGCAGGGTAAGAACTCTCTGACGCTGGCCAACGTCGACGTCGCTGCCGCGCACCAGACATTCGACCGGATTCTCAAACCCCTCGGCGCACAGCTCGGGCTCGAGGTGAGCAGTGTCTACTATTCGGCGACCAACCCGAACTACACCGCACTGGCCTCGACCATCAATTCGAGCAACCCCGATGTCGGCGGCCTGATGACGTCGCAGACCGATGCCAACTGCACCAAGCTGGCCCAGTCGCTGCGCAGCGTCGGGTTCCAGAACACGATGTTCCTGGCGGCCTGCACCGAGTTCATCGACACGATGGGTGCGCAGGCGGTCGGTGCGCAGACGTACTCGCCGATCTGGCTCGAGCCCGCCAAGGATTCGGCGCCGGCGCCGATGCAGGAAAACATCGATATCACAGCCGAATACGTCGATGAAGAAGGTGGCAACGGAGGCTTCTATGCCTATGGCACCTTCTCCACCTTTGTCGACTTTGCCAGGACGCTGGGTGCGGCCGCACCGACCGAGGTCACCGGACCGACCGTTCTGGCCGCGCTGAAGGCTGTCGATGGCTACCAGAGCTGGCTGGGACCGGTGCTCAGTTGCGGCAAGGCGACAAGCCCCAACTGCACCACGGAGATGTTCGTCTTCGAGGTGACCGGTGACAAGAAGACCGAACCCATCGGTGGCGGCCTGATCCAGCCGAACCCGCAGGCGCTGGCAATGATCCCGGGCGCCAGCTAGTAGCGGGATTGACGCACAACAGATTCGGGGGTGTGCTGCGCGGTAGTAGCCGCGCGGTGCACCCCCGTATCAACCCCCGAATACGAAGCGGGGAGTGATCCTTGGGCGCAAGAGCTTTCCGGTTCGGTGCAGATTCTGCACCGCCGCCCACACATTGAGTCCAAGAAGCGGGAATGAGGTGGCCACGGTCTCATGAGTCAATTTCTTCAGTTCGTTTTCCTCGGCCTGTCTGTCGGCGCAATCTATTCTGTGTTCGCGACGTCCCTGGTCGGGATCTACGCCGCAACCGGGGTCATCAACTTCGCACAGGGGTCCATAGCCCTGTGGGCGGTGTATGTTGTTGCCGCCCTGCGCACTGATGGCACTTTTGTATTACCGATCGGCAGTATCTCGCTGGGCAGCGAGGATGATCCGACAGCGATGGTCCCGGCGATCATCATCGGTGTGGCCACCGCGGCACTCTGGGGACTGCTGGCCCACCTCCTGATCTTCCGGCCACTGCGGCGGGCCCCGGTCCTGGCGCAGGTGGTCGCCTCGGTGGGTTTGATGCTCTTCATCCAGGCCCTGGTGACCCTGCGCTTCGAAACCGATTCGCTGATGGCGCTACCGGTTCTGCCCGAGAAGACATTTGAACTCGCCGGTGCGGTCATCAACGTCAGTGACCTGCTGCTGGCCGCCACCGCAATCGTCATCGCCGGACTGTTCTGGGCGTACTTCCAACTGACCACACTTGGTGTGGCCACCAGGGCAGGGGCCGAGGACGAACTCGCCGCCCGGCTCGCCGGATACTCGCCCGATCGACTTGCCGCCATCGTCTGGGTCATCACCGGTGCGGCATCCGGGTTGATAGTTGTCCTGGGTGCGTACACCATCGGCTTGGACTCGGCGAGCTACACGTTCTACATCATCCCGGCGCTGGCGGTCGCCCTTGTCGGTCGCCTGACGTCGTTTGGGATCGCTTGCGCTGCAGGTCTTGTGCTGGGTTCGTTCCAGGCGGTCATCCTGTGGGCAGGCACACTCGACTGGTGGCCGAGCTGGGCGCAGACCGGACTCGGAGACGCCGTCCCGTTTGTCATCGTGGTGGTGGCCCTGTTCCTGCTCGGTGGCAAGATCCCTTCCCGTGGCTCGCTCGGGGAGGCGAAGATGCCGGCTGTGACGATCCCCAGGCTTCGTCCGATCCCGGTTGTCGCGGTGATCGTCGCAGTGGTGATCGCCGTCCTGTTGACCTCGGGCAGTTGGCGTTTCGGAATCGTGACCTCGATGATCCTGTCACTCATCGCATTGTCGCTCGTTTTGCTCACGGGCTATCTGGGGCAGATTTCGTTGGCCAGCATGGCCTTTGCCGGCACCGCCGGATTTGCGTTGTCGAAGGTGACCACCAACTGGGGGGTGCCCTTTCCCTTCAGCATCCTGATCTCGGCGCTGCTGGCCACCGCACTCGGTGTGATCGTGGGAGTACCCGCCTTGCGAATCCGGGGTGCTCAACTCGCAGTGGTGACTTTGGCTGCAGCCCTCGCGATTCAGAGTTTCGTTTTCAACAACCCCTCGATCACGCCGTTCGAGGGAAACCTGATCGAGGACCCGAAGCTCTTCGGCTGGGACCTGTCGGTGCGGCAGGGCGCCGAGCTGACGACGGTCGAGTTCTCGATGATGGTGCTGGTGGTTGTCGGGGTGTTGACCCTGATCGTCATGCGGTTCATGGCCGGCTCCACCGGACGGGCATTTCTGGCGGTCCGCTCCAATGAACGTGCGGCAGCGTCGGTGGGGATCAACGTCGCGGCGACCAAGCTGCTCGGGTTCGCCCTGTCGGCCTTCCTGGCAGGCGTCGGTGGTTGCCTGATCGGCTACAGCCGTGGACAACTGTCGGCGGCATCGTTCACCGTGATCGTCGGACTGGTTCTGCTGGCGATGACATACGTCGGCGGCATCACCTCGGTCTGGGGCGCGTTCATCGCCGGCATCATCGGGCCGCTCGGCGTCGGATACGTATTCCTCACCCAGACACTCGATCTCGGCCAGTACTACCAACTCATCGCCGCCGGCGGCCTGCTGCTGATGGCCGTGCTCAATCCGGTCGGAGTCGTCGGTGCCGTGCAGGAGACGGTGGCCCACGTCAAGGCCAGGTTCGGTACGCCATCACCGACGGAACCACCTGCGCCACCGAACGACAACTCCGAACCGAAAGCGAGTTCTCATGTCGGCTGAAACCACCGCCTCGCTGTTGCAGGCCCGCGACCTCTCGGTGCGATATGGCGGTGTGGTCGCCAACGACAAGATCGCACTGTCGGTCGAGGCCGGTGAGATCGTCGGGCTGATCGGCCCCAACGGCGCAGGCAAGACAACGTTTGTCGATGCCGTCACCGGGTTCACCAGATCGACCGGTGAGGTGTCGCTGGCGGGGACCCGGATCGAGAAGCAGAGTCCGCACCGCAGGCGCGGCGCCGGAATGGCGCGCACGTGGCAGGCCGGCGAACTGTTCGTCGACCTGACGGTCGCCGAAAACCTCGCCGTCGCAGTGCAACGTCCAGGGTTGCGAGCTCTGGTCGCCGATGTCTTCACCGGATCGAAACCGCCTGCGGCCACCATCGGTGAGGCGCTGGCGATGGTCGGACTCACCGATGTCGCCGATAGACGTCCTGGCGAACTGTCCCTGGGACAGCAGAAGATGGTAGGTGTGGCCCGCGCGCTCGTCGGCGGCACCCGGTTGGTGCTGCTCGACGAACCGGCGGCCGGACTCGACACCCACGAGAGCAAGGCATTCGGTGCCGAACTGCGGCGGATCGCCGATACGGGGATCGGCATCCTGCTGATCGATCACGACATGTCGCTGGTCCTGGAGGTGTGTGATCGCCTGTATGTCCTGGACTTCGGACGCGTCATCGCCTCTGGTGTGCCGCAGGACATCCGCGACAACCCGGAGGTGGTCGCGGCCTATCTCGGCAGCCCCGAGGTCAGCGACGCCGACATCGACCTCGACGTCCCACCGGGCGCCGGGCTGCAGAAAGGGAACGCCGGATGAGCACAGCTGTTGTCACGCAACCGGTCCTGACGATCGAGGGGCTCACCGTCGGATACGGCGGCGTGCCCGCCGTCCGGGATCTGGACGCCGCCGTCTGTGCGGGGGAGATCCTGGCATTGCTCGGTCCGAACGGGGCGGGCAAGACCACCGCCCTGTTGGCCGCGGTCGGCGCCTTGCCGGTGATGTCGGGGACCATCACAGCGCTTGGAGAGCCGTTGGACAAGCGGGTCGAACGCAATGCCCGACGTGGCATCACGCTGGTGCCGGACAATCGCGGGGTGTTCCACAAATTGTCGGTCGCCGACAATCTTCGACTGGCTCACCGCAAAGGCGGTGCGGATGTCGACGTCGTCTTCGACTACTTCCCGAAGCTGGCCGGCCTGCGGGGACGGAAGTGCGGCAACCTCTCTGGCGGCGAGCAGCAGATGTTGGCCCTGGCCAAGGCGCTACTGCCGCGGCCCAAGATCCTGCTCATCGATGAACTCAGTCTGGGGCTGTCACCGATCGCGGTGAAGGATCTGCTGCCCAGGCTGCGCACCATCGCCGACGAACAGCAGATGGCGATCGTGTTGGTGGAGCAGCACATCGACCTTGCGCTTGCGATCGCCGACTCGGCGATCGTGCTGCATCATGGCCGGGTGGCATTGGCCGGACCGGCCTCCGAACTCAGCGCCCAGCGTGAGACGGTTGAGGCCGCTTACTTCGGTCGGGTCGGTGGCTCTGACGATGAGGCGGCAGTGTCCACCGATTGAGACCGAATCGCTACCAGGGCTGGAGGAGCCGATTGTGTCGAAGACGCCGCGGTCATCCGCAACTGGGGCCAAGGCCCCTCGGAGCACCCGGAATCGGCCGACCGACAGCGAGCTGATGGATGCTGCGCTGGCGGTGATCGCCGATGTCGGTGCCGGGCGGGCGACCATGGACATGATCGCCGATCGGGCGGGCACATCGCGGGTCACGCTCTACGCGCACTTCGGTTCTCGGGATTCGCTGGTCGATGCGGTGCTGGATCGGGAGATGACGACCCTGACCCGCTGGAAGCTTGCCGCCTACGACCAGGGCGATGAGATGACGTACGGCGATCACACCCGCTATTCGGTCGAGGTGTTGTTCGAATACGCACGTCGCAATCCGGAAGGTTTCCGGGTGCTGCTGACCAACCGGGAAGAACATCGCGAATCCGCGCGGCAACTGTCTTCGGCGCTGGAACCCCGACTCGCACAACGTCTCCGCGCCGCCTTCTCCAATCGAGGGCACACCGTCGGGGTCGGTGTCGACGTCCTGGCCTCGATGCTGATCGGGATGACCCTCGATGTCGCCCATCGCGCGGTGATCGTCGCGGGGGCGAGTGTCGACGCCGCCTGTGAACTGGCGGTGGCCTCGGCTCTATCGGTGTTGCGCTCGGTAGAAGTGAAGCAATTGCAGGCGATCGACGAATCGCTCGGGATCGGCCGTGAGGGCACGTGAGCGGGGCGAGCGCCCCGTGCCGTCGGCCCCTTTCATCATTCGGGAACCGGCATCGCACCGACAACGCCGGCGCCGAGGTCGCCACACGGAGCGGTGACCTCGGCGCCGGTTGAGTGCTGTCAGCTTCGGGCTGCGTCCAACCATTGGCGGGCATTCCGGGGATCGTCGGCAGTGCTGCCGTCCAGACCCAATTCGACAGCGCGCGCGGCATCCGCAGGCGAGCGCATGGGCCACCCGTGCACGTCGTATCCTTCCTCGTGCATCTGGGCGACGAGTTCGGCGGTCAAACCCTCCCAGCCGCAATAGAAGGAACTCGATCCGGTGGCGACGAGGACCGCCTCGATGCCATCCGGATGACGCTCGAGACTCGGGTACCCCATCACGATCAGACCGCGGGGAACCGAGGGGGCGTGCTGGGCCGCCGCATGCAGGGCCGCAGGCAGGAAGCTGGTGATCTGCACACGATCGGCGTCTCGCGGTCGGGCACGCAGAATCCGCGCGATTTCCGGAACGACCTCGGTCGCCTTGATCTCCACCTGCAAGGAGACCGCCGTCGCATCCAGTGTCTCATCGAAGGTCAGCGTCGGAAACCCGGACTCGGTGATCACCGTCTTGATCTGCTCCAGGCTCAGGTCCGCGACCGGTCCGAGGTTCTTCCCCGAGGCATCGCGGGCCGTACGGTCGAGGGTCGCGTCGTGCAGCACGATCGCGGCACCGTCTGCCGTGAGTCGTACATCGAGCTCGATTTCGTCTGCACCGTGTTCTTCGGCGAGGAGAAAAGACTCGACACTGTTCTCCGGAGCGTGTGCCATGGCACCCCGATGACCGACGACTTTGAACGTCTTCGTCTGCATGATCACGCCACCAACTTGTCGTACTGGGTCTTGACGGACTCGGTGTCGGCGCGGAGTTTGGAAGCCGTCGCCTTCAGGATCTGCGCCGGATCGGCGTTCTCGGCATACAGCTTCTGGATCACGGTGCGCATCTCGATGATGGTGCTCTGCACATAGCGACGCACGGCATCGGGCTGACGAGCGATTGCGAGCTGGTCGACGGCCAGCTTGTAGCTGGGATTTTCGGCAATCACCTTGTTCACCTTCGCGGAGTTCGCGGCGGAGATGGTGGCGGGGAGATATCCGGTGCCCACGGTCCATGTCGACGACGCGTCTTCCTGCGACAGATACCGCAGCACCTCGGCGGCCGCTTCCTTACGTTCAGCGGAGGCACCCTTCATGATTCCGAGTCCGGCACCACCGGTCGGAACGCCGGGGGCAACACCCTGGGGTAGGAAGCCCGCGCCCACCTCGAACTCGGCGCCCTTGATGAGCCCGGTCAAAGACCCGGTGGAGTTGGTGATGGTGGCGACAAGGCCATTGGTGAAGTCGGTGTTCACATCCTGTGCCAGATAGCCGGATTTGTCGTCGTTGACGATGGCGCGATCGAACTCTGCGGCACTGATTGCCTCCGGGGAATCGAGGGTTACATCCAGGCCGTTGCTGATCGAAGCACCGTAGTTCCACAGCAGGCCCTGCATGTACCAATCGTCGGCGCCGGTGTAGGCGCGCATGTGCAGGGTGTTGCCCTTGTACTTCTGGCCCGTGATCTGTTTGCCCCAAGAGCGGAACTCGTCCCACGTCGCCGGTGCGCGATCGGGAAGTCCGGCGGCAGAGAAGATCTCCTTGTTGTAGTAGAACAGCGGGGTCGATCGGCCGAATGGAACCCAGAAGCTCTCGCCGCGCACGACTCCCTCGTTGAAGAGTCGCTCGTTGAATGTGGCCGGGCCGAAACTCGAATCGAAGTATCCATCAAGTGGTTCCAGTGTTCCATTGAGAAAGAACTTGTTCCACGACACATCGGAGAACACGCCGATGTCGGGAACCTGGCGGGCCTGCAGGCCGGCGGCGATCTTCTCGGTCACACCGTCGTAGCCGTCGAATTGCTGTACCTCGGCGTAGATATCCGTCTGGGACTCATTGAATTTCTGCAGGACCCCGGTGAACACCTCATGATTGTTCCCGGCCCACGGACTCCAGATCACGGTGTTGACACGTCCGGCGAACTGGCTGGGAGGCTTGACATCCGGTTGTCCGAGCGAGGAGCCGGACGAGACTCCGCCGCCACAGGCGGAGAGGACGGGGACTGCCACCGCCACTGCGCCCGCGGCTTTGAGGAATCCGCGGCGACTGACGTTGGACGCGAGTGGTGAACTCGCCGAACGAGAGAACAAGGACATGGAACCGACTCCTCGGGTGACTGCTTGACTGGCAGGGTGGATGTTCTTCAACGCTTCATCGAGGCGCCGGCCAGGCCGGCGATGATGAATCGTTGTGCGAAAAGAAAGATCAGAAGCATGGGCATGACCACAAAAGTGGTGCCGGCCATGATGGTTCCCCACTGATCGACGCCCTCGGACTCTTTGAGCGACATCAAACCGATGGGCAGTGTGCGCATCTGAACCGTGTTGGTCACCAACAACGGCCAGATGAAGTCGTTCCATTCGTCGATCACCGCGATCAACGCAACAGTGATGACGGCGGGAAGTGACATGGGAAGTGCGAAGAAGAACAGGCGGCGCATGTGCCCGGCACCATCGAGTTCTGCGGCTTCCATCACCTCCTCGGGCAGTGACAGAAAATGTTGGCGCAGAAGGAAGGTGCCGAAAGCGCTACCCATCCCGGGCAGGATGATGCCGGCGTACGTATTGATCAGTCCGAGATTGCCGATGGTGATGTAGTTGATCAGCAATGTGACGTGGCCCGGGACCATCAGGGCACCGAGAACCGCGAGGAAGATCCACTTCTTGCCCGGAAAGTCCAGGAACGCGAAGGCATAGGCGCTGAAGAGGGCCAGCACCACTTTTCCGGTTGCGCCGATCGACGTCACGATGAGCGAGTTGACGAAGAAATTGCCGAACGGTACCGCGTTCCAGGCGCGCGAGAAGTTGTCCCAGACGATCTCACTCGGAAGCCACTGCAGGGGCCACTGATAGATCTCGTTCTCCGGCTTGATCGCCGACGTGATCATCCAGAAGAACGGAATGAAGAAGATCAACCCGACGATGGCCAACAATGGCCAGGCCCACCAGTCTTTGCGCCGAACCTTCTGACGCGGTGTGGGTTTGTCGATATCGAGGTCAACGGTAGGAGCGGGTAGCAGTGCCATCAGTAGTGAACCTTCCGCTCGATGAAGCGCATCTGAAAGCCGGTGACGAACATGAGGATCACGAACATCACCATCGACCCGGCCGCGGCCGTACCCGCGCTGAATGATTTGAAGCCTTCTTGGTAGATGAACCAGCTCAACGTCGTGGTCGCCTCGGCGGGTCCACCCCCGGTCATCATCGCGATGATGTCGAACGACTGGAACGCACTGATCACCTGCGTCACCACCAGGAAGAAGGTGGTGGGCGACAACAGCGGGAAGGTGATGTGCCGGAACGTCTGCCACTGACTCGCGCCGTCGAGTCGGGCTGCCTCCCGGACGTCCTCCGGCACGTTCTGCAGGGCGGCGAGGTACACGATGGAGACGAATCCGACGCCCTTCCAGATCGAGACGATGATCAGCGCCGGGAGGGCCCAGTCACTCGTCGTCGTCCAATGTGGAGACGTGGCGCCGAACGCACCGAACACAGCGCGGGACAGTCCGTAGTTGGGGTCGAAGATGAACAACCAGATCGCTGCCACGGCAGCACCCGACAGGATGTGCGGAGAGAACGCCAGCGCCGTCACTGCGCCCCGCCCGGGGATATTTCGGTTGAACAGGCAGGCCAGAGCGAGTCCGAGGACCAGGCTGACAACAACGATGGCAACCACCCAGATCAGGGTGAGGCGTAATACCGATATGAATGCCGGGTCGTTGAACAGCCGTGTGTAGTTGTCGAGCCCGACGAAGAGTGGTTCGGGTGCGATCATGTCCCACTCGGTCAGGCTGAGATAGACGTTTCCGATCACCGGCCAGTATGCGAATACTGCGATCAGGGCGAGGTTGGGCAGCGCGAACAGTACGAAAAGTCGGTAGCTCTTGCGCTTTCGTCTCTTTCGCGACCGTAGCGGAGTCTCACCCCGGTCCGCGGGCGCTTGGGTAGCACGCGCGGGTGAGCGCTGAGCTGTCAGCGACATGTCGGGACCATTCTCTTAGATAACAGTTGAAGTGATACGAGTAGCTAGCCGCGAATCATGTTGCACGGTGGCCAGGGTGGGGTCAAATGGGGCGATCGGCGCTGAATGAGCGATGAAAACAGCCGCACAAAATCGCTAAATAGGTTGGGCCACAACGGAACCTGGCGGAATGTAGATCGGACGAAATGCGTGGTGGTGCCGAAGATGATGGTCTGCGTCGGAAAGTCTTCCGTCGTCGTTCATTGTCTATTCATATCGGTCAAAGTGATATAACTGTCATCGACAAAGACCTGTCAGCGTGAAGGGGTTTCATGACGCGTCGAATGATCAGCTCGAGCCGGCAGGAACGACTGGACGGGATCCTCGAGTGCCTGATGGAGGACGACACCGCATCGGCTCAGAGTCTTGCCATCCAGTTCGGTGTCTCACTGATGACCGTTCACCGTGATCTGGACGAGTTGCAGCGACGAGGTGTTGTACGCAAGTTCCGTGGTGGTGTGAACATCGATCGCACCAGCAACTTCGAGATCGCGGCCGCGCTACGGCGTCGTCTCGCGGTACCCGAGAAACAGGCACTTGCCGCGGCCGCAGCCGAGGCGGTGCAACCGGGCCAGGTGGTGATGCTCGACGACTCGACCACAGTGGCGCAGATGCTTCCGCACCTGGTGGCCATCGAAGCACTGCGTGTGGTCACGAACTTCCTGCCGACCCTGAACGAACTGGCCGTCGACGGAAGCCTCGCCGTCACTGCGTTGGGCGGGGACTACGACCACAGTCATGAGTCGTACCTCGGTGAAGGGGCGGTGCGGGCGGTACGAGCGATGCGGGTCGACACACTGTTCTTCTCGACATCGAGCGCCGATGCCGACGGCATCTACCACCAAGAGGAAAAGATAGTGTCCATCAAATCTGCGATGATCTCGTGTGCGCGTCGCCGGGTGATGCTGATGGACAGCTCCAAGCTCGAGCAGACGTCGTTGCACCACATCGGTGGCTGGGACCATATCGACGAACTGATCACCGATTCCGCTGCACCCGAACGGATTCTCGTCGCGATTCGCGATGCAGGTGTCCACGTACGCGTCGTCCCGATCCCCACCCCGGACGATTCCACAATTGAGAGGAACATCTGATGCTTCAAGCGGTCTTCTGGGATATGGATGGAACGATCGTGGACACAGAGCCCTGCTGGTTCGCTGCGGAGACCGCACTGTTGAGCCGCTTCGGTGTCGAGTGGACCGATGAGCAGGCCGTCGGCCTCGTCGGGAACGCACTGCCTGATTCGGCTGCGATCTTGCAAGCCGCGGGCGCCGACCTTCCGATTCGCGACATCGTGGACGAATTGCTGCGATCAGTGATCGGGGAGGTGTCCCAGTCGATCGTCTGGCGACCGGGAGCACGTGAACTGCTGGAAGAACTTCGGGCAGCGGACATCCCGTGTGTCATGGTGACGATGAGTGAAGCGCCACTGGCCGAGGTGATAGCTCGGGAACTGCCCGAGGGCACGTTCGCGTTCCTGGTCACGGGCGACATGGTGATCAACGGCAAACCACACCCTGAGCCGTACCTGCGGGCCGCCGCGGAACTGGCACGGCGTGTGGGTTCGATCTCGATGGATCATGTGGTCGCCATAGAGGACTCACTGCCGGGCGTGGAATCAGCACGGGCATCGGGTGCAGTCACCGTGGGGGTCCCGAACATGGTGGCCTTGCCTGACCACCCGCACACCACGACGTGGTCGACGTTGCAAGGCAAGACCATTGACGATCTGAACGACCTGGTTGCCGCGCGGGTAGGCGTCGTCGAGTCTGCCTGAACCGCTCGGTCTTCCGCCTCTGCCTGTCCGCCACCTGATTCGCGGGTGACGGACAGGCAGCGTGGGACGACTACCGGCCGGTGGCGGAAACCAGGCGAGAGGCCGGATCGGATTGCGTCAACCGCAGACCCGTCACCGAGTCGAACAGATGGAAGGCCCCATCTTTCGGTCGCACCCAGACGGTGGAACCGATCGCCGACGTGTTCTGGCCCTCTGCCCGGACGACGATGTCACGGCGGATGGCCCCGTCGTCGATGTGTCCGTAGAGGAAGGCGTCGGCTCCGAGTTCTTCCACCACATCAACAGTGACGGCGAGACCTTCTGTCTCGGGCGCCCTTTCGAAGGCCTCCGGCCGGATCCCGAGGGTGACGGTCGCGGAGAGCGCCGAATCGAGTACCTCCCGTTCGACCGGATGGATCGAATCTCCGAGACGGACCCCACCGTCGACCACCGGCAGTTCCAGCAGATTCATCGCCGGAGATCCGATGAATCCGGCGACGAACACATTTGCCGGCTTCGCGTAGAGGGTGCGAGGTGTGTCAACCTGCTGCAGCACTCCATCTTTCAGGACGGCGACGCGGTCGCCCATCGTCATGGCCTCGACTTGATCGTGGGTGACATACACGGTGGTCACCCCCAGTCTCCGGGTCAGTGAGGCGATCTGTGCGCGCGTCTGTACCCGCAACTTCGCATCGAGATTCGACAGCGGCTCGTCCATCAGGAATACCTGCGGGTTACGAACAATGGCCCGGCCCATGGCAACTCGCTGACGTTGGCCTCCCGACAGGGCTTTCGGTTTGCGATCGAGATACGCTTCGAGGTCGAGCAATCTGGCGGCTTCGAGTACCCGCACCTCACGTTCGGATTTGGACACACCCGCGATCTTGAGTGCAAACCCCATGTTCGCGGCCACCGTCATGTGGGGGTACAACGCGTAGTTCTGGAACACCATCGCGATGTCGCGGTCCTGCGGATCGACGTCGGTGACATCGCGGTCGCCGATGAGGATGCGCCCGGAGTCGACATCCTCGAGGCCGGCGAGCATGCGCAGCGACGTGGATTTGCCGCAGCCCGAAGGTCCTACCATCACCAGGAATTCGCCGTCGGCGATCTCCAGGTCGAGGTGGTCCACCGCTGGTCTGTCGGTCGAGGAGTATGTACGGGTGGCGCGGTCGAAAGTAACACTGGCCATGGGAAATCCCTTCACGGGCAGGAACGTGCCCGACGATCCGTTGTGAATGGGGCGTAGATATCGCCACCTCTACTGAACACAACGTGGATGGACGAAAGGCGATGCGTTACCGACCAATAGATGAATCAGGTATGGCCACGACACGGACAAACTCCCGCCCCGGTCGTGGCTTGCCGGTTTCGCGGTCCCGGGTGCGTCAGGCGTGGTGCGAATCTGGACCCAAGTGACCCATAAAAGAGGAACACGTTCTAGTCTGATTCGGTGGACGTGACCTATGAGAACAGCAAGCGAGAATTGCAGACCGATGCCGGGGTGCTGCGCTATCACGAGGCGGGGTCGGGACCGCCGCTGATCCTGCTCCACGGATCGGGTCCGGGTGTGACCGGTTGGCGCAACTACCGGGGCAACATCGGCGTCTTTGCGCAGACCCACCATTGCTACGTCTTGGAGTTCCCGGGTTTCGGGGTCAGTGATCCGGTCAAGGGTCATCCGGTCCTGACCGCAGGCTCGTCGGTGATCCGGTTCATGGACGCCCTGGGGATCGAGTCGGCACCCATCATCGGCAATTCGATGGGTGGTGTCGTCGGCATCAACCTGGCGATCAAGAAGCCGGACCGGGTCAGCAAACTGGTGACCATCGGCGGTGTCGGCCCAAATGTCTTCAGTCCCAGTCCGAGCGAAGGCCTACGGTTGCTCCAGGAGTTCACCGATGCGCCCGACCGCGAAAAGCTGATCCGGTGGCTGACCGGGATGGTCTACAACCGTGATCTGATCACCGAGGAATTGATCGAAGAGCGCTGGGAGGCAGCGATCAATCCGGATGCGCAGGCGACCGCGCAGATGATGTACGGCTCGGCGGCTTTCGAGATGCAGCAACAGTTCATGGCTGCCTCCGACACCCCTCCGTACTGGTCGATGATGCACAAGGTGACCTGTCCGACCCTGCTGACCTGGGGACGTGACGACCGGGTCAGCCCGCCGGACATGGCGATGCTACCGATGCGGCTCATCCCTGACGCCGAGCTACATGTCTTCCCCAAATGCGGGCACTGGGTCATGATCGAGGCGAAGACGGCCTTCGAAGGTGCGGTTCTCGATTTCCTCTCGCGCTGAGGTCGGCTGCTTTTATCGCCCGCCGAAGGGCGGTACACGAGCGTATTCAGCAGGATCGTCGACGTTCGACGATCGATATCGTCGTGGTTGGGTGACTTCGTGGTGAATGGTTGTGCACTCACGTATGTTGGGCAGTCTGGCGCCGCCGATCGACGTTTCCGGCGCAGTGGGGACCCTCTGTCGCACAGGGGATGACCAAAGGGACGTTGCATGCAGCTCGGCATCATCGGTGGCCGCCTCGCGGGGCGTCTGGTGCTGGTCGTTGTCAGCGGCACCCTGGTCGCCGGTGGTTCCGTCGTGTCGGTGCAGGCTGATCCGGTCTGGCCGGGTGGCCCGGACATCCCCGGACTGTCCACGCCGAGCATTCCGGTGCCCGACCCGGCCGGTACGAAACCGTCCGAAGAGCAGCCCCTGGCACGGGCCAATTTCTCCACTCCGGACCTTGATCCCGCCGATGGCGAGACTGTCGGCATCGCAGCGCCGGTCATCATCTCGTTCACCGGGGCCATCGGCGACAGGAAGACCGCAGAGAAGGCCATCCGGGTATCCACGGAACCTGAGGTCGACGGCACCTATCGCTGGGTGGGCAACAGGGAGCTGCGCTGGAAACCGGCCGGATTCTGGCCGGCCGGAACCAAAGTCAATGTGCAGGCCGGAAGTGCGGCCTCGGGCTTCACCATCGGGGACGAATGGGTCGCAACCGCCGACGACAACACCCACACCATCACGGTGACAGTCGACGGCGCGACGGCCCGCACCATCCCGACATCGATGGGCGCCAACGACAATCCGACACCCAACGGCATCTACACGGTGGGTGAACGCTTTGCCGACATGTACCTGGACTCCTCCACGTACGGGGTGCCGGTCGATTCGCCCGGTGGCTACCGCACCTACGTCGAGTACGCGGCCCGGTTGTCGAACAGCGGCATATTCCTGCACGCGGCGCCGTGGTCCGTCGGCCAGCAGGGCAACACCAACGTCACGCGCGGTGGCATCAACGTGAGCACCGACGACGCCAGGTGGTTCTTCGAGAACGCACCCAAGGGTGCCCCGGTCATCGTGCAGAACACCGTCGGCGGAACGGTCGATCCCGCCGACGGGCTCACCGACTTCACCGCTCCCTGACCCCGATGATGTGGCCTTTTGGCGAGCAAACCCGCAGGTGGGCACCGCCAAAAGGGCACATTATCGGGGTGGGGGAGCGCTACCAGATGTGGACGCGCTCCGGCTCGGGGAGGTAGAGGGCGTCGTCGGTCTGGACATCGAAGGCTTCATAGAAGGCGTCGATGTTGCTGATCACACCGTTGCAGCGGAACTCCGGCGGTGAATGCGGATCGATGGACAGCCGGCGGATCGCCTCTGCGTCTCGAGTCTTGGTGCGCCACACCTGCGCCCACCCGTAGAACACACGCTGCAGACCGGTGAGGCCGTCGATCTCGGGAGCCGGCTTTCCGTCCAGTGCGATCTGGTAGGCAACCAGTGAAATGGACAGCCCGCCGAGGTCGCCGATGTTCTCGCCGATCGTGAACTCGCCGTTGACCTTGTATTTCTCGTCGAGGCCCTTGGGTGTGAAATGGCTGTACTGCTCGATGAGTTTCTTTGTGCGAGTGCCGAATTCGGCACGGTCGGCGTCGGTCCACCAGTCGATCAGGTTGCCATCACCGTCGTACTTGGCGCCCTGGTCATCGAAGCCATGGCCGATCTCGTGGCCGATGACCGCGCCGATCCCGCCGTAGTTCGCCGCGTCGTCGGCCTCCGGGTCGAAGAACGGTGGCTGCAGGATCGCGGCCGGGAAGACGATCTCGTTCATGCCCGGGTTGTAATAGGCGTTGACGGTCTGCGGCGTCATGAACCACTCGTCGCGGTCCACCGGTTCGCCGATCTTGGCGAACTCCCGATCCTCTTCGAAAGCGCTTGCGCGGGCGATGTTTCCGAACAAGTCATCGCGCTCGATGGTCAGCGTCGAGTAGTCCCGCCAGGTGGCCGGATAGCCGATCTTTGGCGTGAACTTCTCGAGCTTGACGAGCGCCTTCTCGCGGGTCTGCGGGCTCATCCAGTCCAGATCGCTGATGTTACGGCGGTAGGCCTTCACCAGGTTCTCGATGAGCTCGTCCATCCGGGCCTTCGCCTGCGGTGGAAAGTGTTTGGCGACATACAGTTTGCCGACGGCGAAGCCGAGGCCCTGCTCGACCAGGCCCACACCGCGCTTCCAACGGTCGCGGATGACCTCGGAGCCGGTGAGGGTCTTGCCGTAGAACGCGAAGTTCTCGGCCACGAATTCATCCGACAGGTACGGTGCGGCCGAATGCAGCAGCCGCCACTGTGCCCAGAGCTTCCAATCGGCCAGATCGCGCTCGGCGAAAAGCGCCGCGACACCGGAGATGAACGAGGGCTGCCCGACGACCACTTCGCCGAACGTTTCGGAGGCCGGGGTGCTCAGCCCAGCGGTCCAGGCGTCGAGATCGAAACCGTTTGCCTCGGACTTGAATTCGGCCAACGTCCGCAGGTTGTAGGTGAGGTCGGCGTCGCGTCGCCGGACGACATCCCAGTGCTGGGCCGCGATCGCCGTCTCGAGGTCGACGATGGTCGCGGCGGCAGCCTCGGGATCGTCGAAACCGGCCAGCTGCAACATCTTGGCCACATGCTCGCGGTACGCGGTGAGCGACTCGGCATGGTTCTCTTCGCGGTAATACGATTCGTCGGGCAAGCCGAGCCCGGACTGCGTGATGTGGATGAGATAGCGGTCGGACGCCTTGGCGTCGGTGTCGACGTAGTAGCCCAACAGGCCGCCGATGCCACGGCGCTGCTGCGCACCGATCAGGCGGGCGAGCTCGGTGCGATCGGCGGCGGCGGACAGTGCCGCGAGATCGGCCCGGATCGGTTCGATGCCGAGCGAGTTGATCCGTTCTTCGTCCATGAAGCTGGCGTACAGATCGCCGATCTTCTTGGCGTCACTGCCGGGCGCAGGCGAGGACTCGGCGCACTCGGTGATCAGGTCGCGGACGTTCTCCTCGGCACGATCACGGAGCACGTGGAATGCACCGTCCACGGCGCGGTCGTCGGGGATCACGTGGTCGCGCAACCACACGCCGTTCACATGTTCGAAAAGGTCGTCTTGGGGGCGCACGGAATCATCGACCCAGCGCAGGTCGATTCCGGACCGGGGATCCGGTGATTCGGTGGCGGCAGCGGTCTCGGTTGATGAAGTCACCAGACCATCCTGGCATCTTCGGACGAGTTCGTCAGCTGCCGTTGATCGCAGTCCCCTCGTCCTGATGTGCGGTGAGCAGCAGATGGTCGAATGCGCGACGGCTGTCGTCGCCGATCGGGACCGCGCCGACCACTGCATCGACGATGTTCTGGGCCAACGCGCGGAGTTTGGTGTTCGTTTGCTGGGAACGCCAGGTCAGCACTTCGAATGCCCGATCCTCCGAGATCCCATAGGTCAGCATCAACATGCCTTTGGCCTGCTCGATCACCGCCCTGGACGCTGCGAAGTCCCTGACCGCGGCGTCCATCGTTTCTTTCAACTCTGTTTTATGTGATTCCGTGAGGTCCACATAGAATCCTTCGGTGCCGATCAGCTTTCCGGATGGGTCTGTCATCCGGTCGCCGATCACGAGCACGTGCCGAACCTGTCCGCTGCGGTCGATGATGCGATGCCGGCTGCTGAACGCCTTGCCCTCGAGTAGTTCTTCGACGACGTGCTCGACGCGTTGACGGTCTTCCGGGTGTTTGTGCGAAAGCAGCAACTCGGTGGTCGGGGTGACCTCGCCGGGGCCGTAACCGTGAATGGCGGCGACCTCGTCGGACCAGAACCACTGCTGCTGTTCGATGAGGAAGCGGAAGCTGCCCGCATGCTGAATGACACCCCCGAGCACTTGCCCAACCTGCTCGGCGCCGGTGTTGTCGCTCTCCATCACTTGCTCCCTCGTGACCAATAACAGTGGTTGTCAGCCACCTGACAATCGTCCAACGGACGGGACCATCTGGCAACGCGCCCGTGCACCCGAAGGCCAAGGATTATGTAACACGAAGCTGCGATTGCAGAAGACAATGGCCCGCCGCCTACCAGGTATGAACCTACCGGTAAAGGTTTGAACCTGGACCAAATCCAAAGCCGCGGTGGGCGGATTTGCTGAGCTAACGTGACGCGGTGTTCATGACAACCCTGGCGCGCCGCCTCTCGGTGGACCTCTGCCGCATCGGCTCGCAGAGCTGTTGTCCGTGAGTATCTTTCCGTAGGTCACCCGCTCGATGCCCTTCGGTGTGAGCCGGAGGTCGATCGAACTTCCGTGGTACGCACCGTCGGGCTCGGCGCCGTCGTCTGGCGGTGACATCTTCTTCCTTCTCCACCAGCCACCAGGGGTTCGTAGTGTCCGTAGTTCCCGCCATCGAGAAGCCGTCGCAAACGGTCGGTTCGAATGGGCCATCTTCGCACCGTCGTGGGGCGCGGATCCGGCCGCTGCTGTCGCGGGTCGGATTGCCCATCGTCTCCCTGGTCGTGTTCGTGGCGCTCTGGCAACTCGTGGTCAGCCTGAAACTGTGGAACGAGACCCTGGTGCCGTCGCCGTCGGAGGTGTGGGACGCCTTTGTGAAGACCTCGACCACCAATGACGGGGTGCGGGGATACTCCGGCAAGTACCTGTGGGAGCACCTGCTGATCAGCCTGGAACGAATCGGCTACGGCATAGCCATCGGCATCGTGGTGGGAATCGCCTTCGGCCTGCTGATGGGCACCTTCGGCAAGGTTCGGGCGTTGTTCGAACCCTGGATCACGTTCCTGCGCACACTCCCGCCACTGGCCTATTTCTCCCTGTTGATCATCTGGCTCGGTATCAACGAGGAGCCCAAGATCACGCTGCTGGCGATCGCTGCCTTCCCGCCGGTCGCGGTGGCGACCACATCGGCTGTCCTGGCCGCACCGCAAAGTCTGGTCGAGGCCGCAAAAGCGCTGGGCGCGAGCAAGTTCGATGTCATCAAAGACGTGGTGGTGCCGTCGGCGCTGCCGGAGACGTTCACCGGTATCCGGCTCGCGGTCGGTGTTGCATACTCATCGCTCGTCGCGGCCGAACTCGTCAACGGACTCCCCGGTATCGGCGGGATGGTCAGGGACGCATCCAATTACAACAACACGCCGGTTGTTCTGGTCGGGATCATCGCCATCGGGGTCTCAGGGCTGATCATCGACGGCTTGCTCCAGCTCATCGAGCGCAAATCCGTCCCTTGGCGTGGCCGGGTCTGATCGTCACCACCTGCCGGCGCACTGCACTTCTTCCACAACGAAGTCCCACTAGAGAGAGAACCGCCCCCATGAGTCGCTTCCCTATATCTGTTCGCCTGCGTCGGCCGTTGGTGACACTTGTCGCCGCGCTGTCGGCGCTGACCCTCACACTCGGTCTGGCCGGTTGTTCCGACGATGACAGCGATGGCGGCAAGACGATCACCATCGGTTATCAGTCGTTCCCCAGCGGTGACCTGATCGTGAAGAACCAGAAGTGGCTCGAAGAAGCCCTGCCGGACCACACCATCAAATGGACCAAGTTCGAGTCCGGTGCCACGATCAACCAGGCCTTCATCGCCAACTCGATCGACATCGGCGCCATCGGATCGAGCCCGGTCGCCCGTGGCCTGTCGGGAACTTCGCCGATCGAGTACAAGGTGGCGTTCGTGCTCGACGTCGCCGGCGACAACGAAGCACTCGTCGCGCGCGACGGAACCAATATCAACAGCGTTGCCGAGCTGAAGGGCAAAACCATCGGCACGGCGCTGGCGTCCACCGCTCACTACAGTCTGCTCGTCGCGCTGGAGCAGGCCGGACTGTCAGCCGACGACGTCAAGATCGTCGACCTGCAGCCCCAGGCCATCCTCGCAGCCTGGGAACGCGGCGACATCGATGCCGCCTACACCTGGTTGCCGACCCTCGATGAGCTTCGCAAGACCGGTAAGGACCTGGTCACGAGCCGGGCGATCGGCGAATCGGGTAATCCGACACTGGATCTGGGTGTGGTCTCGAACCAGCTGATCAGTGACAGCCCCGAGGTGGTCGACGCGTGGCGCAAGGTGCAGGCCCGCGCGCTGGACCTGATCAACACCGATCCCGCGGCCGCCGCGGAGTTCGTGGGCCAGGAACTCGGCATCAGCGCCGACGAGGCGCTCGGTCAGCTCAAGCAAGGCGTCTTCCTGACCCCAGCGCAGATCGCGTCGCCGCAGTGGCTGGGTACACCCGGAGCGGTTGGCAACCTCGCGAACAATCTGCTCAGCGCCGCGGAGTTCCTGTTGGCGCAGAAGCAGATCGAGAAGGCGCCGACCCTCGAAGAGCTTCAGCAGGCGATCTACGTGGAAGGCCTGCCTGGTGCCCTCGACCAGTGATGAATCGGCGGCACCGGCGATCCGGCTGGACAACGTCGAGCATCGGTATGGCACCGGTTCCGATGCGGTGACCGCGGTGGGACCGGTGTCGCTGGATGTGCCGGCCGGGGAGTTCCTGGTCCTGGTCGGGCCATCGGGATGTGGCAAGAGCACGTTGCTGCGACTGATCGCCGGCTTCGAACAACCCACCGGGGGTGTGGTCGACGTACTGGGCCGGGCCCCGATCCCTGGGGAATCGGCCGGTGTCGTGTTCCAGCAACCCCGGTTGTTCCCGTGGCGAACGGTCGGCGGGAACGTCGATCTGGCGTTGAAATATGCCGGTGTGTCGAAGGCCGAACGGACCACGCGTAGAGACGAATTGCTCGAGCGAGTGGGGCTGGAAGGCACTGCCCGGCGCCGGATCTGGGAGATCTCGGGAGGTCAGCAACAGCGGGTCGCGATCGCCAGGGCGCTCGCGGCGGAGAATTCGCTGTTCCTCCTCGACGAGCCGTTCGCGGCTTTGGATGCGCTGACACGCGAGCGGTTGCAAGAAGACGTCCGGTCTGTCAGCGCGGACACCGGCCGGACGTCGGTGTTCGTGACCCACAGCGCCGAAGAGGCGGTGTTCCTGGGGTCGCGGATCGTGGTGCTGACCAAACGGCCGGGCAAGGTCGCCCTCGACCTGAGGGTAGATCTGCCGCGCGGCCGGGTGGACTTCGACGAACTGCGGAACTCGGGTGAGTACGGCGCGCTGCGTTCGGAGGTCAGTCACGCGGTGAAGGCCGCCGCGGTCATCGCCTAGTGTTCGACGGTTGGACCGCCGGGAATGTCCATGCGCCCGAAAGCACTTCGGCGTGGGGACGATAGAGGCGGACGAGGTAGTTCCAGCCCTCGGTGATCGGGATGGTGTTCGGGGCGTCGCCGCCGCCGAATCTCACGGTGGTGGCGCCATCCGGATTGCGCTGTGCGGTAACACTGTTCACATTGTTGACGCCGGCATCGTTGGGTTCGAAGTATCCGGCGGCGTTGTAGACCGACACCGACCAGAATGCGTCCACCGGTACGTCGCCGACGGTCAGTTCATAGTCGCCGACAGGCAGGCCGGGATCGACGTTGATGTAGAAGGCCTCGGTCTGGGGGAGTCCGCCCCAGCCCGAGGCGGTGCCGAGGAGATGATGCACCGGGTTAACGTCTTCGCGCCTGCCGAATGCTGCGCTGTAGTCGGCCATCCCGCGTGACAGTTCGAGCAGCGCTTCTCGCGTCGTCGTATAGGAGGCCTCGTCGACGGCGGTCGGCTCGAACGGGGTTGTCGCCTGGGTCTCGATCCGCAGTTGTTGCTGCAGGGTGTTGACGATGGCCACGTCATCGGCGTCGGCCGGATCCACCAGGGCGCGGACGCCGACAAGGACGTGATCGGTCCCGGCCTCGTCGCGGGTCAGCGAATAGGTTCCGGCGCCGTGCCAGACCGCGGGCAGGAAGTGGTCCTGGTTCACGACCATCGCCGACATGTAACGGCCCGCCGAATCTGGCAGGGTCAGGGAGAAGCCGTCCGATGCGTCCACAACACTCGCGCTGTACAGGGTGTCACGATTGAGCCGGATGATCGGCTGGTATTCGAGTGGCGTGGGCAGCAAGAAGTGAAGCCACTGGTTCACCCCGCCGGCATCGTGCGCCATCGCCGCGAACATCCGATCTGATTCGATCCGCGTGAAGTTGTCGACATTCACGAGTTCGTCCGCCACGCCGATTCCCTTCAGCCCTGCCGAGATCTGCCGATCAGATTGTGCCCCACCGGTGACGTTGCTGTCGGGTCATCCACCCAACGTCCGGTGCATCTCCCAGATGAGGACCTCGGTGGCGGTGATCGCCGTGAGTCGTTCGCCGCCACCGCCGGTGATCCGGACGGAGTCTCCGGGGTGGAGGTCGTCGGAGATGGCTTCGAGCCGGGCTGATCCGGAGGCGACGAATACATGACCCCAGGGGAGATCGGGCAAGGTAACCGATTGCCCGGCCTCGAGCCTGGCGACGTGGAAGGCGACCGAGCTGTTCGCGATCCGGATCGCCGAGTCATAGGCGGGCATTCCCGAGGCCACGGTCACCAGCGAACCGGACCGCAACTCGTCGGCGACGTCGCGTTGCTCGTAGCCGGGTTCGGTGTCGGGGTCGTCGGGCAGGACCCACATCTGGATGTAGTGCACGGGGTCGGCGCCGGTGTGTACCGGACGGCCGGCGCGGACCAGCCCACTGCGCCAGGTGTCGTTGCGCTCGGAATGTGTGACGCCGCTGCCCGCGCTCATCCGTTGTGCCAGACCCGGATAAATCACGCCGGAGTGGTCCATCGAATCCTGGTGGACCAGTGACCCCGACAGCACCCAGGTGACGATCTCCATGTTGCGATGAGGATGGGTGTCGAAGCCTTGCTGTGGCGCAACGGTTTCGTCGTTGTGCACCATCAGGACTCCGTGGTGGGTGTTGTCCGGATCGTAGTGGTCGCCGAAGGAAAATCCGTGCCGCGAATCGAGCCAGTCGAGAGCGGTGGAAGGTCGGTCGCCCGCGCGAAAAGGAAAATATCTGGAGCTCACCTTTCCAATACTCCACCCCCAATCCGCGATGGTGCAAAAATGGCAGAAGGCATCTGACACAGCCGGGATGCCAAGGATTAAGGGTAGTTACAGGATCGTGACGACCTCGTAAGCAAGTTGAAAACCACATTGGTGACGTTCACCCTGTTACAGGAGTGAAAATTGTGACTATGCGTCGTTCCCCCGGCCGCTTTGCGGCCACTTCCGTTTTAGCGCTTGTATGCGCGCTCGCCGTTGCTTCCTGTGGCAACTTCGGCGAGTCCACCGACACGGGAGCCGGGGCGATGCTGAGTGACTTTGCCAAGGCGATCGAAGACCAGGATCCGAGTGCAACCGCCCTGCTGACATCGTCGCCGGAATTGGCCATGAAGTCTTACGAGGCGACGTTCGACGGGATGGCCGCGGAGAAGGTCGACGTCGACGTTCAACGTGCCGAGGAATACGCCGACGGCACCGCCACCTTTGAGGTCGAGACCACCTGGACCCTCGGGGAGGATCGCGAGTTCAAGACGACCACGCAGGGTTCGGCCCGAAAGCTCACTCCCGGCTGGCGTGTGCAATGGGAACCGGGTCTGCTCACCGAGGACCTGCCGACCGGCGGCAGCCTGCGCCAAGTCCGCACCGATGCCACTCCGGCGCCTGCGGTCCTCGACCGTTTCGGCAAGCGGATGCTCACGCTGCAGACGATCAACAACGTCGTCCTCGACCCGGCCGCGACCGGTGATGTCGCAGGTTCCGTCGCGAAGCTGGCGACGACGATCGAACCGCTGGCGCAACTGGTCACGCCGGAGGTCATCAACCGCCAGCTGGCCGACGCCGGTAACAAGCCGGTGACGGTTGTGTCGGTCCGGGAGTCGGACATGATCGCACTGGCCGGCGACCCAGCGTCGATCCCGGGGGTGACGATCAGCAAAGAACCCAAGCTGGTCCTGCTCGACCGGCGACTCGATTCACCCGTCTTCGACGGTGTGCGCGACTACTGGCAGGCAATTCTCGACGCCACCTCGGGCTGGGCAGTCCAGAGTGTCGCACCCGGACAGGCGCCGGTGCAGCTCGCCGGAGAGCAGGGACCACCCGGACCCGACGTGACCACGCACATCGATCCGAAGATCCAGCTCGATGCCCTCGACGCCGTGGTCGAGGTGGCGCAACCCGCCTCGATTCTGGTGGTGGATGCGAACACCGGACAGATCCGGGCGTCGATGCGCAACGACCAGGCCGAAGCCTCGGACATCAAGATCGACAAGAAGTACACCCCGGGCTCAACCCTTGGCCCGGTGGCCGACGTGATCAACCGGGCAGCCGGGTCCGATGACGCCAAGGCCAGGCAGCTGCTGGGCCCGCTGGGTCTTGGCGTCGACTTCACGGTTGCCGGTGTTCGCCCGGCGGGCACCGGTGATGAGCAGCCGACCGTCAAGCCGATGACGTTCCGGTCCGAGGATCTTCGGGTGTCGGCGTTGAACATGGCGACACTTGGTGTGGCCGTGGCCCGCACGAGCTCGGTGGCCCCGTCCGTCATCGCCGGTGTTCCCGGACAGGTCGAAGGCGGTGAACTCGGTGCCGTCGATCCCGAGGTTCTCGCTGCGGTCGAGGGTGCCATGAAGGCCACCGCCGCCGACGGCGATGCCAGTGACCTGGTGAATGCCCCTGGTCTACGAGCGCTGGTGGGAACCAATGGCCCCCAGGGCCCCGGCTGGTTTGTCGGGATCCAAGGTGACCGGGTGTTCGTCGTCTACTGCGAAGGCGAGCGGTCGGGTAGTGCCGCACTTGCTGTGGCGCAACGTTTCCTGACCCCGCGGCCGCAGCCGCAGTAGAACCGCTATCACAGCTCCAGATACCGCGGATTGGCGACCATAAGTCGATCGGTGACAGCGGTCCGCACCACCGCAACGATCCGCGGGTCCTGTGGGTTGGCCTCACCTGATCGGATCGCCAGTGCCAGCTCGGTCTCGGAGTCGAATCCCAGCTCTGCCAATGCGGCCCGTTGACGATCGAAAGGGGCAGGGCCGGCATGGAGTTCACGTTCGACGATGTCGAGGACGTTCGCGGCAACGCGGGCCTGAAATCGCGTTGCGTCCCCGGCGTCGTCCCCGGCCATCACGGAGGTGCGGAGGAACTCGGACACCGCGTTGACCAACTCGGCGGCGGTGGGACGCCCGTAAAGACCGGGTTGTGTTGTGGGATCGGGTGAATCGGGGATGGCGGCAGGACGGCCGAGCGCGAGCAGGATGTCGTGTTCCTGTTCGCAGACGCGCCTGCCGATGGCCGCGAGTTCAACCGACCGCTGCCTGCCGGACAGGTGCCTCTCGGCCATCTGCGCACAGACGATGCTCCACCAGACGGTGCGATAGAGCTGCCACCACCGCACCGCCTCGATGTCCGGTCGTGTTCCGGCGATTTCCGCGTAACCGTCGAGCAGTTCGTCGACGGTACCGAATCCACCGACCTCCGGTGCGGTTCCGAATCGCCAGCACTTGACCAGCAGCCAGCCGAGATCTTCTCGGGGGTCACCGATATGGGTGAGTTCCCAGTCCAGGACCGCCTCGAGCCCGGTGTCGGAGATGAGCAGGTTGCCGTTGCGGAAATCGCCATGCACCACAGTCTCCGGCACCGGATCCGGTTGGTACAGCGCCAGTGCGGCCAGTGCGATCTCGGTGACCGCCGACGGGGTGTCGAGGTCGAGGTACGACTGCCGCAGCTCGTCGAGTCCGCTGCGGACCCCGCTCTGCAGTGTCGGTACCGTCGACAGCGGGATCGAGTGGATACGGGCAAGGGTGCGGCCGAGTTCGGTGGCCATGCACGCGCGCGCCTGCGCGTAGCGCTCGTCGCGCAACAACTTTCGTGGAATCGTCTCACCGTCGATGTACTCGCAGACCAGGTAGGGCGCGCCGAGTGCTTCGGTGTCGTCGGAGAAGTCGATCACCCGGGGTACCGGGACACCGGCCTTCGCGGCGGCCGAGATCGCCTCGGATTCCCGGCTCATACCCAGTGGTCCATGTATGGCATCGGGTTGACGTCGCAAGATCAGTCGTTGCACATCCGTTCCGTGATGGCAGGTCAGCGACCAGGTCTGCATGTTGGCGCCTGCGGTCAGCCGGCGCAGATCCTCGACCCGAACGTCGTCGTCGAAGACGACACTGAGCCGGGCGGCGAGGAGATCACCGATATCGTTCTCCGACATCAGCTCTGGTTCACGGGTCGGTTGCGGCGCGGACCGGCATAGCCGAACAGGTAGCCCGCGATCTTGCGGATCTGTACCTCGTCGGAGCCCTCGGTGATCCGGTATCGGCGGTGGTGTCGATAGATGTGTTCGAAGGGCAGGTGCCGGGTGTAACCCATGCCGCCGTGGACCTGGATGGCCTGGTCTGCGGCGTCGCAGACGAGCCGGTTGGCGCGATAGTTGCACATGGACACGCGGTCGCTGATCTCCGTATGCGGGGTACGGTCCATCTCCCATGCGGTCTTGCGGACCAGTCCGCGGACCATCTCGGCCTCGGTGTGCAGCTCGACCAGGGGGAACTGGATCGCCTGTCGGCTCGACAGTGGAGCCCCGAAAGTGATCCTTTCCCTGGCGTATTCGACGCTACGGTCGATGCAGTACTGGGCCGCCCCGACCCCCGAGGCCGCCTGCCGGATCCGGTTCTCGTGCACAAACGTCTGCGCGACGGCGAGCCCTTCGCCCTCTTCGCCGAAAATCGCCGACTCCGGTACCTCGACGTCGGTGATGGTGACCTCGGCGTGGTCGGTGGGCATGTTGAACGTCCACCACTGGAAGTCGACTGAGAATCCGGGGGTGGCGGTGGGTACGAAGAACGCGGTGATCCCCCGTGCGTCGCCGTCTTTGCCCGATGTCCGAGCGAACACCACGTCGTGGGTGGCGTTGTGCATACCAGAGTTGAAGCGCTTGCCGCCGTTGATGATCCAGGAGTCGCCGACCTGGTGGGCGGTGGTTTCCATCCAGGTGGCGTCACTGCCGTGATCGGGTTCGGTCAGCCCGAAGCCGATCCGGGCCTCGCCGCGGATCATCGGCTCGAGGAACTCGTCCTGCTGCTCTTTGGTGCCATGGCCGAGCAGCATGTGCGCAAACGGGAAATTGCCCACGATCGACGATTCGTTCTGCAGGTCGTTGTGTAGTCCGAGTCCCTTGTGCGCCAGGTGTTCGCGGATCACCGCCATGTCGAAGTTGCTGCCACCGCGGCCGCCGATCTCGGTGGGTAGTGCATACCGCAGCCAGCCGGCCTCGTCGGCGAGGCGGCGCATCTGACCGAGCAGATCTTCCCACTCGGGACGTGGCACACCACCACCATCGAAATCGGTGCGCGCCCACTCGCGACGGTGGTCGAAGAAGCGGATGTTGTCGTCGGCCTCCTGGAGTGGCCGGATCTGAGTGTCGATGAAGTCGTCGATCTCGCGCAGGGTGGTGGTGATCGCCTCGGGTACGGCATAGTCCATGGTTGGATCCTTCCCGTTGACGGCTTCCGGTGAACAATTGTTCACCAGCGACCGTAGCGGGTTTCGAGGTTCGCCCGCAGACGATTTCGGGAGACGACGGGATTCTGCGCGGGAGTGTTCACCACACTGAACCCGGTGGCGGCGTCACAGTTCGGTGGGCTACCGCGGGTCGGTCGTCAAGCGGGTATGGCCTGGTCGATGAGGACCGCGGCGGCGGCGCGAGCGTGGTGTGCGACTTCGGGATCACCGCAGATCGCTGACATCGCCTGGGCCCCTTCGGCAAGGATGGTGAGTTGGACGCCGAGTGATCCGCCGCCTCCGGCCCGCGCGACGAGATCTGACATGAGTTGTTGAAATGCCTGCTTGTGCTCGCGGGCCGCGGCGGCAACGGCCGGGAACGTCGCACCGAGTTCACCGAAGGCGTTGATGAAACCGCATCCCCGGTAGTCGTCCTGGCCGAACCAGTCGAACAAGAAGTCGTAGATCGCAAGGATCTTTTCGCGGGGAGTCGGAACCTGGTCGGTTGCCCGGGCAACGCCGGACTCCCACATCTTCCGGCGATGATCGAGGACCGCAAGCACCACATCGTCCTTGGACGGGAAGGTGGCGTAGAGCCGTTTCAGTGAGACCTCGGCTTCCGCCCGGATCTGCGCCATCGTCACAGCCTGGATCCCATGGCTGTAGAAGAGCCGGTCCGCGGCTTCGACGATCTGCTCGCGGGACTCTGCAATGTCTTTCATCGGTACCGCCTTGCGTGGAGAACGAATATTCTCTACAGTAGCAACAACGCCGGAGAATATGCATTCTCCATTGGGCGTGAGCTCCAAACCGACTGTCCCGCTTCGACCCTGCTCGTCTCACCGAAACGCTGAAAGGCGATGACATGCCGTACATCACTGTTGGAACCGAGAACACCACGAACATCGACCTCTACTACGAAGATCACGGCACCGGGCAGCCGGTTGTGCTGATCCACGGGTTTCCCCTCGACGGGCACTCCTGGGAGAAGCAGAGTGCTGCGCTGCTCGACGCCGGATACCGGGTGATCACCTACGATCGTCGCGGCTTCGGGCAGTCGAGCCAGCCGACCGTCGGATACGACTACGACACGTTCGCCTCCGACCTGAACACCGTCTTGGAAACGCTTGACGTCAAAGATGCTGTGCTGGTGGGATTCTCGATGGGTACCGGGGAGGTTGCCCGCTACATCGGCAGTTATGGTTCGGGACGGGTCGCCAAGGCCGCGTTCTTGGCTTCGCTCGAGCCCTACCTACTCAAGACCGACGACAATCCCGACGGGGCCGCTCCGCGTGAGTTCTTCGAAGACATCGTCGCGTCCATCAAGAAGGACCGTTACGCCTACTTCACCGAGTTCTACGCCGGCTTCTACAACACCGAGGAGTTCCTCGGTACCCGGTTGAGCGAGGAAGCGCTGCGAAACAGCTGGAATGTCGCCGCCGGATCAGGGGCCTTCGCATCGGCTGCTGCGCCGTTGACGTGGTTCACCGATTTCCGCGAGGACCTCCCGAAAATCGACGTGCCAACGCTGATCGTCCACGGCACCGCAGACAACATCCTGCCGATCGACGCCACCGGACGTCCGTTCTCGCGGCTGTTGCCCGAGGCGGAGTATGTCGAGATCGAGGGTGCGCCCCACGGTCTGCTGTGGACGCATGCGGATGAGATCAACGCCGTGTTGCTGAAGTTCCTGGCGCGCTGAAGGAGTTCGGACGGCGGGTCGGGTCGGGCCGGTGCATCGGCCCGACCCGACCTGTCAGCGATAATTCTCGCTGAGGTATTGCTCAAATGTCTTCTGTCCGAACGGCGTTCCGGGAACCAGGTTTTCGCCTGCGGCAACTGCTCTGAAGAGTTTTCCGGGAAGCCGCAGTGGTACTGCAGGTCGGCGGGAACCGCGGGCGTCCTTCCATGCGGCGTGTAGATCGGCGGCAGTCCGTTTCTCCGGTCCGCCGATGTCATCGACCCGGCCTGACGGCGTTTCGGCGGCGAGGTCTACCAGCCGCGCCGCGACGTCGTGCGGGTCGATCGGCTGAAACCGGATCGACGGGGTGATCAGCGCCGGCATGAAGCGCTGGGCGTTGAACAGGCGCTCGACGAACGGGTGGAACTGGGTGGAGCGCTGCAACGTCAACGGCACGCCGGAATCCAGTGCCAGCGCTTCGATCTCGAGACGCTGCCGATAGAAGCCCATGGGGATCTTGTCGATACCGACGATCGACAGCAGCACCACGTGCCGGACCCGAGCGTTCGCTGCGGCGGTCAAGAGATTCTCGGCGATCTGAATGTCTTTGGCGCCGTTGGTTGTCGCCAGGTGGATGACGGTGTCGACATCCGACATCGCAGTGGCGATGCCGGTGCCGCTCAGGAGGTCTCCGGTGGCCAGTCCCGGCCCGCTCCGGCGGCTCAGCGCCCGGACATCGTGGCCCTCGGCCCGTAATTTTGCGGTGGTGGGGGCTCCGATCGTCCCGGTGGCCCCGGTGATCAAATAGGTCGTCATCGTTCGATCCTCTCGCCGACTGCGTTGCCAGGTGATAGTTGAGACCGAAGACGGACCGCGTATGTGACGAGAATAGGGTCGAAGTGATGCAGGACACGGCATTGATCGCATTCGAAAAGCTCCGCCCACGACTGTTCGGTGTCGCCTACCGGATGATGGGGTCGGTCACCGAAGCCGATGACGTGCTGCAGGACGCCTGGTTGCGATGGCAGGGGACCGATAAGGATTCGGTGCGCAGTCCGGAGGCGTTCCTCACCACGACGGTCACCCGACTGTCGCTCAATGCACTGACATCCGCACGAGCGACCCGCGAAACCTACGTCGGCTCGTGGCTTCCCGAACCGGTCTCGACCGCCGACGACCCGACTCTCGGCGCCGAACGGGCCGAGGCACTCGAACTTGCAGTGGTGATGTTGCTCGAGCGGCTCGAACCCGCCGAGCGGGCGGCCTATGTGCTCCGAGAAGCTTTCGACTACCCATACCGGAAGATCGGGGAGGTGCTGGCGGTCAGCGAGGCGGGCGCCCGTCAGCTCGCGCATCGCGCCCGCGGCCATATCGGGCGGGAGCGCGCAACCGAGATCGATCCGGGTGAACGAAACCGCATCATGACGGCATTTGCCGCCGCAGCGACCTCTGGAGACCTCACCGCACTCGAATCGGTGTTGACCCGAGATGTCATCTCGGTCAGTGACGGCGGTGGCGTTGTCAGTGCGGCCAGGGTGCCGGTGGTCGGCCGGGCCAAGGTCGCCAGGTTTGTGCTGGGGACGATCGCGAAGTTCGGAGCGGGTTCACGCCCGATGCTGGTGGAGGTGAACGGAAACCCGGCAGTCCTGACGGTGCGTGACGGTGCGCCGGACACGCTGCTGGCGTTCGAGGTCGGGCCCGAGGGAATCAGCAGATTGCTGTTCGTCCGCAATCCGCACAAGCTCGAACGGTTACGGACGCTGATCCGGTGAGAACGAGGCCCGGAATCGGTGTGAAGCCGCCGATTCAGGCGGTGACGGACCGGCGGATCATCCTGATCCGGACACCGCGCCATCCGAGCAGGAAGATGCCGAGCACGATGGTGGCGACGATGATGAAGCTCAGCGCCACACCCTGATGGAACTGCTGACGTAACAGCATGCCGATGGCCACCGCCCCGATCCAGACCAGGACCCCGTCCGGAAACAGGCGTTCGGGCCGGAAATCGTAGGTGTGACCGTGGTCGGAACGCATGTGTGCGTAGAGGTAGGCCAGCGACCAGCCGATCGCAGCACCGAGTGCAAATGGCCATGCGGTGCTGAAGACGCCCTGGACCGAGAGTCCTTCATCATGATTCATCCGGCCGATGAAGGCGAAGACAACCACCGCCAAGAGATCTGCAAAGGCGGTGAACAATCGGCGCATACCCGCCACGTTAGCGGTCACGCGGTCCGTTCAGCGAACCGCGTCGGGCGGCGTATCGCCCTTATCGGAGCTCTCGCCTTCTGGCGACGCCGACTTGTTGCGGCCGAGTTCTGCATCTATCTCGGCCTCGATCACTTCTTCGACCTCGTCGGGACTCTCCAGGGAGCGGTACGTGGTGCGGAACTTCACGAAGATCACCACCCAGCCGACCAGCGACACCAGCAGATAACTGATCATCCGGTACACCAACACAGCGGTCACCGCCTCGCCGGCGCCCATGCCCGCCGAGGTGAGTGCGGGCACCAGGACCCCGTCCACCACGCCCAGGCCCCCGGGGAGCAACGGGATGGCGGTACCAACGGCCTTCGACGCGGCATATGCCACCATCAGCCCGGAGATACTCGGCTGACCTCCCACGGCGTAACAGGCAAACGCCAGACAGGCCACGTCGGCAACCCAGTTGAACAGCGACCAACCGAAGGCTGTGCTCGTTTCCTTGGGTTTGAGCTGGACGGCCTTCAACTGTCGCAGGATCTCCTGCCAGCGCTCCACGCCGTGGTCGGCAGCTTTGTCGCGTGTGTTGTTGATCCAGCGAAGGAGTGTGACACCGAGGCCCTCGATCGAGTGCGGGTGGCGGGCGATGTACTGGGCCACGACCGCAAAGGCCAGGAAGCCGCTGATCGAGAAGATGATCGAAAACGGGCTGGTCTGGGCTCCGGCGAGCAGCGCGCCACCGAGGCCGAGGACGGCGAGCCCGACGCCCATGAGCAGCCCGGACATCACCACCTGCCAGGAGGCGACCACTGGAGAGGCGCCCCACCTACGGGTTTCGCGGTAGGTGAAGGCGGGGGAGAGGACCTGACCGCCGGGCATGGTCTGGCTCAGCGAGTTCGCGGCCAGTACCACCGACAGTGACTGCCACTGCTTGATCTTGAGGCCTGCCGATCGCAGCAAAGCGCGCTGAACCTGGGCGAAACTGTCCATCGACAGCATGGCGGCCAGAATGCACAGCGCAACCCACTCCCACTCGATCTCGTCGAGGTGGAACCAGGTCTCTTTGAGCTTGGGCCAGACCAGATAGGCCTCGACGCCCAGGATCACCAAAACGAGTGCGAGTGTCAGCCATCGCACCCACCAAAAGCGGCGGCGGGTCCTGTTCGTCGCCGTCATGGTCTGCAGCCTATCGGTCCAGAGTGTCCGACTTGGTGACCAGGAGGCATGAAGTTCTCAACTGACACTCAGGCGGACGGTGTTGTCGAGCGCGCACCGGGCACGTTCAGTCTAATGTTGCGCTGGTGAGCGAGGCGAAAAACTTGAGTAGTAGTGACGTAGTCGATAGTCACCCGGCCGACCGCCTCAATGTGCACCCCGTTGTCCGCGCAGCGGCCGAATGGGCCTGGCGGCTGTTGGCAATTGCGGCCGGGCTGTTCGTGCTGTCGATGGTCGTCTCGGAATACGAAGAGGTGTTCGTTCCGATCGGCCTTGCCGTGTTGGGTACTGCGTTCCTTGTCCCGGTGGTCGATTGGCTGAACCGTCGCGGCATCCCACGCGCGCTCGCGGTTCTCGGGACGTTGCTCGTGGCCATCGGATTGCTCGTCGGGATCATGGCCTTTGTCGTCGAGCAGTTCATCGACGGGCTTCCGGAACTGACCGAGCAGATCACCAAAACCATCAACGAGAGCCGCGGTTGGCTGGTCGACGGACCACTCAATCTCGCTGAAGATCAGATCGCGCATCTCGGCGACGATGCGATCAAGGTTGTCAAAGACAACCAGGACAAGGTGACCTCGGGCGCGTTGTCGACCGCCACCACGGTAGGTGAGATCGTCACCGGCGCATTCCTGATGCTCTTCTTGATGATCTTCTTCCTCTACGGCGGTGGTCAGATCTGGCGTTTTCTGACTTTGGCAGTACCGGTGAAGTCTCGCGAAAAGGTCTGGGAGGCCGGGCAAAACGGGTTTGGTTCACTGGTCGGATATGTGCGCGCAACCGTGGTTGTCGCGGCAACGGACGCGATCGCGATCGGCGCTGGACTCGCAATCCTGCAGGTTCCGTTGGCATTACCGCTGGCCTCACTTGTGTTCATCGGCGCATTCATCCCGATCGTGGGTGCGCTGGCGACCGGCGGCCTCGCGGTGCTGGTCACCCTGGTCACGCAGGGTTGGGTTGCCGCCTTGATCGCACTCGCTGTGGTGGTTGGCGTGATGCAACTGGAAGGTCATGTGCTGCAGCCGTTCTTGCTCGGACGGTCCGTGCGGCTGCACCCGGTGGCAGTGGTGCTCGGTATCGCCGCGGGACTGATCACGGCGGGCATCGTCGGTGGTCTGCTGGCCGTTCCGGTCATCGCATTCGTGAACACCGCGGTTCGCACGTTGGTGGCGAAATCGCATCTGGTCGAATCCGATCCAGATCTTGCAGAGTTCGCCACCGTCACCGGCGGCGGACACGATCGGATGTACGAGGCTGCTCCGGACAAGCCGAAGTGGGACGAACTCGATGCCGGCGCCTCTGATCCGATACCGGACAACAACCAGGACCATACCGGCGATCCCAGCTGAGGGTGACCGTGACCCGATCATCGAGTGCGCCCCTGAGGTCATCCGGCACCGACGACGATCCGGTGGCGCCGCTGTGGCGTGGTGCGCAGGTCTTTCGTCTCCTGAGTTACCTCTACGCCTTGGGCTTTCAGCTCGCTGTCCGCGATGATTACGAACGTGTGGGTTGGAGCTGGTTCTGTTTCGCCCTGCTGACGCTGTGGACGGGTGCCAGCACCATTCTCTATTTGAAAGGTCCTGGGCGCCGCTGGTTCTGGGTCATCACCGACCTGGTGGTGGCCTGCGGGCTGATCGCCATGACCCGATGGCTGGCATCGGCGCAGTGGGCCGCGGACAACCAGTCCTTTCCGACGACGTTGTGGGCGACGAATGCTGTTGTCTCCGCGGCGATCCTGGGTGGTCCGGTGGTGGGCGCGGTCTTCGGGCTGGCGGTCCGGGTGGCCAGTGCGGTGGCCAAGGGTGGTTACGATCTGAACGTCGGCCGCGACGCGACCGTGGTTGTGCTGTTGGCGGTGGGTGTGGGGGTTGGGCTGGCCGCCAACTCGGCCCGTCGTAATCATGTGCGGATCACCGGCGCCCTGCGTCTGGCTGCGGCGGCCTCGGAACGGGATCGCCTCAGCAGGCAGGTGCACGACGGGGTACTGCAGGTCTTGGCCTTGATCAGCAGGCGGGGAGCCGAGATCGGCGGAGAGACAGCCCGGCTCGCGCAGATGGCAGGCGAACAGGAGCGCTCGCTGCGCCGACTGATCGCCGACATCGAACCGCCCCTGCCCGACCAGCAGACGGCCGAAGTGGATCTGCGCATGCTGCTACGCCCCCACGCCGATGACCTGGTGACGGTCAGCGAACCGGGGGAGGCGGTGCTGCTGGACCACTTTCGGGCGATGGAAATCGAAGCCGCGGTCGTCAACGCGCTCGACAACGTACGGTTACACGCCGGGCCGAAGGCGCGTACGTACGTCCTCGTCGAAGATCTCGGTGACGAGGTCGTGGTGAGCATCCGTGACGACGGCCCCGGCATCGAGGACGGTCGGCTGCGTGAGGCCGTCGCGCAGGGCCGAATGGGTGTGTCGCGGTCGATCGTGGAACGGATCGAGGCACTCGGCGGTACCGCAAAACTCGACACCGGTCCCGGTGAGGGAACCGAATGGGAACTCACGGTGTCAAAGCAGACGGGTTCCGGGAAGCCGGATTTCGACAAGAGCGCGGGCAACAAGAATGAGGGGCGGATCTGATGGCCGATGTGGGAGATCCGGGAGTTCTGCGGGTGATGGTGGTCGACGACCATCCGATGTGGCGCGACGGTGTTGCACGCGACCTGGCCGATGCCGGGTTCGACGTCGTGGCTGTCGCCGACAGCGTGGCCGCTGCGATCGCACGCGGGCGGGCGGTTAGACCGGACGTGGTGCTGATGGACATGCAGCTGCCCGACGGTAACGGGGCGCAGGCCACCGCAGAAATCCTCGAGACCTCGCCCCACACCCGGGTGTTGGTGCTCTCGGCGTCGGACGAGCGCGACGACGTACTCGAGGCGGTCAAGGCGGGCGCCAGCGGTTACCTGGTCAAGAGCGCGTCGAAGGAAGAACTTTTGGAGGCAGTGAGGTCGACGGCAGCGGGGCAGGCGGTGTTCACCCCGGGTCTGGCCGGCCTGGTGCTCGGCGAGTATCGGCGCATTGCCCGCGACCCCGATCGGGCCATCGACGCGCCTGCTCTCACCGACCGCGAAACCGAGGTGTTGCGGTATGTCGCAAAAGGGCTCAGCGCCAAGCAGATAGCCTCGAAACTCACGCTGAGTCACCGCACCGTGGAGAACCATGTCCAGGCGACACTGCGCAAGCTGCAGCTGGGCAATCGGGTCGAGTTGACCCGCTACGCCATCGAACACGGTCTCGACACCGAACCGGGGTGAGTCCCCTCGCGGTAAGTCCCCCCGCGGTAAGTCCCTAGGTGAAGTGAGTAGTGCTACTCATCCGCGAGGACGCCCGTCCCGCGACGATCGATACATGACCCAACCGAACGAAGCTGTCATCAGCCGGCTGTCCACTGAGTTCCACTCATTGTCGAATCAGTTTGCTCGTGTGTCGGGCGATCTGAATGAACTGCACACTGTGCTCACGCAGCTCAAAGAGCACCCAGTGCCGCCACCGCACACCACCCCTCAGCCGACTCCGCAGCCACCTCGGCCACAGCTGCAGCCGGTCCCGCCGTTTGCGGCACAGTTTCCGCCGATGCCTGCGCCGACTGTGCCGCCACAGGCCCGGCAACCGCATCCGATGGGGCCCGCGGCGCATGGATATGGCGCACCTCAGGCCCCGAAGCCCCAGCAGGCCCCGAAACCTCAGCAGGCCCCGACACCCCAGCACGCACCGTACGGTCCCTACCCATCCCAGTACGGTGCCGCTGCGCCTCGTCGGGCCGGACCTCCTCCACCGTCCAAACCGACACTGTGGCAGCGGATGACCGCCGAATCCGGGGGCGGTCTGATCGGCAAGATCCTCGCTGTCGCAGGTGTCACGGTGACACTGATCGGCGTTGTGATGATGCTGGTACTGGCCGCGCAGGCCGGCATCCTGCGGCCGGAGATCAGGGTCGCAGCCGGTGGCGCGCTGGCGATCGCGCTCATTGTGATCGCGATTCGGATGGCCGAGCGTCCTGGTGGTCGGGTCGGTGCAATCGCCCTGTCCGCCACGGGTATTGCGGCCGCCTACCTCGATGTTGTTGCGGTCACCCGGATCTACGATTGGCTACCCGACTACGGCGGCCTCGTGCTTGCCGGCCTGGTCACGTTCGCCGGTCTGTTGTTGGCCCGTCGTTGGGATTCCGAGCATCTGGGGCTGCTGGTACTCGTGCCGGTCTTTGTCCTCGCTCCGGTGCTCACCGCCGGACCGTCGCTGCTGCTGGTCGGATTCATGCTGGCCATGGCAATCGGATCGTTCCCGATCCAGCTCGGAAGAGACTGGATCTGGTTGCACGGGGTGCGGGTCACCGCAAGCACGTTCGTGTTGCTCGCCTGGGTTGCGGCGAGCGTCGTCGGTGACGACACGCACTTGGTGCTCGGGGCCGTCGCAATGGCTGTCAACGCCGCGTTCGGTGTCATCACGTCGGTGGTCCTGGTGCGCGGCACCAGACTTCCGTCGCTGACGGCGCTGCTCGGCTGTGCAACGGTTCTTCCGGTCCTGTTGTCGCCCATGGTGTTCGACCGTCCGGTCGCCGCGGGCCTGATCTGGGGTGTGGCGGCACTGTTGCTCGCGGTGGCGCTGATTGATCGTGGGCAGCAGAACACCATCCGGTACATCTACGTGACGAGTGCTGCACTGGTAGCGGTCATCGGAGTGGTGGTGGCCTTCGAAGGGCCGGTGATCGCGCCGGTGTTGCTCGCGATGTCGATCGTGATCGCCATGGCCGCTCGACGCGATCTGGTCGGTCGGGTGATCGCCACGACGATCGGGGTTCTCGGAGGTGTCAACTATCTGGCCATCTCGCCGCCGGAGCAACTGTTCGAACCTTCTGAATTGGCTGTGTCCGACGCCCTTTCGGTGATCGTGGCCAGCGTCTTGGTGGTCGCGGCCATCGGAACCCTGATGTTGTCGTGGTACCAGGCGTCCGAACGCCATTCGCCGGAGAATGTTCAGATCTTCGGGATCCTCGGCGCGCTGGCCTCGCTGTACGCCGTGACCGCATTGACGGTGAGCGCCGGCGTCGCTCTCGGTGGACCCGCCGGGGGATTCCTCGGCGGCCACGTCGCCGCAACCATCTGCTGGATGATGGTCGCGGCCGGACTTCTGGTCACGTCGATCTCGATTGCGAAGGGCCGCAGGATGTTCGGTGGTATCAGTCGAAACATTGTTGTCGGGGCCGGGTTGCTGTTGACCGCGGCAGCAGTGACAAAGTTGTTCATCTTCGATCTGGCCACGCTGAACGGGATCTTCCGGGTCACCGTGTTCATCGTGGTAGGCCTGATCCTGCTGGCGCTGGGTTCCGGATACGCCCGAGCTCTGGGGCAGGTTGCGACCTCTGCGGGCGATCAGCCCCGCAACCCTGTGGGTGCGCAACACTGATCCTGCGGAATCCGTGAATCCACCCGTTCCAGCCCGAACCACACGTTGCATCATGTGGATGTGGATGTGGTTGGAGCGGGTGGGGTTTTGTGGTCAGAAGGCCCCCTGCGAACGCCCGGAGAAGCGACTAGCTTCGAGAAGGTGACTGCCGACCCAGTAGGGACCGACAAGGGGCTTGACCGCCTCGTGTTCTTCACCGATGCCGTCCTGGCCATCGCGATCACCCTCGTGGTGCTGCCTCTCGTCGACGAAGTGCGCGACCTCGACGGGGCGTCGGTCGCAGACTTTCTCGCCGACAACCATTCCCGGCTCATCGCCGCCGCCGTGAGCTTCGCGGTGATCGGTGCCTTTTGGCGGGATCACCACCGTTTGTTCGAACGCGCGACCGGATACACGCCGTTGCTCCTGCGGGTGAACCTGATGTGGCTGGCGGGTGTGGTGAACATACCGCTGGCCACCGTTCTCTATGTGTCCGCATCCTCGGGTGATCGGGGGGCGATTGCCTACTACCTCGGCACGGTTGCGTTCACGATGATCATGACGCGCGTCGAAGAGATGATTCTGGCGCGTGCCGGATTGCTGACAGGCCCAGGTGTCACCGCAAGTCAGGTCTTGTCGAAAGTGCTGCCCGTCATCGTCATTCTCCTGGCGATGGGAGTCGCGATCGCGATCCCGCGCCTCGGGCTGTGGCCGGTCCTGAGCCTGATCGCCGCCGGGCCGATCACCAGGCTCTCCGACAAACTGCTCGGCACGAGGGATCGCTCTGCCCCGGTGGAGGATACCGGTCAGCGCGCGTAGGCCCGCAAGAATGCATCGAGGCCGGAAGTCACTGCCCGCGTGAAGTCGTCGTCGTTGATCGGGGCTGTCCCCAGTCGGCTCATCTCGGGTAGTTCGGCGCTGATGAGGGCAAGGAATTGCCGGGCGGCAAGGTCAGGGTCGGGGACCGACAGGTGGCCGGCCTCGCCGAGCCGGGCGAGCTTGTCCGCCAGTAAGGCGAGCACCGGCGCGGCGGCATTGTCGAGAACGTATTGATAAACCGACGGGTCTCGGCCGACCGCCGCGTGCAGCTGTCGGTTGAGTGAGATGGAACAGCGGCTGCGCTGGCATTCGGCCAATTGGAGGGCGGCCCTTGTCAGGACCTGCCGCCACTGCCTGCAGTCGGGATCGATCTCGTGGACGGCTTCGGTGGCCCGGACGTTCAGTACCTGGGCGGTGAAGGCGATGTGATCACGAAACAGCTGTTCTTTGCTGCCGAAATGGTTGTAGATCGTCGGCTTCGATACCCCTGATTTGGCCGCAACCGCGTCGATGCTGGTGCGCTCGTATCCCTCGATGTCGAAGATCTCACCCGCAGCCCGCAGGATGGCCTCACGTTTGTCTGGGCGCAGCCGCCGGGCCCCGGACTGCTCGCCGGTGACCTGCGTGGATGTCATGGTTCCAGATTCTACCTGCACCGAACTCTTGACTACACTAAACGGTGTAGTTTAGTTTGGCAGGCATGACCGTCAACGTGGAGAAGCCTGAGGTCGGGACGCCTGAAAAGGCTCCGATGCTGATCATCGGTTTGTTGGCGCTCGCCGCCTTCATGGCCGTACTCGACGGTTCCGCCGTCACCACCCTTCTCGACCAGTTCGGCGAGTCTTTTGATGCACCGATGACGTCGGTGGTGTGGGTCGTCTCGGGCTACCTGCTGGCGGCCGCGCTGGTGCTGCCCATCTCGGGCTGGCTGCTGGAAAGAATCGGCGGGCGAAAGCTGATCGTCGGTGCGCTGATGCTCTTTGTTGCCGGTTCGGTGTTGACCACAGCGGCCTGGTCGATCGAGAGCCTGATCGCGTTCCGGGTGATCCAGGGTTTCGGTGGTGGGCTCCTCGAACCCACGTCGCTGAGCCTGGCGGCGGCGGTTGCCGGCAAGGAACGCATGGGCAAGGTGATGGGCTTGCTCTCGCTGGTGATCAATTTTGCGCCCATCGCGGGCCCGCTGCTCGGTGGCTTCCTGAGTGATCCGGAGACCTGGCACTGGATCTTCTGGATCAACGTACCGATCGGTGCCGTGATCCTGGTGGGTGCGGTCACGCTGCTTCCGAAACGGGTTCCCGGGGACGTGGGCGCCGCCGGCCGACCCGATATCCGTGGCCTGTTGCTGTTGTCTCCGGGCTTTGCCGCCCTGCTCCTGGCGGTAGAGCAGTCGGGGAGCGGATCGCCCTGGCGGATAATGGTTCCCGCGCTTGTGGGGGTCGTCCTGCTGGCGGGTTACGTGTGGCACGCGCTTCGTACACCCAAGCCGGTGATCGACCTCCGGATGCTCACCCGATCGCGCGGCTACGCGGCGAGTCTCGGCGTGATGGCCATGGTGGGCTTCATCATGTATTCGCAATTGGTGATGTTGCCAGAGTTGGCCCGCAGCGAGTTCGGGCGAGACGGGGCGATGGCTGGAATCATCGTCGCGTCCCTTGGCATCGGACTGTTGTTCGGCATGAGTGTCTCCGGCGCACTGAGCGATCGGATCGGCCCGCGCCCGCTGGTGTTCGCCGGTGGTGTGCTCACGGCGGCGCTGATGCTGTTGGTGGCGTTGACCATCGACGGGATCGCGCTGCCGGTGTTGCTGGTTCTGTACGTGCTGATCGGCGTCACCTTCGGGTCGGTTGCCTCACCGACCTTCTCCAACGTCTACCGGGTGGTTCCGGAAAGCGCGGTGCCGCAGGCCACCACGTCGCTGTTCATCACGGTCCAACTGACTGCGGCCACCGGTGCGACCCTGATGGGGTTGTTGCTGTCGGAGTCGTCGACCAACTGGGCCTTGAACTTCGGTGTCCTCGCCGCTGTTGCGGGCACTGCCGGGTTGATTGGGTTACTGCTGCCGAAACGACTGTCGCACTAGGGAATCTCGCCGTAGGAATGGCGGAGAACATCGCAAAAACCAGAACAGGCCGACCGTTCGATGAACGGCCGGCCTGTCGTTGGGTTTCGGTCAGTTGTCGGAGTCGTTGCCGCGACGGAGAAGATCGCGGACGCTGATCTGTCCGTCACCCCGACCGCGGGCGCGCCGCCGTCCACTCGATGAAGAGTCCTGCGACTCAGCGTCTTCCGGCTGCGGCTGCGGCTGTTGCGGTGCCGGAGTTGGCGGCTGTCCGTTCCGCCTCGGCGGTACCGGCTGCTCAGGGTTCCGTGGCCGAGCCGACTGCTCCGGGTTCCTCGGCGGTACCGACTGCTCCGGATTGAGCGACGCGATCAGTGGTGCTCCGCTCTGCGATCCCAGCTCCGGCCGACGCCGCAACGGGCTGCTCTGCTCGCCGTCGTACGGGCTCGTCGTGGTGGGTCCACGACCTGAAGGATCCTGCCTGCCTGCCGGAACCGGGCGCGGACCCGGACTCGGGTTGCGCGGCTCGACGGGCCGACTGTTCGGCCCGGTCGTGCCACCGGGCTGGATCGGCTGCGGACGGGGTGGACGACCCGGCTGACGGCTCGGTTCGGACCCCCCGACAGCAGTGCCGTTTGTGGGCACGGACGGGCCGGCTCCGGAACCGTTGGTGGCCGGGCCATCGGTGCCGCCCAAACGAATACCGCCTGCACCCAGACTCCAGCCGCCGGTGTCGGGCCCGTTCCTGCGGGCATCACCCCGACTGGGTGTCCGGGGGACCACCGGATCGGAATTGGGTGCCGGACGACTCGGTGAACGCCGGATCGGTCCGCTGACCGGAGGCTCCGACGGCCGCTCGGGGCGGTGTACCGGACCGGAGTCGGTCCGCGGTGCGGGCATCCGGCCGGTGGGTATCGACGCCGGATTCGGGCCACTCCGAATGGGTGTCACGGTGCTGAACCCAGGTGCCTGCGGCTGTCGGGGACCCGACGGCCGATCCGGATCGGATTGGCTGCCACCACGTCCCGCACCGGTCGGTGGGACCGGTGGACGCGGGCTCTGCGGTGGCCGATTGATGGGGCCGGACGCCCGGGTGGGGCCGACAGCGGCACCAACCGCGACCGGTTGTTTGCGGTCGGTGGTCGACTGCGAACGGAAGGCCGACGTCGGTGCTTCGGCGACAACGGTTCCCGCACTGCGGTCGCCGCGGGCGACTTGAGCCGACCGTCCGGCACCGATGTCGTCGTCGAGGATCGTCTCTCCGAGCCCGATCTTCTCCTGCACCTTCTTCATCCACTGTGGAGCCCACCAGCAGTCGTCGCCCAGCAGCTTCATGATCGCCGGGACGAGCAGCATGCGAATGATGGTGGCATCCAGGATCAGCGCGGCGATCATGCCGAATGCGATGTACTTCATCATCACGATCTCCGACAAACCGAACGCTCCGGTCACCACCACCAGGATCGCGGCGGCAGCGGTGATGATGCGCCCGGTGTGCGCTGTGCCCCGTCTGATCGCCTCGGTGGTGCTGGCGCCCTTCTGTCTCTCCTCGACCATGCGGGAGAGCAGGAACACCTCGTAGTCGGTGGACAGGCCGTAGATGATCGCGATGATCAACACCAGGACGGCCGACATCAGCGGCCCAGGAGTGAAGTTCGCGAGCGATGAACCGTGCCCGTCGATGAAGATCCACGTCAGGATGCCCAGCGTGGCACCGAGTCCCAATGCCGAGACCAGCGCTGCCTTGATCGGCAAGACCACAGAGCCGAACGCCAGGAACATCAGCAGGCTGGTCACAAGGATCAGCATCACCACCATCAACGGCAGATCGGAGAGCAACGCGTTGATCGAATCCTGGGTCAGCGCCGGGGTTCCGGCGACGTACATCTGCAGCCCCTGGGTGTCGATCGCCCGGAGTTCTTCGACGGCCTCACCGGCGGTGTTCATGTCGATCAGGCCTGCCGACATCTCGACGAGATTGCCTTCGGCGAGTGCCCCGTCGAGGGTGAACTCCTTGGTGAATCCCGGTATCTCGTTGGCCTGGTCGGCGATTGACTGGAGTTTGGCCGCGTCGTCGTTGCTCTCGGGGTCGTAGAGGACGACGAGCTTGATCTCTTCGGTGCGTTCGGTGGGGAAGAACTCGTCGAAGTGCTGCTGCGCGATGCGGTTGTCGTTGTTCGGCGGCAGGTACTTCTCTGTGATGCCGCCGAACTGGATGCCTGCGAACGGGATGATCAGGGCCAGGAGCAGTAAGACCACCGGGATCGCGGTCTTGAGCGGATGCCGCATGACCCAACTGGCGAGCTTGCCCCAGAAACCGTCCTCGACCTCTTTTTTGGTCTTGGTCCGGCGCAGGAAGGAGAAGCCCCACATGTCGATCCGCGGACCGAGGATCGACAGGATCGCGGGCAGGACCGTGAGGGAACAGACCGCGGCGAGGGTGACCGACGCGATGGCACCGTAGGCCACCGACTTCAGGAAGCCCTGCGGGAATATCAGCAGACAGGCCAGCGCGGCCACGATGATCGTCGCCGAGAAGACGACCGTCTGTCCGGCGGTCATCACGGTTCTCCGGATCGCGCTCGGGGTGTCATAGCCCTCCGCGAGTTCCTCCCGGAACCGGCTGACTATGAACAATCCGTAGTCGATGGCGATGCCGAGCCCGATCAGCGTCACCACCGATTGGGCGAAGACGTTCAGTTCGGTGACCTGGGCCAGGATTTTCATGATGCCGAGTGAGCCGGCGATCGTCAGACCGCCGACCACCACCGGTAGACAGGCGGCGATGACACCGCCGAAGATGAAGAACAGCATGACCGCAACCAGCGGCAGCGCGATGATCTCCGCCCGTTTGATGTCCTCGTCCATGCCTGCCGACATCGCGCCGGAAACCGGTTGCAACCCGGCCAGCTCGAAGGTGGTGCCCGGTAGGTCGTACTTTTCCGCAAGATCGTCGAAGAACGGCGCGACGGTCTTGTAGTTGTTCAGGATCGTGGTGTCATCGTCACCGCGGATGCCGATGCTGACGAAGGCGTGCTGCAGAGAATCATCGAACAGACGGTCCCGGATCTGCTGCTGAGCTCCCTTCTGGAACTCGTTGGTCGTCGCGGTGAACGGATCGATGATGCCGGGATCGTTGCGATCAATGATGTCCGGATACTGCGCCACCAGATCTTCGACGATCTGCTCGACCTTGGCCCCTAAGGCGGGATCGTCGACCGTGGTCCCGGCAGGCGGCGTGACCAGAAGGATCACGTCCGACTTGTGGTCGCGGCCGAGGATCTCGTCACGCAGCTGCGAACCCGCGACGGACTCGGAGCCGGGATCAAACCAGCCGGACTGACTCAGATGCTTGTTCAGGTCGAGGCCGTAGAGACCGAGACCGGCCATCAACGCGACCATCACCGCGATGACCGCAAAGCGCATCCGGTACACGAAGTTGCCTATGGCACCAAACACCGCAGCGTCCTTTCTGTACTCAGGCCGTCATTGTGGTCGCGCAGATTCTCATCGGCACATAGTTGGTCACATCGCGGACCGGGCTTGCACACCACTGTGGATAGTTGCTTTCAGTTCTGGCGGCCGGACAGCAACGCTGTGAGCGGCCGGAAGGGAGCCAACCAGGCGCCTTCCTCGGGAAGCGAATCCAGATTGATCCGCGGCAAGGGCTCGCGGAACACACCTGGGATGTCCTCTAGGTCTACAAACTCCAAACTCTCCGACGTCAGTGCCCACGCGGCGTGCTCCCGGAACCCGAGCACCTGAACAGGCACACCATCGGAGGCAACATCGAGCAGCAGCTCCCGAAAGGCCTGTCCATCCGCCGATGCGACGATCAGACCGGCCAGCCCCACAGTGTGCCTACGCAGCTCGATGTGGTCGAGCATGTCCGAGTCCACGTCGCTGTCTTCATCGACCTTGGGCTTGGCAAAAACAGCAAAACCAACATTACGCAACGCTTCGACCCACGGGCGGACCACTTCGGCGGTACCAGGGGCGATATTGGTGAAGACGGTTGCTTCGGGGATCGGGGAGTACCCGGTCTTGGGGCGGTCCTCACCTTCGGCGGCAATCCGTGGCACCGATGCGGAGATCTCCGCGGTTCGATTGAGCAGCCACCGGCCCAACGCGTCGAAGCGGGGGCGGTGAGCTGCGGTGGGACGACCACCGAGGATCGAACCGAGCCCCATGTCGAGGTTCGGCGCATCCCAGATCAGCAGGACCCGCGATTCCTGGCTGGCCCCCGAGATGGTGTGAGCAACCGAATTGTCGGGTCCGCGGGCGGCGTCATCGCCGTACGACGCGGGGCTCATCGGGGCACCCGTGTGAGAACGAACTCAGTGACCGGGCGACCTTCGACTGCGGCTCGTCCCTCGAACTTGGTGACCGGGCGCTGCGTGGAGAACGGCACCTTCTCGTCGGTCGGGACAAGCAGGCTCTGCGCGGCGAGGACCTCGGCGATCGATTCCGCGTAATCGGCGTGGTCGGTGGCGATGTGCAGTGCTCCACCGTCCCTCAGGACGTCGGCGATCAGTTCGATGGTCGACGGTTGGAGTAGTCGTCGCTTGTGATGCCGGGCCTTGGGCCACGGGTCGGGGAAGAACACCCGGACCCCGGTCAGCGATGCCGGTGCGAGCATGTTCTTCAGGACGATGATGGCGTCGCCACGGATGATCCGGATGTTCTCCAGTTCATCCCGGCCGACCGCGCCGACGAGCTGGGCGATGCCCGGTCGGTAGACATCGACCGCGATGACGTCGTTCTCGGGTTCCGCCGCCGCCATCGCCGCTGTCGAGGTGCCGGTTCCGCACCCGATCTCCAGGATGAGGGGTGCGCTGCGGCCGAACCAGGCGACGGGATCGATCTGGTCGGTTTCACTGACGTCACGACCCACGCTTGGCCACAGACGCTCCCAGTTGGCCTGTTGTGCCGGAGTCAGACTGCCGCGCCGCGTCCGGAAGCTGGTCACGCGGGGATAGAGCCGGGCGCGTTCGCGGAGCTGGGCGTCATCGGCAGCCGAGTCGGAGGTCTCGGCGAGCTCCGATCGGGTCAGGGCGGCGACGTCGGATTCGGTATCGACGCCCTGGTCGGTGTCCGCATTCGGGTTCGAGCGTGGGCTGGTCACCGGCCCATAGTCCCGCATTCGGCACGGATGTGACAGCAGGGGTTGACCAACCACCTGCTGATTGTTATCTGCAAGTGACCGGAACCATAGCGTCGCGGGGCGCGTCTGACCTGTTGGCGGCGGGTTTTTCCTCGGGAGGGTGAATTGGATCAATCAGATCTGCGAGTCGGGGATGCGGCGTATGCCGATCTGACGGTTCGGCTGGAGGCGTTGTCTGCGCGGGTATCGGGAGCCGATGACCTGAATCGGGCGGTCTCGGAACTGCGCGGTCCGCTGCGGGTCGCGGTCGCCGGACGCTTCGGTACCGGCCGCGACACGCTCGCCGGGGCGCTGCGTCGCCGCTTCGACGTCAGCCCGATCGGCCCCGGCGATGACGCCGGTGACGCCGACGCCTGGCTCCACGTGATTGCGGGCTGGCCCCGGGCCGATGATGTGGCGGCACTGGCGGGTCACGATCCCCGACGCAGCCTGGTGCTGCTCGGCAAGGCGGACAGTCTGGGGTCGTGGCCTGCTGCGCGTGCCCGGGCCGCCGAGTGCGCACAGGAACTGCGCAGGCCGGTGATACCGGTGATGCCGCTGCTGGCGATCGCCGACCTCGGTGACGAGGAGATCGACCAGTTGGCGGCGATGGCCGCGGCGGGCGAACAGGTGCCGCCGATGCAGGCCACGTTCATCGACGCAGGCGGACCGGGTCAGCGGCTGCAGCGGATGGCGCTGCTGCGTCGTCTCGACGCCTACGGCATCGCCGCCACGATCGCGGTGTTGACCAACGCGCGCTGCTCGGCTGAAGAACTCTCCGAGCTGCTCACACAGCGCAGCGGGCTCGACGCGCTGGTGGGGCCGCTCGGGGCCTTTGCGTCAGCCGCTCCGGCGGTGCGGTTACGCCGGGTGGCCGCAGAGCTGGAAATCCTTGCCGCGCAGGGTGTTCTGCGCGACGAGATCGAGAATCTGTTGTCGGGGTCGGTGCTCGCCGGTGCGGTAGGGGAGGAATTCATATGGACGTGATGCAGATGCGATCTGTGATCGCCGAGGTCGCCGAGCTGACGGGAAGCGGCCTTGCCGGCATCGACGCGACCGATGTGGTGGTCGGGGGCACCGGAAAAGTCGGGGTCACATCGGTGACGAGGGTGCTCGGTGACCACGGTGTATCGGCGCGGGAGTGGTCTGAATCGGGACGACGGGCAGCGGTGGCTTTGCTGATCCTCGATCCGTCGTCCGGGGTATCGGACACAGAGGTCGAGGTGGTGCGCCGGTTGGGTGAGTTCGCGCCGTTGGTGGCCGTGGTCTGCAACAAGATCGACGCCCACTGGGATTGGCCGACCCTGCTGAAGGTCAATCGGGGCATCGTCGACCCCGATGGCCGCATGCCGATCTTCGCCGTGTCGGCGGCCGCGGCGCTGGCGGGGTACCGGGCCGAATCCGGTTTCGACGAATTGATCGAGTGGCTGCACGACCAGATCAACGGCCCGGCCCGTCCGGAACGACTCGAATCCCTCGAAGCCGAACGTCACCTCGACCACCTCATCTCCGAACTCGCGACAGAGCGCGCCGATCCGGCCGCGAATCTGCTGGTGCAGCGCACGAGTGTGATCGCGTCCCGCGATCGTGGCCGGTCCGACAGGTTGGCGGCAGTACGCGGAGGCGCGAATCAGATCCGGGCCGCGGTGCTCACCGAACTCGATGGAGCCGCCCGCGACCTGTCGAGCGATGCGACCGCCCGCGCGGCCGCGCTGGGCCGATCGGAAACCGAAGATTTCGCGCAGTGGCTCTCGGGCCGGCTGACGGCCCTGCGGGATCGGGCACAACAGCGCTTCGACGAGGACCGCAGTGCACTCGAACATCGGGCGTTTCTCGGACTCGAAGAGGTGGGACCGCCGCCGGCCCGACCTCCCCTGTCCCTTCAGTTGCCACCGACTCCTCCGAAGCGCCGCGGTGTGGAAGAGGCGTTGTTGGTGGTCTTCGGTGCCTCGGCCGGACTCGGCCTGGGGCGACTGCTTGTCATGCCGCTCTCTGCCGTCCACACGTTGCAGTGGATTGCGATGCCGCTGACGTTGCTGCTCGGGGCGGCGATCGCGGTCGGATTGGTGCGGTTGCGCCGCCTGTCGGCGCTACGCACGTCCATGGCCGGCTGGGCGGGTGAAGCGATTGCCACCACGCGGGGTCGTATCGAACAGGATGTCTCGCGGCAGGTGCAGGCCGCCGAATCGGTGATAGGCGGCCGGTTGGCGCGTTTCTACGAGCGTCGCGCGCAGACGGTTTCCGACCGGGTGTCCGAACTCGACGCACAGATTCGGGCCGGACGCCGCGCGGCACCCGAAGCGCGCGAGCGTGACCTGCGTCGACTCGCTGCGGCGGTGGATGCTCGCGACCGGCTCGACGAGGTTCTGGTCGCCATCGGTCACTGATTTCACCGCCACGGAACCAGCGACCGGTCAGATACGTCCAAGGGTCCGGACCCCAAGACGATTACACGCAGACCACTACAACGGGGGTGGATGAGATGGACGGCGAGTTCGGATCCGAGTTCTGTGACGATCCGGTGGATCGGGGACCGGCGTTTCACCCGGTCGCCGCGATCACACCCGACCTCGATGTGAGTAGCGACGCCTACGACAACCTGTGGATCGTCGAAAACGACAGGGTGTGGGACCTCGGTCCCGCTGATCTGGACACCGACGCCGACGGTGTGGCCGACTCGCTGACGCGCACCGGACCCGAGGGGATGACGGTGTACACCGACAGCGATCGCGACGGGCAGGTCGATCTGATCACCGAGGTCCACCGCGACGGTGGTTACCGGACGTCGAGACTTGATCCGGCCAGCGGCCAATGGACGGCCACCGACAGCGGTCGGCTCGAATAGGTCATTTGTGCAACAAAGGCATTGTTCGGTGTGCGGAAAAGTTGATATCCGGGTCATAAAAACTAAATAAGTTTAGTTGCATGAAGTAAGTTCCGATTGCTGTTTTTTTCAACTCCTGGCGGCGACTCCCGCATACCGTCGGTGCGACGGTTACCTGACGACTTCCGCTCACGAAAACCAGATGACAGTGGCCGGGGTGATGATGGACAAAACCGGCGCCAGGTGGTCGAGACCACGCCTAACGTGCGAAATTACCGAGCGGCCCGTGAATTCTTGCGGACAGCGGTACGCTCGAATAGCCGATTTCGCGATTATTGTCACAGCTGTAACTTGGACTTCGACTAAGTATTTGATCACTTCGCGTGATGAGATGTGCCGTAACGCACGCACCCGATTGACCAGATCGGGTGCGGTCGAAGTACCCTGACAACGCACCCCACGGAGGGGCTGACCGGCGCAGACGCACACCTTGGCGTTACCGACACCGGCCGGTCACCAGCAGGAGAGATAACAATGACTTCAGCGACAATTCCTGGTTTGGACCCCGACAGCGCTCCCACTTCGCATTCAGAGCTTCTGGCCTGGGTGCGGGAGATCGCCGAACTGACCCAGCCCGACCAGGTTGTCTGGTCTGACGGCTCCGACGCCGAGTGGGATCGCCTCACCGCAGAGCTGGTGGCGGCGGGCACCCTGACCAAGTTGAACGAAGAGCGCAAGCCCAACTCGTTCCTGGCCCACTCGGACCCCGCTGACGTCGCGCGGGTCGAGTCCCGGACGTACATCTGCTCGAAGAACGAGGTCGACGCCGGCCCGACGAACAACTGGGTCGATCCGACCGAGATGCGCGCCACGATGACCGACCTCTACCGCGGCAGCATGCGCGGTCGCACCATGTACGTCATCCCGTTCTGCATGGGCCCGCTCGGCTCGGACGACCCGAAGCTCGGTGTCGAGATCACCGACTCCGCTTACGTGGTGCTCTCGATGCGGATCATGACCCGCGTCGGCCCCGACGTGGTTGCCGCCCTCGGCGAGGACCGGTTCTTCGTCAAGGCGCTGCACTCGCTTGGCGCACCGCTCGAAGCCGGTCAGGACGATGTGCCGTGGCCGTGCAACTCGGAAAAGTACATCACCCACTTCCCCGAGGACCGCGAGATCTGGTCCTTCGGATCGGGTTACGGCGGCAACGCATTGCTGGGCAAGAAGTGCTACTCGCTGCGGATCGCCTCGGCGATGGCGCACGACGAGGGCTGGCTCGCCGAGCACATGCTGATCCTCAAGCTGATCAGCCCGGAGAACAAGGCCTACTACATCGCGGCCGCGTTCCCGAGCGCCTGTGGCAAGACGAACCTCGCGATGATCCAGCCGACGATCCCGGGCTGGCGTGCCGAGACCCTTGGCGACGACATCGCCTGGATGCGTTTCGGCGAGGACGGCCAGCTGTACGCCGTGAACCCAGAGTTCGGTTTCTTCGGTGTTGCACCCGGCACCAACTACAGCTCCAACCCGAACGCCATGAAGACCATCGAAGAAGGCAACACGCTCTACACGAACGTGGCGCTGACCGACGACGGTGACATCTGGTGGGAGGGTCTCGAAGGCGAGCACAAGCACCTCCTCGACTGGCGCGGCAACGACTGGACCCCGGATTCGGACACCCCGGCGGCGCACCCGAACTCGCGGTACTGCACGCCGATGGCGCAGTGCCCGATCATGGCTCCCGAGTGGGACGATCCGCAGGGTGTGCCGATCTCGGCGATTCTGTTCGGTGGTCGTCGCAAGACCACGGTTCCGCTGGTCACCGAGGCCCGTAACTGGCAGCACGGTGTCTTCATGGGCGCCACGGTCGGCTCCGAGCAGACCGCAGCGGCAGAGGGCACCGTCGGTGCCATCCGCCGCGATCCGATGGCCATGCTGCCGTTCCTCGGTTACAACGTGGGCGACTACCTGAATCACTGGATCAACCTCGGCAAGAACGCCGATGAGTCCAAGCTGCCGAAGGTCTTCTACGTCAACTGGTTCCGTCGTGGCGACGACAAGCGCTTCCTGTGGCCAGGATTCGGTGAGAACAGCCGCGTGCTGAAGTGGATCGTCGAACGCATCGAGGGCAAGGCAGGTGGTGTCGAGACCCCGATCGGGATCGTGGCAACCCCCGAGTCGCTCGACCTCGACGGACTCGACGTTTCCGCGGCCGATGTCGCCGAGGCCCTTGCGGTCGACAACGACGAATGGCTCGGCGAGATCCCGTCGATCGAGGAGTGGTTCAAGTTCGTCGGCGAGAAGCTGCCCACCGGTCTCCAAGATGAGTTCGACGCCCTCAAGCAGCGATTGGGCGCCAAGTAGTCCGAGGATTCCTCAGACGCTTTTGTTTTCGCACAAGCACCTACAGGCACAGCCTGTAGGTGCTTGTGCATTATTGGGGTGGATCGTTAATCGGTTGCGTGTGATGATCGGGTCGTCCTTAACTTGTCAGGACGCATCGAGGTCGGACGCGACGGCGGGCCGGGTGAGGATGTGGGGGGAAAGATCAGGGTGGTCCCCGATGATTCGGAGGCGCCGCAGCAGTCACTATTTGTACTGCCCGACCTACCGGCATCATTTCCGCACGTGTCCACCCGTCTCGGCACCTGCGACGCCAGAGCTTGTGCACCACTGACCGACATCGAGAAAGGCCAGAACATGACTGCCCCACCGACTGCAGTTGCAGCCCGCGCGACCGATTTGAGGAAGGTGTACGGCAGCGGCGACACCCAGGTGGTCGCGCTCGCGGGCGTCTCCGTGGACTTCGTACGTGGTGAGTTCACCGCGATCATGGGCCCATCGGGTTCGGGCAAGTCGACGCTCATGCACTGCCTGGCCGGCCTCGACACCGCGAGCAGCGGCTCGGTGAGCATCGGCGACACCGATCTGTCCGGACTCTCGGACAAGCAGATGACGATGCTGCGTCGCGATCGGATCGGATTCGTGTTCCAGTCGTTCAACCTGGTGCCCACCCTGACCGCCAGGGAGAACATCACGCTGCCGATCGACATCGCCGGTCGCAAGCCCGACCAGGAGTGGTTCGACACCGTCATCGGTCGCCTCGGCATCGGCGATCGCCTCGACCACCGTCCCAGCGAACTGTCCGGTGGGCAACAGCAGCGCGTCGCCTGTGCGCGTGCACTGGTCGGCCGCCCGGAGATCATCTTCGGTGATGAGCCGACCGGTAACCTCGACTCCCGTTCGTCCGGCGAGGTGCTCAGCATCCTGAGGGCCTCGGTCAGTGAGTTCGGCCAGACCGTGGTGATCGTGACCCACGATCCGCGGGCGGCCTCCTACGCCGATCGCGTCATTTTTCTCGCCGACGGTCAGATCGTGCAGGAACTGCGGAACCCCGACGCCGACGAGATCTTCGAATACATGAAGAACCTCGACGAGACCCCGTCGACCGGAGGCTTCGCGCAAGCTCCCCGGGAGCTGTGATGGCCTCGAACACCATGCAAAAGGTGTCGTTGAGAAATCTTGCGGCACATAAGCTCCGACTCGTCCTGACAGTTTTGTCGGTGGTTCTCGGTACCGCCTTCGTGGCCGGGTCGATGGTCTTCACCGCGACGATCTCGTCGGCCTTCGACGGCATTTTCGACAAGGTCGCGCTCGGGGTGGACACCCAGGTCTCGCCCAATGATTCCAACTCCTCCGGCGTCCCGGATTCAGTGCTGACCCAGTTGCAGGACAACACGTCCGAACTCGGTATCGCCAAGATCCTGCCCACGTATTCGGGGCCGGCAACCATCGCCAAGAAAGACGGCAAGGCGTTGCAGACCGGAGGTGCGCCGAGTATCGGCAGCGCCTTCGTGCCGCCGGATCAGCGGTTGTCGGATGTCGAGAGCGACCTCATCGAGGGGCGCGCACCCGAGGCGCCGAACGAGGTGGCCCTCAACAAGTCGTCCGCCGAGGACGCCGACCTCGAGGTGGGTTCGACCACCAAGGTCGCGACCAGCCGGGGTAGCGATGCGCCGATGGAGGTCACGATCGTCGGAATCCTCGATGTTCCCGGCGCCACAAGTGGTTTCACGAATGTGCAGTTCCTCGAGTCGACGGCGCGGGATTTGTTCACGGATGGTTCGCACGTGCAGGCGATCGATCTGCAGGCGGTGCCAGGGGTCAGTGCTGACGAACTCAAGTCGCGGGTCGCCGGTCTCCTCGGCGACGACTACAAGCTGCGTACCGGCGACCAGGTACGGCAGGACGAGAAAGACAACGTCAACCAGTTCCTCGATGTCTTCAACTACATCCTGCTGGCGTTCGCTGCCATCGGTCTGATCGTGGGAACGTTCATCATCTACAACACCTTCTCGATGATCGTGGCGCAGCGGGTGCGAGAGTTGGCTCTGCTGCGGGCGATTGGCGCGAGCCGGAAACAGGTCACGCGGTCTGTGTTGCTCGAGGCGTTCGTCGTCGGTTTGATCGGCGCGCTGGTCGGGTTGGCCGCCGGCATCGGTATCGCGGCGTTGCTGCGGGCACTGACGGCATCCACCGGTCTGCCCAGCACGTCGCTGCAGGTCGGCCCGTCGTCGATCATCGCCTGCCTGGTGGTGGGTATCGGTGTGACGATGGTGAGTGCCTATGCGCCGGCCCGACGGGCCTCCAAGGTGTCGCCGGTCGAGGCGATGCGGGAGAGCGCGACCGACGGTCAGGCATCGCTGAAGGTGCGCACGATCATCGGAATAGTGTTGGGGATCATCGCGATCGTGCTGCTGGCCGTCGGCGCCTCCCGTGAGGGCGGCAATGCGGCCGCCACGGTCGGCCTCGGCGCCTTGGTGATGATCTTCGCGGTGGTCTTCGCGTCTCCGGCGCTGTCGCGGCCGGTGGTCGGGGTCCTCGGCGCGGTGCTCGCCCGGCCGTTCGGGAAGATCGGGCAGCTGGCCCGGACCAATGCGGTCCGCAACCCGAGGCGCACTGCGGCAACAGCTTTCGCGCTGACGCTGGGGCTGATGCTGGTTGCGGTGATCGGTACCCTCGGTTCGACTTTCAAGGGCACCATCGACGACGCGATCGACACCGGACTGACCGCAAACCTGATCGTCTCGGGTTCGCAGGGAAGTGGCTTCTCTCCCTTGGTGAGTGAGGCGATCCAAGATATCGATGGCGTCGAGTCCGTGGTGTCGTTCGGTGCGATCCAGGCGGAGGCCGACGGCGATTCGGTGTTCGGCTATTCGCCGATCGGTGACATGTACTCCGTGACGCCCTACAAGATGGTGGAGGGTCCGACCACGATCGAGCCGGACGGCATCATCTTCAGTGAGCGCGTGGCCAAGGAGAACGGCTTCGAGGTCGGTGACGTCATAGAGTTCAGCAACTATGACGGAACCGTTGTCCCGGTGACGGTCACCGGCATCTTCGAAGACAACCCACTGATCGATCCGTGGGCCATGGGTAGTGACGCCTATCAAAGGCTGGTCCCGGAAGCCTTGCGGCAGGACGTGTTCGCGGCGATCAAGACAGCGCCGGGCGCCGACGTCGACCAGATCAGCGATCGGATCGAGGACGTCACCGCCGATTACCTGACGGTGAAGGTCCAGACGCCGTCGGAGTTCAAGGGCGAGCAGTCGTCGCAGATCGATCAGATGCTGAGCGTGCTGTACGCGATGCTCGGCCTCGCGCTGGTGATCGCGGTGCTCGGCATCGTGAACACCCTGGCGTTGTCGGTGATCGAACGCAAACGGGAGATCGGTATGTTGCGGGCGATCGGTATGGCCCGCTCGCAGGTGCGCCGCACCATCTACGTCGAATCGCTGCTCATCGCGATCTTCGGTGCGGTACTCGGTGTGGTGCTCGGTGTCGCGTTCGGTTGGGCGCTGGTGCGGACCCTGCGGTACTGGGGCCTGGGAGATCCGGTTCTGCCGACGGGTCTGATCATCATCACCCTGATCGGGGCGGCCTTCGTTGGTGTGGCGGCCGCGTTGTGGCCGGCGTCGCGGGCGGCCAAGACCAAACCGCTGGAGGCGATCGCCGAATAGCCATCTCGGGCAGTGGGTCATCACTGATCCGCTGTGCCCAAGCCCCTGTGCCGTATCCCGGTGCGGGGGCTTGGTGCATTTTCCGGCGACAGTCCGGTCAGTTCTTCCGAAGCATCAGGACGAGATTGCTGCCCAACAACTCTCGTACCAGCGGTACCCGCATCACCCACCACATCCGGCCGGGCAGGTAGCGCGGGAACGCGGCGAGCAGGGTGGCCTGCTCGGCCGGAACCGACCGGGCCCAGCGCAGGCCGTCGGCCGCGGTGACCTTGAACAGCGACGTGCCGTAGAGGTTCTTCGGGGGATGCCCGTGTTTGCGGGTGTACCGGCGAGCTGCCCGCGCTCCGCCGAAATAGTGGGTCAGACCCATCTCGTGGCCGCCGAACGGGCCGTACCAGAGTGTGTAGCTCAGCAGCACCAGTCCGCCGGGTTTGGTGACCCGGAGCATCTCCTGCGCCATCGTCCACGGATCACGCACGTGTTCGGCCACGTTCGACGAGTAGCAGATGTCGACACTGTCGTCGAAGATCGGCAACGCCATGCCCGAGCCCCGGACACTGGCCCGCTGGGGGAGCCCGGCCGCGTGCATCTCCGTGGGGTCCGGTTCGACCGATACGTAATCGGCACCGCGTGATCGGAAGACCTCGGCAAAGTAACCGGGGCCGCCGCCGACATCGAGCACGGTCAGTCCATCGAGTCCGGCGTGGTTGACGTCCTGATGCAGAGCTTCGATGAGCTCGACGGAGTCGTCGGCGAGTGCACCGTAGAACCGGTCCGGATCGGGCTGTTCGTACCGGAAATGATTCAGCAGAGCAGCCGACCGCGGCAACGTTGCCCGCTTCTGCGCTCGGGAAGTGGCAGCGTTCACCGGCCAAAGGATACGGGTGGTGGGTTGCCGGGCGCGGCCGCTACCCTGTCTTGAAGTGAAAACCAACGACGACAGCACACCTGTTGCACCTCTGCGTGAGGTGCTGTTGCTGTGTTGGCGCGACAGCGACCATCCGCAGGGTGGGGGCAGTGAGCGCTACCTGGAACGGGTCGGCGCCGAACTGGCCGGTCGCGGCGTGAAGGTGACGCTGCGGACCGCGGGCTATCCGGGGGCTCCGGCCACCGAGTCGCGGGCCGGGATGACGGTGTCGCGGGGTGGTGGGCGCCTGAGTGTGTACCCGAGCGCGATGGCGGCGATCCTGGCCGCACGTATCGGCCGTGGCCCGCTGGCCGGGATCAACCCTGACGTGGTGATCGACACCCAGAACGGGATCCCGTTCTTCGCGCGCCTGGTGAGCCGGGCGCCGGTTGTGGTGCTGGTGCATCACTGCCACAAGCGGCAGTGGCCGGTGGCCGGTGCGTTGATGGGCAAGGTCGGCTGGTTCATCGAGTCGTGGTTGTCGCCGCGGGTCCATCGTGACGCGCAATATCTGACGGTCTCCCTGCCGTCGGCGGAAGATCTGGTGTCGATGGGTGTGGACGCCGACCGGGTGGCCGTGGTGCGTGCCGGAACCGATCCGTCGCCCGTTGCCGTGCCTGATGATCAGGTCGACACCGATGCGCGCCGCCTCTGTGTGTTGTCGCGGTTGGTGCCGCACAAGCAGATCGAACACGCCCTCGAGGTGATGGCCCGGATCTCGGTGACCCACCCCGACGTGATGCTGGATGTGATCGGCGACGGATGGTGGTCGGAAGAACTGCGGGCCAAGGCATCCGAACTCGGTATCGACGATCGGGTGGTGTTCCACGGACATGTCAGCGAGGAGCGCAAGCATCAACTCCTGGCCGGCGCCGCGGTGCACCTGATGCCCTCGCGCACCGAGGGCTGGGGTCTGGCGGTGATCGAGGCCGCCGGATACGGCGTCCCGACCATCGGCTACCGGTCGTCGCGTGGTCTGACGGACTCTGTCGTCGATGGCGTCACCGGGGTGCTGGTCGACGACATCGACGAACTCGGCACTGTGACAAAGCGATTACTCGACGAACCGGCGTGGTGCCACGATCTCGGCAACAAGGCGCGCGAGCGCGCAGGCGGATACTCGTGGGCGGCGGCCGCAGCCGGTGTCGATCAGGTACTCGCCGCGGCAGTGGCAGGCAAGCCGATCTCCGGACTCGTCAAAGATTGAGTGCCGCTCCAGGTTTGCAGTTGAAGCTCGGGATGTCTTCGAGTGAGAGTGTCGCCTCGTAGGTGCGCTTGTATCCGGTGGCGCAGATCTTCCAGCCCTGCGCGGTCCGACGGTACCGGTCGCTGTAGAAGGCCGCGCCGAACAGCATGAAGTTGAAGTCGGCCACGATGACCCGATCTTGTAGGTACCACTGACCGGTCGCCTCGTCGCCGTCCACCGTGATCTCCGGGTGATCGGCGCGATGTTCGGTGATCACCGCCGGCCCTACCGAGGATCGCATGAAGTCCACCAGGGTGGTGCGGTCACTGAACGACAGGCTCTCGCCGTATTCGCCGGTGACATCGTCGGTGAGGGTGCTTTCGAAGTCGTCCCACGCCTTGGTGTCCAGTGCCCGCAGGTAGCGGTACTTGACCTGCTTGATGGCTTCGATGTCGTTCACTGGCTGACCTTCTTCCGGCGGCTTGATCGGTGCGCCCATTGCAACACAATCACCACAAAGCCATTGGCGATCAGCACAATCCACAACAGGTGGGCACTCCAGACCAGTAGCCGGTCCACGGTCGAGGCGGAGAACGTCCGGGGATTGTCGATCCGGTAGAGCTGCAGGTCGGAACCGGAGAAGACCTCGGTCGCAGCGGCCAGTGTCCGCTGCGCCGCTGCGTCGGCGTCGAGTTGCCCCTCGACGAGCACCCATCCGACACCGAGTTCTGCGAGTTCCTCGGGTGGGGCACCCGCTCGCAACGCCGATTCCGCGTCGGTGGCCCGCGACTCGGTGCGGTCGACAACCGCGCCGCCGACGACCAGTTCGCCGGTCTGCAACACGTCGGCGCGTAGCAGCCGGGGCGCGGGGTCGAGCGAGACGTGGCCGGTGAAGTCGTAGAGCCGGTTCATGCCGGTCGGCAGCAGCAGTACGTCACCCTCGTCGGCTCCGATGAGGTCGGCGACCTGCTGCCAATCATCGGGATAGGTGCTCACGCTGAGCTTGTCGCCCACTCCCCACGCGAGGTCGGGCAGCGGTGCGATGATGAGCACTGCGACCACCACCGCCGCGAAAGCCCGTGGGACCCATCGGCCCAACGCCTGTACCGCTGCCGCTGCGGCCAACGCATAGAAGGGCACGGCCAGGGCAACCCACTTCTGGGTGTCGCGGAGCAATCCCGCGCCCGGAACGGTGTCGACCGCCCACTCCAAAACCGCAATACCCGGATCCGTCGCGGCCAGGCTGATCAACACGATCGACGTCACGGCGAGCCAGGCAGCGCCTGACACCACCGGATTACGCCGACGGCGATACAGCGTCGGTAGCCCTGCGGCGACGACGATCAACAGCAGTGCCGTGGCAACCGCGGCCCAGGCGGAGGTACGGCTGGCCGGAACCGCGTCCGCATTCCAGATACCGCCGAGCCCCAGCACCGAACCCGCCGTGCCCAAGCCGGGTTCGGCTCGGGCGGCGAACACCGATACCGATCCCGGATCGGCTGTGGCAGTGCCGGATCCCAGTAGCGACGCCATGATCCAGGGCAATGCCGAGCAGACCCACAGTGCCAGTGCCACCGCCCCGGTTCGCAGAGCACGCCGACCCGGGTCACCGATCGCGGTGGGGACCACCAACGCCGCCACGAGGGTGAACAGGGCGAGCATCGAGCCGGTGGGCGTCAGCCCCGCAACGGCCAGCCAGGCGACAAGCATCGACCAGCCGGTGAAATCTGCGCGACGACGAACCCGGTTGGCGCACACAAAGATCCAGCCCACCGCCGCGTAGCCGAATAATAAGCTCCAGTGTCCCTGCAGAAGGCGTTCTGCGACATAGGGATTCCAGACGGCAATCGTGGCGCCGACCAGCATGCCGGGCAGACCTGCCCCCGGCAGCGCAAGCCGCACCAGCCGGCCGTAGCCGACGCCGGCAAGTACCAGTGCCAGCGTGGTCAGCACCTTCACGACGATCCCGCCGTCGACCACGTGGGAGACCATCGCGATGAACCAGTCCTGCGGCACCGCCCGCGGGGCACCGACACCGAGACCCATCGCCGAATCGGTGAGATGGGAACGGGGCGTGCTCACCATGTCCGCGATCAACAGGTAGCCGGGTCGGAAGCTGGGTGCGGTGATCGCCAGCGAAAGCGTGGCGCTGGTCAGCCACAGCGTGATCCAGTGCCGGCGGGTCATGAACGGACCCTAACGGACCCATGAGCGGACACCGGATCGGGTGACACCAGATCAGGACGGGGGCAGCACCCGGGCCAATCGGGTCACCGCCTCGCCGATCATCGGAGCCGGTGTCTCGCCATAGGTGAGACGCAGATGGGAGTGATCGAACCCGGCCGGGAACCAGGGGGTTCCCTCGCCGACCAGGACACCCTCGGCGTACGCGGCGGCCGCGACGTCGCGATCGTCGATGCCTGCGGGCAGACGGACCCACAGGTGGATGCCGCCATGGGGGACGGCGGGAATGCCGACCTGCGGGATCAGCCGGGTCATGGCCGCGACCAGGGCGTCCCGGCGCTGCCCGAGAGTGCGGCGGACCAGCTGATTGTGCCGCGGCCAGGCCGGAGAATTCAGGAACTCGACGGCGGTCTCCTGGATCGGGCCCGAGACGTAGAAGTCGTCGAGGGTCTTCGCCGCCCGCAGCCGGGCCAGCGCCGGACCCCGGGCACACAGTGCGGCAACCCGTAAGCCCGGTCCCACCGGTTTGGACAGTGAACGGACATGCACCACATGGCCGCCCCGATCCGCGCTGATCAGCGGCGGCGGTGGCTCGTGGTCGATGCCCAGGTAGCGGGCGTAGTCGTCCTCCAGGACAAACAGCGAATGTTGTTGTGCCAGGGCCAGAACGTCCTCGCGCCGGGATCGGGACAGCGTGACACCACTGGGATTGGCAAAGGCGGGCTGCAGCACCACAAGTCGGCTGCCGGTGCGTTCGATGGCGTCGGCGAGAAGGTCGGTCCGTATCCCGTCGGCGTCGGTCGGCACCGGGATCACCTCGGCGCCGTGGCTGCGCGCGATGGCGATCGTGCCGGTGTACGTGGGGCTTTCGACGATGACGGGTTCACCGGGACGGACCAGTGCGCGGATGGCGACCGACAACGCGCTCTGCCCGCCCGCGGTCACGATCACCTCGGAGGCGTGCACGCCGTCGATCTCGGAGGCGAACCATCGGCGTAGGTCTTCGCTGCCCTCGATCGGATAACGGCCCCAGCTCGGGGTTCGTTTGATCGCCCGGGCCATCGCGGCGTCGAGCGCGGCACGGGGGAGCAGCTCGTCGTCGAGATATCCGCCTTTGAGACGGATGACGTCGGAGCCGGGGATGCGCCATAGGTCGAGCGTCCGCGTCAGTTCCGGTGGGATGCGGCTGCCGAGCACCGATTCCTGCCAGGAGGTGTCGGCGGGAGCGCGCGGTGGTGAGGCGGCGGCCACGAACGATCCGGCGCCGGGGCGCACGTCGACCAGACCTTCAACAGCCAGTTCGCGGAGCACCCGCTGCACCGAGTTGGGAGAGACTCGATGTTCCTGCTGCAGTGACCGCACCGAGGGCAACTGTGTGCCGGGGCCGCTACCGGCGATCAGCGTGCGCAGACTATCGCGAAGTACTGATACTCCGCTATCGTTGAACATGAGAACCAAGGATAACAGTCCGGCAGATATGGCGATATCGGATAACGCACGCCGACCTGGCGTTCTCCCGGCCGGAGTGCTGCTCGGCGGTCTGGGTGTTCTGGCCTTCAGTTTCTCGTTACCTGCCAACAAACTTGCGGTTGCCGGCATGGACGCGTTCACCGTGACCGCGCTGCGCGCGGCCCTCGCCGGACTACTGGCGTTGGCCTATCTGTTCTGTGTGCGGGCGTCCGTGCCGGGTCGCCGCGATCTGGCCGCGCTGGTCTGCTCGGGTCTGGGCGTGGTGGTCGGGTTCCCGCTCTTCTCCTCGCTGGCACTGGAACGTATGGATTCGGCCACCGGCGCGGTCATCATCGGCCTGCTGCCCGCGCTCACCGCGGTATTTGCCGCGCTCCTGGGTGGTGAACGTTTGCCGTGGCTGTTCTGGTCGGCCACCGGTGCCGGCGTGCTCGTCTTGATCACCTATCTTCTCGCGACCAGTCCATCTGGCCTGGCCGGATTCGCTCTGGGCTGGGGTCACCTGTGGATGTTCCTGGCCGCCGTCAGCGCCGGATTCGGGTATGCGGTCGGTGGGTCGGTGGCCAAGCGGATCGGTGGCGCGCAGAGCATCTCGTGGTCGCTCGTCCTGTTGTTGCCGTTGTCGATACCCGTCGCGCTCGTCGCGGTGATGAGCGCATCGATCTCGCTGACGACGTCCGTCGTCGCCGGGATGGTCTACATCACGGTGATCTCGCAGTTCCTCGGATTCTTCGCCTGGTACGGCGGTCTGGCCCGTGGCGGCATCGCCCGGATCGGGCAGATCCAGCAGATCCAGCCCCTCCTGACGATCGTGTGGTCGGCATTGCTGCTCGGCGAGCGACTCGACGCCTGGATCTACCTGGTCGCAGTCGTGTTGAGTCTGCTCGTCTGGATCGCCCAGCGGGCCCGGCTGCGGACCACGGCTCGACCGCAAATCCGCGCCACTTACCTGCGTTCGCGCCCGTTGCAACCGGCGCGTATGCAGGCAGGTGGCGCGAATTCCTCCGAAGACGCATGAGACCGGCCCTTCGTCGCGGGTCGAGGTGGTCCTGAGACACTGAACGCCATGGCGAATCGGATGGCTGGTGTCGGGGGTGTTGCGGTCGGCACGATGGTCGCCAACATCTGCGGATACCTCATCCACCTGCCTGCTGCCCGCTGGCTGACCGAGAGCGACTACGGCGAGTTCGCGGTCCTGCTCCAGGCGATGCTGATCCTCGGTGTCCCGGCGTTGGCACTGCAGGTGGTGATCGCCCGGGAAGTGGTGCGGGGCCGGGCAACTGCCGATCTGGTCTCGATCACGCTGCGGACCACCGCCGCGGTGCTGATCGCAGCTGTGATCGCGGTTCCGGTGATGATGGCGATCGCCGATACCGGACTCGCCGCCACCATCGCCGCGTTCGCCACCGCCCCGCTGCTGGTCCTGATCGCCGCCGGCCAGGGGATTCTGCAAGGGCGGCAACACTTCTCGATCTTGTCCTGGGTGCTGGCCGCGGTGGGCATCTTGCGGACCGTGCCGGGCATCGTGATCCTGGCGGCCGGTGGTGGCGCTGCCGGAGCGCTGACCGCCACCGCCGGTGGCGCCGCGCTCGCCGCCGCGGGGGTCTGGTTTGCGGTGACGCGGACCGACGCGGTCCCGGCATCACCTGGCGAGTCGGCCCAGGCGCTGGCACTGAGCATGGTGCTGCGGGCCTCCCAGGTACAGCTGGTCCTCATCGCACTGTCGTCCGCCGACCTGCTGCTGTCCCGGCCGGTGCTCGGGGAGCAGGATGCCGGTGTCTATGCCTTCGGAACCATCGCGACCAAAGCTGCATTCTGGCTACCGCAGGCGATCGGGGTGGTGCTGTTCCCGCAGTTCGCCGATTCCGCGAAGTCCCGCGACGCGTTGAAGACCGCGGTCATCTGGCTGGCCGGGATCGGGGCGGTGGTGGTGGCAGGCGCCGCCATCTGCGCGCCACTGGTCCCGGTCCTCGTCGGCGACGAGTACCGCCCGGTGGTCCCGATTCTGTGGGTGTTCGCGCTCACCGGGAGCGCCCTGTCGATTCTGCAGGTGGGCCTGCTCGCCGCCATCGCCGCCGACCGCACCCTGGTGGCCGCGTTGAGCTGGGTGGTCCTGGTGGCCGAGATCGTGATCATCGTGGTGTGGGCCCATAGCATCACCACGCTGGCGGTGACCGCCGCGACCTGCGCGGTGGCCGGGACCGCTCTCACCTTTGCTGCGCTCGTAACCCATCGGAGGATCGGCGCTAGTCGTACTGTTGATGCATGAGCATTCGACTCGGTTATCAAATCCCCAATTTCACCTACCCCGGTGGCGTCGACGAATTGTTCCCGACGGTCATCGCGCAGGCCCAGGAAGCCGAAAGTGCCGGTTTCGACACGGTTTTGGTGATGGACCATTTTTACCAATTGCCGGGTATCGGAGATCCGGACGAACCCATGCTCGAGGCGTACACCACCCTGGGTGCCCTGGCGACCGCAACGTCGAAGATCAATCTGTCGACCCTGGTCACCGGCAACACCTATCGCAATCCGGCGATGCTCGCCAAGACGATCACCACGCTCGACGTGATCAGCGGCGGCCGCGCGATCCTCGGAATCGGTGCCGGCTGGTACGAACTCGAGCACCACGAGATGGGTTACGAGTTCGGCACGTTCACCGAGCGGTTCGAGCGTCTGGAGGAGGCACTGCAGATCATCGAGCCGATGCTGCGCGGCGACAAGCCCGAACTCGACGGCAAGTGGTACCAGGCCCACGGCACCCGTAACCACCCACAACTACGTACCGACCTGCCGATCATGCTCGGTGGTGGTGGCGAGAAGAAGACGTTCGGGCTGGCGGCGCGCTATGCCCAGCATCTGAACATCATTGCGGCTGCAGATGAACTACCGCGCAAGCTGGAGGCGCTGGCCAAGCGCTGCGAAGAGGTCGGCCGTGATCGCAGCACGCTCAAGACGAGCTTTTTGGCGACGGTGATCCTCGACCCGGACGGCGACAAGGCCCGCGAGTCCCTCGTCGACATGATGAAAGCCCGCGGACTCGACGCCGAAGATGTCGGCGCCGAAAAGTGGGCCGAGGCCACGGACCGGTTCTTTGTCGGCTCACCCGAAGAAGTCGCCGTGCAGATCAAGACCCGGGTGCTCGAGGTCGGCATCGACGGCATCACCATCAACATGATTTCCAACGGACATGTCCCGGGGATGATCACCCTGGCGGGGAACGCGTTGTCCCCCTTGGTGAACTGAGCTTCCCGCAAAACCACACGGCCGCGTCATTTCCAACAGTTGCAACAGCTGGAGATGGCGCGGCCGTGTGGTTTTGTCTCAGGAGCGGCGGGGCGGGGACCAGTCGGTGAACCCGTCACCGTCGTCCCGCACGACCGGGATCTGCCGGGTCTGATCCGGATCGTAGGGCTGCTGTTCGTACTGCTGCTCCGGGTACGTCGATTGCGGGTATGTGGAATCGCCGGGGCCGGGCTGATAGGGCTGATCACCTGAATCGGTGGGTCCGTCAGTTGCCACGGCCGGCTTCGGGCCACCGCCGGAACGGAACAGGAGCCACACGCCCAGCGCGAGCAGGACAGCGCCGATGATGCCGAAGATGATCGGGATCCAGCGGCCCCACAGTGTGATCGGATCGCTCAAACTCTTTGCGTCCGAAGCCAATTCCTCTTGGGTGGCCTGGTCGTACGAGAACACGACGTCCAGCGCGGTAAGGCGGTAGTCGAGCATTTCCTTCGGCGAATCATCGCTCACGTTCAGCTTGAAGTCCTGCCGAATATGTTGCTGCTCATTGAGAATCGTGCCGCTGGCCGGGTCGACGTAGAGGTCGCGGGTGCTGGACTGCACCAGCGAGGCAGGCAACTTGTCATTGTTGCGGTAGTCGGGGAATCCGCCGTACCAACCCGCCGTCTGATCGAGGGACGTACCGGGCAGCTGCTGGTCATTGGCATCGACGAGCGTGCTCAGGTCGACTTCCGGAACCTCCTGGGTGAAGTGGTAGGTCTTCACGCCGTGGATCTCGGTCTTGTCGTCGACGTAGGTCAGCGGGTTGGTGGTCCGGGTCGTCAGATCGAAGTACTGATACTTGTCGCTCTTCTCGACACCGAACGGGAATCGGTACTGCAGGCCGGTGCGATCGGGGAGGCTGACGCTGTTGTCGCTGGCGTCGACCTTGACCTCGGATTGTCCGCCGCCGGAGATCGCCGGTTCGGCAGTCTCCCGGTTGGTGGTGACGAGGTCGCGCGTCGCGGTCAGCAACGAGGACATGCAACCGCCGGCACCACCGGCCGCGGACGGGGTGATCGTCTCGTCGCCGCTGGTGTACGAGTCGATCCTGGTCGACTGGCCGGCCTGGAACGTGGCGATGTTGCTGTCGGCCGGATCGACCACGATTACACGCTGCTGTTGCGTGAGACGGGCGTCCGAGACCTCCGCGCGGGCCTCGTCGACCGAACAGCTGTTGAAGATCTTGGCCGGTTGGGAGTCACTTCCGGACACCGTGGGCTGCGGCTGGCTCGTCGCGACGCTGGTGATGTCGAGGTCCATCGGGGTCTTCTTGAGCGTGTCGACAAAATAGAGCGGCAGCGCGATGGCGGCCACCAGCAACAATGCTCCGAAGAAGATCGCGACCGGACCGGCGAGGTCCTTGGCTGACATCCGTGGCTGAGGTGCCATCCGGCGGTTCTCCTTCAGATCTGAGCGGCAACGCTTACGGCACAGCGAGACTAACAGTCGCGGACCTGACCTTCAGTGCCTCGAAGCCGCGGTCGCCGGTGCGCCGGGTACTTTGGGCTCATCATGAGCTCTTCGCGGCCGGTCGCCGGTTTCAACAGAGCACTCGAAGGCATGCGTGCACTCGCCGCCGTCGGTGTCATCGTCACGCACGTCGCTTTCCAGACCGGCTCGGTGGACGGAAGCGTGTTGGGAGCGGTCTGGGGCCGGTTCGACATGGCGGTGGCCCTGTTCTTTGCGCTCTCGGGCTATCTCCTGTGGCGTCCGCATGCCGAGGCCGCCGGGGACCCGCACCGGAAGGTGGCCTCGACCTGGCGATATCTGCGGCACCGGGTGGTCCGGATCTGGCCCGCCTACGTGGTGGTCGTGGTGGTGGTCCTGTGCCTGCTGCCCGATGCGCGGCCGGCGAGTTTCACCGTCTGGATCGCCAACCTGACGCTGACCCAGGTCTACGTGCCGTTGACACTGACCGCAGGCCTCACCCAGATGTGGAGCCTGTCGGTGGAGGTCAGCTTCTATCTGGCATTGCCGTTGATCGCCTGGTTGATGGTGCGTCTGCGCGGGGGTTCGGCGCGATGGCGGATCCCGGTGCTCGTGAGTACCGGAGTGATCGCCCTGGGCTGGGCCTGGGTCGCCGATGCGCTGCCACTGGCTGCCGGGGTGGAGGCCAAGAACTGGCTGCCGGGGCACCTGCCGTGGTTCGTGTGCGGCCTGGTCCTGGCCGAATTGGGAACAACGAGTGCCGTCGGGCTCCGCGGGCGACTCGTACGCCTGGGTGGTCGGCAGTGGCTGATGGCCGGTGTGGCCGCGGTGGCCTTCGCGCTCTCGTGCACAGAACTCGCCGGACCTACCGGGTTGGCGCCGCTCGAGCCATGGCAGTTCGCGGTCAAGATGGTGTTGGGCGTCATCATCGGGTTCGCGTTGATCGCCCCCCTGACGTTGAATCCCGCCCGGAGCCACCGGTTCCTGGACTCGGCGCCGATGCAGGCGCTGGGCCGATGGTCGTACTCCATCTTCATCTGGCACCTGGTGGTGCTCGCCTGGGTCTTTCCCCTGGGCGGGATCGTCCCGTTCTCCGGGTCCATGTTCGTCGTGTTCACACTGACCGTGCTGTTGACCATCGGGGTGTCGGCGGCCAGTTACGCCTGGATCGAGGAGCCGACCCGGCAGTGGTTGCGCGACAGTGAGGCTCGGGCGGCACTGGCACAATCCCAGCGCAAGGCGCTACCGGCGCAGCCGGGACGTCAGGCGGATCAGCCATCGCGGCACGTCGATCGCGAGCCACGCGACCAATACGACCGCCAGCAGAGCCGGTAGCTGAACCCACCAGTCCCAGCCGGTGTAACCCAGCGACGACCGCCACGGGCCCGAAGCCAGACCAAAGGTCGCGAGCAACATCATGATCGCGACAAGGGCCGCACCGTTGTTCCGCCGTCGTGGACGGCGCACACGTAACGTCGACGCGGTCACCGCGGCGGCGACAACGGCCGAGATGCCCAGCCCGATCGGCCCGGTCAGCAGGTAGACGGCGCCGGCCAGCAGCAATGGAGCCGCGACGCCTGCCCGGATGGGCTGCGCCACAGCTGGGATGAGCGCAGGGGAAATCGGCGCGGGTCGGCGACGGATCGGCAGAAGCGTGGCGACGAAGAGCAGCGCGACAAGCGCCAGGCCGATCCCGATCGACCACCGATATGGCTGATCGAGCGGGAACGTCAGCGAGATGGCGCCTGCGTACCCGGCCGGGATGATCCAGCCCTGTTGCCAGCCGTTGACGGTCAGCGGCTTGAGCGTGATGTCGCCTGCCTGCGCCTCCCACCCGGAATTCTCGCTCTCGGGAACGATCAGGACCCGCTCTTCGGATGCGGCGGCCACCTCGACCCGACGATCGGTCGCGTCCCAGCGGGTGACGGTGGTGGGCTGCGGGACGGCGCGCGGGATCTGTGCGCCCGTTGCGGTCAGCGTCACCGCCGAGACCGAGAACGCGTCGCCGGGGTTGACCGCGAGCTCCTGTTCGCCGGCCGGGAGTGCCAACGCCGCAGAGCCGCAGAGTGTGGCCGGGATCGGCGCGCCGGACTGCAGCGCTGCCGCGGTGGTCTTCACCGAGAAGCGCGCGGCGGACCCGGCGATGGTCAGACCGGGGCCGTCGAAGCAATCGACCACGATCGGCCGGTCCGGGTCTGCCTGGGGTATGTCGGTGCCCAGGACCTCGACCTCTGCGATGCCGGTCGGGGCCAGGTCGGCGAATCCGAGGCTGTTCGCGTCGAGGATCTCCTGCTTCTCCAGGATCACGATGGTGATCGCGGAGGTCTCATGGGGATCGAGCCGGATGACGCCGTCGTCGCCGACCTCCCGAACCTGCCGCCCGTTGCCGAGGTCGACGCCGACCAGTAGCGGATCGGCGGGGAATTGCCGGGGTGGCACGGTGATCTTCAGGCCGTCGACGACCTGCGGTGTGGGCAATTGCAAACGAAGCGTGGGGTCGGCGTCGCCGCTCTCGCCGGTGCGGGCGATCCAGCTGGTACCCGGGTCGCCGTCGACGGCGGCAGAGGATCCACCGCGTGGATCGACGATGGACGATTCGCCGGTCGCGGTGATCTCGGTGGGGTCGGAGAGCAAGGCGGTCAATGCTTCTGACGGCCGGGCGGTGACCGTCACCGACGGTTCGACCGATACCGGGGACGGGACCGACAGCACCCGGCCGAAGGTGCCCGGCTCTTCGGTGGGCAGGCTCAGCGAATCCGAACAGACCGTCACATCGCCGTCGGGGACGCAGGCCGCGCGGCCGGGTAGTTCGGGTCCGAGATCCCATTGTGAGACCTGTTGTCCGGCAATTAACTCCGGGAGAACGATGCGGTGACGGATCGGGAGCACCCGATCGGCCGCGGCATCGCGCAACTCGACCTCGGAGATCACGAATTGATTTCCGGCAGTGTGGTTCTCGGTGTCGACGGCACGGATCTGAATCCATCGGGTCGGCCCGCTCGGCGGCACGACTCTGGTCACGGTTCCGGGTGAGACCCCGGAGGCGACGGTGCTGCCGGCTTCAGTGGTGATCAGTAGCGTGGAGACGCCCGGACCCAGGGCTGTGCCCAGCGTGATGTCGAGGGCGAGTCGCTCGCGGGGCTCGGTGAAGTCGAGTTGTAGCCACTGTCCAACCGCGGAGTCCAGGCCGCGGCTGACCCAGCTGGTGTTCGGATTCTGGTCGAAGGCGGCGGCGGGTGAGCTGCCAGGGGAGCTCTGCCCCAATTGTGTTGCATCGGAGGCCGATCCGGATGCGCTGACCGAAAGTTGATCGGGCTGGCCGTCGAGCAGCCATTCGCCTTGCACCAGGGGCTGACCGTCGACCGAATAGTCGGCAACGGCGTTCTGTGTCAGACGGGGATCGTCGGGGGTACGGATGCCGGAGCTGTGGTCGTCGACGCGGCCGAAGTCGACCTCCCGGTTGGTGGGGGTGTCGGTGACGACCATCGGAACCTCGGGCAGGCCTGCCTCCTGCGCATCGGACTGCAGGACAACCGGACCCAGAGGCGGCTCGTCGGCGATCGCCGCGTTGTTCTGAAGCTGGGCAAGGGATTCGGGGCCGCCGGAAACGCGCGGCATCGAGTCCGAGGGGACGGTTGCGGCCCGGGTACCCGGGAATGCGACGCTCGAGTCGACTTCGAAGATCTGGATCGCGGGCAGTTTCGGTCGCAGGCCGCTGTCGGACACGATGTCGTCGTCGATGGTGGCGGCGCCGACCTCCGGGCCGAAGGTCGCCACCGGGGTCATGCCGGGCGATCCGGCAATTGCGTGCTGCGCCAACACCGGACGGGCCGAACGGGAGGTGGACGGATCGAGGTCGGCCCGCACGACCACGTACGAGATCCCCTGCTGCGCCAGGGTTGCGGCCAGACCGGGCATCGGCCTGCCCGCGGCGATCGCCCGCTGCACCGAATCCAGCGCCCGGATTGCCCCCGGTGGGGTCAGGGGGATGGCGTCGCGGACGGCCCAGGGCTCGTCGGCGAGCACCTGCAGCGGCTCGTCGCGGGTCAACCCCCAGGTCTGGTTGGCAAATGGTGATCCCGGAACCACCAGGGCACGACGGTTTTCGTCCGCGCCGTTGTCGTCGAGCCAGTCGGCCGTGTCTTTCCAGTACGACGGGATGGCGCTGTAACTGCCCGGTGCGGCGAGCGATCGGGTCCAGACCATCGAACCGGCAGCGAGCAAGGCAACCAGAAGCACCACCGCGGCCGCGACCGGCTTCGACCGCTCGGGGTGCGCGAACGCCACCCGCATGCCACGCCATCCGACGGTCTGCGGGGTCGGGACCCGGGCCAGCAGGTGCGCGATACCCAAGGCCAGCGGGATCCTGATCAGCGGTTCCCACTTGTGGATGTTGCGTAGCGGAGCACCGGCGCCGTCCAGGAAGGTGCGGACCGATTCACCGATGGGCGATCCGAGTTGCCCCGGGTAGCCGAGGCAGATCAGCAGCAGTCCGATGAGCAGGATGACGGTCAGACGTCCGCGGGCAGGCATCGCCCGCATCGCAAGTCCGGTGAGTCCGGCGGCGGCCAGGACCCCCGTCGCGACGACTGCGGCGGGCTGCGAGACGAGACCGGCTCCGGCGACCCGTTCCGGTGAGACAAATGGGGTCCAGGCGCTGGTGCCGCGGAGGACCTCGGTCAGTGACACCCATTCGGTTGTCACACGTGATGATTCGATGAAATCCAGGAACGGGGGACTGACCCGCGACAGGATGAGAAGCGGTACGACCCACCAGAGGCAGGCCATCACGCTGCCGAGCAGCCACCACAGTCCGAAACGCCACCAGCGCGCGGCGTTTGTGCGCAACGGTGTGTGCAACAGCCACCAGATGATGGCCACCGACGCCGCCGCCAGGGTCGCCACTGCATTGACCGCGCCCATCAGGGCGAGGGCACAGGCGGATTCGAAGGCCAGGCGACGTGGCGTTTTCGTCGGAACCGCTTGATTGAGTGCCATCACCACCGGGACGAGGACCCACGGCGCCAACATCATCGGCAGTGTCTCGGAAGAGATCGAGCCGATGGTGGTCAGGACACGGGGGCTGGTCACGAAGACGAGGGCCGCAAAAATCCGGGACCACCGCGAGCCGACCCCGAGTGCGTCCGCGAGGCGCACGAACCCCACGAAACCGGCCCAGAGCAGCAGTGCCCACCACAGCCGTTGGGTGACCCAGGCCGGCAGCGACAGCAGATCGCCGAGAGCAAAAAATGCGCCGTGGGGAAAGAAGTATCCGTAGGCCTGGTTCTGTACCTGCCCGAGAGGTGCAATCGACGACCACAGATGCGCCGCCCGGCCGAGGAATCCGAGTGGATCTCCGGTCAGGTCGAGCTTGGTGTCAGCCGATATCAGGCCAGGGGACTGGAGGAACGACGCGAACAGCGCCACGAGAGCTGCATACAGCAGTCCTCGTTTGGTCAGTTTGTGACTCCGGCGTTGTCGCGGGTGCCGTAGTCGACAGTTCCCTCGACAAAGCCGTTTTCTGCGTTGAAGCTGTTCACATCAGTGGCCGGCGAATCTTCGGACGACAGCACGCCGCCAAGGAAGACAGCGGCAATGGCAAATACAACGCCCAGAACTCCGGCGACAGCGCCCGCAATCAGGCGGTTGTTCATCATGTGTGCGAAGTTACCATCCTGGCCTTGGACCTTCGCAGCGCCCGTGCATCTTCGTTCCGCCGATCGCATCCGGCCGGGACCACCAGTACCGGGCGATGGCAATGCTTGAGGACGTGCTCGGACACACTGCTGTGCAGTAGGGCCCGCAGTCCGGAGGCGCCGCTGGTGCCGGTGACAAGGATGTCGACCTCGAGTGTGTCGGCGGCGTCGACGAGTGCGGCCCAGACGGTCGAGTCGACCTCGGCGAGGCGGCCCTGCGCCTGCAGGCCGGCGGCGATGGCGCGCTGGACGCCCTGGGTGTTCCGGTCGCGGGCCTCGTCGTGGAGTGCGTCGTCGATGCCCTGATCGACCACGGAGTGCAACACGGGCTGCATTCCGCCCGAGAGTGCCGAGAGCCGTGCGCTCTGGTGTATGCCCGACTCCCAGGCGGTCACCACGAACGCCATGTGTGACTGCAGGAATCTGCCTGCGTAGTCGATCGCCCGATTTGAGTTCTCGCTGCCGTCGTAGGCGATCATGATCGTGTCTTGTCCGGTATGTCCCGGTTTCACGTTGGTTTGCTGCCCGGACATGGTTGCCTCCTGTGCAAGGTCCTCCGCTGTCGAGGATACCGCCTGAATGTAACGGACATCACACAGCAATACCGTGCAAGACTCGGTTTATGTATGTCGAACACCGCCCCCGCCGTGCCCTGGCCGCCCTGACGATCACCGTCGGGCTGATGGTGGCCGCCTGTAGCGGGTCGGACGACAAACCCGAGGAGCTCCTGAGCTCGGATTCCGGGACGTCGCCGACGAGTGCGGTCGCGCCCCCGGCGACGTCGGGAACGCCGATGGTGACCCCGGACGCCTGCGGGGCATCCGAGCTCGAGTCCATGCCGCTGCGTCGCAAGCTGGCCCAGTTGCTGATGGTCGGTGTCACCGGCACCGACGATGCGGTGAACGTGGTCACCACCGAACAGATCGGCGGGGTATTCATCGGTAGTTGGACCGACTTGTCGATTCTTCCCGGCGGCGTCAGCGCGATGCAACAGGCCGCGGACTTCCCGGTGATGGTCTCGGTGGATCAGGAGGGTGGCCGGGTCTCACGGCTGTCGTCGCTCGGCATCGATTTCCCCTCGGCCCGCGAGATGGCACAGACGATGACCCCGGCGCAGGTTCAGGAGCTGGCGACATCTCAGGGGCAGGCGATGAGTGAACTGGGCATCACGGTCGACTACGCCCCGGTGGTCGACGTCAGTGCGCAGTCTGCCAACGAGGTGATCGGCGACCGCTCGTTCAGCGATGACCCGGAGACGGTGACCATCTACGCCGAGGCGTTCGCGCAGGGACTGAAGGACGCGGGCATCATGCCGGTGTTCAAACACTTCCCCGGCCACGGCAGCGGTTCGGGCGACTCGCACACCGGCACCGTGGCCACACCGCCGATCGCGGAGCTCCAGACCACCGATCTGGTGCCCTACCGCACCCTGGTCACGGATCCGGGGGCCGGTGTGATGATGGGACACCTCATCGTCCCTGGGCTGACCGGACCGGACACCCCGGCCAGCATCAGCCCGGCCGCGATCTCGCTGCTGCGTGACGGCACCGGTTATGGCGCACCACCTTTCGAGGGGCCGATCTTCACCGACGATCTGTCGGGGATGGCGGCGATCTCGGCGAAGTACGGCATCGAGAAGGCGGCCACGTTGGCGTTGTCGGCAGGCGCGGACATCGCCCTGTGGCTCTCGACGAACGACGTCCCGGCAGTCCTGGACACGTTGACCGCGGCGGTCGACAGTGGTGAGCTCTCGGCCGATCAGGTGGACAACTCGGTGGTCCGGGTGTTGCGCGCCAAGGGTGTCCTCGACTGTTGAGACCGGGCGTGCGCTGACCGCGAATGAACTTACCGGCTGGTAAGGTGGTCGGGATCAGAAGGTCTAAGAAAGTTGGTGTCGTGGCCGGAGGAACCAAACGCTTGCCGCGCGCCGTCCGCGAGCAGCAGATGCTCGACGCCGCGGTGCACGTCTTCGCCGCAAACGGTTTCCGAGAGACGTCGATGGATGCGATTGCCGCCGAGGCGGACATCAGCAAACCGATGCTCTATCTCTATTACGGCTCCAAAGATGAACTCTTCGGCGCCTGCATCAATCGTGAGGGTGCCCGGTTCATCGAGGCGATGACCGCCGGCTTCGATCCGAATCTCAAGCAGCACGATCAGGCCCGCACGGTCATCTACGACTTTCTGCACTATGTCCACAACAACCGGGAGTCGTGGCGGGTGCTCTATCGCCTGGCCACCGGACAGGCCAAGTTCGCCGGTCTTGTCGCCGCGAGCCGGGCTCGGCTGATCGAGATGGTCGCCGACCTTCTCCGCCGCGGCACCACCGTCCCGCATCCCAGTGACACCGATTTCGAACTCATGGCCGTGGCGCTCGTCGGCGCCGGTGAGGCCGTTGCCGACCGGATCTCCGAAGGCGACATCGACCTAGACTCAGCCGCCGACCTGATGGTCTCGATGGGCTGGCGCGGCCTCGCCGGAGACCGCCCCTAACCCCCCCGCGAGCCCAAAGTGGTGGGTTTTGGTGAGTCTCACCTGGGGAAATGCTCACCAAAACCCACCAATTTCGGTACCTAGCGGAGGGTGGCGGTGAGGTGTGGGTAGCCCTTTTTCGGGTTCAGGACCGAAATGTCGAAGCCGCTCTCTGACCGTTTGGTGTAGACGTTCACCTTCGCAGGCAGGATCAGGGGCTTGCCGAACTTCACGTTGTAGGTGACCCGGTCGGCGAGTTGGCCCTCGGTGTTCGCCACCACCCGCGCCGCCGTCCACATCCCGTGGGCGATGGCCCGCGGGAATCCGAAGGCCTTGGCGCTCAGGTTGCCGGTGTGGATCGGGTTCCGGTCGCCACTGGCCGCGGCGTATTTCCGGATCAGGCCCAGGTTGGCCACCAGGGTGGCGTCCGGCGGCGGTGGCCGGTGCTCGGCCGGTGCCGGTGGACGCGGACCATCGGACAGGCTGGTGTGCTGCTGGCTCAGGAACGTCGCGGTCTGTCGGGTGACCAGTTCATTGCCCACCGAGAACTCGGAGATGACGTCGACGAGCATGCCCTTGCGATGCTCCCGCAGGTTCTCCGCGTGGGTCTCGATGGTCAGTGGCTCACGGACGTTGATCGGGCGGAACCGCTCGATGTTGTTCTCCATGTGCACCGAACCGATTGCGGTCAACGGAAAGTCCTTGGCCACAAGGAGTTTCATCACGAGCGGGAACTGCAATACGAACGGAAAGGTCAGCGGCAGGGTGTCGCCGTATTGCTGACCGGTGCACGCGCAGTAGTCGCGCAGCTGGTCGAGGTCGACCTTCACGTCCGGTAACCGCAGCGTGGTGTCGGGCAGAACGGCATCAGCGGACACCCGGCCGGACTTGCCGACCACCGGGAGCATGGCGGTCACGGCCCGGCGATAGATATCGCCGGTGGATGGGAACTCATGCAGGGTAACGGTATTCGGCATCTCAGGCTCCCAGCATGCTCTGACCGCAGACGCGAACCACGTTGCCGGTGACAGCGCTCGACGCCGGGTTGGCGAAGTAGGCCACCGTCTCGGCGACGTCGACGGTCTGCCCGCCCTGCTGCAGCGAGCTGATCCGGCGTCCCACCTCGCGGGTGGCCAGTGGGATCGCGGCGGTCATCGCGGTCTCGATGAATCCGGGGGCCACGGCGTTGATCGTGATCTTCTTCTCGGCCAGGATCGGTGCGTAGGTGTCCACCAGGCCGATGACACCGGCCTTGGAGGTGCCGTAGTTGGTCTGGCCGCGGTTGCCCGCGATACCGGCGATCGACGACACGTCGATGACCGAGCCGCCTTCGCGCAACGCGCCGGCTTCCAGGAGATCGTCGACAAGCTTTTGTGGCGCAATGAGATTGACACCGATGACCGAGCTCCAGCGTGCGTCGTCCATGTTGGCGAGCAACTTGTCGCGGGTGATGCCTGCGTTGTTGACGATGATGTCGAGGCCGCCGTGGCGCGCCAGCACATGCTCGGCGATCCGCTTGCCCGCATCGTCGGCGGTGACGTCGAGCGGCAGCGATGTGCCGCCGACCTTGTTCGCGGTTTGCGAGAGGGCATCACCAGCGGCCGGGATGTCGGCGGCGATGACGTGGGCGCCGTCGCGGGCGAGGACCTCGGCGATCGTGGCGCCGATGCCACGGGCGGCTCCGGTCACCAGCGCGACCTTGCCCTGCAACGGCTTGTCCCAGCTGGCCGGGGCGACGGCGTCCTTCTCATCGACCCGGATGACCTGGGCGTCGACGAACGCGGACTTGGCGGAGAGCAGGAAGCGCAGTGTCGACTCGAGCCCGGACAGTCCGGTCTTGGCATCGGGCGAGACATAGACGAGCTGGGCGGTCGAGCCCTTGCGCAGCTCTTTGCCAAGCGAACGGGTGAAGCCTTCCAGGGCTCGCTGGGCGATGTGCTCGTCGGGTGTCTTCGCCAGTTCGGGGGTGGTGCCGATGACCACGAACCGGGCGCAGCTTCCGCTGGCGCGCATCGCCGGACCGAAGAACTCGAAGAGCAGCGACAGCTCGGACGACTTGGTGATCCCGGTGGCGTCGAGGACCACGGCGCCGAGCTTGTCGGCTCCCCGGCCTGCGGTGTTGTTCGTGATCAGCTCGTAGCCGCTGTCCGGGTCGCCGAGGATCTCGCGCAGCGGCTCGATCAGCCGGCCGTTTCCGCCGAGTAGGACCGGACCGGTGAGTGCCGGTTCGCCTGCACGGTATCGACGCAGGTGGGGTGGTTGTGGCAAGCCGATCTTTCCGGCGAGGAATGACCCCGGGCCGGAGTTCACAAACGTCGAATACAGGTCGGTGGTTCCGTTGGAAGGCACGTGCACTCCTTGGTGTCAGACGGCATCGGTGTTGTTTGCGCCACCCGATCGGGGGTAACCCCCGGGGCGGAGTCGACAACGAACTTACTCGGGAGTAAGAATACGCCATAAGAGCCATCCACAACTTGGGAGATCCGCAGTGGCAACGAACAACGGTGCAACGAACAACGGGGCGAGCAACGGCTCCGCAGATACCAGTGGTGCCGGCGCCACATCACGGAAGGCCCGCAGCGTGCGGCCGGTGGCGATCGTCGGCGGCAATCGGATCCCGTTTGCCCGTCAGGACGGCGCCTACGCCAAGGCGAGCAACCAGGACATGTTCACCGCAACGCTGAACGGGCTGGTCAGCCGCTTCAACCTGCAGGGTCAGCGTCTCGGCATGGTTGCAGGCGGAGCCGTGCTCAAACACTCCCGCGACTTCAACCTGATCCGGGAATCCGTCCTGGGATCGGCGCTGTCGCCGTACACGCCGGCGTTCGACCTCCAGCAGGCCTGCGGTACCGGACTACAGGCGATCTCGGCGGTGGCCGACGGCATCGCCACCGGCAAGTTCGACGCCGGTATCGGTGGCGGTGTCGACACCACATCGGATGCCCCGATCGGGGTCTCCGAGAGCATGCGACAGGCGATGCTGGCCGTGAACCGGGCCCGCAGCACGGGCGCACGGCTCAAGGCGATCGCCAAGCTCCCGACCTCACTCGGTATCGAGATCCCGCGCAACGGGGAACCCCGCACCGGGATGTCGATGGGCGACCACGCCGCGATCACGGCCAAAGAATTCGGCATCAAGCGCGAAGACCAGGACGAACTCGCCGCGGCCAGCCATCAGAAGATGGCCGCCGCCTACGACCGCGGGTTCTTCGACGACCTGATCACGCCGTTCCAGGGCCTGACCCGCGATCAGAACCTGCGTCCGGGCAGCACCGTGGAGAAGCTGGCCACCCTCAAGCCCGTGTTCGGGGTCTCGCTCGGTGACGCGACCATGACGGCGGGCAACTCCACCCCATTGACCGACGGCGCCTCGGTGGTGCTGCTGAGCACCGACGAGTGGGCCGCACAGCAGAAGCTGCCGGTACTGGCACACCTGGTCGACGTCGAGACGGCTGCGGTCGACTACGTCAACGGCCCCGACGGCCTGCTGATGGCCCCGACCTACGCCATCCCGCGTCTGCTCGAGCGCAACGGCCTGACCCTGCAGGACTTCGATTTCTACGAGATCCACGAGGCATTCGCCTCGGTGGTGCTGTGCACGCTGGCCGCCTTCGAGTCCGACGAGTACTGCAAGGAGCGCCTTGGTCTGGACGGCGCGCTGGGCAGCATCGACCGGTCGAAGCTGAACGTCAACGGCTCGTCGCTGGCCGCGGGTCACCCGTTCGCCGCCACCGGCGGCCGGATCGTGGCCCAGGCTGCCAAGCAGATCAGCGAGAACGGTGGCGGTCGCGCCCTCATCTCGATCTGCGCCGCCGGCGGACAGGGCGTCACGGCCATCATCGAGGCCTGAAATCCCGTAGTCAGACGCCCGCGAGCGGGTCTTTGAGAATTGCTCGACGACTGTGTAACGCCTCACAGAACCCCGGCGATGAACCTGATGACTCCGGTTGAGCTACATGACCCCCGACCCTGTAGCTCAACCGGCGTCGCTTTATCCCGAGCGTTCAGCGCGGGGTCAGGAGATCGGGTTCATCACGGACGCGATCTCGTGTTCGCCTTGCGCACAACGGCATTCCGGTTGGCGGGCGGCCTCACCGATCGCTGCGGTCAGCACGTCCCGCATCAGGCTCAGCCCCTCCTGGAAGACGGCGAACACCTGTGAGGCCATCACTCCTTCGCCGGCCACCACGCCCGCGTCGGTGTCGGTGACCAAGGCGACCGCGGCGTAACACATCTGTAGTTCACGGGCCAGCACCGCTTCGGGCTGACCGGTCATGTTGATCAGGGTGAATCCCTGGCCCGCGTACGCCCGGCTCTCGGCCCGCGTCGAGAAGCGCGGCCCCTGGACCACGACCATCGTTCCGTCGACAACGGCTTCGGGTGCGGCGGTGGCCACTGCCTGGCGCAACGCCGGGCAGTAGGGGTCGGCGAATGCGACGTGGACGGCAGGTCCGTCGAAGAAGGTCTGCGCCCGGCCGGAGGTGCGGTCCACGAGTTGGTCGGGGATCACCATGGTCCCGGGTTCCAGCTCGGGGTCCAGCCCACCGACCGCGCAGGGCGCGAAGATCCGGCGTACACCCACCGACCGCAGAGCCCACGCGTTGGCCCGGTACGGAACGGTGTGCGGTGCGTATTCGTGGGACAGGCCGTGCCTGGGTAGAAATGCCACCGGCACGCCGTCCACATCACCGATGGTGACCGCGGCGCTCGGATCGCCGTACGGGGTGTCGACAATGACTTGCCGAGCACCGGGTTCGAAGAACGAATAGAAGCCGGATCCGCCGATGATCCCGATCCGTGGCTGAGTGTCTGCGTCCATGAATCCAAGCCTGCCTGAAGTTGTTTGGGTCTGTCGCATCCATCACTGCTTAGGCTAGCCTTCGTTTCATGGGTTATTCACGCGCAATGGTGGTCGAGACCACGATCCTGAATCCTCGACTGCTCAGGATTCGGTTCGATGTTCCGAACCTGGCGGGCATTGAACTACCCAGGCTCGCCGACGAGGTCGTCGGCATCTATTTCCCGGTCGACGGCCAGGATTCACCTCCCGACATGGAGTGCCGGGACGGTGTCTGGGGCTACTACGACGTCGATCCGATGCCCGAGGGACGCAACTACACGGTCCGCGGCATCGAACCCGGTACCAACGTGATGACCGTCGATTTCGTGGTTCACGACCACGGTGTCGCCACGACGTGGGCGCAGCGTGCGCAGGTCGGTGACCAGGTGGCGATGGCACATGGCCGCGGGTGGTACTGCCCCGAACCGACCACCGAATGGCAACTGTTGGTTGCCGACCTGGCCGGGTTGCCCGCGCTGGCACGCATCATCGAAGAGTTGCCCGGCGGCGCGCGAGCCACGGCAATCGTGGAAGTGGTCGACGAGAGCGATCTCGACTACCTGCCGTCGCGCGACGGCGTCGAGCTCATCACGCTGATCGGCAGCGGCAATGGCAACGGTGACAGCCGCCTGGACGTGGCCGTCGAAAAGTTCGAGCATCCCGAAGGCCGTGGTTACTGCTGGTTCGCCGCAGAGGCAAAGGCGTCGAGGGCGGTACGCAAATATCTGCGTCGCCGGTTCGGCTGGAAGACCGAGCAGTGCGACATCATCGGTTACTGGCGTTTTGACGGTGAGAAATGGGCGCGCAAGTTCTCCGAACAGGGTGCGCAGGCGCTCGAGGTGTACACGCAGGCGCTCGCCGAAGGGAAGAGCCCGAAGGTGGCCAACGAGATATACGACGATGCGCTCGAGCGGGTCGGGCTGTAACAGCGCACGTTCTCCCTGCGCCCCGGCACGATTGTGCGCCGCGGGGTGGTACTAGGGTGTCGCCTCGAGTGCAGATCGGCATCTCACGGGCGCGGACGACTCACCAGCGCTGCTGTCCGATCTGCGAAACGACTGATCTGCGCGACGACCGATCTGCGCGACGACAATGGCCGGAGGCTTCGGGTGGATTCTGACAGGTATGACCCCGGTACCAGGTTGCCGGTGTTCCTCGTACCACCCGCGGAACCTGTTCGGGGCAAAGAGATTCGGGTCGACGCGGACACGACGCCGCGACAGTTTGCCCTCCGCACGATTTTCGGTGCGGGTAGGTACACGATCCCGGCCGCGATCCTGATGGTCGGTCATTTTGTCGGTGAGGCGCTCGTGCCGGTGATCATGGGTATCGCCATCGACCGGGCGGTGTCCACCGGCGACGTCGGATCGTTGGTGATCTGGCTGATCGCGTTGGCCGCCGACTTCGTCCTGTTGTCCTATACCTGGCGGTTCGGTGAACGACTCGCCGTTTATGGGCAGACGATGGTCGAGCACCAATTCCGGATGCGCGTGACCGATCGCATCCTGAATCCGAAGGGGATGGCGGGCCCGGCCCGCCTGCCGGGTGTGTCACTCAACATCGCGACCTCCGACGTGAACCGGTTGTCGATGGCGGTCTTCATCGCGGTGTTCCCGATCGGCGAGATGGCCGCGGTGCTGGTGGCAGGCGGTGTACTCCTGTTCATCTCGTGGCCGCTCGGCCTGGCGATCCTCGTCGGAACCCCGGTGCTGCTGTGGATTCTCGATCTCACCGGAGGCCCGCTGCGCGCGCGGACCGAGCAGGAACAGGAGGTGGCAGGCGAAGCGGCCGGGACCGCCACCGATCTGGTGGCAGGCCTGCGCATCGTGAAGGGTCTCGGCGCCGAGGCCGAGGCCGGACGCCGCTACCGGGCAGCCAGCTCGCGTGCCCGCGACGCCGCCATCCGTGCCGGACGCACACAGGGTGCATATACCGGTGTGATGCAGATGGTTTCGGCCTTGTTCGTGGTGGGTGTGTGCATCGCGGCGGGGCTGATGGCACTCGACGGGAAGATGAGTCTGGGTGAACTCATCACCGTGGTCGGCCTCACCCAGTTCATGATGGGGCCGCTGAACAACTTGGGCACCAACTTCGGCCGGGTCTGGAACAGCGCGGTTCCCTGCGCAAAGCGGGTGTTGTCGGTGTTGCAGGCGGAACCGGCCACCAGAACCGGCGACGTCCGCGATGCTGCCGGGGCGCTGTCGTTCCACCACGTCACGATCGGTCCGGTCGAGGATCTCGACCTGACGCTGCCCACCGACGGTGTGGTCGTTGTCGTCTGTCCTCCCGAGGTCACCGAGGCCATCGGTGCGGTGCTGTCCAGGAAAGCCCATCCCGACTCCGGGCAGGTTGCGGTCGGCGACATCGATCTGTTCGATCTGCACGGCGACGTGAGCGGCGAGCTGATCCGGACCGTGCCGCACACCCCGGACCTGTTCGAGGGCACGGTGCTGGAGAACATCGGCGCCGGGGTGCCGGACGGGCCCGACCGCGATTCGCGGATCACAAGGGCGATCTTCGCGGCGGCCTGCGACGATGTCGCGGACGTGCTGCCGAACGGTTTGGACACCCCGGTCGGTGAGGCGGGCCGGATGTTGTCGGGTGGTCAGCGCCAGCGGGTGAGCCTGGCACGGGCCCTGGCCGCGGACTCGGCGATCCTGGTGCTCAACGATCCGACCACCGCGGTCGATTCGGTCACCGAAGCGACTGTTGTCTCCCGCCTGCATCAGGCGCGAGCCGGTCGGACGACCGTGGTGTTCACCAATTCGCCTGCATTGCTCGAGGTTTCCGATCAGGTGATCATCATCGAAGACGGGCGATTGCGCTATCAGGGTGTCTTGGCCGACGCCGAGTCGATGCTCGCCGGAGCGCTCGGAGGGGGCCGGTGAGTACTCCGATGTCGAACCCGAAACTCCTGGTCACCGACTTCTCGATGACGATGCGGTATCTGCGGGCGCAGTTGCGCCGGCATACCGCGCAACTGCTGCTGCTTGCGGTGGTCATGACCCTGGCCGCCGGCCTGGGTCTGGTCACCCCGCGCTCGCTTGGCACGATCATCGACATCGTGAACGGCGACAGCGGCAATGGTGACGCTGCCGAGATCTGGCGGCTGGCCGCCATCATGGCGGCCTCCGCGGTCGGTGCCGCGATCTTCGCGGCAATCGGAGTCCTGTTGTCGGCCAAGATCTTCGAATCGATCCTCGCCGATCTGCGCGAGGAGATGATCGCGGCGTCACTGACGTTGAAGCTCTCGCGGATCGAGGGTGCAGGCAGTGGTGACCTCGTGTCGCGGGCAACGGCGGACGTCAGTACCGTCAGTGAGGCGATCAGCAAAGCCGTGCCCGCGGTCCTGACCGCGGTCTTCACCATCGGCGTCACATTTGTCGGATTGGCCGCCCTCGACTGGCGATTCCTGATCGTGATCCTGTTGGTGATCCCGGTGTACGTCAACGGGATCCGGATGTATCTGCGGCACGCCCCTGTGCTGTATGCGGCGCAGCGCGAGGCCACCGCGGACCGGGCGCATCACGTGCTCGGTGCGATCCATGGGCTCGAGTCCGTGCACGCATTCCGGTTGTCGGCTCTGCTGAATCGGCGGATAGATCGGCACTCATGGGAAGTGGTCCGCTGGTCGATTCGGGCGAGTGTGCTCTTCAGTCGTCTGGGTGTCCGGGTGAACACGGGCGAATTCGTCGGCATGACAACCATTTTGATCGTGGGATTCTTCTTGGTCGACGGGAACTCCCTGACCATCGGTGCCGTCACCGCGGCGATGTTGTTCTTCCTGCTGCTCTTCGATCCGATCGGAATGCTGCTGTTCGTTGTCGATGACCTGCAGTCCGGTGCGGCAGCGCTCGGCCGGATCGTCGGGGTGATCGAAGAGTCGAAATCGGTGGACGACCCCATCGCGCCTGGCTCGCCGAAACCATCGGCACCGCTGCTGGAGCTGGAGGGCATCAGCCACGGGTATTCGGCCCAACACGAGGTGCTGCACGACATCTCGCTGACCCTGGTCGACGGTGAGCATGTCGCGGTGGTGGGACCCTCAGGTGCCGGAAAGACCACATTGGCGACGATCGTGGCCGGTGTCCATCGGCCGACGGCAGGCCGGGTCCTGCTCGAGGGTGTGGACATCGCGTCGATGGAACCGTCGGAGCTGTCCCGTTCGGTTGCCCTTGTCACCCAGGAGGTCCACGTCTTCGCCGGCACCTTGGCTGCCGACCTGCGGATGGCCGCGCCCGATGCCACCGACGAGGAGCTGTCCGCCGCACTCGAACTCGTCGGTGCGGGCGGGTGGGTGCGCAACCTGTCCGATGGCATTCGGACGGAGGTGGGCTCGGAGGGACATCAGCTCACTCCGATGCAGTCGCAACAACTCGCGCTCGCGCGACTCGTACTGCTCGACCCCAAGGTTGCGATCCTCGACGAGGCGACCGCCGACGCGGGCAGTGTGGGCGCGGGGGTACTCGAGGAGTCGGCGCAGGCCGCCCTGAAGGGGCGGACCGCGCTGATCGTCGCGCACCGTCTGAGCCAGGCGGCCCGTGCCGACCGCATCGTGTTCATGGAGCGCGGCCGGATCGTGGAGGTGGGCACGCACGCAGATCTGGTGACGCGAGGAGGGCGCTACTGCGAGCTCTGGAATGCCTGGTCGCGGGGACGTGGGGTGTCGAACAACTAGGAATTCCGAGTGCGGATCAAGCCAGTTGACCAAAAAGCCTATATGAACTCAATTACCATTGGTAGAAATATCAGGCTAGGCTAACTTTGTAGATCTATTGGCCGATACGGCCCATGTAGATCGATCAGCAGACGCCACAGGTAGGAGAGTGCTCATGGTCCACGACGTGCGCAGCACACGCACCGGTACCCGACGGGATCTCGCGAGGGGGGAACAGATGCCGGCCGCGCGGGGATGGGTGGCCGGTTCATGACCACCGACTTCGACGTCGTTGGCGTGGGTTTCGGTCCTTCGAATCTCGCCCTTGCGATCGCGCTCGAGGAGCACAACCGAAATCTGGATCCCGCCGACCGGATCACCTCGTGCTTCATCGAGAAGCAGAGCCGATTCGGGTGGCACCGGGGAATGTTGTTGCCGGGGACCACGATGCAGATCTCGTTCCTCAAGGACCTCGTCACCCAGCGCGATGCCACGAGTCGCTACTCCTTCCTCAACTATCTGTCCGAGCGCAGCCGGTTGACGCATTTCATCAACCAGCAGAGCTTCTTTCCCACTCGGATCGAGTTCCACGACTACCTCGAATGGGCGGCGGGGCAGGTCGATGTCCCGGTTCTGTACGGGGCCGAGGTGACGGGCGTGCGCCAGATATCGAACACGTTCGAAGTGTGCATGAGTGACCGCGCGCCGGTCACCGCACGCAACGTCGTGATCGCGGGCGGCCTGCGGGCCAAGCTCCCGGATGGCATCGCCTCGAGCGCCCGGGTCTTCCACAATCATCGGCTGCTGGACCATCTGCGCGTGCTGCCGACGTCAACGCACCACCGGTTCGTGGTGGTCGGTGCTGGGCAGAGCGCCGCGGAAGTTGCTGCTTACCTGCATGATTCATATCAGGAGGCGGAAGTTCACGCCGTTTTCGGGAAGTACGGGTACACGCCGGCCGACGACAGCCCCTATGCGAATCGCATCTTCGATCCGGAGGCGGTGGTCGAGTTCCACAGTGCCTCGGCCGAACTCCGTCAGCAGCTGCTCGACTATCACCGCGCCACCAACTACTCCGCGGTGGATCTGCCGCTGATCGAGGAGCTCTATCGGCGGGAGTATTCCGAGCGGGTCTCCGATAGTCGGCGCTTGTTCGTCCACGGGGCATCCGAGATTGCCGACGTGGCGGACTACGGGGACGGTGTCACCGTGCGGATCGGGCACCGGACGACCCGGGACCACACCGAAATCGATTGTGATGCGATAATATTCGCAACCGGATTTCAGCCGGTGGCCCTTGTGGACCTACTCGGACCGCTGGCGGGTGAATGCCATATCGACGATCAGGGCAGGCCGCTCATCGATCGCGAATACCGCATCGTGACCAATGATGGGGTCGAAGGTGACATCTACCTTCAGGGCAATACCGAACACACGCACGGACTGACATCGACCCTGCTCTCGAATCTTGCTGTGCGATCAGGCGAATTGGTGAACTCACTGGCCGGTAGAGCGCGTGTCGGTGACCTGGAAACGGAAGGGGTGCCCACTCTTGTCGACAAATCCTTTTGATGACGAAGACGGAAAGTTCTATGTCCTGGTGAACCACGAGGAGCAGTACTCGTTGTGGCCGACTTTCGCGACGGTTCCGACAGGCTGGGCAATCGTGCACGGGAGTGATGGGATGACGTCGAGGCAGTCGTGTCTCGACCACGTCGAACAGCAATGGACCGATATGCGACCGAAGAGTCTTCGGGACGCCATGGACCTCGCGCCCGCGCAGGTCGCATCGAGTCAGGAGATCTGATGTTGCGCACTCTGGTGAACGGAAAAATCCACCGCGCCACCGTCACCCAGGCAGATCTGCACTACGTCGGATCCGTCACCATCGACGAGACCCTGTTGAAGGCGGCCGATCTCGTCGAGGGCGAGATGGTCAGCATCGTGGACATCACCAACGGATCGCGGTTGGAGACGTATGTCATCACCGGCGCTGCCGACAGCGGGGTCGTCTGTATCAATGGTGCGGCGGCCCACCTGGTGGACCCGGGTGATCTGGTGATCATCATGTCCTACGTGCAACTCGACGAGGCCGAGGTCCTGCTACACGAGACCAAGGTCGTCCACGTCGATGGGAACAACTCGATTGTGGCGCTGGGAAATGATGTGGCACAGCCGGTTCCGGGGGCAGTTGATCAGCGCTCGTCACGGTGACACAGTGGTACCCGCAGTGATACCCGTCCGACGGCGAAGCGGCCGGGGCGAACTCTATGGAAGGTGAACGATGCGTGTCGTGATGTTCGGATATCAGACGTGGGGGCACAAGACCCTCGAGGCGCTGATCGGATCCGATCACGAGGTTGCCCTGGTGGTGACCCACCCGGTGAGTGAGCAGCGGTACGAGTCGATCTGGGCCGATTCCGTGGAGGACCTGGCCCGGTCGAACGGGGTCGATGTGGAGCTCGCCACCCGACCGACGGCGGAGCTGATCGAGCGCGTGAAGCTCGCGGAGCCCGACATCATCGTGGCCAACAACTGGCGAACCTGGTTGCCCAGGGAGCTTTTCGACCTCCCGCCGCACGGAACCCTGAATCTCCACGATTCGTTGCTGCCGCGATTCACCGGCTTTTCCCCGGTGATCTGGGCGATGATCAGTGGGGCATCCGAAACCGGGCTGACGGCACACCGGATGGACGACGATCTCGACACCGGCGATGTCCTGGTGCAGAGGTCGGTTCCGATCGGACCCACCGACACCGCGACCGAACTCGTCGGTGCCACGATCGATCTGATCCCCGAGGTGCTGCTCGAGGCGCTCTCGCAGATCGAGTCCGGGACGGCGACATGGAGCCCACAGAACCTGGACGACCGGACGTTCTTCCACAAGCGCTCCGAGCGTGACAGCCTGATCGATTGGTCCTGGCCCGCAGAGGATCTCGATCGGCTCGTCCGGGCGTTGTCCGACCCCTACCCGAACGCGTACACGTTTGCGCGTGGTCAGCGCATCCGGATCACCAAGGCACGGGTGTCGCGGGGCATCTACGGGGGTACACCCGGCCGGATCTTCATCAAGGAGGGTGACGGCATGGTGATCGTGGCCGGCCCGAACGCGCATCGGGGCCAGAACCATGGCCTGGTGCTCGAACGGGTCCGCACCGATGACGACGTCGAACACAACGCACTGGACTTCTTCCCGCACGGTGGCGGGTACCTGTCGGACGACGCATAGATCAACCGGCGGCGTCCCCGCGTCAATCATTTGAACCTATACAGAGAGTGCCTAAAAAGGTACTATCGCAAGGATCATCTGGATGGCGCAGGGCACGACTGGCTCTGCCTGCAAGTAAAGGAAGTCGCACAAAGTGAAATCCAATAGTCGAGCCACGGGAATGGCGGGGCGGGTGGCGATCCTGGCCATCGCTCTCCTGCTCCCGGCCGCATGCTCGAGCGACTCCGATGCCAGTTCGTCGGACGAATCGGCCGTGACGGTCACCGGTGCATACGGCGAGACCGTCGTCGAAGAGACGCCGCAGCGCGTGGTCGCGATGTCGGCCACCGATGCCGATTTCCTGCTCTCCGTCGGCGTGACGCCGATCGCGATCCCGAGCATGCCGCAAACCGATGCGGCGACCAACGGAACGAGCATCTACCCCTGGGCAGAGGGTAAGTACCCGGCCAATACACCGAAGATCGCTGCGCCTGCCACCGATTTCAGCATCGAGGCCGTTGCGGCGCTCGATCCCGATCTCATCGTGGCGACCGGGTTCTGGGGCCTCGACGAGACGTCCTTCGCTGCACTGTCCGAGATCGCTCCGGTGCTGCACTTCGACACCGAGGCCAACGCTGATCCGTGGCAGGACAACGTGCGCAAGGTCGGCCAGGTCGTCGATCGCGTCGACGGGGCCGAGGCGAGCATCAAGTCCGCTGAAGCGGCCGTCGCGACCGCCAAGTCCGACAACCCGGCGTTGGCGGGCAAGACCTACAACGCGATCATCTCGCCGTCCGAAGATGGTGTGTACGTGTTGTGTTCGACAGAAGACAACATGGCACGCGCGATGGCCGACCTCGGGCTCGTGCTCAGCGACTACGCGCAGACCGTCGAATGTGACGGCGGAAAGGGTGAGGTCTCCTGGGAGAACCTGCCCAATCTCGACGCGGATCTGCTGTGGGTGATCCCCGATACCCCCGATCAGGTCCAGGTCCTCGAGTCGCAGCCGCTGTGGCCGACTCTGACCGCAGTGTCCAAGGGTGCGGTGGCCGTGGTGCCGAAGACCGAGGGCGTGCCGTTCGCCCTGGCGTTCCCGTCGCCGCTCAGCCTCGAGTGGGGCGTGAACCAGCTGGCACCGCAATTGGCAGCTGCTGCAAGCAAATAGGCGATTCGCGTCAGTCTGAATCCATATGAGCCACCCCGGCCCTGCCGGGGTGGCTCACGGCGTTTTCGGGGCATCCGAACAACCCCTGACACTTCATATAGCCTAAACTGACAGGCGAGTATGCGTGAGGTCGTGCAGATAGTCCGACCGGGGTGTCACGGAGGGTTCGGTTCACATGACTGACACGTTCGAAACAACCAATGCAGGCGTTGGCCCAGCGGCGCCCGTCGGTGAATATGACGGTGGCACTGTCGATCTGCTCGCCGATGCGGATGTCGATGCGGGCCTCGGTCAACCGCCGGTCCGTCTGTCGATCGCAATACCGGGCGTGCGCGGTCTGCCGGAATCCGCTGTCGAATGGGCCGCTCGGCGGTGGTTCAGTGACTACTCGGGCCTGCTGCGCGCGTCGGGAGACTCGCCGCAGCCCGCATACCGGGTGAGCAGCGACCATGAAGATCTGAGCACCCCGCACCCCGGCGCCGTCGTGGACATGACCTGTCTGGTCGACGCCACCGGCGGTGTCCTGGAACTGACTGTCGACGTCACCACCAACGATCTCGACGAGGTATGGATCGCAGGCGCCGCCGACGTCATCCGTCGACTCGCCCACGACCGTCTCGAGAACCGGGAGAGTTCCGTTGCTCTCGGCGATGGCCGGGCCGTGCTCGCGCAGTACCTCCTCGAAGCAGCGTCGCCCGAACTGCTCGAACGTGATCACTGGGCCGAATTCGGCACCGAGCTCGAAGAACTCGAGCCGGCCACCATCGGGAACGACCCGACGGCCCGTGAGACCGGTGCGGCGCACGCCGATTGCCATCGCCTCCGAATCCACGCTCCGGTGACGGATTCCGGGTTGTCCTCGAGGGTTCTGGTGGTCGGATCGGTGCTGCGGGCACTCGTGGATTGCGGCGTGCTCGACGGCGACACCGCCGACGGCGTGCTCATCGACGTCGAGGAGCCCGCCCGAACGCAGCGCTGGGCACTGATCCCTGGCCGGATCCGTCGTCGGTTCCCGCTCTTGATCCCCGACGAACTCGTCTTTGCCCCGGTTGATCCCACGGGCGATTCCATGGTCGGTCCAACGGCCGAGTACCTCGCCGTCCTGGCAGCGGTGGTGGACATCGACGGCCCGACCGCTTCGGAGCATGGCGCGCTGCGGTTCGCGAATCCCTTGGCCGAAGGCATGTTCGACGACCTTGCCGAAGCCGACGTCCTGGCCTCGATCCGCTTCGGTGACGCACTGCCTGCCTCAGATCGGTCCGAAGGCGATCAGACGGCGTTCGGGCGGTACGCGGTGGTGGTGACGGTCTGGATCGGTGCGACGGCGATCAACGGGCAACAACCGGTGGTCGTCGACGTGGCGGTTCGCCCCGACGCCCAGCCCGGTGCAGGCGATCTGGCCACGTCCGTGGCGGCTTCGCTGGGTGTCTGGGGTGCCGGACATCTCGGTGACGTGGAAGGCGTGGGGTCTGCTTTTGCCGCCGAACCTGCGGCGGCGCCGCTGGTGTCCGTCGACGACGAGACCGGCGCGCGCATCGAGGCATTGTTCGGGCAACCGCGAGATGTGCTGCCCGTCTCGGCACTTCAAGAGGGTCTGCTCTTTCACCTGCAGTCCGCGCAGGCCTCGCAGGCAGGCGACCTGTATGCGTCACAGTTCCATCTGACCATCGAGGGCCAGATCGACGCGGCCCGGATGCGGGACGCAGTGCGTGCGTTGTTGTTGCGTTACCCGAACCTGGCAGCAGGCTTCGTCACACTCGGTGACCGCACGTTGTCGGTGGTCCCTTCCGTCATCGAGGTCCCCTTCCGCCACCTGCGTTGCGATGTGTGGAAGCGAGACTTCGACACTGTGGCACAGGTCTTCGAACATGAACGTGCACAACCTTTCTCCGCCACCGCACCACCGTTGATCCGATTCGTGCTGATCGAGCTCGCGCCGCGCAGTTCGGTTCTGTGTGTGACTTTCGAGCACATCCTGGCCGATGGGTGGTCCGCGGGCCTGATGATGGATACGCTCCTCGACCTCTACACCGACCCGTCGGGGAGTTCGCTGACCGAGGTGGTCTCTTTCCGGACCTACCTGCAATGGTTGGCCGGACGGGATCTGTTGGTGGCCCGCGAGATCTGGGGCCGTCAACTGTCCGGATTCGATGAGCCGACCCTGCTGCGTCCGGACGCCGCGGCGATCGCGGCGACCACGGCGATGGCCAGAGACCACCACGAGGACCTCTCCCGATCGCTCAGTGATGACATCCGGAGCGCTGCCGCGGCCACCGGCGTCACCGTGAGCACGTTCCTGCAGGCGGCCTGGGGTATCACCCTGTCGCGGCTGGTCGGCAAGGATGACGTCGTATTCGGTACCACCGTCTCCGGTCGCCCCGCAGATCTCGAGGGTGCGGAATCGATTGTGGGACTGCTGTTCAACACTGTTCCGGTGCGGATGACGCTGCAGCCGGATCATACGGTGGCCCAGGCGCTGGCTGACCTTCACGCGCGCAACATGGATGTCCTCGAACACCCGTACATCGGGCTCGGTGACATGCAGGCCATGGTGGGTCTGCGTACGTTGTTCGACACCCTGTTCATCATCCAGAATCATCCGGGACGCCGCGAGGGACAGACCTACGGTCCGGCAGGCGAGGTGCGGGTCGCCGATGCCGAGCTGACGGACTCAACCCATTATCCCGTCTCCTTCGCGTTGTATCCCGGTGAACAGATCCATGTGCGGTGCGCCTATCGGGGCGACCTGTTGACCGCCGAACAGGTTGCCGTGCTGGTGGATCGGCTGCGGGGAGTTCTGCAGGACATGTCCGCGAACACCGCGTCGTCGGTGGGCAGTATCGCGGTGGCCACCGACAGCGAATACGCCCAGGTCACCTCCGAATGGAATGCGACCACGCGGGCGGTCGAACCCGTCACGGTTGCAGAGCTTTTCGATGCCGGTGTGGCCCGGACGCCGGATGAGGTCGCTCTGCGCTCCGGCCGGACGAGTCTGACGTTTGCCGAACTCAGCGCTCGGGTCCACCAATACGCTCGCGCATTGCGCGTCCGCGGTGTGGCCCCGGAATCCCGGGTGATCCTGATGCTTCCGCGGGACGAACGGATGATCATCTCGATGTTCGCGACCTTTGCGGTCGGGGCGGCATACGTGCCTGTCGATTCGGACTATCCGGTCGAACGGATCGGATACATGATCGATGCCGCCGCGCCGACCCTGATCGTGACGACCACCGATCTCGCGGCCCGACTGGGCTCTGTGGACTGCGCCGTCCTCGATCTCGACGATGTGGACGTGATCACCGAACTCGGTGCATACGCACCCGGACCACTGTCGGCCGCCGAACTCGGTACGCCGGTACATCTGGACAATCTCGCCTACATCATCTTCACCTCGGGCTCGACCGGTCGTCCCAAAGGTGTTGCGGTGCCGTACCGCGGCCTGACCAACATGTACTTCAACCATGCCGAGCGCATCTTCGATCGTGTGGTCGCCGGGCAGGGTGGACGCCGAATGCGGATCGCCCACACCACCTCCTTCTCCTTCGATGCGTCGTGGGAGCAGTTGTTCTGGCTTCTCGCCGGACACGAGGTGCACGTGATCGACGAGGACATGCGCCGGGATCCGACCGCACTGCTGGCCTACTACGACCGCGAGGTGATCGACGGATTCGACGTGACGCCGTCGTATGCGATGTATCTGATCGAGCAGGGACTCCTGGAGCGGGATCGTCCGCGGGGTCTGTCCGTGTCGGAGACTGCTCCCGGCGTCGTGTTCGTCTCACTCGGCGGCGAAGCGGTACCGGATGTGCTCTGGACCGCGCTGCGGGACGCACCCGGGGTGGAGGGCTACAACCTCTACGGCCCAACCGAATACACGATCAACGCACTGGGGGCCGACGTCGCGGACAGCACCGTGTCGTCGGTGGGGAACCCGATCTTCAACACGCGTGCACACATCCTGGACTCCGGACTCAATCCGGCTCTGCCCGGTGTTGCCGGTGAACTGTATCTTGCAGGCGCGGGGACAGCGCGTGGCTACTTCGAACAGCCGTCGATGACCGGCCACCGATTTGTCGCCTGCCCCTGGGGCGATGGTGAGCGGATGTACCGCACCGGCGATCTGGCGCGGTGGCGTGCCGACGGCAGCATCGAATACCTGGGCCGGGTCGATGACCAGGTGAAGATCCGGGGCCATCGCATCGAGCTCGGGGAGATCGTCAACGTCCTGCTCGATGCACCGTCGATCGCGCAGGCGACGGTGGTTGTCCGGGAGGGTGCCGCGGGCCCGATCCTGGTCGCGTATGTGGTTGCTGCCGAGCATGATCGACAGATCGACACCGATGCCCTTCGTTCGCACGTCGCACAAAGACTGCCGGACTACATGATCCCGTCGGCGTTCGGCGTGATCACCGAGATACCGCTGACCATCAACGGCAAGGTCGATACCAGGGCGCTACCGGCAGTGGACACCGGCGAGGACGTCCATGTGGCGCCACGCACGGCGACCGAAGAGGTTGTCGCCGAGGTCATCGCCTCGATCCTGGGTCTCGACCGGGTGTCGGTGGATGACGACTTCTTCGCGTTGGGTGGCCATTCGTTGTTGGCGATGCGGGTGGTGTCGAGGGTCAACGGGGCAGTGAACTCGGCGTTGTCGTTGCGGGACGTGTTCGACAGTCCATCGGTGGCTGGCATCGCGGCGGTGGTCGATTCGGAAACCTCCGGTGTCGGACGGCTCAGGGTGGCCGACGTCGCGCGCGCAGATGTGGTGCCCGCGTCGTACGGCCAGCAGGCCCTGTGGTTGATCGGGCAGGTGACCGGCGCCGGCTCGGTCTACACGATTCCGGTGCTGCTCTCGGTTGGTCCCGACTTCGATCAGGCGGTGTGGTCTGCGGCGTTGACGGATGTGGTGACACGCCAAGAGGCGTTGCGCACCTTGCTGGTCGATGTCGGTGACGGCGTCCTGCAACAGCAGCTTGTTACCGCTGACGAGATCGATTCGTGGCTTGTTGTCGAGAACATCGACGTGACCGGCACGGCGGGCTCGGCGGTGCCGCAGCGGGTGCAGGCCTGGGTGCGGCAACCGATGGACGTGGCCCGCGACTTTCCGGTGCGGGCGGCGGTGTTCTCGGGCGGATCCGATGGAATCACTGTGGGCGCACCCGTGGTCGCGGCGCTGGCGATACATCACGCGTTCATGGACGAGTGGTCGTTGCCCGTGTTGTTGCGTGACCTCGGTGATGCGTACTCGGCACGTAGCCGTGGACGGAATCCGGTATGGGAGCCGTTGGCGGTGTCGTACGGGCAGTACGCGCTGTGGCAGCGGGAGCTGTTGGGTGACGGCGACGCGGCGGGTTCGGTTGCCGCGCAGCAACTGAGCTACTGGACGACACATCTGGCGGATGCGCCGGATGTGACGATGGTGGCGACGGACCGGCCCCGGCAGGCACTGGCGTCCTATGACGGCTTCTCGGTGGAGTTCTCGGTTGATGATGCTGTGACGCAGGGGCTCCGGGCAGTGGCAGCGTCGTCGGATGTGTCGATGTACATGCTGGTGCAGGCGGCTGTCGCGGTGACGATGAGTGCCTTCGGTGCCGGCGATGACGTGGTGCTGGGATCGCCGGTGGGTGGCCGCGGTGACGAGGATCTCGATGATCTGGTCGGCTATTTCGTCAACACCTTGCCGATGCGCCATCGACTGGACGGCAACCCGGCCTTGGTCGAGGTGCTCGATCGGGTGCGTGAGGTGGTACTCGGCGGCTTCGCGAACCAGGATGTGCCGTTCGACCAGATCGTGAAGTTCTCCGGGGTCACGCGCAGCAGCGCGCACAACCCCCTGTTCCAGACGTTGGTGACCTATCGGGCCGCTGGTGTGGTCGGGTCGAGTGCTGATTCGCTTGCGGCAGCAGGATTCGGACCTTATGCCGAGCGGGTCGAGATCGGCACGGCCAAGAGTGACCTCGAGATCGACATCGCAGATGGGGTCGACGGACTGACCGGTGTCATCGCCTGTGCGGCAGCGCTGTTCGATGAGTCGACGGGCAGGCGATTGGCAGACGGTCTGTCGCGAGTGCTGGCCGCATTTGCCGGCGATCTCACCCGTCGTCTTTCGGACCTCGCGGTGGTGACGTCATCGGATCTCGGACACATCGAACGCTGGTCGCAGGGTGAAGCTGTACCCGCCGATCGTGACGCGACGCTGGATGTCCTGGTGGCCGACGCGGTCCGCGCGCAGCCGGACGCGACTGCGGTTCGCGGCGGCGCCAGGGAGCTGTCCTACCGGGAGTTGGGTGAGGCCACCACGCGCCTGGCGCGACGCCTGATCGCCGATGGGATCGCACCCGAAGACCGTGTCGCAGTGTTCGTTCCGCGATCGATCGAGATGGTGACCGGGTTCGTCGGTGCGGCTGTGGCCGGCGCGGCCGTGGTGCCGGTGGATTCGTCGTATCCCACCGAACGCATCCGGATGATTCTGGACGACTGCCGTCCGGCGATGGTGTTGACCACATCCGCATTGGCCCAGGCCATCTCGGAGATCACCGGAAGACTCGGTGCACGGGTGATCTGTCTGGATGAAACCGACCAGAGTTTTTCGGAGACTGCCGGTCTCGGCGCTGGGCTACCGGCGCTGCGCTCGTCCAACGCCGCCTACGTCATCTACACGTCCGGGTCCACCGGCCGTCCCAAGGGCGTCGTCGTCGACCATGCGGCGATCATCAACCTGATCCGGTGGCGGCAGTCGGAGTTCCCCCTCGGCGTTGGTGAGAGTGTGTTGCAGAAGACGTCGGTGGGATTCGATCCGGCGATCCCGGAAATACTGTGGCCCTTGGTCGTCGGAGGCACGGTTGTCCTCGCCGATGACGGCGGGGACAAGGACCTGTCCTATCTCGGCCGGGAGCTGAACTCGGGCGGCATCACCTTTGTCGAACTCGTCCCGTCGGTGATCGCGGCGATGCTCGAACAGGGCATCGACCTGTCCGGCTCCGGTCTGAAATACCTGTCCGCCGGTGGCGAGGCGTTGTCCGGGGCCCTCCGTGAACGCATCGCACAGGCCTGGGGTGTGCCGGTCTGGAACACCTATGGTCCGGCCGAGGCCGCGGTGGAGGTCACCAGCTTCAGCGGCGATACCGACAGCCGGGGTGCGATCCCGATCGGCTCGCCCGTCTGGAACACCCACGTACTGGTGCTCGACGATCTCCTGCGGCCGGTTGCCCCAGGGGTGACGGGCGAGCTCTACGTGGGTGGAGAGCAACTGGCCCGCGGCTACCTGGATCGCCCCGACCTGACCGCCGCACGATTTATCGCCTCCCCGGCAGGTGCCGACGGCGAGAGGGTCTATCGCACCGGTGATCTCGTGCGATGGACCGAAACCGGGGATCTGGTCTTTGTCGGCCGGGCCGACAACCAGGTGAAGATCAACGGGTCCCGGGTCGAACTCGGTGACGTCGAGGGCGCACTCAGGTCCATCGCCGGCGTCGCGAACTGCGCGGTGACCGTTCTGGATACGCCGAACGGAGTGTCCCGCCTGATCGCATACGCGACCCCGGCCGGGGTCCGGACGACCCACGACCTCGACCCGTCGGCGATCCGGACCGCACTCTTCGATCACATCCCGGCGCACATGGTTCCGGCAGCGGTCATCGTGGTGCAGACGTTGCCGCGCACCGCAAACGGAAAACTCGATCTCAGTGCGCTACCCGCACCGGAGGATTCAGCGGGTACCGGGCGGCTTCCCGAGACCCCGACCGAGCAGCTGATCGCTACCGCGTTCGCTGATGTGCTGGGCGTGGATCGGGTGGCGGCCGACGACGACTTCTTCGGCCTTGGCGGTCATTCACTGTTGGCGATGCGGGTGGTGTCGCGGATCAATGGCGCGCTCGGGTCGGCGTTGTCGCTGCGAGATGTGTTCGACCGTCCGTCGGTGGCAGGGCTTGCCGGCGTCCTCGATTCGACCGCTGGTGGGGCGGGCCGGATTCGGCTCGCCGATGTGGCGTGTGGCGAGGTCGTGCCTGCGTCCTTCGGTCAGGAAGCACTGTGGCTGATCGGGCAGGTGACCGGTGCGGGCTCGGTCTACACGATTCCGGTGGTCCTCACGGTTGGCGCTGATTTCGACGAGAATGCATGGTCGGCGGCGTTGACCGATGTGCTGATCCGGCAGGAGGCGTTGCGAACCCTGCTCGTCGACTCCGGTGAGGGTGTGTTGGTGCAGCGGGTTGTCCCTACCGATGGCCTCGGTTCATGGTTCGGCGTTGAACGGCTGGCTCTTTCGGGTTCCGATATCGACGGTGCCGCGAGCACTGATGCTCATGCGCGGGTCGAATCCTGGGTGCAGCGCCCCGTCGACGTGGGTCGCGACTTCCCAGTGCGTGCTGCTGTGTTCGCGAACGTCGACAGCAGCGCGGATGATTGGGTGGTCATCGTGGCGCTGGCGATCCACCATGTCGCGGTTGACGAGTGGTCGCTGCCGGTATTGCTGCGTGACCTGGGTATGGCGTACTCGGCCCGTCGCCATGGCCGCGCTCCGGTCTGGGACCGTCCGGTGGTGCCATACGGACGCTACGCGGTGTGGCAACGGGAGTTGTTGGGCGACTGCGATAATCCGGGCTCAGTCGGTCACGAGCAGTTGGGTCATTGGCGCGAACATCTCACCGGTGCGCCGGAGGTGTCGATGGTGGCGACGGACCGGCCGCGCCCTGTGGTCGCGGCGTTTGACGGATTCTCGCTCGAGTTTGACGTCGATGACACTGTGACGCAGGGTCTTCGGGAACTGTGTGCGTCGTCGGACGTGTCGATGTACATGGTGGTCCAGGCCGCTGTCGCAGTGATGATGTTCGGATTCGGCGCCGGTGACGACGTGGTGCTGGGGTCGCCGGTAGGTGGCCGTGGTGATGAGGATCTGGATGACGTTGTCGGCTATTTTGTCAACACTCTGCCGTTGCGTCATCGGCTGGATGGGAACCCGACCCTGGCCACGGTGCTGGCCCGCGTTCGGGAGGTTGTCCTGAGTGGTTTCGCGAATCAGGACGTGCCGTTCGGCCAGATCGTGCAGGACTCCGGCGTGAGGAGGAGTAGCGCCCACAACCCGTTGTTCCAGACGCTCGTGACGTATCGGGTTGCCGGAGTGCTCGACTCGAGTGTGGAGTCACTGCTGGCAGAGGGCTTCTCGCCGTTTCCCGACAGGGTGGGGATCGGTGCTGTCAAGAGCGACCTCGAGGTCGACATCGGCGAAGCCGGTGACAGTCTCGTCGGCACCATCTCGTGCGCGTCCTCGTTGTTCGACGAGGTCACCGCACAACGGTTGGCCGATGGAATGCGTCAGGTGCTGGCGGCATTCGCCGGAGACGTGGATCGCCGACTGTCGGACGTCGCGGTGATCGGTTCCGCAGAGTTGGCGCAAATCGACGGCTGGTCGCGCGGTGAGGTGGTACCCCTTGATCACGATGTGACCGTGGACGTGCTGCTGGCCGAGGCCGCGCGGACGTATGCCGCCGTGCCCGCGGTTCGCGGTGGTGGGAAGCAATTGTCCTATGCGGAGTTCGATGGCGCGGTGAACAGGCTGGCTCGGTTCCTGCTGGCGCGGGGTGTGAGACCGGAGGCCAGGGTGGCTGTCCTGCTGCATCGCTCCGTGAAACTTCCATCGGTGCTGAGCGGAATCGTGCGTGCCGGTGCGACATTCGTTCCGATCGACCCGTCGAACCCGGCGGACCGGATCGAATACGTTCTCACACAAAGTGGCTCGACCATCGTGTTCGTCGAATCCGCCACGCGCTCCGCGCTCGACGGGGTCGCGATCGGAGACGACGTCACGGTCATCGACCTCGGAAGTCCGGACGTTCAGGTGCAACTCGCGCAGTTCGGCAGTGCCCCGATCGAAGACGAAGAGCGTCCTCGTCGGATACTGGGATCCGACGCGGCCTACGTCATCTACACATCGGGATCGACCGGCCGGCCCAAGGGCGTGGTGATCGAGCACCACGGGTTCGTGAACTTCCTGCGGTGGAAGCAACAGGTCACCGGTATCGAACCCGACGAACGAGTGCTTCAGAAGACCCCGATATCATTCGACGCTTCCCTCTGGGAGTTCTTCGTGCCGTTGATGATCGGTGCGACGGTGGTGATGGCGGATCCGGATGGACATCGGGATCCGGCCTACCTGGCGCGGATCATCGCCGACGAGCAATTGACAACCATCGAGTTCGTCCCGTCGATGCTCGACGCCCTCCTCGAATACGGTGTCGACGACGTGGACATGTCGAGTCTGCGGCGGATCTTCTGCGGTGGTGAGGCACTCTCGGTGGCCACCGCATCCGCGGCATTGGCGAGATTCGGTGACATCTTGTTCAACCTCTACGGGCCCACCGAGACCACGGTGGGAATCACCTCGCAGAAGGTCAGTTCGTCGTTGCTCGAATCGGGTGCACGGTTCGGCGGAGGATTGCCGATCGGCGTGCCCGCACACAATTCGCAGGCCCTGGTGCTCGACCGGTACCTCTCGCCCGTCCCGGTCGGTGTGGTCGGCGAGTTGTACCTGGGCGGTCCGCAGTTGGCCCGCGGCTACCATGGCCGAGCTGATCTGACGGCCACCGCGTTCGTGGCGAGCCCGGTGCCCGGCGCCACGGGGAAGAGGATCTACCGAACCGGAGACCTGGTGCGGTGGAACAAATTCGGCTCGTTGGAGTACCTGGGACGAGTGGACGATCAGATCAAGATCCGTGGGTTCCGGGTCGAGGTCGACGAGATCAGAACAGTTCTCGAACAGCATCGGGGTATTCGGTCGGCGGCTGTGGTGGCCCGTGACCGGACCGGTGTCGGCTCTTCGGACCGATACCTGGCCGCGTACTACTGTGTCGAGGCATCCGGCGGACCCGAGTTCGTCGCCGCTGATCCGGTGGCAATCGAACGCACACTGCGAGCGCATCTGTCGGCGCGACTGCCCGACTATATGGTGCCGTCGGCATACGTCGCGCTGGAGTCCATTCCGGTGACCGTCAACGGCAAGCTCGATGTGAAAGCGCTGCCGGAGCCGGGCACCTCGAACGAAGGCGGCACTGAGCCGACCACGGATCTCGAAAGGGCTGTGGCACAAGTGGTGCAGGAGATCCTGGGTCTCGATGCCGATCAGACGCTCTCGCTGGAAGACGACTTCTTCCGGCTCGGTGGGCATTCACTCTTGGCCGCGCGCCTCGTCACACGGCTGAACCGGGACCTCGGCAGTTCACTGACAATGCAGAGTGTGTTCTCCAATCCGTCGGTCGGGGCTCTGGCGCAGGCCCTCGATCCTGATCGCGGCGTCGGGTCGGACACCGATCCGTTGCTCCTGCGCCTGACCGATACCGAGGCCGGGCAGCAGCCGGTCATCGCCGTGCATGCGAGCTCGGGCTTCGGGACCGTCTATTCGACGCTGGCGTCGTACGTCGAACCCGGGAGGGGTCTTGTGGCGCTGCAGGATCCGTCCCATGCGGGTGATCAGCGCGACTTCGAGACCCTCGACGAGCTGGTCGATTTCTACACCGGTTCTGTGCTGGCGTGTGCACCCGAGGGACCGTACAACCTGGTGGGCTGGTCGTACGGAGGTCACATCGCCTTCGGTATCGCGCGTGAACTCGAGGCGATGGGCAAAGAGGTTGCGACCGTGACGATCCTGGATACCCCACCGGTGACCGGGTCGAGCGTGATCATCTGGGACGAGCGGGAACGGGAACACGAGGTGCGGACCTCGTTCGCACGCTTCGCCGAACTACCCGATGTCACCGGACTGTCCCGCGCGGAGATCCAGGAGCTCAACACCGCAACAACCGGTCCGCTCTCGAATCTCGGTGACCGCGAGGCATTCGCGTTCATGGATTCCTTCGATCGGTGCCTGCGGTTGATGGAGGCCCTGCCTACCAGGGGTGCGCTCAAGGCCCGGGGTCTGCTCGTCCTCGGCCGGGAGCACGCGGACTCGGCCCGCCAGACCACAGAGCAGTGGAGCCGTCACTTCCACGAAGGCGTCGAGGTGCGTTGGGTGGACGTCGACCACGAGGACATGGTGTCAGCCACCGGTGTCACCGAATGGGCGCCGTGGTGGGCGCAGCACCTTCGCTGAACTCGTAATTCGATCTAGGAGATATGAACATGTCAACGTCGACAGTCACCGGAATCGAACTGTTCCGAGCTCAGCAGGGTGTGTGGTTTGCACAGCAGCTGATACCGGACAGCGCCGTGTTCAACATCGGCCAGGCGATGTGGTTGCACGGGGAGCTCGACGCGCGGGCGCTCGAAGGCGCATGGCGGCGAACATGGCACGACGCAGAAGTGCTGCGTTCTCGCTTTGTTGCCGACGGGGACGGCGTGATGGCTTACCCCGCCGATCGGGATGCGCCGTGGACCGTCATCGACCTGTCGTCCGATCCGTCCGGCACAGAGGCATCCGACGGCCGGGTCCGTCGCGCGATGGAGGCAGAACTGGCGGTCGCCCGTGACCTGCACGGTGACGACCTGGTCGGCTCGATACTGTTCGATCTCGGTGAGAACCGGTGGGTCTGGTTCTTGCGCATCCATCACATCCTCATCGACGCCTATGGCCTGTCGCTGGTGTCGAAGCGCGTCGCACAGGTGTACACCGCGCTCGTTGCCGGCAAGCCCGTGGAGGATTCGTCGTTCGCTGCTCTGGCCGCGGTCGCGGAGGCGGCCCGACGATCGCCCGATGCTGTTGCCGCCGACCGGGAATTCTGGTCGACGGCGGTTGGCGGGCGTGGTGTCGGCCGGTCACTGGCCGGTGAATCGGTGGCGCTGGCACCGGTCAACCCGAGATTCCCGCTGCATGCGCGCCGCGTGGTGGCCGACAAGGTGATCTCCGACATCGAAAACCTCTGCAAGGCCACGCGTTCCACATGGGCGGAGGTCGTGGTCTTCGGTTGGGCGGCCCATGCCCGGCACCTGATGGCGTCCGACCAGGTGATCGTGGGTATGCCGATGATGGGGCGACGTGGCCCGGCCGCGCTGCGCACGCCGATGTTGGCCGCCAACATCTTGCCCCTGCATCTCGACCTTCCCGGCGGGGCAACCATCGCCGATTCGGTGAAAGCGGTTGTGGCAGGGCTCAAGAAGCTACGGGCACACCAGGAGTACCGGGTCGAGGACGTCGCCCGCGACAACGGACTCGTCGGCACCGACATGCAACCGGTCGGCTCGCTCGTCAACATCAAGGCCTTCGACTATCGATATGAGTTCGGCGCCCTCGACGTCGTCCCGGAGAGCATAGCCACCGGACCGGTCACCGATGTGGCGTTGTCGGTGTACAACGACCCGATCCACGGCTTCGTGTTCGAGTGTGACGCGAACCCGGACCTCTACACACAGGAAGCACTCGAAGCCCTGCTCGACCGGTTCGCGGACTACTTCAGCCGGATCGCGGCTGCAGGTCCGGCGACCCGAACCGGTGACGTCACCACGGTCACCGAGGCGGAAACCCGTTGTATCGCAGACTGGTCCGGAACCGGCCCCCGGCCGACGACCGAGCACTCCGCCGTTGCCGACCAATTCGCCTCACGCGCCGGCGAGTGCTCCGTATGCACGGCACTGATCACCAGGACCGGAGAGCTCACCTACTCCGAGCTGGCCCGTGACGTCGCCCGGATGGCACGGCTGCTGTCTGCCGAAGGGGCCGGCCCGGAAAGCCGAATTGCGTTGTTGTTGAACCGAGGAACCGAACACGTCACCGCGCTGCTGGGTGCACTGACCGTCGGATCAGCGATCGTCCCGGTCGATCCGACCTATCCCCGAGCCCGGATCGGGTACGTGCTCGATGATGCGCAGCCCGACGTGATCGTCACCAGCGGGTCGCTGTTGGCGCAATGGGCAGACCTGGTGGGTTCGCGCAGCACCCGTGTCATCGTGCTCGACGACCCCGAAACACTCTCGCGCATCTCGGAATTCGCGGGTGAGAGGATCGAGGTGGGTGAACTCGGGCGGCCGGTGGAACCCGCCGACATGGCCTACCTCATCTACACATCGGGTTCGACCGGGCAGCCAAAAGGTGTCGCCGGAACACACGGAGCGCTGGCCCATCGGATCGGATGGGCGACCACGGACTGGGGGCCGGTCGATCCCGGTCGCCGCGACGTCCGGATAGCCAAGAGTTCGGCCGGTTTCATCGACGGCACCACGGAGTTGCTTGCCGCGTTGGTCGCGGGGGCCACCGTGGTGCTGGCCGACGATCAGATCGCATCCGACCCGCGGGCCCTCGCCGAGGCGGTGGACACGCATCAGATCACCCAGCTCACCGCGGTGCCCTCCCTGTTGCGCTCGATGGTCGATGTGGCCGCCGACAAGCTCGCCGGTGTCGAGCGATGGATATCCAGCGGTGAAGATCTGCCGGAATCGCTGATGGTGGATCTTCTTCGGGTGGCGCCGGATTCGGTGGTCATCAATTCGTACGGATCATCGGAGGTGGCCGGAGATGTGGCCTACGCCGAACTCCGCGGGTCCGGGTCGGTGACGATCGGCAGGCCGGTCCCGGACACCACCATCGAAATCCTCGACCGCTGGCTGGCGCCCGTGCCCCCGGATGCCGTTGGGGAGGTCTACGTCGGCGGCACGCAGTTGGCGCGCGGGTACTGGGGCCGTGCCGGCCTGAGTGCGGAGCGATTCGTTGCCGCGCGGCACGGGAACCCCGGCACCCGGATATACCGCACCGGTGACCTCGCGCGCTGGACCTCCGAGGGTGAACTCGTCTATCTGGGGCGCGCCGATCATCAGGTGAAGATCCGTGGCTTCCGGATCGAACTCGGTGAGATCGAGTCGGTGCTCGGCGGACTCGATGGGGTGGCGACCGCAGTGGTGGTCGCACATCCCCACAGCGACGGTGGCCGTGTTCTGGTCGGATACGTCACCGCCGAAGGTGTCGGAGATCTCGAACCCGCCGCGATGATCGCCGACCTGTCGTCGGCCCTGCCCGCGTATCTGGTCCCGGCAGCAGTGGTGGTACTCGACGAGTTGCCGGTCACCGCATCGGGCAAGCTCGACCGGGCCGCATTGACGCTCCGTGACTTCCGGCCCCGGCATGCCGAGACCACCGCACCGTCCACCCCGACGGAAACACTGCTGTCGGAGTACTTCTCAGACGCTCTCGGTGTTGCGGATCCGGGAACCACCGAGAACTTCTTCGCCCTCGGCGGTCACTCGCTGTCGGCAACCCGGGTGCTGGCGCGGATCGCGGGTCAGACCGGCGTTCCGTTGTCGTTGCGGGATGTCTTCGACAACCCGACCATCCGGTCCCTGGCCGTCGTGGTCGAGCGCAAGCGCAATGCCGGGGGCTTTGACGCCGCACCGCCGATCCTGCCCCGAGCGCAATCGGGCTCGGCGCCGTTGTCGGCGTCGCAGGCGCGCCTGTGGTTCCTCTACGAGCTCGAAGGCCCGAGCCCGGTCTACAACATCGTGATCCCGCTACGGGTGCACGGTCGGCTCGATGCCGATGCGCTCCGTACCGGGCTGCGCGAGTTGCTGTCCCGGCACGAACCGCTCCGCACGATCTTCCTGGACACGGAGACGGGCCCGGTTCAGAAGGTGCTCACCGTCGACGAGGCGGATCCGGGTGTGGCGTTCACCGACGGTGACGACGACCCGGACTTCGTGGATCGTTGCCGTGGGCACCGCTTCGACCTCGGATTGCAGATTCCCATCAGGGTGTCGGTGCTGGAACGCTCCGACGGCGAATCGGTGTTGTGCATCGTTGTGCACCACAGTGCTTTCGACCAGTGGTCGGTACCGATCCTGTTCGCCGACCTCGACCGTGCCTACCGGCGGTCCCGGGGTGAGGGTGTTGGAGAACCCGAACAACTCCCGGTTCACTACGCGGATTACGCCCAGTGGCAGCAGGCAATGCTCGGTGGGGGAGCGAGCGGCACCGAACCGGCGCAGATGATCCGGCGCCAACTGGGCCACTGGGCAACGCTCCTGTCAGATCTGCCGGATGAACTGCCGATCCTCACCGACCGGTCACGGCCGGTCGTTGCGGGCCAAGAGGGTTTCACCGTCAGCCGGGTCCTCGACCCGAGGGTGGTGCGCGCGATCAAGTCGGCCTGCGGTCGGCACGAGATCACCGAATACATGTTTGCGCAGACCGCGGTTGCCCTGGTGCTCGGCCATTTTGGCGCGGGCGCCGATGTCCCCATCGGTACACCGGTCTCCGGTCGCGGACAACCAGGGGTCGAGCATCTGATCGGCTTTTTCGTCAACACGCTTGTCGTCCGTAACAACCTCGACGGTGATCCCACCGTCGAGGACCTGTTGCAGCGGACAAAAACGCTCGTTCTCGACGCGTTCGACAACCAGGATGTGCCGTTCGAAAGGGTGGTGGACCAACTCAATCCGGAGCGGATCGCCTCGCGCCACCCGCTGTTTCAGACGATGGTCGTCTACCGGAACGCGCGTGGACTGCCCGCCGACATCGGTGACGTACCGATCGAGCTGATCCAGACGCAGGCAACCACCGCCAAGTTCGACCTCGAATTCGAACTGGTGGAACTTGATTCGGGTGCGTTGAGCGCCGACGTCGTCTTTGCCGCGGACCTCTTCGATCGTGGTACCGGCGAGCGCTACGTCGATACCCTGATGCGGGTGTTGGAGCAGCTCGCCCGCGCCACCACCGAACGGATCAGCGACCTCGACATCGTCGACCATCGCGAGCGCGAGATGGTGCAGAAGTGGTCACGTGCACCGCAGGTAGACGTGCGCGCACACACCATCGACGGGTTGTTCGCCGAGCAGGCCGCCGCGCACCCCGACGCGGTGGCGCTGTCACAAGGGGAGGCCCGGTGGACGTATCGCGAGGTGTCGCAGGCCGCTAACCGCCTGGCCCGGCTGCTGATCTCCAGGGGCGTCGGTGCCGGGGACCGCGTGGCCGTACTCGCGCCACGGCGGCCGGATTTGGTGGTCATGGTGCTGGCGACGCTGACGGCAGGCGCCGCATACGCGCCGGTCGATCCGGGCTATCCCGCAGCCCGGATTGATCACCTGCTCACCGACAGTGATCCTTCGGTACTACTGGTGCACGGCGAGGACGAGCGCCTGCTCGTTGCCGATCACTCAGCACCGTGCATCGTTCTGACCGATACCGAAGTGGCGGAGCAACTTCAGAAACGGTCGGCGGATCCGGTTGCCGACACCGAACGCCGTCGCCGGCACGTGAACACGGATCCGGCGTACATGATCTACACCTCCGGTTCCACCGGCACGCCCAAAGGTGTTGTGGTCCCGCATCGCAACGTGGTTGCACTGCTCGATGCAACCAGGGACATGGACTTCGGCGCGCAGGATGTCTGGACGCTGTTCCACTCCTACTCCTTCGACTTCTCGGTCTGGGAGATCTGGGGCGCGCTGTGCACCGGCGGGCATCTTGTGGTGGTCGATCAGGAGACGTCCAGGGATCCGGCGGCATTCGGGGATCTCGTGCGCCGAGAACAGGTGACCGTACTCAATCAGACACCCTCGGCCTTCTACGCGTTTGTCGACGCCGAGCGCGAACGTGACGGTGAGACCTCACTTGCCCTGCGCACCATCATCTTCGGGGGTGAGGCACTCGATTTCCGGAAGCTCCGGGGATGGTACGACACGCATCCGGAGAGCGCAGCGAACCTGATCAACATGTTCGGTATCACCGAGACCACGGTGCACACCACCGTCCATCGGCTCAGCGGTGACTCCGAACCCGGGGCCAGTGTCATCGGCCGACCGCTCGACAACCTGAACACGTACGTACTGGATCACCGTATGGTCCCGGTTCCACCGGGTGTTGTCGGTGAGCTATATGTCGCCGGTGATCAGGTGGCACAGGGCTATTGGAATCGCCCCGGACTCAGCGCGACCAGATTTGTCGCCAATCCATTTGATGGCGGAGGTAGTCGTCTGTACCGCACCGGCGACCTGATGCGCTGGAATTCCGCCGGACTACTCGAATACGCCTCGCGTGCGGACGAACAGGTCAAAATTCGTGGATACCGCATTGAACTCCATGAGATCGTGGCGGCGCTCGAAGCGCACCCGCTGGTGAAGTCGGCGGTTGTCGTTGTCGGCGAGCGCGAACGCGGCGGGTCGGCGGTGGAATACGCGCCGGAGAAGTACCTCGCCGCGTATTGGGTTGGCGCTGATCAGGACCCAGGCGATTTGACCGGCGACATCGGCAGGATGCTGCGCGAACACCTGGAGGCCTCACTTCCGGCGCACATGGTGCCCGGTCATGTGATCGGTCTGGATGCGTTGCCGCTCACCACCAACGGAAAGCTCGATCGCCGGGCATTGCCGAACCCGCAGGACGTGCTGCGGGTCGGCACCGATGCGCGCGGACCGGAGGGGCCGATGGAGGTGGCGGTGGCCAAGGCTTTCGAAACCGTCCTCGGACTCGACGCCGTGGCGGTGGACGCCGACTTCTTCCATCTCGGTGGTGACAGCATCTCTGCGCTGGCAATCGTCCGTCATGCCCGGACCCACGGCGCCCACACCAGTCTTCGGAAGGTGTTCGAACACCGCACGGTCGAAGACATTGCAGCACATGCCGACCCGGTCGACGGTGCCGATGCGGCAACGGATCGGGTGCACCTGACCCACCGTCCGACGTCGTTGATGCCCATCATGCACCGGCAGCTTGCCTCCGGTGGCGATGGTGCCGGAGGTGATCAGTCGGGGGTACGGCAAACACTTCTGCTCACCGCACCCACCGATGTCGATCTCGTGCGGTTGCGGGAGGCACTGTCCGCGACCATCGCGATCCACGGGGCACTGTCGCTCCGCGTCACCTGTGATGATGGGCGTCCCACGGTGCATGCGGGGGATGCGTACCCAGAACTTCCGGATATCAGAACCGTTGATGCCCGGGGTCTTTCGCAGGACGAGTTCACCGACCTGATCCGTGCGGAAGAGCAGAAGGCGTCGCAGGAACTCGATCTCGGGGGCGGAGCCCTGACCACCATGGTCCACTTCGATCGTGGCGGAGGCGAGGGTGTGGTGGCCTGGCTGGTCAACCACTTTGCGGTCGACTTCGTCTCCTGGGAAATTTTGGTCGCCGACCTGTCTCAGATGTACGAGCGTCCAGAGCTCGCAGATGAGGTGGATCTGTCGTATTTCGAGTGGATGGAATACCTCAACACCGAATCGACACTCGATCAGTTTCGTCCCCAGCTGCCGTACTGGATCGAGTGCGTCGGGGCGGTCGGTTCGAATCAGGCGGTGGCAGAACCGGACCGGATCGACAGGGTTGCACATACCGGAACCTTCGGCGAGGCGGCCTCGGCTGCGGTCGCCGGAGGTGTGGCCGGGCGCGACGGGTTCGTCAACTCGGTGCTCCTGGCGGGTTTGGCACTGGCACTGGGGATCCGGCGCCAACGCGTCGGGCAGGAGCCCTGGGCCGGTCTGCTGGTCGACGTCGAAGGACACGGCCGGGTGAGCCGACCGGACGCGCCACCGTCAGAGGGCGCGGTGGGGTGGTTCACCACCGTCAAGCCGATCGCCCTTCGGGTTCCGGACGACGTGTCGGGGCGGTTGTTCGATTCGCCGATCGTGGGACTGGATGCGCTCGATGCCGTCGACCGGGCTCTGGATCAGGTTCCCGACGACGGACTCGGTTACGGCATCCTGCGGTACCTGGACAATCAGAGCCGGGAGGTGTTCGACCAATTGCCCACTGCAGAGGTCCAATTCAACTATGGCGGGATCACAAACGCGTCGCCGCAGGCGCAGGTATGGACGACACCGCCGGGGCTCCCACGCCTGATCGCAACAGATCCGGCACGGCCGGCGCATCCGTTGGTGGTCAACATCGTGGGCCGCCGTACCGCCGGTGGCGTGGAGTTCCACTATTCACTGGAATCCGATCGGGTGGAGTACGGATCTGCCCTCACCGAGATCGCCGAACTCTGGGAACAGGCCGTCCTGGCGCTGATCTCCGTGACGGATCTCGAGCGTCCCGCGGCGCGTGATGAAGCCGCGGCGGCCGTGGTTCCGACGGCAAATCAGCATCGGCTCCGGGCATCCGCTGTGGATGTCGCCGGATTCGCCCTCACCGAGGTGATCGACCTCGCGCAGGCCCCCGGCCGCGGCCAGCTCGAAGCAGCGCTACTGGATCAGGTGCACCGATATGATGCGCTGCGCCAACGGATTCGGGCCCGGGGCCGGGTATTGCTCGCCGAGGTGCTGCCGGTCTCTGCCGCTGCCGTTGCCGACGCCATCTCCTTCCACACCCTCGACATGTCCGCCGATGCCGCCATCGCCCATGTCGCGCATCAGATGTGTGGCGAACTCGACGCCGCCGAGGGCGTGATGTGCAGGGTGGCAGTGGTCGCCTCCTCTGCCGGACACCACCTGGTGGTCGCGGTGCACGGGACGGCCGCCGACAACCGGTCCTTGCACACGCTGGCGACCAGACTCGCCACCGGGTCGCGGGTGGTCGAGCCTGGCGATGCCGGGATCTCCGTGGTGGACATGGCTGCTGCGTTGAACGACCTGTCCCGGTCACAGCGGGCCACAGAGGCGATCGACGATCTGTGCGACCCCGGGTCCGCCGCTGTGGTGGACCTTTCGTCGATCACTACCGGCGACCGGGTGCAGACCTTTACCCGCGAGGTGCCGGCCAACGCTGACGCCGCAGCGGTGGAGGCGGCATTCCTGCAGGCGGCGGACCGGGTCGAGTTCGGTTCGGCAGTCGACGTCGATGCCGATCTGCGACTACTCGTCGATGGCGACGACCGGGAGTGCCATGACGCATTCGGCTGGTGGACGGCATCCGGACCGGCCGCGTGCGGCGGCGTGCCCGCGGACCCGGCAGCCCGGGCCTGGGATCCGTTGGTCCGCTTCGGAACACGTGAGGGTCGCAAGAAGGCGAAGGGATATGCGGCTTTGCCGATATTGCTCACCAGAAAATACGGGGCGAGCGCGCGGCCGAATATGCGCGAGAGTTACGAACTCTTCTACCAATTGGTGTTCAGCTATCGCATCCGAGAAGAATCGGTTGACCTCCGGGTTTGTGGAGATCAGAAGGAATTCGGCGCCCATTTCCTGGACATGTGGGCATCCGCCATCATAAACCGCACATCAGATATGTCCGATATTGATTTTTGAGGTCACTAAACAGAGATAAGGCATCCGTGCAAATCGAATAGGGAGGCTGGCGCCCCAGATAAGATAAGGCTACCCTCATGAAGTTGGTGAGTGGCCCGTGTCCGGTTGGCACGGCGCCGAGTGCGCCGACGCCATACCGACGGGAGGAAATTGCCGCATGCTCGCTGTTGCGCCGAATGCGATATTCGATCACGTTGTATGTGACGATCCGCAGCTGGAGGCCATGGTCTGCGGTGATGACGTGGTGGATTTCGAGCGACTGGACGAATCCGTCGACTGGCTCTGTGAGGATCTGTCCGCATGCGGCATGCGCTCGGGCCATCGGGTGGGGCTCTGTATCCGCGAGGGCTGGCAATTCGTGCTCGCGTTGCACGCCTTGATGCGCATGGACGCCGTCATCGTCCCGCTGAATCCTCTCGACGACGAAGCGCTTGTCGGCGCGCGCGATCTCGACCTTCACTACGTCGTGTCCCATGTGCTGGAAGACGACCTCGTCGAGGACGTGGCCGTGCTGGTCGGTGAACGCGATTGCGCCCCGATGTTCAGCGTCGCCGATGAGTTCACACTGATCGGCGTCGGGGACGGGCCCATCGACCGAAACGGCGGATTCGTCCTGGGCGGGTCCGATCGGTCGATGTGGAGCTGGCCCCGGTGTGTCGAAGCGGTCGACGAGGTCCGCAGGGGGCTCGATCTGGATTCGCAGGCCCAGGTGATGCTCTGTGGAAGTTGCGAGAGTGCAGCGGCGGTCATGGTGATTCTCGCCTGTGCCAGCGCCGGATCCTGCCTGCAGATCGCGCCGCCTGCGGTGGATGCGAACACCTGGCCGGGCATCGGTAGCGGTCAGACGTCGGTCCTTTTTGCGCCGTCCGCATCTGTGTGCGCATTCATCGAGCAAGCACCACAACAGCTTTGGCGCAACCTTCGGGTGGCACTGGCGTTGCGGGACGCGGTGCCGGAGGTGGTCGAACGCCGGTACGGGCTGGTTCACCAGTGCGTCGGGAACGTTGCGATCTACGAGGTGGAGAACTGCCCGATCAGGTTGAGGTCGGTTTCGTAGTGTCTGTGCCCGCGGGCCCGGTCGCGATGTTCACCAGGTCGGCCAACGCGTCTTCTCTGCGGTGCCGGAGTGTGTCGATCACCGCCGCGATATCCGCGTCTTCCGGCAACCACAGGGCCGACACCAGGGTCTCTCGCAGGTGCGAAACGTCCGCGGACCTGTCCGCACGACCGAGCATGGCCAGGATCTGTTGCGCCGGTTCGGCTCCGACTTGGGGCCGGTAGGGCCGGATATCGAAGTGCTGTGGCGCGAACTCCAGGAAGATCTCGTCACCCTCGGTCAGGCCGAGGTCGTCGATGAACCGTTTGACGGTGCCCAGCCGGCCTTGCACCGACACCCAGATGATCGATTGGGGACCGAGTCTCGACGGTAGCTGCAACGGCGTCCCCGGCCCGACGCCCAGATGCCCGGCCAGTGCGGACGGGATGTTGAACGCCGACCCCTTGATGTGCGCCTTGGATACCACAGAACGCCAGCGGACGATGTCGCCGTCGCGGTACAGATTCCGGGTCTTCGTCGGCGATTTTCGGTTCACGTAACGCTTTTCACGCCGGGTGACGACATCGTCGCGCGTGATGAACTCACCGGCCCCGGCGTATGCGCGGATGGATGATTCGGTGACGTTGTACTTGGCCATGATCCGGCTGATCAGGTCCTCGATGCCGATCTGCCCGCCGACCTCGTCGAGTATCGCGCCGATCTGCCGGTGGACGGGAAGGTAGCGTTCCCCACCCCAGCGGGCCAGGCCGTACGTCGCGCGGTCGGTTTTCACGATCCGGTCGTCGGTGGCGATGGCGTTGCGGATGCTCGACCGCGACCGCGGTGTGTCCGCCATGGAGTCGACGATCTCGTCGAAGGTCAGCGAGGTGCCTGCGATGGACAACGTGGCCGCGACCAGATCGCCGGTCGCGGTCGACGCGGTCACCACATGATCGCCGATCACGGCAAAACCATTGCGCCCCAACCAGCGGGCGGTGGTCTCGGCACTGAGCATCAACGCCTTCGCCACCGGGGCGAGCGGTACCACCGACTCCGGTCCGGCATGTTCGTCGAGGATCTCCCGCACCCGGGTATTCGCCTCTTGCACACTACCTTTGACGATCCAGTCGTCGGTGATGTGGAGTTCGCCGGACCCGGCGCCGAGGATGCGCCACAGTGGGATCTCCAGGGTGGGGAATGGCAGTCCCAGCTCGGGGATGTCCGCGATCACATCGGAGATGTCGGCGATCGGGTTGGCCCGAGCGATCATCTCCGAGAGCAGCGGGCGCAATGTGGCCGATGCCTCGACCATCTCGGCCAACTGCAAGCGCAGGCTCCGGTCGAGCTGGTTGACCCGTTCGCGGGACAGGCCTATCTGGGTGGCCAGGTGGGCCTGCGTGCGAGGCCGCGAGGCGACGATGCGTTCGCCGAGGATGAGACGGTCGCGGTCATCGAGACCGTCGACGAACTCCCTGACGCGTCGGTCTTCGGTCAGCGGGACCGGCAGTACGTCATCGGTGGCCGATGGATCGCCGGCAACCGCTGTGGCCGCGACCAGGTTCCGGACGATCTCGGTCGCCGCGTCGCGGTCGATGCCGGGGGATTCGAGCAGCTGGTTCACTGTCCGATCGAGAGGTTGGCCGGTGTGAGCGGCATTCGGGAAGTCGGAGGCGAGCCGGTGATCGGGCCGGTCGGCGACGTATCGGGCCGCAACAACGGCGCAGAACGCGTCGAAGTTCTCGCTGGTCAGGCTCTCCGCCGGAGTGGTGCCGATCCATGCGTTCGGGATCAGTTCGTTCTCGGACAGGATCGGCGGACCGGACCGATAGTCATCGAGCCACGGCAGGAGCTCACCCCAACGGCGGTGTGCCAGCGGGCGAACTACATTCGCGGCGGGCATCAAGACGACCTTTCGGGTGCAGCGGGTATATCGAGCAGAGTGGACAACTCAAGCCGCGACACCGCAGTTTAACCGACACCCAACGCCGAGAGGATGGTGCGGAATTTTGCAGAGGTCTCGGCCAGTTCCTGATCCGGGTCGGAATCGGCCACGATACCGCCGCCCGCCGAAGCGCGGATGGTGCGACGGTCGGCGTCGAGTTCGGCGCACCGGATGCTGACCAGCCATTCTCCGTTGCCGGTGGCGTCGCACCAGCCGACAGCGCCTGCGTAGAAGCGCCGGTCTTCCTCGGTGCGCAGGATGTGGTCGCGAGATTGTGCGGTGGGTGTGCCGCAGATGGCGGGCGTCGGGTGCAGGATGCGGGCCAGGTCCAGCGCCGTGATGGACGGATCGCGGATCTGGCCGGAGATCTCCGTTCCCAGATGCCACATCGCAGGCGTCTTGGTGAGTGAGGGTGTGGCGGGCACGATGACCTCGCCGCACAGTGGACGCAGCCGTTCGGCCAGCGCCTCGACAACAAAGGCGTGCTCGTGCTGATCTTTGACCGAGGCGGTCAGTCGCTGAGCCTGCTCTCGATCGGTGTCCGGATCAGCCGACCGCGGTGCCGAGCCGGCGAGCGGATGGCAGGTCACCGTTGAACCCGTCCGGCGCACAAGCAATTCCGGGCTCGATCCGATCAGGAGATGGCCGTCGTAGGCGGGCCCCGCGGGTGTCAGGTCGGCGAGGAAACCGTTGTGGGTGGGGTCGGCGTCGACCAATCGGCCGAGTAGTGCGAGGGGGTCGATCGGCGCGCTCGCCCGCAACAACAGTGTTCGGGCCAGAACCACCTTCGACAGTTCGGTGGCCGGATCGGTCAGAGCGCGCAGGGCCAGACGAACGCGTCGGACGTGCTCTTCGGGTGCAGGCACCGTGGAGACGATCTCCACCGGCGGGAGCGGCTTGGCCCGCGACTGCCATTGCTGTGCGGTGTGGGTCACCTCGGCAGGCGCCAACAGGGCGGCGGGCTGGTCGGTGTCGAAGGGGAGTGCGCCCACGATGTAGTTGTGGCCACCACGTTCGAGTGCCTCGCGCGCCGCTGCGATGCTGTCGAAGTGGGCGCTGACACCGGTCGCCAGCAGGTGATAGCCCGGGCGCGAGAGTACAAACGCCGGAGTGGTTTCTGCCGTGGCGCTTGTGGTCGTGGCCTCCGGCTTCGAGCGTGTACCGGCGGATGTGGTGGACATGGTCTGACTAACCCCTTAAACGCTTGTCGGCTGTGAACAGCCTAGTGCTTCCGGTCGGACGCTAGTAGAAATAGCCTATCCGAATGATGTAGTTCTTGATAGGTGTCCTCCCTCGCGCCCCCCAGACCACCCACTCGGCGCCGGTTACCGGTCTTCTTCGATGCGCCAACTGAACCGGTCGACTCGACCTGGATCGAGGTCGATGCCACAACGACCCCGCGGCAATTCACCCTGCGGACGATCTTCGCGGCGAAACGGCGCACCCTGCCCGCAGCCGGGCTGATGATCGGTCACCAGGTGGGTGAGGCGCTTGTCCCGGTGGTGATGGGTCTGGCGATCGATCAGGCGATCACCGACCACGACCTGACCGCTCTGGTGATCTGGCTGATGGTCCTCGGTGGCATCTTCGCGATGTTGTCGTTCTCCTTCCGCTTCGGTTCCCGGATCGGATTCCTCGGCATGCAATCGATCCAGCATCAGCTGCGCAGCCGGGTCACCGACCGGATCCTCGATCCGGCCGGGATGGAGGGTCCGCCTGCGATGTCCGGCATGCTGCTCTCCATCGCGACCGCGGACGTGGCGAAGTTGTCGGCGGCGGTCGCGGTGGCGGTATATCCGGTCGGACAGCTCGCCGCGGTCCTGTTCTGTGGCGTTGTGCTGCTGTGGATCTCGTGGCCACTGGGCCTGGCGATCCTGATCGGCGCCCCGGTCATCCTGCTGGCCCTGGACCTGTCCGGTGGGCCGTTGCGCCGGCGGAGCGAGCATCAGCAGGAATTGGCGGGCGAAGCCGCTGCCACGGCTGAGGATCTCATCGCCGGGTTCCGCGTCGTCAAAGGTATCGGCGCCGAGGCGCAGGCGCGGCACCGGTACGACGAGGCCAGTTCGCGCGCACTCGCCGGGGTTCTGGCGGCCCGTCGATCCGAGGGCTGGTACCTCGGTGCGATGGAGTGGGTGTCCGGCCTGTTCGTGGTCGCTGTCGCCGTCGCGGCCGGATTGATGGCGGTCGACGGATCACTCAGCGTGGGCGAGCTGATCACGGTGGTCGGTCTGACGCAGTTCGTGATGGAACCACTGAGCGATCTGGGCACCGGCTTCGGGAAAATCTGGTCGGCGGGGATCGCATCGGCCGAACGCGTTCTCAAGGTGCTGCAGGCACCGACCGTGACACCTGCACCCCGGTCATCCGCTGGAGAAGTGGTTGTTGCACAGGGCGTCTCGGTGCGCTGCGACGGGCTGACCGTGGATCCGATCAAGGCGCTCGACCTCGAACTGCCCGACCGCGGGCTTGTTGCCGTGGTCGCCGATCACGAGACGACAGCTGCGTTGACCGCGGTGCTGGCGCGGCTGCGCCGACCCCGAGCCGGGTCCGTATGGGTCGGTGGTGTCGACCTGTTCGACCTTGATGATGTTGCCGCACGGCACAGTATTCGCGTCGTCCCGCACGCCACCGATCTGTTCGAGGGCTCGGTGCTGGAGAACATCACCGCCGATGTCTCCGAGTCCCCGGACCGGGAGGCGGCGATCGCGCGGGCGGTGTTCGCCGCGGCCTGCGACGACATCGCCGAGGTCCTGCCGCAGGGCCTGCACAGCCCGGTCGGTGAGGCAGGCCGCCGACTGTCCGGTGGTCAGCGTCAGCGCGTGGGACTGGCCCGGGCTCTGGCCGCGGAATCGGCGGTGCTGGTACTGGTCGATCCGACCACGGCGGTGGATTCCGTCACCGAATCCCTTGTCGCCGAACGCATCGTGAAGGCGCGCGCCGACCAGACGACGATCGTCTTCACGCGATCTCCGGCACTGCTTGCGGTCGCCGATCAGATCATCGTCCTCGATGAGAGTGGGCAGGCATGAGCGCGCCGACAACCGTGCCGATGACCGTGGCCGGACCAAAGGCGGTCTGTGGCCGGATGGCCGCAACCGTGCGGGGCCGATGGTGGTTCCTGGCGGCAGTGGTCGTGGTGCTGATCGGCGCGGCCGCGCTCGGTCTCGTCACGCCGTGGGCTCTCGGTCGAATCGTCGACATCGCCATCGACGACAGCGGGTTTCGTCAGGTGTGGCAACTCGGTGGATTGATGCTGGTTGCCGCATTCGGGTATGCGGTGCTGACCGGACTCGGCGTGGCACTGTCGTCACAGCTCTTCGAGACGATGCTCGCGCGGCTGCGTGAACAGATGCTCGATGCGGTGCTCCGCCTGCCGCTGGCCCGGGTCGAGTCGGCCGGTAGCGGCGATGTCGTCTCCCGGGCCACCGACGATGTCAGCGTGGTGAGCGAGGCGATCTCCAGAGCTGTTCCCGCACTGTCGACCTCGGGTTTCACGATCGTGCTGACCGGCATCGGTCTTGCCGTACTCGACTGGCGCTACCTCGTGGTCTTTGTGGTGTTGATGCCGGTCTACGTGGTCGGGGTGCGGATGTATCTGCGCGAGGCGCCACAGGTCTACGCGGCCGAACGGGTGGCGATGGCAGAACGCGCCCATCACGTCCTCGGCGCAATCCGCGGCCTGGAAACCGTGTACGCCTTCGGGTTGTCGGCCGGGCTCAGCAGGCGGATAGCGTACCGGTCATGGGACGTCGTGCGCTGGGCACTGCGTGCCCGGATCGTTCAGAACCGGTTCTTCGGCAAGATCAACCTGGGCGAATTCCTGGGAATGGCAACGATTTTGATCGTGGGCTACAACCTGGTGGGTGCCGGGATGTCGACGGTGGGTGCCACCACCACCGCCATGCTGTTCTTTTTGCGGCTGTTCGGGCCGATCTCGGCCCTGCTCCTGGTGATCGACGATCTGCAGTCCGGTGCGGCGTCGCTGGGACGGATCGTCGGCGTCATCGAGGAGGCCGAAGGATTTGTGTCACCGGCGCCGGTGGCACCGAACGCCACCGGTGGTACCGAATTGTCTGCGGAGTCGGTGAGCTTCGGATACTCGGCGGAACATCCGGTGTTGCAGGACATCTCCATCCGCCTGGTGCCGGGCGAGAAGGTGGCGGTGGTGGGGGCGTCCGGTGCGGGCAAGACCACGTTGGCATTGTTGCTGGCCGGCGTGCATCCGGTCACCTCTGGCCGGATCTGCCTCGGCGGGACCGACGTTCGCGATCTCGAAGGCTGCGATCGGGCCCGCCGGATCGCGATGGTGACCCAGGACGTCCACATCTTTGCCGGACCGTTGGCCGCGGATCTGCGGATGGTCGCGCCGGAGGCAAGCGATTCGGCGCTGAGGTCGGCGCTGGAGGCGGTGCTCGCGTGGGACTGGGTCAGTGCGCTCGACGACGGTATGGACACGGTGGTCGGCGCGGCCGGGGTCAGGCTCACACCCGTGCAGGTTCAGCAGGTCGCATTGGCCAGGTTGGTTCTGCTCGACCCGGAGGTGGTGATCCTCGACGAGGCGACAGCCGACGCGGGCAGCTACGGTGCCGAGACGCTCGAGAGGTCCGCGCAGGCCGCCATTGCGGGACGTTCGGCCCTGATCATCGCCCACCGGCTCAGTCAGGCGGCGATGGCCGACCGGATTCTGCTGATGGAGAAGGGTCGCATCGTCGAGTCCGGGACCCACGCGGACCTGGCCTCGGCCGGTGGCCGCTACGCACGGTTGTGGTCCGCCTGGTCCCGGGACCGTGACGGCGCTATCGCGTCTGGCCCGACGACCCGGTGACCGACGAGCCGGGCGCCGGGGCGGTACCCGCGGCCAACGCCAGGCGCAACTGATCGGCAACGGCGGTGGGATTCGCCGAGTTCTCATTGGTCAACACCGTGACCGCCCACCCCGTCGATGGCACGAGCTCGGTGACACTCTGGGACCCGCCGGTTGTGCCGTCCTTGTAGGCGTAGGGCAGCGGGTTGGCATCCGACGTCGGATACAGCTGCCAGGCCATGCCCATCTGCATGCCGCCGGAACCTCCGGGCGCCACCCGATCCAGGGTGGTGTTCAGGGTCGCGGCCAGCGGGTTCCCGCCTTTGCCCATCGTCGCTTCGGCCCACGTCGCCATGTCCTCGGCGGTGCTGACCAGACCGCCGGCGCCGGCGTATGCCTCGGTGTTGTTGTGGTAGCAGACGGGCTTTCCGTCGCTGTACGGCACGGCCAGATCGGCATTCGGCCCCGGCTCCAACTCCGTGGCGGACATCCCGAGCGGGCCGGTCAGTTCGTTTGCCACAACGTGTCCGTAGGGCTCACCCGCGCCCGGCTTGAACCCGCCGCTGACAATCGACCCGAGCAGCCCGAACCCCCAATTCGAATACAGCCAGTCCGTACCCGGGGTGTGGACAAGGGCGTCGTAGTTGTTGTTCAAACCCGCTGCGAGCTTGGTGATGTCGTAGTTCATCTCGGCATAGCAACCCTGCCCGAGATTCATCGCATCCCGCTTCAACCCCGACCGATGGGTGACCAGCTCGCCCATGGTGATGAACTTGCCGTCCGCTCCCGGCAGGGTCAGGTCGGCCGTGGCGGGTAGGCGACCCTGAGCGCGGTCGTTCAGCGCCACCGCGCCGGACTGAACCCGCAAGGCAAGTAGCGAGGCAGTGAAAGTCTTTGTCTGTGAACCGATCTCGAATTGAGTCTGCGGTCCCACGGGCAACGACTGTGCCTTGTCGGCGTCGCCGAAGTAGTAGGTGGTCGTGATCGATGCGCTCGGGTTGCCCGGAGCCGGTTTCACGATCGCGATCGCGGCCCCTGTCGTGTCGGTCAATTGCGAACCGACAGCGGCGACGACCGCCGCCACTTCTGCGGCGTCGCCGGGACGAGAACCAGGGTTGAAGGTGGTGGGCACCGCGTTGGCGGCCGGTGCGACGATGCCACCGAGTGTCAGTGACGCACACACTGCCACCGCTGCCGGAACCCATTTCCCGCGCCGCGTCTTCTCGGACGAATTGGTCGACAATGAGCGGCGCAGATTCATGTCGTGAGGTTACTTCACGACTTTCGAAACGGCAGCGCGTCGGAAACTCCTTCGCCGCATCATTGCGCTCACGCGTGTCTCACACGATGGTGGGGGCCGCTGCCGGGCACTGGCAGACCTGGTGTCTGATGGGAGTGTGACGACCCATCCAGCATCGAGCTCAGGCGACACCCACGCGATCACCACCCCGGCGGACCTCGAGCGGGTGCTCGGAGTGGCCCACGAAGGTGTCCTGAATAAGCACACATCGTCGATGACGCCGTTGATCGTCGAGTACCTCGAGCGCGCAAGGTTTTTCGTGTTGGCCACGGCGGACGCCGACGGCAACTGTGATTGCTCGCCGCGCGGCGACGTCGACTCGGCGGTACTCGTCCCCGACCCGCACACCCTGGTGCTGCCCGATCGGATGGGCAATCGCCGGGTCGACTCCTACCGCAACATCCTGGCGAATCCCCACGTCGGGGTGTTGTTCATGGTTCCGGGAATCGACGAGGTGGTCCGGGTCAACGGTCGGGCGAGGTTGCGCACCGACCCAGATCTGCTGGATGCCATGGCGATCAAGGGCAAGGCGGCGACACTCGCCGTCGTCATCGACGTCGACGAGGTCTACGTCCACTGCGCCAGGGCGATCCTGCGGTCGGATCTGTGGAATCCCGAGCGGTTCGCCGATCCGGACGACGTCCCGACTGTCCGCGACATCTACGCCGAACAGCACGCGGAGACGGTGCCTGCCGACGAGCCCCGCCGGCAGGAGCTGTACCGCTCGTATTTGTACTGATCGCGATTGACCCTTGAACCGAACAAGCGCTCGGTCATAGGGTGCGAGGATGGAAATCAACGGAGCAAGCGCAATTGTGACGGGTGGGGCATCGGGTATCGGTGCTGCAGTGGCGCGGCAACTCGCCGCACTGGGGGCCAAGGTGGTGGTGGCCGACGTGCAGGCGGACAAGGGGGAGGCCCTGGCCAAAGAGATCGGCGGAGCCTTTGTCAGCGTCGATGTCACCAAGACCGAGCAGATCGAAGCGGCGGTCAACAAGGCACTCGAGCTCGGACCGCTACGAGCGCTGGTCAACTCGGCGGGTATCGGATCGGCGCAGCGCACCATCGGGCGCGACGGTGAGTTCTCCTCCGCGCATGACATCGATGTCTTCCGGAAGGTCATCAACATCAACCTGATCGGCAGCTTCGACGCCACCAGGTTGGCCGCCACCGCGATGAGCCGTGGCGAGCCGACGGAAACGGGCGAGAAGGGCGCGATCGTGTCCCTGGCCAGTGTTGCCGCGTTTGACGGCCAGATCGGCCAGGCCGCGTACTCGGCGTCCAAGGGCGGCATCGTCAGCCTGACCCTGACCGTCGCCCGCGACCTCGCGGCCGCAGGCATTCGCAACAACACCGTCGCCCCGGGTCTGATCGAGACCCCGATCTACGGCAGCGGGCCCGAGTCCGAGGCGTTCAAGGCCAAACTCGGTGAGAGCGTGCTGTACCCGTGCCGTCTCGGCACCCCCGACGAACTCGCGTCGATGGTCATCGAACTCATCACGAACTCCTACATGAACGGCGAGGTCGTCCGCGTCGACGGCGGCGTGCGGCTCCCACCGAAGTAGCAAGCGGACTTCTGAAGGGACGCTGCGATCATGGCGCCGGCGATTCGTCGGCGCCATGATCGGCCCGTGAACGAACCCGGTTCCGGTTGCGTTCTCGCTCCTGTTGTCGGCGTTTGTGTTTGGCTTCGGTGCGGGGTCTTCTTTTCGGAGGTCTGTCCGGTGCCCGCTGTGGTGCTGACGGTGATGGCTCGTCCCAGGTGATGTGTCGTATCGCTGGGAAGAGGTCGTCGCCGGTCCAGGCTGGTCCGTGATAGATGCGGCCTTCGGGGGTGATCACAACGGTGGTGGTGCGGCCGTTGTCGTCGACGTATTGGTCGTCGAGCCAGTCGATTGGTCGAGCTTCGCTGCGCTTCGTCTCTGCCGTGTGGGTTTTGAGCAGGTGGTGAAAACGGCACAGCGCTTTGAGTCCGGTGGGATGGGTGCGGCCGCCGGCGTCGGGGTCGGCGTGGTTGTATTCGGTGGTGTGGTCGAGGTCAGCGGTCCAGGCGGGTTTGTTGCAGCCGGGCCAGGTGCAGTAGCAATCACGGATGCGGATGAAGGCATCAAGGACTGCGGACGGTCGGTAGTGGTCACCGGGTTTGACGACCGGTAGTGGAATTGTTTGCAGCCGTGGTTCTTTGACCCGCGCCCAGTCGTCGGAGTCGATCCCGGCCAGTCGTGGATCGGGTGGGCCCTGCATCGGCACTGTCTTCTTCGCTGCGCGGCGAGCCTTGCGGTTCGGGCCGGACGGTGGGGTCGGGCACTGCTGTGCCACAGCATCGTTGGCTTCGGAATCGCCGGCCGGTGCGGGTGCCGACTCAGGTGCTGGTGCGGGTTTGGTCTTGTTGCCGAGCGGTCGGACGGTGGTGGCGTCGTGGTCGGCCAGGTCGCGGGCGTGGTCGGCGGTGATGACGCCGTGGCCTTCGAGGTAGCCGGGTTGCTCGTCGTCGCCGTCAAGGGTCGATTGATTGACGATGGCGTGCAGCACGATCTTCACATCGATCCCGGAGACGACGTGTCTGCTGGGTACGGAAAGGATTTCGGCCAGGCAGGGGTGTTCCGCATCCTCCTCGCATTGGCAGGTGAACTCGCGGGCCATGGTGATCGCGAACAAGGCGTCGGACATCCGTTGCGGTTTACGGCGCGGGTCACGTTTACAGGTGGACGCGGCGAGTTTCTCGAGGCGTTGCATGATCATCGCGGTGTGTTCAGCTGCCATCGTCGCGGTCAGGACACCCATACCGTTTTGTTTCTCGTCTGCCCAGACTCCGCGGTTGTTGTTGGCGTCCTCGCGTTCCTCGCGGACCAGGGTGGGGTCGCGGCGAAAGATGGTGGCGTCGATCATGTCCCGCAACGCTTTCGACGACCAGGATCCGCGACGACGCAGGTTCTCGGCGATGTCCCGATCGATGTCGGCGGCGTGATCGGTGCCGTCGATCAAATCCGTGCGGGCGACGATCGCCGCAATGTGATGCGCTGCCACCAGGCCGTACTTGAGAGCTTCGGCCACGTGCGGAAGGCGATCGCGCAACGCCAACGCACACGTCAGATGATTTTCGGCGACCGTCTGACTCATCCGCTGCGCCAACGCCAACCGGGCCGCGCACTGGGTGTAGGCGTCCTTCAGGAAGTCCGAGGCGTCGAGGCTCTGGGTATCCATTTGCCGATGCAACTCCGCCGCATAGGCGTACCGGGCCCACTCCAGATACCCATGCCCGGCCATCGCACGCTCCACCGAACCCAATAAATCGTTGACGCCCAACAACATCGCCGGTTGTATCCCGGTGATAGCGGGGTCCACGCTGGGCCACGGTTCGAACATGCTCCTAGTCTAAATGCGGGGTCCGACATTGCTTTTCATCGCCCGAAACCGTAGTCCTACGGCCTGATCGGTCGAAATAGGGGCCCGGTCAACGCATTTAACACCCGGTCAGAGATGGCGTTCGCTCACGATCGAAAGAGGTCGCAACTCTCGGCGGCATCGTTCGCCTGATGCATCGTCGGGCCGAAGTTCCGGGGGCTCATGAACTCGTACAAGTTCATACCCAGCTGGTTCGAGCCGGTACCGAACATGGTGTTGGCGACACCCGGCTTGATGAAGTGAGGGGTCCAATTGTCTCTATCGGTCGTCGGCCTTTCCACGGTGATGAACATGTTCCACCGCACTGGGGCTCCGTCGCTGCCGAAACTCCACGTCGCACGCATCTGAGCGTTGGAGGGCATTGAACTCCAAGGACGGTGCTGTTCCATCCTCACTCCCCAGTCCGTGTAGTTGCCACAGCTCAGACCGTTCACGTCGCCGGGACCAACCGGAGGGGGAGTGCCTCGGATCAGCCAGGGGTACGTCGTCGAAACGAACGTGGTGGCGAACCACGTGCGCAGTCCGGTCGTCAGTTTGTTCAACAGTTCACCGGGATCGGTTGGCGCGACCCAGCGTTCGGTCGCGATCTCCGTGTTGGCGGCTTCAAGTTTGCCGTAGTCGGAGGCCATGATCAGGGCGACTGTGGAGAATGCGTTCGTCGCAGCCGCGAGTGAATCTTCGACTTGCTGCGCAAGTCGATCGGATCTGACCCGGGTCTTGTTCGCCAGCGCATTGGTGTTCGAGTCGGCCTCACCGCTGGCGTAGGAGACGAGTCCGAGGAGTGTCGATATCGGGCCCCACACCGCCTTCAACGCCGGAGCTGCCAGCGTCACCACACTCATGACCACATTCGTCAGCTTCATCCCGTCGGCGAAGGCGGTGCTGGTCGCCGGTGGCGCCACCTCGTTGGCCATGTCGTTGCCGATCTTGGTGACGCTCAACTTCGCGTCGCCGCGAATGAGTCCCATTGATTTCTGCAAGTTGTCGTAGTAGTTCTTGACGGAGACGAACGAGGTGACTTCCCTGCGGAGTTGCACCAGGGTCGCGTCGAACTCCGCTGCTGTGAAGGGATATGTGGCCCCGTCGGTCGGCATGGTGACCGTGCTGATGAGGTCCTGCCTGATGGATGTCCACACGGCGTTGTAGTTGGTTCGGTACTTGTCGCGGACGCTACACATGGTGCCGGTGGGCCAGTTGCACCCGGGAACGTTCGCCTTCCACCCGATATAGGTCTCCGCGGCGTTGTTGATCGTCGGGAAGTTCGGGGCACTACCGGACCCGCCCTGGTACGCGGGTTGGTACATGATCTCGCTTTGTCGAAGGTCCACACCGCCGAGCGGACCCGATTGTAAAGGCAGGAACGACGAGTCATGGCTCCGCGCGATCAATCCCATGGCGGGACCGGGCTTGCCGAGGATCGATCCCCTCTCTACGACGGATGACCCGGCGGCCGCGCCGCCGATGAGGGTGTAGTCGCTCGTACCGTCGAGACTGAGGAAGGCGAGCCTGGACCCGCCGAGTCGGACGATCGCGGCGGCGCCGTCCTGCCAGGCTGCGGACGGCTTGGGCCGGCCGAAACTCTGGATCATGACCAGGTACGGTCGCCCGGCCGCGTCGACCTGGTTCGCGACCGCGACGAGTTTGGTGGTCAACTCGCTACCGCCGGCATCGTTGTTGGTGACAACGGTGGCGTTGAACGTGGGTTCGAGAGATTGACCGTCGAAGCCGCGAATGACGAAGCCGTCCGGGCCACTTGCGGTCGACGGGTAGGTGGCGTCCCCGAGTCGCATGGTCACTGTGGGCCCGTCAGTGGTCTCCTGACGAGTCGTGAACGACAGGGGTGCGGGTGGGGTGAAGTCGTAACGCTGACCAGCGGCACTCCACCGGAGCAGTCCGGTGATATTGGCCCCGGCGCGGTCGCCCGTATCGGTGCCGACCCGTGTGTATGCCGTGCCCTCGGCCGCACCGGTTTTGCCGACCACCGAGAACGGTGTTCCGGTCTCCATCCGGTTGAGGTCACCGGCTGTGATCGGACTCGATCCGAGGGTGCGGAACAGTTCGCTGACACCGGAGTCGCGACTGGCATTGGTGATACCCCGGTAGCCGCTGACGATCACGATCGTGTCAGCCCTGGTCCGGTAGGCGTTCGTGATGTTGATGAGGTCTCGCACGCCGCCGGCGTTGTTGGGTCGGGTCCCCGACTCGAGGCGCTGTCGGGTGGTGGCGTCCAGAACAGCGATGAGCAGATTCTGGCGATCGGCCGCGAACGGCATGCCATCGCCGTTGACGATGATCGCGGCTCCAGGGTTGTCGGAGAGGGTCTCGATCGGCACACCGAGCACTGGCTCACCGGCATTCGGCGACAACAACTGCAACCCGCCAGGGCCGGTGGAGCCGGGTTCATTCGGGTTCGGTGTGGGACCGGACGAACCGCCGTCGGATGAGCCGCCTTCCGACGATCCGCTGTCGGAGGAACCCGAGTCCGAGGAGCCACTGTCGGATGACCCAGAGTTCGACGATCCGGCGCCGGGAAGGTCGATGGAGAACGGAGGTTCTGCACTTGCCGTCCCCGCATTGCTGAGAGAGGCGACGGCAATAACCGCGACGAGTAGCAACGTGCCGGTTCGAGCCCGGACACGATTGCTGCGGGTTGAGAACACTGTCTGACTCCTTCACGGCGTGCAGGGATGACGACGGCCATACCTGCTCCGAACCGTAGGAAAGGAGTGCAAGTTTTTTGCAACGCAACCTGATCGGTGCGTGGCTACCCGAGAGTTGCAGAAGTCATGCGGAGCAATGCCAGGGTGAGCGCATGATAATTTCTCGTCTCCGACGGCTCGCCGTCGTCGCTGTGATCAGCGCTGCCGTATCGACCGGTCTCGTTGTGTCTACCGCCACTGCGTCGGCGGAACCCGTCCTGGGTGCGGAGTGGAAACGGTTCAATATCCACATTCGCTCAAATGACGGCGGTGCCGGCGGAGTGCACTGCGTGAAGAATCAGCCTTTCGGGCGCGACGGCAGTCGCTGCGATGCAACAGGATATTACGACGACAGCTCACCCGTGGGCTTCCGGAATGTGAATGGCGGGGTTGTCTACGACAGTGACGGCAAGGGTGGGACCTACCTGAAGTTCTACACCACCGCCGGCGAGGTGGTGGAGGGCAACATCCCGTCGCGCGGATCGGGCGATTTCACCATTTCGAGCTTCAATTCCCCGGCGTTCGGCACCTTGGCCCGAGTGACGCAGAAGTTGTATTTGGACGTGGAGACCACCGATAACGGGTCGACCACCGGTGACCGGTGGGTTGACTTCTACCTGCGCGGCCAATTGGTGGTGACGGCTCCACTTGGCGAAGGTCTTGATCCAGGCGATTTCTTCGACGATGTTCTCGGCGGCCTCAAGGGAGCGTTTGGTAGCAGCTGAGGCCACCTGCTCGAGCTGATCGATCACGGACCGGCACAGTCGACGCACGATCTCCAGGTCGACAGAGACGTTGTCGGGCAGCATCATCCGCACGTTGCCGCCGCGCGATCGCACGGAATATCCCCAGCTGACAAATCAGCTCACACTGCGTTTGCCGGCTCGGGAACCTCTTCCTCGTCGGCGGTACTGCGAGCCAGAGCGACCGCGGCGGCGACTGTGGCGGCAAGGGCCACCACCAGGACGGCAGCGACGGCGTGATCGGCGTGGAGGTATTCACCGAGGACGACAAATCCGAGCAGGGCGGCGACCATCGGTTCCATGACGGTGGTCGCCGGAAGCGAGGCCTGCAAGGCGCCGATCTGAAAGGCCGACTGCTGCACGGCGATCGCGACGACCGCCACCACGATCAGGGCGTACAGCTCGACCGATGTCAGGAGCGGGACGATCCCGCGGCCGGCCAGGTGCACGACGCCCTTGGTCAGTACCGCTGCGACACCGAAAAGTGACCCGCCGGTGAGACCGAGCAGCAGTGCGCGGCGCGACCGCGAACCGGTGCGGGACAGCAGCAGACATGCTGCGACGAACGGGAGCCCGATGGCGCAGATGATGATCCAGTGCGTGGTCTCCGAGCGTTCGACACCCGGCCGAGGGTCACCTACCACCACGAGAATCGCGATCGACACCGTCAAGGCGGCCGCCCACACCCAGTCGCGGGCGCGAACCGTCCGACCGGAGAAGCGTGCGCTGAGCGGGAGCGCGAACAACAGAGACAGCACGAGAACGGGCTGGACCAGCAACAGCGACCCGAGTCCGAGTGCAGCGGCCTGCAGTGCGTAGCCGCCGAACCCGACCAGGGTGCCGAGCCACCACTCCGGCCGGCGCACCAGGGTGGTGATGGGCCCGAGCGCCCCGACGTCGTCGTCGCTGATCACCGACGCCGACCGTTGGCGCACCACAGTGCCGATCGCAATACACAGTGCCGCGCCCAGTGCGCACACTATTGCCAGGAGAGAGTCGCTCACGGCGGGAATCTATCCCGGCCAGATGAACCGCGGGCATCACACCGGTGAGATACCGAATTCGCCTGCGAGCTCGGCAATTCGCTCGGCGCGTTTGAGGCGGGGGAGGTCGCTGCCGTCCCGCACCAAGCGACCACGGGCTTCGAAGTCGGAGAGGAACCCGGTCGCCCACGCTACGTCGGCCGGGCTCGGACTGATGACGGTGTTGATGACTCCCGTGTGGGCCGGATTCAGGCACAGCTTGCCGGTGAGTCCGAATGACACGCTGGTGGCGGTCTTTTCGCGGAGGATCGTCTCGTCGTCGGTGACCGCCGGTCCATCGATCGGTCCGGTCAGACCGGCCACACGGCTGGCGACGACCAGGCGCGATCGCGGGTAGGCCATCACCAGATCGTCTGCGTCGGTGGCGGTGTCACGACGGTAGTCACCGCTTCCGAAGGCCAGACGCAGGACGCCGCGGCGCCGGGCGATGTCGACCGCGTTCTCGATCCCCATCGCGGACTCGATGAGCGGGATCACGGGCACGCGTCCGCCGAGGCGGTCGTAGGTCTCGTCGACCTGGTCGGGATATTCGGTCTTGGCCAGCATGACTCCGCCGAGGCCCGGTGCCGCCCGGAGGTGATCGACGTCGTTGGACCAGAAAGGCGTGGTCCGGTCATTGATCCGCACCCATGCCTCTGCGGCGCGCAGCCACGCGGTGACACTGTCGCGGGCCGCGTCCTTGCTGCGTGGATCCACGGCATCTTCGATGTCGAGGATGATCTGGTCGGCCTGCGAGCGGGCGGCGGCCATGTAGGCCGCCGGGACCGACGCGTTCACCAGGAGCCATGAACGTGCGATAGTTGCGTCGATGCGAGGGCGGGACTGCAGATCGGGTTGTGCCATGGAGCCCAGTGTGCCGTAGCCGATCGAGCACGCCGGCGGTCAGTGCAATACGTTCATCGTTTCGCTGCCAGAAAAGTGGGCCGCCCCTGACCTGTGGAGCGACCCACTCTCTCGTCAGTTGACTAGAACGAGGCTTCGTCCAGCTCCATGATGTCGTTGTCGACCTTCTCGACGATGCCGCGGACGGCGGTGAGCTCGGGCAGCATGTTCTTCGCGAAGAACGTCGCCACGGCGACCTTGCCGTTGTAGAAGGCGGTGTCGGCTTCGCTTGCACCGGCATCGAGAGCAGCTTGCGCCACCTCTGCCTGCCGCAGCAGCATCCAGCCGATGAGCAGATCGCCGACGCTCATCAGGAAGCGGACACTGCCGAGGCCGACCTTGTACAGCTCGGTCGGCTGCTCCTGCGCGTTCATCAGGAAGCCGGTGAGGGTGGCGGCCATGACCTGGACGTCATCGAGGGCGGTCTTCAGGAGCGCCTTCTCTGCCTTGAGGCGGCCGTCGCCCGAATCGGACTCGATGAAGGCGCTGATCTGGCTGGCGACGTGAGCCAGGGCCTGGCCCTTGTCGCGAATGATCTTGCGGAAGAAGAAGTCCTGCGCCTGGATGGCGGTGGTGCCCTCGTACAGCGAGTCGATCTTGGCGTCGCGGATGTACTGCTCGATCGGGTAGTCCTGCAGGAAGCCCGAACCGCCGAGCGTCTGCAGCGAGCCGATGAGCTGCTCGGAGGCCCGCTCGGAGCCGACACCCTTGACGATCGGCAGCAGCAGATCGTTGACGCGGTACGCCATTTCCTTGTCCGAACCGGACACGAGCTGTGCGGCCGCGGCGTCCTGGTGCGATGCGGTGTACAGGTAGACCGCCCGCAGACCCTCGGTGTAAGCCTTCTGGGTCATCAGCGACCGGCGTACATCCGGGTGGTGGGTGATGGTCACGCGCGGTGCGGCCTTGTCGGTCATCTGCGTCATGTCGGCGCCCTGCACGCGCTCCTTGGCGTATTCCAGCGCATTGAGGTAGCCGGTCGACAGCGTGGCGATTGCCTTGGTGCCCACCATCATTCGAGCGTGCTCGATGACGTCGAACATCTGCGCGATACCGTCGTGGACCTCGCCGACGAGCCAGCCCTTGGCCGGGACGCCGTGCTGGCCGAATGTCAGCTCACATGTGGACGAGACCTTCAGGCCCATCTTGTGCTCGACGTTGGTGACAAATGCGCCGTTGCGCTCGCCGAGTTCGCCGGTCTCGTGGTCGAAGTGGAACTTCGGAACGAAGAACAGCGACAGACCCTTGGTGCCCGGGCGCGCGCCCTCGGGGCGGGCCAGCACCAGGTGGATGATGTTCTCGGTCATGTCCTGGTCGGCCGAGGTGATGAAGCGTTTCACACCGTCGATGTGCCAGGTGCCGTCTTCCTGCTTGATCGCCTTGGTGCGGGCGGCGCCGACATCGGAACCGGCGTCGGGCTCGGTCAGGACCATGGTGGCGCCCCAGCCGCGCTCGGCACTGATGACGGCCCACTTCTTCTGCTCGTCGGTGCCGTTGTTGTAGAAGATGTTGGAGAAACCGGCTCCGGCGGCGTACATGAACGTGCCCGGGTTGGCGCCGAGGAGCAGTTCGCCGATCGCCCAGTACAGCGAACGGGGGGCAGGCAGGCCGCCGAGTTCCTCATCGATGCCCAGCTTGTCCCAGCCGGCGTCGGTCAGAGCCTTGTACGACTTCTTGAACGACTCGGGGACGGTGACGCTGTGGGTCTCCGGATCGAAGACGGGCGGGTTGCGGTCGGCGTCCGCGAAGGACTCCGCCAGCGGGCCCTGGGCGAGGATGTTGACCTCGCGCAGCATGTCGATGGCGGTCTCTTTGTCGAGATCGCCGAAATCTCCACTACCCAGGACTTCCTCGAGCTTGAACATCTCGAAGAGGTTGAACTGGAGGTCGCGGAGATTGCTCTTGTAATGCCCCATTGCAGAATCCTTTGCAATCGTCGAACTGCTTTTGATTGTGGTGAGTACTCGGTGGGTGGACTGCACAGTAAGTTACTCACCAGTAACAACCCGAATATACATCCGCTTACCACGTCGCACAAACGCTCGGTGAGTCAGTAATTGTGATGCGCAGCACTTCAGGGGCTGGATGGGGTGATGACTCACCGGTGGCGTGTCCGGCAGGTCGGGCACCATGGATGGCATGTCTGACGCGGTGAAAAGCAGTGAAGGTGTCCAGAGCGAACCTTCCGGCCCCCTGGTGCAATGGTTGGCCGAGGCCGGACCGGAACGCGATCTCGGGCCCGCCGACATCGTCGGGATCGGTCAGAGCATGCAGAAGTTCATGCTGCCGTTCCAGTTCGCGATCAAAGAGATCGTCACCAAGCTGGAGATCTTGCGCGATGAGTTCGCCTACCTCAACGACTACAACCCGATCGAACACATCAGCGCCCGGGTCAAGAGTCCCGAGAGTCTGCTCGCCAAGGCCAGTCGCCGCAACATCCCGGTGAACCCCGAAGCCCTCCAGGGCCAGATCGACGACATTGCCGGAGTCCGGGTGTCGTGCACGTTCATCGCCGATGCCTATCAGCTCACCGAGCTGTTATGCGCCCAACCTGACGTGAAAACCCTGCACACAAAGGACTACATCGCCCATCCGAAACCGAACGGATACCGCGGACTGCACACCATCGTCGAGACGCCGGTCAACCTGAGCACCGGCCAGTTGCCGGTGAAGGTCGAACTACAGATCCGCACCATCGCGATGGACTTCTGGGCCAGCCTCGAGCACAAGATCTACTACAAATACGACCGCACCGTGCCCGCCCATCTCCTCGACGAGCTGACCGAGGCCGCCGAAACCGCCAACATCCTCGATCAGAGGATGCAGGCGATCCGGCGGGAGATCCACGGCAGCGGAAATCGCGAGCTCTGACGATGTGTCAGGCCAGCGCCTTACGCAGATAAATCAGATCGTCGGCGAGACCTTCCTCGGGCGTCTCGAGGATCACCGGAGCACCCGCCGCCTTCACCACCGCGACCAGGACATCGGGGTCGATGTGGCCATCGGTGAGGTTGGCGTGGCGGTCGCGGCCGGAGTCGAACTCGTCGCGTGAATTGTTCAGGTGGATCAGGTCGATCCGCCCGGTGATGGCCTTGACCCGCTCGACGATGTCGACGAGATCTTCTCCGCCCGCCCACGCGTGGCAGGTGTCGAGGCAGAAGCCTGCGTTCTCGTAGTCGCCGACCGCTTCCCACAGCCGTTCGATGTTCTCCAGGGTGCGGACCATCGCATGGTCGCCGCCTGCGGTGTTCTCGATCAGGATCGGGACGGGGAAGCCGCCCTTGTCGTTCGCCCGCTCGAAGAGCTTGCGCCAGTTCTCGTATCCGTCCTTGGCGTCTTCGTCGTCTCGGAGGTGTCCGCCGTGCACCACCAGTCCGAACGCGCCGAGTTCCGCGGCGGCGATGGCCTGGTTGATCACTGCCTGACGTGACGGCATCCGGAGCCGGTTGTTGAGGCTGGCCACGTTGATCATGTACGAGCTGTGCACCACCACATCGATCGGGGAGTTGCGGATTTGTTCTGCCAACGGATGGGGTTTCGGCTTTTCCCAACCCTGTGGATCTGTCACAAACATCTGTAGCAATTCGGCGCCGAGCTCCTCGGCGCGGCCGATTGGATCGCTGTCTTGTCGTACGTGGGCACCTGTGCGCATGAACACAGCTTAGGAGGCTCGGGCTGTCAGAGTGTTTTTCATCGGCGATCCCGAGGTATTTGGCGACAATTAGGGGCAGAGTGGAGATCCGTAAGACTCTGTCGGACGAACTGTTTTTGGGGGAGTAAACGTGGAACGTTTGAGCGGTCTCGACGCCTCATTTCTCTATCTCGAATCACGATCGCAGTTGATGCACATCGTCGGGCTGATCGAACTCGACCCGGACACCGTCGAGGGCGGATATTCGTTCGAGAAGATGCGCGATGTACTCGACCGGCGGATCGCCGGACTCCCGACATTCCGTCGGAAACTCCGGGATTCGATCCTGAACATCGACCATCCGGTGTGGGTGGAAGACCGGAATTTCGACATCGAAAGTCATGTCCACCGGGTGGCCGTCCCGCCTCCGGGCGGACGCCACGAATTGGCAGATTTCTGTGCACACATCGCCGGGGTGCCGCTCGATCGCAGCAAACCGCTGTGGGAGATGTGGGTCATCGAAGGGCTGCTCGACGGGAAGATCGCGGTGTTGCTCCGGATGCATCACGCCAGCGTCGACGGGGTGAGCGCTGCGGATCTGCTGGCCAAACTGTGCACCATCGGTCCCGACGAACCCGAGCTGGACGAGGAGGACCTGGCCCAATCCGCCGGGGACGCCTCGCTCGTCGGCCTGGCGGTCGACGGTGCGCTTCAGGTGGCGCGTCGGCCGCTGAGCTTCGCGCGATTGCTCCCCAAGACTGCCCAGGTGCCGTTCGACTGGATCTCGCGGGCCCGCCGCAACGAGGCGATGCCGCTGCCGTTCCGGGCACCGCGGACACCGTTCAACAAGTCGATCACGGGCCACCGGAGCCTGGCGTACACGCAGGTGTCGCTGACGGACGTCAAACGCATCAAGGATCACTACGGCGTCAAGATCAACGACGTCGTCCTGAGCGTCTGCGCGGGGGCATTGCGGAGCTACCTCGACGATCTGGGTGAACTCCCGGACCAGCCGCTGGTCGCGATGGTCCCGGTGTCGGTCCACGGCGACAACGACGACGACCTCGTGACACAGGGCACCAACAAGGTCACCGGCATGTTCACCAAGCTGGCCACCGATATCGCCGACCCGGTCGAGCGCATCACCACGGTGGGCGATCAGGTTCGAAAGTCCAAGGAACACCATGGTTCGATGGACTCGAACCTGTTCCGGGGCTGGGCACAATTCGTGCCGCCTGCGACCATCGGCATGGCGATGCGACTGTATGCCTCACAGGAGCTGGCAGATCGGCATCCGGTGATCTACAACCTGGTGATCTCCAACGTGGCCGGACCCGACTTCCCGATGTATTACCTCGGCGCGAAGATCGAGGGGATGTACCCGCTGGGGCCGGTGTTCCACGGTGCAGGCATGAACATCACGGTGTTCTCCCTCGACGGCCACCTCAACGTCGGCGTCATCGGCTGCAAAGAACTCGTCCCCGATCCGTGGCCGTTGGTGCAGGCCTTCGAAGACGAGGTGAAGGCGCTCCTGGAAGCCTGCGACTAGCTCTCGGCGGGCTCGAGAACGAGCGCGGAGACCTCGCGCGCGGCCTCCATGAAGACCGGGATGAATTTGGGGGCCTCGAGGACACAGCAGGCGTGGCCCCCGTCGACCTCGAAGACCTTGATGCCGGGAATGTTGTCGGCAAGCAGATGCTGGCGCGACGGGGGGATGACCCGATCCTTGACCGAGATCAGGACCGCGCTGGGCACGTCGATCTCGGACAGCCAGGGGCGTGAATCGAACCTGCCCATGCCGTCGCCGAGCGGTCCGAGCCGAGAGAGCGGCGTCGCCAGGAACTGCCGAATAGCCCACAACGAGTCGGGGACCGTTCGATCGTCGAGCTTGGCGGCATTCGGTTGCACATGGGGCGGATGGATGACCTTCATCATCCGGCCGATGTTCGACATGCTGGTCTGGCGTTTCGGGTCGTGGCTGCCGAAGAACGGGCCGGTGGAACACAGGATCAGACCGTTGACGCGGCCCGGGTGCCGCCGCCAGGCCAGCTGCGCCACACCGCCACCCATCGAGAACCCGGCAGCGGTGAAGGTGTCGATACCCAGGACGTCGGCGAGTGCGACCACATCGTCGGCGCAGTCGTCGAGATCGAACCGACCGTCGCGGATGCCGCGCCCGTGCCACCGCTGGTCCAGCGTGATGACCCGGAACTCCTTGTTGAGCTCGGGGATCAGCGGATACCAGCACAGCAGCCCGTTGGTCATGACCGAATGCAGCAGGAATATCGCCGGTTTGTCCTTCGGCCCGGAGTCGGTGACGTACGTCGAACCGCGTCCGGGCAGGTAGACCATGCGGCCGTCGGGGAGGTCGCGGACCGGATAGGGGTCGATGACGCGCTCGACCCGGCGCAAGATCGCATTGCGAACCCTGACCAAAGAACTCTCCATCTGTTCGACGGTACGGGGGAAATGGTCCTGCCGCCGCTTCTGCACGAAGCGTAGGATCAGAAAAAAGTGATGTGGATCACGGTCGGGCAGAGATGGGAGATGTCCATGCATTCAGGAACCTCACTACACGTCCGCAGGCTTGCGGTCTGGCCGGCCGGCTGGCTTGCTTACTTCTCCGGCTTGGCCGGGGCGGGGGCCGCGGCTCTGACGCTTCTCGCGATGGCGAGTGAACACTATGTGGAAGGTGCTGTCGCCGGCATCTGTTTGGTGGGCCTCGTCGTGCTGGGGATCGTGTCGTTGCGTGCGATTCCGCGGATCTCCGACGAGCACACCCACGCCATCGAGGCGCGGCGAGATCACGCGGTGTACCGGGCCCGCTATCCGCTGTAGTTCAGAACCGCTCCACGAGGTAGAGGTGCTCGGTGACGTGTGCGCTCCTGCCGCGAAGGTTGCGGCTGCCACGAAAGGTGTTGTAGCGCTGGGTGAATTCGGTGACGACTCCGATGGGCTCGAGCATGTCGCGCATCTGTTCCGGTGCGATGAAACCCTCGTCGTTGAACGAGATCAGTAGATACCTGGCGTCGAGTTCGTCGATCAGTGACCGCAACAGCCCGGCGGCAATCGAACGCACGTTGTAGCCCGAGCGGTTCCAGTCGCCCGGGATACCCGAGACCGGACTCATGGCCGTGGGCACGCGATTGTCGGCGATCAGGTTGAGCATGAAGTAGTTCGACCCGTAGGGATGCTGGTTGTACGGCGGGTCCAGGTATGCGACGTCGACGCCCCCGACCAGTGCCGGTAGCTTCGCGGCGTCGGTCTGCAGTACCCGGCGCTCGCAGTGGTGCGTGCTCAGGACGGGCGGGCGCAGCGTGATCGTTCCGGTGATGCGGCCCAGTGCGTCTGCGCCACTGCCGCCGAATCGTCCGATCCCCGTTTCGCGATCCTTGTAGAAACCCTTGAACACTCCGGAGGTGTTGGCGTGGACCGAGGCCGCCGAGAGCAGCGGTCCGAGCAGCAAGGTGCGCAGCGGTTCATCGAGCTCGTGGATGAGGTGGATGTAGGAGTCCAGGCGCCGCGCGTTGTCGCTGGTGTAGAAAACCCGTTCCCCGGGGGCGATCTGGTCGTCGTCCGCGGGCGCGTAGTGCTCGGCGATGAAACCATTTGTCCGGTGGCCTGATTCGACGACCTGATTGATCTCGTAGACGGTCTTGGCGAGCAACTCCGGATCCATCTCGCAGGCATTGGTCAGGTAGCAGTCGCTGATCACCCGGGCATAGCTCTCCAGGTCGTTCGCGATCACCGTGCTCGATCGTGCCTTCGCGAGCCGCGAGACCACACCACTGCCGGAGAACGCGTCGAGCGTGACGAGCGGCCTGCCGATCTGCCGCTGTACCTGGGCCAACGCCTCGTCGATGAGGACCAGGAGTTGGCGTTTGTTGCCGATGTAGGTGATCAGCTGCGACGTGCGGTAGGCGGCTTCGGGGTCTTCCGCGTCAGCCGTGTCCACAACTGCAGAGCGTATCGAGGACGGTTCGCACATCGAACAGGCGTCCACTGTGCCGGTTCAGTCGTCCAGGCAGATCTCGGTTTCGATGGTGATGGGAACGCCGGTGGCGATGAGCAGCCGGCACGGGGCCTCGGAGTCGCGGTACAGGCTCAGCCACTGGTGGCCCCGGCTGCCATCGGCGTAGACCGCCTCCAAGGTCCGGTTCAGGCGTGCCTCGGCCTCGTTGTTGATGATGTAGCGCCGGTCGCCATATCGCAGATACTTGTTGGGCACGTTGCCTCCGGAGTCGAGTCGGTTGCGTGTGCAATCAGTGTGACTCACGCCACTTCTGGTGTTGGCCGGTTTGGGCCGAGCCAATCCTGGAGATGAACGTCTGTTTCCGGGCAGGAACGTTTTCGCGAATTCTTGGCCAACAGTCGGCCTCTGGTGACAACGTGGCTTCATGAGCACGCAGGAGGCCGATCGGTCCGACGTGGCAATGGCCCGTGGTCCGCTCGCCGAACGGTCGTGGCGCACGCGGTTGCGCGAGGTGAGGCGAATTCGCCTGGGCGATCTGAGGCTGTGGCGTGCGGTTGCGCTGGCGGTGTGGTTGGCGGTCGTGATCTGGCACATCGCCTACCTCGGGTTGGCCTTCGACCGGACCCGGCTGTTGCTGCTTCTGTGTGCCGGGCTGGCAGCGGCCAGCATCGGACGCAGGCGCGTCATCACGGTGGTCATCGACTGGCTGCCGTTTGCGCTGATCCTGCTGCTCTACGACTTCACCCGCAATATCGCCCAGTGGCTGGACATGCCAACCCAATGGGCGCTGGCCGTCGACTTCGATCACTGGATGTTCGGGGTCAACCCGACGGCGTTTCTGCAGAGTCACCTCAAACAGGCCGAGCCGCCGTGGTGGGAGGTGATCACCAGCGTTGTCTACATGTCGTATTTCATCGTCCCGTACGCGGCGGCCGCGCTGCTCTGGCTCAGAGACCGTCACGCCTGGCGACGGTATGCGGTGGGATTTCTGCTGACGACGTTTCTGGCGCTCGTCGGCTACACGCTGGTGCCCGCCGCGCCGCCGTGGGCCGCTGCCCAGTGCTCGGCAGTTGAGGTCACCGACAATCCTCGGCATCCGGACTGTATGGACCGCGCCCCGTATGAGGGTGGCGGCATGCTGGGCGATGTGACGCCCGCACACGAGGGCGCAGAGCCGTACGTGGAGCGGATCTCGGCCAGGGGCTGGGACGTCCTCGACATCCACGCGGCGTCCGGGCTGCTGCAACTCGGTCAGGCAAAAGCGAATCTGGTGGCGGCCATACCTTCGCTGCACGCCGGCCTGACGATGTTTCTCGCACTGTTCATGTGGCCAAGGGTGGGCGCGTTGGCCCGAACATTGTTTGTGGGCTACGCATTTGCGATGGCATTCACGCTGGTCTACACGGCCGAGCATTTTGTGATCGATATCCTGCTCGGCTGGGGGCTCGCCGTTTTCGCAGTTGCTGTGGTCGGTTTGGGTGACAAATATCTGGCAGCCCGGAAAATGAACAAAGAAGAGGAATTTCTCGGGCGCCTGAGTCAGGTGCCCTGATCGCGTAGGGCATCCGGGGCATCGGTGCCCGAATCCGTAGACGAGGTTGTGCTGCCGGACCCCGAGGAAGCGGCGGGTTTGGATCGTCGCAGACTCCAGCCGCCCGTGTCCGGCTCGGCTTCGCCGAAGTGGTCGGCGTCCACGGAGCTGTACAGCGCCACCAACATGGCCCCGACCACGGCACCGATGAATCCGAGGAACGCGAGCCAGGTGAGGCCGGGTTTGGCGGTGTCGTCGAGGAATATCACGCCGATGATCCCGGGGCCTGCGGTCTCGCCGACCACCAGAAGGGCGGTGACCCCGTTGACCTGGCCGAGCTGCAGGGCCACGGTCTGGACGTAGAAGCCCACCGCACCCGCGACCGCGATCGTCCAGGCGGCCGGATCGGTGAGCAGTGCGACGATGTCGAACGGATGGACCCCGCGCAGGATGCGGACCGAGATCGCAATGATGCCGAACAGGAGTCCGGCAGCAGCTCCCCCGACGATGGCTCCGCGTTTACCGAGGCGGTACACGGCCAGCAATGCCACGATCGCCAGCAGGCAGGTGGCAGCGAACAGGCCCCAGTGGAAGCTGTTTTCCTCGTCGCCGCCACTCTGGTGTGACGACGACACGCCCAGGGCGCACAGCGAGAAGACGACCAGGCAGATGGCAACCCAATCGCGGCCGTGCAAACCGATGCCGAGGATGGCGGTCCCGAGCAGGGCGGTCACGATCAAGTTGGCCGAGACGATCGTCTGAGACAGGAACAGCGGGAGGAATCGGGCCGCCACCGCTCCGGCACCGAAGCCGAGCACCACCAGGGATGTTCCGATGATGAACTCACGTGTCTTGAAGGTGTCCAGGGTGGAGGCGACCGAGGGGCCGCCTTCGCTGGTGAGCTGATCTTGCTTGTTGGCATCGCGGGCGGCGACAGCTGCTTTGCGGGCGCCGAAGGCCCGCAGGACTGTCGATACGCCATACGCGACAGCGGCAGCGCTCGCGAAGAGGACGCCGATCAGGAACATTCGGACACCTCTCCCTCACGGCACGGCGGCATACACCATGCGACTGTTATGCAGCGAATTTTAAGCTACCATGCTGCGAGTGCAGCCATTTCTCGGTTTCCCTGCGAGGTTCGATGCCCGATCGTAGCGGTAAAAAGGTCCTCATAACGTTTGGTCGGTCGTTTCTCACACTCGATCTCGCCAGGTTGATGAATGCCGGTGGACACGATGTGTACATCGCCGATTCGGTGCCATTCCCGATTGCTCGTTTCTCCAATTCGGTGCAAAAAGTGTTTCGGGTGCCGCGGCCGAAGTTCGAGCCGAAAGAGTATGTCGCGGAAATAGCGCGACTGGTTCGAGCTGAATCCATCGACATGGTCATACCCGTGCACGAGGAGACCGACATCCTGGCGATGGCGCGTGATCAGTTCCCGCCGCAGTGCCGTCTGTTGTTGTCGGATTTCGAGACCGAGTTCCGGCTACACAACAAGTTTGAATATCAGGTCATGCTCGATGCCCTCGGTGTTCCGACGCTGAAGTACGCACAGGTGGGATCTGCTGAAGAGTTCGCGGCGCTGGATTTTGACAAGCCCTTCGCGCTGAAGCAGGTCTACTCGCGGGGTTCGCAACAGGTGTACAAGGTGACACCGGGGCAGATGCCGGAAGGTATCCAATTCGACCCCGCCAATCCATGGTTGGCCCAGGAGTGGCTCAAAGGCGACAAATATTGTACGTATTCGATATGTCATGAGGGACGGATTTACGCGCACGCGATTTATCCGGTTCGTTATGCGATCGATGGACACTCATGTCTTACCTATGAGTCGGTTGAGCACCCGGGAATCACGGAGTGGGTGACAAAAAGGGTGAAAGAAACGAATTTTACCGGACAAATCGGATTCGATTTCATCGAAGATTCGTCGGGCGGTTTGTTCACCATCGAATGTAATCCGCGTTCCACCAGCGGGATCCTCATGTTCGAGCCGCACAACCGCGTCGACCGCGCGTTCTTCGGTGAGAACGAGGAGGTCATCACGCCTGACGCCGGTGTCCGGAAGATGGTCGGCCCTGGAATGCTGCTCTACGGCTGGCGCAAGTCGGCGTACGAAGGCAACACGTTGCGAGGCTTCATCCGGGACTTCCGGAACACCGACGAGATCATCACCCGAAGGGACGACATCGGCCCATTTCTGGGTATTCCGTTTGCCCTGGGAAACATCCTGCAGAACTCTGTGCGGTACCGGGTGGGCCTGGCCGAAGGATTCATGCACGACCACGAGTGGGATGGTCAGCCGCTCTGAGCTGACTCAGCGTTGGTGGGTGCAGAACTCGGTGATGCGCTCGACACTGTCGCCCGGTCCGGTGAAGAGTCCACCGTGACCGGCCCCGTCGATCTGGGCGAACTGCGCGCCCGGGATCAGTCTCGCGGTCGCCTCGCTCTGCTCCGGTGGGAAGAACAGGTCGTGTTCGAAAGCGAGCACCAGGGTGGGGATGTCGATCGCGGCCAGATGCTCGGCGAGCGGTTCACCGGCCTTGATCCAGGCATGCGAGGCGGTGAGTTGGCCGGCAAATCCCTCCGGGCTCGTCCAGCCGCCGTCGGAGTTGGTGAGCGCGTCCCGCCAGCCGGCCACCGTATCCGGATCTTGCAGGAGGGTGGTGTGCAACGTGGTCATCAGTTGTTCGAAAACCAGTACCGCGCGCGGAATCTCACCGATCTGCTCGATGAGGGCCAGTTCCATCTCGCCGACCAGGGCGCCGATTGGGCTCGGTTGTAGGCCGGCGAAAAATACTGCCGCACTGATCAATTCGGGTCGAGTGCGCAACATCATCTGAGTTGTGTAGCAGCCCATCGAGAATCCGACCACCATCGCCTGTGGGACGTCGAAGTGATCGAGGAGTCCGCAGGCGTCCTCGGCAAGGTCGGCGACGGAATACGGTGAGGGTGGCGCGGACGAGGGAGCCAGGCCCCGGCCGTGGTAGGAGATCACGCTGAATCCGGCACCGACCAGTGAGTCAACGAGACCGCAGATGTCCCACACCATCGACGGCATCCCGAGCCCGCCGTTGAGGAGCACAGTTGGACCTTCGCCGACCCGCTTGCAGCCCAGGACAACTCCGGTTTCCAGCGTCACCGTCTCCATGGATCGCGCCTTTCGGTCCTACAGCAGTCCCTTGCGCGCCGAGAAGTCGATCTGCGCCGCAGCGTTGCTGACTGCGGTGACCATACCGGTTCCGAATGGCCCTTTTCGGTCATACAGCGTTGCGGTTCCGACGGAGATCCCGTCCGCCGTGATGTGGGTGTCGGCCTCGATGCCGAGCTCGTGTCCCTCGGGTATCCGTGACAACGCCATGGTCAGGTCGCAGTTGATGTAACCGATGCCTTCGGTGCCCAGATTCGTGACCAGGCTTGTCGACTCGGCGCACTGGACGGCGTGGACGAGGCGTGAACACGGTTCTCCGGGAAGCACACCCATGCCGGTGCTCCAGGCCCGCTTCCGTGCGACGTTCTGGTGCCCGCCGATGCTCTGGGTCCATTCGCTGCCGTCGGTGTGCACGTAGGGGTGGCGGGGTTTGTTGTCGAAGGCGTTCTCCGGCGGGGTGAAGGTGGACTCGGGGCGCCACTCGTTTCCGGGCGGCGGGGCCGACCGGCGCAGGAACACGACGGAGGCCCTGGCCACCATCACCTCGCCCTGCATCACCTCGGCGTCGGCTACGACGATCCGATGACCGGACCGGACCTTGCGGGTGTTGACCACCGTGGGTTCGTTGCGTGCCGACTTGAATAAGTCGATCGTCATGCGTGAGGGCACGAAGTCGGGATCTGCATGGTCGCGTTCGAGGGCGTGGGCCGCGGCGGCGCAGACTGCGGGACCGTTCAATGAGTTCGGGCCCCACGCGCTTCGCGCCCATTTTGTCGGGATCAGCGTGACGCCGTCGGCGTCGAGGGTGAAGTAGCTCGGGTCAGACACCATTTGATAGTTGCAGACCTGCGGAAATCTCGTTGCCCTGGGTGTCGGGGACCACAGGCGGCAGGTTCTTGCGGGACTGGAGAGTGATCATCGCCAGAGTGAGTGTCGCGGCGAGTGCTCCGAACCCGAACATCTGTGGGTACGTGACCGCCGGAATGTATTCATGCAGGTAGGCCAGGGTCATGGGGATGGCGAACCCCAGATAGGTGAGTGCGTAATAGACCGCGGTGAGACCGGCGAGGTCGCGCGGACCGGCGATGCGCTGCACCTCGGACAGTCCGGCGACCAGTGCGATGCCATACCCGGCACCCAGGATCACCGCCGCGATCAGTACCGCCCAGATGGTCAGCAGTGCTGCCGCCAGTGCGGCCGCGCCCATCCCGACGATCATCAGGAGCAATGCCACCTGGCTGGCCCTGGCCGAGTCGGGCCGGTCGATCCGGCGGCCGGCCGATTGAATGGTGAAGCCGCACGTCAGTGTGACCGCCGAGATCAATGCCGCAAAAGCCATCGGAGCGGCTTCGACCTCGGGCGCGATCAGGGTCGGCAGGATCGCCTGGCATCCGATGGCGGTCCCGAACACCCACGGCGCCAGCGGGACCACGACCAGCAGGAACCGGCGGTGGCGGAGCGACGGGATCCGCAGATCGTGGCGCAGCCGCGTCTTCGCGGTCGCGGGACGTCGCGTTTCCGGCACCGACCACATCCAGGCCGCGGCGATCAGGCAGATCGCTGCGTTCACCACGTACGACGTGCTGTGTGGCCATGGACCCCACTGCGCCATCGTTCCGGCGAAGGCCGCTCCGATGCCGAAACCTGCGGTCAGGCTCATCGCGGCTCGGCGGGCGCCGTTCCCGGCGCCGGCAGGGTCGAATGGAGGGCTGGAGAGTTCTTTGAGCCAGCTGGTGCCGACCGCCATCGCCAGTCCGATGGCGACGCCACTGAGAATGCGGCCGACGGTGAGCAGGGGGACGGAGTCCGACGCCAGTGCCAGCACCAATGATCCGGCGGCGGCGATGAACGCGGCCGGACGCATCAGGGGTCGGCGGCCGAATCGGTCGGAGAGCGGGCCGCCGATCAGCAGCGCGGGCACCATGCCCAACACGTAGGCGAAGAGCAAGACATCGACGGTCGGCCCGGCCATCTCGTACTCATGCTTGTAAAAGACTAGCAGGGGCGTGAATTCGTTTCCGCCCCAGGCGATTGCGAACATCGTCGCGGAGACCCCGCGCCAGTCCCTCATGACGGCGTGCCGCCGGGGAGTAGCGGTGTCCGAAGGTTGTGCACCGAATTGAGGTGCGCGGCAAGGGCTGTTGCAAATCCATCGGCGTCGCCGGCTTCGATGAGTTCGGTGAGCTCGGTGTGGTGGGAGATGATCCGCTGCATCTGGGCGCGATCACGTTGGACGGAGGTGCTCGTCATGCGTAGCTGGCGATCTCGGAGGGTGTCGTAGAAACCTTCGAGCAGCGGGTTGCCTGCAGCCGCGACGAACATGCGGTGAAATGCGGCATCGGCGATGGTGAACTCGTCGACGTCACCGGAGTCGGCGTGAGCGGTTTGCCTGTCGAGTCCATTGCGGAGATCTGCGACCAGCGATGTGCGATCGCGAGGGGCGAGCATTGCCGCGGCGGCGGTCTCGACCACAAACCGCGCAGTGATGACGTGCTCGGCCTCGTCGACGGGGACCGGCACGATCAGGGCGCCGCGTTTCGGATACAGCTTCATCCAGCCCTCGGTCTCGAGGCGCAGAAACGCTTCGCGAACGGGGGTGCGAGAGGTTCCCAGGGTGGTGGCGATCTCGCCTTCGCTGATCAGCTCACCGCCGGCCAGCGTTCCGGCCAGGATCTGGCCTTTCACCTGTTGGTACGCACGCTCCGAGGCGGACAGCTCCTTAGACACAACTTGTATCTAAGCATCGAGCCCGCGCAGTGACCCAACCCGGGGTGCAGGCAGGGGGTCAGCGAGTTGCAGGTTTTGTGGTTGCCGCCTGATAGCGGACCACGGCGTCGCGGAACGACAGCGCTTTGCGGTGTTGACCGTCGGCAGTCAGTAAATCAGCGGTGCGCTCGCACAGTTCGGCGGCCTCGTCGGGTCGTCCGAGGGCGTCGAGGGTTCGTGCCATGTGTTCGACGACGTCGAGGGTGTCGGGGTCGATCGGTCCGTGGGTGAATGTGTACTTCGCGAGCAGCTCGCGGCACTGTGGTTCACATTCGGCCCAGAGAGCCAGCCGTACTTGGCACCGGATCACGTCATGCAGGTTCGAGAGGCATTTCAGCGAGTAAGGACCCTCGCGGCGGCATCGGATCTCTTTCAGAACCGAGAATTCCGCGAGTGCATGTTCGTATTCACCGGATTCGAAGAGCTCGGTGGCTTCGCGCTGCATTTCGTCGAGCACATGTCCACTCTCGCGCATCCGGTGTTCCGCTGTGGCGGGTTCACTGATTTCCGCTCACCGACAGGAGTTTCGAAGCCTGTGCCCGAGGCCCCGGCCCGGTTGGGATCAGCAGCGCGTGTTGCTGCCGTTGTCGAGATAGACGTGTGAAATCCACCCCTGCTTGTGGGCGTCGTCGAACTGGACATGTGTGAACTTCTTGCCCACGTCGTTGACGATGTAGCAGTCGAAGTCCAGGGTGACGCCCCCCGGAACACGGGCGACGACGTTGCAGGTGTTGTCCGGTCCGGTGCGCAACACCGCATTGTTCGACTTGACGGTGCTTGAACCGGTGTCCTTGTCGGACCAGACGTGCGTGCAAGAGACCGGCGTTGGGGCGGCTTGCGCTGGGGCGGAGATCCCTCCGACGAGACCTGCCGTCACCACGGGGATTGCTGCCGCGGCGACGGAGAATGAGCGATTCATGGTGACATACTCCTTTCTTGTGGTATAGGAATGGGCCGTTTCCACGGTAGGCCCGACCTCACCGAGGGCGGAAGGCTTCTTCTGTCGACAAGCCGGATCGGCCCCAAGACGTGACGTTCGGCGAACGCATGGGCGCGACCACTAATGTGACCCGGGTGAGCCGACCCTCTCGTCGCGACGAGTCCCACCAACATCACCACCACCAGCTGGGCCCGGTGGACCTCCATCCGAACGTGGCGAAGGTGGTCATCGGGCTGCTGGTCGCATCCGCGATCGCGGTTGTCCTCGGACTCGTCCTGCTCTGGCCCGGCGACCGGGATCACGACGTCCCGGTGAACTTCCAGTCGGTCGGTGGTGGCTCCATCCAGGTCGAATCGGGGGAGGTGGTGGCACAGGCCACCTCCGATTGCCTCAATCAGCAGTCCGGGCAGGTGTTCGCCGGCGATGCGGCAGTCGCGTCCGTCAATGACGGCCCGTGCATCCAGAACACCGTGCGGCTGACCTCGGGGCCCAATGAGGGCGCCAACACACTGATCGAAGTCCCGACGCATCGGGTGCAGGCCGGGATCGAGCAGGATTCGGGCAGTGATGAGCTCACGGCGCAGCAACTGGCGCAGCCGTTGCCCGGTCAGCCGGATCTGAAGGTCGGCGACAACATCAAACTGTCGCGTTCGGTCGGTGTCGACGGGACCGACACCTATTCGTTCTTCGACTACGGTCGCTCGACGTCGATCATCGTGTGGGCGTTGGTGTTCGTGTTCGCGATCGTCTTGGTGGCCTCGTGGCGGGGCCTGCGGTCGGTGATCGGACTCGTCTTCGCCTTTGCGGTGCTCTTCGGATTCACCCTGCCCGCGATGCTGGACGGAAAGTCGCCGGTCGCGGTGGCGATCGTGTCGTCGGCGGCGATCTTGTTCGTGGTCATCTATCTTGCGCACGGACTGAGTCTGCGGACCAGTGCGGCATTGCTCGGCACGCTGGCGTCACTTCTGCTTGCGGGTTTTCTGTCCTGGCTGGCCATCGAGACGATGCACATCTCCGGTATCTCGCAGGAGCAGACGATCAATCTGCAGATCTACAACAACGCCATCTCGGTGAACGGAATCCTGTTGGCGGGATTCATCATCGGTGCGCTCGGTGTACTCAACGACGTGACCATCACCCAGGCGTCGGCGGTGTTCGAGCTCTCCGCAGCCGACGGTGGTAATCGGCTGCAGACCTTCGCCGCTGCGATGCGGGTGGGCCGCGACCACATCGCGAGCACCGTGTACACGCTCGTTTTTGCGTACGCGGGCAGCACACTTCCGCTGCTGTTGCTGTTCTCGGTGTCCGGTCAGACGCTCGGGACTTTGATGACCACCGAGTTGGTGGCCATCGAACTCGCCCGGAGCTTTGTCGGTGGTATCGCGATCGCACTGTCGGTTCCGCTGACCACCGCGGTCGCGGTGATGCTGTCCACCAGGCCGCCGGCAGGCGCCACCAGCAAGGATCAGGACAGCGACAACACCAACGGCGTGGCACTCGACAAGCCCGAACCGGAACACGGACGACACTGGCTGCCCGAGTAAGTCAGAACATCTGAACCGATCCGGTCAGGCCGGGTAGGCCACCGTGTTGGTCACCGAACCGATCCCGTCGATCGTCAGGGCCACCTCATCGCCCGGACGGATCCAGCGGTCGAGTTCGAGCCCGCATCCGGCAGGCAGGGTGCCGGAGGTGATCAGTTCACCGGCGTGCAGATTCTCTGACTGACTGGCCCAGGCGACGACCTCGCCTGGGCTGTAACGCAATCCGTGGGTACTGGTGGACGACCACAACTCTCCGTTGACACGGACCGAAGCGGTGAGTCGATCGATCTTGGGCAGGATCTCGTCGGCGGTGACCACCACCGAACCGATGGAGCTGCCAAAGGTTTTGGTTTTCACCACGGGGCCGAACACGCCGCGCCGATGCTCGTCCCACTGCACGTCGCGTGCACTGAAGTCGTTGAACACCACAAATCCGCCAATGGCGGCAGCCGCAGTCTTGGGCGTGGCATCGCGAACGGGGTGGGCGATGATCATGCCGAATTCGAGCTCGTAGTCGAGTTCGGTGGTGTAGTTGGGCCAAGGCATCGGTTCACCGTCACCGATCACCGTCAGGTGATTGCCGGTGTAGTAGACGGGATGATCGTAGAAGGCGGCGCCCGGTCGTAGCAGTGGAAAGACCTTGTGCGTCAAGCGTTCATAGGTCCGGATGATGGGCCGGCTGACGGGGAGGTTGCGTTGGACCAAGCCGTGTGCGGCTTTGATCCAGTGTTCTTCCCACCCGAGGAAGCAGCGTAGCGAACTGGGGTAGTAGGGGATGGCCGGTGGCGGATCGGTGAACATCCCGATTCCCGCATCCGCGGCCTGATCGACGACGTCGATGATCTTGGCACGGGATTGCACACCGGCAGCCAGCAGTGCCAACAGATTTGACTGCAGATGTGTGAGTTCTTCGAGCCCGTCCCTGGCACCCAGGGCGGCGCGCAGACTGATCCACTGTCCCGACGGCTCGTGCAGGATCGCCAGCGATGCGGGGCCGGGTAGGCGGCGGATCTTCATGACCGCATGGTGTGTTGGAGTTTGCCTGCATCGGCAAAGGCGCGGGCCCGGCGAACGATGGTGGGCGGTGCGGGCTGCGCGCCGTCGAACGATCGGTAGAAGGTACTGAGATTCAGCACGATGCGCTCGGGAGAGCCCCATTGCGAAAACGGGACGAACTCGGGGGAACGGATCAATGCCCGGGCCGCTGCCAGTGGTGCCCGCCCGGCGGCGTGGTGCTCACGGGCGGCCTGCGACAACCACATCCAGTAATCGCGCAACAGCTCGATCTCGGCGCGACCGCAGACCGGACCGTGTCCGGGGACGTACGTCGCGCCGTCGAGTTGTAGGAGATGGTCGATTGCGGTTATCCAATTAACCAGTGGCCCATGCCAGATCACCGGGGTGGTGCCGATGAACAAGAGGTCGCCGGTGAAAACGACACCGCTGTCGCGGATGTGAACGATGAGATCCCCGGGTGTATGCGCAGGCCCGAAGTCACGTAGGTGAGCGATGCGGCCACCGACCTTGATGTCTTCGGTGTCGGAAAAGGTGTGGTCGGGCAGCCGCGGTAGTCGCTTGGGCAGGTCGGCGCCACCCGTCACCTGATACATGTATCGGCCGAGATGCCCTGCCGGACCGGGTATCGACCGGGTCATCCTGCCGAGCGAGGCGAACGTGGCGACCGCCCCCGGCGGTGTGTCATCCTTCATCGCAGCGAGCGCGGCCACCGACGTTGTGATGCGTGTGGTTTCGGGCAGGGTGTTGTTGCCCCACCAGTGATCACCGTCGGAGTGGGTGTTGACCGCTTCGGTGATCGGGACATCGCTCACCGACGACCACGCTCCGACGTTGGCCTGCGCCCGGCCACGGTCCCAGACCGTGTCGATCACCATCGCTGCGTCGTCGCCCACCACCAACCCGGTGTTGGTCTGCCCCCATCCGCCGGGTAGATGCATGAAAGCGTATGTTCTGCTGTCGATTTGGGTCAGTTGATTGTGCCGAGTGGGCATCGGTGTTCCTAAGTTGAGGCCTTTCGACTCACTGTACCGAGCGAGGGCTCGCTTTTGTTGGCTCTGGGGAGACTCCGGAATCGGCCGTGGCGAGGACGCCGAATGTCTCGTCGTCGGCGGACGGAGTCCGCTTGTGCGCAAGGAGTATCAGGCCTGCACCGATCGCGGTCCAGCACAACAGCACGATCAGTGCGTGGGCGCCGCCGTGGCCGTCGAAGAAGGCAAGTGAACGAAGGAGCGTTCCCGAGGCGCCCGGGGGTAGCAGTTGACCGAGTTCGGCCCACCCTGACGGCAGCCAGTACGAGCTCGTCGCGATGCCCGACAATGGATTGCCGACAACCATCATGACGACTGCACCGGCACCGAATCCGACGATGCCGACATTGCCTGCCAGTCCGATCAGGGTCAGGCTGATCGCAGACATCCCGAGTGCGATACCGAGCGATACCGCGATGACGTTGCTGTCGAATGTGCCGACGGCAAACCGCAGGATCAGTCCGAGGGCGAATCCGGCGAGACCTGCCATGCCGATCGCGGCCGCACCCTGCTGAAGCGTTTTTCCCGGGAGGAGTCTACTGAAGGCGACGGCGGGGATGATGCCGCCGAGCACCAGAGGCAGTGCCAGCCCGGCGATGCCGGTGCCCTGCGGATCATCGGCCGTGGTGGCGACGACATCTTCGACCGGCACCGCCACACCGCTCGCCGTCGACATCGCGGTCGCCGTAGCCCGCAGGGTCTGGGCGATCTGTGCCCCGCCCGCCGATGTCACGAACATCGTCGGCCCAGCAGGGGTGATGGCGATGCCACCGACTACCTCGCGTTCCTCGATGCCGGTCCGGAGTTCGTCGACCGAGTCGTAGTGGCGGACATCGAATGTGTCCGCGGACTGCACCCGCAATCCACTCTCGATGGGGGTGCTCGCCGAGGTCGGTCCGGCGATGCCGATCGGAAGATCGTGTGCTCCAGAGTTTTTCATCGGCAGGACAAAAGCGAGCGAGATCAGTGCCAGCACCCCGGCCAGCCCGATCATCGCCCCTACGATCTTGCGGTTCATGGAAACCCTCCACATGTCAGATGTGGAGAAATATCCTCCACTTAATACGGAGGATATTCCTCCGTATAGAATCTGCTGTCAAGTGCGGTGTCGCGAGGAGGGGCGTGTAGATGAGGGCAGATGCGGTGCAGCGGCGGGCCAGATTGATGGACGCCGGACGGGAGTTGTTCGCGGATGTCGGCTACGACGTGCCACTCGAGACGATTGCCGAACGTGCCGGGGTCGGTATTGCCACCCTCTACCGGAACTTCCCCACTCGGCACGATCTGAAAGTCGCGTTGTTGGAGGACGGGTTGGCCCGGGCCCGCGCGACGCTCGAAGCGTTGATCGAGGACGTCGACGCGGATCCGGCAGACGCCCTGGTAAGGCTCACTGGAATGTTCGTGTCACTGCGGTTGGGCTCGTTGATACCGATCATCGTCCGCGATGTCGACGTATTGCCGCAGCATCTGATCGACGAACGTCACGCAAACCTCGCCATGCTTGGCGAGGTTCTCACCCGGGCCAAGGCCAAAGGTGTTGTGCGAAAAGATCTCACGGAGATCGACTTCTTCGCCGGGCTGGCCTTGATCACCCGGCCCCAGTCGTCGCTGGATGCCGATCCGATGGTGGCGGGCAACACCACGGTTGATGAATTGATCCCGCGGGTACTGGCCATCTTCCTTGCCGGGCTGCGGCCAGATGGCACAAAGTTGCCTTGATTTGGTGTGTCACCAGGGGTTTCGCGGGGTAAGTTCCACCCATGACGAACATTGTTGCCACCCAGTCGTTTCCCGATCAGCTGCGCAATGCGGTGCGGGCCGGGCTCATCGCCACCGCGGTCATCGGGATCATCATCGGTATCGTGGCCCTCATCTGGCCCGAGCCGACGCTTGTCGTGGTTGCGGTTCTTTTCGGGATCACGCTGATCTTCACCGGCATCTACCGCCTGACCATGGCCTTTTCGGCAAAGCTGTTGCCAACCGGGCTGCGGGCCTTCCTCGGGCTGATGGGCGCGATCATCTTGATCGCGGGCATCGTGTGCCTGTTCAACCCGGCTGAATCACTGGTCTTGCTGGCCATCGTGATCGGTATCTCGTGGATCTTCCAGGGAATTCAGGAGATCGCCGCCGGATTCGGCGGTGCCCTGTACGCACCCAAGTGGTTCCTCATCGGGTCCGGGGTGATCTCACTCATCGCCGGCATCGTTGTGCTGTTCCTGCCGGGCGCCGCGATCACCACGTTCCTCGTTGTCGGTGCGATCCTGCTCATCATCGTCAGTGTCGTCACGCTGCTGACCCTGCCGCGAGAGACGGTCGCACCGGCCGTCTAGCCGGAACCTCCGAATCAGTAACCGTCGGCCCAGCCACGCACCTTCGACACGTAGTCCATCGAGTTGTTGTAACGCAGGACGGCTTTGACGACCTGAGCCGGATCCCGGAGGTCGAGCCCGCCGTCGCAGAGGTAACGGCCGGTTGTCAGGGCCGCGTCAAAGAGGTTCTGGGGGTCGGCGACGCCGTCGCCGTTTCCGTCTTCGGCGTAGTGATTCCAGGTTTCTGGAAGGAACTGCATGGGTCCGACCGCGCGGTCGTAGGTGGGGTTCCCGTCGAGTTTTCCGCCGTCGGTGTCGCGGATGACGTTGTTGCCTGCCAGGCTGCCGTCCAGCAGCGGACCGAGGATGGGTGACTCCAGGGCGCCCGTCGGATCCGCTTTGCCGTTGTTGGCGTGGGTCGATTCGACGCGGCCGATTCCGGCGATCAGCTGCCACGAGACGCCGCAGCCGGGAAGTTCCTGCGCCAGCTTCGATCCGGCGGCGTGATACGCCTCGTAATTGATGCGGGGGATCTGGCCACTGGTCACACTCGCCGGGACCACCTCGGGTGCGGGAGCGGGGGCCGGTTCGGCTTCGGCGGTGACGTGCTCGACGACCGGTGTGGCCGGAGCAACGGACTCGGTGTTCGATGCGGATCTCACCGCGGCCGATGCGGCGCTGTCGGCCACCTGCTTCGTCGGTTCGCCCGTCATCTGCTGACCCGCATGGGCACCGGCTACTGCGGTGACCAGTCCGACGGGCACAAGGGCGGCCAGCGCGTACGGCGACCGCCACTTTGTTTTCTGCGTCGACTTCTTTGGTGCCGAATGCTTACCCAAGGCGATGAACCTCCTGTAGATGGGCGTTCGCCCGTTGAGTCCGCGCCGACGCTACACCAGAATTGACCCCCTTCGTTATCGTTCCGTGATCGGCAACCGGAGGGTGCGTTGCAGGATCGAGACCCATCGCAGGTCAGGCATTTAGCGATGCTAAGAATGTGACCTCGGTCACTTTACGCGCGTGTCGGGGGCCCGCATGCGGCGTTATATCAGGGGGGCGACAGACGCTCCGCGCTCCGCCTCAGCGCCTCTGGCCGGCTCTGCCTTAGAGACAGTTCGCGAGTGCCTGGCGCAGCGCCGAGTCGCGGGGATCTCCCTGCAGTTTCGTGCCCATTTTGTCTGTTACGTAGCCGCAAGCGTCTGCGGCCGCAGGCCGAGCGGTCCACCGGCGGACGTGAAGGCGCCGTAGAAGCCTGTCCCGGGGTGGAACCGACGCCGGCGTCCCGATGAAGACCTCGTCGCCCACCCCCAACGGCGCCGCGATGTCGCCTCGGAAGACCTGGCCGATGATGCGGTGCTGCGGGTCGATCCGTCGGACCAACTCGCGCCCGTCGCGTTGTCGCGGAGCCCGCCCCACAGGTCCACGACGACCTCACCGTCGATGACCACGCAGACCGCCGCGCCGAGCTCGGCCCGCACGGTGAAGTTCTCGACGAAGGTCTCCTGGACGCGCTCGAATCCACGCGAGACGTGCCCGCCGATCGATCCGGGATCGGGGTACGGCGGGATCGGTGTGGACCAACGCCCGAGCCCGCAAGCGGATCTCACCACCCGGAGTGAATGGCCGGTTCCCTGGATATTCCGATCGACGGCGCGGTCGCCGGAAGGCGCGGTGCGATCCACTCCGTTCCCGGATCGACCGGGAGCAGTAGCCGAATCGTGGACCGAAGACATTCGGCGAGTGTGGTTTCGGGGTGCGTTATCCAGTACTCGTGCGCGGCCATGATGGCGGCGGTTGTCGCGTGGGCAAACGTCAGGGCCGCCAATTCGTTAGCCGGCCAGATGCCGCGCCGCTCCAGAAATGCGATCACCGATTCGTGGATCCGGCGGTACATCCTGGCGGCATGGGTGTGGACTGCGGGCACGGTGAGGATCAGTTGGGCGCGGTACCTGGCCCATCGCTCATCGGCAGGGCGACACAGCAGTGCGGCGACGACTGCGGATTCGAGCACCTCACGTGGTGGATAGATGCCTTCGTCGGCGGCGAGGAAGGCATTCAGGCGGTCGATTTCGGCATTCGATTCAAGCCAGAGCACATCAGCTTTGGTGGGGAAGTAGCGGAAGAAGGTCCGGCGGCTGACACCGACTGCGGCGGCGATGTCCTCGACGCTGGTGCGCTCGAAACCCTGGGTGATGAAGAGTTCCTGTGCGGCGGCGGCCAGTTTGCGTGCGCTGGTTATGGCGGGTCTGCCGCCTTTGTCTATCGTCGCGTGTTCCATACCGCTCCCCCGGTTTGTCAGACTGTGTGCCATCGTCTCACCTACGTGGCCCGAAAGCGATGGCCGCTGCGCTGCGTACAGCGTCCCTTGTCGTCGGTGCCCGTCGACCTTAGATTGATGGCATGACAAGAGCTCTCGTAGATGTGGCCGCAACCGCTCAGATCCGGGCCAGGATCGCCGAGCAGGTGGTGGGCCGCGAGCGCGAGGTCGACCTGTTGCTGGCGGCGGTGTCGGCCGGACGGGACCTGATGCTCGAAGGCCCGCCCGGGACCTCGAAGTCGACGTTGCTGGGCACCATCACCGCGGAATGGGACATCCCGCTGGTGTTCGTGGAGGGCAATGCCGATCTGACCCCGAGTCGGCTTGTGGGACATCATAATCCCGCCCGGGTCCTGCGGGAGGACTACTCGGCGGACAACTTTGTCGAGGGCCCACTCATCGAGGCGATGCGCACGGGCGGGTTCCTATACATAGAGGAGTTCAACCGCGCGCCGGAGGACACACTCAACACGTTGCTCACCGCGATGGCAGAGCGGGTCATCACGATCCCACGGGTGGGCAGTGTGAAGGCGCTCCCCACATTCCGCGTGGTGGCGTCGATGAATCCGTACGACAACATCGGTACCACCCGGCTGTCGACGTCGGTGCACGACCGGATGTGCCGACTGGTGGTGACCTATCAGGACGCAGTGGCCGAACGCGAAATCGTGAAGCGCCGAACCGGCGTCGATTCGGCTCGGGTGGTGGCCGATGCTGTCGCGGTCACGCGAGCCACCCGCGAGCGCGACGACATCCGCCAGGGGAGCAGTGTGCGCGGCGCCATCGACGTTGCGTTGCTGGCGTCGGAACTGGCGCAGATGCGGGGGATCTCGCTGCCCGTGGTGGACTCGGTCGATCCGCCGAGGGGCCTGCCGGAGGACTACACGAACACCATGCTCGACGCCATGCTGGTGGCGTTATCCGGGCGAATCCATCTCGACGACACCGCCTTCGAGACTCCGGAAGCGGTGTTGCGGGAGATCTGGCAGGACCACTTCATTCTGATTCCGGCGGCTGCCGAACCGGGTTGAAGAGCCGTTGCGGCCGATAGTCCGCTGTCGCGTCGGTCGAAGAGTGATCACGGCCGGGATCGCGCGCACATGCGCCCGCTGCGTCGTAAACCCAAGGTCCTCGACGAGGAACCCGCACTGCTCAAGCCGTCGGCCGGAGGTGGCGGGTTCACGCTGATCCCCAAGGGAACCGAGCGCGGTAAGCCCATGCAGTTGCCCGGTTCGTCGGCGCCGGGTGCCACCGACGACGAGGGTGATCTGGTGGACTCTCATAGTGTTTCGGTCGTCGACGAGATCGGTAGGCAGCGGGCCAAGCAGATCGCTCGGAGGCTGGCGCTGGCGCAGCCGATGCGGCAACGTCGCGCCCGGCGGGCCAGCACAGGGACGTTGACCACGATGCGTTGGCGCGGTGGCACCGATGAGATCGATCTGGACGCGACACTGGTGGCGATCGCAGGCAATCCGTTGCCGACCGACGATGACATCCTGGTGCGGGAACGGGTTCGCAACCGTCGCTCGATCGTTCTGGTTGTCGACATCTCGGGGTCCACCAAAGGCGAACAGGTACGGACCGCGGCAGCGACGGTCGGTGCGATGGTCGGTGAACTCGCCCGTGATGATGTTGCCGTGGTGGCCTTTTGGTCAGATGCCGCGATCCTGGTTCGGCTGGGAGAGCGGGTCAGCGCCCAGACCGTGCTCGATCAGTTGCTGACATTGCCGACCCAGGGACTGACCAATGTCGCGTTCGCGCTCGAGGTGGCCGCGCGGGAGCTGGCCGGGGTGCCGCCTGCGGATGCGCGGGTGCTGCTGCTCAGCGATTGTGTCCACAATGCGGGGCCTGATCCGCGCGGTGTCGCGGCGCGACTGCCACGTCTGGACGTCCTGCTCGACACCTCAGGGGAGGATGACGTGGACCTGGGCCGCGACCTCGCGACCATCGGCCGGGGACGATGCCGCCTGATCCGCGATCATCACGACGTGGCGCCGGCCTTGACGTCGATCTTCGGCTGACTCAGAACCCGCCGAAGTCGCCGCCGCCACCGAAGTCTCCGCCGCCACCGAAGTCTCCGCCACCGAAATCTCCACCCTGGTCGCCACCGCCGAAGTCCCCGCCTTGATCTCCGCCCATGTCACCACCCTGGTCGGCGTCGATGCCGTCTTGGTAACCGTCGCCGTATCCGCTTTCGAAGGCGTTGCTGTCGTAATTGACGCCGGCCATCCCGGAGAACATGGCGTTGAACAGCAGGACCGATCCCAGACCCCAGGCGCCGGCCACCAGTGCCGGTTTCCACCATGGTTCGGAATACCAGCCCGCGGGCACCGGCCGGCCCGCGACGCGTCCACCCGGGTAGTAGTTGGGCGTCTTGTCGGAGGGGTTCGGTGATGCCGCGATGTGCCGGCCGTCGAACTCGATGTCGCGGTCTTCACTGACGGCTCCGGAGGACTTCTGGCCGTCGAGCGTCGCGATCTCGGGTCCGGGATCCATGTCCATGGCCAGGCGGGCCGCACGAACGTAGTACAGGCCCTCCAAGGCGGTTTGTTTTGCAAGTTGTGCCTGTTTGGGCGTGGTGGCCTGTTCGATCTGTGATCCGGCGGCATTGAACCGTTCCGAGGCATCGGACATGGCCGATTTGGCCGGTTCATTGGAGCCGATGAGGCTGTAGACCTGACCGCCGAGTCGTTCGATTGCCTGGCGCGCATCGGCTTTCGCGTCCGCCAGGGAGGTCTCCTCGGTGCGGCGACGCGCGGAACCCTGGCTTCGGTTCAGCGCAACGAAGCCCACGATCACAGCGATGACGGCGATGACCAGAAATAGTTCCATGATCGTGCCTTTCGATTCTGAAATCGGACAAAGTCCAGCGTACCTGGCATTCTTCCGCGGATCCCGGACTAAGGGTTGGCCGGAGCGCGAAGGCTGGCTAGATTGTCGGAATGTCGATCGCAGAGAACGTCATTGCCGAACAGCAGGCCACCACCGAGCAGGCGCAGGCCGTCTTCGACGACGCCGCACCGGTCGAACCCGACTTCATGATCGGAACCTGGCGAGGCGCCGAAGTGCGAACCGGTCACTGGATGGACGGAATGCTCGCCGCCAGTGGGTGGTGGGGCAAGCAGTTCGTCGATGCCGAAACGGTGCATCCGTTGCTGTTCCCGACCGCCGACGGACAAGCGCTGTGGGCGCTCGACCCGCGCCGGCTGCCGTTCAACCTGCTCAAGCGCGCGCCACTGCCGTCGCTGGAGGGGCGATCGCTGGCAGGCCTGGTGACGGCCTCGCGTCCGGGGATGGGTACCAAAAAGCCCAAGGCGCGGCTGCGGACCACCGTGTACGGCGGCGTGGGTTCGGCCACGATGGTCTACGACGCGCATCCCATCAACGACGTCTTTCGCAAGATCAGCGACGATGTGGTGATCGGCCTGATGGATCAGCGCGGGGCGCCGCCCTACTTCTTCTCACTGCAACGCGACGACTCCCTGCCGGTGCTCGCGCAAGGGCGTTAGAGGCTGTCAGACCAGGTCGAGGTCGGTGCGCAGCAGCATCACGTTGTAGTGCTTCCACACCGATGCGGTGTAGTAGAGGTACTTCCCCGATGACGAGGGATGGATGTAGGGCGCATAGATGCCGCCGAGTCCCTTCGCGGGTGCCAGGAGTTTCGTTGCGCTCCAAGGGCCTTCGGGCTTCTCGGCTGTCCGCATCACGAGTCCACCGGCACGGTCGCTGGTGTGCAGCATCACGTACCGTTGGAGGTGGTTGTTCCACGCCACCGACAGTTCGCTGACGGGTTGGGGTGCAACGTTTCCGAGGTTTCCGAACTCCGTCGACCAGCGCTGGGCCACGTTGTTGGTGTAGTACTCGTACTTGTTCAGGTCGAGGATGTTCTCCGGCTGAAACCTTGCCAGATAGGCGGAACCGAACCGGCCGTTGGGGGTTCCGTACTGATAGATGTAGCCGTCGTTGCCTTTGGTGTAGGCGTTCATCTGGAACTTGCTGTTGTCTTGACGGACTTGCCCGATGCCGGGAATGGTGATGTCCGCGTTGACACGAATGGTGTTGGTGTCGGGAGCCCAGGTCTGACCGTTGTTGTGCGAGACGGCGATCGCCGAGAAGTTGGTGGCCCATTGGCCGGGTTCGCCCCAGGCGCGCACCGACATGTAGTTGATGTACTGGGTGTTGCCGATGGAGATCGCGGCCGTGGGAATGCTGGTCGCTTCGATGTAGCTCACGCCGAGCGCGGGGATCAGTTCGCCCGGAACCGCGCTCGAAATCGTGATCCCGTCGGAGAGGTCTGTGTCTTCGGAGCGCAGCAGCACATTGTGCCGCCACTCCTGCCCGGCAACCGAGCAGTTTCCGAAAGTGTCACCGAATGCCATCAGGATCTGTCCGGATCCGTTGTCCCAGCTGATGCCGAGGTCGGTGCCCGAGATATGGAAACGGTCGTACGTGCTGTTCTTGCTGCGGGGGCCGGTGACCCATTCGACGGCGTTGGTGTTGGCGCTGGCGATGACCGGGAGCGCGCCTTGCGGTCCCTTCGGCGGTTGCCCGCCGCTGCTGCCCAGTCCGCTGCTACCAAAGCCGCTGCTTCCGTTGCCGGCGTTTCCACATGGTTGCGCGATGGCGGGGGACGTCAGCGCGACGAGTCCGGCGGCAGCGAGTGCGACCACAGAGGTTCCGATCGTGACCGAGCGGAATGCGTGCATTTAGGCTCCTCGCGCCGGACGCAGATACTGAAGTGACCAGTGTTGCGCGCCGATTCTGGATTTCTCAGTGTTGCAGAGATCCGCGGCGTCTATCGCGCTTCTGCGGGGAAACCCGGATATGGCTGATAATCAGCTTCGGTAATCGATGAGAGGCAGCGAATGTGATCACCGAGACGGACGAGCTGATCGAACGCGTGGAGGCGCTCCGACGACGAAACGATCGCGTACTCGTCGGTGTGGTCGGCGCCCCGGGAAGCGGTAAGAGCACGGTATCTGCCGCGGTGGCCGATCGACTGGGCGGCCAAGCGGTCGTCGTCCCGATGGATGGATTCCATCTCGCGAACACTGAACTCGCCCGGTTGGGTCTGGCCGACCGCAAAGGTTCGATCGACACTTTCGACGCGTTCGGCTATCTCCACCTCATCAAACGCCTGCGGGACGCCGTCGATCCCGTGGTCTATGCACCCGACTATGTCCGCGGTGTCGAAGAGTCGATCGCCGGTTCCCTCGCGGTCCCCGCCGAGGTTCCGGTGGTCATCACCGAGGGCAACTACCTGCTCGATTCCGACGAGCCGTGGGCACAGCTGCGCTCACTGCTCGACGAGATCTGGTACGTCGAAACGCCGCGAGAGGTCCGCTTGGAGCGATTGGTGCAGCGGCACATGAGTTTCGGAATGGACGAGGCCACGGCCCGCGCCTGGAGCGGAGGTCCGGACGAGACCAATGCGGTGAGGATCGAGGCGCTCCGCGATCAAGCCGATCTGGTCATCGACGTGATGCGCTTTGCCGAAACACTGGCCTAACTACCCTCGACGGTGAAACCGACTCGGCGGAAGTACTCTTCGAATCCCTCGACGTGATCGCCCAAGTGGTGGATGAGTTTTGCGGTGTCGTGTTCATGTTGTGTGGTAGCAAGACCGCGAATCTCCAGGGCCCAGGGCAGCACGGCTTTGCCGCCGTCGGCGACCACGTAGTTGAACCGGTCGACGAGTGCACCGCACCAGAAGAAGTCGGCAAAGCACAGTCTGACCGTCTTGTCGGAGAAGGTCTTTGACCACTCGAATCGGCGAGCGTGGCTCGCGTCGCCGGCGTGCTCGAATTCCAGGCCCATGCCCCAGGCGATGGTGATGTTGATGTCAGGCTTGTATGACGCGGTGGCGTAGTGGCTGTTGACCTCGATGCGGTAGCCACCGTCGGGAGTCACCCCACCGTCGAACCAGTTGTGATAGCTCGGTCCCTGATGCTTGATCACCTGCCAGTCATCTGGGCCCGAGTTCTGGATGATTTGACGGAATTCCTCGAGATTCAATGCGCTTCCCTTCGTCTGGTCGAAGGATAACCCGCCGACGCTTGTGGCGAATGCAGTTCCCCTTGCCCTACCCTCCCCGATGGCAATCAGGACGTGGTGATGTGTTGTGCGCTTTGCACATTCACCTGTGCGGTGTTCTGGGCGTGCGATGTGTGTGAGGGAATCGAACCCTCGGCGCCGCCCACGGCACCGCCAGAAGCGGCGGATCCGCCGCCGCACGGTGTGTGCTCGCCTTGCAATCGGGTACCTGCTGCAGTCGGTCTTCGTCGATCTTCGGCTCTAGTCGATCAGATCCGTGGACCAGTTGGCCTGTTGGACCTGCAGATCGACCTCGCGGAGTTCGCGGGCGAGATTGTCGGCTCGCTCACGCAGAGGCCGGACCGTCAGTGCCGAGACATACATCAGTTCTGAGCGGAGTTGCCGGTAGGCCTGCTGATTCTTACCTGCCGCAGCGTTCGCCGAACTGGTGATCAGCCCATGGCGTAGTCGCAGAACATCACGCCGGGCCAGCGCGTCGGTGATGGTGCCGTTTCCGAGGGGCGTCGCCGAGTTGGTGGCGTTGATCTTTCGGATCAGCAATTCCAGTTCGCTAAGTGCGCTTTCGGCCTCGTCCAGTAGGTCTACGGCGTCCTCGGCGGGCGGCTCGCCCTCCTGGTATCGAGCGTTGTCGGCGATACGGGCACGCAGTTGCTCGACGCGCCGACTTGTATCGGTGCGTCGGGCCAGCGCTTCTGCCAGCTTCATCGGGTCCTCCTCCTCGGAACGTCGGTGTGAACGTCAGCAATGCAACGCGACCGCTGTGATGAGCGCAACCGAATTGTTTCGGACTGATCGCTGCCGCAGCATGATTCGCGAGCCGAGAGAGGGCATGAACGTATGCGGCGACCGAGCCGCAAGGCCATTCGTTCGTCAGGACCTATCGGCTACGAAAGCCCGGGTTGTCCAGGCTGCGGACGAGATCGCATGGCCAAGCCTCAGGGGGGTTATGGCGTCCGAGGCAGTCGGCGCCGTACACGCCACCTTCGGGCTGGTGGGCCTTCAACTTCCTCTTCGCGGCCTTCTCGGCTCGCACAGCATCGGCTGAGCGACCGGCGCGAACCGTCTGGTTCTGCCACCACATGCTGATCGAACCGTTCTTCTGGGCCACGAGGTCATCTGCCATGCCCGAGACCTTAGCTCCCACTCGGTTGGCCGGCGGCTACCGGTCTGACCCATGGTGGCCGGGGCCCATGGTGCAGCAGGAATTCTACCGGCTCGAGTGATTGTGGACTCGTCACTCATGTTGCAGGACTGTGTGTTTCGAGATGACGGCCGCCACTGGAACACGTGAGCAAACTCACTGGCGCGCCAGGTCGGCGAAGGGGGATAATGAAGAGGTTGGCTCGCGGGCTCCGATGCGTTCATCGGCATGGGTGCAGTGTCCCGTGGTTGCGCCACTTGGTCGAACATCCGAAGGGATTCCCAGTGGTGCGATGACCGTCAGTGCTGTGGGTGTGCGCCCGGGGTTCCTTGCGGTTGAGTCCAATGCCCGCACGATCAAAAAGGTTCACACACATGCAGTTCTCTGTCGGTCAAGTTGTTGTCCACCCGCATCACGGTCCCGCGACGGTTGCCGAAATATACAGTCGCACAATCCGAATGGAGCCAACGGAGTATCTGCGGCTCACCATTCATCACAGCGATCTCGCCATCGACCTGCCGGCCCTGAAAGCCGAGGAACTCGGCGTCCGGCCGCTCTGCGATGCCGCCGGTGTTGCACGTCTGATCGAGGTGCTGCGCGCGCCCACCGGCGACGAGCAGGAGGCGTGGACGCGACGGTTCAAAGAGAATCAGGAGAAGCTGCGGCGCGGTGATCTCTTTGTCGCCGCAGAGGTCGTCCGGGACCTGGCCCGGCGCGAACGCAACAGTCACCTTTCGGTAGGCGAGAAGGCAATGCTCCGGTCGGCGCTCGGCCCGGTGGTGACAGAGCTATCCCTGGCTTTGTCGATCCCCGAGCAAGATGCCGAAAGTTTGATCGACGCAAACGTATTCATGTCCGAAGCGGTGTCGGAAGAGCGCGAACTCGCTCAGGCAGGCTGACGCGCCGAGCTGACCCGACGGATGTGACAAGAGCCCACTCGACGATCAGGCGAGGTCGGCAGGTCGGGTGCGGAGTTTGGCGGCGATGCGGGCAAGTGCGCGCTGGTCGGCCGAGTTGAGCGGGTCGAGGACGAATTGGCGCACCGTGCGTACATGCGTGGGTGCAGCGGCTACGACCATCTCGTAGCCGGCGTCGGTGAGGGCAGCAATGGTGTAGCGGCCGTCATCGGGGTCGGGGTATCGCTCCACCCAGCCGCGCTGTTCGAACCGCTTGACGACGTTGGACAAGCGTGAATGCGAACCGTTGGTGAGGTAGGCGAGGTCGCCCATGCGCAGGCGGCGCTCCGGGGCCTCTGAAATGTGGCTCAGGGTCAAGTATTCGAAGAGTGTCAGGCCTGTTTCATGTTGCAGTGGTGACTCCAGTCGTCCCGGCAGGAGTAACACCAGTGCGACCAAGCCGGTCCACGCATCTTTCTCCTCCGCGCTCAGCCACGGGGGTTCGTCGTGGCTGTCCCCGATGTTCGGGGTCGCTGTAGTGGCCATGGGAGAACTATACCGAGACCCGGAATGACTTCACGTATGAAATGAATGGTGTTACCGTCATTTCACACATGAAATCAATGGAGAGGAATGACATGACCAAGCCGGAGTTCTTTGCGACCCCTGGTTACGGCGATACTCAGCTCAGGGAAATGCACTACAACCAGGCGGTCCGTGTCGGCGAGCGCGTCGAGATATCGGGTCAGGGCGGTTGGAACGACGACTGGATCTTCCCGGAATCGCTCGAAGACGAGATCGTGCAGGCATTCGATAACGTCGAGCGCACCCTCGCCACGGCAGGTGCCACCTGGAGTGAGGTGATCTCTGTGGACTCGTTTCACGTACCCGAGTCCTCCGAGTTCATCGGAGAGGTCCACAACCGGGTCATGGTGGAGCAGTTCCGGAAGCGGATGGGTGACCGCGCCCCCATCTGGACCGAGATCGGTGTTTCGGCGTTGGGTGCGCCGAGGATGCGCGTCGAGATTCGTGTCTGCGCCATTGTCGGGCAGGATGCTTGATCGCATTGGCTTGATATCTGGTGGAGCCGATGACGGGAATCGAACCCGCGTATGCAGCTTGGGAAGCTGCCGTTCTACCATTGAACTACATCGGCGCGCGGCCTCGAAGGCTGCGAGAGCGATATTAACAGGCATTGGTGCCGACGCCTGCGGCACGCCCCAAAACCGGCCGCACGCTGCACAAATCGATTTGTCGGTGGCTTGGTCTAGTCTCGAATGCATGTTCGATAGAAGCGCTGAGAAGCCGGTCGGGATCCCCGAGTTCGGACCCGTGGCGTCGTTGAGTCCGAACGAATTGCTGCGCGATGCAGAGCAGGCGCTGGTGGTGCAGGCTCGGATGGAATGGGAGCGTTACGCAGTGGCCGCCGAGCTGCATCGTCAGTTGGTGCAGCCCCATGCCGGCACCGAGGCCGAGATGCGGGCGACCGATCCATTTGCGGTGTGCGCGGCCAGGATTGGGGCGGCGCAGATGAGCACCCAGTATGCAGCCGAAATCCAGATCAATCGGGCGCTGGCGTTGCGTGATCGGCTACCGCTGGTCAATCTGGCGTTGAAGGACGGAAAGGTGGCCGCGCACCATATTCCGGCGATCATCACCCGGACCGAATTGATCGAGGGTTCAGAGCATATGGAGGATATCGATCGCGATATCGCTGAGCATCTGCGTCGTAGGGGGTCGTGGTCGAAGAAGCGGATGCGGGACATGGTCGATGCCAGCATCTTTCGCCGCGACCCGGGCCTGGTCCGCAACAACCGCGAGGACGCGAAGAACAATCGGGGAGTCTGGGGTTCAGCGGCCGAATATGGCACGGCCACGATCGACGCGCATGGCACCGCGGAAGAGATGGCCATGATCATGGCTCGCCTGGAAAAGCTTGCGATGGCGGTGTGCAAGGCTGATCCGCGGCGTAAGGCCGACCGGTTGGCGGATGCCCTGTTTTCGACGGTGATGGGCCGCGAGTTCCGATGTGAATGTCCGAACGACCCGAAGTATCCATGTACGGCTGACATCATCACCATTCCTGCCGACCAGTTGGTTTCGGGTGTGGATGTGAAGATCGTCCTGCACGTGATCGCCGATCAGGCCACTGTCGACGGCGCCGCAAACAACCCCGGATTCATCGCGAACCATGGTGTCATCTCTGGTGACCACGTTCGCGACATCGCCGCCCGCCCAGACGTCGTCGTACGACCGATCGGCAACAAGACCAAGCGGGCCAAGGTCGAGCAGGCCAAGACCAAGCAGGCCAAGACCGAGAAGGCCAAGACCGAGCAGGCCAAGACCGAGGGCACCACCGCTGGGCAGCCTGCCGGTTGCACGCCCCAACCAAACCGCAAGACGCGGCGATCGAAGAAGGCCAGGCGGGCGAACAAGATCAAGAAACTCCATGTGCAAGCTCCGCCCAACCCGGACCTCGCGGACTTTCCGGACTCGGCGAAGGACGTCAAAGAGCCTTTGGTGCAGACGGTTCCGCTCCCGGCAACCCGGCCCGGCGATGATTACCGGCCGTCAGCAGTACTCGACAGTTACATTCGGATCCGAGATGCCTACTGCAGGTGGCCCGGATGCGATGAGAAGGCCTGGGACGCCGACCTCGATCACACGCACGAATACAACCATCAATGTCCAGACGACGGTGGTTCCACGCATCCGTCAGAGATGAAGACACTGTGCCGGTTTCACCATCTGATGAAGACATACACCGATTGGCTCGACGACCAGTATCCCGATCCGAAGTCCGGGTGCCCCCGATTGGTGTTCACCACCCCGGAAGGGCGGGATTACGACGGTCCCGCCTGGACCGGCGAGGACTTGTTTCCCGCGCTACGGATGATCGTCTTCGACGAACACCGCGGTCCGTCGCGTCGGCCGCCGCCGGCAACGTCACCACCGACCCCGCAGCAACACCGCACGCAACCGCGTACCGCAGCCAAACACGCACGCCGCCAACAAGAACGGGTCCGCAATCGTCGCCAGCGCGAAGAACAAGAGCGGAGCATCCCGCCGGCGCCGTTCTGATGGGGGAGTGAACCACGCATGTGTGGACTGACCTGTGCGGAAGTACTTGTGTGGGCTCGCGGGTCCGGGAAGGATGTTCGCAATGACGCAACCTGGTTATGACGCGCTCGCGCAGGTCTACTCCGAAACGTTTCCGACGGCGTACCAATCTCCGCTCGAGCAGCACACGGCCGCGGCCTTCGCTGACCTGGTACTGCAGGGTCCACGCGGGGGCCTCGTGGTGGATGTGGGTTGCGGGCTCGGGCACGTCGCAGCAGATCTGTCCCGCCGTGGCCTGGACGTGATCGGAGTCGATCCGAGTCAGGAAATGTTGCAGATCGCCCGCCGCGAGCACCCCGAACTCCGATTCGTCCACGATGACGCCGAGTTGCGGTCTGTGGAGCTGGCAGACGAGCGCGTCATCGCAATTCTGGCGCGTTACAGTCTGATTCACGTACCGCCGTCAGAGATCCCGCCCGTCTTCGCCGGATGGGCGGCGAGAATGGAACCTGGGGCGCTCGTCGCGGTTGCCTGCCAGGCCACCGACGAGGTGGACTCGGTCGTAGAGTTCGATCACGTAGTGGCACCGGCGTGGCGGTGGCATCCGGACCGGCTGGCAGCAGCGCTGTCTGAGGCAGGGTTTGATGAACTGTGGCGCACGATCAGCCGCCCCGACGCAGATTATCGATTTCCCTTGTTTCACGTGGTTGCACGCCTGCGGTGACAGCGCCTGAAGCAATGGTGGCTGACGGGTCAGACGATGCCCGAGAAATCCATCCGCGCAATCCGTTCCGGATCGGAAACGATGTTCATTGCAAGCACGCGGTTGTCGGCAACGGTGAACGATGCGATCGCGGACACGTCGCCTCCGTCAAACGACAGCACACCGAACCCGCCGTTCACGCGCACCAGCTGACTGCGTGCATTCGCGGCCCGGTAGATGATCGCGCCGCGGGCAACGTGATCGGCGCCCACCAACTCCATCGGGGCCTTGTCGGCGGCATGATCGTTGCGCAACACGATGTCCGGGTCGAGCACCGCCATGAGCGCGTCGAGATCGCCGCCACGAGACGCAGCAAGAAATGCCTCGACCACCCGACGCTGTTCCGAGTGTTTTGGCGACCGTGGCGTCGCACCCTGCACGCGAGTTCGCGCGCGACTGGCCAGCTTCCTGGCGGCTGCGGGCGTCTTGTCGACGATCGGCGCGACCTCCTCGAACGGCATGGCGAACAGATCATGCAGAACAAATGCCAACCGCTCGCTCGGCGTGAGCGTCTCCAAGACGACCAGTAGCGCAACACTCACCGAGTCGGCCAGCACGGCCTGACCTTCGGGATCGTCCGCCGAGTCGAGCGGGGCCACAATCGGATCGGGTACATGGACGATGTCGAGCGACTCCTCATGGCGAGTCCGCCGCGACCGCAACATGTTCAAGCACACGCGTGAGGTGACCGTGGTGAACCAGCCGCCGATATTGGCGATGTCATCGGTGTCGGCGGCGGCGACCTTCAGCCAGGTCTCCTGCACCGCGTCCTCGGCCTCGGGCAGCGACCCCAGCATCCGATAGGCGACTGCGCGCAGGTGTCCTCGATTGGCCTCGAACTCGGTGAGCAAAAAATCGTCGGTGTCCATCGGTCACATATCCCTTCCCTCGGGTGTCAGAGCTATGAACCGCCCGACACCGCAGATGTGACATGCACATCGGCCGGGCCGATCCGAGGAGCCGACAATGTCCGCACGTATGACCAACCCAGCCACCATCCTGCCGCAGGCCGTCAAGGCCGTTCCGCATCTGCTCGGCGCGATCGATCAAGGTGGCGTTCCCGTGACGTTGCGCGAACTCATCATGCTCCGCGCCAGCCAGATCAACGGCTGCGCAGCCTGTGTCTACGGCCACGTCGCGGCCCTGCGTAAGGAAGGCGAATCCGACGAGCGCATCGACGCAGTTGTCGTCTGGCGCGAATCGCCCTTCTTCACCGACGCCGAGCGGGCCGCCCTGAACCTGACGGAATCAGCGACCCGGCTCGCCGATTCGCCTGGCAAAGCCGTTTCGGATGCGGTCTGGGACGAGGCCGCCGACCTCTTCGACGAAAAGGCGATGGCGGGGATCGTTCTGGCGATTGCAACCATCAATTTCTTCAACCGCATCAACGTGACGATTCAGGAACCCGCAGGCACGACGTGGAGCTGACTTCGGGAGCGGCTAACCTCGTCGTGTGCTGCTCTCCGACCGCGATATCCGTGCCCAGATAGCCGACGGCCGGTTGGCCATCGATCCGTTCGATCCGACGCTGGTCCAGCCGTCCAGCATCGACGTCCGGCTCGATGGTCTTTTCCGGGTCTTCAACAACACCCGTTATACCCACATCGACCCTGCTCAACGGCAGGACGAGCTGACAACCCTGATCGAGCGAACCGAGGGTGAGCCGTTTGTTCTGCACCCCGGCGAGTTCGTCCTCGGGTCGACGCTCGAGGTCTGCACCCTGCCCGACGACCTCGCCGGCCGCCTCGAAGGCAAGTCGTCGCTGGGTCGCCTGGGCCTGCTGACCCATTCGACCGCGGGTTTCATCGACCCCGGCTTCACCGGACACATCACGCTGGAGCTCTCGAACGTGGCAAACCTGCCGATCACGCTGTGGCCGGGCATGAAGATCGGGCAGCTGTGCCTGATCAAGCTGTCCAGTCCGGCGGAATCGCCGTACGGCAGCGCCGCGGCCGGATCCAAGTACCAGGGACAACGCGGTCCGACACCGTCCAAGGCCTACCTGAACTTCCCCCAGAAGCAGAACGACTGAGGGTTCCGCTGACGGTGGCCGACACGCCACCTGATCGATGCCTGATGGCCAACCGCGTTCAGTACCCACAGGGGTATGAACGTCACGGTATTTGGATGCGGCTACCTCGGAGCCACCCACGCTGCGTGTCTGGCGGAACTCGGGCATGACGTGCTCGGCGTCGACGTCGATGCGGCCAAGGTCGCCGGATTGCAGAACGGTGACCTCCCGTTCTACGAGCCAGGGCTATCGGATGTGCTGCGGCGCAACCTCGCCGCCGGGCGCCTGCAGTTCACCACCGACTACGACAGGGCGGCGGCCTTTGCCGACGTTCACTTCCTGGGCGTCGGCACCCCGCAGATGAAGGGCGAATACGCGGCGGACCTGCGCCACGTGTACGCCGTGATCGACGAATTGGTGCCGCGGTTGCACGGTGAGCACCTCATCATCGGCAAATCGACCGTTCCCGTGGGCACCTCGGAAGAACTGAAGCGTCGCGCGCAGAGTGCGGCGGGCAGCGGCGCCGAAATCAACAGCGGCGCCACGATCACGATTGCCTGGAATCCGGAGTTCCTTCGGGAAGGCCATGCCGTCGACGACACTCTGCGTCCGGACCGGATCGTGTTGGGGGTCGACGCCGACGATGCCGCGGGTACCGCAGAAGCCGGTGCTGTCGAAGTGAAGGTGCGCGAGCTCTACCGCACGATCCTGGCCGCCGGAACCCCGCTGCTGGTCACCGACCTCGCGACCGCCGAGCTGGTCAAGGTTTCGGCGAATGCCTTTCTGGCAACCAAGATCTCGTTCATCAACGCCATCAGTGAAGTATGTGAGGCCAGCGGTGCCGACGTGACGATGCTGGCCGATGCGATCGGGTTCGATGATCGCATCGGACGCCGATTTCTCAATGCGGGCCTGGGATTTGGTGGTGGATGCCTGCCCAAGGACATCCGTGCATTCATGGCGCGTGCCGGTGAACTCGGTGCTGATCAGGCCTTGACGTTCCTGCGTGAGGTCGACTCCATCAACATGCGCCGCCGTACCGCGATGGTCGACCTGACCACGAAGATCTGCGGTAACACTCTGCTGGGCAAGAACATTGCCGTTCTGGGTGCGGCCTTCAAGCCGGAGAGCGACGATGTTCGTGACTCGCCTGCACTCAACGTCGCCGGACAGCTCCAATTGAAAGGGGCAACGGTCAGCGTTTTCGACCCGAAGGCAATGGACAACTCCCGCAAAGTCTTTCCGACACTCACCTACGCAAGCTCTGCGCAGGATGCATGTCTGCAGGCCGATGCGGTACTGGTACTGACCGAGTGGACCGAGTTCGTCCACATGGACCCCGAAGCGCTGACACCGCTCGTCCGCAAGATGAACGTGATCGACGGCCGACGATGCCTGGACGCCGGTGCGTGGCGTCGGGCCGGCTGGATGTACTCGAGCCTTGGCGGCCCCGTCCGAGATCAACCCACCGCGTCGCGGCGTCCCGCATTGGCAGGGCCGCGCCCGTAGCGGGCTATTCGGGCTCTTTGTGCCCGAGGTAGTCGTCGAGTTGTTCGGCCAGATCGCGGTCCAGTGCGCGGTCGAGTGCATTGTGCGCGGAAATCGTTCCGGCCTGGCGCATTTCGCGGATCAACTCTGCGGCCCACTCGGATTCGGAATCGGTGTTCGGAATCCATCCGTCGCCGTGTTCCTTGGCCATGACCGTGCGTCCGGCCGAGATCAGAGTGGATGCGACCTGGGCCATGTCCGCCTCCACCTGGCCGTGCACATCGAGGAGCATCGACAGGGACAGCCCGAGCTTGGTGAGTCTGCCGAACGCTCGCACCGTTTCGCGGTCGAGCAGGGTATAGCCGTCATCGGTGCGCTCGATGAGCCCGTATTCGATCAGCTTGTCGTAGTGAGTTGGGTTGCCGGAGTTGAGCAATGTTTTGAGGCCTTCAGCGGAGATCGCCTCGGTGTGCGCCTTCGACCACGGCTCGGTGACCACCTCGCGAAGACCGAGGACATCGGCAAGATCGTCGCCGCGTTGCATCCCGTGCAGGAAGTCGCCGATGTGCCGGATGGTGAACCCGCGGTGCAAAAGGTCATTGATCACCTTCAACCGGGCCAGATGACTGTCGGAGTAGATCGCGATGCGACCACGCCGGGTGGGCCGGGGGAGCAGACCTCGATCCTGGTACCCGCGGACATTGCGGGTGGTGGTTCCCGCGGCTCGCGCCAGGTCGTCGATCCGGTACTCGGTCATCAGGCCGCTTTCGATCGAGCTGCATTTCGGATTCGTTCACGACAGGTCGAGGGTTGATTCTAGCGGAGCTGAACGGAACGTTCGCAAATGGCACAGTCGAGCATGAGAGGCGCGAAGTCGGGCTGATGAACGAGATAGCCGACCGATGCCGGCTTCAAATGCAACAATGTTTCCTGGTTCGGCGACTTGAGTTCGCACGGCAGGATGCCGTCGGCTGATCTGACTACAGATATCATCAGATTTGGTCGCGGCGAAGGTCCCGAAGGCGACAGTGCCGATGGCTCGGGCAGAATGGCGACCGACAACGTACGCAAATGTGAGTCGGTCACGGCGGGGGGCAGTGGTGGATCACGATCCGGGAGAGGCGCTGGCACCGGGCCGGGTGGTCTGGCTCGACGCAGCAGCGCTCGCGGATATCCGAGAGCTGCTCACAGCCACTCTTGGTGCCCTTGGGCCGGCCTTTGTGCTGGTAGAGGTCGACGACGGCGGTTTGCGCGGGGCGGCTGTGAATACCGAAACCGGCCAACGAATCATCGAACTCAACGACAACACCCTTGACTCTGCATCTTTCGATCGCGCGATTGCCGACCACCTGGTGCGCACCGGCAAAACGAAGTTGCCTGCAAAGCCCGAGTGGGCCCGCGAGCTGATCGGGCTGATGTCGCAGGCCAGGACGATGCTCGGAATCGCCGAGGCCACCTTTGTGATGGGCGAGCAGGAGGTCGGCCTGCTCCGGGTCACCAGGGCAGATGTCGAAGAGGCATTGCACCCGGCTGCGGTTCGGGCTGTCAGCGTGGCCCGGGCGGTGTCTCTGGCCTCTCCGAGTCAGATCTGTGCAGTGGTTGTGATGTCCCACGTCGAATGGCCGGGACTGCTCGGTGCGATGTCGCAGGCCTTCGATGGCCAGTTGCCGGTGCTGACGGTAGGTACGAGGCCGACACAGACCCGCGAGGGTAAGCATTCGCATTCGGGGGCAGGCAACCTCGACGGTGTTCCGGCGTTGACCCCCAACCGGGCACCCACGCCGGCCTACGTTCCGAAGACACGCACCGAACCGGCGCCGATGCCGGTGCAGCCACCGGAGTCCGGGGCGATCACCGACCCGCTCCCGGACCCGCTGCCAGAACCGTTTCCCGGACCGATCACGGAGCCCGCCCCGGTGTTCGATGCGCGGGCTGCCGAGCGCCGACGCAAACAGAACCGATTTGTGATGGCAGGCGCTGCGACGATCGCTGCGGTGATCGTGACCGGCGGAATCACTGCCGCTGTCGGACCGTGGCGGGAGGACACCACCGGCCTGGAGTCACAGCGCTATCTGACGGCACCGGCCACGAGTGATAGCACCACGACCACCACGAGGGCGCCGGCTTCCACGTCGGCGTCGTCGTCCGCCCCGTCGACGCCCGCGATCCCGCCGATCAACACCAAGGCCGCGCTCGCCCCGATCGTCGTCTACACCACGCCACCGCCGCCGCCACCGACCACGCGGCGCGTCACGCCACCACGGCCGCGGCAGAACACGATCCCGAACCCGATCCCCGGGCAGCCCCCGATCATCTTGCCCTGAGGGTTCGGTTCGATGAGTCAGGGCGCGACGCCCCGGCTGATCAGATCAAGGGTCTGCTCGTAAACGAGGGGCCAGTGCGAATTGGTACCGGGAGGTCCGCCGCCGTCGAACTCGCGGCTGTCGAGTTCGAGGCTGACGGCGCCGTGCACGCAGGCCCAGATCTGCAGTGTCAGGATCATCGGATCGCCCGCTCGAATCGTTCCGGCGGCCTGTCCGTGCCGAATGATCTCGGTCAGCGCGTACAGGGCGGTCTCCGCCAGGTCACCTTCCGGCTTGCACTGGCCGGAGAACATCAGGCGGTACAGGGTGGGCGACTGTAGGGCGAACTCGCGGTACGCCACGCCAGAACCTCTGAGCCGGGCTCGCGGGTCGGAATCGGCCACACCGCCGACCATTGCGCGTAGACGCACGAATCCTTCCGTGACCACTGCGGTCAGCAGGCCGGCTTTGCCATCGAAATGGTTGTAGACACCCATCGGTGCCACTCCGGCCTCGGTCGCCACTGCCCGAACCGTCAGACCTTTTTCGCCGTGTTCGTCCAGAACGCGCAGCGCGGCGGCCAAGAGCAATCCGCGCACGTCACCGGCCGGAGTTCTTGTTGCCGGCCCCGATGATCTGACAGCCACGACGTCAATCCTTTCACAGAGATTCTGGGAAACTCTTGACTCCGTTGTAGCACAGTGTTCTTCTTGACTAGAACAATGTCCTACAACAATAGATCGACCTTCTACTCGAGGAGCCTTCGATGAGTGACCGACCCCTGGTTGCGCCGGCGACCTCGCCGGCAACCGATAAGCGCTGGTGGGCACTTGTCGCCCTCTGTGGCGCGGTCCTGTTGGTGATGATCGACAATACGATCGTCAACGTGGCACTGCCGACCATCAGCCGTGACCTCTCCGCCGACAACTCAGGTCTGCAGTGGGTCGTCGATGCGTACACGTTGACCTTCGCGGGACTGCTCCTGACGGCCGGCCACTTTGCAGATCGCTTCGGTCGTCGCAGATTGCTGGTGATCGGTGTCCTGGGCTTTGCGGCGGTCTCGGTGGTTGCCGCCGAATCGCAGACGCTGGGGCAACTCATCGCCACCCGGGCCGGCCTCGGACTGTTTGCCGCGATGGTGTTCCCGGCGACGTTGTCGCTGCTGATCGGGCTGTTCCCCGACCTCAAGGAGCGCGCGATCGCCGTCGGCATCTGGGCCGGTACATCCGGTATCGCGGTGGCCATCGGGCCGGTCCTCGGTGGCTGGCTGCTCGAGCACTACTCCTGGTCGTCGGTCTTCTGGGTCAATCTGCCGATCGCGGCAGCGGTACTCATCGGTGTCGCGCTCGTGGTGCCGAGCGGCGGCAAGGCGCAGCCGGGTCCCTTCGATGCAATCGGTGCGATCGCGTCCATCGTCGGTATCTCGCTGCTGGTGTACACCGTCATCGAAGGACCGAACCACGGCTGGGGATCAGTTACGACGATTGTCGGATTCATCGGTGCGGCAGTCATTCTCACGCTCTTCGTGCTGCGGGAACTACGCGCGGCGCATCCGATCCTCAATGTTCGGCTCTTTGCCAACAGGCACTTCTCTGTTGCTTCCGGGTTGATCGCGGTCGCGTTCTTCAGTCTGTTCGGATTCATCTTCCTGATCACCCAGTACTTCCAGGCGGTCAAGGGATATGGCCCGCTGTCGGCAGGCCTTCACACGCTCCCGTTTGCGGTGGTGATGGCGGTGTTCTCGCCGCTGGCAATGATTCTGGCCCGGCGTCTGGGACCCGGCCGGGTCGCCGCCCTCGGGTCGGCGACGATGGCCTGCGGATTTGCATTGGTCCTGCTTGCCGGACGGGAGGCTTCGTACTGGGGGCTGATCATCTGGTCGATGAGTTTGATGGCGATGGGGCTCGCACTTGTTCAGGGCCCGGCGACCAACATCATCACCAATTCTCTGTCCGCGGAACAGACCGGCGCCGGATCGGCGGTCAACGACGTGACCCGGGAGATCGGCGGAACGCTGGGCGTGGCAGTCCTCGGTTCAATCCTCACCTCGATGTACACCGCCGAGATCGGAACCCAACTCGACAATGTTGGTCTACCACCGGAAGCTGTTGATGCAGCGCAGAACTCGGTGATGGCCGGCGTCCAGATGGCCTCGGACATCGGCGGCCCGTCGGGTCAGCAGATCCTGGTGACAATTCAGGACGCATTTGTCGACGGGCTCCACACATCTGTCATCGCAGCGATAGCCGCCGCCGGACTGGCAGCGCCGATCGCATGGTTCACGCTGCGGGGCAAGCAACTCGGCGACGCCGTTGTGGCCGAGAGCGTGGAAGAGGATGCGGCGTCTGAGATTGTGACATCCCGTTGAACGTCAGGCCGAGTATTCGTAACCCTCTTTGAGGGCCTTGCGGAGTGAGAGTGCCGACTCGATTCGGGAGGTCGGTCGAAGGTAGGGCGAATCGCCCTGGGCGTTGATGTAATACGTATTCGACCCGGCGCAGCGCGGACTTGCAAAGACCGTGCTGCGCACCTTTTTGCGCATCTTCTCCACAAACTCGGTGGTCTGCTCGTCGGTGGCACTGACCCGCGACGAACCCGACTGCACGGCCTTGGCCACCACCTGCACCGCGTGGGTGACACACAGATCGATGGTGTCGAACCACGAGAAACCGATGACACCGTACGGTCCCGGCGCAAGGAACAGATTCGGAAAGCCCGGAACGGCGATGCCCTCGTAGGCATGCATCCGCTCGGAATCCCATGTCTTGGAGAGGTCTTGGTTGCCGACCCCGGTGATCTGATAGGGCAGGTCGAAGATCTTGAAGCCGGTTGCCAGGATCAGTGTGTCGATGTCGAGGGTGCGACCGTCGGTGAATTCGATTCCCGTACCGGTGATCCGGTCGATCGACGCGGTTTCAAGATCGACGTTGTCCCGGTTGAACGTGGGAAAGTAGTCGTTGGAGAAGGACGGACGTTTGCACGCGTAGCCATAGTGCGGGGTGAGTTGCTCGCGCAGACGCTTGTCTTTCACCTGGCCGCGCAGATGCCGTTGACACAACTTCTCCACGCCACGGGTGATGGCCGGTAGCTGTTTGTTGTAGACGACGCCGATCGTCTCCGAGATCTCGAATGTGGTGTCGATCAGAAAACGCGGCAACAGTTGGAGTTTGGGGACTCGTCGGTAGATGTTGCGGAGGAATCCGGGGATGGGTGCATTGGGCTTGGGAAGGACCCAGATCGCGGTGCGTTGCAACACGGTCAGATGCTGCACCTGCGGCGCGATGGTGGGGATGATCTGGATCCCGGTGGCGCCGGTGCCGATGATTCCGACCTTCTTTCCGGTCAGGTCGTAATCGTGGTCCCACGATGCAGACCGCAGAACCTTGCCCGAGAAGTTCTCCAGGCCAGGAAGATCCGGGGTGGCGGGTGTCGACAGTGCGCCGTGGCAGGAGATCAGGAACCGCGCGGTGACGGTGTCGCCGGAGGCGGTGGTGATGGTCCACAGGTCGGTGGCCTCATCGAAGTCGGCTGCCGTGACCGGCGTCCCGAAACGGATGTGCCTGCGGATACCGTAACGCTCGGCGATGTCGCGCGCATACTGCAAGAGCTCTGATCCGGGGGCGAAGACCTGCGACCAGTCAGGGTTCAGCGCGAACTTGTATGAATAGGTGACCGAGGGAATGTCGACCTCGACGCCGGGATACTGATTGGCGAGCCAGGTGCCGCCGACATCGTCGTTGCGGTCGAAGATGATGTAATCGTCGATACCGCGTTCCTGCAACTTGATTCCGGCGGCCAGCCCACCGAACCCGGCGCCGATGATCGCGACGGTGTGGTCAGGTGCAGCGGAGTGATCACGTTGCGGGGTGTCGGCTGACGCCATGAGAGCCTCCTGGGCTGGATGGTTGAAGACTAGAGGTCGAGGCGGAGATGGTCGCCTGCGGCGCGGGATACGCAGGTGAGCATCACGCCGGCTTCACGTTCGGGTTCGGTGAGGATGTTGTCGCGGTGATCCACCTCGCCCGCGAGTACCCGGACCTTGCAGGTTCCGCAGAAGCCCTGCTGGCATGAATAGGGAACGGATGGCAGCTCGCGGCGGATCGCGGCCAGGGCGGATTCTGTTGCGCTGACCGGGATCTGCTGTTCAATCGAGTTGAGACTGACCGTGAACGGCCTCCCATTGTCCACCGGTGGCGGACTGAACCGCTCGAAGTGGAGTTCTACGTCGCCACGTCCGAGCAATTCCTTGCGGATCGAGTTGAGCATCGGTGGTGGGCCGCAGCAGTACACGGCGGTCCCGGCCGGGATCGGCCCCAACAGGTCTGCGGCGCTGGGTAGTCCGTGCCGGTCGTCGGTGCGGATCGTGACCTTGTCGCCGTAGTCGGCGAGTTCTGCGAGGAACGGTAGCGAATCGGCACTGCGGCCGGTGTAGACCATCGACCAATCCAGTCCGAGACGTTGCGCCGCGCCGAGCATGGGCAGAATCGGTGTGATCCCGATGCCGCCTGCGACGAACCGCAGTTTCTTGGCCGGTGAGCCATGGCCAGGTGCAGCAAGCGGAAATGCGTTGCGCGGACCCTTGATCCGGACCGAGGATCCCACACCGAGGGTGTCGTGGACCTCGATCGATCCGCCACCGCCCTCCGGGATCCGCCGGACCGCGATGCGATACCGGTGGCGGTCGGCCGGGTCTCCACACAGCGAGTACTCCCGCATTCGGCCAGACGGCAACAACAGGTCCAGATGTGCCCCGGCATACCAGGGCGTCAGTTCACCGCCATCGGGTGCGGCCATGGTCAACGCGACCACATTGTTGTCATGCGCGACCACCTCGCGACCGACGACTTCGAGCGTGGTGACGCGACCGGTCTGATCGGGAATGTTCAGGTGAGTGAACCTGCCCCACAACGGAAACCAGACCTTGCCGATGGCGCTGGCAACCCGCATCGCGGGATCGTGCTGATACCGGCCCCGCAGATGTGGGGGCGCGGCGGTCATCGTGGTGGTGTGCTCGAGGCGACGCTGATTCACTTGTGCGCAGCCCTTGCTGCCGGCGACGACGCTAGATAGGCGACGGCCTGCGCTGTGGATCCGACCTGGGTCGGCCGGAACGACGGTTTGAAGTAGGTGAAGGTGGCGAAGACGATCGATCGCACCGTGGGTAGCAGTCCCTTGCGGGCTCCCCGGAAGTATCCGAGCATCGTCTTTCGGTAGCCGATCTTGCCGGTCGGATCATTGACGGACAGGAATCGGGTGCCGCGATGGATCACGAACAACAGAGCAGGTAGTACGGCAAGCATTGCCCGGCCGCGCTTGAGATAGCTGTCACCGAAGTACGTGGCCACGTCGTGGGCGACCTCGCGGTGTTCCACCTCTTCGGCGCCGTGCCAACGGAACAGATCCGCCATCGCCGGGTCGGCGTTGTACTCGGTCCAGGTGTTGTTGAGGGAGAAATCGCCCAGGATGGCCGTGTAGTGCTCGATGGCCGCGATCAACCAGAGGCGCTCGACCAGATGTTTGTGCCGCACTTCGGCATCCGGATGCTGCGATGGCCCGAGTACCTTGCGGAACACCCATTCCATCTGCCTTTGGAAGGGTGTTGGATCGAAGCCGCGCGCTTCCATGAACTCCCACAGCACGCGGTCGTGGGTTTCGGCGTGCATCGCCTCTTGGCCGATGAATCCGCGCATGGCCGCTGCGAGTTCTTCGTCCTTCACCAGCGGCACGGCCTCGTTGTACGTCTGGACGAACCAGCGTTCCCCCTCGGGGAGCAACAGGTTGAGCATGCTGACCACATTGGAGGGGACCGGGTGGTCCGGAATCCAGTGCAGAGGTGTGTCTTTCCAATCGAACTCGACATTGCGGGCGTGGAGTTCGACTGGTCCCGGATCGAAGTTGTACATCTGGTCCTCCCGAAGTGCTGGCGCTAAAAGAGTTTGGTGCGGGCCATCCGGCGCGACAGGGCGGGAACAAAGCGGTAGATGCGGTAACCGATCTTTGCTTCGATGGTCACCGGAACCACGGCCTTGTTGTCGGTGATGGCCCGGAGGATCGCGGTGGCCACCCGATCAGGGGTGAAGCCGCGTCGTTTGTAACGTCCACTCATCTTGTCCTGCAACCGCTTTTCGGCATCTTCGGTCACACCGGCGAACTCGGTGGCGGAAACGATGTTGGTGTCGACGATGCCGGGACAGATTGCCGATACGCCGATGCGGTGCTCGGCAAGCTCGGCACGCAGCGATTCGGAGAACATCAAGACGCCGGACTTGGTGGCGGCATAGCCGCCCAGACCTTGCTGCGGCATGAACGCGGCGGCCGAAGCGAGGTTCACGATGTGCCCGCCGAGGCCGCGTTCGACCATCTTGCGGCCGAACACCCGGCTACCGGTGATGACACCCATCAGGTTGATGTCGACGAGGCGCCGGATCTGTTCGTCGGTGGCGTCGAGAACGTGCCCGGCCAAACCGATTCCGGCGTTGTTGACCATCACGTCCGCGACACCGTGTGTTTTGGTGATTTGCTCACCGAACTCGGTGAACGCGCTCGTATCGGCCACGTCGAGTGCGTAGGCATGTGCGGTGCCGCCGGTGGCGGTGATCTCCGCGGCGGTCTCTTTGGCAGCATCGAGATCAATGTCGGCCAGCACCACTTCGGCCCCGTTCTCGCAGAGCAGGTAGGCGGTCTCGCGTCCGATGCCGCTGCCGGCTCCGGTGATCACTGCGAGTTTGCCGTTCAGCGATCGATGCTCACCGTTCTGGCGGGCACGCGCGATGGTCGGTGACATATCGTCTCCTCGTATCGACTCGATGAACTGGGTTGCGATGTCGGCCAGGTATCCGGGGTTGGTGTAGGGCAGCCAATGTCCGGTAGGAGTGTCTTTGCGCCACAGTCGATCTGTGAACTTGTACGTATTGGTGAAGATCGCGCTGCGCAGAGCCACATCGCGGGTGTTGACCACCTCGAAGACGGGAACCCTGGTACTGCGTGGGTCGGGGTTGGTGATCCGATGGCGGATGTTGGCGCGGTAGTAGCGCAGGCCAGACACTGCGTCGGCGCGGAATGTGGGCGCCAGGGTCATGTTCTTGGGGTCGGTTCCCTCGATTTCGGTGAGGAATCGATGCCAGACCGGAGCGTGTAAGCCGATGCCGAACAGGACATTCGGTACCACAGGCAACTGGAAGACCACCGTGTAGGCAGAGGAGACGGCCTGAGACAGGGCCTGGCCCAACGACTTCGGCGTGGGTCGGCTCAGGCGTTCACGGGTCCACAGACCCAGGTGGTCGAGATTGGGGCCGGACACCGAGACGAACGACGCGATGCGCGTTTCGGCATCGGGCGTGGTGACGGCCTCCCAGGTCTGTACCGAACCCCAGTCGTGGGCAACGACATGAACGGGACGATCCGGGCTCACCGCGTCGATGACCGCGAACAGGTCGGCAGCGAGTTCAGGCAGCCGATACGGTGCATCGCCCTGCGGCCGGTCGCTCTCGCCGTAACCGCGGGTGTCGTAGGCGACCACGTGATAGCGCGATTCCAGGTCTGCCGCGACCAATGTCCAGAGGAGATGGGTGTCGGGCCATCCGTGCACCAGGACAACGGTGGGACGGTCGGCCGCGGGTTCCCCCAACTCGAAAACCGCCAGTCGGACCCCGTCGCGGACAACCGTCCGTCGGCGCCATACGACCGGTGGTGCGGACCGTTCGCTATCGATAGCGGTCATCAACTCCCCTTTGAGTTCGCCGTGATGCATTAGACGTTACCAGCAGTCACATATAAATCAAGGGGCCTGACCTGGGCATCTCGTCGAAACTGCAGTTGTGAAGAGATCTTCTCGGCTGAGGAACGCTGTTGCGCGCGGGCTTTCTGACCACACATGAGCTCCGCAAAGATTTCGTGGCGGTCTATCGCGGGGTGTACGTACGGCGCGGTCGCGCGATCAGCTTGCGCGTGCGCACCGAAGCAGCTGTGGTGTGGTCCGGTTTGCCGGTCACTGTGGCCGGGTTCGCGGCTCCTGCGCTTCATGGCAGCAAGTGGGTCGACGAAGGCACCCGGTGGACCTCAATCGCCCTGCGCGGCGCGCTGTTTCCGGGATCGTCGTTACTGAGGAGCGACTGTTCGACGACGAGGTCTGCCAGGTGGATGGTCGCATCGTGGCGCTCGCGGACTGCGCCAGTTGCATGAAGTGCTGGCGCTGGTCGACGGTGGGGCGGAGTCGCCGACCGAGACCCGAACTAGATTGTTGCTCATCAGGTTTGGGCTACCGATGCCCGAGACTCAGATCGAGATCGTCGATGAGTGCGGCCGCGCATACATCCGTCTCGACATGGGCCGGCGTAAGTGGAAGGTCGCGGTCGAGTACGACGGTGAACATTACTGATCGAGGTCCGCGAGGCCTTATGTGAGGCATCGGGTCTGCAGTTGTGAAGGACTCTTCTCCGGCGATGCCTTCACAACTGCAGACTCGATCACCGACTACTGCTTGTAGCTCGCCAGGAAGTTGCCGAGGCGGTCGATGGCGTCGGAGAGATCGCGGGACCAGGGCAGCGTGACGACCCGGAAGTGGTCCGGTCTGGGCCAGTTGAAGCCCGTTCCTTGGACAACCAGGATCTTCTCGCGCAGGAGAAGGTCCGTGACGAACTTCTCGTCGTCGTGGATCTCGTGCACCTCGGGATCGATCCTGGGGAAGGCGTACAGCGCGCCCATCGGCTTCACACAGCTGATACCGGGGATCTCGTTGAGCTTCTCCCAGGTGATGTTGCGCTGTTCGAGTAGGCGTCCGCCGGGAAGGACGAGGGCATCGATGCTCTGGTAGCCGCCGAGCGCCACCTGAATTGCGTGCTGGCCGGGCACATTTGCACAGAGGCGAGTCGATGCGAGCATCTTCATGCCGTCGACGAAACCCTTGGCGTGATCTTTGGGCCCGGTGATGGCGACCCAGCCGGCGCGGTAACCGCAGACGCGGTACGCCTTGGACAGCCCGTTGAAGGTGAGGCAGAGCAGGTCCGGCGCGAGCGAGGCGATATTGATGTGTTTGGCCTCGTCGTAGAGGATCTTGTCGTAGATCTCGTCGGCGAGGATCAGCAAGGAATGCTTGCGCGCCAACTCGACGATCTCGGTGAGGACCTCGCGCGAGTAGACCGCGCCCGTGGGGTTGTTCGGGTTGATCACCAGCAGTGCCTTGGTGCGCGGGGTGATCTTCGCTTCGATGTCGGCGATATTCGGGTTCCAGCCGTTGTCCTCGTCGCACGCGTAGTGCACGGCCTTGCCGCCGGACAACGCTGTCATCGCGGTCCACAGCGGATAGTCCGGCGAGGGGATCAGGACTTCGTCGCCGTCATCGAGCAGCGCCTGCATGGTCATGGTGATCAGCTCGGACACGCCGTTGCCCAGGATCACGTCGTCGACGTCGAAGTAGGGGAAGTCGGGTAGGAGCTCGTATCGCGTCACCACGGCCCTGCGGGCCGACAGGACGCCCAGCGAGTCGCTGTAGCCCTGCGAGTAGGGGAGAGCGTGGATCATGTCGCGCATGATGACGTCAGGGGCCTCGAAGCCGAACTGGGCAGGATTGCCGATGTTCAATTTGAGGATCCGATGACCCTCCGCCTCGAGGCGGGCCGCGTGGGCGGTGACGGGTCCGCGGATCTCGTAGGCGACATTGCGAAGCTTTGCCGATTGTTCGAGTGGTTTCAGGTCGCGGTAAACATGCGAAACGTGTGGTCTGCTCACGTCCTTATGGTGCCAGTACCGGGCAAGTGGGTTTCAGGCTGCGAGGGGTATTGCCCTCGAAATCGCCCCATTTTTGTCTGGTAACCCCCAAAAATTGCAGCTGTAACGGGGATTGGACGCCGTCGCGTTGCATCGAAAACGGCAGCGGCCGCCGACTTGGCGTTGTATTTCGCCAAAAACAGCGGCCGCGACCACGTTCCATGTGAAGTTTCTCTCACTTTTTGCCC